>NZ_FOBC01000003.1 GCF_900109725.1 Halomonas daqiaonensis
ATGGCTATGTTGGTATCTGTTGTTGGTCTGCGCCTATCGCCTTGCGAAACCACGCTTCCTCTGCTGGCTTCGCGGTTTCAAACAACCGTCGCCATGCCAGGTAATTGGGTAAGTACTCGGTCCCCACCCCATGAAAGCGCGTCATCCAGCCCTTCAAACGGCTCATATAGCTGTTTACGTTCTGAATGTGGTATTCCTTGCCAAGCACTCGCTGATTGTCGAGTGTGATCAGTCGATGATGAGCAATGCCATGGTCGGCAGAGAAGGTTTTATACCAGCTGTGCCCGTCCGAACATAAAATCGAGTCACGATCGATGATCGGTGCCAAGAATTCATGAACAGTGGATTTCTTGAGCGCCGGATCGACCAAGTCACTGATCTTTCCGTTACGGTCTCGCGCAATAAGAACCTGAATCTTTTGCCCTTTTTTCTTCATATCGCCTTGCCCGCCGCGCCTTCGAGGTTTGCGGTGCGTGAGATTACGCTTTCCTTTGCAGGACTCCAGGAAGAAGGTTTCGTCTACCTCGATGATGCCGGATAGTGGGTTGGCGTTGTCTTGAGCGCTCGTTTTCAGGAAGCGATGTCGCCAGCGGAAGGCCGTCTTCAAATCGATGCCCACTCGGGCCGCCGAGACACGTAACGTCAGACTGTCTCGCATGCAGCGCAGGTAATCAAACCACTTGTCGCGGTGCTGCAGTTTGGCCAGGGGCGTACCTGTGAGGGCATTGAAGGTCTTGCGACAATCGGGATTCCGGCAGCGATACCGCTGCAGGCCACCGCTGCGCCCCCACTTTGCAGGGTATTCAGCGCCACAGTGTGGGCAGGGAAGGTGAGGTCTCGCGGTGTCGAGCAAGGTGTTCGCTTGGGAGCTTATTTGCCCAAGAATCTGATCTGCCAGGTATTTCTTGAGATGGTCAGGGAGGCGAGTCAGTGTCTGTTCGAGGGCTTTGAGGTCTGATTGATTCATGGCGTGCCCCAGAGGAAAACTGGATATACAGTAGTTTATACAGTATTTTTAAAGCACGCCAACAACAGATACCAACATAGCCATAAATATATAGTATAGGGGCGAGGCGATGTCCTGTCAGCCCGCCATAAGTTTGGCTGCGCCAGGTCAATCAGTCGGAGGGTATGCGTTGACGCTTCATCGAGGGATTGCTAGCTTACGCGCACCTCTCAGGTGCTGGTGGAAACGTCCGCCAGTGAAACGGGAAGTCGGTAATCCCATTCCGACGCTGCCCCCGCAACGGTGATCGAGGAAAGAACGGCCATCACGCCACTGTGCTGCTGCACGGGAAGGCGGTCGTTCCGGACGTCGGGCCTGCTTCATGCCCGGCTTTCACTCGTAAGCCCGGAGACCGGCCCGAGAGTAAATGCCGGGTTGCGGTGGGCGACCAGGAGGCTGGGCAGGCGTCGTCTCTTTCGTTTTCCCTCTTCCTCGATCCCTTGCCGTCCCGGTGACTGCAATACCGACCAGTCGTACGGGTGAGTACGGCGAGCAAGGGACATTCCATGAAAAACCGCATCACTGCCACCTCCGGCCTGGCCGCCTTCGGTCTCGCCGCGCTTCCTCTGGCCGTTCAGGCACAGTCGAACAGCGCTAACCAGGAATCTGCCACCGTCGAGCTAAATCCGATGGTGGTGACCGCCACCCTGGCCCCTCGAACTGCCGACCAGAGCCTCTCGTCCGTCACCGTGATCGACGAAGCCGCCTTTCGTCGCCAGGACCCTGCCAGCATCACCGATGTGCTGCGTGGCCAGCCAGGGGTGGATGTCAGCACCAATGGCAGCTACGGCAAGCAGAGCAGCGTCTTCATCCGGGGAACCAACAGCAACCAGAACGTGTTGCTGATCGACGGCATTCGACTGCGCTCCGCGACCACGGGGGCGGCGTCCTGGGAATTTCTGGATCCTCGCATGTTCGAGCGTGCCGAGATCGTGCGCGGTCCCCGCGGCAGCCTCTATGGCGCCGACGCGGTGGGTGGCGTTGTCCAGCTGTTCACTCCTGAAGGGAAAGAGGGCGAACCGACGCCGCGTATTTCGGTGGGTGGCGGCTCCTTCGAGACTCAGCGCTACTCCGCCAGTCTTTCCGGCGCCGAGGGCGGTACCCGCTACCACTTTGCCGCCAGCCGCTTCGATACTGAGGGCGTGCCGGTTCGCCGCGGCGGCGATGATAAGGGCTACGACAATACCAGCGGTGTGGTACGACTCTCCCACACCTTCGACGGCGGCGCCGAGATGGGCATGCTGGCGCTGCGGGGACGAGGCACGACCGAGTTTGATAGCTTCGGCGCCCCCGCGGAAGATGACTTCGTGCAACAGGTGGCGGCGGTCTACGCTGAGACGCCGGTGACAGAGACCTGGTCAAGCCGCGTCACCCTGAGCGAGGCGCGAGACGAACGTGACACTTTCGATTCTTATGGTATTTCAGTATTCGACACTCAAACCCAGACTGCCCGCTGGGAGAACACCTTAAGTTTCAGCGTCCACGAACTGGTGGCGGGTGTTGAACATACTGAAGATAGCGTCAGTAGCACGACGCAGTATGAAGAAGATAGTCGTGATAACACGGCGGTCTTTGCCCAAGGGCTTCTAGATTTCTCACCACTAAGCCTTCAGGCCAGCCTTCGTCATGACGATAACGAGGCCTACGGGGAAGAGCTGACGGGCAGCCTGGCGCTGGGCTATGCCCTGGACGACCATCACATCGCCCGGGCCAGCTACGGCACGGCCTTTCGCGCCCCCACCTTCAATGATCTTTATTATCCTGGTTTCGCGAATCCCGATCTGGAAGCTGAAACATCTGACACCGTCGAGATTGGGGTACGTGGCCAGTATGCGAATTGGTTCTGGGATACGGCGCTTTATCAAACCGATATCGATAACCTGATCTCGGCCCAGATCAACGATGTGCCGACCAACATCCCCACCAGTCGTATCCGGGGCATTGAGATTTCCGGTGGTGCCGAGATTAATGACTGGACGTTGGCAACGGCCCTCACCTGGACCGATCCCGAGGATCGCAGTACCGGTAACCAGCTTGCACGGCGTGCTAGCCAGAGCCTGCGGTTTGATATCGATCGTGAGCTGGGTGACTGGTCACTGGGGGGATCCTGGATTGTTCAGGACCACCGTTACGAGTACGACTTCCTTGGCAATTCTTCCCGGCTTGGCGGCTACGGTCTGCTCAACTTGCGTGCCGGCTGGCAATTCGCCCCGATGTGGACAGCCCGTTTGACGGTGGAGAATGCACTGGACAAGGAGTACGCGACGGCGAAATTCTTTGATGGCGATGACTACATCAACGCCGGCCGAGCTGCCTTTGTCAGTGTCCACTTTGGTCCCTAGGGAATCGCCAGTGACTCACCGTCTGCCCGGCATGGCCGGGCTCTTGTTCGTGCTGCTGACCGGCCTCGTCGAGCCGGCCGCTGCCGATCAGGTCTGCGCCATCGACGACAGCGGCCGCGAGATCTGTCTGGCGGCGCCGGCCGAGCGGATTGTCGCGCTCTCCCCCGGGGCCACCGAGCTGCTCTTCGCCGCGGGGGCAGGGGAGCGGCTGGTGGCGGTGGTGGATCACAGCGATTTTCCACCCGCGGCCAGCGAGCTACCCTCCGTGGGCAGCCATGATCGCCTAGACCTGGAGCGCCTGGTGGCCCTGCAGCCGGACTTGGTGATCGGCTGGGTCACCGGCAATCCCGCAGAGCAGGTAGAGCGCCTCGAACGGCTGGGGGTGCCGGTGTTCCGCATCGAGCCACGGGATTTCGAGGGCATCGCCACGGCCCTCGAACGGCTGGCGCGGCTGGGCGGCAGCGGGGCACAGGGGCGGCTGGCCGCCGAGCGCTTTCGTCAGGGGGTTGCCGAGCTGTCGGCAATCCATGAGGCTGCGCCTCCGGTATCCGTGTTCTATCAGGTGTGGGACTCGCCTTTGATGACCGTCAACGACGAGCACCTCATCGGCAAGGCAGTCACACTGTGCGGGGGCGTGAACGTCTTCGGCGACCTGTCGCGATTGGTGCCGCGCATCGACGAGGAGGCCGTGCTGGCGGCCGATCCCGAGGTGATCCTCGCCGGCGGGCGGGGGGAAGAGAGCCGCGGCTGGCTGGCGGACTGGCAGCGCTTTCCCGAGCTGAGGGCGGTGGCCCGCGATAACCTCTTCTTCGTGCCTCCGTCGCTGCTCCAGCGGCCCACGCCACGACTGCTCGAGGGCAGCCGGCGGCTCTGTGACAGGCTGGAAGTTGCCCGTGGCCGCCGTTAGCCCGGGTACGGCCACCCATGGGCACCTGACAGTAGGCCAGCTGGCGTTGACCCTAGGAGTGCTGGCAACGGCTGCCCTTGCTGCCCTGGTGCTCGCCGTGGCCTTGGGCAGCGCCGCCGTGCCCCTGTCGGAGAGCCTCGCCGTGCTGACGGGCGGTGGCGATGCCCTGTCACGTACCCTAATCCTCGAGCTGCGCCTGCCGCGTGCCCTGGCTGCCTTTGCTACCGGCGGCCTGCTGGCGGTGGCCGGCGCCCTGATGCAGGTGCTGCTACGTAATCCTCTGGCAGATCCCTATGTGCTGGGGCTTTCCGGCGGCGCGGCGGTGGGCGCCCTGCTGGCGATGCTGGCGGGGCTGGGCAGTGCCGTGATCTCGGGGTCGGCCTTTGCCGGCGCCCTGACGGCGACCCTGCTGGTCTTCGGCCTGGCCCATGGTACCGGCAGTTGGACGCCGTCGCGGCTGCTGCTCACCGGTGTGGTCGTCGCCTCCGGCTGGGGAGCGGTGATCACTCTGATCCTCTCGCTCAGCCCGGCCCGGCAGCTGCCGGGTATGCTCTACTGGCTGATGGGTGACCTGGCCCATGCGCGAGGCCCAGGCGTTGCGCTGGGCCTGCTGGCCCTGGTCTGCCTGCTGGTGGTGCCGCTCGGGCGGAGCCTCAACGTGCTGGCTCGGGGCGGGCTGCAAGCCGCGGCCCTAGGGGTGGCGGTCCGGCGGCTGGAATGGCTGATCTACCTGCTGGCGAGTCTGATCACCGCCGTGGCGGTAACGACGGCGGGGAGTATCGGTTTCGTCGGGCTGGTGGTGCCGCACATGCTGCGCCTGGTGCTGGGCAACGACCAGCGGCTGATCCTTCCCGCCTGTGCCCTGGCCGGCGGCACCCTGTTGGTGCTGGCGGATACCCTGGCGAGAACGATCATCGCCCCCGAGCAGCTTCCGGTGGGGGTGATCACCGCCTTGCTCGGAGTGCCGACCTTCCTCTACCTGCTGCATCGGAGCCGCTGATGAGTCGCTTGGAGACCCGTGGGCTGGTCAACGATGTCCCGGGCCGCGATGGGGGTGATCCACTGAACATCGCGGTACTGCCAGGTCAGGTGTGGGGGGTACTGGGACCCAATGGCTCGGGCAAGACCACCCTGTTGCACACACTAGCCGGCCTGCGACCGCCACGCGCTGGCCAGGTGGAGGTGGATGGCGTGCCCTTGGCCCGCCTGCGACGCCGCCGACTGGCCCAGTGCCTCGGGCTGGTCTTCCAGGAGCATCACGACGGCTTTCCCGCCACGGTGGAAGAGACCGCTCTGATCGGCCGCCACCCCTGGCTCTCCCCCTGGCAGATGGAAACCGCCGAGGACCTGGCGCTGGCGCGGCATGCCCTGGAACGATTGGACCTGGCGGCGCTGGGCGGGCGCCAGGTGGCCACGCTCTCCGGCGGTGAACGCCAGCGGCTGGCGATCGCCACCCTGCTGGCCCAGGACCCTGGCGTCTGGCTAGCCGATGAGCCCACCAATCATCTGGACCTGCACCATCAGGTGGCGGTGATGCGGCTGCTGGCCGAGCAGGCAGCCGGCGGCCGTGCCGTGATGATGTGCCTGCATGACCTCAACCTGGCCGCTCGCTGGTGCGATCACCTGCTGTTGCTCTACCCGAACGGAGAGGCCTGCTGGGGCCCGGCGGCGAGCATGCTGGTGCCCGAGGTTCTGGAACGACTCTATGGCCAGCGCCTGGCCAGAGCCGAGATAGAAGGCTCGAGGGTGTTCGTTGCCGTGCCCTGAGCCTGACAAGGGAGGTCGTGGTAGTCGTGCCCGACCGTGCTGGCGTCTGCTACTTCACCCCCAGCGCCGCGGTGGTCTCCGGCGGTGTGCTCAGGTGGCGGGCAAGTGACCGGCGAAGCGCATCGGGTCGTCGCTGATCACCGCTTCGACGCCCCATTGCCAGCGTGGGGCGAAGGCGGTGGGATCGTTGGCCGTATAGCAGAGCAGTCGGTAGCCCGCCTCGATGACCTCGCGAACGCGCGTCTTCTTGAGGCGCCTCCAGTCAGCATGAACGCTGTAGGCCTGCACCGGCTCGCAGCGTGAGCGCCAGTCGCGGCCGATCGTCTCGAAGAGCACGCCCAGCGCCAGGGATTCGGGCCCGGCCAGGGTGCGTGCCCGAGCCAGGGCGGTGTCGCTGAAGGAGGAGACCAGGCGCCGCGCCGGCGGCAGTGTCTCCATTACCTCAGGCAGGGCGGTATCCACCAAGGCGTGGGGATCTCGGCCGCGATTCACTTTGAGTTCCAGGTTCACTCCCATCTTGAGCTCGTCGAGGAGGACGAGCATCTCTTCGAGGGTGGCCATGCGCTCGCCCCGGAATGCGTCTCCGAACCAGCCGCCTGCATCGAGCCGGCGGGCCGTGGCCAGGTCCAGGTCGCCCAGTCGGCCGCGGCCATCGGAGCAGCGCCGGATGTTGGCGTCGTGCCAGATTACCGGGGTCCCGTCGCCGAGCAGTTGCACATCGAGCTCGACCCAATCACAGCCGGCCTGCTTGGCCTCGCGAACGGCGATCAGGGTGTTTTCCGGTGCTCGGGCGGATAGGCCGCGATGGGCGATCAAACGGGACAGGGGGATGTCAGGGTGGGGCATGAACAGGCGTCCTGGTCAGCGAGACACCGCGCACTGGCGGCGAGGAAGCGGCCTACAGCGTATCGCCATTCGTCATGGCTTGGATATGGTAGGCTGCGCGACTTTGACCCTGATGATGGGACCCTGGTGATATTGCCGAACGCGAGGATACCGAGATGAGAATCGTGCATATCAAGAATCCCCAGCAACGCGAAGCCTGCCTGGCCCGGCTGTGCGCCGAAGCCTATGGCCAGGAGGCGGGCCTCAGGCCGCTGGCAACCTTCGCCGGCACACTGGGGGTGCTGATCAAGCAGGAGGCAGCGAGGGTATTGGCGCTGGTGGATGATCATTCGCGCCCGGTGGCACTGGCCCTGCTCGTGCTCGACGAGGTCGGCAGCAGCATGACCGTGATGCTGCTGGTCGAGTTGGACCAGTATCAAGAGGAGGGCCATGTGCGTGTGCCGCGCCCGGCTGAGCGCCTGGTCGCCGAGCTGGCGCTCAAGGCGCCCCTGCGCATCGATACCCAGGATGCCGAGCAGGAGGCTCGCTTTCGCGAGGCGGGCATCACGCGCTGGCTGGACGGCAAGGCCGGGGTGCGGATCGGGCTGGGGCCCAAGCATCCCGCCGCCTCCCTCGAGGACCTCCCCAGGGCGCTGACCTTCGACGAGGCGTCGGTGATCCAGTCCTTCAAGCGCGACCGCCAGCAGTTCGATGACTACAAGGCGCGCTTTATCCGCGGCCTGGAGTCCTTTCCGGCCACTCTCTGACGGCGACGTGGCTTGACCCTGCGGGCCCACGGCGCTTGACTGGTGGGCTAATCTCGCAGGCAACACAAGGAAAACATCCCCATGGCCAAGCGTATCCAGTTCGCTCGCACCGGTGGGCCCGAGGTCCTCGAGCTCGTCGACGTCACCTCGGCCGAGCCGGCGCCCGGCGAGGTTCGCGTCAGTAACCAGGCCGTCGGCCTCAATTTCATCGACATCTATTTCCGCACTGGCCTCTATCCGGCCCCGTGGCTGCCGTCCGGTCTGGGCACCGAGGGGGCCGGCGTGGTCGATGCGGTGGGCGAGGGCGTCACCCACCTCAAGGCGGGAGACCGGGTCGCCTATGCCCAGGGGCCGCTGGGCGCCTATGCCGAGCAGCATGTGGTGCCAGCGGAAAAAGTGGTGGTGCTGCCCGAGGCCATCGACGTCGAGACCGCCGCCGCCAGCATGCTCAAGGGACTCACCGTGCAGTATCTGCTGCGTCAGACCTGTCCGCTTGAGGGCGGCGAGACGATTCTCTGGCATGCCGCCGCCGGGGGCGTGGGTTCCATTGCCTGCCAGTGGGCAAAGGCGCTGGGCGTGAAGCTGATCGGCACGGTGAGTTCGCCGGAAAAGGCGGCGCTGGCCGAGCGCAATGGCGCCTGGGCGACCATCGACTATACCCGAGAGAACGTGGTGGAGCGTGTCCGCGAGCTGACCGGCGGCGCAATGTGTGACGTGGTCTACGACTCGGTGGGCAAGGATACTTGGGAGACCTCGCTGGACTGCCTGAAGCCACGTTCGTTGATGGTCAGCTTCGGTAATGCTTCGGGCGCTGTGGAGGGCGTCAACATCGGCATCCTCAACCAGAAGGGCTCGCTGTTCGTCACCCGGCCGAGCCTCAACGGCTATGCCGACACCCGCGAGCGGCTTGAGTGGATGGCCGGCGAGCTCTTCGCGATGCTGGAGAGCGGCAAGGTCAAGGTCGATATCGGCCAACGCTACCCGCTTGCGGAGGCCGGCAAGGCCCAGGAAGCCCTCCAGGGCCGCCAGACCACCGGCTCCACCATCCTCCTGCCGTGACAGGCTCTCGTGCCCGCAGCCGGAAAATCACTGCTGGGCATCAGGCGTCGGTGATGATCCGGTGATACGGAATCTTCCGTCATGCCAATTCATGAACTGACCGCCAGCGCGTATTCTGTTCGGTAACACCATCCACCCCCGAGGGTCATCGATGACAGCTTTCCCCCGACGTGCGCTTACCCTGAAGCTCTTGTTGCTTATGCTGGCGGGAATGTTGGCCGGACCGGTGCTGGCCGACGAGGACGATGCGCCACTGAAGCTGGTGGCCACAACCGCGATGATCGCCGATGTCCTGCGTGAAATAGGAGGGGAGCGGGTCGAGGTACAAGGCTTGATGGGGCCGGGGGTAGATCCGCACCTCTATCGCCAGACTCGCCACGACGTCACTGCCATGACCCGGGCGGATGCGGTGTTCTGGAACGGTCTCAACCTGGAGGCCCAATTGCGCAACTTCCTGTCACGGTTGGCGGAACGCAAGCCCGTCTTCGCCGTGGGCGAGGCGGTGCCGGTCGAGCAGCGTCTTGCCGACGAGGCATATCCTGACCAGCCCGATCCTCACGTCTGGATGGATCCCGGCCGCTGGCTGTGGGTGGTGGAGGGCATCCGCGATGCCCTGGCCGAGCTGGCTCCCGAGCATGCCCAGGAGTTCGAGGCGCGCACCGATGCCTATCTCGCCAAGCTCGAGGCGCTGGATGGCTACGCTGCCATGGTGCTCGACAGCGTGCCGGCGTCGTCACGGGTCCTGGTGACGGCACATGATGCCTTCGGCTACTTCGGCGACGCCTATGAGTACGAGGTCATGGGTATCCAAGGCTTCTCCACCGAGAGCGAGGCCGGCCTGGCGCGCATCGAATCGCTGGTCGACGTGCTGGTGGACCGTCGGATCGGCGCCATCTTCATCGAGTCGTCGGTATCGGATCGTAACGTCCAGGCGCTGGTCGAGGGGGCGGCCGCCGAGGGCTGGACGGTCGAGATCGGCGGAGAGCTGTTTTCCGATGCCATGGGACCGGCCGCGACCTACGAGGGCACCTGGCTCGGGATGTTCGATCACAACGTCACCCTGATCGCACGTGCGCTGGGGGGCGAGGCCCCCACCGGGGGGAGACTGGAGCGATTGGGCCAGGAAGAGGTGAGCGAATGAACGGTGCACTGCACCTTTCCGACGAGGTGGTGGCGAGCCCCCTGGCGATCCATGGCCTGACCGTCAGCTATGACCATCGACCGGTGGTGCACTCGGTGGACTTCATCACGCCGCCGGGCAGCATGACTGCCATCGTGGGTCCCAACGGGGCCGGCAAGTCGACCCTGCTCAAGGCCGCCCTGGGCATCACCCGGCGGCTCACTGGGGATATCCGTGTGTTCGGCAAACCCTATGACGGCCGCTCGCGCCGTGTGGCCTATGTCCCGCAGCGCAGCAGCGTCGACTGGGATTTTCCCGCGACGGTGATCGACGTGGTGACCATGGGGCTCTTCCGCGACCTGCGCTGGTGGCAGTTAACCCGTCGGCACCACCGCGATAAGGCCATGGAGAGTCTGGGCCGTGTCGGCATGGAGGCCTTCGCCCGGCGCCAGATCGGTGAACTCTCGGGCGGCCAGCAGCAACGCGTCTTCCTGGCTCGTGCCCTGACCCAGGAGGCAGACCTGACCATCCTCGACGAACCCTTTGCCGGGGTCGATGCGGCCACCGAGAAGGCCATCGTGGAGGTGCTCAAGACCTTGCGTCGCCAGGGCAGGACCCTGCTCTGCGTCCATCATGACCTCGCCACGGTACGCGACTATTTCGATCACCTGTTGCTGCTCAATGTCCACCGCATCGCGGCCGGGCCTGTGGCGACGACCTTCACGGCGCAGAACCTTCAGGAAACCTACGGTGGTCGGCTCGGCGATGTCCAGCTATTGCGCCTGCTGGACGAGGCGCCCCGGGAATCCCGGGAGTGCTGAGCATGGAAGCCTGGTGGCGCGCCCTGATCTTCGAGGCCGGTTACAACACCAGCCTGGTGACCCTCGGGGCGATGCTGCTCGGGGGCGGTGCTGGCATGATCGGCAGCTTCGTGCTGCTGCGAAAGCGCTCCTTGGTCAGCGATGCGATTAGCCATGCGACCCTTCCCGGCCTGGCCCTGGCCTTCATCCTGATGGCGCTGGTATTCGGCGACGGACGCTGGATGCCGGGCCTGCTAGTCGGCGCTGGGCTGAGCGCCGCCGCCGGGCTCTGGGCGGTGCAGGCCATAAGCCACCGCACCCGGCTAGGTGAGGATGCTGCCATAGGCGCCGTGCTCTCCACCTTCTTTGGCCTGGGCGTGGTATTGCTCACCGTCATCCAGTCGTTGGCGGTGTCCGGCCAGGCCGGGCTGACCGGCTATCTTGTCGGTTCCACCGCCGGCATGTTGGCGGCCGAAGCCCAACTGATCGGGTTCTGTTCCCTGCTGCTGGCGGCCGGCATCATCGTCATGCGTCGTGACTTCCTGATGGTCTGCTTCGATCCCGTCTTCGCCGCTACCAACGGGGTCCGGGTCCAGCGCGTCGATATGCTGCTGATGCTCTTGCTGCTGGCGGTGGTGGTGATCGGGCTGCGGATCACCGGCTTGATCCTGATCGTCGCGCTGACCATCATTCCGCCGGTGACCGGTCGCTTCTGGACCGACCGGCCGCTGCGCGTGGTGGCGCTGGCGGCGCTGCTCGGCGCCCTCGCCGGCTATCTCGGCGTCACCCTGTCCAGCGTTCGACAAGGGCTGCCCACCGGCCCCCTGGTGGTGCTGGCCTCCTTCGTGCTTTTTCTGGTCTCCTTCCTGCTTTCGCCGCGGCGCGGCATCCTGGCCACCCTGATTGCCCACCAGCGCTTCAAGCGGCGAGTCCATTTGCGCCAGGGGCTGCTTGCCCTGGCTCGTGACGAGGCAATCTTCGACGACCTGACCATGAGGGTGCTGCGGCGTCAGGGCTTCATCCGCCGCGATGGAGTGGCAACACCTTCGGGCTGGGCCGCGGCTCGGGATGCCGAGCATGAGGAGCGGCTCTGGGCACTCCACCGGCGCTATTATCCGGAGGATGCCGCACAGCTCGATCACCGCGGCCTGTTGCCGATCGAACGAGTGCTCTCGCCGGATACCATCATGGTGCTCGAGAACCGGCTGATGGCGAGTCGGGAGGCGTACCCATGAGCGATTTCCTGATGTTCAGCCTGGTGCCGTTGACGGTCGCCATTATCATCTGCATGTCCTGCGCCCTGCTGGGCAACTTCCTGGTATTGCGCCGCCAGAGTCTGATCGGTGATGCCATCAGCCACGTCGCGCTGCCGGGTATCGTGGCGAGTTTCCTGCTCACCGGAACTCTGGCCTCTTCGGCGATGATGCTGGGGGCCGGCGTGTCGGCCTTGTTCACCGTGGCGATGATCGAGCTGATCCGCCGCCTGGGCCGAGTGGAAAACAGTGCGGCCATGGGCGTGGTCTTCACGAGCCTATTTGCCTTGGGCGTTCTGATGCTGGAGTGGAATGAGGTGGGCACGGTCCACCTGGACGTGGAGCATGCCCTCTACGGCAATCTGGAGAGCCTGATCTGGTTCGAGGGCACCAGCGTCGCTTCGCTGTTCGATACGCAGGCACTGTCCGACCTGCCGCCGCAACTGGGCCGGGTGGCCTGGATGGGGGCCCTGGTGGCCGCTTTCGTTGTAGTCTTCCGCCGCGGCCTGGTGCTGGCCAGTTTCGATGCCGATTTCGCCGCCAGCGTCGGTGCCCGCCCGACGCTGGTCGGCCTGTTGCTGGTGCTGATGGTGGCCGTGGCCGCCATTGCCGCCTTCGAGGCGGTCGGGGCGATCATCGTCATTGCCATGTTCATCTGTCCCGCCGCCGCAGCCCGCTTGATGACCAACCATCTCGCTTCGCAGATCGCCTTTAGCCAGCTGATCGCCGTGGTCTCGGCGGTGTTGGGGTATGTGCTGGCAGGCTATGGCCCGGGCTGGCTAGGTTTCAGCGTCTCGTTGAGTGCGGCCGGGATGATCGCCACGCTGTCCGGGGGCTTGCTGCTGTTGGCCTGCCTGTTCGGCCCCTATCGCCATCGCCGTGAGCCGCTCGGCTAGTCCACGTAGGCGCCCATCTGGCGCATCCGTGACTCGATGCAGAAAAATCGTTACTTTTCATAAAAATGACAATCTGATTTGCGAAAACCCGTGTGAGGTCAGCATGAGCCACGTATTCCACCGTCATCTGCAGCAACAGTATCCGACCGCCGTGGGCGGCGACGGCCCCTACCTGATCGATGCCGAGGGGCGCCGCTACCTGGATGCCTGTGGGGGTGCCGCGGTGTCCTGTCTGGGCCACAGCGATGCCGAAGTGATCGAGGCTATCCGTGAGCAGGTCGGGCGGCTTGCCTACGCCCACACCTCCTTCTTCACCAACGAGCCGATGGAGGCCCTGGCCGACTTCCTGGTCGAGCGGGCTCCGACGGGCCTCTCCTCCGTCTATTTCGTCTCGGGAGGGTCCGAGGCGGTGGAAGCGGCGCTCAAGCTGGCGCGCCAATACTTCATCGAGAGGGGCGAGCCCCAGCGTAAGCACCTTATTGCGCGGCGCCAGAGCTATCACGGTAACACCCTGGGGGCGCTGGCGACCGGCGGCAACGCCTGGCGTCGGCAACAGTTTGAGCCGCTGCTCGTCGAGGTGAGTCACGTCAGCCCCTGCTACGCCTATCGGGATCAGGCCCCCGGCGAGACCCCGGAGGCCTACGGTGAGCGTCTGGCGGCAGAGCTCGAGGCCGAGATCCAGTCGTTGGGGCCAGAGAACGTGATGGCCTTCGTCGCCGAGCCGGTGGTCGGCGCGACCCTGGGAGCGGTCCCTTCGGTGCCGGGCTACTTTACGCGGGTGCGCGAGATCTGCGATCGCCACGGCATCCTGCTGATCCTCGATGAGGTGATGTGCGGCATGGGCCGGACCGGCAGCCTGTTCGCCGCCGAGCAGGAGGGCGTGACGCCGGACCTGATGACCATCGCCAAGGGCCTGGGCGCCGGTTACCAGCCGATTGGTGCGACCCTGGTGAGTGAACATATTCGCCAGGCTATCGCCGAGGGCTCGGGGTTCTTCCAGCACGGGCACACCTACATCGGTCACGCCACCGCCTGCGCCGCCGCCCTGGCGGTCCAGCGGGCCATCGAGGAGCGGAACCTGCTGCCGCGCGTCGACCGGCTGGGCGAGGGCCTCCAGCAGCGATTGGAGGCCCGTTTCGGCGAGCACCCCTATGTCGGCGACATCCGCGGTCGGGGCCTGTTCCGGGGGCTCGAGCTGGTGGCCGACCGGGGCCAAAAGACGCCGTTCGACCCGTCCCGCAAGCTGCATGCGGCGGTCAAGCGCACCGCCATGTCCAAGGGCCTGATGTGCTATCCCATGGGCGGCACCCTGGACGGGCGCCGGGGCGACCATATCCTGCTGGCCCCACCCTTCATCCTCGACGAATCGCACTTGGACGAGATCGTCGACAAGCTCGATGCGTCCCTGAAAACCGTCTTCGACCACGCCTGATGGAGCCCAGTCCGATGTCGATCGACTCCCGCCTCTCCCCGCTGGACGAGACCCGCATGGCACCCGAGCAGCGCCGCGTGCTGGACGCCATCCTGAGCGGCCCCCGCGGCAACCTGGACGGTCCCTTCCTGGCCTGGATCCATAGCCCGGAACTGGCCGATCACGCCCAGCGACTCGGTGCCTTCTGCCGATACGGGACCCGGCTCGATACGCGGCTGACGGAGCTGGCGATCCTGTTTACCGCGGCCTGGTGGCAGTCCCAGGCCGAGTGGCAGATCCATGCCCCCATCGCGCGCGAGGCGGGCGTCACCGAGGCGGTGATCGAGGCGCTACAGGAGGGGCGGGACCCCCCCTTCGAGCTCGACAATGAGGCGCTGGTCTATCGCCTGGGCAAGACGCTATACACTACTCGTCGTGTCGACGAGGCGCTCTACGCCGAGGCAGTGGCGGCCTTCGGCGAGCCGGCGGTAGTCGAACTGGTAGGGGTCTTCGGCTATTACGCCCTGGTGGCCATGACGCTGAATGTCTTCGAGGTGCGTCGGGGCACCGGTCCCCTGCCTTTCGCCGAGCCATAACGGTTGGCAATGACCGCCAGCCGCTAGCAGCGTGCCTTCGAGCTGACGCTCTCAGGCCGGGTTCTTTGCTTCCTGATTGAACGAAAGGTCTGGATTTTCTTGCCTGCGGCTGGTGTGCTTGAGTCTCCACGAATATACAGGGAGGTGTCATGGCCGACAGCACGCTGGTCTTCATTGTCCTCGGATTGACGCTGGTCGCCTTCGCCTGGGGGCGCTTCCGCTACGATCTGGTGGCGCTCACCGCCCTGCTGGTCTCGGTGATGCTGGGCCTGGTGCCCGCCGAGGAAGCCTTCAGCGGCTTCGGTCATCCGGCGGTGATCACGGTGGCGGCGGTCTTGGTACTCAGTCGTGGCCTGGAATACTCCGGCGTGGTGGACGTGATTGCCGACAAGGTCTTGAAGGTCGGCGATCGACTCTTCCTGCAACTGGTCGCCCTGACTGCCACCGTGGTGGTGCTCTCCGGCTTCATGAACAATGTGGGTGCTCTGGCATTGATGCTGCCGGTCGCCATGCGGGTGGCCCGAGAACACGACACTTCGCCGTCGTTTCTGCTGATGCCGCTCGCCTTCGGTTCGCTGCTGGGCGGCCTGACGACTTTGATCGGTACTCCTCCCAATATCATCATCTCCAGTTTCCGCAATGACACCCTCGGCGAGAGTTTCGGCATGTTTACTTTCTTTCCGGTGGGTGCCGTGGTCGCCCTGGCAGGGCTGGCCTTCATTGTGGTCCTGGGCTGGCGATTGGTACCCATGCGTGCCAGCAAGGCTTCAACCGAGGCGATGTTCGATACCGCGAACTACCTGCTCGAGGTCAAGGTGAGGGAGGGTTCCAAGGCCAACGGCTGGACACTCAACAAGCTACAGCACGAATTGGACGAAACCATACCGGTGCTGGCCGTGATTCGGGGTAACCAGCGCTGGGCGGGACACGAGTTCTATGGCCCCCTCAAGGAGGGGGACGCCCTGATGGTGGAAGCGGGCCCCGACGAGATGAAGCAGCTCGAGGACAAGGCCGGTCTCTCGCTGGGCGCAGAGGCGGAACTCGAGGAGGAGAAAGAAAGGCAGGAGAAAGAACAGGAAGAAAAGGAAAGGGAAGAGAGAGAAAGGCAGAAAGACAAGGAGGAGGGCGAGCCCGATGAGGCGGCATCCCGCGGAGACAGTAATCAGGACGAAGACAAGGACAAGGAGGATGAGCAGCGCGTCATCGACACCGAAGGGCTCCAGCTCATCGAGGCAGTGGTGCGTCGAGATTCGATGATGGTCAATCGAAGTGTTCGGCAACTGGGTCTCCACAACCAGTATGGCCTGCACCTGGTGGCGGTGGCTCGTGAGGGCACCCGTCTGAAGAAACGTCTGCACGAGATACGCTTCGAACCCGGCGATGTCGTTCTGCTGCAGGGAGGGGAGAGCAGGCTTTCCGAGAGCCTGGCGACGCTTGGCTGTCTGCCCCTGGTTAAGCGCGATCTTCCCACGGGAGAGCCGCCCAGGTTGTGGCTCTCCCTGGGGATCTTTGCGGTGGCCATCGTCGCCATGATGTTCGATCTCCTGCCGACGGCCATCGCGCTCTCCAGTGCGGCCCTGCTCTCCCTTCTGGTGGGCGTCCTGCCCCTACGGGAGGGCTACCAGGCGATCGACGGGCCGGTGATCGTGCTGCTGGCCGCCATGATCCCCGTGGGCGAGGCACTGGAGACCAGTGGTGGCGCGCAATCGATCGCCGATACCCTGCTTAGCCTCGGCGCCGACTGGCCCATCGTGATCACGCTGGCGGGCCTGTTCATCATCTCCATGACGCTCTCCAATATCGTCAACAATAATGCGGCCGCCGTGCTGATGGCGCCCATTGCTGTCAGCCTGGCCCAGGGCTTCGATGTTTCGATGGATCCCTTTCTCATGGCCGTTGCGGTCAGTGCCTCCTGTGCCTTCCTCACGCCCATCGGCCACCAGTCCAACACCCTGGTGATGGGTCCCGGCGGTTATCACTTCGCCGACTACTGGAAAATGGGGCTGCCGCTGTCGCTCGTGGTGCTGGCGGTGGCCATACCGATGATATTGCTGGTATGGCCGCTGGAGGGGTGAAGGGTGAGGGGTAGCGTTGTCACCCACAAGGAAGCCCCGGGCTGGCCGGGGCTTCTCTGGTTCGCTTGTCAAGATCAGTCAGCGTTATGGCGTAGCACCTTAGACTTGTCGGTGACGAAGGCGTCGTAAGCGAAGTCGTCCACGCTGAGCATTTCGAGCACCGCGGCCTCCCGTTCACGCATGAAGGAGGCATCTTCCTCGGAGATAAGTCCCTTCTTCAGCGCTGCCTCCACCTTCTGCTCGGGGTGCAGTGCTTCCGCCGGCAGCTCGCCCTGGGCGTAGGCCTTGTTGACCTTGCGGTAGAGGCTCTCGGCCCGTTCCTGGGTGACCAGCAGGGCATTGTAGTGGGCGAGCGGATTGTCCCGGCTGCCGTCGTTCTCCTGCCAGGTGGCTTCCAGCAGGTAGTGGCGCAGTGAGGTATCGCGGGAGATGGCTTGGGCGATCTCGCGGGTCAGGGCATCCTGGGGACGCTTCCAGCGGCGGCCGGTGGGCATCACGATGATACGCAGTACCCGGCCCAGGGCACGGCTCGGCAGGTTGTCGAACAGCTCGTCGAAGGCCTGCTCGGCGCGACTCAGGAGGAACCGGCAACCATAGTGCAGCAGGGCGGCCTCGCCCTCGACCTTGTCTCCCTCATGCCACTGCTTGATCGTCATCGAGGCGAGATATAGGTTGGAGAGCACGTCGCCCAGGCGGGCCGAGAGCATCTCACGCTTCTTGAGGCTCGAGCCGAGGCTCGCCATGGCGGCATCGGCACATAACCCGAAGCCGGCTGAGAGACGGGCGATGTCGCGGGCATAGGGAGCGGCGACCTCATCGAAGGGCACGCCGGGCCGTCCGAGTCCCAGGCCTTGTGTGAGGGCGCGGGCGGCGTTACCGAAGACCAGCCCGGCGTGGCCGAAGAAGGCGCGGTCGAAGGCCTTTACATCGTCGGCCTCCTTGGCAGCCAGTTCCTCGAGCACGTACGGATGGCAGCGGATCGCCCCCTGGCCGAAGATCATCAGGTTGCGGGTCATGATGTTGGCGCCTTCCACGGTGATGGCCACCGGGTTGGCGCTGTAGCCGATGCCGAGGTAGTTGCGCGGGCCCAGGGTCACTGCCTTGCCGCCATGGATGTCCATGGCGTCGCCGAGGATCTGACGCTGGAACTCGGTCAGTTGGCTTTTGAGGATTGCCGAGGGTACCGCCGGCTTCTCGCCGTGGTCGATGGTGTTGGCCGTCTGGTAGACGGCGGCTCGGGAGACATAGGCCAGCGCGGCCATGCGCGCCAAGGGCTCCTGAACACCCTCCATCTCGGCTACCGGCACGTTGAATTGGCGACGGATGCGGGCAAAGCCCCCGCTCCAGCCCAGGGCGTAGCGGGCGGTTCCGGTGGCGCCGGAGGGCAGGGTGATGCAGCGCCCGATGGAGAGGCACTCCACCAGCATCCTCCACCCCTGACCGATCATTTCCGGCCCACCGATGATGGTATCGAGCGCTACGAAGACGTCCTTGCCCTTGATTGGCCCGTTGAGGAAGGGGCTGCCGATAGGGTGGTGGCGGCGCCCGATCTCCATACCCGCCGTGTCTCGCGGGATCAGCGCCAGGGTGATGCCGCGGTCTTCTTCGTCGCCGAGCAGGTGGTCGGGGTCGAAGAGCCGAAAGGCCAGGCCCACCACGCTGGCGATGGGCGCCAGGGTGATCCAGCGCTTCTCGAAGTTCAGCCGCAGGCCCAGCACTTCCTCGCCGTCGATATCCTGCCGACACACCACACCGGTGTCGGGCAGGGCGGTGGCGTCTGAGCCGGCACGTGGACCAGTCAGACCGAAGCAAGGAATCTCGCGTCCGTCGGAAAGCCGCGGCAGATAGTGGTCCTTTTGTTCCTCGGTGCCGTACTTGAGCAGCAGCTCGCCGGGCCCCAGGGAGTTGGGCACGCCCACGGTGACCATCAGGGTCTCGCTGATCGAGAGCTTCTGCAGCACCAGCGACTGGGCCTTGGCGGAGAAGCCCAGGCCGCCGTAGTCCCTGGGGATGATCATGCCGAAGAAGCCTTCTTGCTTGAGATATTCCCACAGCTCCTGTGGCAGGTCGGCGAGTTCCCGGGTGATCTCCCAGGCGTTGCACATGCCGGCGGCCACGCTGCACTGGTGGTCGAGGAAGGCCTGCTCCTCTGCCGTCAACCCCTCATCGCGGAACGCGAGCAGCGCTTGCCAATCGGGGCGCCCGGTAAAGAGTTCGCCTTCCCAGGCCACGGTGCCCGCCTCCAGCGCGATGCGTTCGGTCTCCGAGACCCGGGGTGCGACCTTCTTGAATAGGGTAAAGAGGCGGGGCGAAAGCCACCGGAGGCGTAATGCCGGCAAGCCGGCTGCGGTCAGGAGAGCGGCACCGAGCAGCAGCAGCACGCCCAGCAGGGAGGAGGCGAAGAGCAGGCTGGCCAGGCCGGTGACGGCGAGCACGCCGAGGGCGGGCAGAGCACCCGCTTCGCGTCGCATCACGACGAGCAGGCCGGCCACGGCCGCGATCAGCAGAATCAGGGTGAGCATGGCGTGACTCCGGTTGTTGTGGAATGCAGGAATTCGAACAGATGTTTGAATTCTTGCAGACTAGTCCACTTTTCTGCAACCGGCCAGTCATTCTCAGCTGTTATCTGAGTGACCCTGCTACTCGGTTAAGCTCACGATTTAATTTAACCGGCGTCGGGGTTCGTCCCGAGCCGGGGCATCGCCCGCTATATAGTAGGGAGCATTCGAGCGCGGCAGCGGTTCACGGCCGCGAATGCGATCGGCGATCTTCTCGGCGAGCATGATGGTCGGCGCATTGAGGTTGCCGGTGGGAATCACCGGAAACAGCGAGGCATCCACTACCCGCAGCCCTTCGAAGCCGTGAACTCGGCCCTGTCCGTCGACAACGGCCGTGTCGTCCTCGCCCATGCGGCAGCTTCCGCAGGGGTGATAGGCAGTCTCGGCGTGGGCCTTGATGAAGGCATCCAACTCGGCATCTGACTGCACGTCCGGTCCGGGCGAGATCTCCTGGCCGCGGTAGGCATCGAAGGCAGGTTGGGCGATGATCTCGCGGGTCAGGCGGATGGCATCGCGGAACTCTTGCCAGTCCTTGTCGGTGGACATGTAGTTGAAGAGGATGCTGGGTGCGGCTTCGGGGGCACGGGAGATCAGGCGGATGCGCCCGCGACTCTCGGAACGCATGGAGCCCACATGGGCCTGGAAGCCATGCGCCTGGACCGCGCTCTTGCCATTGTAGCTGATGGCGATGGGCAGGAAGTGGTACTGCAGGTTGGGCCATTCTTCCTGGTCATTGGAGCGGATGAATCCCGCCGCCTCGAACTGGTTGCTTGCGCCGATGCCGCTGCCCAGGAAGAGCCACTCGGCGCCGATTTTCGGCTGGTTGTACCACTTCAGCGCCGGGTAGAGCGAGACCGGCTGGGTGCACTGGTACTGGATATACATCTCCAGATGGTCCTGGAGATGGGCGCCGACGTTCTCGTTGACGTGCACCGGATCGATTCCGAATTCATCCAAGAGATCCTTCGGACCCACGCCGGAGCGCTGGAGGATCTGTGGCGAGGCGATGGCCCCGCCGCACAGCAGCACCTCGCGACGGGCGCGGGCCTGATGCGGCTCGCCCTTGAGAAAGTAGCGCACGCCCAGCGCCCGCTTGCCCTCGAACTCGATCACGTCGGTTAGCGCACGAGTCTCGATGGTCAGGTTCGGCCGTCCCTTGGCCTGGTCGAGGTAACCGCGGGCCGTTGAAGCACGCCGGCCGCGCGGGGTGACGAAACGGTCCATGGGGCCGAAGCCCTCCTGCTGGTAGCCGTTGACGTCTTCGGTCTCCGGGTAACCGGCCTGTTTGCCCGCCTCGATAAAGGTGCGGTACAGAGGGTTATTCCCCTCTTTCGGCGTGGTCACGCTCACCGGCCCGTCACCGCCGTGGTAGGCGTTAGGGCCGATGTCGCGGCTCTCGGACTTCTTGAAGTAGGGCAGGCAGTCGGCGTAGGTCCAGTCCGCCAGGCCCGGCGCCTTGGCCCAGTGGTCGTAGTCCAGGGCGTTGCCGCGGATGTAGCACATGCCGTTGATCAGCGAAGAGCCGCCCAGGCCCTTGCCGCGGCCGCACTCCATGCGTCGGCCATCCATATGGGGTTCCGGGTCGGTCTCGAAGGCCCAGTTGTAGCGCTGTCCCTGTAACGGGTAGGCCAGTGCCGCCGGCATCTGGGTGCGGAAGTCGAAGCGGTAGTCGGGGCCGCCGGCCTCGAGCAGCAGCACGCTGACGCCCTCCTCTTCGGTGAGGCGAGAGGCCAGGACATTACCGGCCGACCCGGCGCCGATGATGATGTAGTCGAATTCACGGAGCTGGGGCATGGGATCTCCTTAAAACACCGATTCGAAGGGGCCCATCTCGATCTGCACCGACTTGGTCTGGGTGTAGTGGGCCAGAGTCTCGAGGCCGTTCTCCCGGCCCACGCCGGACTGCTTGTAGCCGCCCACCGGCATCTCGGCGGGAGACTCGCCCCAGGTGTTGATCCAGCAGATGCCCGCCTCGAGACGGTGGATCACCCGGTGGGCGCGGTTGAGGCTCTCGGTGAAGACCCCGGCGGCCAGGCCGTAGTGGGTGTTGTTGGCGCGGCGGATCACTTCTTCCTCGTCGTCGAAGGCGAGTATTGCCATCACCGGGCCGAAGATCTCCTCGCGCACGATGCGCATCTCGTCCGTGCAATCGGTGAATGCCGTGGGGGCCGCCCAGGCGCCCTCTTTCCATTCGATTCCGCCTCGTTCACCTTTGCTCCAATCCTCGCCGCCGGCCAGCACCCTCGCGCCTTCCTGCTTGCCCAGCGCGATATAGGCGAGCACCTTTTCCTGGTGTTCGAAGCTCACCAGGGGGCCGAAGTTGACGCTCGGGTCCAGCGGGTCGCCGGCGCGGATGCGCGCCACGCGCTCGGCGATCTTCGCCTCGAAGGCCTCCTTCACCGAAGCCTCGACGAACACGCGAGTGCCGTTGGTGCAGATCTGCCCGCTGGAGTAGAAATTGGCCATCATGGCGGCGTCAGCGGCACGGTCAAGATCGGCGTCGGCGAAGACGATCAGCGGCGACTTGCCGCCGAGTTCCATGGTCACGTCCTTGAGGGTGGAGCCGGCGGCCGCGGCCATCACCTTCTTGCCGGTGCCCACCTCGCCGGTGAAGGTGACCTTGTCGATGCCGGGGTGTCCGGTCATCAGGGCGCCGACGCTGCCGTCGCCGTGGATGACATTGAAAACGCCGTCGGGCAGCCCGGCCTCGGTGAAGATCTCGGCAAGCTTCATGGTGGTCAGCGGGGTGACCTCGCTGGGCTTGAAGACCACGGCGTTGCCGGCAGCCAGTGCCGGAGCGGTCTTCCAGCAGGCGATCTGAATGGGGTAGTTCCAGGCGCCGATTGCGCCGATCACGCCCAGTGGCTCGCGGCGCGTATAGACGAAGGAACCCTCGCGCAGCGGGATCTGGCTGCCCTCGATGGCGGCGGCCAGGCCGGCATAGTACTCGAGGACGTCGGCGCCGGTGACGACGTCTACCGCGGCCGTCTCGCTGATCGGCTTGCCGGTATTGCGGGTCTCGAGCTCGGCGATCTCGTCGTTGCGCTCACGGAGCAGGGCGACGGCGCGGTTGAGGACGCGGCTGCGCTCCATGCCGGTCATCGCCGCCCAGGTACGCTGGCCTTTACGTGCCGCGGCCACGGCGGCATCCACGTCGGCCTCGGCCGCCTGTTGAACCTCGGCAAGCAGCGAGCCGTCGAAAGGGTTGACTACGGAGAAGGTCTCGTTGGAGGTAGCGGCCGTGTGACGGCCGTCGATGTAGAGGGTCTGGGTCTCAAGGGATGGCATGTTGGCCTCCATTCAGGAAGGGGAAAGGGTGTTTCGGTTGTCGAGCAGGCGGTCGAGGTAGTCCCGTGCCAGGCGGCGCGCCTCGTCTCTGTCCAGGCCCTCGAGGGTCAGGGCGCCGCGCAGCCACAAGCCGTCGATCAGGGCGGCCAGGGCCCGGGCACAGGCGCGCGCCTCGTCATGGGGCATCACACGGCGGAACTGGTGACAGAGGTTGGCGTAGAGGCGGCGGTCATTGACCTCTTGAAGTCGTGCCAACTCAGGCTTGTGCATGCTGCTGGCCCAGAAAGCCAGCCAGGTTTTGGCTACCGGCCCCGTGACCTGGCTTCGGTCAAAGTTGCCGTCGATGATGGCGCCGATGTGGTCCCTGGGGCTGGTGGTGGAGAGCTCACGCCGCCGTGTCGCCACCGCCTCGCGCAGGTCGCTCAGTATCTGACGCATGGTGGCTTCCAGCAGGCCGTCCTTGCCGCCGAAATAGTGGCTGATGATTCCGGCGGAAACGCCTGCGTGCCGAGCAATGCGCATCACCGTGGCATCCGCCAGGCCGACCTCGTCTATCGCTGCCATTGTGGCCTTGATCAGCTGCTGGCGGCGGATGGGTTCCATTCCAACCTTGGGCACCGTCGCTGACTCCTTTCCTGGGAATTGATCTTGCAACCACCATGTGAAGCATGGTTACCATGTGCACAGCTTGCCATTTCTTTATTGAACGTTCAATCAATAAAGGGTCTGGTACAAGGGCCTCACTTGCTCGTGGTGTTGCCATCACGCCTATACTTCATTCTCGACAAGAGGAATGCCTCCATGCTCACCCGTAACCTGAACCGCCGCCTGACCCTGGGTCTTGGTGCCGCTGCCCTGGGTTTTTCCGTCTCGCCGCTGCAGGCCGCTGCGCCCGAGAGCTGCGAGATCGTGCGCTTCGCCGAGGTCGGCTGGACCGACATCACCGCGACTACCGCGCTCACCACCGAAGTGCTTGAAGCCATGGGCTATGAGACGCGGATCGATACCGTCTCCGTGCCCATCGCCTATCAGGGCATGAAGAACGATGATTTTGACGTCTTCTTGGGCAACTGGATGCCCTCCATGGCGTCGATCAGCGATCCCTTCGTCGAGGATGGCGATGTCGATCGGCTGGGGGCCAACTTGGAGGGCGCCAAGTACACTCTCGCGGTACCGCAGTATGTTCATGATGCCGGCGTCACCTCGGTGGAAGATCTGGCCGAGCATGCCGAGGAGTTTGACAGCGAGATCCATGGCATCGAGGCCGGGAATGACGGCAATCAGCTGATCCAGCAGATGATCGATGACGACGCCTTCGGCCTGGGCGACTGGCAACTGATCGATTCCAGTGAGGCCGGCATGCTCGCCGAGCTGAGTGCTCGGACGCCGGATGAGCAGTGGATGGTGTTCCTCGGCTGGGAGCCGCATCCCATGAATACCAACTTCGACATGGCCTACCTCGAAGGGGCGGGTGACTACTTTGGCCCCGACCTCGGCGGTGCCACCGTCTACACCAACACCCGCGCCGGCTTCGTCGAAGAGTGTGCCAACGTCGGTGAACTGCTGGAGAACCTCGAGTTCACCCTCGAGATGGAGAATCAGCTGATGGGTGAGATCATGGACGAGGGCACCGATCCCCGCGATGCTGCCCGTGCCTACCTGCAGGCCAATCCCGAGATCCTGGAGACCTGGCTTGAGGGTGTCGAGACTCGCGAGGGCGAACCGGCGTTGCCGGCGGTCAAGCGTGCCCTCGATATCGAGGCGTGAGTATCAGCGTGGGCTTGCCATGCATCGGGCCCGCGTGCATAATCCCACCCCGTTGCCCGACGCCTTGTCGGGCAAGCTGTTGATAAGGCTACGTAGCTCAGCTGGTTAGAGCACATCACTCATAATGATGGGGTCCCCTGTTCGAATCAGGGCGTAGCCACCAGGACATGCGAAAGCGCCCGCCGGATCTCCCTGGCGGGCGTTTTTCATCGTGTCTGGAGCCGCCTGTTAAGGGGGTGGAATGCCAATCCTCGCTTGACCTTGCGGGCCCGATCCGTATACTACGTCCCGTGCTTGAGGTCATTCCCCGATAGCTCAGTTGGTAGAGCAAATGACTGTTAATCATTGGGTCGCAGGTTCGAGTCCTGCTCGGGGAGCCAGCTTCGCCCATGCGGCGAAGGATCTCGCGAAGTGAAAGGCACATTGCGGCATGCGGTCATTCCCCGATAGCTCAGTTGGTAGAGCAAATGACTGTTAATCATTGGGTCGCAGGTTCGAGTCCTGCTCGGGGAGCCAACCGTTCCCGATTGCCTGCCGCTCCCTCCGTCTTGTCCCGCGACACTCTGCATTGTTCCCCGATAGCTCAGTTGGTAGAGCAAGTGACTGTTAATCACTGGGTCACAGGTTCGAGTCCTGTTCGGGGAGCCAGATCCTCCTGGCGACTTTCCTTTTCTGCTGCATCCGTGTCCTCGCCTCCTGCCGAGTGACCGTTGCTGTTACCCCCGAATCTGTTGGTCCCGCCAGTCGTTGCCGTGCGTCTGGCATGAATTTCGTTGGCGCCTTGTTGGGGCCAGGAGATAGCCGGGCCTTGGGGGCCCGGCGTCGCAGTCAGTTGCGTTCCGCGTAGTGCCAGGTGTCCTCGAGCTGGGTGTAGTCGAGCAGGATCTGGGCCGCCTCCAAGATCTGGGCGCGGTCGATCGGCTCCGCCCCTTCGCCGTCCTCTTCGTCGCGGGCATCGGCCCAATCTTCAAGCGGGTCCAGACCCAGGGCAAGACGCCGTTCGTTTTCGAGGGCGAGCCGTTCTGCCTCCTGGGCTTCCACCTCGCGCTGGCGCTGCTCGCGATTGAGGCTGACGCTGGTGTGCTGATCGCGAAGGCGGCTGACCAGTTCGGACTGCTGCTCGAGGTAGTGGAAGTTCGGGTGCTGTGCAGCACGCTCTTGATGGCGGCTGCGCAGTGTCTCGAGGTACTGGCGGGGCTCCCCGTAGGTGCGATATTGCACCTCGCGCACCGTATCCCATTCCAGCGCGTTGTCGAGGCTGCTCTCGCCGATCATTTCCGGGTCGATCAGGCTCGGGAAGCGGATGTCCGGCGCCACGCCACGGTGCTGGGTGCTTGCCCCGGAAATGCGGTAGAACTTGGCCCGGGTCAGCTTGATCTCGCCATGACTGAGCTCGTTGAGGGTCTGGACCGTGCCCTTGCCGAAAGTGTCGGTACCCACCACCAGGCCACGGCCATAGTCCTGAATGGCCCCGGCGAAGATCTCGGAGGCCGAGGCCGACAGACGGTTAACCAGCACGGCCAGGGGGCCGTCATAGAGGGTGCCGCTCTCGGTGTCGCCGTAGAGGTTGATGCGGCCGCGGGCGTCGCGGACCTGCACGGTGGGGCCGCGGTCGATGAACAGGCCGATCAACGAATTGGCTTCTTGCAGGGCGCCACCGCCGTTGTTGCGGAGGTCGAGCACGATGCCTTCGACACCCTCGTCCTTTAGTCGCTCAATTTCCTTGGCCACATCGCGAGTAGTGCTGCGGTAGTCCTCTTCACCGGCCTGCCAGGCATCAAAGTCGACGTAGAAGGTGGGGATCTCGATCACACCGAGGCGGTGAGTGCCGTCGTCGCGCTCGATCTCGATGACCTCGCCCTGGGCGGCCTGATCCTCTAGGTCCACGGTATCACGCGTGATGTCGATCACCTTGGAACGCGTCATGTCGACGGCCTGGGCGGGCACCACTTCGAGGCGAACCACCGAGCCCTTGGGGCCGCGAATCAGGTCGACCACGTCATCGAGGCGCATGCCTACCACGTTGACGATCTCCTCGCCTGCCTGGCCCACGCCGATGATGCGGTCGGCCGGCTGCAGGGCTCCGTCACGCTCGGCCGGGCCGCCCGGTACCAGGCTCGATACCTTGACGTACTCGCCGTCGGCCTGGAGCAGGGCGCCGATGCCCTCCAGCGAGAGACGCATCTGGATATCGAAGGACTCGCCCTGGCGTGGCGAGAGGTACCCGGTGTGCGGGTCGACGCTGCCGGTCACCGCGGCCATGAAGAGGCCGAAGACGTCCCCCTCGTTGGTCTGCCGCAGGCGAGACAGCTGCCCTTCGTAGCGCTGGCGCAGGTTGGTTTCCACCTGCTCGGCGTCCTGGTCGCTGATGGTGAGGGTCAGGGCGGCGTTCTTGAGCCGTTTCATCCACAGCTCATCCAGGGCCGCCTGCTGGCCGGCCCAGGGGACATCCTCACGTTCCAGTTCCAGGCGCTGGTCGCTGTCGAAGGCGAAATCGATACCCTCGTCGAGCCGCTCCAGCAGCCATTCGAAGCGCGATTCGGCGCGATCGTGATAGCGCTGATAGAGAGCAAAGGGACGTGTCAGGTCGCCTTCGAGCAGCGCCTCGTCCATGCCTGTCTCCAAGTCGCTGAAGGCGGCCACATCGCGGTCGAGCAGAAAGGCTCGCTGCCCATCGAGGACGTCCAGATAGCGCGAGAAGGCGCGCCCCGACCAGGCGTCGTCGAGACTGACATCTGCATAGTGGCCGTAGCGCAGCGACTCGGCCACTTCCGGGGCCACCTGGCGCTGGGCATCGCTCGGCTCGACGTCGGCCAGTGCCGACGTGGCGGCCAGCAGCACGGCCAGGACTGCTGAACGCCCAAGGGTGACTAACAGGCTCATCGATGAAGCACTCCCCGATTCGTGTACACTTACTGTTCAGGCTCCGACCCGGCTGACGCATTGCATGGACCGAATTAGGCAGTATATCAGCTTGATCGTGCCGCCAAGACCCCTGAAACGCCCCGCGATAGAGGAATTCCATGTCCCAGGATGCCCGACTCGAGCGCCTGCTCGACTTCCTGCGTCGATCTCCCACGCCCTGGCATGCCACGGCCAACATGGCCAGGCGGCTGGAGGAGGCCGGCTACCGGCGCCTCGAGGAGACCCGGGCCTGGCGACTGTCCCCCGGCGAGCGTGTCTACGTCACGCGTAATGACTCTTCGCTCATCGCCCTGCAGTTGCCCCATGAGCGGCTCACGGCGCTACGCTTGATCGGGGCCCATACCGACAGCCCTGGCCTGCGCCTCAAGCCCAACCCTGCCCAGAGCGCGGCGGGCTGGCTCCAGCTCGGCATCGAGGTCTATGGCGGCGCCCTGCTGGCACCCTGGTTCGACCGTGACCTGGGGCTGGCCGGGCGGGTGCACCTACGTCATGCCGATGGGCGCATCGAGGGCGTGCTGCTCGATGTCGATCGGCCGCTAGCGATCATCCCGAGTCTCGCGATCCACCTGGATCGCGAGGCCAACAACGGCCGTGCCATCAACGCCCAGACCGAAATGGCTCCGGTCTTCCTGCAGGGCGGGGAGCAGCCCGATCTCGAGCGTCTGCTCGAGCGCTGGGTCGCCGAGCAGCACGCTCTCGAGGACTTCGAGCTCCTCGACTTCGAGCTCGCCTTCCGCGACATGCAGCCGCCGGCCCGGGTCGGCGTCGACGGCGAGCTGATCGCCAGTGCCCGTCTCGATAACCTGCTCTCCTGCTTCATGGGTCTGGAGGCCCTGCTGGAGAGCGATGGTCGGCAGGGGGCGGTGCTGGTGGCCAACGACCACGAGGAGGTGGGCAGCGCCAGTGCCTGTGGTGCCCAGGGTCCCTTCCTCGGTGACGTATTGCGACGGGTGAGTGACCAGCTCGGCGAGGCAGGGGAGGAGGGCTTCATCCGCCTGATCCAGTCATCGCGGCTGATATCCTGCGACAACGCCCATGCCCTGCACCCCAACTTCCCGGACAAGCACGATGCCGCCCACGGCCCGCTGCTCAACGGCGGACCGGTGATCAAGGTCAACGCCAGTCAGCGCTATGCGACCAACAGCGCCACGGCGGCGTTGTTCCGGGATCTCTGCCGTGCGGCCGAGGTCCCGGTGCAGAGCTTCGTGACCCGCGCCGACATGGGCTGCGGCAGCACCATCGGCCCGATCACCGCCACCGAGCTCGGTGTGCCGACCCTGGACGTAGGCGTGCCCCAGTGGGCCATGCACTCGATCCGCGAGACCGCCGGCGCCCGGGATGTGGAGTATCTGACCCGCGTGCTTACCGCCTTCTTCGATCGCGCCGAGCTGGCCTAGAGGAAGAGGAAGACGAAAAACCCGGCGCCATAGGGCACCGGGTTTCGGTATCTGGTGGCTACGCCCTGATTTGAACAGGGGACCCCATCATTATGAGTGATGTGCTCTAACCAGCTGAGCTACGTAGCCGAACAACGGGGGCGAATTCTAGGGAGTTTGCACCCTTGGGTCAAGGCCTTGTGGCCTCAGACATTGAAGCGGAAGTGGATTACGTCGCCATCCTGGACGATGTATTCCTTGCCCTCAAGACGCCACTTGCCGGCATCCTTGGCGCCCTGCTCGCCACCCAGCGAGACGAAGTCGTCATAGGCGATGACCTCGGCGCGGATGAAACCCTTCTGGAAGTCGGTATGGATCACGCCGGCCGCCTCGGGGGCAGTGGCTCCCACCTTCACCGTCCAGGCTCGCACCTCCTTGGGGCCGGCGGTGAAGTAGGTCTGCAGGCCGAGCAGGGCGTAGCCTGCGCGGATCACCCGGTCGAGCCCCGGCTCTTCCATGCCCATCTCGTCGAGGAACATGGCGCGCTCCTCGTCCTCCAGCTCGGCGATCTCTGCCTCTATCTGGTTGCAAACCGGCACCACCACGGCGCCTTCCTCGGCGGCGATTTCGTTGACCACCTCGAGGTAGGGGTTGTCCGTAAAGCCGTCCTCGTTGACGTTGGCGATGTACATGGTGGGCTTGAGGGTCAGGAAGCCGAAGCTCTTGAGCTGGCGCTGCTCGTCGTCGTTCAGGCCGACGCTTCTCAGCGGCAGGCCCTCGGCCAGGTGAGGCTGGATGCGCTCGAGGATCGCCTTGGTGGCGATGGCGTCCTTGTCGCCGCCCTTGGCCACGCGAACCAGGCGCTGGATGGCACGCTCGACGGTGTCGAGATCGGCCAGCGCGAGCTCCATGTTGATGATCTCGATATCGGCACGCGGGTCGATCTGGTTGGCGACGTGAATCACGTTGTCGTTGTCGAAGCAGCGCACCACATGGGCGATGGCCTGGGTCTCGCGGATGTTGGCCAGGAACTTGTTGCCCAGTCCTTCACCCTTGGAGGCACCGGCCACCAGGCCCGCGATGTCGACGAACTCCATGGTGGTGGGAATCACCTTCTGCGGCTTGACGATCTCCGCCAGCTTGTCGAGGCGCGGGTCGGGCATGGGCACGATGCCCACGTTGGGCTCGATGGTGCAGAAGGGGAAGTTCTCGGCGTCGATGCCGGACTTGGTCAGCGCATTGAACAGCGTGGACTTGCCGACGTTGGGCAGGCCGACGATACCGCAGTTGAAACCCATGGAATTGTCCTGGAGAGCGAGTTCGGGAATGGAGAATGGCCGGTATTCTACGGAAGCGCGGAGCGCCAAGCTACAAGCGCCGAGCGGCCAAGCTGCGAAGCAACAAGCCGTCAATAATGCAGGTCGGATTCGGCCCCGGGCAGTGTCGTTCCGGCATGGCTGCCTGTCTTCGGCCGCTTATAGCTCAGCGGCCCTTGTAGCTCGGCGCTTTCAGCTCGGCGCTGTAAAACTGTGCAGCCGGTTCATGGCCTTCGCCCAGTCGCCGGCCATGGCCTGGGGCAGGGTGGCCAGGCATTCGTCGATGGCGTCATCGATGGCGGCAAGCTCCGCCTTGCCGGGACGGCCGAGCACGTAGTGGGTCACCTGGCGGCTGTCGCCGGGATGACCGATGCCGATGCGCAGCCGATGGAAGCCGTTGTCGCCGCCCAGTGCGCTGGTGATGTCGCGCAGGCCATTGTGTCCACCATGTCCCCCGCCTGTCTTGTAGCGCGCAGTGCCGGGCGGCATGTCGAGTTCGTCGTGGGCCACCAAGAGCTCGTCTGGGGCAAGTTTGAAGAACTGGCAAAGGGCCGCCACGGCACCGCCGCTGCGGTTCATGAAGGTGGTGGGCTCGAGTAGGTGCACTTCCTGGCCCCCCATCTGGACCTTGGCGTGCAGGCCCAGGAACTTCTTCTCTGGACGCAGCTCGTCGCCCGCCGCCCGGGCAACGGCCTGCACCAGCCAGGCACCGGCATTGTGGCGGGTGGCCGCGTAGTCGGCGCCGGGGTTGCCCAGTCCAATGATCGCCTTGACCTGGTTCATGTCGTGTCTCCAAAAAATCATCTGGAATGATTTTTGACGTCGCGTTAGCGGCGGTCTGGAGGATGGCCGCCAGGGATGGACGGCCACAAAAAAATCAAGCGCCGGGGCGCTTGATCGATGAAGGGAGGGGCCATGCTCGGCATGGCCCCGGACAGGCGCGATTACTCGGCGCTGTCTTTGCCTTCTTCACCTTCTTCGCCCTTGGCGGCTTCTTCGCCTTCTTCGCCTTCCTCGTCCTCTTCCGTTTCACGGATCTTGGGCTTGGAGATGCTCAGTATGGCGTTGTCATGATCCTCGCCATGGGTGAGCGCGACGATGGTGACACCGGCCGGCACGGTCAGGTCGGAAAGGTGCAGGGTGGTACCCAGTGCCACCTCGGTGATGTCGATCTCCAGGAAGTCGGGCAGATCCTTCGGCAGACAGCTGATCTCGACATCGTTGGCGAGCACGTGGAGCTCGCCACCTTCATCCTTGATGCCCGTGCACTTGTCCTCGCCCTCCACGTGCAGCGGTACGCGCATGGTGATCTCGTGGGTGGCATCGACCCGCAGGAAGTCGGCATGGGTGATCAGCGGCTTGTAGGGGTGACGCTGGAGATCACGCACCACCACCTGCTGGGCCTTGCCGTCCACCTGCAGGTTGATCAGGGAGGAGAAGAAGGCCTCGTCTTCAAGCGCCTTGTAGAAGCTGGTCTTGTCGACGGCGATGGGCTGCGGCGCCTGCTCGCCACCATAGATGATGGCCGGCACCTGTTCGTTCGCACGACGCAGGCGGCGGCTCGCACCTTTCCCCAGGTCGTTACGAACGCTGGCATTGAGTGTGTAATCGGACATGAAATTGCCTCTTTCTGGAAGTAAGGAAGGCGCCGTGGCCCGCGACCAGACCACGGCGTTTCCGGGAGCCCCGCAGGGCATGTGTCCCGCGCCTCGTACCACCGAGCGAATCTCGATGGACTCGCGTTCAGTGGAACATGGCGCTGACGGATTCCTCGTTGCTGACCCGGCGGATCGCTTCGGCGATCAGGCCGGCGACGCTGAGCTGGCGGATCTTGCCGCTGCGCCGCGCGATCTTGGAGAGGGGGATGGTGTCGGTCACCACCACCTCGTCGAGCACCGATTCGGTGATGTTGTCCACCGCCGGCCCCGACAGGATCGGGTGGGTGGCGTAGGCGACCACGCGACGGGCACCTCGGGCCTTGAGGGCCTCGCCGGCCTTACACAGGGTACCGGCGGTGTCGATCATGTCATCTACCACCACGCAGGTGCGGTTCTCGATCTCGCCGATGATGTGCATCACCTGGGCCTGGTTGGCCGAGGGGCGACGCTTGTCGATGATCGCCAGGTCGGCGTTGAGCTGCTTGGCGATGGCGCGAGCGCGCACCACGCCGCCGACATCCGGCGATACCACTACCAGATCGTCGTAGTTCTGGCGCTCGATGTCGTCGAGCAGGATCGGCGAGCCGTAGACGTTGTCCACCGGCACGTCGAAGAAGCCCTGGATCTGGTCGGCATGCAGGTCCATGGTCATGACGCGGTCGACGCCGGCCTTGACCATCATGTCGGCGACGATCTTGGCCGAGATGGGCACGCGTGCGGAACGCACGCGGCGGTCCTGACGGGCGTAGCCGAAGTAGGGCACCACCGCAGTGATCCGGGTAGCGGAAGCCCGGCGCAGGGCGTCCACCATCAGGATCAGCTCCATCAGGTTGTCATTGGTCGGTGCACAGGTGGACTGCAGGATGAACACATCCTTGCCGCGCACGTTCTCGTTGATCTCGACCGCGACTTCGCCGTCGCTGAACTGGCCGACCGTGGCATTGCCCAGGTAGGTGTCCAGACTCTCGGCGACCTTTCGGGCGAGTTCGGGATTGGCATTCCCGGCGAAAACCATCAATTTTGACACGCGCAGCCACCTTTGCTGTGTAGGGTCTTCAGGGATTCGGGTCGATGGTTGTTCCGGGACGTTCAGGGATGCCTCGTCGCCTTGGGCGGTGAGGGGCATCGACCCAGCGCAACATGAAGAGGTGAGCGATTCAGGCCGCATGCCTTGAAGGCTTGCCAGCCCTCGGGAACCTCGACCAGGAGTTGCTCGGCCTGCGCTTCGCTGCCAAGCCGGCCAAACACGCAGGCACCGGTGCCGGTCAGCATGGCCGCCGCTCGGCTCGCCAGCCAGTCGAGAGCATGCGCCACCTCGGGATACAGTGTCCGAACGGTGGGCTCGCAATCGTTGCTCCAGCTCGCCGCTCCTCCCTGCAATGCGCGCGCCATGGTAATCGGGGGGGTGTGGCGTGTCAATTGCGGCGCCTTGAACACCGCCGAGGTAGAGACCGTCACGCCAGGGTGGATCACCACGAACCAGGGGGTGTCGAGCGCGACTGGGGTGAGGCGTTCGCCGATCCCCTCGGCCCAGGCGGAGCGGCCGTGCACGAACACCGGCACATCGGCTCCCAGGGTCAGGCCCAGCTCGGCCAGGCGTTCCAGTGATAGCCCTATTCCCCAGATGGTGTCTAGGCCGAGCAGGGTGGTGGCGGCATCCGAGCTGCCACCCCCCAGCCCTCCGCCCAGCGGCAAGCGCTTGTCGAGATGGATGTCCGCCCCCAGACGACAGTCGCTCTCGGCCTGCAGCAGGCGGGCGGCACGCACGATCAGGTTGTCCTCGGGCTCCACTCCGGGCAGGTGGGGAAGGAGGCGGATCTCGCCGTCCTCGCGGGCGCGCAGCGTCAGGGTGTCGCCGACGTCGAGGAACTGGAACAACGTCTGCAGCTCGTGGTATCCATCTGGCCGGCGGCGGATGATGTGCAGCATTCGATTGAGCTTGGCCGGCGCCGGCAATACCAGCGCCTCGCCAAGGGGGATGGTCGAGGGCATGTCAGTCGTCTAGGGTCGGACGCCATTCGGTGACCACCAGGGTGACCCGCAAGTCGTCGTAGGTCATTACCAGGCGCCTGGGCAGCCAGAGGTCGACGACGCGCTCCCAGTCGCGGTATTCGATTTCCCAGCCATCCTGCTCGAGGCGAAGGGGAAAGCCCAGATCGTCCTCTACCAGCCGATAGGCGCTGTTGTCCGCCGGCAGGCCGCGGATCCAGTCGGAGAGCGCGCTGACCGGGAGCGACCAGCCCAACTGCTGCTCCATCAGCGCCTCCGGAGTCTCGGCTTCGAAGCGTCCCTCGCCGGTTGTCAGCGAGAAGCGCCCCTCGCGTCCCTCCAGGGTGCTGCGTCCGCTGCCGAAGGGCCCGCTGATCAGCAGCCGATAGTAGTGGGGATGCTGGCTCCAGTCCAGGTTGGCGCTGGTGGACTCCTCGGGGGTGCGCAGGCCGACCTTGCCGACCAGTACCCAGGTGTCGAGTTCGGCCAGGCGCCCGGCCTGGGCCTGCCACTGGCCCGCGGCACGCTCTCCCTCGGGAGCTGGCGCCCGGCCGGCGCAGCCGGCCAGCAGGGCCAGGACAAACAGGGGGATCAGCAGTCGCGGCAGGGTGGTCATGGTGAGTTCCATTCCTCAGGGGTCAGTCGTCACGTCCGGGAGCGTCGAGCTCAGGGTATCGTTGCAGCAGTTCGTCGATCAGCGGACGTTTCTCGAAGCGCTGCCGGACTTCCTCGAGCAGGGCGCGTGCACGCTCCTCCTCGCCCAGTGCCCAGAGCACCTCGATCAGGTGTGCGGCAATCTCCTGGTCGGGCATGGCCGACCAGGCCCGCTCGAGCCAGGGCAGGGCCTCCTCGGGGTCGCCCTGTCGATAGCGGACCCAGCCCATGCTGTCGAGGATGGCCGGGTTGCCGGGCTCCAGTGCATGGGCCCGCTCGATCAGTTCACGCGCCTCCTCCAGGCGGCCCTCGAGATCGGCATCGGCGAGGGTATAGCCCAAGGCGTTCAGGGCATTGGCGTTGTCCAGGTCGTTCTCGATGATATGACGAAGGTCGGCTTCCATGGCCGCAAGGTCGTCGTCGGCAAAGGCGCGCATGGCCCGCTGGTAGAGAAGCTGTTCGTCGTCGGGGTGCTGCGAGAGCTCGCTGTCGAGCAGGGCATCGGCCTGGTCGTCGAGACCGGCCTCATCGAGCAGTTCGACCTCCAGGGAGACCAGCTCGCTGCGGTAGGCCTCGTGACGCAGCCGCTCTAGGCGGAGGAAGGTGCGCGCGTCGAGCAGGCGGTCATTCTCGATCAGCATCCGGGCCGCGCCCAGGCGGGCGGTCAGGAACTGCTCGCCTTCTCCCACCTGGCGGTAATAGAGAAGGGCGTTGTCCACCTCGCCCTCTTCCTCGGCGATGGCGCCAAGCAGCAGGAAGGCCAGTGGTGGCGCCTCGTCGTCACTGACCAGGGGGAGCAGCAGGCGGCGCGCCGGGGGCAGGTATTCTTCCTCCAGGAACAGCCGCGCCAGGCCCAGGCGCAGTTCGGCATCATCGCCATGGTCGTCGAGCAGGGCGTTGATGGTGGCCTCGGCGGCCTCGATGCCGCCCAACTGTATCTCGGCGCGAGCCAGCAGCAGCATCAGGCGTGGATCACCTGGCGCCACTTCCAGGCCGCGTCGCGCCGCCGATCGTGCCTGGGCGGGGTTATCGGCTTGGAGGGCCAGGCGAGCGCGAATCTGCCAAAGTTCGGGTAGTTCGGGGGCCTCCCGGGCCAGTTGTGCAAGGCGCTGCTCGGCGGCCGCGCGCTCACCGGCGGCGGCTTCCAGCAGGGCGGTGGCCAGTTCGCTGTCGTGGCGTGTCTGCTTGCCTCTAGCGGCCAGGTGCTCGCGCATCATGGCCAGCAGCGGCGCCGGGTCGACACCGGCCTCGAGGGCGCTCTCCACGAAGCCTATCAGCTCCTCTTCGGCGCCACGCCTGATGGCGGCCAGGCGTTGTTGCAGGGCATCGTCCCAGTCACCGCGCTGGATGGCGAGGCTGGCGAGCAGGCGCGCCGGGTTGTCGCTCTGGGGGGCCAGGGCCTGCCAGCGCTGTGCGGCGTCCTCGAGCAGTTGGGTATCCTCGCTGAAGCGGGCGGCCAGGGTGGCGCGCTCGGCGAGAGCCGCGGAGTCATAGCGCTCGGCGACGTCGAGAAATCCGCGGGTGGCACGCGTATAGTCCCCGCGCTGTCCTGCCAGTTCGGCGACCAGCAGGCCGGAGAGACTGTCGGCATCCAGGCCGCGGGTAACCGCCGGCGCACCCGCCATCGGGTCTGCGGCGGGTGCGGCGGTCGAAGCGCCCCCCGGCAGGCCTTGACAGCCAGCGAGCAGTATCGCCAGCGCCAGCGGCACCAGGGGGATGCGATGAGTTATTCGGGAGAGCGTTCCGCGGGGCATGCGCGTCTCGAGCCGGAGGAAGAGTGGTCAGCATAACGGCTCGCCTTCCCCGGGCAAAGCATGATCCCGATCACGGAATGTCATGGCACCCCGAGCGGGCGGCCTGTGGTAGAATGCGGCGCTTCGAGGATGGGCGGACCGTGTCACCGGACATTACCCCTGCGCCCCTACCGGAACCACGACTCGCGAAGATGCCGAACGCATGACGCTTCTTGCCCTGGGAATCAACCACCGGACCGCCACCGTCGAGGTGCGTGAGCAGGTCGCCTTCTCGCCGACACAGCTTGAGGCGGCACTGGCCGAGCTGCGTGCCTTGCCGGAGGTGCGCGAGGCGGCGGTCCTCTCCACCTGCAACCGCACCGAGCTTTACTGCGTCACCGAGGCCGTCGGCGAGCGCGAGATCCTCGACTGGCTGGGCCGTTTCCATGGGTTGAAGGTGGAGGACCTCTCTCGATGTGCCTACCACTTCCACGAGAATGAGGCGGCCCGCCACCTGATGCGGGTGGCTGTAGGACTGGACTCCATGGTGCTGGGCGAGCCGCAGATCCTCGGCCAGCTCAAGGAGGCCTACCAGGCGGCCCGCCGGTCCCATGGCCTGGGCGGCGAGCTGGAGTGCCTGTTCCAGAACACCTTCGCCGTGGCCAAGCAGGTGCGCACCGAGACGGGCATCGGTCGCAACCCGGTGTCGGTGGCCTATGCAGCGGTGAGCCTGGCCAGCCGCATCTTCGGTGACTTCACCCGCTCGCGGGCGCTGCTGATCGGCGCCGGCGAGACCATCGAGCTGGTGGCGCGCCACCTCCACGAGGCCGGCGTCCGGCAGCTCACCGTGGCCAACCGTACCCGCGAGCGGGCCGAGGCCCTCTCCGGCCCGCTGGGCGGTAAGGCGATCACCCTCGATGCGATCCCCGAGGCGCTGGTCGAGGCCGACATCGTGATCTCCTCCACCGCCGCCCCCCTGCCGATCCTTGGCAAGGGCATGGTCGAGCGGGCGCTGAAGAAGCGCCGCCACCGCCCAGTCTTCATGGTCGACATCGCCGTGCCCCGGGACATCGAGCCCGAGGTGGGTGAGCTCAGTGATGTCTTCCTCTACACCGTCGATGACCTCCAGGAAGTCATCGAGGAGAATCGAAGGCATCGTCAGGTGGCTGCCGACCAGGCCGAGTCGCTGATCGAGCACGGCGTGGGCAACTGGCAGCACGAGCGGCGTATCCGCAGCGGCGGCGAGCTGATCCGCGACGTGCGTGCCCGTGGCGAGGCCATGCGCGACCTCTCCGAGCAGCAGGCAATGGCGCGCCTGGCCCGGGGTGAGGACCCCGAGCTGGTGATCCGGCGCCTGGCCCACCAACTGACCAATCGGCTGATGCATCGTCCCACCGTGGCGATGCGCGAGGCGGCCTCCCGGGATCGTCGCGACCTGTTGGAGGCCGCCACCGCCCTGCTGCTGGATGAATCCACCGACCACTCCCGATAGGATGCGCCGATGAAAGCCACCCTGCGCCAGCGCCTCGATGCCTTCGTCGAGCGCTTCGAGGAGCTTTCCGCCCTGCTGGCGGAGCCCGAGGTGATCAGCGACCAGACCCGCTTCCGCGACTATTCGCGGGAATATGCCGAGCTCGAACCCCTGGTGGAGGCCTGGCGTGAGTATCGCGGCGTGGAGGCCGACATCGCCTCCGCCGAGCAGCTCCTCGACGATGCCGATGCCGAGATGCGTGAGCTGGCAGAGCTCGAGCGGGGTGATGGGCGTGACAGGCTCGAGGCCCTCGAGATCCGACTCAAGCAGTTGCTGGTGCCTAGGGACCCCGATGATCGACGCAACGTCTTCCTCGAGATTCGCGCCGGTACCGGCGGGGATGAGGCGGCGCTGTTCGCCGGTGACCTTTTTCGCATGTACGCCCGTTACGCCGAGCAGCATAGCTGGAAGGTGGAGGTCGTCAGTGCCAGCCATGGCGAGCAGGGCGGCTACAAGGAGATCATCTCGCGGGTCAAGGGCGATGGGGTCTATGCACGGCTCAAGTTCGAGTCCGGGGCCCACCGGGTGCAGCGCGTGCCGGCCACCGAGTCCCAGGGGCGCATCCATACCTCTGCCTGCACGGTGGCGGTGATGCCCGAGGCCGATGAGGTAGGCGACATTGACATCGATTCGAACGACCTGCGTGTGGACACCTTCCGCTCCAGCGGTGCCGGCGGCCAGCACGTCAACACCACCGACTCCGCCATCCGCATCACCCACCTGCCCAGCGGCGTGGTGGTGGAGTGTCAGGAGGAGCGCAGTCAGCACAAGAATCGCGCCAAGGCGATGTCGCTGCTCGCCGCTCGGCTCAAGCAGTCGGCCGTGGCCAGCCAGCGCCAGCAGCAGGCCGATGCCCGGCGTTCCCTGGTAGGCTCCGGCGATCGCAGCGAGCGCATTCGTACCTACAATTTCCCCCAGGGCCGGGTCACCGATCACCGCATCAACCTGACGCTCTACAAGCTGGCCGAGGTGGTCGGCGGCGAGCAGCTCGATGACGTGATTGAGCCGCTGATCCACGAGTACCAGGCCGAGCAGCTGGCGGCCCTGCAGCAGGACGCCGGATGACACTCGATGCCCTGCTGGCGCGGGCCGCCCGGCGTCTCTTTGATGTCGGTTCCCCGAGCGCAAGGCTCGATGCCGAGGTGCTGCTCTGCCATGTGCTGGGCGTCGATCGCACCTGGCTCTATACCTGGGGCGACCGCGAGGTGCCGATCCTCGAGCGGGCCCTCTTCGAGGCGCTCCTGGCGGCGCGAGCTTCGGGGCAGCCGGTGGCCTACCTGACCGGTGAGCGCGAGTTCTGGGGGCTGCCGCTGGCCACCTCGCGACACACGCTGATTCCTCGCCCCGATACCGAGCGGCTGGTCGAGGCGGCCTTGGCCCATGGCGCATCGGACCAGGGTCGGCTGTTGGATCTCGGTACCGGCACCGGAGCCATCGCCTTGGCGTTTGCCAGCGAGCGGCCCGGCTGGTCGGTGGTCGGCATCGACCTTAGCCCGGAGTCGGTGACCCTGGCCCGTCACAATGCCGAACGGCTCGTCATCGACAACGTCGACTTCCGCCGCGGGGACTGGTTCACGGCCTTGAACGTCGAGAGCGAACAGAGCGACGAGAACGGCGGTGAGCGCTTTGACCTCATCGTCTCGAACCCACCCTATATCGCCGAGGATGACCCCCACCTGAAGCGAGGTGATGTGCGCTTCGAACCGCACAGCGCCCTGGTGGCGGCCGAGCTGGGCCTGGCCGACTTGCGCCACCTGGTGGGCGAAGCCCGCGCCCACCTCGTGCCCGGCGGCTGGCTGCTGCTCGAGCATGGCCATGGTCAGGGAGCGGCGGTGCGTGAGGCCCTCGCTGCGGCGGGCTATGTGGATGTTTCGACCCTGCGCGATCTCGGCGGCAATGACCGCATCAGCCTGGGGCGTCACCTTGAGGCTTGAAGGCAGGACTGGAGAGGGGCGGTGGTGATGTGGTACATCTTGGTCAATAAATCATCCCACCTCTCGTCGCCTTTGCCTTCATGAAGCCCAAGACACGCTCCCTCGACCGCATCGACCGCAAGATCCTGCGCTGCCTGCAAGATAACGCCCGCATCTCCTATGTCGACTTGGCCTCCCGGGTCGGACTCTCCACCACGCCCTGCCTGGAGCGCGTCAAGCGCCTGGAGCGCGAAGGTATCATTCGCGGCTATAAAGCGCTGCTCGACCCTCGGGCGCTCAAGGCCAACCTGCTGGTGTTCGTCGAGATCAGCCTGGAGACTCAGTCACCGGCGGTATTCGACGAATTCCGTCGCGCCGTGGCCGAGTTGCCGCAGATCCAGGAGTGCCACCTGGTCTCGGGGCAGTTCGATTACATCCTCAAGTGCCGGATTCCCGAGATGTCCGCCTACCGCCAGCTGCTCGGCGACGTGGTGCTGACCCTGCCCGGCGTGAAGGAGTCCAAGAGCTACGTGGTGATGGAGGAGGTCAAGGAGGACTTCAGCCTCCACGTGCCCGACATCGAGGAGTTCGACGAGAAGTGAGCCCAGCCATGGATGATCATGCCCTGCTACGTTATAGCCGTCAGATCATGCTCGACCAGGTTGATATCGAGGGCCAGGAGCGGTTGCTGGCCGGTCACGCCCTGGTGATCGGCGCCGGCGGGCTGGGCTCGCCGGTGGCCCTCTATCTGGCGGCGGCGGGCATGGGCCGGTTGACCCTGGCCGATGCCGATGAAGTCGAGCTCTCCAATCTTCAACGCCAGATCGCCCACGCCACCGTCGATCTCGGTCGCAACAAGGCCGAGTCGGCCCGGGAGGCGGCCCTCGCCCTGAACCCCAGCTGCATGATCCGGGCGCTCAGCGACCATCTCGACGGCGAGGCGCTGGCGCGGTCGGTCGCCGAGGCGGACGTGGTGCTTGATTGCACTGATCGCTTCTCCAGCCGCTATGCCATCAACGCCGCCTGCCACACGGCGCAAGTGCCGTTGGTTTCGGGGGCGGCGATCCGTTTTTCCGGCCAGCTTGCCGTCTTCGATCCCCGTGACCCCGAGTCTCCCTGCTATGCCTGCCTCTATCCGCCGGGCGAGGAAGGTGGCGAGGCACTCAGCTGCGCCGAGAGCGGCGTGGTGGCGCCGCTGGTGGGGCTGATCGGCAGCTTCCAGGCGCTGGAGGCGATCAAGCTGGTCAGCGGCGCCGGCACGCCCCATCGTGGGCTCTCCACCTTCGACGGCCTCGGCGGGCAGTGGCGTCACTTTAGGGTGCCACGCGACCCCGCCTGTCCGGTCTGCGGCTCCTTCTGACGTCCCGACTGAGGCTCTGGCTGAAGTGCTGCCAGAGCAGTGCCCCGCTAGCACAGGGCGTCGGATCACTCCAGCCGGTCCAGGGTCGTGGCCACGGCATCGAAGAGCCGCTCCAGTTCCGCCTCCGTGCTGGCGAAGGGCGGGCCGAATTGCAGGGTGTCGCCGCCGTAGCGTACATAGAAACCCGCCTCCCAGAGCGCCAGATGGGCATCCCGAGGCCGGATGGTCGGATCGCCGTCGCGGGGGGCGAGCTGCACGGCCCCGGCCAGGCCGTGGTTGCGGATATCGACCACGTGAGGGCGCCCCCTGAGGGCATGGAGTTTTTCCTCGAATGCTGGGGCGATGGCCCGTACCTGGCTGGGGAAGTCCTCGCGCTCGAAAAGGTCCAGTGTCGCCAGCCCTGCGGCGCACGCCACGGGGTGGGCGCTGTAGGTATAGCCGTGGGGGAATTCTATGGCATGGGACGGCCCGCCACCCGCCATGAAGGTGTCGAAGATCTCTCGGGAGGCGATTACGGCCCCCATGGGCACCGCGCCGTTGGTGAGCTGCTTGGCCACGTTCATGATGTCCGGCGTGACCCCGAAGGCCTCGGCCCCGGTTCGGGCCCCGGCGCGACCGAAGGCGGTGATCACCTCGTCGAAGATCAGCAGGATGTCGTGGTCGGAGCAGATCTCGCGCAGCCGCTCCAGATAGCCTCTGGGCGGTACGATGACCCCCGCCGAACCGGACATGGGCTCGACGATTACCGCGGCGATGCTGGAGGCGTCGTGCAGGGCGATCTGGTCGAGCAGGGCGTCGGCGAGCTCAGCGCCGCTTTCTGCCTGGCCGCGGGTGAAGGCAAGTGCCGGCTGGAGGGTGTGGGGCAGGTGGCTGACGTCCAGCAGTTGGCCGTAATGCTTGCGGTTGCCGCCGATACCGCCGAGGCTGGTGCCGCCCACATTGACGCCGTGGTAGCCCTTGGCGCGACCGACCAGCCGGGTCTTTTCCGGTCGCCCCTGGAGACGCCAGTAGGCGCGTGCCATCTTCACTGCGGTATCGGCGGACTCTGAGCCGGAGCCGGTGAAGAAGACATGGTCCAGCCCTGGGGGCGTCAGTGCCGCCACCCGTTCGGCCAGCTCGAAGGCCAGCGGATGGGCGACCTGGAAGCCAGGGGCATAATCCAGCCGACCCAACTGGCCCGCCACCGCCTGCTGGATCTCGACGCGGTTGTGGCCGGCGCCGCAGGTCCAGAGCCCGGAGAGAGAATCGAACAGTCGCCGTCCGCGGTCGTCGATAAAGAAGCGCCCCTCGGCGGCCGTGATCATCCGCGGATGGGCATGAAAGTCGCGGTTGGCGCTGAACGGCATCCAGTAGTGGTGATTGAGCGGGCTAGCTCCCTTGCCGTTCTCGACGGCATGGGGAGCAGGGGGTGTCGACGCCGTCATGACGGTCTCCTCGATCGGAACGTGGTCCTCTCTAACCTACCAGCACGTTGACGAAAGGGCGTCCTGCCGGCTCTTGTATCAGTGAGCTCTGACGTGAATGCAAGGACGCTGCTATCGTGTCGCTCGGGTAAGTGATGGTGATTAATTGACGAAGCGTGTCCGGTTTTCCGGATCCCGGTCTCCATCTTCAATCTTCCGATATTCGCTATCTTTTTCCTTCAGAACAAGTTTCTTGGTCGATTGCGGGAAATTGTCGATCTGTAATGAAGAGAGACTGGCACTCCTGAAGGTATTAAATACTTGACAGCCGTTGCAGTGCTGGTGTCAAACTGAGGTTGCCTGCTCAGGGCTCTGTCACCGAGCAGGTGTTCCAACAACTGTTACAAAACAACCAGCGCACCGCGCATCACAGACAGGTGTCTCGCATGACGACTCCGCCACCGCTGGAGCAGCCCGCTTCCTGGTATCGCGATTCCATCGCCGTCGAGCTCGGTGACTGTCCTCCGCTCGAGGGTGAGGTGCGGGCCGATGTCTGCGTGGTCGGCGGCGGTATTACCGGCTGCTCGGCGGCGCTCCACCTGGCCGAACGGGGTTACTCGGTGGTATTGCTGGAGGCCGGGGAGATCGGGCAAGGTGCCTCCGGTCGCAGCGGGGGGCAGATCCTTCCCGGCCTGGGCACCGACATCAGCACCGTGGAGAAGGCCCTGGGCCGGGAGCGGGCCCGCGATATCTGGGAGATGAGTCGCGAGGCGGTGCGCCTGACCGCCGAACTGGTCGAGCGCCATGCGATTCCCTGTGACCTGGCCTGGGGCTATCTGCATGCCGCGGTCAAGCGGCGCCATGTGCGTGAGCTCGAGGCGTTCCGCGAGCGCATGGCGCGCGACTATGACTATCCGGCGCTTACCATGCTGAAGGGAGATACCCTGCGCGAGCACGTGGTGACCGATGTCTACCCGGCGGCCCTGCATGACGCCGAGGGCGGCCACCTGCACCCCCTCAACTATACCCTGGGCCTGGCCCGTGCGGCACAACGCGCCGGGGTGGCGCTCCATGCGCGAAGTGCTGCCCTGGAGGTTCGCCGTGGCCAGCCGGCCAGCGTGCTCACCGCCGGTGGCCGAGTGACCGCCGACTTCGTGGTGCTGGGCACCAACGCCTACCAGGCGGGCCTGATGCCCGAACTCTCCGGTCGTATCATGCGCGCCGCCAACTACATGATTGCCACCGAGCCGCTTTCCGCCGAGCGGGCGGCCCGAGTGCTGCCCCGTAACGATGCCCTTTCCGATGCCAACTTCGTGCTCGACTACTACCGGCTCTCGGCCGACAGGCGCCTCATCTATGGCGGCGAGGTCAGCTACGATGGCCGTGAACCGCGGGGCCTCGAGGCGCGCATGGATGCCAAGATCGCGCGGATCTTTCCGGTGCTCGAGGGCGTGCGCATCGACTACCGCTGGGGCGGGGACGTGGCCATCACCCTCGACCGGGCACCGGATTTCGGTCGGGTGGGCAGCAACGTCTACTACGCCCAGGGCTATTCCGGGCACGGCATGGCCCTGTCGGGTCTGGCCGGTAAGTTGCTGGCCGAGACCATCGCCGGTCAGAGCGAGCGCTTCGATGTCTTTGCCGCCATGCCCCATCGCCACTTCCCGGGCGGGCGGCGGCTGCGCAAGCCACTGCTGGTGCTGGCCACCCACTTCTACAAGCTGCGGGACCGGCTATGAACCGGGCCAGCGAGAATCGAGAGGGCACCCCCATGAGCGACCCCATCACGGCGGAAGCCATCGAGCCACCGGCCGAACCTTCGGCGGGGCAGGCGGAACCGGGCGAGACGGCCCGTCAGGCTGCTTCCATCGAGATGAAGGGTCTGCACAAGCGCTTCGGCCGCGATACCGTGGCGCTGGACGGGGTCGACCTCACCATCGAGGCTGGTGAGTTCTTCACCCTGCTCGGCCCCTCGGGCTGCGGCAAGACCACCCTGCTGCGCATCCTCGCCGGCCTCGAGGAGGCCGACGACGGTCGGCTAGCTATCGGCGGCAAGGACATCACCGAGGTGCCACCCCACAGGCGCAGCGTCAACACCGTCTTCCAGTCCTATGCGCTCTTCCCGCATCTTTCGGTGCGCGAGAACCTGGCCTTCGGCCTCAAGATGCGTGGCATGCTGCCGGGGGAGCGCGATGCCCGGGTGGCGAAGATTGCCGAGTTCATCAAGCTGGGTGATCTGGTGGACCGCCCCGTCGACCAGCTCTCCGGTGGCCAGCGACAGCGCATCGCCCTGGCCCGCGCCCTGGTCAACGAGCCCGATGTGCTGCTGCTCGACGAGCCGCTCTCGGCACTGGACGCCGGCCTGCGCAGCCAGCTGCAGGTCGAGCTGTTGCGGGTCCAGAAACGCCTGGGGATGACCTTCGTCTTCGTTACCCATGACCAGCAGGAAGCCATGGTAATGTCCGACCGCATCGCCGTACTCAACGGCGGCGTCATCCAGCAGGTGGGCCCACCTCGCGAGGTCTATGAGCACCCGGTGAATGCCTTCGTCGCCCGCTTCATGGGCCACGACAACCTCTATCCGGTCACCGCCCGCCAGGGCGCGCGCCTGACCACGCCGCTTGGCGAACTCACCACCGAGGACGCCGGGGAGGGCAGCCTGCTGCTGATCCGCCCGGAGACCCTGGACCTGCTGCCCGGCGAGGTGGCGGGCGACAACCACTTGCCGGCTACGGTCAGCGAGCGGCTCTACCGCGGCAGCCATGCCGAGTACCGTCTCGAGATCGGGTCGAGCACCCTGCAGGCGACCCTCAACAACCGCGGCAGGCACCTGCCCGAGGTGGGGGATCGGGTCACGGTCTCGGTGGCCCCCGAAGACCTGGTCACCCTGAGCGAGTGAGGAGTCGCACATGGCCTACACCGGCGTAACACCCTCCGCTCGCAGTCGTGGCATGGTGCGCGAGGCACGCCACCTGCTGCTCACTGTGGCCCCTGGGGCTACCTGGATCGTGATCTTCCTGGTGCTGCCCAGTGCCTACCTGATGGGCGTGGCCTTCATGACCAATGGCCCTTACGGCCTGCCCGAGATGCCGCTGTCGCTGGAGTCGTTCCGGCGCCTGGCGGGCTTCGGCTTCCTGGGCTGGAGCCCCGGCAATCTCTACACCCTGCTGCGCTCGCTGTGGCAGACGCTCGTCTCCACCGGCCTGGTGGTGATCGTCGCCTATCCCATCGCCTACTACATCAGTACCTGTCGAGCCAGATGGCGGCCGATCATGCTGCTGCTGGTGGTGGTGCCCAGCTGGACCAACCAGGTGATCCGCACCTTCGGCTGGATGAACCTGCTGGCACCAGGCACGCCGCTCTCCAACCTTGCCGAGGGACTTGGCTTCATCGCTCCCAACATGGGGCTCTATCCCTCGAACTTCGCGGTGACCCTGGGCCTGGTATACAACTTCCTGCCGTTCATGGTGTTGCCGCTCTACGCCGCCTTCGAGAAACTCGACACCGCCCAGGTGGAGGCGGCTCAGGACCTCTTCGCCTCGCCTGTACGCGCCTTCTGGCACGCCGTCTTTCCCCAGACCCTGCCAGGATTGCTGGCCGGCATCGTGCTGGTGGCGATCCCCGCCTTCGGCATGTACGTGATCCCGGAGCTGCTTGGTGGCGGCAAGGGCATGATGCTCGGCAACCTGGTGGCCAACCAGTTTGCGGGTGGGGCCAACTGGCCACTGGGGGCGGCCGGGGCAATCCTGATGCTGATCGCCACCTTCATCGGGCTATTCGCCATGCGTCGCATCGGCAAGCGCCTGGGCGGCGGCGAGGAGGTGGTGATATGAGAAAGCGAACCTTCAAGCGCTGCCTGACCGGTTTCTGGTGGTTTACCCTGGTCTTCCTCTACCTGCCCCTCGCCGTGGTGGTGCTGTTCTCCTTCAATGCTTCCAACAGTGCGGCCACCTTTACAGGTATCTCGCTGCGCTGGTATGGCCGCCTGATGGGCAACGAGGAGATCCTCTCGGCCTTTGCCAACAGCATGATCCTGGCCATCACCTCCTCGGTAATCGCGCTGGGGATCGGCTGCCGGATCGGCTACGGCATGTATCGCCATCGTCACCGCAAGCTGGGGTGGCTGATCGTGCTGATCTACCTGCCCATCGTGCTGCCCGACATCGTCTTCGGGATCTCGGAGATGGCCTTCTTCGTGCAGATTCACCGCCTGACCGGCTTGCTGCAGCCGGGGCTGGGGACCATGATCATCGCCCACGTGACCTTCCAGATCCCCTTCGTGGCGCTGATCGTCTACTCGCGATTCGTGGGCCTGGACCCGACACTCTTCGAGGCCGCCAAGGATCTGTACGCCACGCCGATCAAACGAGTGGTGCACTTCATGCTGCCGACCATCAAGCCTGCGTTGATCTCCGCCTTCTTCCTCTCCTTTACGCTGTCGGTGGATGACTTCGTGATCAGTTTCTTCACCGCGGGTCCCGAGAGCGCGACCCTGCCGATCTACATCTGGGGGGCAATCAAGAAGGGGGTGTCGCCCGAGATCAACGCCATCGCTACCCTGATGATCGGCGCGGTAGCCATCGCTGCCGTCATCAGCCTAGTGTTTAGCCGTCGCCGGCAGGCATGAGCCGGCCAATCCCTCCCTAGGGGAAACGAGGAGAGTCCGAGATGACAATCAACAAGACCGCACTTGCCCTGTCCGTCGGCGCCGTGATGTTTGCCGGCAGCCTCCAGGCCCAGGAGAACAAGCTCTATCTGTTCAACTGGACCGAGTACATGGACCCCGAGATCATCGAGGCCTTCGAGGAGAAGTACGACGTCGAGGTCGTGCAGAACTACTTCAACTCGCTGCCCGAGATGTTCGCCAAGCTCAATGCCGGCGGGGTCTCGCAGTACGACATCATCGTACCGTCGAACTACTATGTGCCGCGGCTGATCCAGACCGGCCTGGTGCAAAAACTCGATAAGTCGAAGCTCGAGAACCTCGACAACGTCATGGAGCAGTTCCGCGACCCGGCCTTCGATCCCGGTGCCGAGTACACTGCGCCCTACCAGTGGGGCACCACCGGCATCGTCTACAACAGCGAGACCTTCCCGGATGCGCCCAAGAGCTGGTCGCTGCTGTTCGATCCCGAGGTCAATCCCGACCACCCCTTCGCCCTGATGGGCGACGGCCAGGTCAGCATGGGTGGCGCCTGCGCCTACCTGGGCCACGGCTATGACTGTACCGACATGAATGCCTGGAAGGAGGCTGCCCGGCTGCTTATCGACACCAAGGGGCGCGACACCTTCAGTGGCTTCACCGACGGCACGCCGGCGCTGCAGCAGCTGGCCCGGGGCGTGACCCACGTGGGGCTCTCCTACAACGGCGACTACCTCTTCTTCAAGGACGAGGATCCGGAGACCTTCGAGAACCTGGCGTTCATGATTCCCGACGAGGGCGCCGAGATGTGGGTGGACTCGATGCTAATCCCCTCCGAAGCGCCCAACCCGGGCATGGCCCACAAGTTCATCGATTTCATTCTCGATGCCGAGGTAGGGGCACAGCTTTCCAACTACAACTATTACGCCAGCCCTAATGCCGCCGCCGCGCCCTATCTGGATGAGGTGCTGACCGAGCCGCCCGTCCAGCCCAGCGATGAGGACATGGAGCGACTGCGATTCACCCCCAGCCTGGAAGGCGATGCCCTGCAGACCTTCCAGCAGCTGTGGTCCGAGGTCCAGTCTCGCTGAGCGCAGGACCCCCGGCATCGTGCCGGGGGTCCGCCATTCCCGGCAAGGAAATTCCCATGAGTAACCGACAGGAACAGCCGCTCCTCAACGACTGGTTCCAGAATTACGGCATCACCGAGGTGGAGTGCCTGGTCAGCGACCTGACCGGTATCCTCAAGGGCAAGATCATGCCCGCCGGCAAGTACCTCAACGGCGGGCGTCCACGCCTGCCCGACTCGATCTTCATCCAGACCGTCACCGGCGGCTATCCGGACGATGAGGACATCCGCTTCTGGAATCCCGCCGAACGAGACATGGAGCTGGTGCCCGACGCAAATGCTATCTACCTGGTGCCCTGGGCCGAGGATCCCACGGCACAGATCATCCATGACTGTTTCTACCTGACCGGCGAACCGGTGGAGCTGGCGCCGCGTTATGTGCTCAAGCGTGTGCTGGAGCTCTATGCCGCCCGAGGCTGGACGCCGGTGATCGCTCCGGAGGTGGAGTTCTACCTGGTCAAGACCAATACCGATTCCGACTACCCGCTGGAGCCGCCGATCGGACGCACCGGTCGCCAGGAGAGCAGCCGCCAGTCGTTCTCCATCGATGCGGTCAACGAGTTCGACCCGCTGTTCGAGGAGATGTACGACTACTGCGAGGCCATGAACCTCGACCTCGATACCCTGATCCACGAGGAGGGGGCGGGCCAGATGGAGGTCAACTTCCAGCATGGCGACCCCCTGGCGCTGGCCGACCAGGTGGTGATGTTCAAGCGCACCCTGCGCGAGACGGCGCTGCGCCACGGCATGTATGCCACCTTCATGGCCAAGCCCATGGCCAATGAGCCGGGCAGCTCCATGCATATCCATCAGAGCCTGCTCGATGCCAAGGATGGACACAACGTCTTCGCCGACGCGGAAGGTCAGCCGAGCAAGCTGTTCCACCATTTCATCGGCGGCCTGCAGCGCTACCTGCCCTCAGTGATGCCGCTGCTGGCTCCCAACGTCAACTCCTACCGACGGCTGATGCGCACCGAGACCAGCGGCTCGGCCCCGATCAACGTCGAGTGGGGCATGGACAACCGCACCGTGGGACTGCGCGTGCCGGTCTCCGGCCCCGAGGCGACGCGCGTCGAGAACCGCCTGGCAGGTGCCGACGCCAATCCCTATCTGGTGATGGCGGCGTCGCTGGCCTGCGGCTACCTGGGCCTGCTGGAACGCCTCGAACCCCGCCCGCCGGTGACGGGCTCCGCCTGGTCCGGTGGCAACAAGCTCCCCGACGACATCGGACCGGCGCTAGACCTGCTGCACGACTGCCAGCCCCTGGCCGATATCCTCGGCGAGCGCTTTACCCACAGCTACCTGGCGGTCAAGCGTGCCGAGCATCGCGCCTACTTCCAGGTCATCAGCTCCTGGGAGCGGGAGCATCTGTTGTTGAGAGTGTAGGTCCAGGCTCACTGGGCTAACGCGCAGAGCCTGTGAATATCGGCAGCAAGGGACGCGACAGCGACAAACAGAAGGCAAGTCCATCGCAAGGGCCTCCCTTGCAGCTATCGACGAGGAAGCGTGGCATGAAACAGAAAAACGTGGTGCGGAGTCGCCTGGCACGGCTGGCAGCGCTGGGGCTGATGGGCGCGAGCATGACCGTGACAGCCCAGGAGGGGCAGCTCAACCTGTTCAACTGGTCGGACTACATGGACCCGGCCATCATCGACGCCTTCGAGACGGAGACGGGCATCGAGGTGGTGCAGAACTACTACAATTCGAACGCCGAGCTCTTCTCCAAGCTCACCGCCGGGGGCGATGCCCAGTATGACCTGATCGTACCCTCGGATTACTTCGTGCCACGCTTGATCGATGCCGGCCTGATCCAACCACTGGCCGCAGAGGGCGAGGGGCTAGAGGGGCATGACAATATCCTCGATGAGTTTCGCGCACCGAGTTACGACACCGATGGGACTTATACGGTGCCCTACCTGTGGGGCGTGACCGGCGTAATCTACAACCGCGAGACCTGGCCGGAACCCGAACCCAGCTGGGGTTTGCTCTACGACCCCGAGGTCAACGACGACTATCCCTTTGCCCTGCTCAAGGGTGATGCCCAGTTCACCTTCGGCACCGCCTGCGCCTTCCAGGGTGCCGGCTTCGATTGCGTGGGGCAGGAGCCTTGGGTCGACGCGGCCAGGCTGGTCATCGAGACCCGCGGCCGTGACAATTTCGTTGGCTTCGTCGACGCCACGGCCGCCATCGAGCAGGTCGCCAGCGGGGTGATTCATGCCGGCATCGCCTATAACGGCGACCTGGCCGGTAAGCGCGCCGAAGACCCCGAGACCTATGGCAAGCTGGGCTTCTTCATCCCCGAGGAGGGGTCCCAGCGTTGGGTGGACGTGCTGGCGATTCCCGCGCGTGCCCCCAGCCCTGATGCCGCCAGGGCCTTCATCGAGTACCTGCTACGGCCCGAGGTGGCGGCGCAGCTGGCCAACTACAATTTCTACACGACACCCAACGAAGCGGCCCTGCCTCTGGTCGATGATGCCCTGCGTGAGCCCCAGGTGATGCCTGACGAAGAGGCTCGCCAGCGGCTGCATTTCACCCCCTCGGTGAGCGGCCAGGAGCTCGAGCTGCTCCAGGAACTGTGGAGCGAGGCACGCAGCCGCTGATTCCATTATCCAGGCAGATGACAATAGCCGGAGGAATCCCCTCCGGCTATTGTCGTTGGCAATTATTCCATGTCGTATTTATTGCCATTTCGCATAAATCGCGCATAGCATGGGTGTGAGTGTCGAATAAAATTGTCATCAAGGGGGGTGTCATGTCTGTCTCTTTCGAGCGCGATCACGCTGCGTCCTGGTATGCCGACACCGCCAATGCCGCGCCCGAGCGCCCCGCCCTGGAGGGCGAGGTCAGTTGTGACGTTTGCGTGGTGGGGGCGGGATTTACCGGTATCTCCGCCGCCCTGCACCTTGCCGAGCGCGGTTTCTCGGTGGTGGTGCTGGAGGCGGTGAGGGTCGGCTATGGCGCCTCGGGTCGCAACGGCGGCCAGATCGTCAACAGCTACAGCCGCGACATGGATGTCATCGAGAAAAAGTACGGCCTGGATACTGCCCGAGCCCTCGGCGACATGGCCTTCGAGGGCAATCGCATCATCCGTGAGCGGGTCGAGCGCTACGCCATCGACTGCGACCTCAAGGACGGCAACCTCTTCGCCGCCTGCAACGACAAGCAGATGCAGGCGCTTCGCGAGCACAAGTCGCTCTGGGAGCACTACGGCTATCGGGAACTAGAACTGCTGGAAGGAGGGGCGGTGAAGCGCGAGGTCGACTCCGAGCGCTACACCGGCGCCCTGGTGGACCACGGTGGCGGCCACCTGCATCCACTCAATCTGGTGCTGGGCCAGGCGGCGGCTTTCGAGTCGCTAGGCGGCCGTATCTTCGAAACGTCGCCGGTGACCGGCCTGGAACACGGCGAGCCGGTGATAGTGCACACCGCCGGCGGCAGCGTGAGGGCCGAGCGGGTGGTGATGGCCGGCAATGCCTACCTCAAGGGCGTGCTGCCCGAGATCGAGAGCCGGTCAATGCCCTGCGGCACCCAGATCATCACCACCGAGCCGCTGGGCGAGGCGCGCGCCCGGGCCCTGATTCCCAATGGTCTGGCGGTGGAGGACTGCAACTACCTGCTCGACTACTATCGTCTGACCCGTGACAACCGGCTGCTCTATGGCGGCGGGGTCAACTACGGCGGTGATGACCCGAGTGATATCGAGAGCGTCATTCGTCCCAAGATGCTCACGACCTTTCCCTCACTTGCCGACGTCAAGGTGGACTACGCCTGGAGCGGCACCTTCCTGATGACGCTCAACCGCCTGCCACAGTTCGGGGTGGTCAACGACAACGTCTACTATGCCCAGGGCTACTCGGGGCATGGCGTTACCTGCACCCACCTGGCCGGACGGCTGATTGCCGAGGTGATGACGGGCCGCGAGGAACGCTTCGATGCCTTTGCCGGCCTGCCCCATCCGCCGTTCCCCGGCGGCCGCCTGCTGCGCGTGCCGCTCTCGGCCATCGGCGCCTGGTACTACCAGACCCGCGACAAGCTCGGAGTTTGAAAGTCAGTAACCTCCGACGGTGTTGCCCTCGTCATAGATATCGATCCGCGTGACGGCCTGTCAGGCGATTAGCACCCGCCCCATGTCACCTTCGCTGTCTCCTTCAGGCAACAGCTAGGGAGAGAATGTGCAAGCCTTCTCCCTCGCCATCGCGGCAGGATTCGTAGGCGTATACTGGGGCTCTGGCGTTCCACGCCCTTCAGGAGGTGACAGATGAGCAAGTCGATCGTGGTAGGTTCTACCTTGGCCGTACTGGGGCTTGGCGGACTGGCCTTCGGCGCGTTCCAGCTCCAGGACCAACAGCGCGGCCCCGAGTACGCCGAGATCACCAATGTCGAGACCCTGACGCGTACGGTGGAGACTCCCCGCGAGGTCTGCGAGCAGGTGGTCGTGCAGTCGCAGCCGGAGGCACCGTCCGGGCAGGGTGCCAGCCGTGATCCCCACCGCGTGGTGGGTACCGCCGCCGGTGCCATCGTCGGCGGCCTGCTCGGCAACCAGGTCGGCGGTGGTAGCGGCAAGAAGATCGCCACCTTGGCCGGTGCCATCGGCGGCGGCCTGGCTGGCCGTGAGGTACAGGAACGCGTGGAGGCACGCCAGCATGCCCAGGCGGCACAGTCCCAGCCAGTGACCACCACTCGCGAGGAGTGCCGTACCGTAGTCGACACCCATCAGGAGACCGAGGGCTATGAGGTCACCTGGCGCCACGGCGAGACGCTCGAGACCAGCCGTCTGGACAGCCCGCCCCAGGGCGACCGGGTGTTGCTCGAGGAGGGGCGCCCGCAGTGGCATGCCGCCTCTTCGCAGGGGGGCTGAACGAGCACCCGATTCGTCATCAACGTTCGTTACCAACGACAGCACCCCGGCCAGTAATGGCCGGGGTGCTGTCGTTGTCGAGGGCGAGGGCCGCTCAGACGTGGCGCAAATACCAGTCGTACTCGAGCTTGCTTACCGCCTGAATGGCCTGGTCGCGCTCGGCCCGGCGATTGGCCAGGTAAACCGCGAGGAAGTTTTCACCCAGCGCCTCTGCCAGGGGCGCGCTCTGCTCCAGCAGGTCCAGGGCCTGGCGCCAGCTGTTGGTCAGGCTGGGCGCGGCCTGCTCATAGGCGTTGCCGGTGATGGACAGCGGCGGTGTCAGGCGCCGTTGAAGCCCATGGTCGATAGCGCCGAGTAGGGTAGCCAGCAGCAGGTAGGGGTTGACGTCGGCACCGGCCACGCGGTGTTCGATGCGCCTTGCTGCATTGGGTCCGGAGGGGATACGCAACGCCACCGAGCGGTTGTCATACCCCCAGGTCGGAGCCATGGGCACATAGAGCCCAGCCTGGAAGCGGCGGAAGGAGTTGAGGTTGGGGGCGAAGAGCGCCATGGAAGCCGGCATCAGTTCGAGCAGCCCCGCCACGGCGTGATGTAACAGCGGCGTGCCGAGCGGGTCGCTGTCCTCGGCCGCGAAGACGTTGTTTCCAGCCTCGTCGAGAAGGCTGATATGCACATGGGTGCCGTTGCCGGCCTCCTGGCCATAGGGCTTGGCCATGAAGGTGGCTTCGAAACCGTGGTGCAGGGCCACGCCCTTGATCAGGCGCTTGAGCAGCACTGCGCTGTCGCAGGCCGCCAGGGCGTCATCGCAGTGAACCAGGTTGATCTCGAACTGTCCCGGGGCGCACTCCTTGAGGGCAGTGTCCAGCGGCAGCTGCTGGGTCCGGGCGGCGGCATGGATCTCCTCCAGCAGGTCGGCGTACTCGTCGAGCTCGTTGATCGAGTACAGCTGGCTCTGGGCGGCCCGCTCGCCGGTAGCCGGCGAGCAGGGGGGTTGGATCATGCCCAGGGCGTCCCGGGTGCGATCGACCAGACTGAACTCCACCTCCACGGCCACTACCGGCGTAAGCCCGGCGCGGCGGAAGCCCTCAAGCACTCGGTCGAGCACCTGGCGGGGATCGGCGAAGAAGGGCGACCCGTCGGCTTCGCTCATGGTCATCAGTAGTTGCGCCTGGCGGGCGTCGCGCAGCCAGGGGCTTGGCATCAGAGTGCCAGCCACTGGATAGCAGACTCGGTCGCTATCGCCGCTCGAGAGGCCCAGGCCCGTGGCCTCGATGGTATTGCCCAGGATGTCCAGGGCGAATACCGAGGCGGGTAGATTGACCCCATCGCTGAAGGCCTTCTCGAGGTTGTCGCGGGGAATGCGCTTGCCGCGCAGCACGCCGTTCAGGTCGCTGATCAGCAGGTCGATACTGTCGACGTCGGGATGGCGGTCGAGAAAGTCTCGGGCCTCATCGGCTGGCAAGGAAGGCATGGGCCACCTGTCGTCTGTAGGTCATCGTTCGATGGCTGTCATCTTTGAATCACGGGTCTATGTTGTCAAATCTTTTACGCGTGGCGGCAAAATTAGATGGCCGCTGTACCTTCTTTATATCCGTCAATTGTATTAACGACAAAGGGTTGTCGGTAATCGGCCCTGGCGTAGCAGGATCAGGGGTTGGCAAGGTTAATCAACGGCGTTATGTTGAGGAAAGCATGACAGCCATCACACGTGTTTCGAGGAGACCGCCATGCGCACTCGACCCTTGGTAGGCGTGATCGCCTGCCGCCGTGAGGTGGAAGGTCACCCCGCGCACATGGTCACCGACAAGTACCTCTCCGCCTTGCGCGACTATGGCCTGGCGCCGGTGATCCTGCCGGTGTGGGAAGGTGAGGTGGAGAGCGCCCTGCTGGCCTCTCTCGATGGCCTGCTGCTCACCGGCAGCTACAGCAATGTCGAGCCGCAGCGTTACGGTGCCGAGCGTGCACCGGAGAACACCCGGGACGACATCCATCGCGATGCCGCGGTCCTGCGCTGGATTCCCGCCGCCCTGGACCTGGGCTTGCCGTTGCTGGGCATCTGTCGCGGCTTCCAGGAGCTCAACGTGGCCTTCGGCGGCACCCTCCACCAGGCCTTGCAGCAGGTGCCCGGTCGGTTCGACCACCGCGAGCCAGAGGGCGATCGCGAGATGAAATATGCCCCGGCCCATGACATCGCCATCGTGCCGGGCGGACAGCTGGCTGCGCTCTATCCTGAACCGGCCTCACGAGTAAACTCCCTGCACCAGCAGGGCATCGCCGAGTTGGGGCTGGGGCTCATCGCCGAGGCCGCAGCCCCGGACGGCCAGATCGAGGCGATCTCGGTGGCCGGTGCTCCTGGCTTCGCTTTGGCGGTGCAGTGGCACCCCGAGTGGAAGCCCCGCGAGCATCCGCTCCATGACGCCCTGTTCCGAGCGTTCGCCACGGCCAGTGAGGCCTATCGTGGCGCGCGTGTCTCGCCACAAGCCGTCGACGCCTGAGGCCAGCGGTCCGACTCGGAGAGCCAGCATGCTGCATTCGCTTCAAGCCCTGGACCGTGCCCACCACCTGCACCCGTTCACCGACTTCAAGGCATTGGGCGAGGAGGGTAGTCGCGTCATCGAGCGCGCCGAGGGGGTCTATATTTACGATGCCGAGGGCAATCGAATTCTCGATGGTATGGCGGGCCTGTGGTGCGTCAACCTTGGCTACGGGCGCGAGGAGCTGGTGGAAGCCGCCACCGAACAGATGCGCCAGCTGCCCTTCTACAACACCTTCTTCAAGACTACGCACCCGCCGGTGGTGAAGCTGGCCGCGAAGCTCTGCTCCCTGGCGCCTGCAAACCTCAACCACGTCTTCTTCACCGGCTCCGGCTCCGAGGCCAACGACACAGTGCTACGCATGGTACGGCGCTACTGGGTAGTCAAGGGCAAGCCCGAGAAGCAGTGGGTGATCGGCCGCGAGAACGGCTACCACGGCTCCACGGTGGCGGGCTTGAGCCTGGGCGGCATGGCACCGATGCACGACCAGGGCGGCCCCCGCGTGCCGGGTATCACCCACGTTCGCCAGCCCTACTGGTTTGGAGAGGGGCGGGTTGGAGAAGAACGTCAGGACCCCGAGGCCTTCGGTCGCCAGTGCGCGGCGGCGATCGAGGAGAGAATCCTCGAACTCGGCGAGGACAAGGTTGCGGCCTTCATCGCCGAGCCGGTGCAGGGCGCCGGCGGTGCCATCATTCCGCCGGAGAGCTATTGGCCGGCGGTCAAGGCGGTGCTGGCCAAGTACGACATCTTGCTGGTAGTGGACGAGGTGATCTGCGGCTTCGGTCGTCTGGGTGAATGGTTCGGCAGCGTCCACTATGACCTCGCCCCCGACCTGATGCCCATCGCCAAGGGGCTTTCGTCCGGCTACCTGCCGATCGGCGGAGTGCTGGTCGGCGATCGGATCGCCGACACCCTGATAGAGGAGGGCGGCGAATTCTTCCATGGCTTCACCTACTCCGGTCATCCGGTATGTGCCGCGGTGGCTCTGCGTAACCTGGAGATCATGGAGGCCGAAGGCGTGGTCGAACGGGTCCGCGACGAACTGGGGCCCTATCTTGCGCGCCGCTGGGCCACGCTTACCGACCACCCCCTCGTCGGTGAGGCCCGCTCGCTGGGGCTGATGGCGGCTCTGGAACTCATCGACCCGGCCAGCGGCGAGCGCTTCGACGAGGCTTTGACCGCGGGTAACCTCTGCCGCGACATCAGCTTTCGCCGTGGCCTGGTGATGCGCTCGGTGGGTGATACGATGATCATCTCCCCGCCTTTGGTGATCAGCCACGAACAGATCGACGACCTGGTGTCCCTGGCTCGGGAGGCGCTGGATGAGACCGCGCGATGCCTGGCGCCGAGGGTCGCCGATGAACCGCCTACCGAGGAGAAACCCGCATGAGCCGTTCCGAAGCCCCCAAGACCCTGGCCGATTGGCAGGCCCTGGCCGCCGGCCTGAGCCTCGAGTCGCGTGCCTTCATCGACGATGCCTTCGTCGAGGCCGCCAGCGGCGAAACCTTCGAGACCCTCAATCCGGCGACCGGCGAGCTGCTGGCCCGGGTTGCCAGCTGTGAAGCCCCCGACGCCGAGTTGGCGGTAGGCCATGCCCGTGCGGCCTTCGATGGCGGCGCCTGGTCGCGTCTGGCCCCTGGCAAGCGCAAGAAGGTGTTGCTGCGCCTGGCCGACCTGATGGAGGCCAACAAGCACGAGTTGGCACTACTCGACACCCTGGACATGGGCAAGCCGGTAAACAGTTCGCTGGGCGACATGGCGGGCGCCATCGGTTGCATACGCTACCAGGCGGAGTGCATCGACAAGCTCTACGGCGAGGTGGCGCCCACTGGCGAGGAGGCCCTGGCGCTGGTGCTGCGCGAACCGCTGGGGGTGGTGGCCTCCATCGTGCCGTGGAACTTCCCTCTGATGATGACAGCCTGGAAGATCGCCCCGGCGCTGGCCGCCGGCAACAGCGTCATCCTCAAGCCCTCGGAAAAATCGCCGCTCTCGGCACTGCGCCTGGCCCAACTGGCCAAGGAGGCGGGCCTTCCTCGTGGGGTCTTCCAGGTGCTGCCAGGCTTCGGCCATACCGTGGGCAAGGCACTCGCGCTCTCCACGGAAGTGGACTGTCTCTCCTTCACCGGCTCCACTGTCACCGGCAAGCAACTGATGCAGTATGCCGGCCAGTCCAACCTGAAGAAGCTCTACCTGGAGTGCGGCGGCAAGAGCCCGAATATCGTCTTCGCCGACTGCAAGAATCTCGATAGCGTTGCCAAGCATGCGGCAGCGGCGATCTTCCACAACCAGGGCGAGGTATGCATCGCCGGTTCACGCCTGCTGGTAGAGAACAGCATCCGTGATGCCTTCGTGGAAAAGGTGTTGGCCGCCGCCGAGAATATGCAGCCCGGCGATCCGCTTGACCCCGAGAGCTTCATGGGTGCGATCGTCGACGAGGCACAGCATCGCCGCATCCTCGACTACATTCGCCGCGGGGTGGAGGAGGGAGCCCAGCTGCGCTCCGGCGGACAGGCGCTGGACGGCAAGGGGCTGTTTATCCCGCCCACGGTATTCGACGGCGTGACCCCGGCGATGGCCATCGGCCGCGAGGAGATCTTCGGTCCGGTGCTCGCGGTGTTCGGCTTCGACAGCGAGGAAGAGGCCATCGCCATGGCCAACGACAGCGACTATGGCCTCGCCGCCGGGCTATGGAGCCAGGATATCGACCGCATCATGCGCGTCACGCGCCGGCTGGCGTCCGGCCAGGTGTTCGTCAACAACTGGGCCGGCGGCGACCAGACCATGCCTTTCGGTGGCGTCAAGCAGTCCGGCAACGGCCGCGACAAGTCCCATCACTCCCTGGAGGAATACTCCGACCTCAAGAGCGTCTGGATATCGCTGGCGACCTGACGCCTCTTGAACCAGTTAAGACACGACGAGGTCGGCGCCATGGTGCTGGCCTCTTTGCTTTTGTGTATGGCGTATCAGTTTTGTATAGCTATTGCATAGATATTCGTCGTCGCGACGAGTAGCCTGTCGGAATATTCCCTGGCAGGAGCATTGACCATGTTCGGATTCTTCAAGAGCGACCCCACCAAGAAGCTGCAGAAGGCCTACGAGCAGAAGCTCGAGCAGGCCATGCTGGCCGCCCGCAATGGCGACATGCGCGCCAACGCCACCCTCACCGAGGAGGCGGAGGCACTGCTCGAGGAGATCGAGAGGCTGAAGTCCTCCTGAGGCGGTGTTTCAGAACGCCCTAGCAGGTGTGGCGCAGCTGACCAGGCGGCAGGGCTCGCTGCCGGGGTTGCGGAAGCGGTGCGGGACCTTGGTGTCGAAGTAGTAGGCCTCGCCGGGACCCAGCAGGCGGGTCTCGGCGCCGATGGTGATCTCGATCTCGCCCTCCAGCACCACGCCGGCCTCCTCGCCCTGGTGGGTGATCATTTCCCGGCCGGTGTCGGCCCTGGCGGGATAGGTCTCGATCATGAAGGCCAGGGCGCGGCTGGCGCGGTTGGCCCCCACCAGCTTGTAGATGACATCCCCCGAGCCCACGTCGGCGAGCTCGTCGGCCGTGTAGAACACCTGGTTGCGGCTTTCCAGGTCCATGGTGAAGAAGTCCCCGACGCTCATGGGAATGGCGTCGAGGATCTTCTTCAGCGAGCTGACCGAGGGGCTCACCTTGCCCTGCTCGATCAGCGACAGGCTGGAGTGGGTGACCCCGCAGCGCTTGGCCAGCTCGCGCTGGGAGATGCCCTTCAGGGTGCGCAGGGCGCGCAGCCGTGAGCCCACATCATCCGACATCCGGTTCTCCTGTCTTCAGCCCGGGATCAGCACAGCGCGTCGAGCTTCTCTTTCAGCAGGGCATTGACCTGCTGAGGGTTGGCGGTGCCGCGCGAGGCCTTCATCACCTGACCGACGAAGTAGCCGATCATCTTGCCGCGCTTGTCGGGCTCGGCGTCGCGGTACTGGGCCACCTGGGCGGGGCTGTCGGCGATGACCTGGTCGATCATCGCCTCGATGGCGCCGGTGTCGGTGACCTGCTTGAGCCCCTTGGCCTCGATCACCTCGTCGGCGTTCGCCCCCTCGCCGTGCCACAGCGCCTGGAAGACCTCCTTGGCGGCCTTGCCGTTGATGGTGTCATCCTTCACCCGGGCGACCAGCTCGCCGAGCTGGGTCGCCGAGACCGGACTGTTCTGGATTGGCAGCCCCTCGCGGTTCAGGGCGCCGGAGAGCTCGCCCTGTACCCAGTTGGCGGCCAGCTTGGCATCGCCGCAGACCTCCTTGACCGCCTCGAAGTACTCGGCCATCGCGCGGCTCGCCGAGAGCACCCCGGCGTCATAGGCGGAGAGGCCCAGCGCGTTCTGGAAGCGGGCGCGCTTCTCGTCGGGCAGCTCCGGCAGGTTGTCGCGAAGGTGATCGACATAGGCCCGGTCGAGCACCACCGGCAGCAGGTCGGGGCAGGGGAAATAGCGGTAGTCGTTGGCCTGCTCCTTGGTACGCATGCTGCGGGTCTCGTCGCGCTCGGGGTCGAACAGGCGGGTCTCCTGGACGACTTCGCCGCCGTCCTCGATCAACTCGATCTGACGCTCCACCTCGAAGGCGATGGCGCGCTCGACGAAGCGGAAGGAGTTGACGTTCTTGATCTCGGCGCGAGTGCCGAAGCTCGCCTGACCCCGGGGGCGGACCGAGACGTTGACGTCGCAACGCATCGAGCCCTCGGCCATATTGCCGTCTGAAATCCCGAGATATGTCACGATGGAGTGAATCGCCTTGAGGTAGGCTGCGGCCTCCTTCGCCGAGCGCATGTCCGGCTCTGAGACGATCTCCAGCAGCGGGGTGCCGGCACGGTTCAGATCGATGCCGGTCATGCCCTGAAAATCCTCGTGGAGCGACTTGCCGGCATCTTCCTCGAGGTGGGCATGATGAACGCGGATGCGCTTGGTCTCGCCATCCTCCAGGGTGATCTCCACTTCGCCGGGTCCGACGATGGGGTGGTACATCTGGCTGGTCTGGTAGCCCTTGGGCAGGTCCGGGTAGAAGTAGTTCTTGCGGTCGAACACCGAGACCTCGGGGATCTCGGCGTGGATCCCCAGCCCGAACTGCACGGCCATGGCCACCGCGGCCTCGTTGAGCACCGGCAGCACGCCGGGCAGCCCCAGGTCGACGGCGCAGGCCTGGCTATTGGGATCGGCGCCGAAGGCGGTGGAGGCGCCGGAGAAGATCTTCGACTTGGTGGCTAGCTGGACGTGGACCTCCAGCCCGATCACGGTTTCCCATTGCATCAGAGGGTCTCCTCGGCAAGCGCGGGACGACGCAGGTGCCAGTCGGTGGCCTGCTGGAACTGGTGGGCGACATTGAGCAACCGCGCCTCGGCGAAATGGGTGCCGAGGATCTGCAGCCCCACCGGACGGCCTCCAGCGAAGCCGGCCGGCACGCTGATGCCGGGGATGCCCGCCAGGTTGATGGCGATGGTGTAGATGTCCTGCAGGTACATCGAGACCGGATCCTTCTTGGCGCCCAGGTCGAAGGCCGGAGTCGGCGAGGCCGGGCCCATCAGCACGTCGACCTCGTCGAAGGCATCCAGGAAATCCTGGCGGATCAGTCGGCGGACCTGCTGGGCCTTCTTGTAGTAGGCGTCGAAGAAGCCCTCGGAGAGAGTGTGGGTACCCATCAGGATGCGTCGCTTGACCTCCTCGCCGAAGCCCTCAGCGCGCGAGCGCTTGTAGAGATCCGTCAGGTCTTCTGGGGCGTCGCAGCGGTGGCCGAAGCGCACCCCGTCGTAGCGCGCCAGGTTGGATGAGGCCTCCGCCGGGGCGATGACGTAGTAGGCCGGGATGGCATAGTGGGTGTGCGGCAGACTGATCTCGCGCACTGTGGCCCCCAGCGACTCAAAGACGCCGATCGCCTCGCGCACGGCGCTTGCCACCGTGGGATCGAGGCCGTCGCCGAAGTACTCCCGCGGTAGGCCGATCCTCAGCCCGGCCAGGGGCGCGTCGAGCTCCTGGATATAATCGGGCACGCCGCGGGCCACGCTGGTTGAGTCACGCAGGTCGTGGCCGGCGATGGCGCCAAGCAGGTGGGCGCAGTCCTCGGCGGTGCGTGCCAGGGGCCCGGCCTGGTCGAGGCTCGAGGCGTAGGCGATGATGCCGTAGCGCGAGACCCGTCCGTAGGTAGGCTTGAGGCCAGTGATGCCACAGAAGGCGGCCGGCTGGCGGATCGAGCCGCCGGTGTCGGTGCCCATGGCGGCAGGCACCAGGCCCGCGGCCACGGCGGCAGCGCTGCCGCCGGAGCTGCCGCCCGGCACGGCATCGGAGTCCCAGGGGTTCTGCACCGGGCCGTAGAAACTGTTCTCGTTGGACGAGCCCATGGCGAACTCGTCCATGTTGGTCTTGCCCAGGCTCACGGTTCCGGCGGCGGCGAGCTTCTCGACCACGGTGGCGTCGTAGGGCGAGATGAAATTGTCGAGCATCCTCGAGCCGGCACTGGTCTTGACGCCCGCGGTGCAGAAGATGTCCTTGAGCGCCAGGGGCACCCCGGTCAGCGGGCCGGCGTTGCCGGAAGCGCGGTCGGCATCGGCCCGGTCGGCAGTGGCCAGGGCCTGTTCGGCGGTCACGGTGATAAAGCTGTTGAGGTCGCCGTCGAAGCGGTCGATGCGTGCGAGCAGCGCCTGGGTGAGCTCGCGGCTGGAGAACTCGCCGCTGGCGAGGCCGGCGGCGAGTTCCGTCAGAGTCTTGTCATGCATGGGCCCTGGGCTCCGTGATGGCTTGCCGGAAACGGATGGGAATGGCACGGATCATTCGACGACCCGTGGGACCAGGTAGAGGCCCTGCTCCACCGCCGGGGCACAGCGCTGGAAGCGGCTGCGCTGGTCGGTCTCGGTGACCTCGTCGGCACGCAGCCGCTGGGTGGTCTCCAGGGGATGGGCCAGCGGTGCGACCCCCTCGGTGTCCAGGGTCTGAAGCTGGTCGACCATTGCCAGGATGCGCCCCAGGTCGTCCAGATAGTGGGCCGCCTCGTCATCGTCCAGGCCGAGCCGGGCCAGGTGGGCGGCCCTGAGAACGTCTGCGTGTTCAAGCGCCATGATCGGATGTCCTCGACAGGGAGTGGGTCAGGGAAATGACCGCAGAAGGTACCACATCCGCCGCCTCGCTGGCAGGTCCGGGAAATGCCTCGCGCCGCGGGACTTTGCTTGATGCAGGGGGGCCGCGGTGATACCGTTTGCATCCGCACTGGGTTCCCGGACTGCACTAGGTAACGACTCCATGTTCAAACGCTTGAGGGGGCTGTTTTCCAGCGATCTATCGATCGACCTGGGGACGGCCAATACGCTGATCTATGTCCGCGGTCGCGGCATCGTGCTCGATGAGCCGTCGGTCGTGGCGATTCGCCAGTCCGGCAACATGCGCAGCGTGGCCGCGGTGGGTGCCGATGCCAAGCGCATGCTGGGTCGGACTCCCGGTAACATCACCGCCATCCGCCCGATGAAGGACGGCGTGATCGCTGACTTCACCGTCACCGAGCAGATGCTGCAGTACTTCATCCGCAAGGTGCACCAGAGCACTTTCCTGACGCCGAGTCCTCGTGTGCTGGTCTGCGTGCCCTGCATGTCGACCCAGGTCGAGCGCCGTGCCATCAAGGAGTCCGCCGAGGGCGCCGGCGCGCGTGAGGTGTTCCTGATCGAGGAGCCGATGGCGGCCGCTATCGGTGCCGGCCTGCCGGTGGAGGAAGCCCAGGGCTCGATGGTCGTCGATATCGGCGGCGGCACCAGCGAGATCGCCATCATCTCGCTCAACGGCGTGGTTTACTCGGAATCCATCCGTGTCGGCGGCGATCGCTTCGACGAGGCGATCACCGCCTACGTGCGCCGCCACTATGGCAGCCTGATCGGCGAGGCCACCGCCGAGCGCATCAAGGAAGAGATCGGCTGCGCCTATCCGGGCGGCGAGCTGCGCGAGATCGACGTGCGCGGCCGCAACCTGGCCGAGGGGATCCCGCGCAGCTTCACGCTCAATTCCCACGAGATCCTCGATGCTCTCCAGGAGACCCTGGGCTCCATCGTCGCTGCGGTGAAGAGTGCCCTCGAGCAGTCACCGCCGGAACTGGCCTCGGACATCGCCGAGCGCGGCCTGGTGCTGACCGGCGGCGGAGCGCTGCTGCGCGATCTCGACAAGCTGATCGCCGAAGAGACCGGCTTGCCGGTGATCGTCGCCGAGGACCCGCTGACCTGTGTGGCTCGGGGTGGCGGCAAGGCCCTTGAGATGATCGACCAGCATACCTTCGAGTTGCTGTCCAGCGACTGACTCGGGGGGACGCCCTATCAAGCCGCTGTTCTCGCATGGACCGCTGCCGGGCTATCGCATGCTGCTGTGCGTTATCCTGGCCTCGGCACTGATGTTCGCCGATACGCGCTTCAGTCGAATGGAGCCCGTGCGGGCCCAACTCTCCACGCTTGTTGCGCCCATCCAGTGGCTGGTCAGCCTGCCCAGCGATGTCCTCAACTGGGCCTCGCTGGCACTTTCCGACCAGCGTGCACTGCTGGACGAGAACCGCCGCCTTCGCGAGCAGATCCTCACGCTGTCGCACCGGGTGCAGCGCATGGCCAGCCTGACCGCCGAGAACGTGCGGTTGCGCGAGCTGCTTGCGGCGACCCCTCAGCGCGAGATGCGCTATATCACCGCTGAACTGCTGTCGCTCGACCCCGATCCCTTCACCCATCAGATGGTGATCGACCGCGGCCGCCGCGATGGTGTCTACGTCGGCCAGCCGGTACTGGATGCCGCAGGGCTTGTCGGCCAGATCACCGCCACCTCGGCCTATTCCAGCCGCGTGCTGTTGCTGGCCGATGCGAGTCATGCCCTGCCGGTGCAGGTCAATCGCAACGGGCTGCGTTTCGTCGTTCAGGGGGCGGGCAGCTACGAGGCCCTCAACGTCCGGCATGTGCCCGATACGGCCGACATCCGCAAGGGTGATCTGCTGACCACCTCGGGGCTGGGCGGGCGTTTCCCGCCGGGCTATCCGGTAGCCCGGGTCACGGCAGTGGTCCATGATCCGGGTCAGCCCTTTGCCCGGGTCACCGCCGCGCCGGTGGCGCAGCTTCAGCGCTCCCGACATTTCCTGCTGCTGTTTCCGCCCGCTCCCCCCGCCGCGCCTCCCGAAGGCGAACTGGCTGCCCCGGCCCTCGAGGCCGCCCGTCATATTGGCACGGCGCCAGCCGACGAGGAGGCGCGCTGATGGCGACATCCCCGCCCGCCAACCTGCTGTGGATCTGGATCACGCTGCTGCTGGCCCTGTGCCTGCAGGTGATGCCGCTGGCTGATGGCTGGCAGGTGTGGCGGCCCGACTGGCTGGGCCTGATGCTGATCTACTGGTGCATGCGCGAGCCGTTCAGGGTCGGCGTCTTCCACGGCTTCGTGCTCGGCCTGCTGCTGGATCTCATCGAGGGCGCGCCGCTGGGGCAGAATGCCCTGCTGCTGTCGCTGCTGGCCTTCCTCTGTGCCATGGTCTACTCGCGCTTCAGGGCCTATTCGCTGGTCCAGCAGGCGGTGCTTATCTTCGTGCTGCTGGGCATGGTCCAACTGGCCGAGCAGTGGCTCAGGGCGCTCTTCGGGCCCTTCTCGATGCACCTCTCCTTCCTGCTCTCCGCGCTGATCGGGGGCGTGCTCTGGCCCTGGCTCACCACCCTGTTCGAGGCGTTGGGGCGCCGCTTCGCTCGCGACTGATCCACGTACCACCCGCCTCTGGAGCCGTCACATGACCCCCGCCCCCGTGCTGTGCCTGGCCTCGGCCTCACCGCGCCGCCGCGACCTGCTTGCCTCGATCGGCGTGACGGTGGAGGTGCACCCCGTGGATATCGACGAGACACCGCGGTCCGGCGAGGCGGCTGACGACTACGTGGTCCGCCTGGCCCGCGAGAAGGCGCTGGCCGGTGCCCGCCTGTCAGTGCTCCCCGCCCTGGGGTCGGATACCGCCGTGGTGTGCGATGGCGAGATCCTTGGCAAGCCCGTGGATCGCGAGCATGCCGGGGCCATGTTGCGCTCGCTGGCAGGACGCGAGCATCAGGTAGTTACCGGGGTGGCGGTAACTGGCCCCGCTGGGCTACAGACGGGCTGCGTGACCACTCGCGTCTTCATGCGTCAGATCACCGATGCCGAGCTTGCCGCCTACTGGGCCACCGGCGAGCCGTCGGACAAGGCCGGTGGCTATGCCATCCAAGGCCTGGCGGCGGTGTTTGTCGAGCATATCGAAGGGAGTCACTCGGCGGTGGTGGGACTGCCACTTTACGAGACCGCTGACCTGTTGGCCCGACAGGGCGTGCCGGTCTGGAACGGGGCGCTCCCGATCGAGCCTATGTCATAATGGCGGCAGACTTTTTTTGGACAAGGATTTCCGCATGAGCGGTGAAGTACTCATCAACCTGACGCCGATGGAGACCCGTGTCGCCGTGGTGGAAAACGGCGTGCTGCAGGAGGCCTTCATCGAACGGGCTCGACGTCGTGGCATCGTCGGCAACATCTACAAGGGCAAGGTGGTTCGCGTGCTGCCGGGCATGCAGGCTGCCTTCGTCGACATCGGCCTGGACCGAGCCGCCTTCATTCACGCCCACGAGGTGATGCCCCCCGGGACCCCGGCCGAGGAGCAGGTCTCCATCGCTCAACTGCTCCATGAGGGCCAGTCGCTGGTGGTGCAGGTGACCAAGGACCCGATCGGCTCCAAGGGGGCGCGGTTGACCACCCATCTCTCTGTGCCCTCTCGCTACCTGGTCTACATGCCCGACTCCCCCCACCATGGTGTCTCCCAGCGCATCGAGGACGAGATGGAGCGCGAGCGCCTGCGCGGCCTGATCGAGGCGGCCGGTGTCGAGCAGCAGCTGGAGGTGACTGGCGGCTTCATCGTGCGCACCGCCGCCGAGGCCGTGGGTATCGAGGAACTCGCCGCCGACATGCATTTCCTGCTGCGTCTGTGGCGGCGCGTCAGCGAGCGCAGGGTGACGGCAGTGGCCCCCAGCGTGATCTACGATGACCTCCCACTGTTCATGCGCACCCTGCGTGACGTGATGCGTGACGATATCGAGAAGGTGCGTATCGACTCCCGCGAGAACTACGGCAGGCTGATCGAATTTGCCCAGGAGTTCATGCCCGCGGCGGTAGAGCGCATCGAGCACTATGCCGGGGAGCGGCCGATCTTCGATCTGTTCAGCGTCGAGGACGAGATCCAGAAGGCACTGGGGCGCAAGGTACAGCTCAAGTCCGGGGGCTACCTGGTCATCGATCCCACCGAGGCGATGACCACCATCGACGTCAACACCGGCGGCTACGTGGGCCATCGCAACCTCGAGGAGACGATCTTCAAGACCAACCTCGAGGCTGCCACTGCTATCGCCCGCCAGCTGCGGCTGCGCAACCTGGGTGGCATTATCATCATCGACTTCATCGACATGGACGACCCCGAGCACCAGCGCCAGGTACTGCGCATGCTCGAGAAGTCGCTGGAGCGCGATCATGCCAAGACCAAGTGCACCGGGGTCACCGAGCTGGGCCTGGTGCAGCTGACCCGCAAGCGCACCCGGGAGAGCCTGGAACAGACGCTGTGCGAGGCCTGTCCGACCTGCGTGGGCCGCGGCACCCTCAAGACCCCGGAGTCGGTCTGCTACGAGATATTCCGGGAGATCCTGCGCGAGGATCGGGCCTACAGCGCCGAGACCTATGCCGTGCTGGCCTCCCAGGCGGTAGTGGATCGCCTGCTCGACGAGGAGTCCGCCGCGGTGGCTGACCTGGAGGAGTTCATCGGCAAGCCGATCCGTTTCCAGGTGGAGGCCCATTACTCCCAGGAGCAGTACGACATCGTGCTGATGTGAGCCCATGTCCCTGACCCGGCTTGTCTCTCGCTGGCTGTTGACCCTGGTGGCGCTGTTGCTGGGGCTACTGGCGGTGCTGACCTTGGTGCTGCGCCTGCTGCCCATACTGCTCGAGGAGCAGGCACCGCAACTGGAGCGGTTGCTCTCGGCGCGCTTCAATGCGGTGGTGGAACTGGACGAGTTGACGGCCGGCGTGCGGGGGCTGGATCCGCACCTGGCGATCGACGACCTGCTGATCCGCTCGCGTGGGGGGCTGGGGCATGTCCCGCTGCTCGAGGTAGAGCAGGCTCAGCTGCGCCTGGATAGCCTGGCCAGCCTGGCCGCCGGCGTGCCCCTGGTGGCCGATGCCCGGGTGCAGGGCGTGACCGTGCACCTCTATCAGGACCAGGCCGGGCGCTGGCACTGGCCGGCCCCAGCGGAGATTCCCCTCGAGCTGCTTCCCGAGGCCGCCTTCGACCTCGACCGTCTCGACTTCTGGGTCGGCATGCTGCTGCGCCAGAGCGCCTGGGTTGACCAGCTCAGCCTGGTGCTGCACGGCCAGAAGACACGTGCCGTACTCGAGGCGCCACGCCTGGTAATGACCGGAGACGCGCGCCGTACACGCCTGGAGGGCGAGGTGCTGGTGGAAGGACAGCGGGAGCAGGCCATCCGTATGGTGATGGAGCTGATTCCCGGGCCCTCCGGGTTGGCCGACTTCAACGCGGCGCTGCAGGCCGAGATGCGCCTCGACAGCCTGCTGGGGCTTTCCGAGGTGCTGGGCTACGGCGACGCCCTGCGCCTGGAGGCAGCTAGCGGCGAGGCGCGCCTCTGGGGCCGCTGGCATGCCGGCCGCCTGGCCGATTTGCGCCTCGATGTCGATGCGCCCTTGTTGGCCCTGAGCCAGCCCGAGCCGAACGGCGACGCAACGTCACCCCCGGCCATCGTGCTCAATCGGGTGACGGCTCGCGGCCAGTGGCTGCGTGAAGCATCGGGCTGGCAGGCCTGGCTCGAAGGTGATGCACGCAGCGCCGACTGGGCAAGGCCCGAAGGGAATGGCGAAGAAACGGCCACAGGGCCGGCCGTGCCACAGTACTGGCATGCCCGCAGCCGCGATGACGGCTGGTGGCTTAACACCAGCGAGTTCGATCTCGGGGCCCTGGCCGCCTGGCGCGACCGATTACCGCTGCCCGAGGCCCTGGCTCGGGTGATCGATAGCCTGGACCCGCGTGGACAGGTGACTGGCCTGGGGTTGGGTCGGCAGGGAGGCGACTGGATCGCCCGGGCCTCGGCCACCGAGGTGGAGGTGTCCCCCTGGCAGAATGCTCCCGGGGGCGGGCCCTTGGATGTCTGGGTGACCTCGCGGGATCTCAAGGGCCATGTCGAGTTCGCCGGCCGCGACAGCCGGCTGCACTTTCCGCGCGTGTTCGGCCCGCCCATGGCGCTCTCCCGCGTCAGCGGCGTGATCGATTGGGCCTATGATGGCCCACGCAGCTTCGTCAGCGGACGCGAGCTCGAGGTTGACTGGAACGGGGCCCGGGTCGAGGGAGGCTTTGGGCTTTCGGTGGGCGGTGGCCAGCATGGGGGCTTTGGGCTGCAGCTCGATTTCCGCGATGTGGATGCCATCGAGACGCCGCTGGTCGACTGGCTGCCGGTGGGCGTGCTGGGACCAGAACTCGCCGACTGGCTGGCCGGCGGGGTGGCCGGACGCGTGCCAGAGGGCTCGCTGCGGCTGCATGTGCCACTGAGTCGAGAGGGCGAGCGTATCGAGCCGGCCCTGCAGCTGGCCCTGGACGTGGAAGAGGGGCGCCTGCCCTTTGCGCCCGACTGGCCGACTCTCGAGGGGGTAAGCGGACGGTTGCGGATGGTTGACGGGACCCTGACGGCGGAGGTGGACCGCGCCGAGAGCCTAGGGGTCGAAGCTCGCGCCGGTGAGGTTCGTCTGGCCGAGGAGCGGCTCACCGTCAGTAGCGGGCTCGAGGCCTCCGCCGAGGCGCTGCGGCGCTACCTGATGGCGCTGCCCGTCGAAGGCATGGCGGCGGTGGAGGACTGGCAGGGTGAGGGCCGGGCGTCCGGCAGCCTGGACCTCGCCCTGACGCTGAGCGAGCCCGGCTCCCTGGCACTGGACATCGACACCCAGGCGGATTTCCCGAGACTCGTCCATGCTCCCCTGCAGCTGGTGTTCCGTGACATCCAGGGTCCCCTCGCCTGGCGTCAGCGTGGCGAGGAGGGCGGCCTGGAGGGGCGGCTGACGGGGCGGCTGCTGGGCGGGCCCGTGACCAGCGAGATCGACACCCTCGATGGGGAACTCGACCTGGCCGGCACGGCCGAAGCTCAGGCCATCGCCGACTGGAGCGGCATCCCGGGCCTTGGTGACTTGATCGAGGGACGGCTGCCCTGGCGGGGGCGCCTGGCGACCGATGATGACGACGTCACGTTGCGACTCGACAGCAGCCTGGAAGGGCTGGCCATCGCCCTGTCGGATCCGCTGGGCAAGACCCGAGAGGCACGCCTCCCCCTGGAGTTGACCTTCGACCTGACCGAGGGTCGCATTGATGGCCGGCTGGGCGAGCGGTTGGGTCTGCGCTGGCGCAAGCTCGACGGTGGCGCCTCCTCGCAGGGTCAGGCGTGGCTGGGACGCCGACCGGACGCCTGGCATCGCGGTTCGGGCTGGAGCGTCACAGCCTATCAGCCGCGTCTGCCGTTGGCCGATTGGGCACGTGCGCTGTCCCCGCTGATCCCGCAGGATCGCCGCAGTGGCTCTTCAGACATCGCATCGCTGGCCATCCGCACCGACTGCCTGCAGGTGCAGTCACGCTGCCTAGGCTCCTTGGCAATGCAGGGAAATACCCGAGGCGGGAACTGGGAGCTGGATCTGGACGGCAGCCTGGCCAGTGGACGTTTGTCATACAGACCCGACCTCGGGGCCCCGCTAGATATCATGCTGGACCGCTTGTCACTGGATGCCCTGGTACCGCCGGCCAGCGGCAGCGGCCAGCTGCTGGACGAGCTCGCTGTACCGCCCGAAGCGGCCCCCCTGCCGGAGGGGCTGGAGACCGTGCCCGACGGCCGGCTGCGAATCGCCGAGATCGCCTGGAAAGGGCAGCGTCTCGGCCCCTTCAAGGGGCGCTGGCGGTCGTCGGCAGACCGGCTGGTGGTCGATCCCCTGGGCCTAACGCTGGGCCAGATCAGCGCCCATGGCAACCTGGTGTGGGAGGCGAGCGGGGCCGGCGACAGCCTGACCCGAGCGCGTCTCGACCTGGATGGCCGGGACCTGGGCACTGCCCTGGCGGCACTGGGCCAGCCGGTGTCCGTGCGCAGCGGCGAGACCCGAGTGTCGAGCCAGCTGGCCTGGCCGGGGGCCCCCTGGCAGTTCGCCCTGGCTCGCTCCCGAGGCAGTCTCGAGGTGGCGCTGCGCGATGGACGCTTCGTCAATATCGAGTCGCCCTCGGCGCGGGTCGTCGGGCTGCTCAACGTCGACAACCTGCTGCGCCGGCTCAGGCTCGATTTCTCCGATGTCACCGGCCAGGGCACCGCCTTCGATCGTGTCACGGGTGCCGCTACCCTGTATGGTGGAGTGCTGGAAACCCGCGGCCCGGTGGAGATCGAAGGGCCGGCGACCCATTTCACCCTCAACGGCAGCGTCGACCTGGCGCGCCGGGAACTCGACCAGCGCCTGGCCGTCACAGTTCCGGTGAGCAGCAACCTGCCACTGGCGGCAGTACTCGCCGGTGCCCCGGTGGTCGGCGGCGCCCTGTTTATCGCTGACAAGCTGTTCGGTGACGCCATCGACCGCGTGACCCGAATCCATTATCGCGTGCAAGGCCCCTGGACCTCGCCGCGGATCTCTCTGGAAAGTGCCGAATGACATCACAGACTCACGCCATGCTCGACGAGGCCACCGCCGTTCTGCTGACGCCGGGCGGCCTCGACCTCGCAGCCCTGGATGCCGGGCTCGGCCATGCCATGGGCCCGGGCATCGACTATGCCGACCTATACTTCCAGCGCAGCTGGCACGAGGGCTGGGTGCTGGAGGACGGCGAGGTCAAGGAGGCCAGCTACAATATCGACGGTGGGGTCGGAGTGCGTGCCCTGGCCGGCGAAAAGACCGGCTTTGCCTACTCCAATCAGATCACCGCCGATGCCCTGGCCGAGACCGGTCGCACCGCCGCCGGTATCGTGCGCCACGGTGACCGACTGGGGGTGGCGCCGGGTGTGGCCATGGGCAGCCAGGCTCGTTATGCCGGTGTCGATCCGCTCACCGGCCTCTCCGCCGAAGACAAGATCGCCATGCTCAAGCTTGCCGACCGAGTGGCCCGGGCGGCGGATCCCGCTGTGTCCCAGGTCAGTGCCTCGCTCACCGGAGTCCACGAGGTGGTGCTGGTGCGCGCCAGCGACGGCACCCTGGCGGCAGATATCCGGCCCCTGGTGCGCTTCAATGTCAGCGTGATCGCGGTGCGCAACGGGCGTCGCGAGCGGGGCAGCGCCGGCGGTGGTGGCCGCTACGCCATGCAGCGATTGCGCGACGAGAACGTCGCCGAGCGCTATGCCAAGGAAGCGGTGCGGCAGGCGCTGGTCAACCTTGAGGCCGTCGACGCGCCGGCCGGCCAGATGCCGGTGGTGCTGGGGCCGGGCTGGCCGGGCATCCTGCTCCACGAGGCGGTGGGCCACGGCCTGGAAGGGGACTTCAACCGCAAGGGCAGCTCGGCCTTCGCCGGACGGATCGGCCAGCGGGTCGCCTCACCCGGCGTCACCGTGGTCGACGATGCCACCCTGGCCGATCGACGCGGCTCGCTCTCCGTCGACGACGAGGGGACCCCGGGTCAGAGCACCACCCTGATCGAGGACGGCATCCTGACCGGCTACATGCAGGACAAGGTCAATGCGCGGCTGATGGGCATGGCGCCGACCGGCAACGCGCGGCGCGAGTCCTTCGCCCACCTGCCGATGCCGCGCATGACCAACACCTACATGCGCGCCGGCCATGACGACCCGGCAGACATCCTGAAGAGCGTGAGGCGGGGCATCTATGCGGTGAGCTTCGGCGGCGGCCAGGTGGACATCACCTCCGGCAAGTTCGTCTTCTCGGCGAGCGAAGCCTATCTGATCGAGGACGGCAGGATCACCGCGCCGGTGAAGGGGGCGACCCTGATCGGCAACGGCCCCGAGGCCATGGGCCGAGTCTCGATGATCGGCCATGACATGGAGCTCGACACCGGCATCGGTGTCTGCGGCAAGGAGGGGCAGGGCGTACCGGTGGGCGTCGGCCAGCCGACCCTGAAGCTCGATGAGCTGACCGTGGGTGGGACTCAGTCCTGAGGCGGAGATCGTTACTGTCGCTAAGTGAAGCGAGGGGTGCCGGGGGCAGGCCAAAGAGGAGGTCCTATGCCATGGATGGCATCGGTAGCGCCCAAGGGTGGGTTCACAGCGCCTCCTCGATGGTCCGCCACCCCGGGGCCTGCCGCCGGATCAGCCTCAATCGGTGTCAGCCTTACAAGCCCGCGGTATCGCGAATCAGCCGGAATAGCCGGCGGGCATTGGTCGGCGGCTTGCCTTGCTCCTGCTCGCGGCGGGTATTGCGGATCAGCTGTCGCAGGGCCTGGCGGTCGACCTCGGGAAACTCGCTGACGAAGGCCTCGACGGCGTCTTCGCCCTCGGTGATAAGCCGATCGCGCCAACCCTCCAGGCGGTGGAAGGCATGGTCACGACGCAGTGTCTCGTTCTCGATCTCGTCGAACACCGCCTGGATGCCGTCGAGGTCCTCGCCGCGCATCAGCTTGCCGACGTACTGCATGTGGCGTCGGCGGGCCTCGCGGGCCTTGATGCGCCCCGTCTCCTCGATGGCCCGCAGCAGGTCGTCGGAGAGCGGGAAGCGGGCGCGCTGGGCATCGCTCATGGCGATGATCTGTTCGCCGAGCTGCTGCAGGGCCTGCATCTCGCGCTTGAGCTGGGACTTGCTGGGCCGCTCGTCGGCCGGGGAGAGGTCTTCCTGGGTCATGCCGGTTCCACGTCAGTCGGGATCGAATTGCGCAACAGTATATCAGCCCGTGGCATGGGGCTGGACAATGCACCATCGACAGGGCCGGCCCGATGGCCGGCCGAGTGAGGAGAGACGTTCATGACACAGGCTTTCGATGCCGCCGCGCAGCAGACCCTGCTGGAGAGTCGCGCCCGGATGGCCCTGGACCTGGCCCGTCGGCTGGGCGCCGATGCCTGCGAAGTGGGGGCCAGCGTCGATCAGGGCGTCGGCGTCAGTGTCCGCGAGGGCGAGGTGGAAACAGTCGAGCTGTCCCGGGACCAGGGGATTGCCGTGACGGTTTATGTGGGGCAGCGCAAGGGCAGTGCCTCCTCCAGCGACGCCGGAGAGGCCTCGGTGCGTGCCGTGGTCGAGAAGGCCCTGGCAATCGCTCGTCACACCGGCGAGGATCCGGCCTCGGGTCTGGCCGATGCGCGGCTGATGGCCACCGAGCTGCCAGACCTGGATGTCCACCATCCCTGGCCGCTTTCCATCGACGAGGCCACCGACCTGGCCTTGCGCTGTGAGTCGGCCGGTCGCGGCATTGCAGGCATCAAGAGCTCCGACGGGGCCAGCCTGTCCAGCGGTGAAGGGGTACGCGTCTACGCCAACAGCCATGGCTTCCTGGGCAGCCAATGCGGCAGCCGCCACTCGCTCTCCTGCATGTTGATTGCCGAGGACGAGAACGGCATGCAGCGCGACTACGACTTCACCAGCGCTCGTGCGCCCCGCGACCTGGCCGCTGCCGAGGCGGTCGGCGAGAGTGCCGCCCGCCGTACCCTGCAGCGACTCGGGGGCCGGCGACCGGCCACAGGGCGGATGCCGGTGCTCTTCGACCCGTCCCTCGCCAGTGGCCTGGTCGGCCACCTGATGAGCGCGATTGCCGGTGGCGCCCTCTATCGCCAGGCCTCCTTCCTGTGCGACCGGCTCAACGCCCCGCTCTTTCCTGACTGGTTCAGCCTTGGCGAGCGGCCCATGGAAGTCGGCGCCATGGCCAGTTCGCCCTTCGACGGCGACGGCGTGCAGACCCGTGATAATGTCTTCGTTCGCGACGGTCGTCTCGCCAGCTACATGCTCTCGGCCTACAGCGCCCGGCGCCTGGGCCTCGAGACCACCGGCAATGCCGGTGGGGCGCGCAACCTGCGTATCACCGCGCCGCTGGAGAGCCGCGAGGCGCTTCTCGCCCGCATGGGGCGTGGCGTGCTGGTCACCGAGCTGATGGGGCAGGGGGTCAACGGCGTGACCGGCGACTACTCCCGTGGCGCCGCCGGTTTCTGGGTCGAGGGTGGCAAGATCCAGCATCCGGTGGAGGAGTTCACCATCGCCGGGAACCTGGAAACGATGTTCAAGGGCCTCATCGGTATCGGGGACGATATCGATACCCGTGGCAGCATCCATACCGGTAGCTGGCTGGTCGACGAGATGATGGTGGCGGGCGGCTGACGCGTCAGCCGTCTTCTTCGAAGCGCGCCTCGAATAGCGACTCGATGGCTTCCATCGCCGCGTCTGCTTCCTTGCCTTCGGTGCACACCTCTAGTTCGGTGCCGCAGGGCGCGGCGAGGATCAGCAGCGACATGATGTTGTCGGCGTCGGCCTGTTGGTCGCCGCGGTACACGGTGACCTTGGCATCGAAGGGCTGGCAGCACTGCACCAACTTGGTGGCGGCGCGGGCATGCAGGCCGCGCCGGTTGGTCAGGGTCAGCTTGCGTCTCGGCACGCGTCAGGTTCCTTCCTGCGTGGGGTTGTCCCCGGCCAGTTCCTGGCCGGCGGCTAGCGTGACCTGCACGCCCAGTTCACGATGGCGCAGTCGCACGCCGTCATGGCGGTTCGCCAGCTGGTCGGCCAGACGCGTGGCCAGGTAGACCGAGCGGTGCTGGCCGCCGGTGCAGCCAATGGCCACGGTCAGGTAGCTGCGTTGACTGGCCTGATAGTGCGGCAGCCAGCGTTCCACCCAGGCGAGAATGTCGTAGAGCATTTCGCCGACGATCGGATAGCCGGCGAGGAAGGCGATGATGCTGGGGTCGCGTCCCGTGGCATCGCGCAGCGCGGGATCCCAATAAGGATTGGGCAGGCAGCGGGCATCGAAGACGATATCCGCATCCAGCGGTACACCGCGCTTGAAGCCGAAGGACTCCACGGTCAGGGTCATCCGCTCGGCTCGGTGGCCGGCAACCTGGTCGGCGATGCGACCCCGGAGTTCGTGCACCGAGAGACGTGTGGTATCGATGACCAGGTCGGCCAGATCGCGGATTTCGGAGAGTGACTCTTCCTCGGTATCGATCGCCTCGGCGAGCGTCATGTCGCTGCCGCGCGTCAGGGGATGCCGGCGACGGGTCTGGGAGTAGCGCTCGAGGAGAACGCGCGCGTCGGTGGTAAGATAGACCACCTGATAGTCGACCTGGCGGTCATGCAGCTCCTCGAGCAGTTCGGGAAAGCGTTCCAGGGCGTCGGGCAGGTTGCGGGCATCGATGCTGACGGCGATCGAGGAGCGCAGGGAGCTGTCATCCTGCAATTCATCGACGAGAGGGCCGAGCAGCATCGCCGGCAGGTTGTCGATGGCGTAATAGCCCAGGTCTTCCAGCGCCTGCAGCGCGATCGACTTGCCGGAGCCGGACCGGCCACTAATGATCACAAGCTGCATGCGGGTCTCCTGGTCATGGGGATGGCCGGGCAGGCCCGAGGCGGAAGGTATCAGCCCCCCTGAGCGCCGGTCGAGGCCTGTCGTCGGATCGCCTCCATGAGGCGTTCATGGGTTTCGCGCTGGCTGGTGCTGTGACGCAGCTGAGCACGGGTGTCGGCATCGTTCATTACACCGGCGACCTGGCCGAGCAGAGCCAGGTGGGCCTCGTCGGCCTCCTCCGGGACCAGCAGCACGAAGACCAGATCCACGGGCTCCCCGTCGATGGCGTCGAAGTCCACCGGCTCGTTCAGCTTCAGAAAGCCGGCGATGGGAGCCTTGCAGTGGGGGTTGCGGGCATGGGGAATGGCGACCCCGTTGCCGATGCCGGTACTCCCCAGTCGCTCGCGTCCGATCAGTCGGCTGAAGACCTCCTGACTGTCGAGGCTCGGCGTATTCTGGGCGATGAAGGTGCTGAAGAACTCCAGCACCCGTTTCTTGCTTCCCCCGGGTACATCGAAGAGCGTGCGCTCGGGGGGCAGGATGGCGTCCAGTGTCATGACGGATCAGCGAGCGCCGGCGCCCTGGGCGCGGGCCTGGGCCTTTTCCTTGTGCTTGACCAGTTGGCGGTCGATCTTGTCGGCCAGGGCATCGATGGCGGCGTACATGTCGTTTTCCATGGCTTCGGCATGGAGGTCGGCACCGGCAGCATGCAGGGTGCAAGCCGCGTGCTGGCGCTCTTTCTCTACCGATAGAGTGACCTGCACGGTGGTGATGTTGTCGTAGTGGCGTTCCACGCGGGCGAGCTTTTCTTGCACATAGTCACGCAGGGCGTCGGTCAGTTCCACATGATGGCCGGTGATGTTGACTTGCATGACACGCTCCTTGCTCTTTCGGGATATGGCTCGATTGTAACCCTTTTTGCTGTCCTGCATACCCCCTCGGCCCAGGGGATTCGAGAGGCGAACGACCGGCGACATTTCAATCGCTTGCGTGTACATAGCGGCACAGGGCCAGGGGTTGCAGAGGCGTCACCGGATGGAGGTCAGCGCAGTCGCTTGCGTTCGCTGGAAGACGGGATGCCCATAGCTTCACGGTACTTTGCGACCGTGCGCCGCGCGACGCTGATCCCAGCCTCGCCGAGCAGGCTAACCAGCATGCTGTCGGAGAGGGGCTTGCGAGGGGGCTCATCCTGGACCAGCTTGCGGATACGTGCCCGGATGGCAGTACTGGAGTGGGCATCGCCCTCGCCGCTGCCGCCCCCCACCTGGCTGGAAAAGAAGTACTTGAGCTCGAACATCCCGCGTGGGGTGTGGATGAACTTCTGGGTGGTGACCCGCGAGATGGTCGATTCGTGCATCTCGACGACCTGGGCGATGTCGGCCAGGATAAGCGGTTTCATCGCCTCCTCGCCGTGCTCCAGGAAATCCAGCTGACGCACCATGATCTCGCGGCCCACCCGCAGCAGGGTGTCGTTACGGCTGGACAGGCTCTTCATCAGCCAGCGCGCCTCCTGCAGATGGTCCTTGAGAAACTGGTTGTCTTCACTCTTGTCCGCCCGCCGGATGAGGGCGGCGTAGTCAGGCTGGATGCGCAGCCGTGGCATGGCTTCCGGGTTGAGTTCCACCTGCCATCCATCGCGGGTGTGGCGGGCGATGAGGTCGGGGATGACGTAGGTGTTGTCGCTGTCGCTGAAGGCGCTGCCGGGGCGTGGATCCAGCGAGCGCACCAGCTCGATTACCGTGTCTAGGGCGTCCTCGTCGAGGCCGAGGCGGCGCTTGAGCAGGCGGCGGTCGTCGCCGGCGAGTGCTTCGAGGAACTGTCGAACCAGGCGCCGGGCCTGGGGTAGCAGCGGAGTGTCGTCGGGCAGGCTGGCCAGCTGCAGCAACAAGCATTCTCGCAAATCCCGGGCGAAGACCCCCGTGGGCTCGAACTGCTGCAGGCGCAACAGCGCCTGCTCGACTTCGTGGGACTTGAGTCCCTCGAGGCCCTGAGCCCTGAGGCCGTCACGGATCTCCTCCAGGGGCTGGGTCAGGTAGCCGTCGCTGTTGACGCCATCGATCAGGCTTTCGGCGATGCGCAACTGGCGTTCATCCAGGTCAGTCATGGCCAGTTGCCAAGCCAGATGGCCCTGAAGGCTCTGGCCCGACGCCTGGCGCTCGAAGTCTGGGCCTTCGCCACTACCGCCGGCGGGCGCGGTACCCAGATCCTGATAGGTGTCGGACCAGTCGCTGTCGGTGCTGAGTTCGTCGGGGATCTCGCTGGCCCACTCGTCGTCGTCGGCTTCGCTGACTGCCTGCTCACCGAAGTCGTCCGCGACCTCGAGCATGGGGTTGGACTCCAGCGCCTGCTGGATCTCCTGGCGCAGGTCCAGGGTAGAAAGCTGCAGCAGCGCAATGGCCTGCTGCAATTGGGGCGTCATGGTCAGCTGGGTACCGACGCGCAACTGCAGGGACGCCTTCATGGCCATGAGAGGAGTGTCCTCGGCTTGCCGAAAACCCCAACACTAGCCGCTGTCCGGGGGAGCTTGCAAGATCAAAAAAGCAATAATTGTGCCAAGCGCAATCTTTATGCCGTCGCTGAACAACGACAGACATATCAGATGATTGCGATCAGAGACGGAAGTCCTCGCCCAGGTAGACCTCGCGGACGCGCTGGTTGGCAAGGATAGCCTCGGCATCGCCCTCGGCGATGATACGGCCGTCACCGACGATGTAGGCCGTGTCGCAGATGTCGAGCGTGTCACGGACATTGTGGTCGGTGATCAGCACGCCGATGTCTCGGGCTTTCAGCTGGCGGATGATGCCCTTGATCTCGCCCACTGAAATGGGGTCGACGCCGGCGAAGGGCTCATCGAGCAGGATGAAGGCGGGCTCGGTGGCCAGCGCCCGGGCAATTTCCACACGACGTCGCTCACCCCCGGAGAGGCTCATGCCGAGGTTGTCGCGGATATGCGTCACGTGGAAGTCCTCGAGAAGCTTCTCGAGCCGGGCTCGGCGTCCGATGCGATCGAGATCCTTGCGGGTCTCGAGAATCGCCATGATGTTGTCGGCAACCGACAGCTTGCGGAAGATCGACGCCTCCTGGGGCAGGTAGCCGATACCGGCCCGGGCTCGCTCGTGCATGGCCGCCTTGGAAAGGTCGAGGTCGTCGATGGCCACCGACCCGGCATCGGCGCGCACTAGGCCGACGATCATGTAGAACGAGGTGGTCTTGCCGGCCCCGTTGGGGCCGAGCAGTCCGACGATCCGGCCCTGCTGGATGGAGAGACTGATGTCCTGTACCACCCGGCGTCGCTTATAGCTCTTGGCCAGATGGAGGGCGCTCAGGGTCTTCATCACTGGCCGTCCTGCTGCTCGGGTTCGAGGGTCATGCGCACCCGCTGGCGCCCCTCGACGCCCTCGGCATCGGCGCGGGCCTGAACCACGCGGCGGTCGAGGAAGTATTCCAGATAACCGCCATCGAAGGTGTCGCCACCCTGGTGCAGTTCGGCTCGGTCGATCAGCTCGATGCGGCGCTCGGCGACATGGTAGACGATGGTGCGCCCCCAGCCCCGGACCATGGGCTCATCCGGGGCTGGCTTCTGCTCGATGTAGGCGCGGTCGCCGGTGGCGGTGGCAAGGGTCAGCAGGCCCTGGTCGTTGCGCCGGATCTCCACCCGGTCGCCGGTCAGCTGCATGCTGCCCTGGCGGATGTCCACGTCGCCGGTGTAGACCGCGGTGCCGGCGCGATCATCGAGGTCGAGACGATTGGCCTCCACCTCGATCGGGGCGCTGGCATCACCCTCTAGGGCCAGGGTCGGGGCACTGCCCAGCAGCAGGGCGATGATGCCGAGGGTCAGTAGAGGGGTGAAGGGGGGGCGTATCATGACTCGGGCTCCTCGCGGGTGTCGGGCGGATGGTGGCCGCGCACATTGTCGGTCAGCCGGGCGCGACTGTCATTGATCCAGGCGTCGAAGCGCTCGCCACGCATCCGCTGGGGCGGCTGGCGCAGCAGGGCGGGGGTGTCGCTCCAGGCATGGCCGCTGTCGGCGTCGAAGTGTAGTACCTCCGTGTCGAGCTGCCAGCGCTCGGCGGGGGCCAGGAGTCGTGCATCGCCGGAGAGGGTCAGCGGGTTGCCGCCCGCCCCCAGGGTGCCGCGCTCGCCGCTGGCCAGCCAGACCCGCCCCGAGTCGTCCAGTAGCCGCCCCTGCGGACGCTCCAGGCGGGTGACGTCGTCATGCGGGGTATGGGTCAGGCGTGGGGTATCGAGCCGCTGATGGGGGCGCCCCTGGGCATCGAAACGGGTCAGCTGGGCATCCTCCAGATAGTAGTCCGGCTCGCCGGCCTCGCTCCCTGGCACGGGTCCGGGGGGCGAGTCGTCTCGCGTGTCGAGCAACGCCAGTCCGCCGCCCAGGGCGAACAGCAGCAGGAACAGGCCGGTGCGAAAGCCGGGACGCGGCAGGCGCATGGATCAGGTCGTGCCGTGCAGGTAGGTGTCGAGTACAGCATCCCAGTGCCCCTGGGCCTGGAGCAGGGTGTCGCAGATCTCGCGGACGGCACCATGCCCGCCCACGGATGCGGTGACCCAGTCGGCATGCTTGCGGATATAGGCCGGTGCACTGGGCACGCTGATGCCGATCCCGGCACGCCGGATGGCGGCCACATCGGGCATGTCGTCACCACAGTAGGCGACCTGATCGAGATCCAGGCTTAGACGGGTGCAGAGTTCACGCAGCACCGTAAGCTTCTTCTCGGCCCCCTGGAAGACATGCTTGACGCCCAGCGCAGCGGCGCGCTGGCTGACCATCGGTGAATCGCGACCGGTGATCAGGGCGACCACGATACCGGCGCGCTGCGCCAGCTTGATGCCATGGCCATCAAGGGTGTGAAAGGCCTTGATCTCGACGCCATCGGCCTGAAAGTAGAGGCGCCCGTCGGTGAGCACGCCGTCCACGTCCATGGCGAGCAGGCGTACGTGACGCAGGCGGTCGACGAGGTGGCTGTCGAGCAGGGGGGAATCGAGGCTCATGGTGTCTCCAGCAGTCTGGGGCTTGGGGTGGGCGAAGGGCGTCAGATGACGCCGCTGGCGAGCAGGTCATGCATGTGCAGGGCGCCAACCGGGTGGCCGTCGGCATCGACCACGGCCAGTGCCGAGATGCGGTTGTCCTCCATGATGCGCACCGCCTCGGCGGCCAGGGTGTCGGGAGCGATACGCTTGCCGGGACGGGTCATGACATCGTCGACGACGAGTCGAGTGAGGTCGCTGTGCTGGTCGAGGGTACGGCGCAGGTCGCCGTCAGTGTAGACCCCGGCCAGGCGACCGTCGGTATCGACCACACAGGTGAAGCCCAGCCCCTGGCGGGTGATCTCCAGCAGGGCATCACGCAGCGGGCTGCCGAGGGCGACGCTGGGCAGTCGACGGCCCCGGTGCATCAGGTCGGCGACTCGCAATAGCAGGCGCTTGCCCAGGCTCCCGCCGGGATGGGAGAGGGCGAAGTCCTCGGCGGTGAAGCCGCGCGACTCGAGCAGCGCCACGGCCAGGGCGTCACCGAGCGCCAGGGCGGCGGTGGTGGATGAGGTCGGGGCCAGATCCAGCGGACAGGCCTCGCGTTCGACGCCGGCATCCAGGTGGGCCTCGGCATGTCGGGCCAGGGTCGAGCCCGGGCGGCCGGTCATGCTGATCAGTGGTGCCCCCATGCGCTTGAGCAGCGGCAGCAGGGCGGTGACCTCGGCAGTCTCGCCGGAATTGGAGAGGGCCAGCACCACATCGCCGGGGGTGATCATGCCCAGATCGCCATGGCTGGCTTCGCCGGGATGCACGAAGAAGGCCGGTGTGCCGGTGCTGGCCAGGGTGGCGGCGATCTTGCCGGCAACATGGCCCGACTTGCCCATGCCGGTGACCACCACGCGTCCGCGGCAGGCCAGGATCAGCTCGCAGGCGTGGTCGAAGGCGTCGTCGAGGCGTCCGGCCAGGGCGGCGATGGCCTGCTGTTCCAGTTCCAGGGTGCGGCGGGCACTTTCGCGCAGGAGGGACGTGCCGGCGGCAGGGGGAGTGTCGTTGGTCATGGCGGTGATTGTTGCCCGTAGTGAGGTTTCACTCAAGGGGTCAGCCGACGGCGGGAGACCCCGCGATGCCGAGCCACGTCAGGTAGCCGGCATAGCTCAGCACCAGCAGGCCCCCGGGCAGGCGCCCCAGGTGGCCGCGGCGGTTCCACAGCAGCAGCGCCCCCAGGGCGAGCGTCAGGACCAGCATCACCGGGTAGTCGCGGCCGGCCGCGGCGGGATTCGTCGCCCCCGGGGCGAGCAACGCCGGCACCGGAAGCACGGTCAACATGTTGAAGAGGTTGGAGCCGATGACGTTTCCGATGGCCAGATCGTGGTGGCGCTTGAGGGCGCTGGCTACGCAGGCCGCCAGCTCCGGCAGGCTGGTGCCGATGGCCACCACGGTCAGCCCGATCACCAGTTCGCTGATACCGAGCCCCCGGGCCAGCTCGCTGGCGCCCCACACCAGGGCGCGGGAGCTGGCCACCATGATCACTAGGGTGATTGCTAGCCAGATCAGGGCCTGGCCCAGTGCCATGCCGGGAATCTCCCCCGCCATCTCGTCATCCGGGGTGTCGGCGCGGAACAGCCACCACAGGCTGAACACCAGCAGCATCAGTAAAAGCAGGCCATCGAAGCGGTCGAGGTGGCCATTGGCCAGGGTGTAGCCGGCCAGGCCGGTGGCGCCCAGCAGCAGCGGCAACTCGCGGCGCACGATGGAGAAGCGCACGGGGATCGGCACTACCAGGGCCGTCACGCCCAGCACCAGGGCGATGTTGGCGATGTTGGAGCCCAGCGCATTGCCGATGGCCAGGTCGGGTACCTCATCCAGGGAGGCCATCACCGAGACAACGATCTCCGGTGCCGAGGTGCCCAGCGAGACGACAGTCATCCCTACCAGCAGGGTGCTCATGCCGGCCCGCCAGGCGGTGGCCGCGGCTGCCCCGACGAAGCGGTCGGCGCTCCACAGCAGGCCGAGGAAGCCGAGTGCGACGATCAGCAGGGGGAGAAGCATGGCAAGGTCCGAGACGGTAAGTGGAGGGCGCACATTGAACATGTCGGGCCCGAGGGGTGCAAGACACGAGAGCGCTGGCGCGTCGCGTCATGGTTAGGATACGATGTTCGATAATATTCTCGAGGATGGTAAAGCGATGACGGACTCCCCCTTCGTGGAAGTGGAGAGCCTGTACTTCTCGCGTGGCGAGATGGAGATCTTCCGCGGCGTCGATCTGGTGATCCCGCGCGGTCGGATCACGGCCATCATGGGCCCCAGCGGTACCGGCAAGACCACCCTGCTCAAGATGATCGGTGGGCAACTGATCCCCGATGCGGGGCGGGTGAGCATCGCTGGTCAGGATGTCCATGCACTGTCGCGCAAGGCGCTGTTCGTGCTGCGTCGGCGCATGGGCATGCTGTTCCAGAGCGGGGCGCTGTTCTCCGACCTCGATGTCTTCGAGAACGTGGCCTTCCCGCTGCGGGTGCATACCGATCTGCCCGAGGCGATGATTCGTGACGTAGTGCTGATGAAGCTGCAGGCCGTCGGGTTGCGTGGGGCCCGGGAACTGATGCCCTCAGAACTCTCCGGCGGCATGGCGCGTCGGGTGGCGCTGGCGCGCGCCATCGCCCTTGACCCGGAGTTGATCCTCTATGACGAGCCCTTCGCCGGCCAGGACCCCATCTCCATGGGCGTCCTGGTGCAGTTGATCAAGCATCTCAACGACGCCCTGGGACTGACGGCGGTGGTGGTCTCCCACGACATCAAGGAGACGCTCTCCATCGCCGACTATGTCTACGTGATCGCCGACGGCCAGGTAATGGCCCATGGCACGCCGGCGAGCCTCGATGCGGACCTTGATCCTCGCGTCAGCCAGTTCATGCATGGCGAGCCCGACGGACCGGTGCCCTTCCATTATCCGGCGATCGACTTCCATGCCGATATCCTGGGCAGCGGGGGGCCGCGATGATCGACCGGATTCGACGCCTGGGGCGGCATGGTTGCGAGCTGCTGGAATCACTGGGTCGGGCCGGGATCTTCCTCGGCCAGTCGGCGGTGGGAGTTCCGTCCCGCGAGGGCGTCTACCTCTGGGTGCGGCAGATGCACTTCGTCGGCGTGATGTCGCTGGCCATCGTACTGGTCTCGGGGCTGTTCATCGGCATGGTGATAGCCCTTCAGGGCTACACTATCCTCGTCGACTTCGGCGCCGAGCAGGCGCTGGGGCAGATGGTAGCGCTCTCTCTGTTGCGCGAGCTGGGACCGGTGGTGGCGGCGCTGCTGTTCGCCGGGCGCGCCGGCTCTGCGCTGACTGCCGAGATCGGTCTGATGAAGGCCACCGAGCAGCTGACCAGCATGGAGATGATCGGCGTCGACCCGTTGCGTCGCGTGGTCGCACCGCGTCTCTGGGCCGGTTTCGTGGCCCTGCCGTTGCTGACCATCGGGTTCAGCGTGGTGGGCGTATGGGGAGGCCAACTGGTCGGTGTCGAATGGCTCGGCGTCTTTGAGGGCTCCTACTGGGGCAACATGCAGGCCAGCGTCGAGTTCATTGACGACGTGGGCAACGGCCTGATCAAGAGCCTGGTGTTCGCCCTGGTGGTGACCTGGATCGCGGTATACCAGGGCTATGACCTGATTCCCACCTCGGAAGGCATCTCGCGTGCCACCACTCGCACGGTGGTGTATTCCTCCCTGGCGGTACTGGGCCTGGATTTCGTGCTCACCGCCTTGATGTTCGGTGGGCTTTCCTGATGTTCGGAGCAAACGCATGAAACGCAGCAAGACAATGGAGCTCGGGGTCGGCCTGTTCATGCTGGCCGGTATCCTGGGCCTGGTATTCCTGGGGTTGAGGGTCAGTGGCATGAGCCTCGCCCTGCCAAGCGAGACCTTCCGACTGGAAGCCAACTTCGCCAGCATCGGCGGCCTCAAGCCGCGCGCGCGGGTTACCCTGGCCGGTGTCACCGTGGGGCGCGTCGAGGTCATCGAGCTGGATACCGAGTGGTACGATGCGCGCGTGGTGATGGAGCTCGACGGCCAGTTGGAAGGCCAACTGCCCGAGGACAGTACCGCCGCCATCCTCACCGCGGGCCTGCTCGGTGAGCAGTATGTGGGGCTCTCGATGGGCGGGGCGCCCGAGACCCTCGCCGATGGTGATACCCTGCGAGATACGCAGTCTGCCCTGGTGCTGGAGGAGTTGATCCAGCAGTTCGTGACCAGCATGGTCAAGGAGTGAAGAAGATGAAGATATTGAACCTTCGCGCATTGTTCGCCGGGCTATGCCTGCTGCTGATGGCGTTGCCGCTGATGGCTGCCCAGCCCGACCAGAATCCGGAGCAGATGATTCGCGCCAGCATCGACAAGCTGATGACGCGGATCGAAGGGCAAGAGGAATACTTCGCCGACAACCTCGACGAGCTCGAGGCGATCGTCGACGATAGCCTCGAGGAGGTGGCCGACTTTCGCTACATCGGTGCCAGTGTCATGGGGCGCTACTTCAGCAATGCCACGCCGCAGCAGCGTTCGCGCTTCGTCGAGACCTTCCGCAAGACCTTGATCGATACCTATGCCCGGGGCCTGGTCACCTTCGACTACCGCGAGATTCGGGTGCTCGATAACCAGCAGGCCTCGCGTTACGAGGACCAGGCAAGCGTAGCCATGGAGGTGGTAGCCAACGACGGCACCGTCTATCCCGTCAGCTATTCGCTGCGCCTTTCCGACGGCCAGTGGAAGGTGGTCAACGTGATCGTCAACGGCATCAACCTGGGGCTGACCTTCCGCAATCAGTTCGACCAGGCGATGCGCGACCACAATCGCGACTATGACGCGGTCATCGACGGCTGGGCGCCCGAGCTTGCCGTCGAGGAACTGGAGGAGGGCGGCGACGCATGAGCGTCCTGCTTGAACAGCGCAGTTCCTGCCTGGAAGCCGAGGACTGTCGATTGGTGGTGACCGGCGAGGTCGGATTCGAGGTCGCCTCGGTGATGGCCGAGGCCGGCAATGCCTGGCTGGCTGGCCGACCGGCCGGCAGCGAGGTGGTCTTCGATCTGAGCGGCGTCGACCGTGTCAGTAGCGCCGCGCTCAGCGTGCTGCTGGAGTGGAGCCGCCAGGCCCGTGATGTCGGCGTCGAGGTGGCTTCGGTTCGGCTTTCAGCCCCCCTCGAGCGCCTGACCCGGTTGGCGGGACTCGACACCCTGCTACCGCTCGGCGAGACGGTCGCCGCTTGAGCCTCTCCTTCGTTTCCATCGCCAAGCGCGGTGCTTTTCTTTACCATGGCGTGCCATGACATTTTCGCTGCCGACGGTCACTGCGTGGCCACCGGCGGCGTGTTCGCGACGAGTTTACGAATCACAGGAGTGCCGGTGCCATGCAACCCAGCGAAGTGAAGGCGCTGCTCGAGAGCCGTCTCGACGGCTGCGAGTTCCACATTCAGGGCGAAGGCTGCAACTTCCAGGTGCTGGCCGTGGGCGAGGTCTTCGAAGGTCTTTCGCCGGTCAAGCGCCAGCAGATGATCTACGGTGCGCTGTCGGAGGAGATCGCCTCCGGTGCCCTGCATGCGGTCAGCATCAAGACCTACACCCCACGGCAGTGGCAGGCCGCCACCGACAACCAGGGGGCCTGAAGGTCGACCTTCCATGGACAAGCTGATCATTACCGGCAATGGCCCCGTCGATGGCGAGGTCTGGGCAAGCGGCGCCAAGAACGCCGCTCTGCCGATCCTCTGCGCGACCCTGCTGGCCGATGAGCCGGTGACCATCGGCAATCTGCCGCACCTGCAGGACATCACCACTACGCTCGAATTGCTCGGCCACATGGGCGTCGAGGCCGTGATGGGCGACAGGATGTGCATCCAGCTCGATGGCGCCCAGGTCACCGACTGTCATGCGCCCTACGAGCTGGTCAAGAAGATGCGCGCCTCTATCCTGGTGCTCGGTCCGCTGCTTGCCCACTTCGGCCATGCGGATGTCTCGCTGCCTGGCGGCTGTGCCATCGGCTCGCGCCCGGTTGACCTGCATATCCGTGGCCTGGAGGCCATGGGGGCCGAGATCAGTGTCACGGCTGGCTACATCAAGGCGCGGGTCGATGGTCGACTGCATGGCGCCACCATCTTCTTCGACACCGTTACCGTGACCGGCACCGAAAATCTGCTGATGGCGGCGACCCTGGCGGACGGCACCACGGTGCTGGAGAACGCTGCCCGGGAGCCCGAGATCGTCGACCTGGCCGAGTGCCTGATCAAGATGGGTGCCAAGATTCGCGGACATGGCAGTGACACCATCGTCATCGAGGGCGTCGAGCGGCTGCACGGCGCCTATCATGACGTCATGCCCGACCGCATCGAGACCGGCACCTTCCTGGTGGCGGCTGCGCTCTCCCGGGGGCGGGTGCGGGTACGTAACACTCGCGCCGACATCCTCGATGCGGTACTGGCCAAGCTCGAGGAAGCCGGAGCCACCATTACCACCGGGGAGGGCTGGATCGAGCTCGACATGCAGGGCCGGCGGCCGAAGGCGGTCAATGTACGCACGGCGCCCTATCCGGCCTTTCCTACCGACATGCAGGCCCAGTTCGTGGCGATGAATGCGGTGGCCGAGGGCACCGCCCGGGTGGTGGAGACCATCTTCGAGAATCGTTTCATGCACGTGCAGGAGCTCAACCGCATGGGGGCCGACATCGCGCTGGAAGGCAACACCGCGGTGATCACCGGGGTCGAGACCCTCTCCGGGGCACCGGTGATGGCCACTGACCTGCGGGCCTCCGCCTCGCTGGTGATCGCGGCGATGATGGCCGAGGGCGAAACCTTGGTCGACCGTATCTACCATATCGACCGTGGCTATGAATGCATCGAGGAAAAATTGCAGTTGCTGGGCGCACGCATCAGGCGTATTCCCGGCTGAGCCGACCAACAGGCGAGACCATGAGCAAGCAACTGATTCTGGCCCTCTCCAAGGGCCGCATTCTCGACGAGACCCTGCCGCTGCTGGCCGATGCCGGTATCGAGCCGGCCGAGGACCTGGGCAAGAGCCGCAAGCTGCTGTTCGATACCAACCTGCCGGATGTCAAGCTGGTGGTGATCCGTGCCACGGACGTGCCGACCTATGTGCAACTCGGGGCGGCGGACCTCGGTGTGGCCGGCAAGGACGTGCTGCTCGAGCACGGTGTCGAGGGCCTCTATGAGCCCCTCGACCTGGAGATCGCTCGCTGCAGGTTGATGACAGCCGGCGTCACCGGGGCCGAGCCGGCCCGGGCCCGCCGCCGAGTCGCCACCAAGTTCGTCAACGTGGCGCGCCGCTATTACGCCGAGCAAGGGATCCAGGCCGAGGTGATCAAGCTCTACGGTGCCATGGAACTGGCACCGTTGATGAACCTGGCCGACGAGATCGTCGATATCGTGGATACCGGCAATACCCTGCGGGCCAACGGCATGGAGCCGCGCGAGCTGATCGCCCCCATCAGCACGCGGCTGGTGGTCAACAAGGCGGCCATGACCATGAAACACGAACGCCTGAAACCGCTCATCGCCCGCCTGCGCGAGGCGGTGGCGGCGCGCCGCGATAGCCTTGCCGTGTCGGCCCCATAGCCACGCCTGCCTTGCCGGCGGCCAGGTGCCGCGGCAGCCTGTCGCGTAGTCTTGTCAAAGGCGACGAACCCCGTTTCGAGAGGAAGCCACTGCCATGAGCCAATCCCCCACCGATGGCGTCGATATCGCGCGGTTATCGACCTCTCAGGCCGACTTCGATAGCCGCCTGGCCGACCTGCTGGCCTGGGAGGGGGTCTCCGACGCCGAGGTCCAGCAGCGCGTCGACGAGATTCTCGCCGCCGTGAAGGCTCGTGGCGATGCGGCGCTGGTCGAGTATTCGAACCGTTTCGACCGGCTCGCTGTTGCGTCCATGGCCGAGCTGACGCTGAGTGAGGCACGACTGCGCCAGGCCTTCGAGGGCCTGCCGGTGGAACAGCGCGAGGCTCTGTCGAGCGCTGCCGAGCGCATCCGCGCCTATCACGAGCACCAGAAGCCGGCCTCCTGGCACTACACCGAGGCCGACGGCACCGTGCTGGGCCAGCAGGTCACGCCCCTGGATCGCGCGGGCATCTATGTGCCGGGCGGCAAGGCGGCCTACCCCTCCTCGGTGCTGATGAATGCTATTCCCGCCCATGTGGCCGGCGTGCGCGAGATCGTCATGGTGGTGCCGACCCCCGATGGCATCCTCAACGAGCTGGTGTTGGCCGCTGCCTATCTCGCCGGTGTCGACCATGTCTTCACGCTGGGCGGCGCCCAAGCGGTGGCGGCCCTGGCCTTCGGCACCGAGACGGTGCCGAGGGTGGACAAGGTCGTCGGTCCGGGGAACATCTACGTGGCCACCGCCAAGCGGGCGGTATTCGGCCAGGTGGGCATCGACATGATCGCCGGTCCATCGGAGATTCTGGTGGTCTCGGATGGCGGTACCGACCCCGACTGGCTGGCCATGGACCTCTTCTCTCAGGCCGAGCATGACGAGGATGCCCAGGCGGTGCTGGTGAGCTGGGACCTGGAGCACCTGCAGGCGGTGGAGGCGTCGATCGCACGGCTGCTGCCGAGCCTGGAGCGTGCTCCCATCGTGCGCGAGTCGCTGGCCCGCCGCGGCGCGCTGATCCATTGCCAGGATCGTGACGAGGCGATGGCGCTGATCAACCGTATCGCCCCGGAGCATCTGGAACTCTCGGTGGCCAATCCGGAGGGGTGGTTGCCGGAGATACGCCATGCCGGCGCCATCTTCATGGGGCGCTATACCGCCGAGGCGCTGGGCGACTACTGCGCCGGCCCCAACCATGTGCTACCTACGTCAGGGACGGCGCGCTTCTCCTCGCCGCTGGGGGTCTACGATTTCCAGAAGCGCTCCTCGATCATCCACTGTACTTCGCAGGGCGCCGCCGAGCTCGGCAAGATCGCCGCCACGCTGGCGCGGGGTGAGGCACTGACCGCCCATGCCCGCTCGGCCGAGTATCGCCTCAAGGCGTAGCACTTCGGCGAACGGGGTGGCGCAATGACATGCGTCATGACAAACCGGGGCCCCGTCCAATGGCGGGGTCCTCGCGTCGTTGGAAACCTCAATCCCCGACGGGTCGACGCGGCTCCGGAGTCGGGCGCTCGCCTAGCTCGATGGTGATCTCCCTGCGCTCGCCGCCACGAACCACCGTGAGCGGCAGGCGGGTGCCGGGCGCCATCGCGGCGATGTCGCTCATGGTGCGCCGGGGGTCGAGCACCGGCCGGCCGTCTACCTCCAGCAGCACATCGCCGGGTTGCAGGCCCGCACGGTCGGCAGGGCCGCCCGGCACTACACCGGCGATGATCACGCCAGAAGGGGTCTGCAGGCCGAAGGAGGCGGCGAGCTCCTGGTTGAGCTCCTGGGCTTCGACGCCCATCCAGCCGCGGATGACACGCCCGTGGGTGACCAGCTCCTCGAGGATGTTGCGGGCCAGGTTGGCGGGGATTGCGAAGCCGATGCCCTGGGAGCCACCGGAGCGCGAGAAGATGGCGGTGTTGATGCCGACCAGGGCGCCCTCGGCGTTGACCAGTGCTCCCCCCGAATTGCCGGGGTTGATGGCAGCATCGGTCTGGATGAAATCCTCGTAGGCATTGAGCCCTAGGTGGCTGCGCCCTGTGGCGCTGATGATGCCCATGGTCACCGTCTGGCCGACGCCGAAGGGGTTGCCGATGGCCAGCGCGATGTCACCCACGGCGACCCGAGTGGTATCGGTCAATTCCATTACCGGCAGCGACTCGAGCTCGATACGCAGGACGGCAAGATCGCTCTCGGGGTCGGTGCCGATCACCTCGGCCAGGGTCTCGCGACCGTCACGCAGGGCGACCTGAATCTGGTCGGCCCCGCGGATCACGTGGTGATTGGTCAGCACGTAGCCATCATCACTGACGATGACCCCGGAGCCGAGGCTCGAGAGCATGCGCTGGCGGCTGGGCAGATTGTCACCGAAGAACTGGCGAAAGAAGGGGTCCGACATGAGCGGATGTTCTTCCCGCTCGACCACCCGGCTGGAGTAGATGTTGACCACCGCCGGCGCGGCGCGCTCCACCGCCTGCGCATAGCTGGTACGCCCCTGCTGGCGAGTGAGGGGCTCGGCCTGACGCACCTCCGGCGCTTCGCGAGCCTGGGTCTCACGTGACCGGGTCTCGTCGTCGGAGGGCACCAGCGCGGGAGTGGAAGGAGGGGCCGGCGGCGATGCCGGCCGGCCGATCAGCTGAGGGAAGGCATTGAGCAGCACGATGGCCGCCAGCACGCCGATGAGCACAGGCCAGAGATAGGGAAGCAGGGTGCGTCGCATGCAGCGGGGTCCTTGTCGGCGGTGCTGGGTCGCGGGTTATCCTCCCGCTGTTACACTGGGTGGATTGTAACATTACCCACCCGACCGCGCCCGGAGGCTGCATGACGAATCGTGACGACCTGGTCGCCACCTGCGACCGACTGCTGGAGCCAGAACGCTTCAAGGACTACACCGTGAATGGCCTGCAGGTGTCCGGCACCGAACGAGTCTCGCGGGTCATGACCGGGGTGACCGCCTGCCAGGCATTGCTCGACGAGGCCGTGGACTGGCAGGCCGATCTCGTGTTGGTGCATCACGGTTATTTCTGGAAGAACGAGCCGGTCACCATCACCGGCATCAAGCGCCGTCGCCTGGCGACACTGCTGGCCTACGACATCAATTTGCTGGCTTACCATCTGCCGCTGGATGCCCATCGCGAGCTCGGCAACAACGCCGAACTCGGCCGCCGGTTGGGCTTCAGCGTCACGGGCTGTGCGGATGGCGAACTCGGCGAGGGACTGGTGTGGCTGGGCGAGCCTCGGCCGGGCCTCGACGCCGCGGCTCTGACCCGTGATGTCGAAGCGTGCCTGGGGCGCGAACCGCTATTGATCGAGGCTCCGGGCGTCAGCGAGATCCGCCGAGTTGCGTGGTGCACCGGTGGGGCTCAGGACATGGTCATCCAGGCTTGGGAAGCCGGGGCCGATGCCTTCATCTCCGGAGAGATCTCCGAGCGTACCACCCACCTGGCGCGCGAGATGGGCATCCACTACTTCGCAGCGGGCCACCACGCGACCGAGCGCTACGGGGTCCAGGCCCTCGGCGAGCGGCTTGCGGCCGAGTTCGATGTGGAGCACCGCTTCGTCGACATTGATAACCCGGCCTGAGCGTCAGGCCTGTGCCTCGAGCGGGTGTCAGTGGCGAGGGGGCTGGGGCCTAGCGGCGTCTTCGTCGTTCTTGAAGCCGAAGTCTTCGGAGAGGGTGCCGTGATCGCCGTCGGCGTAATCCCGGGGCACGGCGGGCCCCGCCTCGGTCGCGGCGGGTTCAGGGACGACGGCCTCCATGGCCTGGCGCTTCAGCGAGCGGGAGCCAAGTCGATCCCTGGCCTCCTCGGCCTCCTGTTCGAGGTCCTGGCTCTCCCGGTGCAGGTTCTCGGCCAGCCGAGCGATACGCTCGAGGCTGTCGCCCATGCCGTCCTTGAACTCCGCCAGTTCACGCTCGCGCTCGGCGAGTCGCTGGCGAAGGTGCTGGGCGTCCCCGGCCCTGGCATTGAGCAGGTGGTAGCCCAGTGCTCCGATACCGATGCCGGCCAGCAGGCAGGCGATGGCCAGCACCCAGTTGATGGTGGTCTCGTCCACGTGTGCTTTCTCCCTGAAGCGTTGGGCGACATGCCGTACGGTGTGAAGTGTCGTCATCTGGCCGGACTCGATCCGGCCCCCATTATAGGGGCGACGCGGTGCGCCGGGTCAACGCGGCGGCCGGCGATGCCAACTGTGGTCGGGATTGCGTATAATCCCTTCCCGAATGTCCCGAGTACAGGCCCTCAGGAATCCCCATGAGCGAGACGCACTCTCCCAAGGCTTTCCCGGGCGCGCGGCAGCCCGAGACGCCGATGAGCCGCTACCGGAAGGATCTCGAGCGCAACGGTTTCCAGCCTGATGCCGCCCAGGAACAGGCCGTGAAGCACCTGCAGCGTCTCTACGATGAGCTGGTGACCACACCCCCTTCTCGAGTAGTGCCGCCGAAGCGCAATGGTGGCCTCAAGTCACGGATGGCAGGCCTGTTCGGCCGGCGCGATCGCGAGGAAACCGAGCCTGCGCTGCCCGCAATCCACGGGCTCTACTTATGGGGCGGAGTGGGTCGCGGCAAGACCTATCTCATGGATACCTTCTTCGAGACGCTGCCCTTTCCCGAGAAGATGCGCACCCATTTCCACCGCTTCATGCAGCGGGTGCACAATGAACTCGAGCATTACAAGGGGGAGCGCAACCCGCTGACGCTGATCGCTGCCAAGTTTGCGGCCGAGACACGGGTCATCTGCTTCGACGAGTTCTTCGTCAAGGACATCACCGATGCGATGATCCTGGCCAACCTGCTCGAGTCGCTCTTCGCTCACGGCGTAGTGCTGGTGGCAACCTCGAACATCGTCCCCGGGGAGCTCTACAAGGATGGACTGCAGCGGGTTCGCTTCCTGCCGGCCATTGAGCTGCTCGAGCGTCACTGCGAGGTGGTCAACGTGGATTCGGGGGTCGACTACCGCCTGCGCGCCCTGGAGCGTGCTGAAATCTTCCATGCCCCCCTGGACGACGAGGCCGAGGCAGAGCTGGCCCGCAGCTTTCGTGAGATCGCCGGCCACGAGGGTGAGGCGGGGGCGCCGATCGAGATCAACCATCGAGTGCTCCATGCCCGCCGATTGCATGACGACGTGGTATGGTTCGAGTTCACCGAGCTTTGCGACGGACCCCGCAGCCAGAACGACCACATCGAACTGGCCCGCGAGTTCCACAGCGTGCTGGTCTCCAACGTCACGCGCATGGGGGCCAACCAGGACGATCAGGCGAGGCGCTTCATCAACATGGTCGACGAGTTCTACGACCGCGGCGTCAAGCTGCTGATGTCCGCCGAGGTGCCGGCCGATCAGCTCTATCGCGACGGCCGCCTGGAGTTCGAGTTCCAGCGCACCCTCTCGCGTCTCCAGGAAATGCAGTCCCACGACTATCTGGCCCTGCCTCACAAGCCTTGACCGGCATTGCCAGGGCTTCCTTGACTATAGCGAGGGGAGCCGGTGGCTTTGTCGCCGAGTCAGCTTCGAGCGATAACCATGCTGGCGTTGCCATGTCGATGGCGGGTCGTGTAGAATTCGCGCGCTCTACCCGTTGCCTGCCTCCAGCCTTTGTTGTTGGCTTGCAACCAAGAAAAATAGGGATGGTTCCATGCCGGATGCCCGGCGGCAGAACCCAACACATCAATTGGTGATTCATCCATGAAGACGTTCACTGCCAAACCGCAGTCCGTCCAGCGCGACTGGTTCGTCGTCGATGCTGCGGACAAGACGCTCGGTCGCCTGGCCACCGAGATCGCTCGTCGCTTGCGCGGCAAGCACAAGCCGGAATACACCCCGCACGTGGATACCGGTGATTACATCGTCGTGATCAACGCGGAGAAGGTCCAGGTCACCGGCAACAAGGCCAGTGCCAAGACCTACTACCGCCACACCGGTTACCCGGGTGGCCTGCGCTCCATGAATTTCGAGAAGATGATCGCCCACGCACCGGAGCGTGTCATCGAGTCCGCCGTCAAGGGCATGCTGCCGAAGGGTCCTCTGGGTCGTGCCATGTACTCGAAGCTCAAGGTCTACGCCGGCACCGAGCATCCGCATGCTGCCCAGCAGCCGCAAGCACTGAACCTCTGAGGGAGTCTTCGCCATGACACAGCAGTATTACGGTACCGGGCGCCGCAAGACCTCTACCGCCCGCGTCTTCATGAAGCCGGGCACCGGCAAGATCACCGTCAACAGCCGTGAGCTGGACCAGTATTTCGGCCGGGTCACCGGTCGCATGGTGGTTCGTCAGCCGCTCGAACTGACCGAGACTCTCGGTCAGTTCGACGTCTACGTCACCGTCAAGGGCGGTGGCGGTTCGGCTCAGGCTGGCGCCATCCGTCACGGCATCACGCGTGCCCTGTTGGACTACAATGAGGACTTCCGCGGCCAGCTGCGCGAAGCGGGCTACGTCACTCGTGACGCCCGCCAGGTCGAGCGCAAGAAGATCGGCCTGCGCAAGGCGCGTCGCCGCCCGCAGTTCTCCAAGCGCTGATACGCCTCGTATTGCCGCATGAAAACGCCCGGGTCCAGTGACCTGGGCGTTTTTTGTTCCGGATCAAGAATTTGTCGCCAGGGTTTTCCGTTTGTTCAGGGAACCTTTCCTTGTGCGGGGCGACACGATTTTTTACCATAGATCGCATTTGGTATCCGTGGTCGCGGGGGGGTCACTGTCCGTGATGGAACAACGGGTAAGCTGATGGGAGAAACCAGAAATGGCAGATAACGGCGTAAACAAGGGTCGGCGCCGTTTCCTCGTAGGTGCCACCACCGTCGTGGGTGCGGTGGGTGCTGTCGGGGTTGCGGTTCCCTTTGTGGCTTCCTGGCAGCCTAGTGCCAGGGCAAGAGCGGCGGGTGCTCCCGTCCAGGCTGACGTGTCGAAGCTCGAGCCCGGTCAGCGCATGACCGTCGAGTGGCGCGGTAAACCGGTATGGATCATCAACCGCACGCCGGAGATGATCGAGCGGACGCGTAATTTCTCCGAGGACCGCCTCGCGGATCCCTCCTCCATGGTGCCGCAGCAGCCGAGTTACGTCTCCGGTGAGATGCGCTCGATCAAGCCGGAAATCGGGGTGCTCATCGGCATCTGCACTCATCTGGGCTGCTCACCGCTCTATCGCCCTGAGCCCGATGCCGAGGGCGTAGGAACCGACGACTGGCCGGGCGGCTTCTTCTGTCCCTGCCACGGCTCGCGCTTCGATCTGGCCGGGCGCGTATTCGTCAACGTGCCGGCACCGACCAATCTCGAAGTGCCACCTTACCGCTTCGACAGCGATGTGCTGATCACGGTCGGCGAAGATGAGGAGACTGCCTGATGGGTAATCCTAACAAAGTCAAGGCGGAGCGCGGCTTTATGCGCTGGGTCGATGACCGCTTCCCGGCCACCCAGATGTGGCAGGACCACATGGCGAAGTACTATGCGCCGAAGAACTTCAACTTCTGGTACTTCTTCGGTTCACTGGCGTTGCTGATGCTGGTCAACCAGATCCTCACAGGGGTCTGGTTGACCATGAGCTACAACCCCTCTGCCGAGGGCGCCTTTGCTTCGGTCGAGTACATCATGCGCGATGTGGAGTGGGGCTGGCTGATCCGCTACATGCACTCCACTGGCGCCACGGCCTTCTTCGCAGTCGTCTACCTGCACATGTTCCGCGGACTGCTCTATGGTTCCTACAAGGCGCCTCGCGAGCTGGTGTGGATCTTCGGCATGGCCATCTACCTGGCGCTGATGGCCGAGGCCTTCATGGGCTATCTGCTGCCCTGGGGCCAGATGTCCTATTGGGGTGCCCAGGTCATCATCTCGCTGTTCTCGGCGATCCCGGTGATCGGTCCCGACCTGACCCAGTGGATTCGCGGTGACTTCCTGATCTCCGGTATCACCCTCAACCGTTTCTTCGCCCTGCATGTGGTCGCGTTGCCGATCGTCATCCTGGCGCTGGTGGTGCTGCACATCATCGCCCTGCACGAGGTCGGCTCCAACAACCCTGACGGTATCGACATCAAGAAGAAGAAGGACGAATCCGGTAAGCCGCTGGACGGCATTCCCTTCCATCCTTACTACACGGTGAAGGACCTCGTCGGCGTGGCGGTGTTCCTGTTCGTCTTCTGCGTGGTGATCTTCTACTTCCCCGAGGGTGGCGGCTATTTCCTCGAGAAGCCTAACTTCCAGCCGGCTGACCCGCTGACGACGCCCGATCATATCGCCCCGGTCTGGTACTTCACGCCCTTCTACGCGATCCTGCGCGCGATCACCTTCTCGCTGTTCGGCCTCGACGCCAAGTTTCTCGGCGTGATCTTCATGGGCGCGGCCATCGCAGTGCTCTTCGTGCTGCCCTGGCTCGACCGCAGTCCGGTGCGCTCTATGCGTTACAAGGGCTGGATGTCCAAGGTGATGCTGACGCTTTTCGCGATCAGCTTCTTGATCCTGGGCGTGCTCGGGGTATTGCCGGTCACCGAGGGGCGTACCCTGCTGTCCCAGGTGTGCACCGTCATCTACTTCGCCTTCTTCCTGCTGATGCCGTTCTATACCCGGCTGGAGAAGACCAAACCCGTTCCGGAAAGGGTGACTGGCTAATGAAAAAGCAACTGTTCGCACTGCTCTTCGCGCTGGTGCCCGTCACGGCGATGGCCGCCCCAGCCGCAGACGTGCCGTACTCCATGGAGCCCGACCTCCACGACAAGGCGTCCCTGCAGAACGGCATGAAACTCTATGTCAACTACTGCATGGGGTGCCACTCGCTGGAGCACCAGCGGTTCGCGCGTGCTGCCGAAGACCTGGACATGCCTCAGGACCTGGTGGAAGAGAACCTGATCTTCTCCCCCGAGTTGGGCTTCAACGACCAGATGCATATCGCCATGAACGAGGAAGACGGTGCGACTTGGTTCGGAGTAGCACCGCCCGACCTGACCCTCGAATCGCGTGTGCGCAGCCCCTCCTGGATCTACTCCTACCTGCTGAGCTTCTACAAGGATCCCAGCACCGGCACCGGCGTCAACAATGCGGTCTTCCCATTGGTGGCCATGCCCAACGTGCTGGAACCGCTGCAGGGGGTGCAGGAGAAGGTGTGCGCCGCGACGGATAAACCGGTCGAGGGGGCCGAGCTCGATCCCCTGACCGGGAAGTACCAGTCCTGCGAGACGCTGCAGGTCACCCAGCCTGGCGAGATGGAGCCGGAGGAGTTCGAGGCAGCGGTCTACGACCTCACCAACTTCCTCGCCTACGCGGGGGAGCCGTCCAAGCTGCAGGCCCAGTCGCTGGGGCCGAAGGTGTTGATCTTCATCTTCATCTTCGGGGTCATCTCCTACCTGCTCAAGCGTGAGTACTGGCGCGACGTTCACTGAACCGTCATCGACGGACATCCACGGGGGCGCATGGTCGATGGCCATGCGCCCCTCGTGGTCTTTGCCCGATATCGGGCAACACGATGCCCCTCAAGGCGGGGGCGGTCGTGTTATCATCCCGGCACGAACTGATGCGAGGATTGTTACATGGGTGTAGTGGCCAAGCGGTCGTCGATGATCTTCTATTCCGGAGGGGATGACCATTTCAGTCATCGTGTGCGAATCGTGCTCGCCGAAAAGGGCGTTGCCGTCGATATCGTCGAGGTGACCGACGAGCAGCACCCCGAGGAACTCGCCGACCTCAACCCCTACAATAGCGTGCCCACGTTGCTCGACCGCGACCTGGTGCTCTACGAGTCCAAGGTGATGATGGAGTACCTTGACGAGCGTTTCCCGCATCCGCCGCTGTTGCCTGTCTATCCCGTGGCGCGTGCCAAGAGCCGCCTGTGGATGCATCGCATCGAGCGCGAATGGTGTCCGCTGGTCGATCAGATACAGAGTGGCGCGAAGAAAGACGTCGAGAAGGCGCGCAAGGAATTGCGCGAAAGCCTGGTCGGCATCTCGCCGATCTTCGAGGACATGCCCTATTTCATGAGCGAGGAGTTTACCCTGGTGGACTGCTGCCTGGCCCCGATCCTCTGGCGCCTGCCGGCACTGGGCATAGAGCTGCCCGAGAAGCAGGTCAAGCCCTTGATGAGCTACATGGAGCGCCTGTTCGACCGTGATGGCTTCAAGGCGGCGCTCAGTGAGAGCGAACGCGAGATGCGCCCCTGAATTTCGACCCGGCGATGACCGGGTCCTCGACCCAGGAGGGCCAAGTGATGCAATCGAGCCGCCCCTATATTGCCAGGGCCCTTTACCAGTGGCTGCTGGACAATGACCTGACCCCCTACATCGTCGTCGATGCCGAGCAGGCGGGGGTCGAGGTTCCCCGCCAGTTCGTCCAGAATGGCCAGATCGTGCTCAATCTGGCGCCCACCGCCGTGCGTGACTTCAGCATGGAGAACGAAGCGGTAAGCTTTTCGGCGCGTTTCGGTGGTCGACCCATGCAGGTGATGGTGCCCATCGAGGCGCTGATCGCGATCTATGCCCGGGAAAATGGCGTGGGCATGGTGTTCGGTCATGAGCCGGTGATACCGGCCGAAGCGACCGAGGCAGAGGAGAAGGGGCCTCGGCTCAATGAAGTGGATAACGCCGGTGATAGCGCTGATGACCACTCGCAGCAAGAGGTGACTCAGGAAGAGCATCAGGGTGACGAGGCGCCGCCGCGTAAGGGGCGCCCCTCGCTGCGGGTCATCAAGTGATCCAGGAATCGCTTATCCGGACGCGAAACGGCAGGCCACAGGCCTGCCGTTCGCATTCTGCAAGGGCGGTCGTCAGTCCAGGTAGTCGAAGACCTTGACGATACGCTGCATGCCGCCAACGTTGGAAACGGCCTGGACGATGCGTTCCGCTTCGCTGCGGGTGACGATGCCCATCAGGTAGACGCTGTTGTTCTCGACAACCACCCGGATGCGACCGGAGTCGATCTCCTCGTTGGCCGCGAGGCTGGTGCGGATGCGGGTCCTCAGCCAGGTATCGGAGAGCCGCTGGCTCGCCGGCAGGTTGGCGGCAATGGCGAGCTCGTTGTGCACCTCGCGGACGTTACGCACCTTGCCGGCCACCTCTTCGGCCCTTGCCTTGAGCTCCTCGCTGGGTACCTGGCCGGTGAGCAGCACGACGCCGTTGAAGCTGTCGACATTGATGCGGGCATCGCTCAGCCGTGCATCGGTGCGGCCGAGGTTGTGGCCAACCTTGGTCTCGATGCTCTCGTCCTCGACCTGGGCGCCCAGGGTGCGTTCGCCGTAGTTTTCGTCGATGGTGCCGGGGGTGGTGATGCCGGTCACGGTGGTGCAGCTGGCTAAGCCGATGCCGAGGGTGAGCAGCAGAGGGGTGAGAAGGGATTTCCTGGTCATGGGGATCACTCGCTAGCACCGAAGAGTTGTTCGTCGATCAGGTCGCACAGGCAATGGATCGCCAGCAGGTGGACCTCCTGGATGCGTGCCGTGGACGTCGCCGGCACTCGGATCTCGCAGTCGTCCTGGCCCAATAACGAGGCCATGTCGCCGCCGTCCCGGCCGGTCAAGGCCACCACCGTCATGTCACGGTCATGGGCGGCCTGGATGGCCTGGATGACGTTGGCGGAATTGCCGCTGGTGGAGATCGCCAGCAGGATGTCGCCAGGCTGCCCCAGAGCACGAATCTGCTTGGAGAAGACCTCGTTGTAGCTGTAGTCATTGGCGATCGATGTCAGGGTCGAAGTGTCGGTGGTCAGGGCCAGGGCCGGCAGACTGGGACGCTCCCGCTCGAAGCGGTTGAGCAGCTCCGAGGAGAAATGCTGGCTGTCCCCGGCGCTGCCGCCGTTGCCACAGGCCAGGATCTTGCCCTCGTTGACCAGGCACTGGACCATCATCTGGCTGGCTACCTCGATGAAGGGCGGCAGCACCTCACTGGCATAGGTCTTGGTATCGATGCTGGCATTGAAGTGGCCGAGAATGCGCTGCTGGAAATCCATGCGGGGTTCCTGGTCCTTTTCGCTGAGGGGCTTGACCGGTCAAAACGCTTCGAAGGCACCCGCCACCCATTCGATCTCGAAATCGGGGGGCGTGCCGGTCACGGCCAGCACATCGAAGCGGCAGGGACATGATAGCCCGTTGCGCTGGAGATAAAAACGCGCTGCACGGATCAGGCGGCGCTGCTTCGTGGCGTTGACCGTCTCCAGTGGGTGCCCGTGCCGGCAGTCGGCACGGTGGCGGACCTCGACGAACACCAGTACCTCACCATCGCGCATCACCAGATCGATCTCGCCGCCCTTGGCATGCTGGTTGCTGGCCTCGAGGGAGAGGCCGCGTGCCATCAGCCAGCGTGCTGCAAACTGCTCGATAGCGCCACCGCGGGCGCGGGCGTCACCGGGCCCGGTCATCGCCGAATACGCCCCGCGTCAGCACGGGCTGAGGGACGCCGTTGACGAAGCGTGCCCAGGGCAGGCGGCGCTGGATCCGGCCATCGTCGCCGGGGGTAAGGGTGCCGGTGGCGCCGAGCAGCTCGATGCCGCTGATGGCCTGCAGCTGCGGCAAGCGCCGGGCCAGCTCGTAGGCATCAACGCCCATGGCCATCAGCCGGAACATGGCGGAATCGGACTCCTCGCGCAGCTGGCGATAGCTCTCCAGGAAGGGCAGGGCCTCGACGCCGCCCACGGCTGCATCGGGGATCTGCCACGGGATATCGGAGAACAGCACGTCGTCCAGGTCGTGGTCCAGGCGGGGCTGCAGGCGTCCTTCGAAGAGGTGGGACGTCGCATAGATCGGCAGGCCGCCACTGTAGTAGTAGTCCAGCGTCGGCGGTACCTGGCGGGCGTACTCCGGAAGAGCCATCAGGAACAGCATGTCCGGCTGGGGGTTGGTCACGGCTCGACGTGCGCTCTCGGTGGCTGAGGCCTCGGGGTTGTAACGTACCGCATTGGCGATTTCGCCCCCGAGGTCGCGCCAGGCGTTCCAGAAAGCCTCGCCGACGCGGCGTCCCCAGTCGTTGTCCGGGACCAGCAGCGAGGCGAGGCGGTGACCGTCGACCCAGGCACGGTGCGCGGCCTGCAGGGCCTCGTCCTCGGCGGAGAGGCCATATTGGAAGAGTCCCAAGGCCCGGTTGCGTTCCCCGCGACCGTAGTTGAGTGCCAGAGTCGGCAGTGGCACACGCTCACGCTGTTCGAGCCGGCTGACGGCGTCCTTGTCCAGTGGACCGATCACCACCTGGGCGCCGCGGTCGGCGGCCGTCCGGTAGAGTGTCTCCATGTCGCTCTGGCTGCTGTCGAAAAAGCTCAGGCGAGCACCACGGTCGGCGCTCTCTTGATGCTGGGTACGGATGCCCTCGCGGATCGCCTCGGCAATGCCAGCGAGTGGTCCGGACTCGGGCAGGAAGACCGCGATATGATCGACTTCCTGGCCGCGCAGTTCACTCAGGGCGGTGATCTCGCCGGGCAGGCGACGGGCTGCCGGATGACCGCGATGGCGCTCGCGCCACTCATCCAGGCGCGCGAAGAGCCGCTGGATGTCGCTGCCGCTGGAGCGCACAACTTGTGCCAGGGTAACCCAGCCACGGGTCAGGTCTTTGCCCTCTTCACGCAGGGTGGAGAGCGAGCCATCGTCAAGTCGCGAGAGCTGATCCCAGATCGGATCGTTGAGGTCCTCACGCTCGGTCTCGGCCTGGACGCGAATCAGGGCCCGGGCGGCCGCGAGGGGCTCGTCGACCTCTGCCAGCGCCATGCCCAGGCGTTCACGCAGGCTCAGGGACGCCTCGCGAGGCAGTTCTACCTCGTCTAGCAGCTGTCCGGCCTGGATCACCGCCCAAGGCTCCCCCATGGATTCGCCCAGCTCCGAGAGCAGCAGGGCCCAGCGCGTTAGTGCCTGGCGCTCCAACTGGCTGTCGTCGACTTCCTTGGCAACCTCGAGTGCCTGGGTGCGGTTTCCCTGGCGTGCTAGGATGTCGGCCGCCTCCAGGCGTGATAGTGCGGCTTGGGCGGGTGCCTGTTGTTCGGCCTGTTGCAGCAGGCGCTGTGGGTCGTCGTCGGCCTGCCGCTCGACGATGCTCGGCTGGAAGCTGCAGCCCGCAAGCAGCAGCGCGGTGAGGGCGGCAGCCAGAGGGCCGCGAAACGAGATCTTCATGAATCCTTCCTTGTCCCCATTTCCGAGAGCCCCCAGGGAGCCGAGATGTCCGATACGCCTGCCGGTTCATTGTACGTGGTTGCCACACCGATTGGGAATCTGGACGACCTGAGCCCTCGGGCCGCAAGGGTGCTGGGGGAGGTGGCAGTGATCGCCGCCGAGGATACCCGCCACAGCGGCCGCCTGCTGCGCCACCTGGGCCTATCCCGGCCGATGCTCTCGCTCCATGAACACAACGAGGCTGCGCGGGTCGATCAGCTCGATGCACGCCTCGTCGCCGGACAGGATGTTGCCCTGGTCTCTGATGCCGGCACGCCGCTGATCAGCGACCCCGGCTTCGTGCTGGTGCGCGAGCTACGGGCCCGTGGGCGTCGCATCGTGCCGGTCCCGGGGCCTTGCGCCTTGGTAGCGGCACTGTCGGCGGCGGGGCTACCCACCGACCGTTTTCTCTTCCAGGGTTTCCTGCCGGCGAAGGGAGGTGCCCGGCGGGAGCGGTTGGAGGCGCTGGCGGCCCGCGAGGAGACCCTGGTGTTCTACGAGTCTCCGCATCGTATCCGGGACACCCTGGCAGATCTGGCCACCACCCTGGGGGAGCGCCGAGTCGTGCTGGCCCGTGAGCTGACCAAGGCCTTCGAGACCTTTCTCGACGGCAGTGCCGACGAGCTGCTTGCCCGCATGGAGGAGGACTCGGACCAGGCCCGTGGCGAGTTCGTGGTGATGGTGGCCGGGGCAGCCCCGCGGGGCGACGCCGAGTCATCGGCGGTGGAGGCCGATGTATTGCTCTCGGCCCTGCTCGCCGAGGGGGTCGGGGTCAAGCAGGCGGCCGCCGTGGCCGCACGGGTGCTGGGTGGTGCCAAGAAGGTCTGGTATGGCCGGCTCCAGGCGCTCAAGGACGGGCATTGAGGCGGGGAGAGGGCGCTGGTATCCTTGCCCCGGGAGTTGGCCAGACAGTCGCCGCCGCCCCGGCCCTCGTGCCGGAGCGGGGGAGGAAAGTCCGGGCTCCACAGGGCAGAGTGCCAGGTAATGCCTGGGCGGCGTGAGCCGACGGAAAGTGCAGCAGAGAGCAGACCGCCTACGTCTCCTTCGGGAGGCCGGCAAGGGTGAAAGGGTGCGGTAAGAGCGCACCGCGCGCCTGGCAACAGTGCGTGGCACGGTAAACCCCACTCGGAGCAAGACCAAATAGGAACCTCATGACGTGGCCCGCGTCGGGTTCGGGTAGGTTGCTTGAGGGTCCTGGTGACAGGGCCCCTAGAGGAATGACTGTCCACGACAGAACCCGGCTTATCGGCCGACTCCCTTTCCGAACATCGCCGTTGCACACGCCCCCTCAGCCCCCTCGAACGAGAGCCACATGCCGACATTCGCCCCTGAACAGCCGGCCCGCGGCTTTCGCCATGCCAGCGTGCTGCTCGATGGTGCCGTGGAGGTGCTGGTCCACGACCCCGATGGCGCGTATCTGGACGGCACCTTCGGCCGTGGTGGTCATTCGCGCGCCATCCTCGAACGGCTGGCGCCGCAGGGTGGCGTGCTGGCCATCGATCGCGATCCCCAGGCCGTCGCCGAGGCATCGGCCATCGATGACCCCCGATTTACCATCGAGCAGGGCGAGTTCGCCCGACTCGACGAGATTGCTGATCGCCACGGACTGCATGGCCGGCTGGCCGGCATACTGCTCGATGTGGGGGTCTCGTCGCCCCAGCTCGACGACCCTGAGCGGGGGTTCAGCTTCCTGCGCGATGGCCCCCTGGACATGCGCATGGACCCTTCCCGCGGCGAGAGCGCCGCGGGCTTCCTGGCACGGGCCAGTGAGGGCAAGATCGCCGGTGTCTTCAAGGCCTATGGTGAAGAGCGCTTCGCCAGACGGCTGGCGCGGGCCATCGTGGCGCGCCGACTCGAGCGGCCCTTCGAACGCACCGCAGATCTCGCCGAGGTGGTCAAGACGGCCCATCCCGCTTGGGAGAAGGGCAAGCATCCGGCAACCCGGGTCTTCCAGGCCCTGCGCATCCAGGTCAACGGTGAACTGGAACAGCTCGATGCCGCCCTCGAGGCGGCACTGGAAGCCCTGGCCCCGGGCGGCCACCTGGTGGTGATCAGCTTCCATTCGCTGGAAGACCGCCGGGTCAAGCGTTTCATTCGTGACCACGTGCGCGGCGATACCGACCTTCCCCGCGGCATGCCGATCCGCGACGACCAGTTGAAGCGACGGCTGGAGTCGCTGGGCAAGGCGCGCCGTCCCTCCGCCGAAGAGGTGCAGGAGAACCCTCGTGCACGCAGTGCGGTAATGCGTGTGGCGCGCAAGCGATACTGAGGTCGGACATGACACCGGGACGATCCACGGCAATTTCCTCGTTTGGCTGGCCCCTTCGCTTGGGGATATCACCGCGGCTGCTGCTGGTCGTCCTGCTGCTGGCAGCTTGCCTGGGATCGGCCCTGGCGGTGATCGCAGCGAGTCACCTGACCCGTGACCAGTATGCTCGCCTGCAGCAGCTCGAGCGCGAGCAGCAGCAACTGCAGACCGAATGGGGGCAACTGCTGCTCGAGGAGAGCGCCTGGTCCTCGCCTGCCCGCATCGAGCGTTTGGCCCAGGAGCGCCTGGAGATGCGTCTGCCCGCCATCGACGAGGTCGAGGTCATCCGACCATGAGCGTCGACGCCCGTAGCGGCGTGTCGCCGCGGCGTCCGCCGCCCATGGCCCCCATGGGTCGGCTGCGCTATGCCCTGATGATGACGCTGGTGCTGGTGGGGCTCGCGCTGCTGGTCGGTCGCATCGTCGATCTGCATGTCTTCGCCCGCCCCTTCCTGCAGGGCCAGGGCGATGCCCGCACCCTGCGCACTGATACCATTCCCGCCCATCGCGGCATGATCACCGACCGCCATGGCGAACCGCTGGCCATCTCGACCCCGGTGGTGACCCTCTGGGCCAATCCCCAGGACCTGCCGGTCGACGACATCCAGCGCCTGATGTTGGCCAGGGCCCTGGGCCAGGAACTCGATGCTCTCAACGAGCGCATTGCGCGCTATGCCGAGCACGAGTTCATGTATCTTCGCCGCCGCATGACACCGGAGGCGGCCCAGCGAGTGCTGGATCTGCGCATTCCCGGCGTGCATGCCCGGGAGGAGTATAAGCGCTACTACCCGGCGGGAGAGGTGACTGCCCAACTGCTGGGAGTGACCAATATCGACGATGTCGGCCAGGAAGGCCTGGAACTCGCCTACCAGTCCCATCTCGCCGGCGTGCCCGGCAAGCGCCGGGTGCTCAAGGATCGTCGTGGGCGCCTGGTGCGTGACCTGGCGGTGCTGCAGGAGGCCCAGCCGGGAGGGGATCTGACCCTGGCACTGGATCAGCGCCTCCAGTACATGGCCTATCGCGAGCTCAAGGCGGCGGTGGCCGAGCATGATGCCGACGGCGGCATCGTGGTGATGCTGGATGCCCACAGCGGCGAGGTGCTGGCCATGGCCAACCAGCCCTCTTATAACCCAAATGACCGGGCCGGACTCGATCCTCAGGGGCTGCGCAATCGAGCTATCGTCGATGTCTTCGAGCCGGGATCGGTGGTCAAGCCGCTGGCCATGGCGGCGATCATGGAGAGCGGCCAGTTCGACAAGGACATCGTGGTCGACACCTCGCCGGGCTGGATGCGCATCGACCGCTTCACCATCAAGGACATTCGCAACTACGGCGAACTCAACCTGGCCGGCATCCTCGAGAAATCCTCCAATATCGGCATGTCCAAGCTGGTGCTGCAACTCGACGAGCCGCTGGTCCCCGAGATCTATCGGCGGCTGGGCTTCGACCAGGCCCCGGGTACCGGCTTCCCCGGCGAGTCCGGGGGCAGCCTGCCGGCCCCCGTGCGCTGGTCGAGCAGCCAGTGGGCCGCCCTCTCCTACGGTTATGGCCTCTCGGTCTCGGCGCTGCAGCTGGCAAGCGCCTATACGGCACTCGCCAATGATGGTGTGCGATTACCGCCTTCGCTGCTCAGGCTGCCTGAACCTCCTGTGGGCAATCCTGCCATCACACCCGGTGTGGCCCATGACCTGCTGCGCATCATGGAGGAATCGGTGCAGCCCGGGACCGGTGGCCGCCGAGCTGGCGTCCCCGGTTACCGGGTCGCCGGCAAGACCGGCACGGTACGCAAGAGCTCGGCCAGCGGCTACGAAGAAAATGCCTATCGCAGCCTCTTCGTCGGTATCGCTCCTGTCTCGGACCCGCGGATCGTCACCGTGGTGATGATCGATCATCCGCGGGGCGACAGCTATTATGGCGGGGCGGTGGCGGCGCCGGTCTTCTCGCGGGTGGCTGGCAATGCCCTGCGCCTGCTGGATGTGCCACCTGACGCCCGGGAGCCGGAATCATGAGCGAGCCTTGGAGAGAAAATGCGATGCAGCTGACCGCCGAGCGACTCGAGGCAGGCCTGTGCGGGCTCTGGCCCGACTGTCGCCGTGCTCTGGCGGACATTCTCCTGCCGGACATAGTCCGGCTGGTGCTCGACAGCCGCCGACTGGCCGCAGGAGACGTCTTCGTGGCAGTACCGGGGGTGGCGGCCGATGGTCGCGACTTCATTCCGGCGGCGCTCGCGGCCGGGGCCTCGCTGGTGCTGGCCCACGACGATGGTGCGCCGGGGCTCGACGATCCCCGTGTACTCTGGCTGACGGGGCTGCGCGAGGCCCAGGGCGAACTGGGCCAGGTGCTGTTCGCCGTGCCCCGTGATCTGGTACTGGTTGGAGTTACCGGCACCAACGGCAAGAGTTCGGTGACCCACTACCTGGCCGAGCTGAGCAACGCCCTCGGGATAGACACCGGACTCATCGGCACCCTGGGGCATGGCCGGCCGGGACGCCTGGCGGCCGGCCAGCTGACGACGCCGGGTCCCCTGGCCCTTCAGGCTGCACTGGGTGAGCTGGCGGCCGACGGTGTGCGCCGCGTGGCCATGGAGGTCTCTTCCCATGCCTTGGAACAGGGCCGCCTCGATGGCTGTTGCGTGCATGCCGCGGTGTTCACCAATCTCAGCCGTGACCATCTGGACTACCACGACAGCATGGCGGCCTATGCCGCCGCCAAGGCACGGCTGTTCCGTCGGCATGAACTCGAGCTCGCCGTGGTCAACGGTGACGACCCGCTGGCACGACTGATGCTCGCCGGCCTGCACTCCCATGTGCGGGTGCTGGGTGTGGGCCAGGATGAGTCCGTGACCCTGCGCGTCATCGACTGGATACCCCATGACGAGGGTCAGCGGGCGCTCATCGCCACCCCGGAAGGGGAGCGGGTTCTCGAACTCGGCCTGATGGGACGCTTCAACCTGGATAACGTGCTGCTGGCAATGGCCACGCTGTATGGTCTGGGTCACTCTCTCGAGACGCTCTTCACCGCGGCGGCCGACTTGGCCCCTGTGCCCGGGCGCATGCAATGCCTCACGGGGCAGGGCCGCCCTACGGTGGTCATCGACTATGCCCATACCCCGGATGCCCTCGACAATGCCTTGTCGGCACTGAGGGCCCACCTGCCGGGCGACGGCCGGCTGTGGTGCCTGTTCGGTTGCGGCGGCGACCGTGACACCGGCAAGCGTCCGCTGATGGCCGCCGCTGCACGGCAACAAGCCGATCGGCTGGTGATCACAGACGACAACCCGCGCGGCGAGGATCCGGCGGTGATCCGTGCCCAGATTCTGGAGGGGCTGGGTGACGCCGAGCGCACCGAGGTCCTCGAGTTGGCCGGGCGTCGAGAGGCGATTGCCCGGGTGCTGGCCGAGGCCGCTTCCGATGACGTGGTGCTGATCGCCGGCAAGGGCCACGAGGAGTATCAGGAGGTGGCCGGCGTTCGCCATCCCTTCTCGGACCTTGCCGAGGCCGAGCGTGGCCTGGCGGCCCATTCCCGGCAATATCAAGGGGACGGTCCACGATGAGTGCCGCTGGCCTGCAGAGCCTGGGCGAGGTCGCCGCTGCCCTGGGGCTTCCCGCGCCGGCCGAGGACTTGCCTGTCGGGGCGATCGTCACCGATACCCGGCGGCTCACCCGCGGGGCGTTGTTCGTGGCGCTCAAGGGCGAGCGTTTCGACGCCCATGATTTTCTCGACCAGGCGCGCGAGGCCGGGGCCGTGGCGGCCGTGGTCGAGAGAAAAGTGGAACGAGCAGTGGATGACCCACTCCTCCAACTGCTCGTGGCCGACACCCGGCTGGCACTGGGGCTGCTGGCGCGTGCCCGGCGGCGAGCCTGGGGTGGCCCGTTGGTCGCCGTGACCGGCAACAGCGGCAAGACCACGGTCAAGCAGATGCTGGCGACCCTGCTGGAGCGGTGCGGGACGACGCTGGCCACTCAGGGCAACCTGAACAACGACATCGGCGCACCGCTGACCCTGCTGGCGCTGGAGCCTGGTCATCGCCAGGCGGTGGTGGAACTGGGTGCCAACCATCTCGGCGAGATCGCCTGGACCACGGCCCTCGCCGAACCCCGGGTGGCGGTGATCACCAACGTTACCGGGGCCCACGTGGGCGAATTCGGTGGCATGGGGCAGATCGCCCAGGCCAAGGGGGAGATCCTGGCCGACTTGCCGGCCGACGGCGTGGCGGTGCTCAACCGCGACGATGCCTTCTTCGCCACCTGGGCGAGCCTGGCGGCGCCCCATGAAGTGCTGGACTTCGGCCTGGACCCGCGTGCGCGCCTGCGTGCCGAGGCGCTGGCCTGTGACGCCCTCGGGCGCTATGCTTTCACGCTTGTCCGGGATGGCCGCGAGATAGGGCGTGTCCGCCTGGCCCTGCTGGGGCGCCACAACGTGGCCAATGCCCTGGCGGCCTCGGCCGCGGCCCTGGCCATGGGGCTGGAGGAGGGCGAGGTGCTGGCTGGGCTCGAGGCGGTGGCGCCGATGCCGGGCCGGATGAACATCGTGGAGGGCCTCAACGCCTCGCGACTGCTGGACGATACCTATAATGCCAACCCCGGCGCGGTGAAGGCAGCGCTCGATGTTCTGGTGACGCTGCCAGGGCCGCACTGGTGCCTGCTGGGTGCCATGGGAGAACTGGGGAGCGATTCCGATCGGCTGCATGCCGAACTCGGGCACTACGCGCGGGAACGGGGAATCGATTTCCTGGGTACCCTCGGTGAACCGGCGACGCCGGCCAGCCAGGCCTTCGGCGAAGGCGGGGTCCATTTCGACGATCGGGAGGCGCTGATGCGCCACGTCCTCCACCATCTACCGTCCGGGGCCAGTTTACTGGTCAAGGGCTCGCGCAGCGCCGGCATGGAACGAGTCGTGGCGGCCCTGCGCGCGGATGCATCAAGGTGAACGCGATACATGCTGCTCTTTCTGGCTGACGTCCTGGCGCAATTCCAGAGCGCCTTCAATGTCTTCAATTATCTGACCCTGCGCATGATCCTGGGGACCCTGACCGCCCTGGTGCTGTGCCTGTGGCTGGGGCCGGTGATGATTCGCCGCCTGGTGGAACGCCAGATCGGCCAGGCGGTGCGTGACGACGGCCCCCAGTCCCACCTCTCCAAGGCCGGCACCCCGACCATGGGCGGCGCGATGATCCTGATGGCCATCGCTGTGAGCACCCTGCTGTGGGGGGATCTCACCAACCATTACGTCTGGCTGGTGCTGGCGGTGACCCTGGGTTTCGGCGCCATCGGCTGGGTGGACGACTACCGCAAGGTGGTGGAAAAGAATCCCCGGGGCTTGCCGGCGCGCTGGAAGTACTTCTGGCAGTCGCTGATCGGTGTGGCGGCGGCGGTGCTGCTCTACGTCACGGCGGCCTCACCGGTGGAGACCAGCCTGATCGTGCCGCTGTTCAAGGAGTTCGTGCTGCCATTGGGGGTGTTCTACATGGTGCTCACCTACCTGGTGATCGTCGGCAGCTCCAATGCGGTCAACCTTACCGACGGCCTCGATGGCCTGGCGATCATGCCCACGGTGCTGGTGGCCATGGGCCTGGCGGTGTTCGCCTATGTCACCGGTAACACGGTGTTCGCCGACTATCTGCAGATCCCCTTCATCCCGGGCGCGGGTGAGCTCGCGGTGTTCTGTGCCACTATCGCTGGCGCCGGCCTGGGTTTCCTGTGGTTCAATACCTATCCGGCCCAGGTGTTCATGGGTGATGTCGGCGCCCTGGCCTTGGGGGCGGCGCTCGGCGTAGTGGCGGTGATCGTGCGCCAGGAGATCGTGCTGTTCATCATGGGCGGGATCTTCGTCTTGGAGACCGTCTCGGTGATCCTGCAGGTGGGCTCCTACAAGCTCACCGGGCGGCGCATTTTCCGCATGGCACCACTGCACCACCATTACGAGCTCAAGGGCTGGCCGGAGCCACGGGTCATCGTGCGCTTCTGGATCATTACCGTGGTGCTGGTGCTGATCGGCCTGGCCACCCTCAAGGTCCGCTGAACCCTAGAGGCGATTCGCCATCCGCAAGGAGCAGTACATGGTCAAGGTGCCGAAGGGAGCGACGCTGGTGGTCGGGCTCGGGGCCTCCGGGCGGGCCATCTGTCGTCACCTCGAGCAGCGTGATGTGCCTTTCATGGTCGCCGATACACGCGCGATGCCGCCGGGGGTGACAGACGTGCGGGCCGCCCACCCGGGAATAGAGATCCACTGCGGGCCGCTTGCCGAGCTGGAGCTCTCCGAAGTGGAGGAGGTGGTGCTCAGCCCCGGCGTTGACCCTTACACGCCGGGCCTGGAGGGACTCACCGAGCGTAGCCGCGAGGCGACAGGTGAGCCGGTGCTGGTGGGGGAGATCGCCCTCTTCGTTCGCGAGGCCCGGGCGCCCATTGCCGCCATCACCGGCTCCAATGCCAAGTCTACCGTGACCACCCTGGTGGGCGAGATGGCCCGCGAGGCCGGGGTTCGGGTCGCCGTGGGAGGCAACCTGGGGACCCCGGCACTCGACCTTCTCGAGGCGACACCCGACGCCGAACTCTTCGTGCTGGAACTCTCGAGCTTCCAACTCGAGACCACCCCCCGGCTGGGGGCCGAAACGGCTGCTTTCCTCAATCTCTCCGAGGACCATCTGGACCGCCATGGCGACATGGCGGGCTACCGGGCCGCCAAGCGGGGCATCTTCCGCGGCGCCCGCCATGCCGTGGTTAATGCCGACGACCCCATGACCTGGCCGGAGGGGCCGCTGCCAGCCCTGGACCGCTTCACCATCCGGGCGCCCGCGGGCAGTGACTGGGGTATCGCGCGGCGCGCCGGCCGCGACTGGCTGATGCACGGTGGCGAGCCGCTGATGCTGGCCGACGAAGTGCGCCTGCCGGGGCGCCACAACCAGGCTAACGCCCTGGCAGCGATGGCCATGGGCCATCGCCTGGGCCTTCCGCTCCCGGCCATGCTAGAGGTGCTGCGGCGCTTTCCCGGGCTACCCCATCGCGGCGAGCTGGTGGCGGAGGTCGCGGGAGTGCGCTGGATCAACGACTCCAAGGGCACCAATGTCGGCGCTACCCTGGCTGCCATCGAGGGGCTCGGGCCGACACTCGAAGGACGCCTGATCCTGTTGGCCGGCGGGGTGGGCAAGGGTGCCGATTTCCAGCCCCTGGCACCCCCCCTGGCGCGCCATGGCCGCGAGGCGATCCTCTTCGGCCGGGACGCCGGGCGCCTCGAGGATGCGCTGGCGGGCCATCTTCCGCTTGCACGGGTACCGGACCTGGCCGCAGCCATCGTCCGTGCGGCCGAGATCGCTGAGCCGGGGGACTGCGTGCTGCTATCGCCGGCCTGTGCCAGCCTCGACCAGTTCAGCGACTATCAGGCGCGTGGCGAGGCCTTTTGTCGGGCAGTCCGCCGCCTGTCAGGGGAGGTGGCATGAGACGACTGTCTCGTCTGCGCCAGCGGCTGAGTACCGCCGATCACGCCTTTGATGGCTGGCTGGTGCTGGCATCTTTCGCGCTGTTGCTGATCGGCTGGGTGATGGTGACCTCGGCTTCCAGCGAGGTGGCCTCGAGCCTCACCGGCAATGCCTGGTATTTCAGCCTCCGGCACGGCGCCTTCCTGCTGGTGGCGGTCGCCATCGGGACACTGGCCCTGTGGGTGCCGCTGGCCTGGTGGAAGGCCAATGGCCCGCTGTTGCTGTTGGTGGGGCTGGTACTGCTGCTGCTGGTGCTATTGGTAGGGCGCGAGGTCAACGGCAGCCGTCGCTGGCTCTCCGTGCCGGGCCTGCCCTTCAACCTGCAGGCGTCAGAGGTCGCCAAGTTCTGTCTGATCGTCTACCTGGCGGGCTACCTGGAGCGCTTCCTGCCCCAGGTGCGACGCCACTGGGGAGCCTTCCTGCGCCCCCTCGTGGTGATGGCGGTGATCGCCGGGCTGCTGATCCTCGAGCCCGACTATGGCGCCGTGGTGGTGATGACCGGTGCGGTGATGGGCATGCTGCTGATGGCGGGTGCCCCTTGGGGGCGCTTCCTGGTGCTGCTGGTGGTAGTGGGTGCCCTCGGGGTCCTAGCCGCCGTGGCCGAACCCTACCGGATGGCGCGCCTGACCAGTTTCGCCGATCCCTGGGCCGACCAGTTCGCCAGCGGCTACCAGCTCACCCAGGCGCTGATCGCCTTCGGACGCGGACACTGGCTAGGCATGGGGCTGGGCAACAGCGTGCAGAAACTGTTCTACCTGCCGGAGGCCCACACAGACTTCGTCTTCGCGGTGTTGGCCGAGGAACTCGGCCTGCTGGGCGCCATCGCCGTGGTCGGGCTTTTCGCCCTGCTGATCTGGCGGGCCATGGCGGTGGGGCGACGGGCCGAACTGGCCGGCATGGCCTTCGCCGCCTATCTCGGCTATGGCTTCGCCCTGATCATCGGCGCCCAGGCCTTCATCAACATCGCCGTGAGCACCGGCATGTTGCCCACCAAGGGACTGACCCTGCCGTTGCTCAGCTACGGCGGCTCGAGCCTGGTGGTCAGCTGCCTGATGGTGGCGCTATTGCTGCGCGCCGACATCGAGACTCGCCTGGCCCAGCGCCGGGTCGGGCCCACGGCTGCCCGGGCGCCATCGCCCGGCGGCACACAAGGACGCGCAACATGAGTCGAGACGAGGAATGTCGCGTACTGATCATGGCCGGCGGTACCGGTGGGCACGTCATTCCGGCCCTGTCGCTGGCCCGTGGCCTGCAGGCGCAGGGGGTGGAGGTAGCCTGGCTGGGCAGCCCGCGCGGGATCGAGAACCGCCTGGTCCCCGAGGCCGGCATTTCGCTGCACCGTATCGCGGTGAGCGGGCTGCGGGGCAACGGTCTGGCCGGCTGGCTGCTTGCCCCCTTCAACCTGGCTCGGGCGGTATGGCAGGCGGGGCGGGTCATCCGCGACGTCGACCCCCAGCTCGTGGTGGGGCTAGGTGGCTTCGCCAGCGGTCCTGGCGGCCTGGCGGCGTGGCTGGTCCGCCGCCCCCTGGTCATCCACGAGCAGAACGCCGTCGCCGGCCTGACCAACCGCGCCCTGTCGCACCTGGCACGGCGTGTCTTTGCCGCCTTTCCCCAGGCCTTTCCCGGCCGCGCCGAGGTGGTCGGCAACCCGGTGCGGGCCGAGATCGCCCGGCTCGGTGACGCCCCTAAGGGTGTCGACGAGATGGCAGGCCGACGCCTGCGGCTGCTGGTGGTGGGCGGCTCCCTGGGGGCCCAGGCCCTCAACCAGCGGCTGCCCGAAGCACTCGCCCTGCTGTCCGAGTCGCAGCGTCCCGAGGTACGCCACCAGGCCGGTCGCGACAAGGATGCGGCGACTCACGAGACCTACCTAGAGCAGGGCGTCGAGGCCGAGGTCACGGCCTTTATCGACGACATGGCCGGTGCCTACGCCTGGGCTGACCTGGTAGTGTGCCGTGCCGGTGCCCTGACCGTGGCGGAGCTGGCCGCTGCGGCCAAGCCAGCACTCTTCGTGCCTTTTCCCCACGCGGTAGACGATCACCAGACGGCCAACGCTCAGGCTTTGGTCGACGAGCAGGCGGCACGGCTGATGCCCCAGCAGGAGATGAGCGCGGCGACACTGGCCGAGTGCCTGGCGTCGTTGCTGGACCCCGACACTCTCGCCACCATGGCGGCACGGGCGCGTGGCTGTGCCCATCTCGACGCCGTCGAGCGCCTGGTGGCCGGTTGCATGGAGACAGGCTTTGAGTGACGAGACCCTCGGACCGGTTCCCGGTCAGGTCACGCCCACGCACCCCGGACGGGGACTGGGCATGCGACGAATCCGGCGTATCCATTTCGTCGGTATCGGCGGCGCCGGCATGTGTGGCATTGCCGAGGTGCTAGCCAACCAGGGCTATACGGTCAGTGGAAGCGATTTGAAGGCCTCGCCGGTGGTGACGCGCCTGCGCGAGTGCGGCATTCGCGTGGCCATCGGCCATGCTGCGGAGCATGCCGCGGACGCGGATGTCGTGGTGGTCTCCACCGCGGTGGACGAGACGAACCCCGAGATCCGCTGGGCTCATGAGCATCGCGTGCCGGTGGTACGCCGTGCCGAGATGCTCGCCGAACTGATGCGCTTCCGCCATGGCATCGCTGTGGCCGGTACCCACGGCAAGACCACCACCACCAGCCTCACCGCGACTCTGCTGGGCGAAGGCGGGATGGATCCTACCTTCGTGATCGGCGGACGGCTGACCAGTGCCGGTGCCAATGCGCGATTGGGAGAGGGCGACGTCCTGGTGGCAGAGGCCGACGAGTCGGATGCCTCCTTCCTGCACCTGCAACCCATGGTGGCCATCGTCACCAACGTCGATGCCGACCACATGGAGACCTACGGTGGCGACTTCGAGCGGCTCAAGGGCACCTTCATCGAGTTCCTGCACAACCTGCCGTTCTACGGCCTGGCGATCCTGTGCATCGACGATGCCCACGTGCGTGGCCTGCTCGATCGCATCAGTCGCCAGTTCGTCACCTACGGCTTCAGCGAGGATGCCGACTATCGCATCGAGGACTTCGTCCAGCTGGCCGGCGAAGTGCACTTCACCGCGGCGCGTCCCGAAGGGCTGGCGCCGATCGAGGTGCGCCTGGCCATGCCCGGACGCCACAATGCGCTCAATGCCCTGGCGGCGATCGCCGTGGCCAGCGACGCGGGGGTCGATGACGTCGCCATCCAGCGCGGCCTGTCTAGCTTCGAGGGGGTGGGCCGACGCTTTCAGGTGCATGGCCACTTTCCGGCCCCGCAGGGCGAGGGCGAGGTGATGCTGGTGGACGACTACGGCCACCATCCCCGTGAGGTGTCGATGGTGATCGACGCGGTGCGTGCAGGCTGGCCCGAGCGGCGCCTGGTAATGGTCTACCAGCCGCACCGCTATTCGCGCACCCGGGATCTCTATGAAGATTTTGTGCGGGTGCTGGCCGGGGTCGATGTCCTGCTGCTGCTCGACGTCTACAGCGCCGGAGAGGCGCCGATTCCCGGCGCCGAGGGCCGCAGCCTGGCGGGCTCGATACGCCAGCGCGGCGCGGTAGATCCGATCTTCGTCCAGGACAAGAACGAGCTGCCGGGATTGCTGGCCAGGGTGCTGCGTCCTGACGATATCCTGATCACCCAGGGGGCCGGCGACGTGGGCGGCATAGCCCAGCACTTGGCCGATGCTGCCCTAGCCCTCGATGAGGTGACGCTATGAGGGATGATATCGGTCGGGTGGTGGTGCTCTATGGCGGCCGATCCGCAGAGCGCGAAGTGTCGCTGAAGAGCGGTGCCGCCGTGCTCGCTGCTCTGAAGCGGTCGGGGGTAGAGGCCATCGGCTACGATCCTGCCGACGGTGGGCTGGTGGGCCTGGAAGCCCTGGCTCCAGATCGGGTCTTCATTGCCCTGCACGGCCGGGGTGGCGAGGACGGCACCCTGCAGGGGGCGCTGGAGCTGCTGGGGATTCCCTACACCGGCAGCGGTGTTCTCTCCTCGGCGCTGGGCATGGACAAGCAGCGCACCAAACTGGTCTGGCAGGCGCTGGGCCTGCCGACCCCGGAGAGCGTGATGCTCGGTCCCGAGGCCGATTGGGCAGCGGTGGTCGAGCGCCTCGGTCTGCCGCTGATCGTCAAGCCGGTCCATGAGGGCTCGACCCTCGGCATCAGTATCGTCGACAGTCGCGATGCCCTGGAGGCGGCCTACCGCGATGCCGCTCGCTTCGATGCGCGGGTGATGGCCGAGCGTTTCGTCAAGGGGGAGGAATATACGGTATCGCTGCTTGCGGACGATGTTCTGCCGGCGATCCGTGTCGAGGTGCCTAGTGGCTTCTACGACTATGAGGCCAAGTATCTCTCCAACGACACGCGCTACCACCTGCCGTGTGGCCTGTCTGCCGAGGAGGAGGCCGAGCTCGCCGCGCTCTGCCGGGTGGCCTTCGAGGCTATCGGTGCCGAGGGATGGGGACGGGTCGACGTGATGCGTGACGGCGAGGGGCGCTTCTGGTTGATCGAGGTCAATACCGTGCCGGGGATGACCGACCACAGCCTGGTGCCCCAGTCGGCGGCCCATGCCGGCATCGACTTCGATGCGTTGGTGCTATGCATCCTCGCCACGGCCGAGGAACGTCACTAGCCCATGGCGGCGCGTGGAAGCTTTGTCGGTGTGCTCTTGCTGGCCCTGCTGCTGGGGGCGGGGGGGCGGGCGCTGTGGGTCTGGCTCGACCGGCCCATCGAGCGTGTCTCGGTGAGGGGCGAGCTTCAGCACGTCAGTGCCGACTACCTGCGCAGCGAGCTGGCACCATTGATCCAGGGACAGACCTGGCTCTCTGCCGATTTGTCCAGGCTGCGTGAGAGGGCTCGGGAGGTCGGTTGGCTGGCCGAAGTGCGTATCAGCCGTGAATGGCCCGATGCCCTGACCTTCGACCTGGTCGAACAGGTGCCGGTGGCACGCTGGAATGACGCGCGCCTGCTCAATCCCGAGGGTGAACCCTTCGCCTACAAGCCGGTGTCGCCTCCCGCCGACCTGCCGGATCTAGCCGGCCCGTCCGGCAGCGGGGCCGAAGTGCTGGGCTATCATGCCCGGCTCGCCGCCCAGTTAGCCACCCAGGGAGTCGAGGTACGCCAGCTGCGGCTTGAGCCCCGCGGGGCCTGGCGCTTCCAGCTCGACAGCGGTGTCTGGGTGATGCTCGGTCGCAACGACCGCTCCGCCCGCCTGGGACGCCTGGTTGCCGCCTGGCAGCGAGAGCTGGGCCCTCTGGCATCGCATATTCGTTACATCGACCTGCGATACCCCAATGGTGTTGCTGTGGCATGGCACGGACAGACCGAGCCGGTGGAGAATGAGTCGCCAGCGGACAGCTGAAGGCTTCATGACACAACTCGGTTGCCCAGGCGGCATTTCGGGTATTTCTTTCGTGGCAAATTCGCCGTATCGTGTCGGGTGATTTGGCAATCGGGCTGGTGGAACAAGCCATCTTGTTCCTATAATTGGTCCAGGCCTACTTTTCAGGATTTATCTTCCCCTTCGGGGTCAGGTTCGAGGAGACTTCCCGACTCATGGCAGGTCCATCTAATGTGTCCAATATGGTAGTCGGGCTGGATATCGGAACATCCAAGGTCGTGGCGATCGTGGGGCAGCCCACCGACGATGGCGGGATCGAAATCGCCGGTATCGGCTCACATCCGTCACGCGGCATGAAGAAGGGCGTGGTGATCAACATCGAGTCCACGGTGCAATCCATCCAGCGTGCCGTGGAAGAAGCCGAGCTGATGGCAGGTTGTGACATCCATTCGGTCTATGTGGGCATCGCCGGCAGCCATATCAGTTCAATGAATTCCGACGGCGTGGTGGCTATCAAGGAGCGCGAGGTTGCTTCCTCCGATATCGACCGCGTTATCGATTCTGCTCGGGCTCGGGCCATCTCGGAAGGACAGCGCGTGCTGCACGTCATCCCCCAGGAATTTGCCATCGATACCCAGGGCGGAATCCGGGAGCCGCTGGGCATGTCCGGTGTGCGCCTCGAGGCACGGGTTCACCTCGTCACCGCGGCGCTCAATGCCGTCCAGAATATCGAGAAGTGCGTACGTCGCTGTGGACTCGAAGTGGATGCGATTATCCTCGAGCAATTGGCCTCGAGCCATGCGGTCCTCACCGAGGATGAGCGCGAACTTGGAGTCTGCATGGTGGACATCGGTGGCGGCACCACCGATATCGCGGTGTTTACCGAGGGCGCCATCCGCCATACCTCGGTGATCCCCATCGCTGGTGACCAGGTCACCAACGATATCGCCATGGCGCTGCGCACGCCCACGCAGCATGCCGAGGAGATCAAGGTCAAGTACGCCTGCGCCCTGACTCAGCTGGCCTCCAGCGACGAGATGATCAAGGTGCCCAGCGTGGGTGACCGGCCGGCCCGGGACCTCTCCCGTCAGTCGCTGGCCGAGGTGGTGGAGCCTCGCTACGAGGAGCTCTTCACCCTGGTGCGCGATGAGTTGCGCCGCAGTGGCTACGAGGACCTGGTGGCCGCCGGCGTGGTGCTGACGGGTGGTACGGCGCGCATGGAGGGGGTGGTCGAGCTGGCTGAGGAAATCTTCCACATGCCGGTCCGCATCGCCTGTCCACAGAACGTGCGCGGTCTGGCCGATGTGGTGCGCAATCCGATTTATTCGACGGGTGTCGGTCTGCTGCATTACGCTCTACGGGAAACCCGTCAAGGGCACGGCCGTCAGGGGCCTGGAGGCATCGTTCCGGCGCAACCGAGACGTGACGACATGACCCGGCGTGAGGCAGGCGAAGGGATTCCGGCGCTGGCAAGGATCAAGGGCTGGTTCAAAGGAAATTTCTGACAGGGCCGCGGTCGCGGTCCAGGAGACGGGACTTATGTTCGAACTGGTAGATAGCGCACCCTCAAGCAGTGCGGTCATCAAGGTCATCGGTGTCGGAGGCGGGGGCGGCAATGCCGTCAACCACATGGTCGAGAGCAACATCGAGGGCGTCGAGTTCATCTGCGCCAATACCGATGCCCAGGCTCTCAAACGGGTCGCCACCAAGACCGTGCTCCAGCTCGGCAGCGAGATTACCAAGGGGCTCGGGGCCGGCGCCAACCCTGATGTCGGCCGACAGGCCGCCATGGAGGACCGCGAACGTATCGCGGAACTGCTCGAGGGCGCCGACATGGTCTTCATTACCGCCGGCATGGGTGGCGGTACGGGGACTGGGGGCGCTCCCGTCGTCGCCCAAGTGGCCAAGGAGCTGGGCATCCTCACCGTGGCGGTGGTGACCCGTCCCTTCCCCTTCGAGGGGCCCAAGCGCATGCGCGCTGCCGAGGAGGGCATGAAGGAGCTCTCCGAGCATGTCGATTCCCTGATCACCATCCCCAACGAGAAGCTGCTCTCGGTACTGGGCAAGAGCGCGACCTTGCTCACCGCCTTCAGTGCGGCCAACGACGTGCTGCTGGGGGCCGTGCAGGGTATCGCTGAGCTGATCACCAGCCCCGGCATCATCAACGTCGACTTCGCCGACGTGCGTACCGTGATGTCCGAGATGGGCATGGCAATGATGGGTACCGGCGGAGCCACCGGTGAGAACCGTGCCCGTGAGGCCGCCGAGAAGGCTATCCGCAGCCCGTTGCTCGAGGATATCGATCTACACGGTGCCCGTGGCATCCTGGTCAACATCACGGCCGGCCCGGACCTCTCCATCGGCGAATTCAATGATGTGGGTGCTACCGTCCAGGAGTTCGCCTCCCAGGATGCCACCATCGTGGTCGGTACCTCCATCGACATGGACATGACCGACGAATTGCGCGTCACCGTGGTGGCCGCCGGGCTCGAGGGCAACAAGGCCCAGAAGCCGGCTTCTCGCGAGACTTCACGTCGTGCCGAGGCCAGCAGTTATCGCCAGCGTCCGCAGGCGGCGGTCAGTCGCGGCCAGGCAACGGCTTCCAAGACCGAGGCCGACGAGGCGCAACAGCCGCAGCCGGAGAAACGCAAGTCTCAGGAGCTTGATGATTATCTGGACATTCCGGCCTTTCTGCGTCGGCAGGCCGATTGATCCGCGCTATCACGTGAATAGGGGCGCCGGCTGAGCTTTTTTTGTTGAAACGCCTGTTCGGTGTTATAGTGAACAGTGTTTGATAATCAATGACTGCCTGGCGACCGACCATGATCAGACAACGTACCCTGAAGAACATCATCCGCGCCACCGGCGTCGGCCTGCACTCCGGCAAGAAGGTCTACCTGACGCTTCGACCGGCACCGGTCGATACCGGCATCGTCTTCGTGCGCACCGACCTGGAACCCGAGGTGCAGATTCCGGCGCGCGCTGAGCATGTCACCGATACCACCCTGTGTACGGCGCTCTCTGCTGGCGGGGCCAAGGTCGCCACCGTCGAACACCTGATGTCGGCCTTCGCCGGACTGGGCATCGACAACGCCTATGTCGACGTGAGCGCGCCCGAGGTGCCGATCATGGACGGCAGTGCCGGGCCTTTCGTGTTCCTGATCCAGTCGGCGGGTATCGCCGAGCAGAGCGCACCCAAGAAGTTCATCCGCATCAAGCGCGAGATCGTGGTGCGCGAGGATGACAAGGAAGCGATCTTCCTCCCCCATCAGGGCTTCAAGGTCTCCTTCGCCATCGACTTCGACCATCCGGTCTTCGAGGGCCAGGCCCAGACGGCCATGGTGGACTTCTCCACCACTTCCTTCGTCAAGGAAGTGTCTCGAGCCCGAACCTTCGGCTTCATGCGTGACCTGGAATATCTGCGCGCCAACAATCTGGCGCTGGGCGGGAGCCTCGACAATGCCATCGTGATTGATGATTATCGCATCGTGAATGAAGGCGGGTTGCGCTATGACGACGAGTTCGTCAAGCACAAGGTGCTCGATGCCATCGGCGATCTCTACCAGCTCGGCCATAGCCTGATCGGCGAGTTCCGCGGCGTGAAGTCCGGCCATGCCCTGAACAACCAGCTGTGTCGTGCCCTGCTGGCTCAACCGGAATCCTGGGATCTCGTTACCTTCGAGGGCGCATCCGAGACGGCGCCGATCTCCTATTCCGCGCCGGCCATGGCCTAGCCGGGCTTCGCCCGGCTAGGCTGTGCCGGGAGCTCTAAGCTGGAAGAGCACCGCTTCGCGGCTGGAAGCTTGAAGAAATACATCCCCGCTGGACCTGCCAGCGGGGATGTTTCATAACAGGCTGAAGCTATGCTGCGTTCCAGCTTCCAGCTTCCAGCTTCCAGCTTCCAGCTTACGGCTTACGCTCGGCGTGAGCGGCCAGCCGCTCCAGGGCGCTCTTGAGCCCGGGGTCATCGACATCATCGGCACAGCTGGAGATCTCGTCGGCGGCCGTTTCCGGCAGGTGACGTACCTGGCGCAAGGGAGGGCGGACTGGTCGCACGGGGCGCACCTTGAGGGTAAAGCCGGTCACCGACTCGAAGCCGGGCAGCTGATGCAATAGCTGGAGCAGGCGAGGCTGTTCATAGCGCAGCCGGGTCAGCCACACGGCTCTGTCGGTGATCAGGGCCAGGCGACCCTGGCGATAGCCGCCAACGAAGAGGTGCTCGCGCATCTCCTCGGGCAGTTGGTCTCGCAGGTGCTGCTGGGCGCGCTCGATCAGGGTGGCCATGCGCATCAGCGATCCCAGCTCGCCGCGACCCTCCAGCAGCCGGGACATGGGCTGTGCTCTGAACCGCTTAACCTTTATACTCATCAGCTTGATTCTCGGGGCCGCGCCTCAGACGTTACACGTCGGCAGCCAGCGAAGCGGCGGCCGTTGAACACCCAAAGCCTAGCACGCACGGGAGGCCCTCGACAGCATGCCAGCCGCCATCACCGACAACGGTCCCGGGGATCACGGGAGCCGGAGCAGGCGCCGCGCGACTCGTTGGTGGCTGGCAGGGTTGCTGGTGGGATGCCTGCTGCCGGCCAGCCTGGCTCAGGTCGACTCCCTGCGTCTCGTCGAGCGCACCGCTCAGGTCAGCCTCCTGGTACCGACACTGCTGCGTGTGCGCTCCCGTCTGCATGCCCGTCGTCGTGCCCTGGTACGCTGGGTCCGGCTAGTCGCCGGCCGGGCGCGGATCGAGGCAAGGGCCGTTGTCCGGCCCTTCCTTCAGCCGTGTCACCCGGTTGCCGCACATGATGTCCTGACGCGTCGTGGCCCTCCCTGCCTCCGATGACGAGACCGCTCGGAGAGGTCGCGGACCGCTGTCCGCGACGCGATGCCACAAGCAGCTACTGGACCCTTCATGATCAACAATATGTTACGCAAGGTCGTCGGCTCGAAGAACGACCGTGAAGTCAAGCGCATGAGCCGCCAGGTGGCGGATGTCTCCCGCCTGGAGAACGAGCTGGAGGGCCTCGATGATGTGGCCCTGCAGGCCCGTACCGAGGCGCTGCGCGAGCGCCTCGAGGGCGGCGAGTCCCTCGATGCCTTGCTGCCGGAGGCCTTTGCCACGGTGCGTGAGGCCAGTAAGCGCGTCATGGGCATGCGCCACTTCGATGTGCAGGTCGTCGGTGGTATCACCCTGCACCGCGGGCGTATTGCCGAGATGAAGACCGGCGAGGGCAAGACGCTGGTAGCGACCCTGGCGGTCTACCTCAATGCCCTACCGGGCAAGGGTGTGCACGTGGTCACGGTCAACGACTACCTGGCGCGCCGTGATGCGGAGTGGATGCGTCCGCTCTATGAATTCCTGGGCCTCTCGGTGGGCGTGATCTTCGCCGGACAGTCGACGGAAGAAAAGCGTCACGCCTACGCCTGCGACATCACCTACGGCACCAACAACGAGTTCGGTTTCGACTACCTCCGCGACAACATGGCCTTCTCGCTGGAGGAAAAGGTCCAGCGCGCGCTCCACTTCGCCATTGTCGATGAGGTCGACTCCATCCTGATCGACGAGGCACGGACCCCGTTGATCATCTCCGGGGCGGTTGACGAGAACACCGAGCTCTACAAGGTCGTCGATCGCCTGGCGCTGAACCTCACGGCGTGCAGCGATGAGGAGGACCCGGAGAGCGGCGACTTCATCCTCGACGAGAAGCAGAAGCAGGTGGAGGTCACCGAACTTGGCCACCGCAGGATCGAGGAACTGATGCGTGGCGAGGGGCTGCTGGGCGAGGAAGATTCCCTCTACGCCGCCCAGAACCTCAATCTGCTGCAGCACATGCACTCGGCACTGCGCGCTCGTCATCTCTATCACCGCGACGTGGACTACATCGTCAGCGATGGCCAGGTGGTAATCGTCGACGAGCATACCGGCCGCAGCATGCCGGGGCGTCGCTGGTCGGAAGGCCTGCACCAGGCCGTGGAGGCCAAGGAAGGCGTGCCGGTTCAGCGCGAGAGTCAGACGCTCGCCTCGACCACCTTCCAGAACTATTTCCGCCTCTACGACAAGCTCTCCGGCATGACCGGCACCGCCGATACCGAGGCCTTCGAGTTCCGCCAGATCTATGGCCTCGATGTGGTGGTGATTCCTACCAATCGCCCACTGATCCGTGAGGACCTCAACGATCTGGTCTACCTCACCGCCGAGGAGAAATTCGAAGCGATCATCGAGGACGTCAAGGCCCAGACCGAGTCCGGGCGCCCGGTGCTGGTGGGTACCGCGTCCATCGAGACCAGCGAGTACCTGGCCGACCTGATGAAGCGTGCTGGCATCCCGTTCAATGTGCTCAACGCCAAGCAGCACCAGAGCGAAGCGCAGATCATCGCCCAGGCCGGTCGCCCCGGAGCCGTGACCATCGCCACCAACATGGCTGGTCGCGGCACCGATATCGTGCTGGGTGGCAACTGGGAGGCCGAGGTCGCCAAGCTGGAGAATCCTTCCGAGGCCCAGGTCGAGCAACTCAAGGCCGAGTGGCAGGCCCGCCACGAGGCGGTACTCGAGGCCGGTGGCCTGCACGTGATCGGTTCCGAGCGCCACGAGTCGCGGCGGATCGACAACCAGTTGCGCGGTCGCGCCGGTCGCCAGGGGGATCCGGGTTCGACTCGCTTCTTCCTCTCGCTGGAAGACAACCTGATGCGCCTGTTCGGCTCCGACCGGGTGCAGCGCATGATGAAGGCCCTGGGGCTGGAGCGCGGCGAGGCGATCGAGCACAAGATGGTCTCCAATGCCGTGGAACGCGCCCAGAAGAAGGTCGAGGGCCGCAACTTCGACATTCGCAAGCAACTGCTCGAGTACGATGACGTGGCCAACGACCAGCGTCGGGTCATCTATGAGCAGCGCAACCAGATATTGGCTGCCGAGGATGTCTCGGACAGCGTCATGGGCATTCGAGAGGAGGTGCTGGACCTCGCCATCAGCGAGTTCGTGCCGCCGCAGAGTCTCCCCGAACAGTGGGACCTGGCCGGCCTTCAGGATCACCTGAAGAGCGAGTTCAACCTCGATGCACCGGTGGTCGAATGGGCCAAGCAGGATGAGCGTTTCCATGAGGAGCAGCTGCGCGAACGGCTGCAGGAAATGCATCGCGAGGCTTACCAGGCCAAGGTGGCGGAGGCCGGCGAGGAGCTGATGCGTCGTTTCGAGAAGCAGGTGATGCTGCAGGTGCTCGATACCCGCTGGAAGGAGCACCTGCAGTCCATGGATCACCTGCGTCGCGGGATACACCTGCGCGGCTATGCCCAGAAGAACCCCAAGCAGGAGTACAAGCGCGAGGCCTTCGAGCTCTTCCAGAACCTACTGACCAACATCAAGGCCGACGTCACCCGCATCCTCAGCCACGTCCAGGTGCGTCGCCCCGAAGAGGTCGAGGCCCTGGAGCGCCAGCGTCGCGAAGAGCTGGAACGCGAGAAAGCCAGCGCGACGAGTCGCCATGATGCGCCGTCGATGAAAGCCGACGAGCAGGACGATGCCCCTGCCGCTCCAGCCCCGGGGGCTGACGGTCGCCCTCTGCGCCGGGAGGGTCCCAAGGTCGGCCGTAATGATCCCTGCCCCTGCGGGTCGGGAAAGAAGTACAAGCAGTGTTGCGGCAAGCTGAACTGAGGCGGAAGGCGGGATAGGAGACGAAACGATGGCAGTCGGCGAGACGCGTTTTCCGGCGATGCCGGTGATCGAGGGGGTGCGACTGGGCACCGCCATGGCCGGAATCAAGAAGCCAGATCGTCGCGATCTGGTGGTAATCGAGATCCTCGAGGGGGCCAGGGTGTCCGGCGTCTTCACGCGCAATGCCTTCTGTGCGGCGCCGGTGACGGTGGCTCGTGAGCACCTCGCCGCCTGCGCGGCGCGAGGGGTGGGATCGCGTTACCTGGTGATCAACACCGGCAATGCCAATGCCGGTACCGGCGAGACGGGCCTGCGGGACGCTCGTGCCAGCTGTGCCGAACTGGCACGGCTGACCGGTGTGGGCGAGCAGAGCGTGCTGCCGTTTTCCACCGGGGTGATCGGTGAGCCGCTGCCCATCGAGCGCCTGCTGGCGGGCTTGCCTACGGCCCTGCAGACGCTCGGCGATGGCGCCACTGCCTGGCGAGAGGCTGGCGAGGGCATCCTGACCACCGACACTCGGGCCAAGGGTGCCAGCGTGACCCTGGCGCTGGGCAACGAGACGGTGACCATCAACGGTATCGCCAAGGGCTCGGGGATGATTCGTCCCGACATGGCCACCATGCTGGCCTTCGTGGCAACGGATGCGTCCCTGGAGTCGGCGTTGTTGGACCAGCTGCTGCGCGAGGCGGTTGAGCGCTCCTTCAATTGCATCACCGTCGATAGCGATACCTCGACCAACGATGCCTGCATGCTGATCAGTACCGGCCATGGCGCAGTAGTGGCCGACGAAGCGGACCTGAACGTTTTTCGCAACGGCCTGCAGCGGGTAATGACCGAACTGGCCCAGGCGATTATCCGCGATGGCGAAGGCGCGACCAAGTTCGTCACCCTTCAGGTCGACGAGGCGCGGAGCCGCCGAGAGGCGCTGGATGTGGCCTTCACCGTGGCCCACTCACCGCTGGTAAAGACGGCCCTCTATGCCAGCGATGCCAATTGGGGGCGGATCCTGGCTGCAGTGGGGCGTGCCCCCGTCGAGGCATTCGACGTGGATCGGGTCACCATCGATCTGGGCGAGGTGCGCCTGGTCGAACACGGCGGGCGCGCCCCGGGGTATACCGAGAAGGCCGGCAGTGCGGTGATGGCCCGCGAGGAGATTGTCATTCGTATCGCCCTGGGGCGCGGCGAGCATAATGCGACGGTGTGGACCTCGGACCTGTCCCATGACTACGTGACCATCAATGCCGACTATCGCAGCTGACCGGCGAGGACGGTCGGCAGCCAGACAGCAACCCTGCGCGGCGTCAAGGCCGCGTGGACCAGCGGGTAGGAGTCAATGAACGCAATGGTGAAGAGAAGGGTGCATGTGGCGGCCGCCGCCATCATCAGTGCCGATGGCCGCGAGGTGCTCCTCGCCCGTCGTCCCTCTAACGTCGATCACGGCGGGCTCTGGGAGTTCCCCGGCGGCAAGCTGGCACCCTACGAGACAGGCCTGGAGGCGCTTAAGCGCGAGCTCCACGAGGAGCTCGGCGTCGAGATTCGGCGAGCGCAGCCGCTGATCCGCATCCACCACGAATATTCCGACAAGCATATTCTGCTCGATGTGTGGCAGGTGCACGATTTTGCCGGCGAGCCGTTCGGTCGCGAAGGGCAGGCGGTGCGCTGGGTGCCCATGGCCGAGCTGGCGAACTATCCTTTCCCGGCGGCGAACCTGCCGATCCTGCGTGCGGTCATGTTGCCCACCGAATACCTGATCACCGGCGAGGAGGCTGATGAGGGGAGGTTCATGGAGCGTCTGGCCCGTGCCCTCGACGAGGACGGGGTGCGTCTGGTCCAGCTGCGTGCCAAGTCGCTGGACGAGGCCGACTACCTGAAGCGCGCCGAGCAGGCGCTGCCGCTGTGTCATGAGCGGGGTGCCCGCCTGATGCTCAATGGCGAGCCGTCGCTGCTGGAGGTCGTGGCGGCTGATGGCATCCATCTGACCAGCGACCGGCTGATGAGCCTGGAGCGGCGTGCACTGCCCGAAGGCAAGTGGCTCTCCGCCTCGACCCATGATTATCTGCAGCTGGATCATGCGCGTCGCATCGGCTGCGACTTCGTGACCCTCTCGCCGCTGCGCACCACGCCCTCCCACCCGGAGGTTGCGCCGATCGGCTGGCATGACTTCCAGCAGCTGGTGGAGCGTGCCGGCATGCCGGTCTTCGCCCTGGGCGGCATGACGCGATTCGATGCGCATCATGCCCGGGCCGTAGGCGCCCAGGGGATCGCCTCGATCCGCGATTTCTGGAAATAGCGACAAGCGCCGGGCTACAAGCAACCCCCAGGCAATAGCCTAGGGGTTTACTTCTGCTTGGGAGCATCACTCACTGTTGGCCGCTGCGGCCTTAGTCCCGATACCTTCGCGTCAGGTCCCCGTAGGCGTCAATCCGGCGGTCGCGCAGGTACGGCCAGATGCGTCGCACCTCCTCGCTGCGCGTCATGTCCAGTGTCACCAGCATCCGTTTCGCCTCCTGGCCGGCATGGGCGAGCAACTCGCCCTGGGGGCCGCAGATGAAGCTGCCGCCCCAGAAGTCGACACCCGGCGTGGCCCCGGAAGGATCCGGTTCATGGCCGACACGGTTGGCGACGATCACCGGCAGGCCATTGGCCACGCCATGGCTGCGCTGGACCAGGGTCCAGGCCTCCTTCTGTCGCTGTTTTTCCGGGGTGTCGTCCGGCGGATGCCAGCCGATGGCGGTGGGGTAGAGCAGCAGCTCCGCGCCGGCCAGGGCCATCAGCCGCGCGGCTTCCGGGTACCACTGGTCCCAGCACACCAGCACGCCCAGGCGCCCCAGGGAAGTGTCGATCGGCTGGAAGCCCTGGCCGCGGCCGTCGTCCTGGTCCCCGGGCGTGAAGTAAAATTTCTCGTAGAAGCCCGGATCGTCGGGGATATGCATCTTGCGGTAGTGGCCTACGCGGCCACGATCACGGTCGTAGACCACGGCAGTATTGTGATAGAGGCCGGGTGCGCGGCGTTCGAACAGCGAGCCCACCAGCACGATGTCGAGTTCCTTCGCCAGGGCTGCCAGTCGCGTGCCGGTCGGCCCGTCGAGGGGCTCGGCCAGGTCGAAGACCTCGGTGTCCTCGGTCTGGCAGAAGTAATGGGTGGCGTGAAGTTCCTGGAGCAGCACTAGCTGGGCCCCTGCAGTGGCCAGCTCGCGAATGCCGGTTTCGCTCTCGGCGAGGCTCCTGGCCTTGTCAGGCCAGGCGGGCTGCTGTACCAGGCCGACCTTCAGATGACGGGTCATGTCAAAATTCTCCTCGTACGCGAATGCTTGAAGCTGATCCAGCAAACAGACTGAGAGGGGGTGCTGAAAATAGCACCTCGTCTCCGGACTGTCTCCGGCGCCTCTATCTCAGTTGAACACTGCCAGGCTGCCCCGGGGCAGTTGCATGGTCAGGCAGTGCAGGCTGCCGTGCTGACGGATCACGCTGCGGCAATCGATGGGCACGATATCACGTCCCGGAAAGGCCTCGCCGAGGGCAGCAAGGGCCAGGCTGTCCGCGGCATCGCCATAGACCGGAACAAGCACGGCGTCATTGATGATCAGGAAGTTGGCGTAGGTGGCCGGGAGTCGGTGGCCATCATCGGGATCCCTGCAGGCCGCCGGCCAGGGCAGGGGGATCAACCGGTAGGGCTCGCCGTCGGCGCGGCGCAGGGCTCGCAGTTCGGTTTCCATGGCGGCCAATGCCGAGTAGTGGGGATCTTCTGGATCGTCGCACTTGACGTAGGCCAGCGTGGCCGGATCGCAGAAACGCACCAGGGTATCCACATGGCTGTCGGTATCGTCACCCTCAAGATGGCCGCGGGTCAGCCACAGCACCCGTGTGACGCCGAGGTCCGCCTTCAGGCGTGTCTCGAGGGCTGTCCTGTCGAGGCTGGGGTTGCGGTTGGGGTTGAGCAGGCAGGCCTCGGTGGTCAGCAATGTGCCCTCGCCATCGGTGTCGATGGCCCCACCCTCAAGCACCAGCTCGCGCGACTCCACCGGGCAGGCGAAGGTGCCGGCGTCTGCCAGCCGACGCGTCAGGGTATTGTCGCGCTCGGCCTCGAACTTGCCGCCCCAGCCGGTGAAGACGTAGTCGAGCAGGATAGACTCGCCGTCACGCACTACGCCGAGGGGGCCATGGTCGCGGGCCCAGGTGTCATCGGCGGGGGCGACCACCAGCCGCAGGCGGGCGGCCTCGACGCCGAGGCAGGCGAAGCGATGTGCCAGGTGGCTGCGGGTCGCGGTATCCGGCACGGCAATCAGCACGGCCTGGTAGCGCGCGATGGCGACCACCATGGCCTCCATCGTCGCCTCGATGCGTTCGAGCAGCGGCGCCCAGTCGCTGTAGGGACTGGGCCAGGTGAGTTGCACGGCATCCTGGGGATGCCATTCGGGGAGCAGGCGATTAGCCATCAGCGGGTCTCGTGCAGGTCGTCTAGGGCGTGCCGGCGCAATGTAGGCCGCCGCCGACAATGATGCAATGATCACGCAATCGGATGGCGCCGGCGATGCAGCCGCAGGCGAAAAACCGTACCATGGGCGCCCGCCGACAAGGAATGTGCCCATGTTCGACCGTCTCCCCTTCCTGATCGGGCTGCGCTATGTGCGCGCCAAGCGTCGCAACCATTTCATCTCCTTCATCTCGCTGACTTCCATGCTGGGCCTCATGCTGGGTGTCGCGGTGCTCATCCTGGTGCTCTCGGTGATGAACGGCTTCGACCACGAGCTACGCACCCGGGTGCTTGGCATGGTGCCGCATACCAAGATCGAGGCACCGGGTGGGCTTACCGACTGGCAGCCGCTGGCCGAGCGGCTCATGGAGCGTGAGCGGGTGATCGGCGCCGCCCCCTATGTCGAGCAGCAGGGCATGTTCTCGGTCGGTGGTCGTAACGAGGGCGCCATGGTCATCGGTATCGTGCCCGAGTGGGAAGGTCGGGTGTCGATCATCGACGAGAACATGCGCAACGGGAGCCTGGATGAGCTGACGCCCGGCGAATGGAACATCGTGCTCGGCTCTATCCTGGCCCAACGCCTGGGGGTTGGTGTGGGCGACCGGGTGACGCTGCTGGTGCCCGAGGCCTCGATCACCCCGGCCGGCGTCTTCCCACGGCTCAAGCGTTTCACCGTGAGCGGTATCTTCAGCGTCGGGGCGGACCTGGATGCCTCCCTCGCCTATGCCCACATCGACGACATGCAGACCCTGGCAAGGATGGGCGAGGCGGTCGGCGGCTTGCGCCTCGAGCTGGACGACCTCTTCGTCGCCGGCAGCGAGACTCGGGCGATCATCGACGAGCTGGGTGCCGGCTACCGAGGGCTCGACTGGACCTACTCGCATGGCAACCTCTTCCAGGCCATCCAGATGGAGAAGCGCATGATCGCGCTGCTGCTGACGGTGATCATTGCCGTGGCGGCCTTCAACATCGTCTCGACCCTGGTGATGGTGGTGACCGACAAGCGGGCCGATATCGCCATCCTGCGCACCATCGGCGCCACGCCACGCTCGATCATGGGGATCTTCATTGTCCAGGGGCTGGCGATCGGCGTGATCGGCATCCTGGTGGGCGTGACCCTGGGTGTGCTGCTGGCCTGGACCGTGTCGGACCTCATCGGCTGGGTGGAGGGTGCCTTCGGTATCCAGTTCCTCGATGCCGGGGTCTACTTCATCAGCAACCTGCCGTCGCGCCTGATCTGGAGCGATGTGGGTAATATCGTGTCCGCGGCCTTCGTGCTGACCTTCCTCTCCACCCTCTACCCGGCCTGGCGTGCCGCCCGGGTACAGCCTGCCGAGGTGCTGCGCTATGAGTGAGACGGCCGTGACTCCAGATGTCGATACGCCTTCCCGCGCGGGACAGGTGATGCTCGAATGCCGTGACCTGACCCGTGTCTATCGAGAAGGGCCGCGGGACCTCACCGTGCTGGATGGCCTGACGATGCAGGTGCTGGCCGGCGAGCGGGTGGCCGTGGTCGGCAGTTCCGGCTCCGGCAAGACGACGCTGCTCAACCTGCTGGGCGGCCTGGACCGTCCGAGTCGCGGCGAGGTGCATATCGCCGGCGAGTCGCTGCTGGCGCTCAATGATGCCGACCTGGGGCGCTTCCGCAACCGGCGGATCGGCTTCGTCTACCAGTTTCACCATCTGCTGGCGGAGTTCACTGCCCTGGAGAATGCCGCCCTGCCGCTGATCGTGCGCGGCCAGCGAAAGCGGGTAGCCGAAGAGCGTGCCCGCCAGTTGCTGGAGCGGGTCGGCATGGCCGAGAGGGCCGACCACAAGCCGGGTGAGCTCTCGGGTGGCGAGCGCCAGCGGGTAGCCATCGCCCGGGCGCTGGTCACCGACCCCAGCCTGGTATTGATGGACGAGCCCACCGGCAATCTGGACCAGACCACGGCGGCGAGTATCCTGGCGCTGATGGACGAGCTGGCAAGTAGCGCGGCCTGTGCCTTCGTGATCGTCACCCATGACCTCGCCCTCGCCGCCCATCAGGATCGCATCCTCCGACTAGACGGCGGACGGCTGGTCGAGCGGGCAGGGGACGACTGAGGCGGCGCGCCTCATTAGGGATGGCCGATGCCATGCGTCGGCCGTTGACATGGTGGCCTCACTACCCACGGGTAGCCGGCCGTTGTCGCCGGCGTCGCCGCGCCCGTGCCTTCCAACTGCGAGAAACCTGCCAACGCCACACCAGGCGGATGACCAGGTTGGCCAGCGCAGCAATCATTATGGCCGCGACCAGCGATCCCAGGGCCAGGGTCGGCAGGATGTCCACCAGCTGTTCGGTGATCCAGCGGGTGGATATCCGGTCCGGGGCCTGGCGGACCGGCATGTCCAGCAGCCAGGCCCCCAGGCGGTAGTTGCCATAGAAGATCAGCGGCATCGTCAGGGGGTTGGTGATCCACACCAGGCCGATGGAGAGCGGCAGGTTGCAGCGAACCAGCCAGGCCCCGAAGGCGGCCACCAGCATCTGGAAGGGAATCGGCAGCAAGGCGCTGAACAGCCCCACGGAAAAGGCATTGGCCACGCTGCGTCGCGTCAGCACCCACAACGTCGGGTTGCCGATCAGGTGATTGACGAAACGCAGGGAGCGCCGGCGCCTGAGGTCATCGGGGTGGGGCAGATAGCGCTGAAGCAGTCGGCGCGGCATTGACGAGGGGCTCGCGGCTACGAAACCCGAGCTATTATCCATACAAGTCGCGTGCCTCGCCATGATGCCCCCTCAACGTGATGCCGTAGCGGGACGGGCGCGTCGCCATCCTTGCCGTTCAGGGACGATGCCATGCAACTGGGCCTGGCCATTCCCCTGGCATTCGCCGTGCTGGCCGGTGTGCTGGGGGGCCATCTTGCCGTACCGGGGACCATAGAGGCTTTTGCCGTTGGCCTGCTGGTCGTGCGTCGACTTCATCTGGCGATGGGGCTGGTGGTGGCGGCCCTGGTGGCGGTCCAGCTGTTGATGGTGCGCGGTGGTGAGCTCGCGCCCGGCCTGACTCGGCAAGACCTCCGGCTGGAGGGGCGCCTGGTCTCGGTGGCCAGCGACGAGCGGCTGACACGGCTGGTACTGGAGGTCACCGAGTGTCGCCCCCTGGCAGAGACGCTGCCCGATTGTCGCGATCTCGAGCGGGTCCGGCTCTCCTTCTTCGGGGCACCGGCCATGGTGCCCGGCGAGCGCTGGCGGTTGACGGTGCGTCTGCGTCCGCCGGCGGGCTTCGCCAACCCCGGTACCTTCGACTATCGCGGCTGGCTGTGGCGGGAGGGTATTCAGGCCAGCGGCTATGTACGCCGCGACCCGTCTCCTCACCGCCTGGCCACTGCTCCCTTCTCGCTGCGCCGACTGGCCCTCGCACATCTCGATGAGCAGGAACTGGCGGCGCACCATCGGCGCTGGCTGGCGGCCCTGACCCTGGGGGCGAGCGAGCGACTCGAGCCACACGACTGGGACCTGCTCAATGCCACCGGAACTACCCATCTGATGGTGATCTCCGGGCTGCACGTGGGGCTGGTGGCGGCTTTCTCGCTATGGCTGGCACGCGGGCTGGCCCGGCTAGTCACCCCCGGGGCCTGGCGGCTGACGGTCTGGCCCTGGTGGCTGGCGGGGGTGGCAGCGGTGGGATATGCTGGCCTGGCAGGCCTGGAGCCCCCGGCACTGCGTGCCATGATCATGACCCTGGTGGGGTTGTGGGTGGCCAGCGGGCGTCATGCGCCCGGTCCTTGGCAGGCGTGGTGGCTGGCTCTGGCGCTGGTATTGTTGGTCGACCCGCTGTCGGCCTGGCGTCCCGGTCTCTGGCTGTCGTTCGGCGCCGTGGCATTGCTGATCCTGATCTGGCAGGGCAGGGCAGGGCAGGGCGCGGCCGATAGGGGTGACCGGCTGGCTCTGGGCCTTGGTTCGTACTCAGCTGCTGCTGGCTCCGCTGATGGCCGCGGCGGTACTGCTGGCCTTCGACCGTATGGCTCCGGCGGCCCCGCTGGTCAATCTGGTCGCCGTCCCCCTGGTCAGCAGTCTGCTGGTGCCGCTGGGGCTGCTCGGCTGGCTGACCGCCTGGCTGCCGCCCCTGTCGGCATTGTGCTGGGCCCTGTTCGGTCTGCTGGTTGACGGGTTGGCATGGTTGCTGGAGCTCGCCGCTACCTGGTTGCCCCTTTGGTTGCCGGCTTCGTCGCTGGTGATCCCGCTGGGATTGGCCTTGGGCCTCGCCGCCCTGCTATGGGCGCTGCCCGGCCTGGTTCCACGCCTGCGACTGGCCGCCACGGCGCTATTGTTGGTGGTGCCGCTGAGTCTCTTCTCATCATCTCCGGTGCCCGCCGAGGGGCTGCTGCGAGTCCGGGTGCACGATGTGGGCCAGGGCCAGCTGGTCGAACTGCGAACCGCCGGCTATCGAGCACTCTACGATACCGGGCCGCGCTTCGGTTCCGGCTTCATGCCGCTCGCCTCACTGTGGCCGCCAGGACAACGCTTCGACGATGTCATCATCAGCCATGGCGACCAGGATCATGCCGGCGGCCTGCCGGGCCTGCGCGAGCAGCATCGGGTGACGCGCTTCCTGGCACCACCCGGCGAGGCCCTCGAGGTGCCGGCCGAGGCCTGCACGGCCGGACGCTCGTAGCATCGTGACGGCGTGAATTTCCGCATTCTCTGGCCTCCGGACGAGAGCGCCGAGCTCTCGTCCAACGATCGCTCTTGCGTGCTGCTAGCGATTGTCGGCGAGCATCATCTGCTGATCACCGGGGATGTGGGGCGCGATGTCGAGCGACGTTTGCTGCGCGAGCTTCCCCCCAGGCTGACCGTGCTGGTGGCGGGGCATCACGGCAGCGCCACCAGTTCCGGCCTGCCGCTGGTGCGACGGCTGACACCGCGTCATGTGGTCTTCAGTGCGGCGCGTGACAATCCCTTCGATCACCCGGCAAGCCGTGTCGTGCGTCGATTCCGCGAGGTTGGCAGTTGTCTCTGGAGCACCGCCCATGATGGTGCCGTGACCCTGTGGCTCGGCGAGGATGGGCGCCGGCGTGTCCATACCGAGCGGCAGACAGCCTGGCGGCATGGCGGTGTCGGTGGTGGCTGCCTTGCGTTAGAATCGTCTCACTGACTTCTGGCCTCCGGGCCGTCCATCTCGAGGGGGAACGGCATGGACATGATGGATGCCCTGATCGCCGGCGGCTGGTTGATGGTACCGCTGCTGGGCTGCTCGCTAGTGGCCACGGTGATTATCATCGAGCGCCTGTGGACCCTGAGGGCCCGCCGCATCGCTCCCTACGGGTTGGGACAGGAGGTCTGTCAGCTGGTGTCACGGGGGCAGGTCAACCTCTACTGGCTGGAAGGGCACTCCCCCCTGGGTGGCGTGCTCGCGGCCGGGCTGCGCAACGCTCGGCTCGGTCACGAGCAGGTGCGCGCTCGGCTCCATGAGGCGGCCACCGCCGTGATCCACGACATGGAGCGCTTCCTGAGCCCCTTGGGTACCATCGCCGCCATCACGCCCCTGATCGGTCTGCTGGGTACCGTCGTGGGCATGATCGAGGTATTCGCGGTGATCGTCTCCGGTGACGGAGCCAGCCGTACCGCCGACCTGGCCGGCGGTATCTCCCGCGCCCTGGTCACCACCGCAGCAGGCCTCACCGTGGCGATCCCTTCGCTGATGTTTCACCGTTACTTCCAGCGCCGTGTCGAGGACATCACGGTGCGCATGGAGGAGCAGGCCGGTCAGGTAGTCGAGTACCTCGCCCACTACCCTGGCGAGCTGGTGTTGGCCGAGCGACACGGTGACGAGCCCTCACTGGGGGCGCGCGGCGGCGAGCAACTGGAGGCCGATGGGCGCATCGCCCCGAGGGTGAAGCAGCCGTGAGGTTTCCCCGGCGGCGACGCGAGCCGGTGGAGGTCAATCTGACCCCGCTGATCGACGTGGTCTTCCTGCTTCTGATCTTCTTCATGGTCTCGACTACCTTCGAGACCCGACAGGCGCTGGAACTCGAGCTCCCCGAGAGTCAGAGTGGCCAGGACATGGAAGCATCGCCGGTGACCCTGGTGGTCACTGCCGAGGGCGAATACCGACTGGGCGAGCAGACCCATAGCGGCGGCATGCTGGGTGAGGCCCTGGCCGCCGAGGCCGAGCAGGCTCGCGAGTATGGCCTGGTAGTGGAAGCCGATGGTCGTGCCGCCCACGCCGACGTGGTGCGCGTCCTGGACCTTGCCGCCAGCCTGGAGATCCGGCGCGTGCGCATCGCCACCGCCGTGGCATCAACCCCTCAAGCGGAGACACCGTGATCGAACACTCCGGCTGGACCCTCTACCGGCGCCTGCTGGGCTATGTGAAGCCCTACTGGCGAGCCTTTGCCCTGGCGATCCTGGGCTATGTCATCTATGCCGCCTCGAGCACCGCCCTGGCGGAGATGATGAAGCGGCTCATCGATGGTATCCAGAACCCCGATGCGGCCTTCCGGATCTTCCTGCCGCTCTTCGTGGTGGGCATGTTCGCGGCCCGCGGGCTCGGTACCTTCCTTGGTACCTACTTCATGAGCAGCGTGGCTCGCAACCTAGTGCACGCCCTGCGCTGCGACGTCTTCAACCACATGCTGCATCTGCCGGGACGCTTCTTCGATGACCACTCCACGGGGCATCTGATCTCGCGGGTCACCTACCATGTCGAGCAGGTCACCGGGGCCGCCACCAAGGCGGTCACCATTCTGCTGCGCGAGGGATTCTTCGTGATTGGCCTGGTGGCCTACCTGCTCTGGACCAACTGGATGCTGACCCTGCTGTTCCTGGCCGTGACGCCGCTGATCGGCGGCGTGGTCAGCTATGCCAGCAAGCGCTTCCGGCATATCTCGCGGCGCATCCAGCGCTCCATGGGCGACGTCACCCATGTCGCCTCCGAGGCGCTCTCCGGTTACCGGGTGGTGCGTACTCACGGGGCCGAGGCGTACGAGAAGGCACGCTTCGCCGAAGCCAGCGAGGTCAACCGCCGTCAGAGCATGAAGGAGGCGTTGACCAAGGCCACCAGCACGCCGGTGATCCAATTGCTGGTAGCGCTGTCGTTGGCGCTGCTGGTGTGGCTGGCGATGTCGCCGACCCTGATGGACGCGATGACGCCTGGCGAGTTCGTGGCCTTCGTCACTGCCGCCGCGCTGATGGCCAAGCCGGTGCGACAGCTCACCGAGATCAACAGCGAGATCCAGAAGGGTATTGCCGCCGCCGGGGAGCTCTTCGGCCTGCTCGAGGAGCCCCCTGAGCGCGACGAAGGCACTCGCGACCCCGGTCGCCTTGTCGGCCGGGTATGCTTCGAGGGAGTGCGCTTCGCCTACGGCGACGACCAGCCCGAGGTGCTCAAGGGCATCGACCTGGAGGTGGCTCCCGGCGAGATGATCGCCATCGTCGGCCGTTCCGGCAGCGGCAAGTCGACGCTGGTGGGCCTGCTGCCGCGCTTCTACCGGCCCACCGAGGGGCGTATTTTGATCGATGAGGTGCCCCTGGAGGAGTTCCGCCTGCAACCACTGCGCCGACAGATCGCTCTCGTCTCCCAGCAGGTCACTCTGTTCAATGCCAGTATCGCCGACAACATTGCCTATGGTATCGACGATCCCGATCCGGCGGGTATCGAGGCGGCGGCACGGGCCGCCCATGCTCACGAGTTCATCGAGCGGATGCCCGGAGGCTACGATGCCGTGGTCGGCGAGAACGGCGTGATGCTCTCCGGCGGCCAGCGCCAGCGCCTGGCCATCGCTCGGGCGATCTTCAAGGATGCGCCGCTGCTGGTTCTCGATGAGGCGACCTCGGCACTGGACACCGAATCGGAGCGCCATATCCAGGCGGCCCTGGAAAAGGTCTGCCGTGGACGAACCACTTTCGTTATCGCCCACCGCCTATCGACCATCGAACGCGCCGACCGCATTCTGGTACTCGAGCAGGGCGAGGTCGTCGAGCAGGGCAGCCATGCCGAGCTCCTCGCCCGGGACGGGGCCTATGCGGCCCTGCATCGGCTGCAGTTCCAGGAGCCTGCCTGATCCATGGCGGGTCGACTCGTCGAGCGCTGGTTGGCGGCGGCCTATCGGGGCGATGCCTGGCTGGTCGCCCTGCGGCCGCTGGAGGCCCTATATCGCCTGGTCGTGCGGCGTCGCGCCGCAGCCTATGTGGCGGGCAGAAAGGCTGTCTGGCAGGCGCCTGTGCCGGTCATCGTGGTCGGCAACATCACGCTGGGCGGCACCGGCAAGTCACCGTTGGTGGCCTGGCTGGCGAGATTTCTCGGCGAGCGGGGCTGGTCGCCCGGCATCCTTTCGCGGGGCTATGGCGGAAGCAGCGACCGCTATCCGCTGCTGTTGGACGCCGACACACCGGTGGCCGCCTGCGGCGACGAGCCTCGTATGCTGGCGGACCAGACGGGACTGCCGGTGGTGGTCGACCCGGACCGCACCCGGGGCGCGAGACGACTGTTGGCGGCGGGGTGCGATATCCTGATCAGCGATGATGGCCTGCAGCACCTGGCACTGGGTCGTGACCTGGAGTTCGTGGTCGTGGATGGCCGTCGTGGGTTCGGCAACGGCCGTTGCCTGCCGGCGGGGCCGCTGCGTGAGCCGCTGACTCGTCTCGACGGGACGGATGCCGTGGTGATCAATGGCGAGCCGGCCTTCGACCCGCCCGCCGGGGCCCACGGCATGGCCCTGGTGCCATCGGCCTGGCGTCGCCTCGACGACAGCAGGCGAGTGCCGCCCACGCCGCTACCCTTCGCCGGGCCGGTACATGCCCTGGCCGGGATCGGTCACCCGGCGCGCTTTTTCGCCACCCTGGAAGAGCTGGGCGTGGAGCCGATCACCCACGCCTTCGCCGATCACCATCGCTTCACGGCGGCCGACCTGGCCTTCGATGACCATCGGCCGGTCGTGATGACGTCCAAGGACGCAGTCAAGTGTCGCGGGCTGGCACCCGTCGACAGCTGGGTCCTCGAGGTGGAAGCCCGACCCGAGGCCGCCTTCATCGACTGGCTGCAGGCGCGGCTGGTATCACTCTCAACCCAATGAAACCATCCGAGGGGGAGTCATGGACAAGGAACTGCTGGCGATGCTGGTCTGCCCACTGTGCAAGGGCAAGCTGAAGTACGACCGCGAGGCCGGTGAACTGGTGTGCCGCTTCGATGGTCTCGCCTATCCGATTCGCGACGGCATCCCGGTGATGTTGCCCGAGGAAGCCCGAGCGATGGACGTCGACGAGAAACTGCACGACTCTTCCGGTCGCAGCGGCGAGTCCTGAGGAGGTTCCATGCAGGAGTTCATCGCCGTCATACCGGCGCGCTTCGCTTCTTCACGGCTGCCCGGCAAGCCGCTGGCCGAGATTGCGGGGGAGCCCATGGTGGCCCACGTCTGGCGACGGGCACGGGAAAGCGCTGCCGCTCGGGTGGTGGTGGCTACCGACGATCGGCGCATTGCCGAGGTGCTGGCTCCCTTTGGCGCGGAGGTGCTGTTGACCGCCGTTGATCACCCCTCGGGAACCGATCGCCTGGCCGAAGTGGCCGAGCGACTGGGCCTGGCCGATGATGCCGTGCTGGTCAATGTCCAGGGCGACGAGCCGCTGATCCCGCCGCTGCTGATCGACCAGGTGGCGGCGCGGCTCTTCGATGATCCGGACGCCTCTATCGCCACCCTGGCCGAGCCGATCAGCGACGTCGAGACGCTCTTCAACCCCAATGCGGTCAAGGTGGTGCGTGCGCTTTCCGGTCGCGCCCTCTACTTCTCGCGGGCTCCTGTTCCTTGGGATAGAGAGTCCTGGAATAGAGAGGCCTGGGACAGGGACGCCGTCACCCATCGCCCCGAACTGCTAGAGACAACTGCCTGGCTGCGGCATATTGGCCTCTACGCCTATCGCGCTGGCTTCCTTGCCGAGTACCGTGACTGGGCCCCTTCGCCGCTGGAGCGCCTGGAGCAGCTCGAGCAGTTGCGTGCCCTGCACCATGGCCATGCCATTCAGGTGGCCCTGGCCGGGGTACCGCACCCGGCTGGGGTGGACACCGAGGAAGACCTGGCACGGGTCCGTGAGCTGATGCAGCTTCCGGGAGGTCATTGATGCGCGTGCTCTTCGTCTGTCTCGGCAACATCTGCCGTTCTCCCACCGCCGAGGGCGTATTCCGCCGCCTGCTCGATGAACATGGCCTGGCCCATCGCGTAGCGGTAGACTCCTGCGGCATCGGCCCCTGGCACGTGGGCAAGGCGCCGGACCCGCGGGCCTGCGAGGCCGCCGCTCGCCGTGGCATCGACCTCTCGGAATTTCGCGCCCGGCAGCTCGCCGATGACGACTTCGAGCGCTTCGACATGCTGCTGGCCATGGACCATGACAACCTCGCGGCCATCGAGGCGCGGCGTCCGCCCCATAGCCAGGTGCCGGCACGGCTTTTCCTGGAGTATGCCGGCTATCCTGACCGCGCCGTACCCGACCCCTACTACGGGGGTGATCAGGGCTTCGACGAGGTGCTGGATCTGGTCGAGGCGGCCTCCCGTGGTCTGCTGGAGGAGATCGAGGCGCGCCGGGAGCGCAGGCCTTGAGCCTGGTGGTCCAGGCCCGCCACGACCTCTCCCGGGCCAATACCCTGGGGCTGCCCTGCCAGGCGGAGCACTTCGCCGCGCCAGAAAGCGTCTGCGAGCTGCGCGAGGCGCTGGACCTGGCCCATTGCGAGGGCTGGCAACTGACCCTGCTAGGCGGCGGCAGCAACTTGATCCTGCCGGCATGGCTCCCGGGCCTGGTTATCCGGCCGTCCATGCAGGGCTGGTGGTTGGAAGAGGGCGAGGGTGACACGGTCCTCGTCCATGCCGAGGCCGCGGTGGTATGGCACGAACTGGTCATGGCGCTGGTCGGCAAGGGCCTCTGGGGCATCGAGAATCTGGCCCTGATTCCCGGTCACTGCGGTGCCGCGCCGATCCAGAACATCGGCGCCTACGGCGTGGAACTGAGCGATGCCATCGAGGCCGTGCACCTGGTCCATCTCGACGATGGCCGTGAGGCAGTCCTATCGCCGAAGGAGTGCGCCTTCGGCTACCGGGACAGCGTCTTCAAGGGGGCTTTTGCCGGGCGAGTGGTGATCACCCGGCTGGTGTTGCGACTGTCGCGCACGCCGCGTCCCCGTCTCGGCTATGGTGATCTGGCCGCTCGGGTTGCTGCCGAGCCCTCGGCACTGGACGTGGCCGAGGCGGTCTGTGCAATCCGTCGCGAGAAACTGCCCGATCCGACCGTGCTGGGCAATGCCGGGAGTTTCTTCAAGAATCCCGTGGTGGAGGCCAACCTGGCCTCTCGGCTGATGGTCGATTACCCGACGATGCCGCACTTCCCCCAGGCAGAAGGCAGAGTGAAGCTGGCAGCCGGTTGGCTGATCGACCAGTGCGGCCTCAAGGGCTGGCGAGAGGGACACTTTGGTATGCATGAGCGCCAGGCGCTGGTGCTGGTGCACTTCGGTGGTGGCAATGCGGCGGAACTGCTCGATTTTGCCGGCCGGGTGGCTGACAGCGTGAGCGAGCGTTTCGGCGTGATCCTGGAGCGTGAGCCTCGACTCGTCGAGCCGGCCTGACACGACAGCGCCCGCAGCCATGGCTGCGGGCGCTGTCATTGCTGCAGGACTTAAGTGGGCTCTCAGCCCTGCTTGCCTTCCTGGGCCTTGGCCTCCTTCTCACGACGACGGATCTCTCGCGGATCGTTGTGAGCGCGGCGACGGCGGCGATTGGCGCGAGCCTCCTCCGACGTCTCTTCGGCCTTCGCTGCCGGCGGGGCATCGGCAGTCTTTTCCTCCGGCTTCTGCTCAGCCTCCGGGACATCCGACCTGGTCTCGGCAAATTTCTCGGCTTTCGGCGCTTGCGACGGCGCCTCGGCGTCGGCCGTCGCTGCCGGCGGGGCATCGGCAGCCTTCTCCTCCGGCTTTTGCTCAGCCTTCGGGGCATCCGACTGGGCTTCGGCGGATTTCTTGGCATTCGGCGCTTGCGACGGCGCCTCGGCGTCGGCCGTCGCTGCCGGCGGGGCATCGGCAGCCTTCTCCTCCGGCTTTTGCTCAGCCTTCGGGGCATCCGACTGGGCTTCGGCGGATTTCCCGGCCTCGGCCTTCGGCGCTTCCGACGTTGCATCGGCTTTCGCTTCGGCGGACTTCTGCTTAGCCTTCGGTGCCTTGGCCTCGACGCCCTCCTCGGCAGAGTTCTGCTCGGCCTCCGGCTTCGCCCCTGCAGGCTGCTCAGCCTGTTTCTGCTTGGCCTTGGGCTTTGCATCAGCGGGCTTGTCGACCTGCTCCTGCTCCTGCTCGGCTTTCGGCGCCTCGGCCTCGGCGGGCTTTTCGGCCGGCTTTTTCTCAGCCTTCGGTGTCTCGACCTTGGGTTCTGCCTGTACTCCTGCGTCGGCAGGGGGCGTCTCGGCCTCGGCGGCCTGGTCGCTTGTCTGCTTGGCGGTTTCTGACTCGGCCCCCGCTTCCGCAGGCTTGGTCACCTGGCCATCTGGCTGCTTGGCTGCCTCGGTTTCGGGCTCGGCCTCTGCGACTTCCATCTGCAGGCGCTGCTGCTCATCTACTGCCTTAGGGTTGATGGCATGCTTGCGCGTGCGTTGGCGCGGGTTGTTGCGAGTGCGCTTGGGCTTGCCGTCATCCACGGGGGCCTCGGCGGCCGCCGGCTTCTCAGCACGTGTTTCGCTCGTCTTCTCGGCAGGCTTGTCGCTGCCTTTCTGGCGGCGTCCATCGTCGCGAGGCTTGTCGTCACGCTTCTGATCACGAGGCTTATCGTCACGTGGCTTGTCATCACGTGACTTGGGTGCTTCCTGTTGCCGCGTCTGGCGATTTTCGTCAGGACGACCGCCGCGTCCACGGCCGCCACGGTTGCCGCGATTGTCACGCTTGTCGTTGCCTTCCGTCTTGCCCTCGCCCCCCTTGTTTTCCTGGCGTGTGTTTTCCTGACGTGTCGAGCTGGCTGGTTCATTGCTGCGCGAGCGACGCTGGCGGCCATTGCGCTCGTTACGCTCGTCATCGCGCTGGGCAGGCTTGCGTGCGCCCTGATCACTGCGCGAATCACCCGAGCGGGTGGACGCTTTCTGCTCGGTGCCGACCGGTGCCTCGTCGCTGCCGAGCAGCCTGGTCAGGCCCTTGACCAGGCGACCCAGCACGCCGGCCTGGGGTTCGGCGACGGGTGGAGCGGCCGGCGGCTTGGTTGCTGCCTGGGGTGGCGTCGGGGTTGGTGTCTGCTCTTCCTGCAGGGATGCGGGCGCCGGCTCGTGGTGTATCACTGTCTTTACGGCAGCCTCGGCACGCTGAACCGGCTTGCCGAAGGCGGCCTCCGGCTCCTTGCCCACCTCGCTGTCGGTGGACAACTCGAAGCTGGACAGGGTCGTGGTGCCTTCCTCGTCCACGTGGTCCTCGCGCAGGCGTTGGACGTCGTAATGGGGCGTGTCCATGTCCGGGTTGGGCAGCATTACCACGCGCACGCCCTGGCGCCGCTCGATCTCGGCCAGTACGGCGCGCTTCTCGTTGAGCAGGTAGGTGGCCACCGGGACCGGCAGGATGGCACGGATCTGGGCGCTGCGCTCCTTCATTGCCTCTTCCTCGATGAGGCGCATGATGGAAAGTGAAATGGAGCGCACGTCGCGGATGGTGCCCTGGCCGTCGCAGCGCGGGCAGACCACACCGCTGGTCTCGCCCAGCGAGGGGCGCAGGCGCTGGCGAGACATCTCCATCAGGCCGAAGCGCGAGATGCGGCCAATCTGCACGCGGGCGCGATCCAGCTTGAGCGCGTCGCGCATGCGGTTCTCGACGTCGCGTTGGTTGCGGGCCGGGCTCATGTCGATGAAGTCGATCACCACCAGGCCGCCGATGTCGCGCAGGCGCAACTGGCGGGCGGTCTCATCGGCCGCTTCCAGGTTGGTCTGCAGCGCGGTCTCCTCGATATCGCTGCCGCGAGTGGCACGCGCCGAGTTGATGTCGATGGAGACCAGTGCCTCGGTATGGTCGATGACGATCGAGCCGCCGGAGGGCAGCTTGACCTCGCGCTCATAGGCGGTCTCGATCTGCGACTCGATCTGGAAACGCGAGAAGAGCGGGACTTCGTCGACGTATAGCTTGATCTTCTGCTGGTAGGAGGGCATTACCTGGCGGATGAAGGCCAGGGCCTCCTGATGGACCTCCTCGCTGTCGATCAACACCTCGCCGATGTCCTGGCGCAGGTAGTCGCGCATGGCGCGGATGATGACGTTGGATTCACGGTAGATCAGAAAGGGCGCCGGGCGCTTGCTGGCCTCTTCGGTGATCGACTCCCAGACCTGTACCAGGTAGTCCAGGTCCCACTGCAGCTCCTCGGGAGAGCGGCCGATGCCGGCCGTACGCACGATCAGACCCATCTTGTCGGGCACGGTCAGCTGGCTCATGGCCTCCTTGAGCTCGCTGCGCTCCTCGCCCTCGATGCGCCGCGAGATGCCGCCGGCACGGGGATTGTTGGGCATCAGTACCAGGAAGCGACCGGCGAGGCTGATGAAGGTGGTCAGGGCAGCACCCTTGTTGCCGCGCTCCTCCTTGTCCACCTGGACGATGACTTCCTGACCCTCCTTGAGCACCTCCTTGATGCTGGGACGGCCCGAGGGTTCCTTCAGGAAGTAGTCGCGAGATATCTCCTTGAGGGGCAAGAAGCCGTGACGGTCGGCACCGAAGTCGACGAAAGCGGCTTCGAGGGAGGGTTCTACCCGGGTGATCTTGCCGCGGTAGATGTTGGCTTTCTTCTGTTCCCGGGCACCGGACTCTATGTCCAGGTCGTAGAGGCGTTGTCCATCGACCAGCGCGACCCGCAGCTCTTCGGGCTGGGTCGCATTGATGAGCATCCGTTTCATGTCGTCTCGCAAGTAGGGACGTGCCGGACGGCGGTCAACGACGGAGGCGAACCGCTGGTTGCTGCGTGCTTGTGCTCAGCGCATGTCGCGGATGCGGTAGTGCGCCCGGCCGTCCCGAGTCATCCTTGCACGATGGAACCGACACGGCATGATCATGTTGAGTACGGGGCGGAGGCAGGACATGTCTCGGTGGGACGTCGCCCATCCGGCCCTGGGGTCACCGCCAACACCTGGCATTCATCGATCCGCCAACGCCGACCTTCGGCACGTTGTTGTACGTATCCCATGGACTCCGGCCGTGCTGCAAAAAGCGAGGCCGGAGCCGGGCGTGGCGTTGTATCGTTTGTTTCTCGGCGGCGGGACCTCGAATTGGCAAGGATCGTCGCGGCCTGATCTTTTCGCTCCGGCCTGCGTGTCTGTCGTGCAGGCGCTCTGGGGTCGTGACAACCCATTGAAGCGAACTGGCAATATACCAGCAAAGGGGGGTGGTCAGCAATTGGCGCAGGATGGCGTGCACTGCGGTAGAATGCGCCTTTCGAGCAGGTATCCAGTGGAGTTGGGGCATGGCCGAAGGGCGCGACGTGCAGTGGTTGGAAGTGACCGAGGGCCAGGTCGGACAGCGGGTCGATAATTTCCTGTTGGCGCGCATGAAGGGGGCGCCCAGAGCGCTCATCTACCGCATCGTGCGCAAGGGCGAGGTGCGGGTGAACAAGAAGCGGGTCAAGGCCGACACTCGTCTGGCACTGGGCGACATGGTGCGGATCCCACCGCTGCGCCTCACACCTCGCGAGGCGGTACGCGATGTCAGCGACAACCTGCGCAACCTGCTCGCCGGTAGCGTGCTGCTGGAGGGGCGCGACTGGCTGGTGATCAACAAGCCCTCGGGACTCGCTGTGCATGGCGGCAGCGGAGTAAAGATCGGCCTGATCGAGGCGTTACGCCAGGTGCGCGAGGATCTCGACTTCCTGGAGCTGGTTCATCGGCTGGACCGCGATACCTCGGGCTGCCTGTTGCTGGCCAAGTCGCGTCCCGCGCTGCTGGCCCTCAACGCCTCGCTCAAGGAGCGCCAGATGGACAAGCAGTACCTGGCGCTGGTAGCCGGTCGCTGGCCGGCACGTCGCGACTTCGTCAGCGCCCGGCTCGACCGCTTCGAGCTCGCCAACGGCGAGCGACGCGTTAGGGTCGAGGCCGCCGGCAAGGTGTCCCGGACACGCTTCGCGGTGCGTGAGGCCTTCGAGAAGGTCACCTTGGTCGAGGCCGAGCCGGTCACTGGACGGACCCACCAGATTCGCGTGCATGCGGCCCATGCCGGCCATCCGTTACTTGGCGACGACAAGTACGGCAGCCGCGAGAGCCAGAGGCTCTCCGCCACCTTGGGCCTGTCGCGACTCTTCCTGCATGCCGCGGCCCTGACCTTTCCCGAGCCCAGCAGTGGTCGGCCGGTGAAGATCAAGGCACCGTTGCCGGATGAACTCGATTCGGTGCTTGCTCGCGCTCGCCAGTCCCGCTGACACGGAGGCTTCATGCGCTATCGACTGGCCATCTTCGACTGGGATGGCACCCTGATGGACTCCATTGCACGGATCGTCTCCAGCATGCAGGCGGCCTCTATAGAAGCCGGCTGGGGCGAGCTGGACGCGGAGGCGGTCCGCAACATCATCGGCCTGGGGTTGCCCGAAGCCATCGCCACACTCTGCCCCGGGATCGACGCCGAGCGTGCCGAGTTGCTGAAGGCGCGCTACGCCTACCATTTCGTCGAGGGCGACACCGGCCCCATGCGCTTCTATCCCGGTGTCGAGGCCGGGCTGGCACGGTTGCGGGGCAGGACGGACCAGCGCCTCGCCGTGGCCACCGGCAAGAGTCGTCGTGGCCTGGAGCGCATCTTCCGCGAGAGTGGTAGCGGTGGTTGGTTCCATGCCAGCCGTACCGCCGATGAAACCCTCTCCAAGCCGCATCCCCGGATGCTGGAGGAGCTCCTCGTCGAGCTCGATGTCGGGGTCGGCGAGGCGGTGATGATCGGCGATACCGAATATGACCTTGAGATGGCCCGGTCGCTGGGTATGGATCGGGTGGCGGTGACCTGGGGCGTGCATGCTCCACAGCGTCTGTCCGCCAGCCGTCCGGTGTTCACGGCTGAGGCGGTGCCCGACCTCTTTGACTGGCTGTATGGCTAGCTGACCAAGGAACAGGAAGACCATGAGTGACGACAGCAAGCGTGACGATCGCTGGACGAGCGGACCGGAGCTGACCCCGGAACAGGCGCGCCGGGAACGCGAGACGCAGCAGACCGACCAGGCGCCACCGCCCGGGGAGGATGCCGAGACCCTGCGTGAGCGCCAGCGGTTGGCCCATCTGGAGATGATGGACCGCTGGATAGATGGGGTACTGGTGGAGCAGCGGCGCTCCCGGCGCTGGAAGCTGTTCTTCCGTTTCTTCTTTGCACTGCTGATACTGGCCTCGCTCTCGGTCACGCTCTACGGGATCCTGGGTGCCCCGGGCGCCGCCGCGCCCGACAGGCCCCATCTTGGCGTCGTCGAGGTCAAGGGGGTGATCGACAGCGATTCACCGGCCAGTGCCGAACGGATCATCGAGGGCCTGGAGCGGGCCTGGAAGGCGGAAGAGGCCGAAGCGGTGGTGCTGCATATCAACAGCCCCGGCGGCAGCCCCGTGCAGTCACAGCGGATCTTCGAGGCGGTGATGCGGTTGCGTGAAAAAGGTGACAAGCCTGTCCTGGCGGTGATCGAGGATATCGGCGCCAGTGGCGCCTACTACGTGGCCGCGGCAGCCGACGAGATCATCGCCGCACCGGCTAGCCTGGTGGGTTCGATCGGGGTCATCCACGCCGGTTTCGGCTTGGAGGAGGCCATCGGGCGTCTGGGCATAGAGCGACGCGTCTTCACGGCCGGCGAGAACAAGGCGTTCCTCGACCCCTTCTCGGACATCGACCCGGCACAACGCGAATTCTGGCAGTCGGTGCTCGAGAGTACCCATGAGCAGTTCATTTCGGCGGTTCGCGAGGGACGCGGAGAGCGGCTCGCCGATGACGAACGGCTGTTCAGCGGGTTGATCTGGAGCGGCGAGCAGGCCCTCGAGTTGGGGTTGGTGGACGAACTCGACAGCCTCGATGGCGTGGCCCGCGCCCGGCTCGGTGAGGCGAGAACGCGTGATTATACGCCGCGCCTCGACCCCTTCGAGCGGATTTCCCGCCAGTTCGGTCGAGTGGCCATGGAGTGGCTTGGCGTGCCGCGGGGCGAGTCGCCGGTACGTTATCAGACCTACTAGCGTCGTCGCCTGATCTCGCGGCTTTTCCGGCGACAGGTCTGCGAGGGGGCGCTGTGACCCCCTCCCTGGGCGTTGCCGATGCCCTGCTTCGCTCTCGCGTCCCGCTCCGCTTGCAGGTCCGGTGCTGGCCATCCTTGGCCAGCCCGTTCGGAGCAATGCTCCTCACCCCTGGCATAGGACCCCCTCTACGACCTGTCCCCGGGGCCGCTTGGCCCGGCGCCATCCGCATACTGATTGCCGGGCCCAAGAGGATCCAGCCCGGCCTCGCGCAGCATCTCGCATAGCCGGATCAGCGGCAGGCCGATCAGGGTATTGGGGTCGTCCCCTTCGAGCTTCTCGAACAGGGTGATGCCCAGCCCCTCCATGCGGAAGCTGCCGGCGCTGTCCAGGGGCTTTTCCTTCTCCACATAGCGCGAGATCTCGCCCTCGCTCAGGTGGCGAAACGCCACGTCATAGGTCTCGTGACAGACCCGGTGGCGGCCTTGTTCGGTGTCGAGTAGCGCCAGGCCGGTGATGAAGCGCACCCGGTGGCCGGAAAAACGGGCCAGGTTGGCGCGGGCGGTGGCCGTGTCACCGGGCTTGCCGAGGATCGCGCCATCGAACAGCGCCACCTGGTCGGAACCGACGATCAAGTGTGCGGGAAAGCGTTCGGCCAGTCGCTTGGCCTTGGCCAGCGCCAGGCGGTGGACCAGGGCCTCGGGTGCCTCGCCCGGCCATGGTGTTTCGTCGATATCGGGGCTCTCCCAGGCAAAGGGGATCTCCAGCCGGTCGAGCAGCTGGCGGCGCCAGCGGGAGCCCGAAGCAAGGATCAGGCGGGGCATGGACATTCTCCGGATCGTGTTGGGGAAAACGGTAAGTCAGTAGTGCGCTCATGGCGCCTCGCCACCATGGTAACCCGAGACGATAGCGGCTTTGACAGGGGCTGGGCGAGTGCCTATCATTGCGCGCCTATGTTGACCTCAAGACTCCCCGAAAGGGTCGAGCCCTACAAGCTCGTGGCCCATGCCGAACACCTGGAAGGCCTGGTAGCGCTCGCCGAGATGACGAGGCTTGCCGAAGAAATCGGCGCCCAGTCAGGCGACGCCCAGGTATGGATGGATTTCGCCATCGACTCCCAGGGGCGTCGGGAGATCCATGGCCACCTGGAAGCCGAGCTGCAGCTGCCGTGCCGGCGCTGTCTCGAGCCCATGGCGACGCAGGTCGAGAGCGATTTCCGGCTGGGCATGGTCACCAGTGACGCCCTGGCCGGGGAACTGCCGAGCACCCACGAGCCGGTGCTGGTGGAAAACGAACAGCTGAACCTACTGGCGGTGGTCGAGGATGAGCTCATCCTCAGCCTGCCCCAGGTGGTTTACCATGACGAGGCCGAGTGTGCGGTCTCGCGCGACCAGCTGAACAGCGGGGAGGCGACCGACGAGTCGGCCAGCGCCCCGGCGAGCCCTTTCGATGTGCTGCGGCAGATCAAGGGCAAACCCTGATACATCCTCGTTTCACTCTGGAGTGACACCCCATGGCAGTTCAAAAGAACCGCAAGACCCGTTCCAAGCGCGGCATGCGTCGTAGCCACGACGCCCTCACCACTCCGGCCCTTTCCCAGGACAAGGAAACCGGTACCACCCACCTGCGCCACCATGTGTCTCCGGACGGCTTCTACCGCGGCCGCAAGATCGTCGAGGTCTGAGTCGGCGGCGCTCCGGGTAGCAGTAGCTGGTCGCTGACGTGCGGATTGCCATCGATGCGATGGGCGGGGACCTCGGTCCCCGTCCGGCCGTGATGGGATCCGCCGAGGCCGCCTCTGCCGATCCTGACCTGGAGCTGTGTCTGTTCGGCCCAGCCGGGTTGCTGGAGGACGAGGTAGCCCGCCTGCCGCGGCAGCTTGCCGCGGCGGCGTCGCGTCTACGGGTCGATGACGCGCCTGCAATCGTCCAGCAGTCACAGCGACCCAGAGAAGTGCTGCGTCACGGAAGTGATACCAGCATGGCCCGCATGCTAGATTGCGTCGCCGGTGGCGAAGCTATGGCCGGGGTCAGTGCCGGAAACACCGGTGCCCTGATGGCCCTGGCCCGGCGAGCCTTGGGCACGGTAGCGGGGATTCCTCGGCCGGCCATCAGCACCGCCATTCCTACCCGCGATCTGGGTCGTTGCTACCTGCTCGACCTGGGCGCCAACGTGGAGGCCAGTGCCGAGCGGCTGGTCGATTTCGCGCTGATGGGAGAAGTGATGGCGCGCCATGTGGATGGCCTCGTCGCGCCGCGGGTAGCGCTGCTCAATGTCGGTGTCGAGGGCACCAAGGGCACGCATAGCGTGCGTGATGCCGATGCCTGGTTGCGGTGCCATCCCGACATCGCCTACCTGGGATACGTAGAGGGCGACGGTATCTTCAGCGGTGCCGCCGACGTGGTGGTCTGCGATGGCTTTGTCGGTAATGCCGTGCTCAAGGCCAGCGAGGGACTGGCGCGGCTGCTCGTCGAGCGAGTACAGGCGACCTTTGAGGCCCACTGGAGCAGCCGGGTCGTGGGGCTGCTCGCCCGTCCGGCGCTGCGCCGGCTCAAGGGTGAGCTCGATCCCGTGCGCTATAATGGCGCCAGCTTGCTGGGATTGGCCGGGATCGTGATCAAGAGCCACGGCAGCGCTGATGCCACTGGCTTTCGTTATGCAGTGCAAAGGGCGGTGAATGAGGTGAGGCACGACCTGCCGAGCCGGCTGGCCGCTGAACTGGACCATCGCCGGTCCCCTGTCGACTCGGCCGTCAGCGGTCGAACCGAGAGCGGATCCAGGCCCGACGGGCCGACCATGCCGGATGCGACCGGCGTCGACGACAGTCAACAAGCGCAAAGGTGATCGACATGACGCAATCCCTTGCCCTCATCTTTCCCGGGCAGGGCTCCCAGCAGATCGGCATGCTGCGTGAGCTGGCAGAGCGCTACAGCGTGGTGCGCACGACCTTCGAGGAAGCGGCCGATGCTCTGGGCTACGACCTCTGGCAGGTCGTGCAGGAGGGGCCGGCTGAGGCACTCAACGCCACTGCCTGCACCCAGCCGGCGCTGCTCACCGCCAGCGTGGCGGTCTGGCGCGTCTGGCAGGAGCTCGAAGGGCCACGCCCCGGCGCCATGGCCGGCCACAGCCTGGGTGAGTACAGTGCTCTGGTTTGTGCCGGGGCGCTGCCCTTCGCCCAGGGCGTGCGGCTGGTGAAGCTGCGCGGCGAGGCGATGCAGGAAGCCGTCCCCGCCGGGGAGGGCGCCATGGCAGCGATTCTCGGTCTCGATGACGAGGTGGTGGAGCAGGCTTGTGCACGGGCCGCCGACGGCGACGTCGTCTCTGCCGTCAACTACAATGCCCCGGGACAGGTGGTGATTGCGGGCAGCAAGGCTGCGGTTGAGCGGGCAATAGCCGCCTGCCAGGAAGCCGGGGCCAAGCGCGCAATGCCGTTGCCGGTTTCGGTGCCGTCCCATTGCGATCTGATGCGTCCGGCTGCCGAGCGCCTGTCGACGGCCATGGATGAGGTGGAGCTGCGCTCGCCGCGCTACACGGTTTTCCAGAACGTCGATGCCCAGGCTCATGCCGACGTGGCGACCCTGCGTACTCGGCTGATCGAGCAGCTCTACCAGCCGGTGCGCTGGACTTCCTGCATCGAGGCGATGACGGGGCAGGGTGCCGAGGTGTTCATCGAGTGCGGTCCGGGCAAAGTGCTCACCGGGCTCAACAAGCGAATTGCTCGAGGTAGCAAGGGGCTGGCGGTCAACGATCCGGATAGCCTCTCCGCAGCTCTCGAACTGGCCAGGGAGGCCGTCGGTCAGTCACCGTCGGCTAATGGCTGATCCATCTCCTGGACGAAGACGGAAGAGACCATGACAACCGAGCGTAGAGTTGCCCTGATCACCGGGGCCAGTCGCGGCATCGGCCGCGCCATCGCCCACGAGCTGGGCCGTCAGGGGCGTACCGTGATCGGTACGGCCACCACCGATGCCGGTGCCGAGCGCATCGGTGCCGACCTCGCGGAAGCGGGGATCGAGGGGGCCGGGCGCCAGTTGGACGTCACCGATCAGGCCAGCGTCGATGCCCTGGTCAAGGCGGTCACCGATGAGTTCGGTGCGCCGACGATCCTGGTCAACAATGCCGGCATCACCCGCGACAATCTCCTGATGCGCATGAAGGAAGACGAGTGGGACTCGGTGATCGACACCAACCTCAAGTCGGTCTATCGCGTCAGCAAGGCCTGCGTTCGCGGCATGACGCGGGCGCGTTTCGGCCGCATCGTCTCGATCAGTTCGGTGGTGGCCACCATGGGCAACATGGGGCAGACCAACTATGCTGCTGCCAAGGCGGGCATGGAGGGCTTTACCCGGGCGCTGGCGCGAGAGGTTGCCTCGCGCGCGATCACCGTCAATGCGGTGGCGCCCGGCTTCATTGCCACCGACATGACCCAGTCCCTGCCGGAGGAGCAGCACAAGGCGCTGCTCGGCCAGATTCCGCTGGCCCGGCTGGGTGATCCTGAAGAGATTGCCGCGGCGGTGGGTTTTCTGACCGGCGATACGGCGGGCTACATTACCGGCGAGACCCTGCATGTCAACGGCGGCATGAACATGCGTTGAAGTCCCCGGAGGGTGGCGGTTGCGCCGACCCGGGGGCGTCTATAAACTACTCCGCAGCTTCCGGCTAGCGGATCTGGATCTTTAACGGCTGGTTCTCCGAACGGCCAATGTGAACGACTGGAGTACGTCATAATGAGCACCATCGAAGAGCGCGTGAAGAAGGTTGTGGCCGAGCGTCTGAACGTCAAGGAAGAAGACATCCAGAACTCATCTTCCTTCACTGAAGACCTCGGCGCCGATTCCCTGGACACCGTCGAGCTGGTGATGGCGCTCGAAGAGGAGTTCGACACCGAGATTCCCGATGAGGAAGCCGAGAAGATCACTACCGTTCAAGAAGCCATCGACTACGTCAACTCCCACCAGTAAGGTGGCGGTCGATACCGCTTGCTGAGGCGTCCGGGGCCCCGGCCCCGTGGAGAGCCGTCCTGCCATGGCAGGACGGCTCTCGTGCTATGCACGATGCGAACTTGCCGAGCCCGTACAGGTCGGGGAGACTCGCGTATAATGCGCGCAATGACGACTCCATTGCGGGGTCGTGTCACCCAAGGTTGTCTGGAGGAAAGCTGATGGCTCGTAGAAGGGTTGTGGTGACCGGACTCGGTCTGGTCACGCCGGTGGGGAATACCGTTGAAGAGAGCTGGGCCAGCATCCTGGCCGGCAAGAGCGGTATCGCGCCCATCGAACACTTCGATGTCAGCGCCTTCAATACGCGCTTCGGCGGGTCGGTGAAGGACTTCGACATCAGCCCGTACCTGAACCCCAAGGAGGCCCGCAAGATGGACCTCTTCATCCAGTACGGGATGGCCGCGGGTGCCCAGGCGATCCAGGATGCCGGAATCGAGTGTCACGAGGATAATGCTGATCGTATCGGCGTGGCCATCGGTTCGGGAATCGGTGGCCTGCCGATGATCGAGCATAACCACAATGCCCTGCTCAATGGCGGCGCACGGCGGATCTCGCCTTTCTTCGTGCCGGGGTCGATCATCAACATGATCTCCGGCAACCTGGCGATCCAGCACGGGTTCCGTGGGCCCAACATCGCCATTACCACGGCCTGCACCACCGGGACCCACAATATCGGCTATAGTGCCCGCACCATCGCCTATGGCGATGCCGATGTGATGGTCTGCGGGGGCGCGGAGATGGCCACCACCCCGCTGGGGCTGGGCGGGTTCTCGGCGGCCCGGGCACTCTCTACCCGCAACGATGACCCGGCCGCGGCGAGTCGGCCCTGGGACCGCGACCGCGACGGCTTCGTGCTGTCCGATGGCGCCGGCGTGATCGTGCTCGAGGAGTACGAGCAGGCCAAGGCCCGCGGGGCGACCATCTACGCCGAACTCACCGGCTTCGGCATGAGTGATGACGCCTATCACATGACCGCCCCGCCGGAGAATGGTCATGGCGCCGCCCGGGCCATGCGCAATGCCATCCGCGATGCCGGGATCGCTCCCTCGGCCGTCGATTACATCAATGCCCATGGCACCTCGACCGCACACGGCGACCTGGCCGAGAGTCGTGCCGTCGAGCAGGTGATGGGTGACGCCGCCAAGTCGGTGTCCGTCAGCTCCACCAAGTCGATGATCGGCCATCTGCTGGGTGCCGCCGGTGCCGTCGAGGCGGTATTCAGCGTGCTGGCGATCCGTGACCAGGTGGCGCCACCAACCATCAACCTGGACACTCCTCAGGAAGGCTGCAATCTCGATTATGTGCCTCATACCGCTCGCGAGATGAAGATCGACGTCAGTCTGTCGAACTCCTTCGGTTTCGGCGGCACCAACGGCACCCTGGTCTTCACCAGGGTGTGAGGCCAGAGGCGCGCCAGATGGGAGCAGGGGCCTCGACAGAGGGCTGGCCACTGAAGGATCGCGGCGTCGCCTATGGCGATGGTCTCTTCGAGACCGTACTGGTGCGTGACGGCTCGCCACTGCTGTGGAATGCCCACCTGGCGCGTCTGGCCCGTGGCTGTCAGGTACTGGGCTTACCCCTGCCGGCGGAACATCGGCTTGCCGCCCCCCTAGCCAACGCACCAGCGGGCCTGGCAGTGCTCAAGTTGATGCTGACCCGAGGTAGCGGCGGGCGCGGTTATGCCCCTCCCGAGACACCCGATCCCCGGCTGCGCTGGCAGCTCTCACCTTTGGTCCCCGATGAAGTCCGCTGGAAGGCGGGCGTGCGGGTGCGTCACTGTCGCCTGCGACTGGGCATCCAGCCGGCGCTCGCTGGCCTCAAGCATCTCAACCGCCTGGAGAACGTGCTGGCACGGGGCGAGTGGTCGGATGACGACACCGTTGAAGGACTGCTATGCGACAGTGAGGGCCGGCTGGTGGAGGCCACCTGCATGAACCTCTTCTGGCAGCGCGAAGGTCGGCTGGAGACGCCACGCCTGGTGCGCTGTGGTGTAGCCGGCACGCTGCGGGCGGCGCTGCTCGAGCGCTTGCCCATCACCGAGGTCGATGCCATCCCTGACGTGCTGGCCAATGCCGAAGCGGTGTGGCTCGGCAATTCGGTGCAGGGGCTCTGGCCGGTGTCGCGGCTGGATGGGGCCGAAGGAGAGATGCTGCACCGCTGGTCCATCGGGACAGACCATCGACGCCTGCAGGCAGTTGCCCATGAGCCGCTGGGCTATCCGACACGATTCGACGACTGAATGACGAGGACGACCCATGGGGCGTGCGCTTAAGATTCTGCTGGTCCTGATCCTCCTTGCCGCCCTGGCGGCATTCGCCGGGCATCGCTATTGGCAATCGCGGTTGGCGGCCCCCATCACCCTCGATGAAACGACTCTTTACGAAGTCCCCGCCGGTGCCGGCTACCATCGAGTAGTGAACGAACTGGCCGAGCAGGGGGTCATCGCTGATGCGTGGGCTTTCCGGCTTCTCACCCGCTTGGAGCCCGAGACCCTGCCACGCCTGCGTCCTGGAGAGTACCGTCTGGAACCCGGGATGAGTGGTCGCGAATTGCTGTCCCTGCTGGGCAGCAACGATGTGGTCAGTTATCCGCTGACCATTCCCGAGGGCTGGACCTTCCGCCAGATGCGCGAGCTGCTCGATGCCGCACCGAAGCTGGAGCACAACACCGACGGCCTTTCCGACGAGGAGGTGATGGCCCGGCTCGACCGCGAGGGTCGCCACCCCGAGGGCTGGTTCTTCCCCGATACCTACCGTTATCACAAGGGGCTCAGCGACCTGGAGATCCTGCGCCAGGCCCTGGAACGCATGGAGGCTACCCTCGACGAGGTCTGGGCTGCACGTGATGACGACCTGCCCCTGGAGAGCCCTTACGAGGCGCTGATCATGGCCTCGCTGATCGAGCGCGAGACCGGTGCTCCCGAGGAGCGTCCCGAGATCGCCGGCGTGTTCAAGCGCCGCCTGGAGCGCGGCATGCGACTGCAGACCGACCCCACCGTGATCTATGGCATGGGCGAGCGCTATGATGGCAACATCACCCACGCCGATCTGCGCGAGGCCACGCCCTACAATACCTACGTGATCGACGGCATGCCGCCCACGCCGATCGCCCTGCCCGGGCGGGCCGCGCTGGAAGCGGCGGTACATCCCGAGGAGGGCGAAACGCTCTATTTCGTTGCCAAGGGTGATGGCACCCACCACTTCTCGCGCACCCTGCGAGAGCATAACAATGCAGTGAACCGGTATATACGTAATCGCTGATTGGAGCAGGCATGTGCAACAACGACCCTGATCGGCCAACGCCTCGAGGACGCTTTATTACCCTTGAGGGCGGGGAGGGGGTGGGCAAGTCCACCAGCCTGGCCCTGGTGGTCGAGCATCTGCGGGCTCGCGGCCACGAGGTGGTAGCGACACGCGAGCCCGGCGGAACCCCGCGCGCCGAGGCAATGCGCCGTTTGCTGCTCGACCCCGACGGCGAGGAAACCCTCGATCCGGATGCCGAACTGCTGCTGGTGTTCGCCGCGCGGGCCCAGCACCTGGTCAGGGTGATTCGCCCCGCGCTGGCGCGTGGTGCCTGGGTGGTCTGCGACCGATTCACCGATGCCACCTATGCCTACCAGGGCGGCGGTCGCGGCCTCGAGGCGGCGCGCATCGCGCAGCTCGAGGCCTTCGTCCAGCAGGGCCTCGAGCCTGACCTGACGCTGCTTCTGGACATGCCCATGGCCGAGGCCCAGCAACGGCTCGACGGTCGCCTCCAGGGGCAGGGCGGTGAGCGTGACCGCTTCGAGCGAGAGCACGATGCCTTCTTCGAGGCCGTTCGCCAGGCCTACCTCGCTCGTGCCGAGGCCGATCCCGGTCGCATGGTGGTGATCGCTGCCGGTGTCGGCCTGGCGGAGGTCCAGTCCGAGTTGCTGGCACGTCTTGATGAGCGACTGGTGGCCTGGACATGAGTGAGGTCGAGGTCCCTCGGCCATTGCCCTGGCTGCAAGCGCGGTGGGAGGAGCTGGTGCGCCTAGCCGATGGCGGGCGACTGCCCCATGCGCTGCTGATCTCGGGGGCTCACGGTATCGGCAAGCACTCCCTGGCCGAGGCACTGGTGGCTCGGACCCTCTGCGCCTCGCCGGGAGAACACGCCTGTGGTCGCTGCCATGCCTGCTATATGCTGGCCTCGGGCTATCATCCGGATCTGCTGCGGGTGGCGCCGGAGGAGGGCAAGCGGCAAATCCGCATAGGGCCGGTGCGCGAGGTCAATGCCTTCGTCTCCCAGACCGCCCAGCAGGGCGGCTATCGCGTGATAGTGATCTCGCCGGCGGAGGCCATGAACGTGGCCGCCTCCAATGCGCTGCTCAAGAGCCTGGAGGAGCCCGGCGGCCGGACGCTGTTCGTGCTGCTTTCCGACATTCCTTCTCGGCTGCTGCCCACCATCCGTTCGCGCTGCCAGCACTGGAGCCTGGCAGTGCCGCCCGAGGCCGACTGCCGGGCCTGGCTGGCCGAGCGCCTGGGGGGTGAGGAGGAGGCCCGGTTCTGGTTCCGAGCTGCGGGGAGACTGCCATTGCGGGCGCTGGAACTCGCCGAGCCGGAATCCCGCGCGCTGCGCCAGCAGCTCCTCGATACCTTCGAGGCGCTGGTCAGGGGCGCCGAGCCGGTGGCCGAAGCGGCCCGCCTGGAGCGCCAGTCCATCGACGCTATCCTGTGGTACGGTATCGCCTGGCTCGAGGACCTGATTCGTCTGGGGCTTTCTGGCGATACCAGCGAACTGCGCAACCCCGACCTGCTGGTACTCTATCGGCAGGCGGTCAAGAATGCTCGGGTACGTGACTGGTTCCGCCTGCTGGACTATGCCCGTGAGCAGCGACGCCTGCTGGCCGAGGGGGGAAATCCCAATCCCCAGCTGACCCTCGAGGCCTGGCTGGTCCGCTGGTCCACGCTGCTGCGCTCTTGATGAAGGAGACACCATGGCCGCACAGAAAGCGCTCTCCCTGACGATCCAGGATGTCCCGACCCTGCTCTCGGCCTACATGCCGGTGCTGGAGCGCGGCGGCATCTTCGTGCCCACCCGCGAGCGCTACGAGCTGGGCCAGGAGGTCTTCCTGCTGCTCATGCTCCCGGGGGATTCCGAGCGGGTCCCGGTCACCGGCCAGGTAGTCTGGGTGTCGCCCGAGGGTGTGGCGGGTCGCCGGGTCCCGGGCATCGGCATCCACTTCAGTGCCGAGGACCAGGCCGTGCGAGATCGCATCGAGACGCTACTGGCCGGCCAGCTCGACAAGGGGGCCCCGACCTATACGCTCTAAGAGCGTCGAGCACCCAATACCCATCTGTTCACATCGGTTGTTTTCTGAATGTTTGTCGACTCCCATTGCCATCTCGACCGTCTCCATCCCGATACCCACGGTGGCGACCTCGCCGTTACCCTCGATGCGGCCCGCGCCCGGGGCATACGCCAGTTCCTGGCCATCGCCGTGACCCTCGAGGACATGCCGATGCTGGCCAAGATCGCTCGTACCCACGATGACGTAGTGATCTCCGCCGGACTTCATCCATTGCACAGCGTTGACGAGGAGCCGAGCGTCGCGGCGTTCAAGGAGGCAGCCGACGGCTTCGGCGCCGTGGCCATCGGTGAATGTGGCCTGGACTACCATTACCTCGACAAGGCACCCGACAGCGTGCCCTCCCGGGAGGTGCAGCGCGAGCGGTTCCGGCGTCAGCTGGTTGCCGCGAGCGAACTCGAGCTGCCGGTGATCGTCCATACCCGCGAGGCCCGCGACGATACCCTGGCGCTGATCCGCGAACATACCGACCCGGCAGTGGGCGGCGTACTGCACTGCTTCACCGAGGACCTGGACATGGCCCGCGAGGCGGTACGTCACGGCTTTTATATCTCGCTGTCCGGGATCGTCACCTTTCGCAACGCCGAATCGCTTCGTGACCTGGCACGACGGCTGCCGCTGGACCGGCTGCTGATCGAGACCGACAGCCCCTACCTGGCGCCGGTGCCGTATCGTGGCAAGCCCAACGAGCCGGCCTGGGTGGTCGAGGTCGCCGAGTGCATTGCCGACGAACGCGGTATCAGCGTCGAGGAGGTCGCGGCCCAGACCACGTCCAACTTCTACCGGCTGTTCCGAGCGGCAGCCCCCGAGGCGCCGGCGGACGTGCGTGAGGCGCTTCGCTCCGCCGGGCTGGTCTAGACTCGAAGGATGTATCTTCCGGAGGGCCGACCCATGCAACTCGATCCGCTGCTGGCCCAGATCGATCCCGATGGCGATATCCCGCCCGTGGATCGCTGGCATCCCCAACAACAGGGGGAGATGGACCTCACGATCGCCGCAGACGGGCGCTGGATCCATGAGGGTGCACCCATCGCCCGCCCGCGGCTGGTGCGCCTGCTCTCGACCATCCTGCGCCGCGAACCCGATGGCGACTATGTGCTGGTGACACCGGTCGAGAGCCAGCGTATCCGGGTCGAGGATCGGCCCTTCCTGGTGGTGGACGCCGAGTGCGAGGAGGACGGCCAGTGGTGGCTGACCACCAACGTCGGCGACCGCCTGGCGCTCGGCGAGGCCCATCGGCTGGTGCTGAGCGAAACGCCGGCCGGGGAGATGGTACCAGAGGTCCCGGTGCGCTTCGGGCTCTCCGCGCGGCTGGGGCGCAGCGTCTACTACCGCCTGGTGGAGCAGGCCGAGACACGAGAGCTCGGTGGGGGCGTCCTCGAGCTGGGGCTGACCAGCCAGGGCATCTGGCAGCCCCTGGGACGGCTGGAGCCGGATTCACGGCGAGATGGCGAGATGCCATGTCGCTGATCCGTCAGCTGACTCCCGAGCAGCGCGCCGTGGTCACCCACCAGCGGGGACACGCCCGGGTCGCCGCCGTTGCGGGTGCCGGCAAGACCACGACCATGGTCGCCCGGGTGCTGCACCTGCTCGCACAGGGCGTCCCCCCGCCACGCATTCTGGTACTGATGTTCAACCGCTCGGCCCGGGAAGACTTCCAGGCCCGCCTGGCCGAGATGGCGCCGGCTGGGCAGGCGCTGCCCGACGTGCGCACCTTCCACTCTCTCGGCCACCGGCTGACCGCTAGCCTGACCCGCTGGGGAGCGCTCGCGCCGCGCCAACTGCTGACGGCCGACTGGCAGCTCGAGCGGCTGCTGCGTCAAGCGACGCTGGCCGCCCTCGCCGAGGTACCCGAGGCCCGCGAGTCGGCACTCGAGGCCGAGCGCCTCGAAGCGCTGGCCCATTTCTGCGGCCTGGTGAAAGCCGAGATGGCTTCACCTGCCGAGCTTCACCGCCAGCTCGACTTCGGCGAGGAGACCGGCCACTTCGTGGCCGCCTTCGACCATGCCGAGCGGCTGCTGGCCGAGCAGGGGCTGATGACCTTTGCCGACCTCCTCTATCGACCGTTGCTGGCCCTGGAGGCGGATGCCCGGCTGCGGGGCCGGGTTCAGGGATTCCTCGACCACGTGGTCATCGACGAGTACCAGGATATCAACACCGCACAGCAGCGACTTCTGGCATTGCTCGCCGGCTGCGATGCCGAGGTCATGGCGGTGGGCGATGCCAACCAGTGCATCTACGAGTGGCGGGGTGCTCACCCCGACACCATGCTGGAGAACTTCACTGCCACCTTCGGGGCGGCCCACGACTATCCGCTCTCGACCACCTTCCGGCATGGTCATGCCCTGGCCCTTATCGCCAACCATGCAATTGCCGCCAACCGACGGCGTCCCGACCAGCTTTGCCTGGCCGCGCCGGACAACCCCGCGACCGCACTGTCCGTGGGGCAGGGCAGCCAGGGAGTGCTGGCCGAGCTCGACGGCTGGCATCTCCGGGGGCGTGGGCTGGATGAGGCCTGCCTGCTGGTGCGCAGCTGGGCGCTGTCGGTGCCGCTTCAGCTGGCACTGCTCCGCGAGGGCATTCCCTTCCGTCTGGCTCGAGAAGATCGCTTCGTCTTCCGCCTGCCCCTTGTCGAGGCCCTGGCAGGCTACCTGCGTCTTGCCATCGAGCCCCGTCGTCTCCAGGATCCGGGGCATCTGACGATGCTGCTGTCCCAGCCCACTCCCTTCGTGGCCCGGGAGCGGATCCATGCCCTGGCCAAACGGCTGGCCGAGACTCAGCGCTGGCCTGAGCGTCACGACCCGCTGCTCGATGGCTTGAAGCCCCATCAACAGCGGACCCTCAAGAAGCGTTGGGCACTGCTTTGCGAGCTTCCCCGGCGGGCGTCCTGGCCGCCCGCGCGACTGCTCGAGTACGTGGTCGAGGCCGTGGAGGCCGAGAAGGTGCTCAAGCGTGCCGCCGCCCGACGCGACAAGGGCGAGGAAGACGTGCGCCTGCTCGACGTGCTGATCGAGCAGGCCGGCGAACTGGGCAACGATACCCAGGCCTTCATCGAACTGCTGTCGCGGCCGGTGGAGAACCGCGATGACGGAGTGCTGATCAGCACGGTGCACGGCGCCAAGGGCCTGGAGTGGCCGCTGGTCCTGGTGGCGGGGACCAACGAGGAGGACTTTCCTCACTACACCCGCGACAATCCGCTGACGCCGGAGCGCCTGGAGGAGGAGCGGCGGCTTTTCTACGTGGCCATCACCCGGGCGCGGGAGCGCCTGGTGCTGCTCCATGACGGCGGTGACCACCGCCCCAGCCGCTTCATTGCCGAGACCGCCTGGCAGGATGGCCAGCGGGTAGCTCTCAGGCTTGATGGGACGCCAGCGGGTGAGGTCGGTGAGGCGAAAGGCCCTCTGGCAGTCTCCGACCCCGACCTCGTTCGTCGATACCTGACCGCCCTGGGTCACTCGATGCCGGTGGTGGCGGCGGATCCGGCCGCCCAGGCCGGGCCTGCCGACTCGAGGGCCGAGGGTTTCCGGGTCGGACAGGCCCTGCGCCATGCGGTATTCGGCGAGGGCCAGATCAGTGTGGTGGAGGGCGACCCGGACAATCCCGTGATCGAGGTACATTTCCATCAGGCAGGTCGCCGCCGCCTGATCGCCCGTCTGGCCCCCATCGAACTGCTGGAGGGAATCAACGCATGACATACTCGCTGATCACGGCCACCGCGCTGGTCGACGCCCTCGAGGGCGCCAACCCGCCCCGGGTCCTGGACTGTCGCGCGCGGCTGGGTGAGCCCGATGCGGGCCACCGGCTATGGGGGGAAGCCCACCTGCCGGGCAGTTACCACCTCGACCTGGGCCGGGATCTGGCCGGACCCCCGGGGCAGGGTGGCCGGCACCCGTTGCCGACGCCAACGGCCTTCACGGCGGTGGTCCAGCGACTAGGCATCACCCCAGAACAGCCGGTGGTGGTCTATGACGACATGGGTGGCCAGCTCGCGGCGGCGCGGGCCTGGTGGATGCTCGCCTGCTGGGCCGGCCATCCCGATGTGCGCGTCCTGGACGGTGGTCTCAAGGCCTGGCTGGCGGCGGGGGGCGCGTTGCAAGAGGATAGCGATCCCGAGGCCATGCCGACGGGTTCCGACTGGCAACCGGCCTACCGCGACCAGAGCCATGTCCCGGCTGAAGAGGTGCTGGAGGATACCGCGATCAAGGTCGACGCCCGCTCCACAGAGCGCTTCCGGGGCGATGCGGAGCCCATCGATCCGGTGGCGGGCCATATTCCCGGTGCCCTGTGCCGTCCCAGTGCCAACAACCTCGACGGTGACGGTCACTTCAAGTCCGCCGAGGATCTCGCGAGCGAGTTGCCCGAGGCCGACTCGCTGATTGCCTATTGCGGCTCCGGTGTCACCGCCTGCCACAACATCCTCGCCTATGCGGTAGCCGGACGTTCTCTGCCCCGGCTCTACGTTGGCTCCTGGAGCGAGTGGATCTGCGACCCTTCGCGGCCGGTGGCTACCGGCGACTGAGCCCGGACTTCGTTCGGAAGCTGTAAGCTATAAGCTTGAGGCTATAAGCTATAAGCTATAAGAAAACCCGGGCCAGCCTTGTCGAGAGCTTTGGTTCATGATGGCGTCTCGGCTTACGCGCCGAGCGGAGCTCGACGCGGAACGCTTACATATTGGGATAGTTCGGCCCGCCGCCGCCTTCCGGCGCCACCCAGGTGATGTTCTGGGCCGGATCCTTGATGTCGCAGGTCTTGCAGTGCACACAGTTCTGGAAGTTGATCTGGAACTGCGGCTTGCCGTCGTCGCCCTTGACGACTTCGTAGACCGCGGCCGGACAGTAGCGCTGGGCCGGTTCGTCGAACTCGGGCAGGTTGTCGCGGATCGGCACGTCCGGGTCAGTCAGCTTGAGGTGGCACGGTTGATCCTCCTCATGGTTGGTGTTCGACAGGAACACCGAGGAGAGCTTGTCGAAGGAGAGCTTGCCGTCCGGCTTCGGGTAGTCGATCTTCTTGCACTCCTTGGCGGGCTTCAGCGTCGCATGATCCGGGGTGGTGTCGTGGAGATTGGGCAGCTTGCCGCCCAGCAGCTGGTTGGCGAAGTTGTAGGCGCCGCCGGCCACGGTGCCGTACTTGTGGATCGCCGGGCCGAAGCTGGCGCTCTCCTTGAGTTCGGCGTAGGCCCAGCTGGCCTCCCACTTCTCGGTGAAGGCGGTCAGTTCCTTGCCCCCCTCGTCGCCCTCCTGGAGGGTCTCGAAGACGCTCTCCGCTGCCACCAGGCCGGACTTCATCGCGGTGTGCAGGCCCTTGATCTTGGAAAAGTTGAGGGTGCCGGCATCGCAGCCGATCAGCAGGCCACCGGGGAAGGTCATCTTCGGCAGGCAGTTCAGCCCACCCTTGGTGATGGCGCGGGCACCGTAGGCCACGCGCTTGCCGTTCCCTAGATGTTGCTTGAGCACCGGGTGGTGCTTCATGCGCTGGAACTCGTCGAAGGGCGACAGCCAAGGGTTCTGGTAGGAAAGATCCATGATCAGGCCGACGACCACCTGCTGGTCCTCGGCATGATAGAGGAACCAGCCGCCGTGGGTGCCCTTGTCCAGTGGCCAGCCGGACCCGTGCAGCACCAGGCCGGGCTCGTGCTGCTCCGCGGGGATGTCCCACAGCTCCTTGAGGCCGATGCCATAGTGCTGTGGGTCCTTGCCGTCATCGAGCTTGAAGCGCTCGATCAATCGCTTGCCCAGATGGCCGCGGGAACCCTCGGCGAACAGGGTGTACTTGGCCCGCAGCTCCATGCCCGGCATGTAGCTGTCCTTGGGCTGGCCGTCGGCGCCCACGCCCATATCGCCGATCAGGATGCCCTTGACCACACCGTCTTCAATGATCGTCTCCTGGGCGGCGAAGCCGGGGAAGATTTCCACACCCAGCGCCTCGGCCTGCTCGGCCAGCCAGCGGGAGAGGTTGCCGGCGCTGATCACATAGCGCGTAATGTCCCCACCGGTATTGTGCATGGATGGCGGCACCAAGGCGTTGGGCAGTTTCTGACCCTTCTCGGCGTCCTTGAGCAGGTAGACCTCATCGCGGGTCGCTGGCGTGTTCAGCGGGGCACCGCGATCCGCCCAGTCGGGGAACAGCTCGGCCAGAGCGCGTGGCTCGAAGACCGCGCCAGAGAGGATATGGGCGCCCACCTCGGAACCCTTCTCCACCACGCAGACGGTGAGTTCCTGGTCGGCCTCGTTCGCCTGCTGCATCAGGCGGGCGGCCGCCGAGAGCCCCGCAGGCCCGGCGCCGACAATGACCACATCGAAGTCCATGGAATCGCGTTCGACTTGTTCTTCCACCTGCTCTCTCCTTGCTGTCCCGGGTACGTGGCCACCGAATGCGACCAACGTCGAAAGGATTTAAAACGGTCGTTTGCTTCTAGCCATGCGTCATGATAGGCATAATAGCGGTAAAGGGTCACCCCCTGCGATGATGCAGCGCGTCATTGTCTGTTGCTGCACCCGCGTGACCCGGGATTGTTGATCAGGTTGTGGCTGTGGCACATTGGGAGTGTTTCACGGTGCTGCACCTATCAAACGCTTGCATGAAACGTATGAAGGTATGCCAGCCGGTTCCTAAGGAGGCGGGTTTCCTCCGGCATCCACTCGGGGTAGAGCCCGCTTCTCCAACCATCAGGTTCCCAGTGTGAACCAAGCGAGGACACTATGAAGGTACTCGTCGCGGTCAAGCGCGTCGTCGACTATAACGTCAAGATCCGGGTCAAGCCGGATCACACTGACGTCGACCTCACCAACGTCAAGATGGCCATGAACCCGTTCTGCGAGATCGCCGTGGAAGAGGCGGTGCGACTGAAGGAAAAGGGCGTGGTGAGCGAGATCGTTGCCGTCACCGTGGGGCCCAAGGCCGCCCAGGAGCAGCTGCGCACCGCGCTGGCGCTGGGCGCAGACCGCGCCATTCATGTCGAGACCGACGAACGCGTCGAGTCGCTGGGCGCTGCCAAGGTGCTGGCCAAGCTGGTCGATGAAGAGCAGCCCGGCATGGTGATCCTCGGCAAGCAGGCCATCGACACCGACAACAACCAGACAGGCCAGATGCTCGCCGCCCTGACCGGCCTGCCTCAGGGCACCTTCGCCTCGGACGTCGTCTTCGAGAATGACAAGCTCCAGGTGACCCGAGAGATCGATGGCGGCCTGCAGACCATCGAGCTCACGCTCCCCGCCATCGTCACCACCGACCTGCGCCTCAACGAGCCGCGTTACGCCAAGCTGCCCGATATCATGAAGGCCAAGAAGAAGCCGATGGACATCAAGAGCCCGGCGGATCTCGGCGTCGAGGTAGCCTCCAAGGTTAAGCTGCTCAAGGTCGAGTCACCGGCCGAGCGTCAGGGCGGTGTCAAGGTGGGCTCGGTGGACGAGCTGATCGACAAACTGAAGAACGAAGCCAAAGTGCTTTGATAGGAGCTGATCTCATGAGCATTCTGGTCCTTGCCGAACATCACGATGGCGCCCTGGCCGGTGCCACCGCCCATGTCGTCGCCGCGGCCCAACAGATCGCCAAAGAGAGTGGTGGCGATATCGACGTGCTGGTCGCCGGCGAAGGTGTCGGCGACATCGCTGACGCCGCCGCCAAGCTGGACGGCGTGAGCAAGGTGCGGGTGGCCGACAACGCCGCCTACGCCCACCTGCTCGCCGAGCCCACCGCCGCGCTGATCAGTGAGCTGGCCGGTGACTACAGTCACGTGCTGGCCGCGGCTTCCACTAACGGCAAAAACATCATGCCGCGCGTCGCCGCGCTGAAGGACGTAGCGCAGATCTCCGAGATCGTCGCCGTGGAGTCCGCTGACACCTTCGCGCGTCCGATCTATGCCGGAAATGCCATTGCCACGGTGCAGAGCGAGGACTCGCTCAAGGTGATCACCGTACGCTCCACCGGCTTCGATGCGGTCAGTGAAGGCGGCAGTGCCTCCATCGAGGCAGTCGATTTTGTCGCCGAGAATAGCCAGTCGACTTTCATCAAGGAAGAGTTGGCCCAGTCCGATCGTCCCGAGTTGGCTGCTGCCAAGGTGGTGGTCTCCGGCGGCCGCGGCATGGGCAACGGCGAGAACTTCAAGCTACTCGAGGGTATCGCCGACAAGCTGGGCGCGGCCATTGGCGCTTCGCGTGCCGCAGTGGACGCCGGCTTCGTGCCCAACGACATGCAGGTCGGCCAGACCGGCAAGATCGTCGCCCCGGACCTCTACATCGCCGTGGGCATCTCGGGGGCCATCCAGCACCTGGCCGGCATGAAGGACTCCAAGGTGATCGTTGCCATCAACAAGGATGAGGAGGCGCCGATTTTCCAGGTAGCCGATTATGGTCTGGTGGGAGACCTGTTCGACGTGCTGCCGGAGCTTGAGCAGAAATTGTAGGGAAGCAGTGCTCTTCGACCTGGAAGCGACGCGGGCCGGCCCTTGTATGGGGGGCGGCCCGCGTCGTTAAGTGGTCAATTAACATTTTCTATACAAGGGATAACAGGAACCGTTAGCAACAAAGGCAGTTCCCTGCCATCCTTGTGGGTGAACCAGGCCCAAGAGGCCTATCCGACATCAACAAGGAGAATGGATCATGGCGCATACTCTTCCTGATCTTCCCTATGCTTACGATGCTCTGGAACCGCATATCGATGCGTTGACCATGGAAATCCACCATTCAAAGCACCATCAGACCTACGTCAATAACCTCAACGGTGCCTTGGAAGGCACCGGTCTGGAGGATGTCCCGGTAGATGAGCTGCTCGCGAATCTGGACCGTGTGCCCGATGACAAGCGTCAGGCGGTCATCAACAACGGTGGTGGTCATTCCAACCACAGCATGTTCTGGCAGATGATGTCTCCCAAGGGAGGCGGTACTCCCGAGGGCAAGGTGGCTTCCGCTATCGACAGCGAGCTAGGCGGTTACGAGGCTTTCCAGGAAGCCCTGACGAAGGCTGGCCTAGGGCGTTTCGGTAGTGGCTGGGCATGGCTCAGCGTCAAGCCTGATGGCAAGCTGGTCGTCGAGAACACGCTCAATCAGGACAGCCCGATCAGCCACGGTCATACCCCGATCCTGGGTGTCGACGTCTGGGAGCATGCGTATTATCTCAAATACCAGAACAAGCGTCCGGACTACTTGAAGGCTTTCTTCAACGTGATCAACTGGGAGGACGTCGAGCGTCGCTATCGCAACGCTACGTCATAAGGCCAGCTCCTCCTCCCACCAAAAAGCCGCACCCGCTAGGGTGCGGCTTTTCTGTGCGGCACACCTGCTCAGATGTCAATCAATATGCATTGATAATCGTTCGTATTGGTGGCATGGTGGGCGCCCTGCCTGCGACCACGACGGAGAGCCATGGTGAGGAACTTTCGCTTTCAACTGCCATTCGGCATCGTCTTCGGCTTGCTCGCCGCCGGCTTCCTCCAGGCACAGGAGCCAGTTGTCGAGGAGGCCAGCCAGGCCCAGCGCGCCCAGGCCGAGTTACAGCGACGTATCGATGCTGCCGACGACGAGAGCCGCGAGATGCTCACCGAACTGCGTCGAATAGAGGCCGAGACTCGCCGCCTGGAAGCGCGTAGCGATGTCCTGGCGCCACGCCTGGAGCGACGGAGCGATCGTCTGGACCGCCGCCAGGCGGCGCTGGACACCCTGGCCGAGACCCGGGAGGTGCTGCCCGAGATCGAGCAGGCGCTGATCTCGCGCCTGCAGGCCTGGGTGTCGCGCGACCTGCCGTTCCTGAAGGAAGAACGCCTGGCTCGCGCCGGGAGCCTTGAGGCTGGCCTTGCCGACCTCGAGGCTTCTGCCGCGGAACACCTGGATCGCATCCTCGCCGCCTGGCGAACCGAACTCGACTACGGCCGCGAGCTGGACGCCTGGCGCGGTACCCTGAACGATGGCGATGCTCGCCGCGAGGTGGATTTCCTGCGCCTGGGTCGAGTGGGCCTCTACTACCTGACCCCCGATGGACGCAGAGGCGGTGTGTGGCGCGCCGATGCCGACCGCTGGGAAGCACTGGATGAAGCCGGACGCATGGAACTGCGTCACGGCCTGCGTATCGCCCGCGACCAACGGGCGCCGGAACTGCTGACCCTGCCGATCTCCCGACCCCTCGAGCGGGCAGATGCCACCGGTGCAGAGGCGAGCTCATGAGTCATTCCCGGACGCGCTCCGCACGCCGTACTCTGGTGGGGCTGGTCATGGGCGGCCTGTTGATTGTCGGGCTGCCCGTCCAGTCACAGGAAGAGCCCCTGACCACCCTGCGCGCCGAGCGGGAGGCGGCCGAGGCTCGCGATGCGGCACGGCTGGCCCAACTGGTCGAGGATCGCGACGCCCTGCAAGTGGCCCTCGAGGAGGCCCGCGAGGCCCACGACGAGGCCCAGGCGCGTTTCGCGGCTCTGTCGGAACGGGAACAGGTCCAGCAGGCCCGTCAAGATGCGCTCGATGAACGCCAGGCCGAGCAGGGCGAGGGTCTCACGGCGGTGCTGGATACCCTGGCGCGTCATAGTGGCGAGCTGCGCAATGAATTAGCAGAGAGCTGGATCACGGTGGGCGGCACCGAGTTGCCGCCGCGCCTCGATGATGCCGAGGTGCTCAGGCCCGAGCACCTGGAGTCCCTGGGCGATGCGCTGATGGCGCTGACCGCTGAGACCGCACGGGTCATTGCCTTCGACGCACCTGTCGCCGGCGGTGACGGCGAGATCGCCGCTCGTGAAGTGGTGCGCCTGGGCGACCAGGTCGCCTTCAGCGAGGGACAGCTGCTCGAGCGTGGCGCCGATGCGGGCGTGCTCGCCACGGCACCACGTACCCCCGGGGAGGTGAGCGACCTGCTCGCCGACTTCCAGGCCGGGAAGGGGGAACGACTGGCGCTGGACCCTACCCGGGGGCAGGTCATCGAGGCCCTGGCACAGCAGCCTAGCCTGACGGAGCGTTTCCACCAGGGGGGTGCCGTGGGCTATGTGGTGGTGGGCCTGGGCGCCATCGGTCTGCTGGTGGCGCTGCTGCAGTACGCCTATCTGCTCAAGGTGAGCGTGGCGACTCGTCGACAGTTGCACGACCTCAGCCGGCTGCAGGAAGACAATCCGCTGGGACGCGTGCTGCTGCGTTTCCGGGCGCTTGCCGATGATCCGGTACCCGAGGCCCTGGAGGCGCGCCTCGACGAGGCGGTGCTGGCCGAGCTGCCGCGACTCGAACGTGGCCAGCCGCTGGTCAAGCTGCTCGCTGCCGTGTCCCCGCTGTTGGGCCTGCTGGGCACCGTCACCGGCATGATCGTCACCTTCCAGATGATCACCGTGTTCGGCACCGGCGATCCTCAGCTGATGGCCGGCGGCATCAGCCAGGCGCTGGTCACCACCGTGCTGGGCCTGATCACCGCGGTGCCGCTGCTGTTCGCCCATACCGCCTTGGCTGGACGGAGTCGTCACCTGGCCGGGGTGATGGAAGGTCAGGCTAGTGCAGCCCTGGCCAGCCAGCTCGAGCATCGCCAGCTCAGCCTGAAAGCCACCGGGAGCGAGCGCTGTGCTGCCGCTCTGGCTTGAGCCTCTGGCGCGCCTGGTCGATGCCGGGGGGATCATCCTGGTGGGCATCGCCGGAGTGGCGGCGCTGTTGTTCAGCCTGGCCCTGGAGCGGGTGCTGTTCTTCCGCATCACCTACCGCCGCGCCCGCCGCGCGCTGATCGCGCGCTGGGCGGCACGCCAGGACCACCTCAGTTGGAGCGCCTTGACCCTGCGCGAGGCCTGGACCCGCGAGCTCATCGCCCGGCTGCGGCGGCCGCTGCCCTGGCTGAAGCTGCTGGTGGGGCTCTGTCCGCTGCTCGGCCTGCTGGGCACCGTCACCGGCATGATCGCCGTGTTCGACAGCCTGGCGCTGAGCGATACCGGCCAGGCGCGGGCTATGGCCGACGGCGTGGCACGAGCCACCCTGCCGACCCTGGCCGGGATGGCGGTAGCAGTGGTGGGTCTGCTGTTCACCAGCCGACTGGAACAGATCATTCGCCGCGAGGACCAGCGGCTGCATGACCGCCTGGCCCGCGCCGTGGAGGAATCCCATGCGTAGACGCCGCAGCCTGGCCGCCGAGGGGAGCGACGCCGGTGAGGTCAACCTGACCCCGATGCTGGACGTGGTCTTCATCATGCTGATCTTCTTCATCGTTACCACCAGCTTCATCAAGGAGAGTGGTGTGGAGATCGAGCGGCCCGAGTCAAGCGCCGCCAGCCCCCAGCCCGATGCCCAGCTGATGGTGGCAATCACCCCGGAAGGTGCCGTCTGGGTGGATGGCCAGCCGGTGGATGCCCACCGTGTCGGTGAGGCGGTCGCGGGCCTGGTCAGCGGCGACGGCGGGGTGGTGATCCAGGCCGACCGCGAGGCCACCACGGGCTTGCTGATCGAGGTGATGGATCGCATCCGCGAGGCCGGTGTCGAGCAGGTCGCCGTCGCCGCGACCCGGAGCACGCCATGACCCGGGTGCCTCTCTCGGCCCTGGCCGGGGTGACCATGGCACTGCTGCTGTTCTGGCTGCTGGCGCTGCTGGTCGCGCCCCCCGAGCCGGAGATCGAGATGCTGGAGATGAGCATGCCCATCACTAGTGTCGAGCCCCCCGAAGCCGAGCCGGAGGCGGTGCAGCCGCCCGCAGAGGTTGTCCCGTCGTCACCGCCCGAGCCGGTCGCGCCGCCGCCGATAGCCGACCCAGCGCCATTGGCGGAGGGCGAGATGGCCCTTCCCGAGCCGGAGTTGCCGCCGGTAGAGGTCGAGCCGCTGGAGCTCGACACCGACCTGCCCGAGCTCAGCGAAGCGCGCCCCGAGCCGCCACCCGAGCCAGAGCCACAGCCCGAACCGGAACCCGAGCCCGAGCCGGAGACTCAACCTCGACCTGAACCAGAGCCCCGCCCCGGAGCAACGGCTCAGTCGTTCGAATCGACCATGGCGTCCGGTGAGCCCACCAATGGCGAGCCGGATACCGGGTCGCCCGATACGGGTGAGCCGGTGGATGTCGGGCAGGTTGCACCCACCGAACGGGTGCCGCCCGACTACCCGTCACGCGCTCAGCGTCGCGGCCTGGAGGGTCACGTTGAGCTGGCGTTCGTGATCCACGCCGACGGCAGCGTCGACCCCTCGAGCATTCGCGTGCTCTCCGCCCGGCCGCGCAACATTTTCGACAGGGCCGCTCGCCAGGCGGTGGCACAGTGGCGCTTCGCGCCGGCCGAGGGTCTACGTCGCGCCAGGCAGCGCCTGGAATTCCAGCTGAGATAGCCTGCAACAGGGAGTCCCATGTCGCGTCTTCGTCCTCTCTTTCTGGCCACCGCGGGTTGGTTGCTGATGGCTCCCGTGGTCTCGGCGGCGCCGGCGTTATCGGGTGCCTTTATTGCCGACCTGGAGCGCCTTCAGCAGCGGCTGGCGGCCGGCGAGCTCGAGACGGTGAGCGAGCGAGCCCTGGCCCAGGCCGAGCGCCTGCAAGGGGGCAATGCCGCCGATCGCTGGGCCCGGGCCCTCTACCTGCAACTGGCCGCCGGCGCGGCGGCTCGCGGCGGCGACCCAGCGGCAGCCGCCGACTATCTTACCGCCGCGCGAAAGATCCGAGGGGTGGAGGCTGAGCAACAGGATCGCTGGCAGCATGACGAGGCCCGGTTGCGCCTGGCCGCGGGACAGGTCGAGCGCGGCGGCGAGCTGCTGGCCGATTGGCTGGCGCGCCACGAGGGTGAACCGCGAGATCGCTGGCGTCTGGCCCGGGCGCTGGCCGAACGGGAAGAGTGGCAGAAGGCTGCCAACTGGGTGGAGCGTGCCCTGGCGGCCACTCCCGAGCCCAGCGAAGCCCAGCTTGGCCTGGCCGTCACGGTGCTCAGACGCGCCGGTCGCGACACGGCGGCCCTGGCGCTTATGGCCGACGGCCTGGGAGAGAGTCGCGACCCCGAGCGCTGGCGGCAGGCTGCGGCCCTGGCTTGGCGATTGGGCGATGTCGGCCAGGCCGCGGCGATCCGGGAGGCGGGCTGGCGCCATGGGCTACTCGACGGCGAGGACGACTTGCGTCGCCTGATCGATCTTCACCTTGCCGGCGGCACCCCGGCGCGAGCCGCCGAACACCTCACCAGAGCCTTGGAGCAGGGCGAGCTGGAAGACAGCGAGGCGCATCGGCGCCTGCTGGCCCAGGCCTGGGAGGCAGCACGCGACCGCGACCGTGCCCTGGCTGCCTGGGAGGCTCTCGCCAAGCGTAGCGATGCTGGCGAGGACTGGCTGAGGCTCGGTCAGCTCGCCCATGCCTGGGGTCGCCAGGAGCTGGCCGAGCTCGCCTTGACCCGGGCGCGTGAACGGGGCGAGGGCGATGCCCAGCGCTGGCTCGAGGCCATGGCAGCGGCGTCCAGCCGCTAGGAGTCTGACGGATCCACCAGCCTACAACGCCAGCTCCGTCCAGACCGGGGCATGGTCCGAGGGCTTCTCCATACCGCGCAGGTCGTAGTCGATACCGGCCTCCGTCACTTTCTCGGCCAGGGGAGACGTGACCAGGATGTGGTCGATGCGCAGGCCGCGCCGGGGGTCGCGCTCGAAGCCGCGAGAGCGATAATCGAACCAGCTGAAGCGGTCGTCCGTCTTCGGGTAGCGCACCCGGTAGCTGTCGGCAAGGCCCCAGCCCTTGATGCCGTCGAGCCATTCGCGTTCCACCGGCTGGAAGCTGGTCTTGCCTTCACGCAACCAGCGTTTGCGATTGGCCTCGCCGATGCCGATGTCGCTGTCTTCGGGGGAGATGTTGAAGTCGCCCATCACCGCCAGCCACTCGTCGGGGTGGTGATCTTCGTCAAGCAGCCGTTGCAGTTGGGCGTAGAAGCGGCGCTTGTGGGGAAACTTCACCGGGTGCTCGACGTTCTCGCCCTGGGGAAAGTAGCCGTTCCACAGCGTGAGGGGGTCGCCGCCGTCCGGGCGCAGGCGCACGCCAATCATGCGTCGCTGGGCCTCCTCGCCGTCATCGGGAAAGCCGTAAAAGACCGCCTCCGGCTCGCCGCACTGGGCCGTATCGACCATCAGCGCCACGCCGTAGTGGCCCTTCTGGCCGTGGTAGAAGACGCGATAGCCCAGCGCCTCTACCGCCGCCACGGGGAACTCGCTGTCCTGGACCTTGGTTTCCTGCAGGCCGACCACCGCCGGGCGATGCGTTTCGACCAAGGCGTTGAGCTGGTGAAGACGGGCGCGGATGCCGTTGATGTTGAAGGAGACCAGGCGCATCGTCAGTCGTCCTTCCGTTCAGGATGGATAGCAATCTGCTGCCCCGCTTCCTGGCGGGCCTGTTTGCGGGCCGCCTGAAGCTTGCGCTGCTGGCGTTTCTTCTGGGTGAAGCGGGTCGTCGAGGTCACCTGATCGGGGTTCTCGTGACGCCACTTCTTGAAATCCTTGCGCTTGCCGGTGCGGATCTGCACCTTGTCGGCCAACGAACGGGTCTTCTTTTGGCGTGTCATGGTGCCACTCCTTGCATGGATAGGCGCCATTCTACCAGTCGCGGCGGGCCTGCCGACAGCGAGAAGCCGGTGGCAGCAGACAGGGGCGCGCCCTCGTCGCCGGAGACTGGTACAATACCGGTTTGCGTCATGCACCCCATCCACCGATACGGACAAGACAGCACAGCCTATGAGCGAGTCGGAACAGACCACAGCACCGGCCCAGAACCGCAAGCCCAAGCGCCGCCGGCGCAAGCCGCGGCGTCGTCAGTCGAACTGGGATCTGCGCCAGTTCCAGGTCCCCGTCGTGGCGGGCAAGTGGCGCTTCCATGACTTCGACTTGCCGCTGCCGCTGATGCGGGCCATCCATGCCCTGGGCTTCGAATACTGCACGCCGATCCAGGCCGAGGCCCTGGCCCAGACTCTGCTGGGCGGTGACGTGGTGGGCAAGGCCCAGACCGGTACCGGCAAGACCGCGGCCTTCCTGATCTCGATCATGGCCTACTTCCTCGAGGAGGAGGCACCCAACGCCCAGAAGCCGGGCGCACCGCGGGCGCTGATCGTGGCCCCGACCCGCGAGCTGGCGCTGCAGATCGAGAAAGACGCCAAGGCCCTGGCCCGTTTCACGGAGCTCAAGGTTGCCAGCGTGGTGGGCGGCATGGACTACCAGAAGCAGCGTGAGGCACTGGGGGACAGGCTCGACATCCTGGTGGCCACACCGGGACGGTTGCTGGACTTCCACGAGAAGCGCGACGTCGACCTCACCCAGGTGGAAGTGCTGGTGCTGGACGAGGCGGACCGCATGCTCTCCATGGGCTTCATTCCCGACGTCAAGCGCATCATCCGCCACACGCCGAACAAGGAGCAGCGCCAGACCTTCCTGTTCTCGGCCACCTTCAGCCAGGACATCCTCAACCTGGCCAGCCAGTGGACCCATGAGCCGGCCCATGTCGACATCGAGGTCACCGTCGACAACGCGGCCGACATCGATCAGCGCGTCTATCTGGTCGGCGATGAGGACAAGCAGCGCCTGCTGGTCAACCTGCTCAAGCAGGAGAACTTCGACCGGGTGATGGTATTCGGCAACCGCCGCGACCTGGTGCGCAAGCTCAACGAGCTGCTCGAAAAGGCCGGCATCAATGCCGCCATGCTCTCCGGCGACGTGCCCCAGAACCAGCGCATCGAGACCCTCGAGAAGTTCCGCGAGGGCCAGATCCAGGTGCTGGTTGCCACCGATGTGGCGGGGCGCGGCATCCATATCGAGGACGTCAGCCACGTGATCAACTACACCCTGCCGGAAGACCCGGAAGACTACGTGCACCGCATCGGCCGCACCGGCCGTGCCGGCGCCAAGGGCGTATCGATCAGCTTCGTCGGGGAAGAAGACGCCTTCTCGCTGCCCGAGATCGAACGCTACATCAATGACAAGCTACCCTGTGAACACCCGCCGGAAGGCCTGCTCTGACGGCTCATGCTTGACGAGGCGCTGAAGGCCGAGATCCAGGACGCCTATCGTCGGGTACTCGAGGGTCTCGATCTCACGCCGCGCTATGGCCAGCGGCTGATGATCGCCGAGATTGCCCGCACCTTGGCGGGCATCGAGGCCGATGATGCCGGCCGGCGCACCAGTGACGAGCACGTCTGCGTGCTGGAGGCCGGCACCGGCACCGGCAAGACCCTGGCCTACCTGCTGGCTGCGCTGCCGGTGGCCAAGGCTCGCGGCAAGCGGCTGGTCATCGCCACCGCCACCGTGGCCCTGCAGGAGCAGGTGCTCCATCAGGACCTACCGGCGCTCAAGGCTCACAGCGGGCTCGACTTCGACTATGCCCTGGCCAAGGGCCGTGGGCGCTATGTCTGCGTGGCGCGTCTCGACCAGGCGCTCGATGGCGGGGAGGAAAATGCCACCCTGTCGCTCTTCGAGCAGTCCCTGGCCAGCGGCGGCGACGACTTCCAGGCCTTGGTCAAGGAACTGGGCGAGGCCTACGGCAACGGCCGCTGGGAGGGCGACCGCGACAGCTGGCCCGTGTCCATCGAGGACAGCCACTGGCGTCGCCTCACCGTGGATCACCGCCAGTGCACCAACCGCCGCTGCGGCCACTTCGGGGCCTGCGCCTTCTTCCGTGCTCGCCGCCATCTCGACAGCGCCGATGTCATCGTCGCCAACCATGACCTGGTGCTGGCCGACCTGGCCTTGGGGGGTGGGGTGGTGCTGCCGGCCCCGGGCGACTGCATCCATGTCTTCGATGAGGGGCATCACCTGCCCGACAAGGCCCTTCAGCACTTTACCTACCGCTTCGCCGTGGGCGGGGCGCTGCGCTGGCTGAAGACATTGAAGAGCTCGCTCAGCGAGCTCAACCAGGCGCTGGGCGTCCAGCCGACTCTGGCACGATTGCTGGCAGGGCTTCCCGAGGCGATCAATGCCCTGGAGCCCCGGCTCGGTGAGGCCTTTGCCCTCGGCCATCAGCTGGCGGGTCGCCCCCAAGGCCTGGCCGACGGCGAGGAGAGCCGACACCACCGCCTTGAGATGGGGCGGGCACCCGAGGCGCTGCGCGAACTGGCCGGTGGGCTGGTGGTGATCTTCGCCGAGCTTTCCCGAACCCTGGAAAGCATGGCCGACATCCTGCGCGAGAGCCTCGACCCCGACAAGCACACCGGGCTGCCCCGGGAACAGGCAGAGGCCTGGTTGCAGCTGATCGCGTTGCTCCACGGGCGTGCCCTGGAAGCCCATGCGCTGTGGCTGGCCTTCGCCGAGACGGACCCCGAAGGCGAGCCGCCCCGCGCGCGCTGGCTGACACTGGAGCGTTTCAACGGTGAGCCCGAGTTGACCTTCTCGGCGAGCCCGGTCTCGGCGGCCCATACCCTGGCGAAGCGCCTATGGGGGAGTACCTTCGGGGCGGTGGTGACCTCGGCCACGCTGACGGCCCTGGGACGCTTCGAGCGGCTGCAGGAGCGGGCGGGACTGGCCAACCGCTATCGCTACCAGCGCCTCCCCAGCCCCTTCGACTACTCCCGGGCGGTGCTCAGCGTGCCCCGTGAGGCGGTGGATCCTGCCGACCGCGAAGGGCACGAACGGGCCATTGTCGACTTCGTGGAAGCGCTCGGTGACCAGGAGGCCGTGCTGATGCTGTTCTCGTCACGGGCTCAACTGCGCGGTGTCGAGAAGGCGCTCTCCCGAGCCCGGCGCGAGCGGGTGCTGGCCCAGGATCGCCTGCCCAAGCGCGAACTGATCACTCGCCATCGGGCGCGGGTGGACGCGGGAGAGGGCAGCATCATCTTCGGTCTGGCGAGCTTCGCCGAAGGGATCGACCTGCCCGGTGACTATCTCACCCATGTGGTGATAACCCGGCTGCCCTTCTCGGTGCCGGACGATCCGGTGGGGGCGACGCTGGCCGAATGGATCGAGAGCCAGGGTGGCAATCCCTTCATGCGTATCAGTGTGCCGGATGCTTCGATCAAGCTGGTGCAGGCCTGTGGACGGCTGATCCGCAAGGAGGCCGACCACGGTCGCATCACCCTGCTCGATCGTCGGGTGCTGACCCGCCGCTATGGCCGTGCGCTGCTCGACGCCTTGCCGCCCTTCGTACGCGAGATCGACGGGGTTCGCGACGTCTGAGGCGCACAAGCAAGGCATGAAGGCTGAAGGGGGAGGCGCCGGGCTGCCCGGGGCTATCTTGCAAACGAACGGGCCCGCCATCAGGCGGGCCCGTGAGCGTACTACGGTTGGTGAGAGGCGTCAGGCGGCCTGGCGTCGCTCGGCCAGCACCGGGGCGAGTTTCTCGTTCATGCGCTTGAAGGCTTCCACGGTGGTGTCCCAGTCGATGCAGGCGTCGGTGATCGATACACCATAAGCAAGATCGCCGGGATCATCGGTCATCTTCTGGTTGCCCCAGCCGATATTCGATTCGACCATCAGGCCGATGATCGAGTGGTTGCCATCGAGGATCTGGTTGGTGACGTTCTCCAGCACCAGCGGCTGCAGGGCCGCATCCTTGTTGGAATTGGCGTGGGAGCAGTCGATCATGATGTTGGGCTTGATCCCGGCCTTCTTCAGCTCCTGCTCGGCCAGCGCGACGCTGACGCTGTCATAGTTGGGCTTGCCGTTGCCGCCGCGCAGCACCACATGGCCGTAGTCGTTGCCGCGCGTGCGGATGATCGCCACCTGGCCGGCCTGGTCGATACCCAGGAAGTTGTGGGGGTGAGAGACCGACTGCAGGGCATTGACCGCGACATCCAGACTGCCATCGGTGCCATTCTTGAAGCCTACCGGGCAGGAGAGCCCCGAGGACATCTCGCGATGGGTCTGGGACTCGGTAGTGCGTGCACCGATGGCCGACCAGCTGATGCAGTCCTGCAGGTACTGCGGCGAGATGGGGTCCAGCGCCTCGGTGGCCAGTGGCAGGCCCAGCTCGGAAAGCTCGACCAGCAGCTGACGAGCGATGTGCAGGCCTTCCTCGATCTCGAAGGAGCCGTTGAGGTGGGGGTCGTTGATCAGCCCCTTCCAGCCCACCGTGGTGCGGGGCTTCTCGAAGTAGACGCGCATCACGATGTAGAGGCTGTCCTTGACCTCGTCGGCCAGTCGGCGCAGGCGACGGGCGTAGTCCAAGGCAGCATCCACGTCATGGATGGAGCAGGGCCCTACCACCATCAACAGGCGGGGGTCGCGGCCGTCGAGGATGGCCTGGATCGTCTCGCGCCCTTCGATCACCGTGTGCTCGGCGGCCTCGGTGAGAGGAATCTCCCGCTTCAGGGCCTCGGGCGTGATCAGGACGTCCTGGGCGAGAACGTTGAGGTTGTTGACCTGCTGTTCTGACATTGTGGTTCCTGTGTGGTGTCTGCGCTGATGGCGATGTCCAATGACATCTACTATCGCGCGCGTCAGCAGCAAATTCAATCGCCGCGGGAACCTGCCGGGCCGCGCCCGGTCCCATCGCCGGCACGGGGCAAGGCAACCGGCTTGATGGACGCCCGATAAACAGGAACACTTGTACCCTTCGTGATCCACGACCCTGACCATTCAGCGGCTCAAAGGCCCCAGGTTGACACTATGCTAGCAACGCCAGACCTTTCGCGACCCGCCGTCTGGTCGCCGCCCGCGCCTCTCTGTCCGAGGAGGGCCTGAATGGACTCCCGGGAAACCGACCAGCAGCTCGTCGAGCGCGCCCAGCAAGGGGACACACGTGCCTTCGACCTGCTGGTGAAGAAGTACCAGCACAAGATCATTGGCCTGATCGGTCGCTATGTGCACGACCATGCCGAGGTACAGGACGTGGCACAGGAGGCCTTCATCAAGGCCTACCGGGCACTGGGCAAGTTTCGCGCGGAGAGCGCCTTCTATACCTGGATGTACCGCATCGCCATCAATACCGCGAAGAACTACCTGGTCTCGAAGGGGCGTCGTCCTCCGGGCAGTGACCTGGACATCGTCGACGCCGAGATCCTCGATCACAGCGGGCGCCTGGCCGATACCGAAACGCCCGAGGCTGCCATGGCCCGCGACCAGCTCGAGACGGCCATCTTCGAGGCGATAGAAGACCTGCCCGACGACCTGCGAACCGCGATCACCCTGCGAGAACTCGACGGCCTCTCCTACGAGGACATCGCCGCCATCATGCAGTGTCCCGTGGGTACGGTTCGCTCGCGAATCTTTCGGGCTCGAGAGGCGGTAGACCAGCACATCCGCCCGCTTGTCACCACCTCCCGCAACCAGGAGCCGGGGGGCGAATGAGGTGCCGTTGACGAGAATCTGCAAGCTTTTTGACGATTTGCTGAACTGTCCGGCTTTTGCGACGTCATATGCGGTGACCTGCCCGCTACCGGCGGGCAACAACATGCCGACATGGCCAGGGCGACACGCGCCGATGTCGGGAACTACAGGCTGTCAAAGGACCCGGACCGGGTCGCCTTGTCGAGTGTGAGGGTGTGAAGAATGAGTCAGAACGCACGGGAGTCGCTTTCTGCCCTGATGGACAACGAAGGGGATGAGTTGGAGCTGCGTCGAGTGCTTAAGTCACTGGACGATTCCCCGGATGCGGCCGAGGCGTGGCGTCGCTACCATCTGATGCGTAGCCTGATGCGACGCGAGCCCGGAGTCGACGTCGCCACCGATCTCTCGGCCGGCATCATGGCGCGTCTGGAAGATGAGCCACTGCCTCGGGTCGAGGCCGGCGAGCCGACCGGGCGTCCCATCTCGCTGGCGCGTGGCGCCGGCATCGCGGCGGCAGTGTCCCTCATGGTCATCAGCGGCGTGCAGTTCTACAACGGCAGCATCGACGGGGAGCAGGCACCAACCGAGCTGGCCTCCCAGGGGCAGCCGGCGAGTGAGCTGCAGGCGAGCCCAGTTGCCCTCGGCGGCTCGGAGATGGTGGCCTCGGGGCTCGATAGCCGTTCCTCACTGCCGAACCTGCCGCTTTTCCAGACGCCTTCCGGTGACTCCCGAGGCGTGATGACGGTGGGGGCAGGCTTCGATTCGCCACTCTTCCTCTCACCTCGGCAGTCAGTTCGAAATGATCAGCAACAGGCACAGCTGTTGCAGTCCTATCTGGACCGCCATGCCGAAGGCGCGGCGTATCGCAGCGGTGACAGCTGGATGCCGCTGCTGCGCGCCTCCGGTAGCGAGTCTTTGGGGCAGCACTGATGCGTCGGGGTCATTCGACCCGCGGATTCGGCGGGGTGCTTTGCACGGCCCTGCTGATCGTCTCGTTGATGTTTGCGCTGACCTTCACGTCCAGTGCCGTGGCACAGTCCGATGGCGAATCGTCCCAGGGCATGCTCGAGAGATTCGACTGCCGAACCCTGGCGGAGCGCGAGTCGCCCGAGACGGCCCTGGCCTGGCTGGAGCGTAGTCTCTGGGCCAACCATTGTTACGAGTTCCAGGCGCGGGCGGTGCGCATTGGTGCCGACGGGGTGCGTGCGCTAGCGCTTTCCCATGATGTCGTGGAGGGCGCCGAGCGTGAAGTAGCCCGCTTCCTGGACGGTCCCCCGGTGGTCTTCGAACGGCGTGGTCGCATCGGTCGCCTGAGCTGGGCCGAGGGTGATACATCGGTACCGGCCTCGCCGGCAGGCATCGCAGAGCACCTCGACAGCCTCTACCGTCTGCGTCTGAACGGTGAGGAGCGCCTTGCCAACCGCACTACCATCCGTCTCGACATCGAACCCCTGGATGACCTGCGCTACGGCCACCACTTCTGGCTGGATACTGCCACCGCGCTACCGCTCAAGCATATCCTGCTGAATGAGCAGGGGCGCGTGGTGGAGACCTTCCAGATCACCGAGTTGCGTCGGCCCCAACTGCACCAGGGGGAGATCGATCTCGATCGACCCCGTGCCCATCCGGGAGATCCCTGGCACCCCGCCTGGTTGCCCGAGGGCTTCATTCCCCAGCCGGTGGAGACTCGCAGTTCTCGCCACGACGATGACATCGATCATGGGGTCTACAGTGACGGGCTTGCCACCCTCAGCCTGTTCGTGGAACCCGTGGAGGGATCGGATCAACTGATCCCAGGCATGCATCGCCTCGGCATCTCCCACGCGGCCGTGCGCCATCGCGACCTCGGCGGTCGAATCCGCCAGGTGGTGGTGATGGGGGAGCTTCCACCGGGTGTCCTGCTGCGCGTGGCCGATTCGGTGGAGTGGCAGGGCGGCGGTGAGGGCAATATACCCTGAACTTTTTGCCACACAGGCGGTATTTAAGAACTCGTCCTTTCTTCCCATCCCTTGTCGACGCAGGAGCCTTTCATGAAGCGCATGACTCGACATTTTTCCCTCTGGATGCTGCTCGCCACGGCCCTGCTGACGTGGCAAACGGCCGTAGCCCGCGATCTGCCGGACTTTACCGAACTGGTCGATCAGGCCGCGCCCGGGGTAGTGAACATCTCTACCTCGCGCATGGTGGAGCGCCAGGCATCGCCCTTCCACAACTTCGGCGGCCAGGAGGTTCCCGAGATCTTTCGCCACTTCTTCGGCGACCGTATGCCGGCACCGCCCGGCGGGGAGCCGGGGCGCAGTGAGGAGCGCCAGTCGCTGGGGTCGGGCTTCATCATCGATGAGGCCGGTTACATCATGACCAATGCCCATGTGGTGGACGGGGCCGATGAGATCCTGGTGCGGCTCAACGACCGTCGAGAACTCCAGGCCGAGCTCGTCGGGGCCGACGCCAAGACGGATGTCGCCCTGCTCAAGGTGGACGCCGAGGGTCTGCCGACCCTCAACCTGGGGGATTCCGATGATCTCCAGGTCGGGGAGTGGGTTGCCGCTATCGGTTCTCCCTTCGGTTTCGATCATTCGGTGACGGCCGGTATCGTCAGCGCCATCGATCGCACCCTGCCCCGTGATGCCTACGTCCCCTTCATCCAGACCGACGTGGCGATCAACCCGGGTAACTCCGGTGGCCCGCTGTTCAACCTGGATGGTGAGGTGGTCGGCATCAATTCGCAGATTTTCACCCGCAGCGGCGGCTTCATGGGGCTCTCCTTTGCGATTCCCATCAATGTGGCCCTGAACGTGGCCGATCAGCTCCGTGATGACGGCCGCGTCAGCCGCGGCTGGCTGGGGGTGATGATCCAGCCGGTGTCCCGTGACCTGGCCGAATCCTTCGGCATGGACAACACCGAGGGGGCGCTGATTGCCGACCTCGATCCCGAGGGGCCGGCAGCTCGCGGCGGGCTCCAGGCCGGCGATGTCATCCTCTCGGTGAATGGCGAGTTGGTGGAGAGTTCCAGCACCCTGCCGCGCTTGATCGGAAGAGTCAGCCCGGGCAGTGAAGTGGAACTGACACTGCTTCGCGACGGCGAGCGTCGTGAGGAGACCGTCACCCTGGGTGACTGGCCCGACAGCCCGGCTAGTGCGGCGAGTCGCCAGGGCGAAGAGCCAGCCTCGGCGCGGCTGGGCGTCGCCGTGGAGCGACTGGAGGATGCCGAGCGGCGCGAGCTCGGCATCGAGGGTGGCGTTCGGGTTCGCGAAGTGGACCCGCGTGGCGCCGCCGTCCAGGCGGGCATCCGTGCCGGCGACATCCTGGTCAGCATCGACCAGAACATGGTGGAAGGCCCCGACCAGCTTGCCGAGCTGGTGGCCGAGCTGCCCGAGGATCGTGCGATCCCGGTGCGCCTCTACCGCGACGGCCGCTCGCTGTTCGTCGCCCTGCGGCTCTCTAGCGACTGATCTCGCCGCTCCGGCGAATGGCAGCTATTACACGACCCGACGGCACCCGCCGTCGGGTCGCTGTATCTGGCAGGCGCATCCCGCTACAATGGCGCCCAATCCGATCAGAGCCCGCCAGCCGACCGCATCGCGATCCACCGTGTCGGCCGTGGCCCGACACCCACAAGGCAGAATCGACTCGATGTCCCAAGATGCAACCTCCGATCCCCTCAAGCACATACGCAACTTCTCGATCATCGCCCACATCGACCACGGCAAGTCGACCCTGGCCGATCGGCTGATCCAGACCTGCGGTGGGCTGACCGAGCGTGAGCTCAAGGAGCAGGTGCTCGACTCCATGGACCTCGAGCGCGAGCGTGGCATCACCATCAAGGCGCAGTCGGTGACGCTGGATTACCACGCCCAGGACGGCAACATCTATCAGCTCAACTTCATCGATACCCCCGGGCACGTGGATTTTTCCTACGAGGTATCGCGGTCCCTGTACGCCTGTGAAGGCGCGTTGCTGGTGGTCGATGCCGGCCAGGGCGTCGAGGCCCAGTCGGTGGCCAACTGTTACACGGCCATCGAGCAGGGCCTCGAGGTGCTGCCGGTCCTCAACAAGATGGACCTTCCCCAGGCCGATCCCGACAAGGTCGCTCACGAGATCGAGGAAATCATCGGCCTGGACGCCACCGATGCCTGCCAGGTCTCGGCCAAGAGCGGTCTGGGCATCGACGCACTGCTCGAACGCCTGGTGCGCGACATTCCGCCCCCCAAGGGGGATCCCAAGGCGCCCCTCCAGGCGCTGATCATCGATTCCTGGTTCGACAATTATCTGGGCGTGGTCTCGCTGGTGCGGATCTTCGACGGCACCCTGAAGAAGGGCGAGAAGATCCGCATCAAGTCCACCGGAGGCGACTGGCAGGCCAACGAGGTGGGCATCTTCACCCCGCTGCGCCGTGAGACCGGGGTCCTGCGTGCCGGCGAAGTGGGCTTCATCGTCGCCGGGATCAAGGAGATCCATGGCGCCCCGGTGGGGGATACCATCACCCACACCAAGACCCCGGACGTCCCGCGCCTGCCCGGTTTCCAGAAGGTCAAGCCACAGGTCTACGCCGGGATGTTCCCGGTCAGTGCCGACGACTACGAGGATTTCCGCGACGCCCTGGAAAAGCTGGCGCTGAACGATGCCTCGCTGGATTACGAGCCGGAGAACTCCGACGCCCTGGGCTTCGGTTTCCGTGTCGGCTTCCTCGGCACCCTGCACATGGAGATCGTCCAGGAGCGCCTCGAGCGCGAATACGACCTGGACCTGCTCACCACGGCGCCCACCGTGGTCTATGAGCTTCTGCTCAAGAATGGCGAGATCAGCTACGTCGCCAATCCCTCCAAGCTGCCCGACATGGCCGATGTCGAAGAGATGCGCGAGCCCATCGTGCGGGCCAGCATCCTGGTGCCCCAGGACTTCGTCGGCAATGTCATCACCGAGTGCGAGCAGCGCCGTGGCACCCAACTCGACATGCAGTTCCTCGGCAGCCAGATCCAGCTCACCTACGAGCTGCCGATGAGCGAGGTGGTGATGGATTTCTTCGATCGCCTGAAGTCCATCTCCAAGGGTTATGCATCGCTCGAATACAACTTCGAGCGCTTCCAGGCGGCCAAGCTGGTACGTCTGGACGTGCTGATCAACGGTGACCGGGTCGATGCCCTGGCGGTGATCATCCATCGCGACCATGCCCACAGCCGCGGTCGCCTGTTGGTCGAGAAGATGAAGGAGCTGATCCCGCGGCAGATGTTCGACGTGGCGATTCAGGCCGCCATCGGCGGCCAGGTGGTGGCACGCTCCACCGTCAAGGCGCTGCGCAAGAACGTCACCGCCAAGTGCTATGGCGGCGACGTCAGTCGCAAGAAGAAGTTGCTCGAGAAGCAGAAGGCGGGCAAGAAGCGCATGAAGCAGGTCGGTCGGGTGGAAATTCCCCAGGACGCCTTCCTTGCCGTGCTCAGGGTCAATGACTAGGAACGGATAACCGCATGGACTTCTCTCTTATGCTGGTGGTGGCAGTGGCCGTCTCCGGAGTGATCTGGCTTCTCGATCTGCTCTGGTGGCGCCCTGCCCGCCGGCAGCGCCTGGCCACGGCCGAGGCCGGCACCACCGAGGGGCTCAATGAACGCGCCCGCGAGAAGGCGCTCAAGGAGCCCTGGCCGGTGGACTACGCGCGCTCCTTCTTCCCGGTGCTGCTGGTGGTGCTGGTGCTGCGCAGTTTCGTGGTCGAACCTTTCCAGATCCCGTCCGGGTCGATGCGACCGACCCTGGAGGTCGGCGATTTCATCCTGGTCAACAAGTTCGCCTATGGCCTGCGTCTGCCCGTGGTGAATACCGAGATCGTCGAACTCGGCGAGCCCGAGCGTGGCGACGTCATGGTGTTCCGTTTCCCCAGCGAGCCTTCGGTCAACTTCATCAAGCGGGTAGTCGGGTTGCCGGGTGACCGGATCCGCTATGAAGACAAGCAGCTCTTCGTCAACGGCGAAGCGGTGCCCAAGCGGTTGCTCGAGGCCGGCCCGATCAAGGCGCCCACCGAGCTGCTGCTGGCCGAGCAACTGGGCGAGCTCGAGCACCGTATCTACAATAATCCTCGCGACCCCGGTCCCCAGGTGCGCGAGGTGATGGTTCCGCAGGGACACTATTTCACCCTAGGCGATAACCGAGACCACTCCAACGACAGCCGCTACTGGGGCTTCGTGCCGGAAGAGAATATCGTCGGGCGCGCCTTTGCTGTCTGGATGCACTGGGACGGCGGATGGCCGAGTTTCACCAGCATGCGCCGTATCCAGTAGGGCGCATCGCATGCCGCCCACCGGACCAGGCGGCGTGCACACGTCGCCGGGCTCAGATCCAACACCCATGTCCGCTAGCAAATACTCAGGAGCTCCGTGAGCAACCCCCTCAATGCCTTCAGCCGCCGCCTTGGCCATGACTTCGCCGACCCCGGTCTGCTCGAACTGGCCATGACCCATCGCAGCTTCGGCGGCCAGAACAACGAACGCCTCGAGTTTCTCGGTGATTCCATCGTCAACTTCATCATCGCCGAGGCACTCTTCCAGCGCTTCCCCCAGGCCCGGGAAGGCCAGCTGTCGCGGCTGCGTGCGCGTCTCGTCAAGGGCCCGACGCTGGCCGAGCTGGCCAGGGAGATGGACTTCGGTGACTGCCTGCGGCTGGGCTCCGGCGAGATGAAGAGCGGGGGACATCGTCGTGATTCGATCCTCGCCGACGCCGTCGAGGCGGTGCTCGGGGCGATCTATCTGGATGCCGGCATGGAGGTCGCTCGGGCCCGAGTGCTCTCCTGGTATGCCGAGCGTCTGGAAGCCATCAGTCTCGACGATACCCAGAAGGACCCCAAGACCCGCCTTCAGGAGTTCCTGCAGTCGCGTCAGGTTCCCTTGCCGCGCTATGAGGTGACCACGGTGGAGGGCGAGGCCCATGCCCAGACCTTCACCGTCGAGTGCCATGTCGAGGTGCTCGAGGATCACACTCTCGGCACCGGCTCGAGCCGTCGCCATGCCGAGCAGCAGGCCGCCGCCCAGGCGCTTTCTCGCCTCGAACCACCCAAGTCCAACGGCACGGGGGGCCGCTCATGACCACCACCTGCGGTTTCGTGGCCATCGTCGGCCGTCCCAATGTAGGCAAGTCGACGCTGATGAACCGGATGCTCGGTCAGAAGGTCTCGATCACCTCACGGCGCCCCCAGACCACTCGCCACCAGGTAATGGGTATCAAGACCGAGGGCGAAGCCCAGTTCATCTACGTCGACACCCCCGGCATCCACATCATGGCCAAGGATCGCAACAAGGCGATCAACCGCTTCATGAACCAGGCCGCCGTCCAGGCCCTGCGCGACGTGGACTGCGTGGTCTTCATCATCGACCGCACGCGCTGGAGTGACGAGGACCAGGTGGTGCTGCAGCGCCTCGAACACGTCGAGGCGCCGGTGATCCTGGCCGTCAACAAGGTCGACCGCCTGCAGGACAAGGCCAGCCTGCTGCCCTGGCTGGAGCAGGTCGGTGCGCGCCGCGACTTCGCCGCCATCGTGCCGATCTCCGCCAAGCACGGCACCAACGTGCCCGAGCTCGAGGTCGAGGTTGCCAAGTACCTGCCCGAGAGCGTGCACTTTTTCCCCGAAGACCAGATCACCGACAAGAGCCAGCGGTTCCTGGCCGCCGAGCTGGTGCGCGAGAAGGTGATGCGCCAGCTCGGGGACGAGCTGCCCTACCAGATGACCGTGGAGATCGAGGAGTTCCGTGACGAGGGTCGGGTGGTGCACATCAGCGCGCTGATCCTCGTCGAACGGGCCGGGCAGAAGAAGATCCTGATCGGCGAGAACGGCGAGCGCATCAAGAACATCGGCCGCGAAGCTCGCCTCGACATGGAGCGGGTGCTGGGGGCCAAGGTGATGCTCAACCTCTGGGTCAAGGTCAAGCGCGGCTGGTCCGACGATGATAGGGCCTTGAAGAGCCTCGGCTACGACCTGGATTAGATGCAACCCGAACCCGCCTTCCTTCTGCATAAGCGGCCCTACCGCGAGACCAGCGCCCTGGTGGAGTTGCTGACGCTTCACCATGGGCGCGTCAGGGCCGTGGCCCAGGGTGTCCAGCGGCCCGGGTCGCGTTCGCGGGCCCGCCTGCAGCCCTTCGCCCCGCTGCACGTCACCTGGGTCGGCGAGGGCGAGCTCAAGCGTCTGCGCTTGATGGAGGGACACGGCAGTGCGGCGCTGCTCGCCGGCGAGGGACTGTTGTGTGGCCTCTATGCCAACGAACTGCTGACGCGGGTGCTGCCGGGGGAGCTGCCGGTCGCCGATGTCTTCGCCTTCTACACCGTCATGCTCGAGGTGCTGCCAAGGCCCGAGGGGCGCGCCGGAGCGCTGCGCCGGCTCGAGATGGCGGCCCTCGAGGCGCTCGACGCCTGGCCGCGCTTCACCGATCCCGAGGGGGGCGAGCTCGATCCCCAGCGTCGCTATGTGCTCGACCCGGCCTCACGGGCCTTCGTGGCGGGCGAGGGCGGTATTGATGGGCGCACCCTGCGCTTGCTGGCCCGCGGTGACTGGTCCGAACCCGGGCTGGCCGGCCCCGCCAAGGCCGTCACCCGCGCGGCGCTGGCTCCGCTGCTCGGCAGCCGCCCGCTGCGCTCCCGTGAGCTGATGCGCCAGCTTGCCCAGCGCCGACGTCCCGGTTCACACTGACGGCTTTCTCACACTTCTCGCGATGGCCGTGAGGGGCGCCGGGGGCAGACCGAAGAGGAGGTCCTATGCCAGGGATGGCATAGGTAGCGCCCAGGGATGGGTTCACAGCGCCTCCTCGCAGGTCTGCCGCCGGATCAGCCCCGAAACCACGGCTCATGCGGGTTGCTTACTCCTGATTTCTCGACCCCCTTGGAGCCCGCCATGCATCCCCCGCGTATCCTGCTCGGCGTCAACATCGACCATATCGCTACCCTTCGCCAGGCCCGTGGTACCCGCTATCCGGACCCGGTCCAGGCGGCTCTGCTCGCCGAGGAGGCCGGTGCCGACGGCATCACCGTGCACCTGCGCGAGGATCGTCGCCACATCCAGGAACGCGACGTGCGATTGCTGGTTGATGTGCTCAATACCCGCATGAACCTAGAGATGGCCGTCACCGAGGAGATGCTGAGCCTCGCCGAAGAGCTGCGTCCGGCCCATGTCTGCCTGGTGCCCGAGAAGCGCGAGGAGCTGACCACCGAAGGCGGGCTCGATGTGGCCGGGGGATTCGAGGCCATCGCTGGGGCCTGCCGTCGGCTCGCCACGGCCGGCTGCGAGGTGTCACTCTTCATCGACCCCGAGCCCGTGCAGATCGAGGCGGCAACCCGAGCGGGTGCGCCGGTGATCGAACTGCATACCGGTGCCTATGCCGAGGTCTCGGGCGAGGCCGCGCGTCGTGAGCATGCCCGGCTTGCCGCTGCCGTCGAGATGGCCCTCGAACTGGGGCTCACCGTCAACGCCGGTCATGGCCTGAACTATCACAATGTCGAGGCCATCGCCGCGCTGCCCGGCCTTCACGAGCTCAACATCGGCCATGCGATCATTGCCCGGGCACTCTTCGTGGGTCTCAAGGAGGCCGTGGCCGAGATGAAGCGGCTGGCCATCGCCGGCCAGGAGGCGGGCTTCGTGGCTTCGCTAGAGGAGCACGACCACGATCACGACGATGAGGCAGACGGCTGCCGATGATCATCGGGATCGGCACCGACATCACCCGAGTGGCCCGTTTCGAGCGGGCCATGGGACGCCACGGCGAGCGTTTCGCGTTGCGCCTGCTCGGCGAGCAGGAGCAGGAACGCTTCCGTGATCATGTCCTGCCCGCCGCCTTCCTGGCCAAGCGGTTCGCCGCCAAGGAGGCCTTCGTCAAGGCACTGGGCACCGGCCTGCGCCGAGGCATGCGCTGGACCGAGATCCAGGTGGTCAACGATGCCCTGGGACGTCCGTCACTGGTGCTTTCCGGCAAGGCTCTCGAATTGGCTGAGGCGGCCGGCGTCAGATCGGTTCACCTGTCACTGTCCGACGAAGAGGCCCTGGCCATGGCCTTCGTGGTGCTCGAGGGTTGATTCGCCTGCCAAGCGCGCAGCTCGGCCATGGCGGTGTAGAGGTCGGGCAGCAGCGGCAACACGGAGAGCGTGCCGCGCGATCGCAGGCGGGTCTCCAGGGTCTCCGCCAGCAGCCCCAGGCGGGGTGTGCCGCAATAGCGACAGGCACCATTCAAGGCATGCAGGGCGTCGAGCAGGGCCTCCTCGTCGGCGTGCTCGATGGCGTCACGGATGGCTCGCTCGCTGTCTTCCAGGGAGTCGGTCAGCTTCTCCAGCAGCTCCCGGGCGAGGTGCTCGCGTCCACCGGCCAGGCGAGCCCCCAGCTCCAGGTCGACCACCGCCAGCTCCTGGTCCTCCTCCCGCGGCGTCTCCCCATGGGCTGATGGCTCACTCCCCGCTGGCCGGGGCGGCAGCACGATGCCCAGGTGCTCCTCCAGGAGCTGGTCGAGGCGGCTAGGCTGCAGCGGCTTGATCAGCACATCGTCGAGCCCGCCCTCGCGCAGCACCCGGTGCTGCTCGCCCTGCACATGGGCGGTGACGGCGATGATCGGTACCCGTTTCCAGACACCACCGAGTCGTCTCAGTGCCCGGGTCGTCTCTATGCCATCCATGCCGGCCATGCGGATGTCCATCAATACCAGGTCGTAGTCCCGCTCATGCGCCAGCACCAGGGCTTCTTCCCCGCTTGCCGCCTGGGTGACCGTCAGGCCGGGCCCCGCCAGCAGCTCACTGAGCAGCAACCGGTTGGACTCGGTGTCATCGACGACCAGCAGCCGGACCGGCGACGCTACCTGCCGGCGCTGTGTGGGCGGCAGGGTCCGAGACGTTCCCGCCAGTTGGCGGACCACTGCATCGGCGAGAGCCGAGCGGGAAACCGGCTTGGCGAGGACTTCACCGCCATGTGGCAGGGGCAGGGCCGGGAGGTCAGGGGGGCTGGCGTTGACCAGCAGCAGGGCGGGACAGCCCAGTCCGTCCAGCCGGCGCCGCCATCCGGCGAGACGTGCCTCGGTAAGATCCTCGCTGCCCAGTCCTGCCACGACCAGCGAAGCGGGGGGCTCGGTCTCGGCCGTTGCCGGCGCGATGACCTGGGCGCCCCAGCGGGTCATCAGATGTCGTAGGGCGCGGCGCGTGGGCGGATGGGGCTCCTCGAGCACGATGCCTTCTCCGTCCAGGTTGAGCTCTGGCGCGCGTTCGGCCTCCGTGCTACCCAATAGCGGCAGGGTGAAGGAGAAGGTCGAGCCTTCGCCAGGTACGCTCTCGGCGTCGATTTCCCCGCCCATCTGTTCGACCAGCTGCCGGCAGATGGCCAGGCCCAGGCCGGTGCCGCCGAATTCCCGCGGGTGGCTGATATCGGCCTGGTGGAAGGCCTGGAACAGGCGTCGGCGGGCCTCGTCGGTCAGGCCCATGCCGGAGTCGCTGACGCTGACGCGCAGGAGCACCTGGTTGCCCTCGGCCTGTTCCAGCATGACGCGCACGATCACATCGCCCCGGTCGGTGAACTTGAGGGCGTTGTTGACCAGGTTGGTGATCACCTGGCGGATCCGCAGCGGGTCGCCCTCGAGGTCGGCCGGTACGTCGTCGTAGACCAGGCCGAGCAGTTGCAGCTCCTTCTGATGAGCCAGCGGGGCCTGCAGGCCGAGCACCTCGTCGATCAGGCTGACCATGTCCAGCGGTAGCGTCTCGAGCTCCACCCGGCCGGCCTCCAGCTTGGAGAAGTCCAGTATGTCGTTGACCAGCATCAGCAGGTTGTCGCAGGCCCGTTGCACATGGTCCAGCCATTCGCGCTGGCGCGGTTCCATCCGTGAGCGCGCCAGCAGCCGGCAGAAGCCGACGATGCCGTTGAGGGGGGTGCGAATCTCGTGGCTCATGTTGGCCAGGAACTCCGACTTGACGCGGTTGGCCTCCAGGGCTCGACGGTGGGCGATGTCCAGCTCGATGTTCTGTACCTCGATGGTCTCCATGGACTCCTGCAGATCGTCGGTGGCCTGCTCGATCTGGGCTTGCATCTCCTCCCGGGCTGTCTCGAGGTTGTCGGCCAGGTCATTGACGCATCGCGTTAATCCTGCCAGTTCGGATGCCGGGGGAATGGCCAGCCGCTCTGGCACTACCCCGAGGGCCAGGCGATCCAGGGCGCGCCCCGTATCTTCCAGTGGCTGGCTCACCCGTCTCAGGGTGATGTAGGCCGCCAGGAACAGCAGCAGGCCTGCGAGCAACAGGACGAGGCCGGCACTGGCGAGATGCCGATAGAAGCCGAGCAGCAGTGGGGTGGTGTCGATGTGCAGCACCAGCCGGGTCGCGGTTGATGCGGTATCGGTCAGCGGCACCTGCAGCAACCACTGGCGATCGCGTTCCATCAACCGAGTGGCCTCGAGGTCGGGAAGTCTCGGCAGGTCGCCGGGTCGGCCATGTTGCAGCAGCGGCTCACTCTGGTCATCCAGCAGGCTCAGCGCCTGGACATGAGGCAGTGCCAGCAGGCCCTCGCTCAGGCGTGACAGTGCCCGGTCGTCCTCCCTCGCCAGCGCCTCGTCCAGGGCCGGCGCGATCAATTCCGCATCCCGGGTCAACTGGTCGCCCAGTGCCGCGTGGCGCTGACGATCCTCAAGCACCAGGGTCACACCGACCAGCAGGGTCAGCAGCAGCATGGGCAGACCGAAGATCATCAGCATCAGTCGGGTCTTGAGCGACATCGGCAGGCTCGTCGGGCGGTGAATCGGCCTCCAGTATGCCACAGGGCGGGCAGATGCCTGTCCAGTCTGCAGCCGCAGGGATATAATGCCGAAAAGGCGTTTCCATCAGGAAGGTTACATGCATTTCCCCACTCTCGAGGAGACCGTCGGCCATACGCCGCTGGTCCGTCTCAAGCGCATCACCGCCGGGCGCGGCAATACCCTGCTGGCCAAGCTGGAGGGCAACAATCCCGCAGGATCGGTCAAGGACCGTCCGGCCCTCTCCATGCTCGAGCAGGCCGAGGCCCGCGACGAGATCGCGCCCGGTGATACCCTGATCGAAGCGACCTCCGGCAACACCGGGATCGCCCTGGCCATGGCGGCCGCCATCATGGGCTATCGCATGGTGCTGATCATGCCGGAGAGTGCTTCAGCCGAGCGCAAGCAGGCCATGGCCGCCTACGGCGCCGAGCTGATTGAGGTGAGTAAGGAAGGCGGCATGGAAGAGGCCCGCGACGTGGCCGAGGCGATGATCGCCCGCGGCGACGGTAAGCCGTTGAACCAGTTCGCCAACCCTGACAATCCCTTGTCGCACTACCGCACCACCGGCCCTGAGCTCTGGGAGCAGACCGGCGGCACCATCACCCACTTCATCAGCTCGATGGGCACCACAGGCACCATCATGGGCGTGTCCCGCTACCTCAAGGAGCGCAACGCCGAGGTGCAGATCATCGGTCTACAGCCCGAGGATGGAGCCAGTATTGCCGGGATCCGCCGCTGGCCGCCCGAGTACCTGCCGAGCATCTTCGACGCTCGCCGCGTCGACCGGGTGCTGGATATCGGCCAGCACGAGGCCGAGGAGTACATGCGTCGCCTGGCCCGAGAAGAGGGCATCCTGGCCGGCGTGTCTTCCGGCGGGGCGCTCGGCGGCGCACTGCGTATCGCCGCCGAGGTCGAGAATGCGGTGATCGTCTTCATCGTCTGCGACCGCGGTGACCGCTATCTCTCCACCGGCCTTTACGCCCCGGAGAGCTGAGTATGGCCATGCTGGGCAAACGTCGTCCCACGCGTGCGTCGTCGGGCGTCTCGGGGTTGCATGGGCGCCAGGAGGAGCGCCGGGAGGCCCCCGCCGCCGAGCAAGACACACTGGAGGTCGAAGGGCTGGCCCATGATGGGCGCGGGGTGGCACGCAATGCCCATGGCAAGACGGTGTTCGTCGAGGGCGCGCTTCCTGGCGAGCACGTGAAAGTTGCCGTTCATCGCACCCGCAAGCGCTTCGACGAGGCCCATGTGCGGGAGCTGCTGACGGCCTCGCCGGAGCGCGTAACGCCGCCCTGTCCCTACTTCAGTCGCTGTGGCGGCTGCGACCTGCAGCATCTCGCATTGCCGGCGCAGCGCCGCCACAAGCAGGCTGTCCTGGAGGAATTGCTGGGGCGCCAGGGCATCGCCCTGGCAGCGTCGCCCGAGCTGCTTGCCGGCGCAGGCGAGGACTACCGTCGTCGCGCCCGCCTGGGGGTCAAGGTGGACGCCGATGGTGGGGTCCACCTTGGGTTTCGCGCCCGCCATACCCATCGGCTGGTCGACATCGAGGCCTGCACCGTGTTGGTGCCGGCCCTGGACGCCCTGCTGGTGCCATTGCACCAGCTGCTGGCAACCCTCGAGGCGCCTCGCCAGGTAGGGCACCTCGAACTGCTCGAGAGCGACCAGGCGGTGGTAGTGGTCGTACGCCAATTGCGTGATCACCCGGCGGACGCTCGACGCTGGCAGGCCTTCGCCGAGGTCCGTGGCCTTCACCTGGCCCGCTGGCTGGGTCGCGAGGCGCCCGAATTCGAGTGGTTGACCCCTGCCCCGGCACTCCACTGCCAGGTGCCGGGGCCTGATGGGGAGCTCTCCCTGGGCATCGCCCCCGGCGATTTCCTGCAGGCCAATGACGAGGTCAACCGCCTGATGATAAGCACGGCCCTGTCATGGCTGTCGCCATTTGCCGCCGGTGACCGGGTGCTGGATCTGTTCGCCGGCGTGGGCAACTTCAGCCTGCCGCTGGCCGCCGCCGGGGCTCGGGTGACGGCGGCGGAGGGTAACCCGGCGATGGTCGCGCGGCTGGGCGACAATGCACGCGCCATTTCACAAGGACGGGGGCTGGACGTCGAGGCGCACCAGGCGGATCTCGCCAAGCTGCCGGCCGTGCGCGCGCTGCTTCAGAAGGCCGCTCCCGACGTCGTGGTGCTGGACCCGCCTCGGGAAGGGGCCGAGGCCGTGAGCCGGGCACTCGTGGAACATCCGGTGCCGCGCCTTCTCTATATCTCCTGCGACCCGGCCACCCTGGCCCGGGATGCGGCACAGCTTGTGCATGGTGGCTATCGCCCCCTGCGTGTGGCCGTGGCCGACATGTTCGTGCACACCTCACATCTGGAATCCATGCTGCTGTTCGCGTATCCCGGTTCGGCGCAGCAGGCCTAAGGAGGGTAAAGCGATGGTTAAAGTGCGTGAAGAACAGCCGCTGACCCGGGATGGAAGTGTCGATATCGACCAGTGGCTCACCCGCCTGCAGCACGACGTCAAGTTACGCGACGTCGACGAGATGCGCCGCGCCTGCGAGCTGGCCCGGCAACTGGAGATGGCATCCGATCGCCCCCACAAGGCCTGGCTCAAGGATGGCTCGAGCTTTCGCATGGGCCTGGAGATGGCCGACATCCTGAGTGAGCTCAAGCTCGACCAGCCGGCGCTGGAGGCCGCAGTGCTCTATCGCGGTGTCCGCGAGAAGCTGATCGGCCTCGATGAGGTCGACAAGCGCTTTGGCCACGAGGTTGCCGGCCTTATCGACGGCGTGCTGCAGATGGCGGCCATCGGTACCTTTCAGGCACCCAGCCAGGGTCTGAGCCAGCATGACCAGCAGGACAACCTGCGCAAGATGCTGGTAAACCTGATCGACGACGTCCGCGTCGCCCTGATCAAGATTGCCGAGCGGACCTGCGCCCTGCGCCAGGTACGCGATGCCCCGCGCGAGAAGCGTTTGCAGGTGGCCCGCGAGGTCTTCGACATCTATGCGCCCCTGGCCCACCGTCTGGGCATCGGCCATCTCAAGTGGGAACTCGAGGATCTCTCCTTCCGCTACCTGCACGAGGAAGAGTACAAGACCATCGCCCGGCAGCTTGCCGAGAAGCGCATGGACCGTGACCGCTACATCAGCGAGGTGGTGGAGACCCTCAAGGCGCTGATGTCGGCCCAGGGCATCAGGCGTTATCAGGTCGACGGGCGCGCCAAGCATATCTATTCGATCTGGCGGAAGATGAAGCGCAAACACATCGACTTCTCCCAGGTCCACGACATCCGGGCGGTGCGCATCCTGGTCCCCGAGGTGAGTGACTGCTACACGATGCTGGGCATCGTCCATTCGCGCTGGCATCACGTTCCCAACGAGTTCGATGACTACATCGCCAACCCCAAGAAGAACGGCTACCAGTCGCTGCACACCGCGGTGCTCGGCCCCGAGAACAAGGTGCTCGAGATCCAGATCCGTACCTTTGCCATGCACGAGGAGGCCGAGCTCGGGGTCTGTGCCCACTGGCGCTACAAGGGGCACGACACCAGCGCGCGCAGCGCCAGCTACGAGGAGAAGATCGCCTGGCTGCGCCAGGTGCTGGAGTGGCACGAAGAGGTGGGCGACTTCGGCGACCTGCGCGAGGGGTTGACCAGCGACGTGGCCCCGGACCGCATCTACGTCTTCACCCCGGACGGCCACGTCATCGACCTGCCTCGGGTCGCCACGCCGATCGATTTCGCCTACCGCGTGCACACCGAGGTGGGCCACCGCTGCCGGGGGGCCAAGGTCAACGGCCGCATCGTGCCGCTCACCTATCGACTCAAGACCGGCCAGCAGGTGGAGATCCTCACCGCCAGCAAGGGCGGGCCGAGCCGCGACTGGCTCAACCCCAACCTGGGCTATGTGCGGACGTCCCGGGCACGGGCCAAGATCCAGTCCTGGTTCAAGCTGCAGGCTCGCGACCGCAATCTCGAGGAGGGCCGGGGGCTGTTCGAGCGCGAAATGAAGCGGCTCGACGTCGAGGGCATGGACCTGACCACCCTGGCCAACAAGGTCAACTATCCTACCCCGGACGACATGTATGCCGCCCTGGGCGCCGGCGACCTGCGCATCGGCCAGGTGCTGCACCAGGCCCAGCAGCTGTTCGGCGAGAGCGACGACCAGGAACAGCTCGACCGCCTGCTGGCCAAGCCCCGCAAGGCCCCGGGCAAGGGTGGCGACAGCAACATCACCGTGCTCGGGGTGGGCAACCTCAAGACCAGCATGGCCAACTGCTGCCACCCGGTTCCCGGTGACGCCATCGTCGGCTTCATCACCCAGGGGCGTGGCGTCACCGTGCATCGCCAGGACTGCCCCAATATCCTTCAGCTGCGTCTGGACGAACCCCAGCGCATCATCGAGGTGGAGTGGGGCGAGCGCCCCCGCACCCAGTATCCGGTGGATATCGAGATCCAGGCCTGGGACCGTTCGGGCCTGCTGCGTGATGTCACCGGCGTGCTCAGCAATGACCGCGTCAACGTGCTCTCGGTGAACACCCTGACCGATACCGATGACGGCATCGCGCGCCTGTCCATCACCGTCGAGGTCGACGGTCTGGAGACCCTGGGACGTCTCTTCTCGCGCATCCAGCAGCTGCCCAACGTCATCGAGGTGCGTCGCCTGCGCAGCGGGGGCGGAGAGGGTAAGTCCGGCAAGCGCAAGAGGAGAACGACATGAGTGAGTCTCGCTATGACCTCGACGACCTGCTCGAGCTGATGGCCGTGCTGCGCGACCCCGAGCAGGGCTGCCCCTGGGACGTGAAGCAGGACTGGGACTCCATCGTGCCGCATACCCTGGAGGAGGCCTACGAGGTCGCCGACGCCATCGAGCGGCGAGCCTGGGGCGAGCTCCCCGGCGAGCTCGGTGATCTGCTCTTCCAGGTGGTCTACTACAGCCAGTTCGGGGCCGAGGCGGGTCGCTTCGACTTCCATGAGGTGGTGCATGTCCTGACCGCCAAGATGCTGCGCCGCCATCCCCACGTCTTCCCCGACGGCACCCTGGCCTCGCGCCGCCCGCCTGGAATGAGTGCCGAGGAAATGGAGACCCGTCAGGTTCCCCATCAAAAACACATAGAGAGCCGCTGGGAGGCGCTGAAGGCCGAGGAGCGCGCCGAGCGGGCCAGCGACACCCCTGGCTCGCCGCACAACAGCACCGCGGCGTCGGTGCTGGATGACGTGCCGCGCACCCTGCCGGCCCTCTCCCGGGCTGCCAAGCTCTCCAAGCGTGCCGCCCGGGTCGGCTTCGACTGGCCCGATGCCCGCGGCGTGCTGGCCAAGATCCGCGAGGAGCTCGATGAGGTGGCGGAGGCCCTGGCAGAAGGGGACCGGACGCATGCCGCCGAGGAAGTAGGCGATCTGCTGTTCGCGGTGACCAACCTGGCGCGTACCCTCAAGGCCGATCCCGAGCAGTGCCTGCGCGCCACCAATGCCAAGTTCGAGCGACGCTTCCGCCACGTGGAGGCGGCCCTGGCCGCCGACGAGGTGCCGTTGCAGGAGGCCGGCCTGGAAGCCATGGAGCACCACTGGCAGGCCGCCAAGCACCTCGACACCCCCGTTCGGGAATCGTCGCAAGGAGAGCCCCGGCCATGAGCCATGACCTGCACGAATCGCTGCGTGACAATGTTCGCATCCTGGGCGACAGCTTGGGCCGCACCATCGCCGATGACCTGGGCCCGGGTTTCGTCGATCGCATCGAGACCATTCGCGGCTTCGCAAAGCGCGGTCGCCAGGGCGAGGACGGCAGCCAGCGCGAGTTGATCGAGTACCTGCGCAAGCTGCCCGACCGTGACCTGCTGCCGGTGACCCGGGCCTTCAACCAGTTCCTCAACCTGGCCAACATCGCCGAGCAGCACTATCGGTCGCGTTTCCGCCGGGTCGAGGACTACAAGCCCGGTTCCCAGCCGGTGCTGTCCGAGTTGCTGGAGCGGGCCCGGGGTGCCGGTCATTCACCGCGCAAGCTGGTGGAAACCCTGGCCGGCATGCGCGTCGAACTGGTGCTGACTGCGCATCCCACCGAGGTCATCCGCCGCACCCTGATCCAGAAATATGACGCCATCGACGACTGTCTCAGCACCATCGAGTCGTCCGGCGACTACCCGGAACGCGGGGTGCGTGCCCAAGGCCGGTTGGAGGAACTGATCAGTCAGGCCTGGCACACCGACGAGATACGCCACGAGCGCCCAACCCCGGTGGACGAGGCCAAGTGGGGCTTCGCGGTGATTGAGAACTCCCTGTGGCAGGCGGTTCCCGATTTTCATCGCGATCTCGACAACCTGCTGCTGGACACCGCCGGCGAGCGTCTGCCGCTGGATGCCGCGCCGATCCGCTTCGCCTCCTGGATGGGCGGTGACCGCGACGGCAATCCCAACGTCACGGCGAAGGTAACCCGCGAGGTGCTGTTACTGGGGCGCTGGATGGCGGCGGACCTCTATCTGCGCGACCTGGAGCAGCTCAAGGCCGAGCTCTCCATGTGGAAGGCCAACAGCGCGCTCAAGGCCGAGGTGGGCGACGTTGCCGAACCTTATCGCGAGCTGCTCAAGCGACTGTCGAGTCGTGTCGAGGCGACGCGCGACTGGGCCAAGGCCGAACTCGACGGGCGCAGCTACGAGGGCGGGCCCATCATCGAGACTCGCGACCAGCTCTATGCCCCCCTGCTGGCCTGCTATCGCTCGCTGTGTGATGTGGGGCTCGACACCATCGCCAACGGCGTGCTGCTCGACACTCTGCGTCGGGTGGCGGTGTTCGGGGTGACCCTGACCAAGCTCGACCTGCGCCAGGAGGCCAGTCGCCACGCCCAGGTGATGGAGGAACTCACCCATGGTCTGGCGTTCGGTCACTACCGTGACTGGAGCGAGGCGCAGCGCCAGGAGTTCCTGCTCACCGAGCTCGCCTCTCGGCGTCCGCTGATCCCGCGTCGCTGGGAGTGCTCCGCCGAGTCCCGCGAGGTCATCGATACCTTTCGGGTCATCGCCTCCGAGCACCGAGAGGCGCTGGGAACCTACATCATCTCCATGGCCGCCCAGCCCTCCGACGTGCTTGCCGTGGCGCTGCTGATGAAGGAGGTGGGGGGCACGGTCAGCCTGCCCATCGCGCCGCTGTTCGAGACCCTCGATGACCTCGACCACGCCGGCGAGGTCATCGACCACCTGCTGGCGTTACCGGGCTACCGCGCCCTGGCCGGCGACAGCCAGGAGGTGATGATCGGCTATTCGGATTCTGCCAAGGACGCCGGCCAGCTGGCCGCGGCCTGGGCACAGTACCGAGCCCAGGAGACGCTGGTGGAGGTCTGCAAGCGTCACGGCGTCGACCTCACCCTCTTCCATGGCCGTGGGGGGACCGTGGGTCGGGGAGGCGGGCCCGCCCACGCCGCCATCCTCTCCCAGCCGCCGGGCTCGGTGAATGGCAGCCTGCGGGTGACCGAGCAGGGCGAGATGATCCGCTTCAAGTTCGGCCAGCCGGAGATCGCCCTGCGTTCCATGGAGATCTATGCCTGTGCGGTCCTCGAGGCGAGCCTGCTGCCGCCCCCGGCGCCAAAGACGGAATGGCGCGAGGAGATGGACCGCCTGGCCGAGGTGGCCCACGGTGCCTATGTGGGGGTGGTGCGCGAGGATCCCGATTTCGTCCCCTATTTCCGTTCGGTGACGCCGGAAGGCGCGCTCGGACGCCTGCCGTTGGGGTCGCGACCCACCAAGCGTCGCCAGGATGGTGGTGTGGAGACCCTGCGGGCGATCCCCTGGATCTTCGCCTGGACCCAGATTCGCCTGATGCTGCCGGCCTGGCTGGGCAGTGGCGAGGCCTTCAGCCAGCGCCTGGAGGAAGAGGGCGGTCTCGAGGTGCTCCGCGAGATGCGCGACCAGTGGCCCTTCTTCGGTACCTACCTGGACATGCTGGAGATGCTGCTGGCCAAGGCCGATGTGGGAATCGCCGCCTACTACGAACACCGGCTGATCGACGAGCCGGCCCTCAAGGCGCTCGGCGAGCGGCTTCGCACACGCTTCGGTCGACTCCACGAGGCACTGCTGCAGGTGCTCGACCAGCAGGAGCTGCTGGAGAGGACACCGCTGATCCGCCAGGCCATCGAGGTGCGCAATCCCTACATCGATCCACTGCACGGTCTGCAGGCCGAGCTGTTGCAGCGTAACCGCGATGCCGATGGAGCGATCAGCGCGGATCTTTCCCGGGCGCTGATGGTAACCATGGCCGGGATCGCCGCCGGGCTGCGCAATACGGGGTAGGCCTTCGGCCAGCGTCAAGCTTCAAGGAGCAAGCTCCAAGGAACCCCTTGGCTTGCTCCTTAGGTATTCAGGTTATGCTGTCTTGCAGCTTGCAGCTTGCAGCTTGCAGCTTGCAGCTTGCAGCTTGCAGCTTGCAGCTAGAAAGGAATATGCACCGAGGCGGTCATCAGGTTTAGGTGGTCCATGGTCGGGTCATCGATCTCCTCGAATTCCAGCCGACTGACCAGGTGGCGCAGCTGGAGGCGAGCCCCGAAGCCCTGCACCCTGGCTGTGCCACCGCCCTCGCGAAGTTGGTCACCATTTCCGACGGGGTCTCCCTGCCACTCCGCCAGGCCCGACTTGGCATAGAGACCAAGAGGTCCGAAACGTACCCCGGCCACCAGGCTGCCGCCTAGGCTGGTGGTGTCGAGGAGCTGCTGGCTATCGGCGTGGGAGACCGGCACGTCATCGCTTTCGCGGTAGCTGAACTCGGCGCCGAGGTCGAGGCGTGGAAGGTGCTGCGGCGTGAAACCGGCAGTGAGACGGAAGCCCGACGTATAACCGTCGGGAGTGTCGACGTCGCTTCCCTGAACGAGCATACCGTTGTCGAGGTAGACCAGCTTCCTCTCCATACCCCCGTAAGCGGGAATGGTCGAGTCGGCCTGCAAGGGCGATATTGCCAGCGCCAGGAAGCCGGCCACTGCGATGGCGAGGCGTGATTCCGGTTGCATGTTCCCCTACCTTGGGTCGGCAGTCTGAGGGCCGGCGACTCTAGATTATTATCCAGTTCAGCCTAGCAAGTCGTCGGCGGTTCCGCCAATTTCTGCGTCCGCAGGCGCAGGTCCTGAAGATGCCGTGCCAGGCAAGGGGCCGATAGCTGGTGTCGTGAGGCGGCCGCCAGCAGCGGCGCGAGAATCGCCTCGTGTTCGGTGACTCGGCCGGCCAGCACGTCCTGCAGCATGGAGGCACGGTTGGCCGCCGTGGCCTCGATGACTTGCCAGACCAGTTCCCGCCAGCCCTCCAGGCCGCTCCCGCCGGGCGGAGTGACGCCCTCGGCGGCGAGAATCGCTGCCACCTCGTTGATCGACCGCTCGACCATGGGACGGAAGGGTCGGTCGCGCAGCTGGCCGTTGCGGATAGTGAAGCGGGCGACCAGGGGATTGATGGCGGCATTGACGGCCAGCTTGCGCCACAGCCGTATGCGGATATCGTCGACCGCCTCGGCCGGCAGTCCGGCGTCGGTCAGGGTCCGCGCCAGCGCCCTGGCCAGGTCCGCATTGCTACCGTCCAGGGCACCCAGGAAGGTATGGCCATGGCCGGCATGGATCACTCGGTCGTCGGCCTGCACATGGGCGCCCTCAGTAGTGGTGGCGCAGAGCACCGGGCCGTCGTGGCGCTCGGTGAGCGCCGGCTGACAGGCGAAGCCGTTCTGCCACAGCACCAAGGGCACCCCGGAAGGCAGTTGGGCGGCAAGAGTGGCGTGGGCCGCCTCCGCGGCGTGGGCCTTGGTGGTCAAGTGCACCACGGCCGGTACTTCCATGGGCAGGGCATCGGTCCGGGCCATGGCAAGTGACTGTTCCCGGGTTTTGCCTTCCGGGGAGACCAGGGTCTGACGAGCGGGAAGCGGACGGCGGCCGACCAGCCTTACCGGCACCCGCTCGGCCAGCCGCAGGGCGATCAGCCGCCCCAAGGCACCGGGGCCGACGATCCAATGTGTCGATGGGGTCATGGCGTGCCTCCCAGGGTCATGAGTGCAGTTCATGATCGCAGAGTCAGGAGCGGCGGGTTCGGCGTGCCGCGCCCGCCTTGCGGGGCGAGCCTCCGCGCCGCTTGCCGCGAGTCGGACGGGCGGCAGGGGCTTGCTCGCCCCGGGCGTTGTGCAGGGCCTCGCGCATGCGGCCGGCGTCGGCGGCAGCGAGCAGACCCTGCAGGTCGTCGATCAAGGCCGCGAGGAAAGGTGCCGGAGCGTCGCCCTGCTCGACGATGCCACCCAGGCGCTGCTCCCAGAGCGCGGTACGCTCGGGGCGGCCCACCGCCTCGGGCAGCGAGGCGATCAGCGCGCTGCCCAAGCGTGTGGCACGCAGGGCCTTGGCCTGGCGCACCAGGTAGCCGCGCTCCACCAGGGTCTCGATGATGCCGGCCCGGGTCGCCTCGGTGCCCAGGCCGTCGTGCTCGCGCAGGGTGCGCCGGACGGCCGGATCCTCGACGTAGCGGGCGATGTTCATCATCGCCTTGATCAGGCTGGCGTCGGTGAAGGGCTCCGGCGGGCGGGTCTCACGGTCCTCGACGCCGGCCTCATGGACCCGGCAGCTCTCGCCCTCGGTGAGTGGTGGCAGCGGCGGGGCCTCGTCGCGAGTGGTGAACAGCGGCTTCCAGCCGGGCTCGAGGATCTCTTGGCCGCGGGCGCGGAAGGTCTCGTCGAGGAGGCGGAACTCCGCCTTTACCTCGCGGGTGGCCAGTGGCGGGTAGAACTGCGCCAGGACGTTGCGAGCGATCAGCCGGAAGACATCGGCCTCGGCCTTTTCCAGCCGCGAGAGATCGGCGGGCTTGCCGGTGGGCGCCAGTGCATGGTGGGCGCCGACCTTACGGTCGTCCCAGGCCCTGGAGCGCCGCGAGAAATCCGCCCCGGTCAGCCACTGGCCGAGGGTGTCGTCCGCGCGGCAGGCACCCTCCAGGGTGGCCCGTGCCGCGGCGAAATGTTCCTCGGGCAGGTAGCGACAGTCCGAGCGCGGATAGGTGATCAGTTGATGGCGTTCGTAGAGACGCTGGCAGATGTCCAGAGTCGCCTTGGCGGAGAGCCCGTGGCGCCGCGCCGCGTCGACCTGCAGCGCCGAAAGCGAGTAGGGCAGGGGAGGCGCCTGGCGTTTGTCGCGGCGTTCCAGGGCCGTGAGCCGACCCTCGGCGCCGGGCAGGCGGTCGGCCAGGGCGGCGGCCGGTTCTCGGGCCAGCAGTCGCCCCTGGTCGTCGAGGGGATGGGTCTCCCCGGGCACCCACCAGGCGCGCAGTTGGCCCTGCGCGACGGCGAGTTCGGCCCAGAGCACGAAGAAGGGTTTCGGTTCGAAATCACGGATCTCGGCATCCCGGCGCACCACCAGCCCCAGTACCGGGGTCTGGACTCGTCCCACCGAGAGCACCCCGCCGTGGCCGGCCTGTCGGCCGATGAGCGTCCAGGCCCGGGTCAGGTTGATGCCGTAGAGCCAATCGGCCCGGGCGCGGCACTGGGCCGCCTGGTAGAGAGGCTCGAAGCGGGCATTGTCCTCGAGCCGGTCGAGCGCTCTCTGCACCGCCGGGCGGTTGAGATCGCTGATCAGCAGCCGCGAGACCGGTCCCTTCCAGCTCAGGTGCTCGATCACCTCCTGCACCAGCAACTGGCCCTCGCGGTCCGGGTCGCCGGCATGTACCACCTCGTGGGCAGACTTGAGCAGCCGACGGATCACCGCCAATTGGCCGCGGGCCTTGGGGCGAGGCATCAGCTTCCAGCGGCTCGGCAGGATCGGCAGATGGTCGAGGCGCCACTGCTTCAGGGCAGGATCGTAGGCATCGGGCGGGGCCTGCTCCAGCAGGTGGCCCAGGCACCAGGTGACCGTGGTATCACCCACCACCAGGGCCCCGTCGTCGCGACGCGGGGAGCCGGGAAGGGCCTCGGCGATGGCCCGGGCCAGGCTCGGTTTCTCGGCGATGATCAGTCGCATGATGGCTCGTCGCGATGAATGGCATGGACATTCTTCCAGTATTCTCCACGCCTCGCCAGGTGTAAGCTGCATCGGTACATGTACAATGATTGTACAACTGTTATCGAAAGAGAAGGAGCAAAGGTCATGCGCGAACGCGGCCGCACCCGACGTCTGCTGGGGCTCGGCGCCCGCACCGGCGGGGCGCTGATGCGCACTCGAATGGGTGGGCAGGCCGACTGGCGGGCTCTGGGAGAGGCCCTCTTCGAGGGGCTTTCCGAGCTGAAGGGGCCGGCGATGAAGCTGGCCCAGATCATGTCCCAGTGGGACGACCTGCTGCCGCCGGACCTCGCCGAGGAGCTCTCACGCCTGCAGCGCCAGGCCGAACCGATGCCCTGGGAGGGCATCCGCCGCACTCTGGTCGAGGAGTACGGGGACCTGGACGAGGTGTTCTACGACATCGAGCAGCGGCCCTTCGCCAGTGCCTCCATGGGGCAAGTGCATCGCGCCACGACCTTGGACGGTGAGACCCTGGTGCTCAAGGTGCAGTATCCGGGACTTGCCGACGTGCTGGAGAGCGACCTGGCACAGGTGCGACGCTTGATGCGCCTGGGACGCTGGCTCAAGGTGCCCCAGGCGCGCCTCGATGCGCTGTTCGAGGAGCTGTCGGTCAGCCTGCGCGGCGAGCTGGACTACCATGCCGAGGCGGAGGCTCTGGCCCGCTACCGCAGGCGCTATGCCCATCTCGACAGCCTGGTGATTCCCGAGCCGTTGCCTGAGTTCTCTGGCCCCCGGGTTCTGGCCATGCGCTACGAGCCAGGAACACCGCTGCGCGAGCTTGAGGCAGGCGATGACGACCTTCGCCAGAGGGTCGCAAAGACGCTGGCCGACTGGGTCACCGAGGAGCTCTTCACACATGGTGAGCTTCATGCCGACCCCCACGCGGGTAACTTCGCCGTCAACGATCGGGGACAGCTGGTCATCTATGACCTGGGCGCAGTGATCCCGGTGCCCGAGGCGCGCTTGCGGGCGATGCTGCAACTGCTCGAGGCGACCCTGGCGAAGGATCCCATGGCCATGGACGAGGCGGTTCTCAAGCTGGGTGGCCGCCAGGGACAGGGGGCACCGCTCGCGCTTTATCGTGAGTCCGCCGAGGCCGTGGAACCGCTGTTTCAGCCTGGCGAGCAGGATTTCGGTGACGTGCGGGTACACCGTCGACTGCGCGAGCTCTCCCCGAAAGTCTGGGCGGCCATGGACCGCCTGCAACCCCCGGCGGATACTCTGCTGCTGTCACGCACCCTCAACGGCCACTACTGGAACCTGGTACGTCTCGGCGCCCGGCTGGATATGCAGGCACGCACTCGACCGTTACTGGCGTGGGCAAGGGGATGAACGGCTGCCAAGCCCCTTGGCAGACTGGTAGACTATGCCGCTTTCCAAACGTTGGAGTGCACGATGCTGGCTGTATGGGTGGAACAGCTGCTGGGCTTTGCCTCGGGGGCGCTCAAGGCCATTCGCCAGGACGAGCGCTACCCCACGCTGATGGCCTGGGCCCGCGACGAGGGGCCGGCCCTGGTCGGCGGCAGTTTGCCACTGGCCCAGGCGCTGGCCCCGGAGCTGTGGTCCCAGACCCCGCTGGCGCGACTCGACTTCGACGCCGAGCCGCTGGCTCGGCCCGGGCGCAATGAGCCCTGCTGGTGCGATTCCGGGCGCAAGACCAAGCACTGCTGCGGGGCGGTCAGCCTGCCCGGCCACGTTCCGCCGCACCTGATGTGGATGCTCTCGCTGCGCGACTGGAAGGGCGATACCCTCAAGGCTGCCCTGGCCAGCGGCCGCGCCCCGGCACAGGCGCTGCTCGAGGCCGGCCTGATCGCCGCCGAGTCCGGCCAGCGGGGTCGGGCCCAGCAGATCCTCGAGTCGCTGTTCGAGCGTGCCGACTGGCTGACCCTCCCCGAGCAGGCCGAGCCCGCCTTCGAGATCCTCATCGATCTCTACCAGGAGCGCGGCTTCCACCGCAAGCGCGAGGCGTTGCTCGATGCCGTGCTCGACCGCGGGCCGCTGTTCCTGCGCGGCGTGGCCCTGGAACGGCTCTGCCTGATGCATCTGGACAACGACGACCTGGACAGCGCCCGGGCGGCCTTCGTGCGCGCCCAGCAGGCCCTGCCCGACTCGCCGACCCTGGCCTATATCGAGGCCATGCTGCTGCTGCACGAGGGCCATGAGCAGGAGGCCGCCGAGCGGTCGCGCTTCTGGTTCCGTCGCCTGGCCCGCCAGGGCGACCTGGACGCCGATCAGATGCAATTCCTCGCCGACCTGGCCGAGAACCCCGGGGCGACGCTTGCCGACCAGCTGCTGAGTGCCGAGGAGGACCTCGCCGAGCCGCTGGTGGCCCTGCAGGCGCTGCTGGAATCGCTGCCCGTGGCCCCGCGGCTGGAGATTCACTGCGGCGACGACGGCCTCGAATATCATTCCACCGCGCGTGAGGACACGCTGTTCGCCGCCTGGCAGAAGGTCTTCAAGTCCCAGGTCGAGAGTGACGCCCCGATGGGCTTCGACGAGGACCCCTGGCCGCATGCCGGGGAGTGGCTACCGGCGCTGTGCGCTCATCCCGAGTGGCTGGATGCTCCCGCCGTGGTGCAATCCCTGGCACTGGCGCTGGCCAGCCGTTTCGGCAGCCTGCCGTGGATGGCGCCGAGCCTGTTCGAGCCCCTGGCCAGCCGCCTGGAGCGCTGGCTCGAGCAGGTGCGTGCCGAGGGCGAGGGTCCTTTTCTGTGGGACAGCGCCGACAACGCCATACTCTTGCGCACCGGACTGGCGCTGGTGGTGGGCATGGAGCGTGGTGCCCGGGCGCGCTCCCGTGAGCTTGCCGAGCGGCTACTCACCCTGGACGATCAGGACAGCCTGGGATTGCGCGAGCTGGTGCTCGACCAGTTGCTCCGGGAAGGCCGCGACCGCGCGGCCCTGGCCTTGAGCGAGCGCGAACTCGATAACGATGAGGAAACCCCGCCGCTGGGGCTGCTGATGGGCCGTGTGCTGGCGCTCTATCGCCTGGAGCGTCGCGACGAGGCCGCCGAGGCGCTGGGCGAAGTACGCCGCCACAGCCCCCACGCCGTGGCCATGCTGTGCGCCGAGAACCCACGCCCGGTGGGCGGCGAGGGCGTCGCCGAGCCCGGTTCCCGTGCCGAGGCCTGGCAGTACCGCACCCTGATGCGCGACCAGTGGCGGACCACGCCGGGTGCCCTGGCCTGGCTGCAGGCGCGGCTGGCCGACTGACCTGCCGGCCATATGAAGGCGATCAACTGGCCCGAGGTGCCGGCACCAGCTCGGGGTCGCGGCTGATCCAGATTGCCAGCATCACGGCCGGTAGCCCCAGCAGCGCGGAGATCAGGAAGAAGGTCGCGTAGCCCTCGCCAGTGACCACCAATCCCCCGAAGCCACTGAGGAACTTGCCCGGCAGGGTCATCAGCGACGAGAACAGCGCGTACTGGGTGGCCGTATAGGCGCGCGAGGTGAGACTCGACAGGAAGGCGATGAAGACCGCGCTGGCCAGGCCATTGGCCAGATTGTCGCCGACGATCGCCATCACCAGCATCGGCAGGCTCTGCCCGGCCAGCGCCAGGGCCGTGAACAGCAGGTTGGTGAGCGCCGCGGCTACCGCGCCCAGTATGAGGATTGGCCCGATGCCGTAGCGGGCCACCAGCAGCCCGCCGAGGATTCCCCCGCCGATGCTCATGGCGATGCCGAAGACATTGGTGACGTTGGCGATGGTGGCCAGCGTGAAGCCCAGGTCGATGTAGAGCGGGTTGGCCATCGAGGCCATGGCCAGGTCGCTGATCCGGAAGACTGCCACGAACAGCAGCAGCCACAGTGCCTTGCGCCGATGGCGCATGAAGAAATCGGTGAAGGGACAGACGATTGCGCCGATCACCCAGGCCCCCATCCGCCGTAGCGGCTTAGGCCGACCTCGGGAGGCCCGCAGGAAGGCGCGGACCCGGGGTTCGTGGATCAGTTGGGTGGTCAGCGAGAGGCGCTCGGGCTCCGGTCGCAGCAGCACCGTGATCACGCCGATGCCCACCAGCGCCGCCATGCTCAGGTAGGCCGCTTCCCAGGAAGCCAGCGAGGCCACGTAGAGGGCACCAGCCCCGGCCGCCAGCAGCCCGCCGCGATAGCCGATGATGTAGGTCGAGGCCATGGCCGCCTGCATATCGTCTGGCGCGGACTCGATGCGGAAGGCATCGATGGCGATGTCCTGGGTCGCGCTGCCGAAGGCCACCAGCAGGGCGAAGGCGGCCACCAGAGGCAGGTGGCCCACCGGGTCGACCCCGGCCAGCCCTACCAGGCCGGTGGCGATCATCGCCTGGGCCAGCAGCATCCAGCCGCGGCGCTGGCCCAAGGTGCGGGTCAGCAGCGGCAGGGCGAGCCGGTCCACTACCGGGGCCCAGAAGAACTTGATCGAGTAGAGCATGCCGATCCAGGCGAAGAAGCCGATGGCTGCCACCTCGACCCCGGTGCTGCGCAGCCAGGCCGAGAGGGTCGAGAATACCAGCAGGAAGGGCAGGCCGGCGGAGAAGCCCAGGAACAGCATGGTGATGACCGGCGCACGCAGGTAGATGGCCAGGGCATCGCGCCAGCTGCGTTGGGCGGTGGGGGTCGGCATGTCGGTCAGCACTCCTTGCGTTGGACTCGACGGAGGCCACGCAGGCCTCGATCATCAATGATAAAATCTCGCGTCGGCAGCCGGGCCGGGCAGCGTCCGACCCTTGTCATCCGAGCGGTTTCATCCGGGCTGGCATGCGGTGGGATTGTTGCAGAGCCCCGGCAATGACACCAGCACGAACCCGACCAGGAGCGACATGAGCGATTCCGAGATTCGCCAGGCCGAAGACGACGATGCCGTGCCCCGCTGGTATGCAATCCAGTGCAAGGGCGGAGAGTCCTTTCGTGCCGCCGAGCACCTGGCCAATCAGGGCTACGAGATCTTCCATCCCGTGCTCCAGGTCCAGAAGAAGCGCCGTGGCAAGCTCGAGTGGATCAGCGAGCCGTTGTTCCCCTATTACCTGTTCATCCGGCTCGACCGGCTGGCCAGCAACTGGCGGCCCATCCGTTCTACCCGCGGCGTACTGAAGCTCGTCACCTTCGGCCTGGCCATGCCGGTGCCGGTCAGCGATGAGTTGATCGAGACGCTGCTCGCGCACGGCAGCGGCGAGGAGGACGCGAGCTCGAATGTCTACTTCCGTGCCGGCGAGGCGGTGGAGATCACCGAGGGGCCCTTCAAGGACCTGCAGGCTGTATTTGCCAGCCACAAGGGCGAGGAGCGGGCCATCGTGCTGCTCAACATGCTGCACAAGCAGCAGCGCCTGGAGATGCCCGTCGGCCAATTGCGCCGCCGCGACTAGGTGGCGGCCTGCTTGTCATTTACCCATTCGCGTCTGGAGATCCCATGACCATCGCCCCCCAACGGATCGTGACCCTGCACTATCGGCTCAGCGATCAGGACGACAGTGTCCTCGATGACTCCCATGCCCGCGGGCAGCCCCTCGAATACCTGCATGGGCACGGCAACATCATGGCCGGCCTGGAACGCGCACTCGAGGGCCAGGAGGCTGGCGCTCAGCTCTCCGTCACTCTGATGCCGGCCGAGGCCTATGGCCTGCGCGATGAGGCGCTGGTGCGCGAGGTCGGCCGCCATGCCTTCCCGGTGGAAGACATCGCGCCGGGCATGCGCTTCCAGACCCCGGGTGACGATGGCCCAGAGATCGTCACCGTGCTCGAGGTCCGTGATGACGCCGTGGTCATCGATACCAACCACCCGCTGGCCGGTCAGACGCTGCGCTACCGCCTCGAGGTGCTGGAGGTGCGCGACGCCACCCGTGCCGAGCTCGCCAAGGGCCATCCGCTGCCCCCGGGCACCGATCCCGGCGAGGTCGAGGACAAGAAGATGCCGTGAAAACTGACCTGGATCAACGGATTTCCCGTGACCCACTGGGCTCGTGGCGATACTTGATTCAGGTCAGCATTTGCCTCCACCCGCGGGACTACAGTTCTCCCAACACATCGGGACGGGAGGACACCACCATGTATCTAGATGACGCCGTAATCTTCGGGCTCGTAACTGTCACGATGATGGTCGCTTTCATGGGGGGCTGGGTCGCGTTCATCGTTCGCGATCATCGCAAGAAGAAGCACTGATCCAGCCGCTTCAAGAGTCGTCAGGGGAGGGGGGAGCTTTCCCCCCACTAGCCGACCCGCTTGGGTCGGCTTTTTTTCGCCTGCTGAATCGGTACTGATCAGGTGGGGTTGAGCTCAGCGCTCGGCGGTAATGCGTATGGGGACGGAACTTGTCGGCGACCAGTGGCGGGACAGGGCACGCATCACCCGCTCCGGGTACCAGGTCTTGCCCAGGCTGCCGTTGTAGCGTGCCAGCGCCCGGGTCAGGTCGCCGCCTTCCACGGCCAGGTAGTGGGCCAGTATCGTGCAGCCATAGCGCAGGTTGCGACGCGGGTCCTTGAGGTCGTCGGCAGGCAGGCCCAGCTCGCGGACCCAGAACGGCATGATCTGCATCAGCCCCACGGCGCCGGCCGAGGACACAGCCTCGGCCTGGAAGGCGCTCTCTACCTGGATCACTGCCAGTACCAGCTCCGGCGCCAGGCCGGCTAGCCGGGCCTCATGGTGGATACGGCCCAGTAGTTCGCGACGCAATGCCGGTTCAGGCATGTAGCGCGCAAGGCGCGGCTCCATGTCATTGAGCCACTGGCGGGCAGCCCAGACCTCGGCGGGCGCCACGCGAGCGGAGCGGATGCTGTCGAGGGTGCCGCGCAGGCTGGCGGGCGTCTCCGGCAGGGCACGCACGAAGGGCGCGGGCCGGTCGGGCGACAGCGAGTCGGGCAGGGCTGCGATGAAGCCCCCGTCACCCTGGGCCACTGCTGTGGAGGCGGATAGGCAGCAGGCCGCCATCAGGGCGGCGGCCCGGCAGCGCTCAGCGAGCGACCTTCTCGCCCAGGAAGTCGAGGATCTGCTCGGCCGGTACCATGGTAGCGTCACTGTCACGGCGTCCCTTGTACTCCAGTTCTCCCTTGTCCAGGCCGCGATCGCCAACCACCAGGCGGTGGGGAATACCCATCAGCTCATGGTCGGCGAACCGCACGCCGGGGCGCAGGTCGCGGTCATCAAGCAGCACTTCGAGGCCGGCGGCAGTGAGGGCCTGATACAGCCGCTCGGACTCCTCGCGCACCCGCTGCGACTTGTGGGCGTTCATCGGTACCATCGCGACCTGGAAGGGGGCGATGACCTCGGGCCAGATGATGCCGGCGTCGTCGTGGTTCTGCTCGATGGCGGCGGCCACGACGCGGGTCACGCCGATACCATAGCAGCCCATCCAGGGATGCACGGCACGACCTTCGTCGCCCAGCACGGTGGCATTCATCGCTTCGCTGTACTTGCGCCCCAACTGGAAGACGTGGCCGACCTCGATGCCGCGCTTGATGGCGAGCGTGCCCTTGCCATCCGGCGAGGGGTCGCCCTCGACCACGTTGCGGATGTCGGCGACCTTCGGCAGCGTCGCGTCGCGCTCCCAGTTGATGCCGAAGTAGTGCTTGCCGTCGACGTTGGCGCCGGCGCCAAAGTCGCTCATCAGCGCGACCGAGCGGTCGATGATGATGGGCATCTCGAGGTTCACCGGGCCGAGCGAGCCGGGGCCGGCACCCACCACGGCGCGGATCTCTTCCTCGCTGGCCATGGTCAGCGGAGCGGCGACCTCGGAGAGATTCTCGGCCTTCACCTCGTTGAGCTCGTGGTCGCCGCGCACCAGCAGGGCGACCAGACCGCCTTCGGCTGCGTGGACCATCAACGTCTTGAGGGTCTTCTCGATGGGCAGGCCGTGTTGCTCCACCAGGGCGGCGATGGTCTTGGCATTCGGGGTATCGACCAGTTGCAGCTCTTCGCTGGGGGCGGGGCGCTGGGCACCGCTGTCCGGCGGTGCCGGCAGCGCTTCGGCCTTCTCCATGTTGGCGGCGTAGTCGGACTCGGTGGAGAAGACGATGTCGTCCTCGCCGGAGTCGGCCAGTACATGGAACTCGTGGGACCCCGTGCCGCCGATGGCGCCGTTGTCGGCGATCACCGGGCGGAAGTCCAGCCCCAGGCGGGTAAAGATCCGCGTGTAGGCGTCATACATCGCCTGGTAGGTTTCCTTGAGGGATGCCTCGTCGACGTGGAAGGAGTAGGCATCCTTCATGATGAACTCGCGGGAGCGCATTACGCCGAAGCGCGGCCGGATCTCGTCGCGGAACTTGGTCTGGATCTGGTAGAAGTTGGCCGGCAGCTGCTTGTAGCTGGCGATTTCCTTGCGCACCAGGTCGGTGATCACTTCTTCGTGGGTAGGCCCGACGCAGTAGTCGCGTTCGTGGCGATCCTTGAGGCGCAGCAGTTCCGGGCCATACTGCTCCCAGCGGCCGGACTCCTGCCACAGCTCGGCGGGTTGCACCGCCGGCATCAGCACCTCTTGGGCGCCGGCGCGGTCCATCTCCTCACGCACGATACGCTCGACCTTGCGCAGGGTCTTGATGCCCAGCGGCAGCCAGGTATAGAGGCCTGAGGTGAGGCGGCGGATCATCCCCGAACGCAGCATCAGCTGATGGCTGATGACCTCGGCGTCGGCGGGAGTTTCCTTGAGGGTGGCGATCAACAGTTGGCTAGCGCGCATGGGTCCGGCGGTTCCTCGAGCGTGTTCGTACGGGCGACGTAAGCGGGGCCGCGAAGGTCGGCGGCAATGACCGAGCATTGTACGGCCCGCTGCCCAAGGCGGCAAAAGCTTGTGTTTCCCCGGCGTTTCCCCGGGCCCTGATCAGCCCTCCAACAGCAGCAGGCGCACCAGCATGCCCAGCACCAGGGTGGTGGAAATGCTGAGCAGGGTGCCGAGCAGTACGTATTCGGTGAGCTTGCGGTCACGGGAGTCGCGCAGGTCGCCGAAGCGCAGCACCGACTTGGCGGCGAGCAGGAAGCCGACCGCAGTGAGCTGGTCCAGCAGCACCAGGGTCAGCACCAGCAGCCGTTCCAGCACGCCGATGCGCGCTCCGGCGCTGGCCAGGGTGCCGGTCTCCTCGAGCTGCGCGCTCCAGCGCTGCATGACCAGGGCGATGGCGATCGACAGCGGGCGCGTCACCAGCAGGTAGGCGGTCGCGACTCCCAGCACCGTCGGTGAAGTGAGCCAGGCGGCGAGCTCGCTCAACGGGGCCAGGCTGCCGAGCCAGGCCAGCCAGAGCCCCAGCAACACCAGCAGGTGAAGGATTTGATCGAGCAGGAACCAGCGCAGCTCTCCGGCTGGCAATCGGGCCTTGGCCAGGTCGATCAGCCAGTGGCTGACGGCTACTACCAGGGCGCCGAGCAGCACCGCGGCCAGGCCTTGAGGCATGGCCGCGGTTGCCACCAGCAGTATGCCCCCGGCGAGCAGGCCATGCACCAACGCATGTTGCAGCAGGCGCGGGGAGCGGTGGCGCAGCTGATAGCGTTCTTCCACCCAGATGCGCGGCTGCAGCATGAAGTCGCCGACCAGATGGCCTAGTACCAGGCCCAGGAGCAGCGAGAGGGCATCGGGGCTCATGGCGTGCACTCCTCCTCGGTGAAGCGTTGTCGCAGGTAGTCGAGGGTGTCGGAGAGCAGGGCCCAGCGGGCGGCGCGCAGGCGCTTGTGGACGCTGGGCTGGCGGATGCCGAGATGCTCGGCCAGGGCCTGCTGGGAGGCGTCATGACGCAGGCTCAGGCCGACGACCTCGGCGGAGTAAGGCGACCAGCCATCGAGCAGGTCATCGACGAAGCGGATCAGCAGGGCGAGGCCAGGATCCTCGGGCGCGTCCAGCGGGGTCAGCGCGAGGTGGGCGTTGGTGTCGGCCAGTGCATCCAGGGCGCGACCCGAGGCCACAAAGGTAGCGCCATCGGCCTCCGCGATGCCCCCTTCCGCCGGCCCAACCGCGATGGCAATGCGGGCATCCCAGCGCTGGTCGGGTTCAGAGTGCTCGATCAGCGTCGCCCGCAGCGCCACTGCCGCCTCCATGGCCGTCGCCGCCTTGGGCAGGGCGAGCTGGAAGCCGTCGCCACGGAAGCGTTCACCGTGGCCGCCATGCCGGGCAGTCAGCTCGGCAATGCAGTCATCCAGCAGCCGGTAGAGGCGAGGTCGGTCGTCGACCTTGCGCGAGTCGATCACGTCGCCGGTCAGCACGGCGATTCGCTGTGGCATGACAGGTCCTCCCGGGCACTTGCCTCAAGCATAGCCTTCAAGGGCTATTTATCAAGTTAATAGCCCTTGAAGGTTATAATGACAAGAAATAGCCCATAAAGGTTATAGAAAACTACCGGGCCAACTCGCGCATGGCGTTTTCGAGCCCTGCCAGGGTCATGGGATACATGCGATCGTCGATCAACTTGTGGATCAACTGGGTGGAGTGGGTGAAGTCCCAGGCGCGTTGCGGCATGGGGTTGAGCCAGGCCAGGTGCGGGAAGTGGTCGACCAGTCGCTTGAGCCAGACCGCGCCTGGCTCGTCGTTGAAGTGCTCTACGCTGCCGCCGGGATGGGTGATTTCGTAGGGCGACATGGCGGCATCGCCGACGATGACCACCTGGTAGTCGTCGCCGTAGGTGTTCAGCACGTCCATCGTCGGGATGCGATCGCCATGGCGCCGGGCCTGGTTTCCAGCGTTGCTGCGCCACAGTCCCTCGTAGACGCAGTTATGGAAGTAGTAGGCCTCCAGGTGCTTGAACTCCGAGCGTGCCGCCGAGAAGAGCTCCTCGCAGGTGCGAATGTGGTCGTCCATGGAGCCGCCCACGTCGAGCAACAGCAGCACCTTCACCGCATTGTGGCGCTCGGGGCGCATCTGCACATTGAGCAGGCCGGCGTCGCGCGCCGTTTCCCGGATGGTGGCGTCGACGTCGAACTCCTCCGCGGCCCCCTGTCGGGCGAACTTGCGAAGCCGGCGCAGCGCCATCTTGATATTGCGCGTGCCCAGCTCGAGGCTGTCGTCGTAGTCGCGGAAGCGGCGTTCGTCCCACACCTTCACCGCGCGGCGATGACGCGAGCCGTCCTGGCCGATGCGGATGCCCTCGGGATTGTAGCCATAGGCGCCGAAGGGGCTGGTGCCGCCGGTTCCGATCCACTTGTTGCCGCCGGCGTGGCGCTCATCCTGCTCTTCCAGGCGCTGCTTGAAGGTCTCGATCAGCTTCTCGAGGCCACCCAGGGACTCGATCTGGGCCTTCTCTTCCTCGCTGAGCTGCTTCTCGAACTCGCGGCGCAGCCAGTCGTCGGGAATCATCGCCTCGATGGCGGCGTCGAGGTTTTCCAGCCCCTCGAACCAGGCGGCGAAGGCGCGATCAAAGCGGTCGAAGTGGCGCTCGTCCTTGACCATGACGGTGCGCGCGAGCTGGTAGAAGGCTTCCATGTCGGCGAACACCACGCCACGCTCCACCACTGCGTGGAGGTCGAGCAGTTCGCGCAGCGATACCGGTACGCCATGGCGCTTCAGGGTGTCGAACAGGCCGATGAACATGCCTCAGCGCCTCTGGTTGCCCTGGCGGCGCATCATGAAGGCGAGTCGCTCGAGCAGCGCGGTGTCCTGCTCGTTCTTGACCAGCGCCCCGGCCAGCGGCGGGATCGCCTTCACCGGGTCGCGCTGGTAGAGGGACTCTCGGGCCAGCTCGTCGGCCATCAGCAGCTTCAGCCAGTCCACCAGCTCCGAGGTGGAGGGCTTCTTCTTGAGGCCCGGAGCCTGGCGCAGGTCGAAGAAGACCTCCAGGGCCTCGGCAACGAGCTTGGGGGCAATGTCCGGGAAGTGCACATCGACTATGGCCTGCATGGTCTCGCGGTCGGGAAACTCGATGTAGTGGAAGAAGCAGCGGCGCAGGAAGGCGTCGGGCAGCTCCTTCTCGCTGTTGGAGGTGATCACGATGATCGGCCGGTGGCGGGCACGAATGGTCTCGCCGGTCTCGTAGACATGGAACTCCATGCGATCCAGCTCCTGGAGCAGATCGTTGGGAAATTCGATGTCCGCCTTGTCGATCTCGTCGATCAACAGCACCACTCGCTCATCCGCGGTGAAGGCCTCCCACAGCTTGCCGGGCTCGATGTAGTTGGCGACGTTCTCCACGCCCTCGATGCCGAGCTGGGAGTCGCGCAAGCGGCTCACCGCATCGTATTCGTAGAGCCCCTGGGCCGCCTTGGTGGAGGACTTGATGTGCCAGGTGATCAGTCGGGTGCCAATCGAGCCGGCCAGTTCCTCGGCCAGCAGGGTCTTGCCGGTGCCCGGCTCGCCCTTGATCAGCAGCGGGCGCTCCAGGGTGACGGCGGCATCGACCGCCTGCTTGAGGGCCTCGGTGGCCACATAGGTGGAAGTGGAATCAAACGCCATGGGTCATACCTCGGCAGGTTCGTCGAAGGATCAGGAGTCAAACGAGTGTACGGAAGGGCGGGAGAGGGGACAAATTCGGCCCGAAGGCAAGTGGCCGGATACACTATCCGCGGAACGTCCAGGTGTCGACGTGATGGCAGTAAGGAGAAAGACAGTGGTGAACAACCTCTTCACATCGATTCCCCTGTCCCTGGAGGCGGAGCAGTTCAAGGCACTGGCGGGCGGCAAGGATGTGAGCATCGAGCGCATCGTCTCGCGCGGCCAGCGTTCGCCGGAAGAGGGCTGGTACGACCAGCCGCAGCACGAATGGGTGGTGGTACTGCAGGGCCGGGCGGTGCTCGCCTTCGAGCAGGGCGAGGATGTGGAACTCGCGCCCGGCGATTACTGGACCATCCCGGCGCACTGCCGCCATCGCGTCAAATGGACGGACCCCCAGCAGGCCACCGTGTGGCTGGCAGTACACTATTCCACCTGAAGATGGGCGTCCGCACGAGGAAGGGCGGCCGCGTGAAGGCGGGCTCGGCGATCGCAGGTGTCACGGCTCGCTGTCGGGCGCGAGCCGGGCGAGGTAGCGATGGAGTTGCCTGGCGTTCTCGACGGCATGGCCGGCCTCGTCGTTGTTGAAGTAGGCGTAGACGTCACGGCCGCTCGTGGACAGGTCCCGAACCCGCCGGGCCTGGGCGCTGAGGTACTGGGGCGTGTAGCGGCCCCGGTAGTGGTCGCCGTGATAGCGCAGGTAGGCCCAGTCGGCGGTCAGGCGTCGGGGATGGTCGGGGAGCATGTCGTGCCAGCACAGGGCGGCGCCGTGGGCTTCCAGTACCTCGTAGACATCGTCGCAGAGCCAGGAGGGGTCGCGGAATTCCAACGCCCAGCGATATTCGGCCGGTGCAGCTTTGAGGAAGGCGTCCAGACGCTCGGCATTGGCCCGCCAGCGGCCCGGCAGCTGCACCAGGATCGGGCCCAGCGTGTCGCCGAGCGGCCCGACAGCGTCCAGGAAGTGGCCGATGGTGTCCTGGGGGTCCTTGAGCTTCTTGATGTGGCTGCCGTAGCGGCTGAACTTGACGGCGAAACGGAAACCCTTGGGGACGGCGTCGCGCCAGGCGCGGAAGGTGTCGGCCTCGGGTAGCTGGTAGAAGGTGTTGTTGATCTCCACCGTTGCGAAGTGCTCGGCGTAGTGGCCGAGCCAGCGCTCACGCGGAAGGTCCTTCGGGTAGAGGACGTCGCGCCAGTGATCGTACTGGTAGCCCGAGGTCCCGATGTGCATCCGTCCCGATTGGCTCATTCGGCCTCCCGTCGCCCGTGGAACCGTCCCCCTGGGGAGGAGCGCAGGCTCAGGATGGACCCGAACCCGCGGTGTTGCCAGTGGGGACCGGCCCTTGGTCGCCGTCGCCGGGACGGTAGGTATTTACCAGGGTCGCCGGGTCTCGTTCGGCGTGGCCGCGCCGCGCATGGGCGCGCATCAGTTGGGCGGCCAGCCCGCTCATGGGCGTGGCGCTGCCGCTGCGCTGGCTCTGGGCCACCGCCATGTCGAGATCCTTGAGCAGGGTGCGAAGGTGCCAGGGCGGCTCGTCGAAGTCGCTAGCCGCCATGCGCGGTGTGAGAATCCGGAAAGGAGTCGAGTCGGCGAAGCCACCGGCCAGGGCCTCGGTCAGCCGGCTGGCATCCACGCCGCTGGCCTCGGCCAGGGCGACCATCTCGGCGATCACCGCCGCCTGGCAGCCGACCACCATCTGGTTGCACACCTTGGTCACCTGGCCGCTGCCCACCGGGCCCATATGGGTCACCCTCGCGGATAGCGGCACCAGCAACGGCCGGATTGCCTCGACATCCTCCGGATCGCCACCGCACATGATGGCCAGGCTTCCTGCCTCCGCGCCTGCCACGCCGCCGGAGACCGGCGCATCCACCCAGCGCATGCCGCATTCGCTCTCGAGCCAGTCGGCGAAGTCGCGTGTTGCGGCAGGATCGCTGCTGGAGAAGTCGACCAGTCTCTGGCCGGCACGGCCATGCTGGGCTATCCCCCCTTCGCCGAACACTATGTCCTCCACCACGGTGGTATTGGCCAGGCAAAGCAGTACCACGTCCACGGTTTCCATCAGCTCGGCGATCGTGCCGACCACCCGGGCACCGGCCTCGCCCAAGGGAGCGGCCTTGGCGGATGTGCGATTCCATACGGTCACATCGAAGCCGGCCTCCAGCAGACGTCGCGTCATGGGGTTGCCCATCAGGCCGATGCCGATGAAGCCGAGGCGAGGCTGGGTCATGGAGGTCTCCAGGTGGATTGGGTTGGAGAGGCAGCATGCGGGATGGAAGGGTTTTTCAGCAACTTGGCATGTCCGTTGCGCCAGGAAGAGCGCTGAACCAGCGCGGTACTGCCTCGCCATGACGCATCCCGCTGCTAGAAAGCGCTCCTATGGTGCAGTGCCGCATGATGTCGATCGCTTCGGGAAAGGCGCCGGAGGACGTTAGTTCAGTAACCCTTTATGTTTATTGGGTAATTGGCATTTCTGGCGCGATTCTCGCTATATAATCATCATGATCGCCGAGCCAGAGTGGCGAATCACCGAGTGAGCTGGCGTGCTCCAATTGGTCCCCTTCGGGGGACCTTTTTTATAAATGTGGCCAAAATCGACGAGGCCGTGCCTGGCAGTATGGCCTCCTGGGCAAGGCCGCCCGTGTCCTCGAGAGGCTGACCTGGCGGTAGTCTTCACCTGACGCCTGTATCACACTGGCGCGAATGGCTCGCTGCTAAGGGAACTGACGATGCGCCTGAGGGTACTCTCGGACCTGCACCTGGAACACGCCGATCGTCCACCGGAGTTGCCGGAATCCAGGGCCGATGTCGTGATTCTGGCCGGGGATATTCATGCCGACATCCAGGGGCTGAGTTGGGCAGCGGAGCGCTTTGCCGGCACCCCGATTGTCTATGTTCCTGGCAACCATGAGTTCTATGGCACCAGCATGCCTGCCCTGCGCCGCGTACTGGCCGCCGAAGCCGAGCGACTCGGCATCCATCTGCTGGACAACCGCTCACTGACCCTGGGGGGCGTGCGCTTTCACGGCACGACGCTGTGGACCGACTTCGCCCTCTACGCCGACCAGCCCGAGTTCGACCCGGCACTGACCGAGGCCAGGGCGCTGGCCCTGATGCCGGATTTCCGGATCATCGAGCAGCCGGAAGGGGCGATGTTCACCCCGGAGGAGAGCCGCCGCCTGCATGCAGAGGCACTGGCCTGGCTGGACGAAGAGCTGGCTCGACCATTCACCGGCCCGAGGGTGGTGATCAGCCACCACGCTCCCCTGGCCGACTGTATCCCGTCCTGCTATCGCGGCGATGTGCTGTCTCCGGCCTTCGCTTCCCATCTGCCCCAACTGATGGGACGCATGGACCTGTGGATCCACGGCCATGTCCATGAGCCGGTGGACCTCGAGACGGGTGGTACACGCGTCATCGCCAACCCGGGTGGCTACCCCGACGAGTTCGACCCGCCGCTGTTTATCGACGACCTGATCGTCGAGGTGAGTGACGCATGACGCGGGTCCGCGCTGCCTGTCTACCGGCGAGCCTCGCGTAGTGTCAGTGTTGACGCGCCACGGCTTTATCCTGACGCGGCACTGGGTGGATACACCCCGGGGTATTGATGTCACCTTCTGGCTGGCAACCGATGAGGGTCCGCTCAAGGTGCGTCTGCCGGCCCAGTCCTCGGTGGCCTTCCTGCCCGCCGAGCAGCGCGAGCGGGCCGAGGGCGCGCTCGCCGGCGAACAGGGCGCATCGCTTCGCGAGCTCGAGCTGTGCGACTTCCACCGTCGTCCGGTACTGGGCCTCTATTGCCGGCAGAGTCGTCAGCTGAGTGCCCTCGAACGGCGTCTCAAGGAGGCCGGCCTGGAGCTTTACGAGGCCGACATCCGTCCGCCGGAGCGCTACCTGATGGAGCGCTTTATCACCGCGCCGGTAGCGGTGACCGGGTCGGAGGATGGGCAGGGCGGCCTGATGGAGGCCCGCCTGAAGCCCTCAACGGACTACCGCCCGCGGCTGCGCACGGTCTCGCTGGATATCGAGACCAGCGCCAAGGGTGAGCTCTACTCGATTGCGCTGGAGGGCTGCGGGCAGCGCCAGGTCTATATGCTGGGGCCGCACGCTGGAAAGGGCGAGGGCGAACCGAGCGAGCTCGATTTCCCGCTGGACTACTGCGACTCCCGGGCCGAGCTCATCGAGCGTCTCAATGCCTGGTTCTCCGAGTTCGACCCCGATGCCATCATCGGCTGGAACCTGGTGCAGTTCGATCTTCGCCTCCTTCACGAGCATGCCCGCGCGCTTGGCGTGCCGCTGCGTCTGGGGCGTGGCGGTGCCGAGATGGAGTGGCGCGCCCATGGGTACAAGTCCAACCACTTCTTCGCCGCCGCTGCCGGGCGGTTGATCATCGACGGCATCGAGGCGCTGCGCTCGGCCACCTGGCACTTCCCCTCGTTCAGCCTGGAGAACGTCGCCCGGACCCTGCTCGGCGAGGGCAAGGCGATCGACAATCCCTACCAGCGCCTCGATGACATCCTGCGCATGTTCGCCGAGGACAAGCCGGCCCTGGCCCGCTACAACCTCAAGGACTGCGAGCTGGTGACGCGGATCTTCGCCAGGACCGAGCTGCTCGAATTCCTGCTCGAGCGGGCCACCGTCACCGGCCTGCCCGCCGATCGCAGCGGCGGCTCGGTGGCGGCCTTCACCCATCTCTATCTGCCACGCCTGCATCGGCTGGGATTCGTGGCGCCCAACCTCGGCGAGGGGCAGCCGGACGAGAGCCCCGGCGGCTTCGTCATGGACTCCCGCCCCGGCCTCTACGACTCGGTACTGGTGCTCGACTTCAAGAGCCTCTATCCCTCGATCATCCGCAGCTTCCTGATCGACCCGGCAGGACTCATCGAGGGGCTCGCCGACCCCAGGGCCGCCGCCTCGGTGCCGGGCTTTCTCGGTGCGCGCTTCTCACGCAGCCATCACGCCTTGCCGGGCATTGTGGAGCGCGTATGGGCCGGGCGCGAGGCCGCCAAGCGTGCCGGGAATGCGCCGCTCTCCCAGGCATTGAAGATCATCATGAACAGCTTCTACGGGGTGCTCGGCTCGAAGGGATGCCGTTTCTTCGATGCCCGGCTCGCCTCGTCGATCACCATGCGCGGCCACGAGATCATGCGCCGTACCCGGGAGCTCATCGAGGCCGAGGGGGTGACCGTGATCTACGGCGATACCGACTCCACCTTCGTCTGGCTGGGTCGCCCTCACGAAGAAGCTGACGCTGCGGCGATCGGCCGCCGCCTGGTGGACCGGGTCAACGCCTGGTGGCGCGAGCACCTGGCAGAGGAATACGGGCTCGAGAGTGTCCTGGAGCTGCAGTTCGAGACCCATTACCGGCGCTTCCTGATGCCGACCATCCGTGGCGCCGAGGCGGGCAGCAAGAAGCGCTATGCGGGGCTGGTGCGTGACGCCGATGGAGATGAACACATGGTGTTCAAGGGGCTCGAAACGGTGCGCAGCGACTGGACGGAGCTCGCCAAGGCCTTCCAGCAGGAGCTCTATAGGCGCATCTTCGCCCGCGAGCCCTGGCGGGACTACATCCGCGACTATGTGCAGGCGTTCATTCACCGCTCCCGAGAGGGCGAGCTCGACGAGCGGCTGGTCTATCGCAAGCGGCTGCGTCGTCGCCTGGATGACTATCAGCGCAACGTGCCGCCCCATGTGCGCGCGGCGCGGCTGGCCGACGAAGCCAATGACCGCCTGGGCCGGCCGCGGCAGTACCAGAACGGCGGCTGGATCCGCTACGTGATGACGGTGGCTGGCCCCGAGCCCCTGGAGGCGTGGCGCTCGGCCATCGACACCGACCATTACCTGACCCGTCAGCTGCAGCCGGTAGCCGATGCCATCCTGCCCTTCGTCGGCGACGACTTCGAAAGCCTTATCGATACCCAGCTCGGGCTGTTTTAGCCCGCAGGCCGGGTCAGGAAGCAGTCGGGCTCAAGAAAGCGAGGCGGAGTCGCTCATGGCGGCCGTCACATCCTGACCGAACTGAAGCTCGGCCAGGTGACGGTAGAGCGGGCTCGACTCGAGCAGCTCATCGTGGCGGCCGCTGGCCACCAGCCGGCCCTTGTCCAGCACCAGCAAGCGGTCGGCGGCGACCACCGTCGCCAGGCGATGGGCGATCACCACGCTGGTGCGGTCCTTCATCAGCCGGTCCAGGGCCTGCTGCACCAGCTGCTCGCTCTCGGCGTCCAGGGCGCTGGTGGCCTCGTCCAGCAGCAGTACCCTTGGCTCCTTGAGCAGTGCCCGGGCGATGGCCAGGCGCTGGCGCTGGCCCCCGGAGAGTTGCACGCCGCCGGGGCCGAGTGAGGTATCGAACCCGCGGGGCAGAGCCTCGATGAACGCCAGGGCATTGGCATCCCGGGCGGCCCGGTGCAGTTCATCGAAATTGGCCATGGGCCGGCCGAAGCGCAGGTTCTCGGCCACGGTTCCGGTGAAGAGCACCGGCTCCTGGGCCACCAGACCCAGCGCCGAGCGGAGTTCGCGTGGGTCCAGGTCGCGCAGGTCGATGCCGTCCAGCAGAAGGGTGCCCCGGTCCGGGTCGTGGAAGCGCAGCAGCAGCGTGAGCAGGGTACTCTTGCCGGCCCCGGAGGGCCCCACCAGCGCCACCCGTTCGCCCGGACGGATCCGCAGGTCGAGGGCCTCCAGCGCCGGCGTTTCGCGGCCCGGGTAGGTGAAGCTCACGGTGTCGAAGCGGATCTCCCCGTGCAGGGGGGCGGGCAGGGGCACGGGGCGCTCAGGTGCTTTAATTGCCGGCCGTGCCTCCAGCAGTTCCAGCAGGCGTTCGGCGGCCCCGGCGGCGCGCTGTACATCGCCTGCCACCTCGGCCAGCGTCGCCACGGCGCCCGCTGCCAGCACGGCATAGAAGACGAAGGCCGAGAGCTCGCCGGCGGTCATGCTGCCGGCCAGCACCGCCTGACCGCCCTGCCAGAGCATCACCCCCACCGCGGCGAAGACCGCCAGCATGGCAATGCCCGTCAGCCAGGCGCGCTGCCGAGTGCGGGCCACGGCGGTGGTGAAGGCTTCCTCGACCCGAGCACCATAGGCTTGGCGATCGTGGGTCTCGTGAGTGAAGGCCTGGACGGTGCGGATACCGGCCAAGGCCTCCCCGGCGTAGCGGCCGAGCTCCGCCACCCGGTCCTGGCTGAAGCGTGAGAGTCGCCGTACACGGCGCCCGAACCAGAGGATCGGCAGCACCGTAGCGGGGATACCCAGCAGTACGATGGCCGAGAGCCACGGCTGGGTCACCAGCATCAGCGCCACCGCCCCGATCAGCATCAGCAGGTTGCGCAGCGCCAGCGATATCGAGGAACCGAACAGGCTCTGCAGCACGCTGGTGTCCGCCGTCAACCGCGAGGTGATCTCCCCGGCGCCGCCACTCTCCCCGGCGCTGCTCTCGAAGAAGCCGGGCTCGAGCTCGAGCAGGTGGTCGAAGACCCGACGACGCAGGTCGGCCGCCAGCCGTTCGCCGATCCAGGTGACCAGGTAGTAGCGCAGTGCCGAGGCGATCGCCAGTACCGCCACCACGCTGAGCATCAGGCCGAGGGTCTGGTTGAGCCGTGCGCGATCCTCATCCAGGAACCCCTGGTCGATCACCAGGCGCAGCCCCTGGCCGAGCAGCAGCACGCTGGCCGCGGCAGCGAGCAGCGCCAGTCCGGCCACTGCCAGGCGCCAGCGGTAGGGGTGCAGCAGAACCAGCAGGCGCAGCAGCACACGGGGATCGGGTTGTTGGGCCATGGGGATCTCGTCGGCAGGCGTTGACGCGACGATAACAGCCCGGGGCGGCCGCTGCATGGCAGTGTCGGGAAAGCACTCGACGCGATGCCGCTTGATGCGACATCCGCAGCCTTCCCGTCTAGAGCGTCTTCAGGAACGGTTGAAACGTCGCCCGTTAGCTGGGGCTGCAACCGGGGCAGTGACGCGAACCTCAGCCGGCGTGAAAGTCATCGGCACGCTCTCCAGCAGGGGCGGCTCGTGATCCTCCGGGGCCACCACCAAGCAGTTGCGCCCTCTTTCCTTGCCGGTATAGAGGGCCCGGTCGGCGCGCAGCAGGCCCGGGTCGATGCTGGTCTCGCCATCACCGACTCGACTGATGCCGACTGTGACCGTCAGGTCCAGCAACACGCCCTTGACCTCCACAGGCGTCAGGCACACTGCCTCACGCAATCGTTCGGAGATTTCCCGGGCGGTGATCAGGTTGGCCTGGGGCAGGGCGATGACGAACTCCTCACCGCCGTAGCGGCCGATGATGTCGCTCTCGCGCAGTACCGACTGGCAGCGGGCGGCGACCACCGTCAGTGCCAGGTCACCAATGGCATGGCCATGTATATCGTTGATGGACTTGAAGTAATCGATATCCACCATGCACAGCGAGAGGGGGGATCCGTCACGCTGAGCCCGGCGACGCTCCCGCTCGGCCAGCTCGAAGAACCGCCGGCGGTTGGTAATTCCTGTCAGCTCATCGGTCCTGGCGATATGGCGCAGGCGCCGTTCCAGCTGGTTGCGCTCCTCGATCTCTTCCTTCAGTCGCTGATTGTTCGAACGTTCTTCCAGCAGGTTGGCGAACTGGGCACGCTGCAGCCGATGAATCCGGAATACCGTCAGCCAGCACAGCAGGTTGACGAAGCCCAGCAGCAACAGGTAGTTCACCAGGACCCCGCCGGGCAGTGGTGACCATAGAACCATCGAGATCAGGAAGCCGCCGAACAGGTAGGCGTTGCAGGCTAGCATCCAGGGTATGCGGTTGGGTATGAAGAGGTAGAGGGCCATGCTGGCGGCCACGATCGAGGAGAAATTCGTCATGATGCCATCCGTCCGCAGGGGGATGGTGAGCAGCAGGCCAGTGATGGCCAGCAGGCAGATCAGGTTGATCGGCAGTGGAGCCTGGGCCAGGGAAGGGCGCCGCCATACCGCCAGGGCCAGCGACAGGAAGCAAGTGGCAACGATGACGCGCATGGCCAGCAGCATCATGAAATCATTGTTCAAGCCCAGCAGGCTGAAGTCCGTCAGGCTGAAAGCGAGGAACAGGCCGGCGGCCACCACGAGAGCATGACGCATCTGGCAGGCGTCTTGCGCCAGCATGGTTCGGCGGAACAGGGTCTCCTTGGCGGAGTCCCGAAATTCGCCATGCCAGTCGAGTTGGTTACCATCCTCTGCATGGGTGCTCATTCGAACTTCCTTGACGAATCGTGCCCGCCTTCATGACCAAGGCCGTCTGATCATCTCACTTCAAGTCAGCCGGACTGTGAAAGCATGGTGCCGATTTCCGGTTCCCGCCAGCCCCTTTCGGCAAATGTCACAGCAGGCTTACGATGCGTGTAAGCGATCACTTACGAAGGGCGTATGAGCCATGGATGAGAACGAGCTCAGTCGTTAGTCTGCTTTGCTACAGTGAAGAAGAACTCAACGTGGCGGCGGGACGAGACACTGACCGAGCCGCTGACGAGGCAACTAAGGAAAAGAGGGATGGCCAAGATGACGATCAACAGCAGTGAGCGAGCTAGGTGCTGAAGAAGCTACCTATGCTGTGCCGGGCCGTCCCCGATGGCCTCTGAGCCCGTGGTCGCCCTGGTGATGGCGGCCGGGCGCTCGCGCCGCTTCGCCGGCGGCGACAAGCGTCTGGCCGTGCTGCCCGACGGTCGTTGCCTGCTGTCGAGCAGCTGTGCGCTGGCAAGCGACGTCTTTGCGGATGTCCGGGTGGTGCTGCGTGAGGAAGATGACCCTTTGGCGCTGGGCCTCATCGACCCGGCGCTGCGGATCATCCGGGCGCCCCGCGGCGATCAAGGGTTGGGCGCCAGCCTGGCAGACGCCTTCGGCGCTCTGGGGCGCGACCCGGCGCTGGTGAACTGCCGGGCGGCGGCGGTGCTGCTCGGCGACATGCCCCGTATCGACCCCGGCACCCTGCAGCGTCTGGAAGCGGCCGCCGAGCGCGACAGCATCCTGCGCCCCTGCCAGGGAGGCCGGCCGGGGCATCCGGTGCTGTTCGGTCGCGACTTCTGGTCGGCGCTGGAAGGGCTCGGCGGTGACACGGGCGGGCGGCCGGTATTGTGCCGCTATCCGGCGAGCCTGAGGACACTGGCGGTCGCCGATCCTGGTATCCACCGGGATATCGACACCGCCGAGGCGCTCGCGGCGCTCGAGAGGTAAACCGGCCTCAGGCCTCGCTCACCCCTTGTTCACCCTTTTTCTTCAACCCTGCCGCTTGAGCTGTTCGCGCAGTTGCCTGGGCACCTGCTTGATGATCAGCCGGTCCCGGTCTTCGTCATACTCCACGCCGGAGCCGAGCAAGTGGCAGTCGAAGCTGATCGAGACCCCGCCGGCACGGCCGGTGAAGCGGCGGAACTGGTTGAGGGTGCGCCTGTCCGGCGGGATCTCCGGGGAGAGGCCGTAGTCGGCGTTGCGGATGTGATCGAAGAAGGCCTTCGGCTGCTGCTCGTCGAGCACCTCCGAGAGGGCCTCCAGGGTCATCGGCTCGCCGCGGCGGGCCTGGTCGCTGGCGTAGTCGAGCAGCGCGTCGGTCTTCTCGCGGCTGGCCTCCTCGGGCAGGTCCTCCTGCTCGACATAGTCGCTGAAGGCCTTGAGCAGGGTGCGGGTCTCGCCGCTGGCGTCCACGCCCTCCTCGGCGCCGAGCAGGGCGGCGAATCCCTCGGCGAGCTTCTTGCCGCCGCGGTCGCGGGTCCAGGAGAGGTACTGCTTCGAATCGCCGGCCTGCCACTGGTTGATATTGAGGCGCGCGGCCAGGCTCATCTGCGCCAGGTTGAGCTGGCGCGCCGGCACCACCTGCAGGGACTCGTCGATGGCGAAACCCTCCCGGTGGTGCAGTAGTGCGAAGCTCAGGTAGCGGGCGTCGCCGACCTGGTGGTGCAGCACCACCAGATCGCCGGAGAGCGAGAGGTGGGCGTCGACCAGCGCGGCGATGCGCTTCGCCAGGTCGCGGGAGAACACGATGAAGTCGAGGCGCCCCTCGAGGGTGTCCGCCAGTTCGCTGGCGAAGGGCGAACTCCCCTCGCCCTCGGGCGTCGTCTCGGCGAAGTGGCCCCACGCCTTGGGCTTGGCATTGAAGGCATCGTTGACACCGGCCAGCAGGTCGTCCAAGGCCGGGGTGGGCGGCAGCGCTTCCGTGGCAGGCACCAGGCTCATCGGTGCCTCGCCGGCGGCCTTCTCGATGCGATGGACGATGGCGTTGAGGATCGGCATGGCGCCTCCCGCGGTGATGGACGAGGGCCCGGATGATACGCGCAGGAAGGCGTGATCGATAGGCGCGCTGCCGTCAGCGCCCTTCCAGGTAGGCGGTCATCGAGCCGGCCAGCAGCAGGGCGATCAGGTCGGCCTGGCGATGCGTCTCGGTCTTTTGGAAGAGGTTGCGCAGGTGGAAGGCGACGGTGGTAGGCGAGATGCCCATCCGCTCGGCGATCTCCTCGGTACGCGAGCCTTCGAGCAGCGCCATGGCGATACGGGTCTCGGTCGGCGTCAGGCCGAAGAGGCTGGCCAGCACGCCCTCGGGCAAGGGCGGTCGCTTGTCGGGGGCGGAGAGCAGAACGACCACGCTGGTATCATCTTGCACGGCGCTGGATTCCCGTCCCATGGCACATACCAACACCAGCAGGCCGTGATCGCCTGGACGATTCGGCAGGCGCAGCGAGTACACGGGCTCTTCGCCATGCTGGCTCGCCCGGGAGGCATCCTCAATGGCCTTGCGCAACGGGCGGGCCTCGCTGCCCCTGGCGGAGAGGGTGTCGTTCAGCAGCAGCGCATCGGTTTCCTCGACCAGGCGATGGGCGCGCTGGTTGGCGAAGGTGACATGCCCCTGGCCGTCGATCAGCACCATGCCGGGGGCCACCAGATCCAGCGCCCGTGTCGCCGAGCGGAAGGCCTGGCGCGAGGCCTCTTGCCGCAAACCGGACATGGCCTGACGCAGCTCCTGCAGTTCATGGTTGGATTTTGCCCGCATGCGCCTGACCTGGCGCAGGCGTGCCTCCACCGTGGCCAGCAGCAGGTCGTAGTCGATGGGCTTGACCAGGTAGTCATCGGCACCACAGCGCTTGCCATCGACCACGTCGCGGGGATCCGAGAGCGCAGTCAGGAAGATGAAGGGGGTGTCGGCCAGATGAGGGCGGCGCTCGCTTATTTCTTCCAACACGTCGTAGCCATTGAGGCCGGGCATGTTGATATCGCAGAGGATGAGATCCGGTGCGCTGGCATCCATCTGCTGCAGCGTTGCCTCGCCGTCCCCGGCCTCGAGTACCGCGTAGCCCGCCTCCCTGAGTTCCTCGCAGATGTCGGTGCGCAGGTCCTCCTGGTCCTCGGCGCAGAGGATCAGCGGTGGCTGGTGGGCGCGTTCAGGCTGGGACATGGGGCGCCTCCTCCGAGTTGGCGGCCGGCAGCCGCAGGGTGAAGACGGAGCCTTCGCCAAGGGAGGAGCTCACTTCTAGGTCACCCTGCTGGATGCGCGCCAGGTGGCGAGCGATGTTCAGCCCCAGGCCGATGCCATCGGTGCCTGCCGCATTGCTGCCCCGAAAGAAGCGTTCGAAGAGTCGGGCCTGCTCGGCCTCGGGAATGCCCGGGCCGCCATCCGCTACCCGGCACACCGCCTGGCCCTCTTCCAGCGCCGTGGTGATGCGCACGGGTTGCCCGGCGGGGGAGTATTTGAGGGCATTGGAGATCAGGTTTGCCAGCACCTGCTCGGTGAGGGCGCGGTCACACCAGGCGAAGGCCTCCGGGCTGTCATGCGCTGTGACCAGCCGTTCGATGCCGTGCGCCTCTTCCTGCAGGCGACAGAGGTGATCGACGATGGCAACCAGCGAGTGGCGGGTCGGGCTGGTTTCGACCTGCTGGCCATCGAGCCGCGCCGCGGTCAGCGAGGACTCCACCAGGCGGGTCATCTGTTCCACCGCCTCGCGCAGCCGCTGATAGCGCTCGCTGCGCTTCTCGGGTGTGAAGTGGTGGTGACGTCGCTGCAGGCGCTGCAGCCCGGAATCGATCACCGCCAGCGGGGTCCGGAACTGGTGCGAGACCATGGCCGCGAAGCTGCGGTAGAACTCGCTGACGCCGCGTTCGCGATTCAAGGCGCGGGCAAGGGCATCGGCGGTCTCCTTGTAGCGGCTGATGTGTCTGGCGATTTCCTCCTCCAACTGGTCGCGGTGTGCCGTCAGTGCCCGCTGGGCCACACGTCGCTGGCGAAGGGCATGGACCAGCAGCAGCGTCAGGGCGAGGCCACTCAGGGTGATGCCGACGACGGAACCGATCACCTGCAACAGGCTGCTGCGGTAGGTATCGAGACGGGCACCGGTGCTTTCCCACTCGGCCATCATGACCGAGTTGGCGATGCGATTGAGGCGGGCCATCAGGCTGTCGAGATGCGGGATCAGCGCCTCGGGACGAAAGCGCGCCTCGCCCTCGGTGTTGTCGACGATCGCCAGCAGGGCGCGGAGATCCTCGAGCGCGGCGTCGAGCGGCGCCTCCAGCCCCTGGGCGAGGAGGTAATCGCGCTGGGGCCCATCGTCCATCAGCGTCAGTCGACTGGAGAGGATGTCCAGGCGCAGCTCGGGGTCCGCGCTCCGCTGACCCAGCGCACGTCGGTTCACCGCCTGGTCCAGCCGGTGACTGGCGACCTGTGCCTGAGTGACCACCCACAGCATGTTCTCGTCGACGTTGTCGCGCATGTCGTTCTCGACTTGAAACAGCCGGATGAGGGCAAAGGCCAGGAAGGCGGAGAAGGCCAGGATGGCCAGGCTGGCGACCAGATAGACGGGAAAGGGGTGCAGCCTGGGCATTACTCGATCTCGAGACGGTGGAGCTGCCATACCCAGCGGTAGTCGTAGCGGATGTCCTGGAGCTCGGCATGGTCATCGCGCGGATAGACGATCCACAGCGGGCCCTTGTCGCGACGGGTCAGCCGTTGGTCGTCCATATGCGTGGCCAGGATGACGTCATAGTCGTAAAAATCCTGGAGGGGGATCTCGACGATGTAGTCGTTGAGCGCGATGGCTACGGCGGTCTCGCCGTTGGCGTCGAGCCACTCCAGCAGATCCCGAACCAGGAAGCCCTCGAAGTGGATCACGCCGTCGGTCACGGAGGTGGAGGTGGTCAGTTCATGACGCGGCAGTGTCTCGAGCAGGTCGAGATCCAGGTGAGCCTCGTCATCCTGGTTGGTGGCGGCTATCTGCCCGCTGACAACCAGCTTGACCTCTCCTTCGGGGGAGGGAAGCGGCTCGGCAGGGTTCTGGGCCAGTCCCGGCCCCGCAAGGAGCAAGGTGGCCACGACAAGGCAGTGCCTGATCAGCATCATGTCTCCCCCTTCGCGAATCCTGATCTCCGATTACCACTCTACTCCCAAGGATGCCGTGCTACCCCCTTCAAATGAAGGGGGCCGAGGGCAAGGCAAGACGCTATGTTGTCGGGCAGGCATTCGATCAAGAACATGCGCATTACCCATGCCGACGACATCGTCGGGGATATCCGCGACGAACTGGAGGCCTACCTGCGCATGGAAGCCAGCGATCCTGACACCGTGGCGTCACCTGGAACCCAGAGCGGGTAACTGAAAACGGATAACCGATAACCGAGGAGGGGAGTGCCATCCAGGCCAAGGCGGATCCTGGGGCACGCTCCCACGAAGAGGAGCAAGGCGATGTGGGATTTTCGTATCGGACAGGCACTGGGGCTCATGCTGCGCACGCTGCCCTTCATCCTCTTTCGGCTGGTCGTCTATTTCGGTGTGGCGCTGGCCTATGTGCTGATGACCGGCGTGGGGGCCGGGGTCGGCTGGGGCATCGGCGGCTTTGGTGACGAGGGCTTCCGCGCCGCCAGCACCTTCTGGGGCGGTGTGATCGGGTTCGGCATTGTTGGCGCCGTGATGTATGTGCTGCGCGAGTACCTGCTCTACGTCGTCAAGGCGGGCCATATCGCCGTACTGGTGGAACTGCTCGACGGCCAGACCTTGCCCGAGGGGCGCGGTCAGATCGACCATGCGAATACGGTAATCAAGGAGCGTTTCGGCCAGGCCAGCCTGCTGTTCGGTGTCGACCAGTTGATCAAGGGGGTACTGCGTACCATCACGGGCCTTATGCGCGGAATCTTCGGGTTCTTGCCGATTCCCGGTGCGCGCCAGTTCATTCGCATCATCGAGGCCTTCCTGAAGATCGCCGTGGGATTCATCGACGAGGTGATCCTGGCCTACTGCATCAAGACGCGCTCCGACAATGCCTGGGCCTCGTCGCGTGATGCGCTCGTGCTCTACGGCCAGAACGCCAAGCCAATGCTCAAGAATGCCGCCTGGCTGGCGCTGATCGTCTACGGTCTCTCGTTCCTGGTGTTCCTGATCATGCTGGGGCCGGCGGCCCTGGTGGCCTACATGATTCCCGGCGGCTGGTCCGCCACCGGGGTGATCGTGGCGCTGCTTTTCGCCTGGAGCGTCAAGGTGGCGCTGCTGGAGCCCTTCGCCATTACCTGCATGATGCAGGCCTACTTCAAGACCATCGAGGGGCAACAACCCGATCCGGAATGGGAGGCCAAGCTCGACGGCCTGTCGAAGAAGTTCCGTAAACTCAAGCAGAAGGCGGCCGAATCCACCGAGCGCCCCTCTGCCGGCGAAGCCGGTGACTCATCAGCCGCTTCTCGAACCTGACGGACTTCCTCCCGGCACTTAGTCGGGAGTTCATGCAGCGACAAAGCATTAGCGTAGAAAGGAGCACAACATGAAGCGTGGCATAGGGTGGTTGACGTCGGGAGCGCTGGTCGCCTCGCTGGGGCTGGTTTCCGCCCAGGCGCAGGCGCAGACCGACGAGGTCGTCGAGCAGATCGAGCTTGGCCTGGAGCTCTACCAGGAAGAGGAATACGGCGCGGCCATTACCGAGTTGGAGTTCGCCATCAACGATATCCGCCAGCTGATGTCGGGGCGCATCGCCGAGACCTTCCCCGAGGCGCCCGAGGGCTGGAGCGCCGGTGCGGTGGAGTCCGCTGGTGGTGGAGGCGGAGCGGCGGCGATGTTCGGCGCGGGCGGCAGCATGCTGGAGCGTGAGTATCTCCAGGAGTCGGGAAGCGGCAGGCTGACGGCGAAGCTGATGATCGACAACCCCATGATTCAGGTGATGTCGGCGATGTTCAACAATCCGGCGATGATCGCTGCCCAGCCCAACATGGAGCGTATCCGGATCGGGCGTGACTCGGCGCTGTTGAAGTGGGAACCCGAGCGCGGCAACGCCGAGGTCTCCTTCCTGATGGATGGCCGCATCCTGATGCAGGTAAACGGCCAGGGGCTGGAGTCGCAGGCGCCCGCCGTGGAACTGCTCGAGGCCTGGGATCTGGATGCCGTGCGCGAGCAGGCCGCTCGCTGAAGCGGCCGTGCCGGAAAACCGTGCTATTGCAGTAAATGAAAGCGGCGAGGCTCAGGCCTCGCCGCTTTCATTCGGTCCTTCGCAGACTGACGGGCCGGCTATTCGTACCAAACCGGCATTCAAGGGCGCCATACCAGCCTTCCCTGGCCGGCAGGACGATCACTCCAGAACGAAGTCGACGTAGGGGACGGCAGGCATCTCGCCCGGGGGGAGATAGTCAGGGGCCGGCTCTCCCAGCGACTCGAAGGAGCGGATGTAGTGATACAGGGCGCCGGCGTCCTCCACGCTCATCGCGTTCAGGTTGAACCAGGGCATCGGCGGCCGTGCTCGCAGGCTGTGAGTCATCTCGACCCACTGCTGCTCGTCCAGCTCGGCGGCCAACAGCCGTAGGTTGGGCGCATAGGTGGTGCCCCAGGGGCCGTGCCAGCCCAGCACGTCGCCGGTCAGCCAGAGCTCCTCCGGCACCTGCCCCTCGGCGATGCCGTAGTTGGGGGTATGACAGTCGTTGCAGCCACTGGTCAGGGCGATGTAGCGGCCACGCTCCACGACCTCGGCAGGGACATCGGAACCACTGTCTGTCTGGGCCAGGGCGAGGGTGGCCGGCAGCAGCAGGATGGCACCTATGGCGATTGCACCCAGGCACCTCGATTTCGCGGTGTTCATCGATCATTATCCTCGGGAAACGGACACTGCACGTCCGCCAGAAAATAATAATCCTGCCCTCAGCATCCGGGTAGGGTATGTCAAGCCCTCCCGGAAAATATTCTGCATCACCCCAGATTCCGGCCCTCCCTGGCCGTCGTCGTGCTCCAGTGTCGTCGCGGTGAGCGCTGAGCCTCATTCGAGGGTGAAGGGCGTACTTGCCAGCACCTCGCCGCTGTCCGAGGCCTTGTAACGAACCTCGTAGTCACCTGCTGAGCTGGGCGCGAAGAGTTGCACGGGACTGCCTTGGGAGGCTCGTGCATCACGGATGGCCGCGGCATCAGGCGCGCTGCCCGCCTCGACGATCTGGATGAAGTCCTCGTAGCGCCCCGGTCCTTGCCAGTTCACCGTGACCACGCCACCCGCCTCGGGGCTTCCCTCGATGGCCAGGCTGACCTCGCCGGCCCCCACGCTGACTGGCACGCTGGCCAGGGTCCGCCCGGACTGCTGGATCACGTAGCGTACCTCGTAGTCGCCCGGTTCTTCGGGAGCATCGAGGGTGACCGGCGATCCTCTGCTGGTGCGCTCATAGTCGGTATAGCTGCCCTCGGCGGCGCCGGCCTCGACGATGGTGATGTAATCCTTGGGATTGTCGGGGCCCGTCCACTCCACCTGGAATTCGCCGCTGGGCACGATGGGTTCATCGACCATCAATTGCGCCGTGGCGGGAACCAGGCTGATGGGCTTGCTGGCCAGGGTACGCCCGGACTGCTGGAGCACGTAGCGGATCTCGAAGTTGCCCATGGCATCCGGCGCGGTAATCGTCAGCGGTGAGCCCCGGCTGGTGCGGGTGTAGTCGGTGTAGCTGCCCTCGGGGGCGCCGGCCTCGACGATGGTGATGTAGTCCTTGGGATTGTCCGGGCCTTCCCATTCCACCTCGATCTCCGAGGCCGTCACGGCCTCCTCGGGCGCCGTGACACTGGCGGACGCCGGAATGAGGTCGATGGGGTGACTGGCCAGGGTACGTCCGGACTGCTGGAGCACGTAGCGGATCTCGTGGCTGCCGAGGGCATCCGGCGCGGTAATCGTCAGCGGCGAGCCCCGGCTGGTACGGGTGTAGTCGGTGTAGCTGCCCTCGGGGGCGCCGGCCTCGACGATGGTGATGTAGTCCTTGGGATTGTCAGGGCCTTCCCACTCCACCTCGATCACCGAAGCCGTCACGGCCTCCTCGGGGGCGGAGAGGCTGGCGTCCACCGCTGTCAGGGTGATGGGATGGCTGGCCAGGGTCTCGCCACTCTGCTGGTGCACGTAGCGGATCTCGAAGTCGCCCAGGGCATCCGGTGCGGTGATCGTAAGCGGTGAGCCCCGGCTGGTGCGGGTGTAGTCGGTGTAGCTGCCCTCGGGGGCGCCGGCCTCGACGATGGTCACATAGTCCTTGTCGTCATCGGGGCCCGACCACTCCACCTCGATCACCGAGCCTGCCGGGGCCTCGTCGGGTGCCGTCAATTCGGCGGCGGGCGGGGGTGCCGGTTCGGGCTCTGGCTCTGGCTCGGGTTCCGCGACGGTCTCGCCGGCGGCCTGCTCCACCTGGCTCAGGGCGCTTGCCAGCTCGGCGCCGGAGTTGGTCTGGAAGAGCTCCCCGCCGGTCTGCTCGGTCACGCAGGAGAGCTGCTGGATCTCGCTGTCGGTGAGGCCGAAGCCGACCACATGGGCACGAATCGCCAACCCCTGCTCCGCCAGCCGCGCCGCCTCGGCGCAAGGGTCGCCGTCGCAGGTCTCCAGCCCGTCGGTCACCAAGATGATGTCGGCGGCCTCGGCGGTGCGCGGGATCTGCTCGGCAGCGAGTCGCAGGCTGTCGCCGATCGGTGTCATGCCCTGGGGGTTCAGCGCGCGTATCTGGTCCGCCAGGGTATCGGCATCCTGCAGCTCCATGGCGGCGATGACCTCGATATCCCCGCAATCGCCTCGGCGGTTGTGGCCATAGGCCAGCACACTCAGGGGTACTTCGGGGTCACGGCCCTGGAGATACTCGTCGATCACGTCACGGGCGACCTCGATGCGCGTGATATCGCCGTCCATGCGGTTCCACATGGAGCCCGATGCATCGAGCACCATCACCCCCACGCGTTCGGCCATGGCGGGCGTGGCTCCCAGCAGCAGCGCCGCGGGAAGCAGGGAAATAGACCGACTCAAACGGGCCATGCAGCACCTCCGGGTTGCTATACGTCAACGCACAGCATAGCCAAGGGTGCTGCCGGCGTGCCCCCTCCATTCGGACGGGGGCAGGTCCTTGAGCTTCATCTAGGCTACTGGTTGGTGTGAGTTTCAGGAGGATAGTGCCATGCCGTATCTGCGCAGGAAGGTAGCCGGGATGTTGCTGGGGCTCTGGTCCATGGGCGCCATGGCGAGCGGGGAGATGACTGCGGACCTGCGACTGGCCGAGGCCGAATCGCTGGAGGCAGTGGCCCGGGCCTTCCTGCCGGAAGCGGAGTGGCAGCATAAAGACGCCCAGGCGTTGCAGGCACAGGTCCGCCAGGTGCTGGCGGATGGCCGGGAGGGGGGTGCCAGCGTCTTTCTCCCCGACGCCGATACCGGGCCGTTGAGCAATGCGCTGCTGGTGGTGCTCAATGAAGAGTCCGAGCTTCCTCATGTGCGCTATCGACTGCGCTATGCCAGGGCCAGCGTAGATCTCGAGGGGCAATCGCCACTGCCGGTGGAGCTGGTGGAGGTGGCCCGCTTCAACCTCGGGCCGGCGCGTCGCACCGAGCTGGTCGAGATGCATGGCGAGGAACGGGTGGCGCCCGCCGAGGTATTCGGTCAAGGCCCCGACGTGGCCTGGCGCTTCGTTAGCCGCCCCATCATGGGGCAGATGGCCGATATCACCCATGCGGCCAGGCACGAGTTGCCCGACGAGCACGCCGAGCGCTGCCTGGGGCTGCCTTGTCGTGATGCCGAGTCTCTCAACGAAGTGGTGCGCGACTGGCCGGAGCCACAGCCCTTCGAGCCAGAGCCCTTCGAGCCAGAACCCCTTGAGCCGCAGTCCCCCGAGTCGGCGTTGGGCGAGCCATCGCTGGAACTCTCGCTGATGGAAGCGGGCCTGGAGCGCCTGTGGCTCATCGAACGCGACGAGCGCGGACGAGCGCGCTGGCGTAGCCCGGAGTGGCCAGAAAGCGCATCCGCGGGCGAGCCCTTTATCGAGGTCTCCCTGGAGCGTGGCCTGGGACAGGACGATAACGTGGATGTGGTCATCCACCACGACCAGCTGATGGATCACGAGATCCGCGCCCTTTGGCAGCGCCTTATCGCCTTCGATACGGGGCCGGAGCAGAGGCCGCTGGTGTGGGTCGCCCAGGAACGGGAATTCTGGCCCCGGCCCGAGTAGGGGCTTTTACGGCTTGAGCCGGTAGCCGCTCTTGAAGATCCAGTGCAGTACCGCCAGCGCCGAGCCCAGGAACAGCAGGATCACCAGCAAGCTGACCACCGGGCTGACATCGCTGATGCCGTAGAAACTCCAGCGGAAGCCGCTGATCAGGTAGACCACCGGGTTGGCCAGGGTCACCGTCTGCCAGAAGGGCGGCAGCATGTCGATGGAGTAGAAGGTGCCGCCGAGGAAGGTCAGCGGGGTGATCACCAGCAGCGGTACCAGCTGCAGCTTCTCGAAGCCATCGGCCCAGATGCCGATGATGAAGCCCAGCATGCTGAAGGTCACCGCGGTGAGCACCAGGAAGACCAGCATCATCAAGGGATGCTCGATGGAGTAGGGCACGAAGAGCCGCGCCGTTGCCAGCACGATCAACCCCAGGATCAGCGACTTGGTGGCCGCCGCACCCACATAGCCCAGCACCACCTCGACATACGACATCGGCGCCGAGAGGATCTCGTAGATCGAGCCAGAGAAGCGCGGGAAGAAGATGCCGAAGGAGGCGTTGGAAACGCTCTGGGTGAGCAGCATCAGCATGATCAGGCCCGGCACGATGAAGGCACCGTAGCTGACGCCATCCACCTCGCTGATGCGCGTGCCGATGGCCGCGCCGAACACCACGAAGTACAGCGAGGTGGAGATCACCGGCGAGACGATGCTCTGCAGCACGGTGCGCAGGCTGCGCGCCATCTCGGCGTAATACAGGGTCTTGACGGATTGCAGGTTGAAACGCTTCATGCTCAGTGACGCTCCTGGACCAGGCTGACGAAGATGTCCTCCAGCGAACTCTGGCGGGTATGCAGGTCCCTGACTCGCAGCCCCACTGCCTCGAGATCGGCCAGCAGCCCCGAGATCGTCGAGCCGCCTTCCTCGCGGGCCGCGTCGTAGCTGTAGACCAGCGCGTGGCCCTCGTCGGCGAGTTCCAGGCCGTGCCCTGCCAGCGATTCCGGTACCGCCTCCAGCGGCTCCTGCAGGTGCAGGGTCAGCTCCTTGCTGCCCAGCTTGCGCATCAGCGCGTGGGTGTTCTCCACCAGCACGATCTCCCCGCGGCGGATCACCCCGATGCGGTCGGCCATCTCCTCGGCCTCTTCGATGTAGTGGGTGGTGAGGATGATGGTCACACCCTCGTCGCGCAGCCCGCGGACCACCTCCCACATCTCGCGGCGCAGTTCCACGTCCACACCGGCGGTGGGCTCGTCGAGGAACAGCACCTGAGGCTCGTGGGCCAGGGCCTTGGCGATCAGCACCCGGCGCTTCATGCCGCCGGAGAGCTCCAGCAGCCGGCTGTTGCGCTTCTCCCACAGCGTCAGGGAGCGCAGCACCTTCTCGATGTGCGCCGGATCCTGCGACTTGCCGAACAGCCCGCGGCTGAAGCTCACCGTGTCCCACACCGTGGTGAAGGCCTCGTTGGTCAGCTCCTGGGGCACCAGGCCGATCAGTTCCCGCGCGGCGCGGTAGTCACTGACGTTGTCGTGGCCATCCACCAGTACCCGGCCGTGGCTGGCGTTCACCAGCCCGCAGATCACGCTGATCAGGGTCGTCTTGCCCGCGCCGTTGGGGCCGAGCAGGGCGAAGATCTCGCCCCGCTCGATCTCGAGGTCGATATCGATAAGCGCCTCGAAACCATCCGAGAAGGTCTTCGAGAGCTCCTCGACACGGATCATTGGCGCGTCACTCAAGGGTGATGTCTCCGTCGAAATCGAGCGCCAGGCTCAGGCCATCCACCTCCACGGTCACGCGTGCCGGCAAACTCTCGTTGCCCTTGAGGTGACCATCGGCGAGGGCCTGCTTTACGGCCTTCTCGATCTCCTGCTGGGTGGTGACGCCCACGTTCTTCAACAGTTTGCGGATGCTGTGTTGAAAGGCCTCGTCGTTCATTCGTGGCTCCTCCTGGATGATCGCTGGGGTTGTCTATCCTAGCGCGACTGGCGGGATGATACAGGGGTTGTACAAGAAAAGCCGTGCATGGCGGCCATGCACGGCGTTGTCCTCGCGAGCCGGGCGATCAGCTGCGGTCGGTGATCTCCAGCAGGTGGTAGCCGAACTGGGTTTTCACCGGGCCGTGCACCTTGCCCACGTCACCCTCGAACACCACCTTGTCGAACTCCGGCACCATCTGGCCCGGGCCGAAGGTGCCGAGCTCGCCGCCCTGCTTGCCGGAAGGGCAGGAGGAGTGCTCGCGAGCGACCTCGGCGAAATCGCGACCGCCCTCGATCTCGGCCTTGAGTTCCTTACACTTCTCTTCGCTGTTCACCAGGATATGACGCGCGCTTGCCTTGGTCATGTTGCTCTCCTCGAAGGTCGGCAGGGATGCCGGTTGATATCCCCGAAAGCATATCACGCCACCCCGCCGATTTTCCCGGGAGCGACGCTTGCAGCGCGATGCGGGTCTTGTGGAGCACTTTGGGTCCTTGTGGGAGATTCTATGTTGCCCTTCAAGCGTTCATGAGGCTCGGAGGGCGATATTCGGTCTGGTGTTTCATCAGCGAAAACGCAATGCGAGCCAGCTTCCTGGCCAGGATCACCAGGGCCTGGGTGGTCTTCAGGCCTCGCGCCCGGTATCGCTGATATGTCTCTTTCCACGGCGGCTGGCGGCTCGCTGCCATGGCGGCATTGTGTAGTAGCCGCCGGATCTCCGGATCGCCTTTCTTGGTCAGCTTGCGCCGCCCCCGCTGTTTGCCCGAATCGCGTACCCGTACATCCAGTCCCAGGAAGGCCACGAAGGCATCGCTGTGCCGAAAGTCGCCCCGCAGGAAGGCCATCACCAAGGCGGTGGCGGTCAGCTCGCCCACGCCCTCCACGGCCTGGCAGCGCGCCACCTGGTGGCGAAGCCCTACCTCTCGGACGATAGCCCGGAGGCGCGACTGGATCACCTGATCGATCCGCGTCAGCTGGGCAATCAGACGCTTGAGGTGGGATGCCAGCCACGGCAGTTCGGTGCAGCTCTGCTGAATCGCCACCCGGGCCTGGACCAGTGTGGCGCGGCGCCGCAGCAGGGACTGCAGTGATCGGTACGCGGCCGGCGGCGGCGTCCAGGCCCTCAGCAGTTCGCGCTCCCGGCTAAGATAGCGTGCCAGCAATCGGGCATCACTGCTGTCGGTTTTCGCACGACCGCCAATGCCTTGCCGGTAATGATTGAGCTGGTAGCCATCGGTCACGAAGATCTCGTGGCCGCATTGGTACGCCAGTTCGATCAGCGCGACGTGATAGGTCCCTGTCGCTTCAACGGCGATCGCACAGTGAGCGGGTAGGTCACGCACCCATTGCTTGAGGATAGGCTGGCGATTTTCCAGGGTTTCCTGAGTCTCGAGGTCCTGACGATAGACCACGAGTTCGTCCTTGGCGACGTCGATACCGATGAGGGTCTGGATTGTCATGCTCTGGCCTCCGCGCTAGGTTGAGAAGGCTTGCCGGGGTGCACCCAGGCGCTGGCTTGCCAAGATCGTCGGTCTGAGAGACGCTCAGCCGATGGATTCCTTATCGGCGCTGAATGGGTGGGGTGGGGCCATGTCTCCCACTGTCTGTACCCCGAGGGGCCAGATGCAAAGCTCGTCCCTCCACCCCGGCAAGTCTTCTCAATACTGCCCTGCCTGGTCACTTCCAACATACAAGCACTGCTTGCAGCGCGATGTTCTCCTTCACCGGCAGTTGGCGCCGCCAGATGCCGCGGCGTAGCATTACCCCCAAGATTCCCATCGCAAGGACCCGCGACCCCCATGTTCGAGCAGACCTTCAAGAACATCGACGATGTGCTCTGGAAAGAGGCCGGCTGCGCCACCGAGCTGGACTACACCGAACAGACCTCCTGGCTGCTGTTCCTCAAGTACCTTGACGATCTCGAGCAGCGGCGTGCCATGAACGCCACCCTGGCCGGCAAGGCCTTCGATTTCATCATTGATACCCCCTATCAATGGTCGACCTGGGCCGCACCCCGCAAGCGCGACGGCAGCCTGGACCACGACAGCGCCCTGACCGGCGATGACCTGCTGGATTTCGTCAATCGCGACCTCTTCCCCTACCTGCAGGGCTTCCGCGAGCGCGCGACAGGGCCGGATACCATCGAGTACAAGATCGGCGAGATCTTCTCGGAGGTCCGCAACAAGTTCCAGAGCGGCTACAGCCTGCGCGATGCCCTGGAACTGGTCGATGGCCTGACCTTTCGCTCCCAGGAGGAGAAGCACGAGCTCTCGCACCTCTATGAAGCCAAGATCAAGAACATGGGCAATGCCGGGCGCAACGGAGGCGAGTACTACACGCCGCGCTCGCTGATCCGCGCCATGGTCCGGGTGATCGACCCGAGGATAGGCGAGCGAATCTACGACGGCGCCGCCGGCTCGGCGGGCTTCCTCTGCGAGGCCCACGACTACCTGCGCTACGGCTTCGGCAGCGACGAGCCGCGCCAGCTCACCACCCAGCAGCTCGACACCCTCCAGGCGCATACCTTCTACGGCAAGGAGAAGAAGAGTCTGCCGTATGTCATCGGCATCATGAACATGATCCTGCACGGCATCGAGGCGCCCAACCTGGTGCACACCAACACCTTGACCGAGAACCTCGCCGACCTGCAGGAGAAGGACCGCTTCGATGTGATCCTCGCCAACCCGCCCTTCGGCGGCAAGGAGCGCAAGGAAGTCCAGCAGAACTTCCCGATCAAGACCGGCGAGACGGCCTTCCTCTTTCTGCAGCACTTCATCAAGCGCCTGAAGGCCGGCGGCCGCGCCGCGGTGGTGATCAAGAACACCTTCCTCTCCAACGCCGACAACGCCTCCAAGGCCCTGCGCCAGGAACTGCTGGAGAGCTGCAACCTCCAAACCATCCTCGACTGCCCCGGCGGCACCTTCCTTGGCGCCGGGGTGAAGACGGTGGTGCTGTTCTTCGAGAAGGGCGCCCCGACCCGCAGCATCTGGTACTACCAGCTCGACCCCGGCCGCAGCTTGGGCAAGACTAGCCCCCTCAACGACGATGACCTGGCCGAGTTCGTGACGCTCCAGGCCAGCTTCGCCGACTCCGGCAACTCCTGGCGCGTCAGCGTCGACGACCTGGACCGCGACAGCTTCGACCTCTCGGTGAAAAACCCCAACAAGGCCGAGGCGGCGCCGCTCCGCGACCCTGAAGTCATCATCAACGAGATCGAGACCCTGGACCGCGAGGCCGAGGAGATCCTGGAAGGCATTCGGGGGATGTTATGAGGGAAGGGTGGAAGAGACTACCTATTTCAAGAGTCTGTAAGTTTTTTGCGGACGGTGACTGGATTGAAACGAAAGACCAATCATTTGAAGGAATCAGGCTTGTTCAAACGGGCAATGTCGGGCTGGGCGTGTTTAAAGATAGAAGGGACAAGGCAAGATTTATTTCGGAAGAAACATTTTCAAAACTCAAATGCGAAGAAATATTTCCAAGAGATTGTCTGGTATCAAGGCTTCCTGATCCCGTAGGGAGTCGTGTATTTTTCCACAGACTGACGACAGAATGATTACTGCAGTCGACTGCACAATTATTCGTTTCGACGGTTCAATTATCAAACCTGAATTTTTCAACTATTACTCCCAGTCTTCACAGTATTTGAGTGATGTGGAAACATACTGTACGGGTGCCACAAGAAAGAGAATTAGCAGGAAAAATCTTGGTAAAATAGAAGTACCGATTCCCTCTGTCTCTGAGCAAAATCGTATTATCGCCATCCTTGATGAGGCTTTTGAGGGAATCGATACGGTCATTGCCAATACCGAAAAGAACCTTGTTAATGTGCTGGAGCTTATAGGCTCTTATGTAAAAAAGCTTTTTTCTGAAAAATCAGACCTCTGGAAGCAGCGAAAACTGGGGGATGTTGGGCATAATCTAGACAGCCGGCGTGTACCTATCACAAAGTCAAAGCGAAAAGTAGGTGATGTACCTTATTATGGTGCTTCGGGTGTGGTTGACTACGTAGATAGTTATATCTTTGACGAAGATCTTCTTCTTGTATCGGAGGACGGAGCAAATTTACTGGCCAGAAGTTATCCCATCGCTTTTTCAATTTTGGGGAAGTCTTGGGTTAATAATCATGCGCATGTTCTTCGTTTTGATAATGGGACGAGTCAAAAATTTGTTGAATACTACCTTAATTCTATGTCTTTAAGTCCGTATGTGAGTGGCATGGCACAGCCAAAGTTGAACCAGAAAGCTCTCAATTCAATTGTCGTGCCGTTTCCTTCTATTTCTGAACAAGAAGAAGTGACCAAGCGGCTGGATGAACTGTCACCGTCGCGGCAGCAGCTGACTGCGATCTACCAGCAAAAACTCACCGCCCTCGCCGAGCTTAAGCAGTCCCTGCTGCACAAGGCCTTCTCCGGCGAACTGACGGCCAAGGGTGCCGAAGCGGCGGTGGAAGAGGCGACGGCATGAGCAACGAGAGCCAGGCACCCATCGTCATCTATCAGGAGGCCGACCAGGCGGTCGGGGTGCGGTTGGATGCTCAGCACGACACCGTCTGGCTGCGTCAGGAGCAGATGCGTGAGCTATTTGGCCGCGAGCGCTCGGTGATTACCAAGCACCTGAGAAACATCTTCAAGGAAGGTGAGCTAGATGAGGGGGCAGTGTGTGCAAATTTTGCACACACTGCCGAGGACGGTAAGACCTATCAGGTTCGCCACTACAACCTGGATGTCATCCTGTCTGTCGGGTATCGAGTGAAATCGCATCAAGCCACTCGCTTCCGCCAGTGGGCCACTCAGGTGCTGCGCGAGCACCTCACCCAGGGCTGGACGCTGAATCACCAGCGCTTCGAGGAGAACGCGCGCGAACTGGAGGCCGCCATGGCCCTGGTGCGCAAGACCGCTGGCAGCCCGGCGCTGGATACCGCCAGCGGCCGGGGCCTCGTGGATATCGTCACCCGCTACGCCCAGACCTTCCTGCTGCTGCAACGCTACGACGAGGGCCTGTTGATCGAACCCCGTGCCCAGGCCGGAGGCCGTCTGCCTTCGCTGAAAGAGGCTCGCACGGCGCTCGTCTCGCTGAAGGCCGAGTTGATCGGGCGGGGTGAGGCCACTGAACTCTTCGCCCGCGAGCGCGGTGACGGCCTCGATTCTCTTCTGGGCAACCTCGATCAGACAGTCTTCGGCGAGCCAGCCTACCCCTCGGTGGAGGCCAAGGCGGCTCACCTGCTCTACTTCGTGATCAAGAATCATCCCTTTGCCGACGGCAACAAGCGCAGCGCGGCCTATCTCTTCGTCGATTTTCTCTACCGAAACGACCGCCTGCTCGACGACAAGGGAGAGGCGGTCATCAACGATGTGGGTCTGGTGGCACTCACTCTGCTGGTCGCTGAATCCGATCCGGCCAACAAGGAGACCATGGTCCGGCTGATCATGAACATGCTGGCCGGTCCGGGAGAAGGCTGACGGATCGGTTTCGCCCTGTAAAACCGAAACTGGCTTTGCTCAGTAAAAGCTCATATGTTGTGAAGTGTTACGGAGCCGGAAGACTCCAGATCGTGCACCGACCGGACAAGGACTGACTCGATGAACGAAGCCGATACTCGCGCCGAGTTGATCGACCCCGCCCTCAAGGAAGCCGGCTGGGGCGTGGTGGCGGGCAGCCGGGTTCGGCGCGAGGTGATCACCCTGGGGCGGCTGCAGGGCGCGGGCCAGCGCACCCGCGGCGACATCGCCGACTATGTGCTCTTCTACAAGGGCCAGAAGCTGGCGGTGATCGAGGCCAAGAAACGCGATCTTCCCGTCACCGAGGGCCTGGCACAAGCCAAGCGCTACGCCGAGCGGCTACAAGCGCGTTTCGCCTATGCCACCAACGGCCTCGGACTCTACCGGGTCGATATGCACGCCGGCGAAGAAGGGTCGGTGTCCGGCTATCCCACACCGGATGCGCACTGGGCCGAGACCTTCCCCAAGCCGAACCCCTGGCGCGAGCGCTTCGGCGAGGTGCCCTTCCACGACAACGGCGGCCAGTGGCAGGCACGGTATTACCAGCACAACGCCATCAATCAGGCGCTGGAGGCCATCGCCGCCGGGCGACGCCGCGTGCTGCTGACGCTGGCCACCGGCACCGGCAAGACGGCCATCGCCTTCCAGCTCGCCTGGAAGCTGTTCTACAGCCGCTGGAACCTGACGGCCTGGAAGGGTGATGACGATACGCGTCGCCGGCCGCGCATCCTGTTCCTGGCGGACCGCAACATCCTCGCCGACCAGGCCTACAACAGCTTTTCCGCCTTCACCGAGGATGCCCTGGTACGCATCGCGCCGGACGCCATCCGCAAGCAGGGCCGGGTGCCCAAGAACGGCAACCTCTTCTTCACCATCTTCCAGACCTTCATGAGCGGCCGCGATGAGGAGGGCAACCCGGCGCCCAGCTTCGGCGACTATCCGCCGGACTTCTTTGACCTGATCATCATCGACGAATGTCACCGCGGCGGCGCCAACGACGAGAGCAGTTGGCGCGCCATCCTCGAGTACTTCGCCCCGGCGGTGCAACTGGGCCTGACCGCCACGCCCAAGCGCAGTACCAATACCGACACCTACGCCTATTTCGGCGAGCCGGCCTATGTCTACTCGCTGAAGGAGGGCATCAACGACGGCTTCCTGACGCCCTTCAAGGTCCGCCAGATCGCCACCACCCTGGACGACTACGTCTACACACCCGACGACAAGGTGATCCAGGGCGAGGTAGAGCAGGGCAGGCGGTACGCCGAACCCGACTTCAACCAGATCATCAAGATCAAGGAGCGCGAAGCGTACCGAGTGCAGGTGTTCATGGAGATGATCGACCAGCGAGAAAAGACCCTGGTGTTCTGTGCCAACCAAGCCCACGCCCTGGCGGTGCGCGACCTGATCAACCAGTTCAAGACGAGCCCCGAGCCCAACTATTGCGTGCGGGTGACGGCCGACGACGAGCGCTTCCTGCGCCGCTTCCAGGACAATGAGAAGACCCCCCCACTATCCTGACCACCTCGCAGAAGCTCTCCACCGGCGTGGATGCACGCAATATCCGCAATATCGTGCTGATGCGCCCGGTCAACTCGATGATCGAGTTCAAGCAGATCATCGGCCGCGGCACGCGCCTGTTCGACGGCAAGGACTACTTCACCATCCTCGACTTCGTCCGCGCCTACGAGCATTTCAATGATCCCGAATGGGACGGCGAGCCCGTTGCCCCCGAGCCCTGCGCTCGCTGCGGCGAGACGCCCTGCGTCTGCCTGGTCAGCCCGCCTGAGCCCTGCGAGCATTGTGGCAACCGCCCCCCCCCCCCCCCCCAGTTCGACAGATAGAAGCGTAAACCACTGATTAACCTGGAAACGCCTTTTCAAAATTGGCACTACAAGCGCGATGCGGTAGGCGCCGGCAGGCCAATCGCCTCGAAGAGGTCGCGTTGTTCAGGCTTCAATTTGGTCAGGCCGCTCGCTGTCTCGCGACGGTGAAGGAGGACCTGGTGGAACTGGATCTTGCGGGCAATTTCCAGTGCCCGCGTCGGTGACAGTGGGTTATCACTGGCCTTCAAGCGCATCCTCAACAC
>NZ_FOBC01000013.1 GCF_900109725.1 Halomonas daqiaonensis
TCATGCTCGACGAGCTCGGCTTCACCATCTCGCCGCGCATGGGCGAGCCCGGCGACTACGTCATCGAGCGGGCGTTTGTCGAAAAGTAAGCGTCGAGCTTCAAGCGTCGAGCCGCCAAGCTGTTCGGTGACGGGCGGTAGGTAGCGAGGCAGAAACGCGAAACCCCACCGGGCGAACCTCTGGTGGGGTTTCTTGCTACTTGGGCCTAGACTTCGCTTGGCCGCTTGGCCGCTTGGCCGCTTGGCCGCTTGGCCGCTTGGCCGCTTGGCCGCTTGGCCGCTTGGCGCTTACACCGCGTCCTTCCCCGTCTCGCCGGTACGAATACGGATCACCTGCTCCAGCGGGGTGACGAAGATCTTACCGTCGCCGATCTTGCCGGTGTTCGCGACCTGGGTGATGGCGTCGATCACCTTCTCGGCCATCTCGTCGTCCACGGCCACCTCGAGCTTCACCTTGGGCAGGAAGTCGACCACGTACTCGGCCCCGCGATAGAGTTCGGTGTGGCCCTTCTGGCGACCGAACCCCTTGACCTCGGTGACGGTGATGCCCTGGACGCCGATCTCGGATAGCGACTCCCGTACGTCGTCGAGCTTGAACGGCTTGATGATGGCGGTCACCAGTTTCATGGTCTTGATCCTCGTCCTGTCCGTTGGTCGGTGACGCTGGCCGCCACCCCTGTTGCGTTCATTGTGCCAGAGCATACACCCGCTGCGGGAGGAATAAAAAAGGCCCCCCGAAGGGGGCCATCAGTAGCACGCCAGCTCAGTCTAGGGCTTGCCTCATTTTTTGGAGGCGCTGAACTCGGGGTAGGCTTCCAGGCCGCATTCGGCCAGGTCAACGCCTTCGTACTCCTCCTCCTCGGTGACCCGGATACCCATCACGGCCTTGAGGATCAACCAGACGATCAGGCTGGCCACGAACACCCAGATGAAAATGCCGAGGATGCCGATGATCTGGGGGCCGAATCCGGCTTCCGCATTGGTGAACGGGACCGCCAGAACGCCCCAGATGCCCACCACCCCGTGAACCGAGATGGCGCCTACTGGGTCGTCCAGCTTCAACTTGTCCAGGGTGACGATGGCGACTACCACGATCAGGCCACCCAACACGCCGATGACGGAGGCGCCCAAGGCACTGGGAGATAGAGGATCGGCGGTGATCGCCACCAGTCCGGCCAGGGCGCCGTTCAAGGCCATGGTCAGGTCGGCCTTGCGGAACCACAGCTTGGCCAGGATCAGGGCGGCGATCACGCCCCCGGCGGCGGCGGCATTGGTGTTGACGAAGACCTGGGCGACGTTGTTGGCGGAAGCGGCGTCGGAGAGCTTGAGTTCGGAGCCCCCGTTGAAGCCGAACCAGCCCATCCACAGGATGAAGGTGCCCAGGGTGGCCAGGGGCATGTTGGCACCGGGGATGGCGTAGATGCTGCCGTCCTTGCCGTACTTGCCCCTGCGGGGACCGAGCACCAGCACCCCGGCCAGGGCCGCAGCGGCGCCGGCCAGGTGGACGATGCCGGAACCGGCATAGTCGGAGTAACCGATCTCGGCCAGCCAGCCGCCGCCCCAGGTCCAGTAGCCTGACACCGGGTAGATGAAGCCGGTCATCACCACCGCGAAGGCCAGGAAGGCCCACAGCTTCATGCGCTCGGCCACGGCGCCGGAGACGATGGACATGGCGGTTGCCACGAATACCACCTGGAAGAAGAAGTCGGAACGCATGGAGTAGTAGGGCGCGTCTTCACCGCCTGCGGTGATGGCATCCACGGTGTTCTCACCACCGATCAGGAAGCCCAGGTTCGGCAGGAAGCCCCCCGCGCTGCTGGAATACATCAGGTAGTACCCGAGAATCAGGTACATGCTGCAAGCGATGGCGAACAGCGCGATGTTCTTGGTCAGGATCTCGGCGGTATTCTTGGAGCGTACCAAGCCCGCCTCGAGCATCGAGAAGCCGGCGGCCATCCACATCACCAGGACGCCACAGATCAGGAAGTAGAAGGTGTCGACCGCATACATCAGCTCGGTCAGTTGAGGAATATCATTCATTCGTCAGTCTCCGTTAAGTGAAGTCGTGGGCGTCGTTAAACGGCATCGGCGCCGCGCTCACCGGTGCGGATGCGGATGACATCCTCCAGCGGCGTGACGAAGACCTTGCCATCGCCGATCTTTCCGCTGTTGGCTGCGCTGCAGATGGCATCGAGCACCGTCTCCAGGCGTTCGTCGTCCACCGCGACCTCGACTTTCACCTTGGGCAGGAAGTCGACGACGTACTCCGCACCGCGATAGAGCTCGGTGTGGCCCTTCTGGCGACCGAAGCCCTTGACTTCGGTGACGGTGATGCCCTGGACGCCGTTGTCGGCGAGTGTTTCGCGCACGTCGTCGAGCTTGAACGGCTTGATGATGGCAGTGATCAGCTTCATCCCGGTTCTCCCCTGCTGGATGTCGGCGGCGTGATGCCGCGCGATGGGTGGCTGACCTGCCCAAGCGTAAATCATGCCATCTTCAAAAATATGTCCTTTATATCAGTATATTAAAGGGATTTCGGAGGTGGGCTTTTGGTGGGGTGAAACTCGGCATTGCCATTAATGCACTCTTGTGGTGCCTGTTCGTGGTGCGTGTGCCCTATAAGAGAGCGGAAGTGGGGTAATGCGCTAGGCGGGGCCCTTGCGTATCCTGTGGTCAGGCATTCCATCACGATTCAGGAGAGACACCATGGTGAGCCATGATCGCATCAGCCGCCTGGCCCAACAGATCGGCGAACGGCTGCAGGGTGCTTCCCAAGCCCCGGAAGAGGTGCAGAAGGGTGTCCAGCAGGTGGTCAAGGGCGCCTTCGACCGGCTGGAGCTGGTCTCGCGGGAAGATTTCGATATCCTGATGGACGTGTTGCAGCGCACCCGGGCGCGGGTTGAGGCGCTGGAGGGGCAGGTGGCGGCCCTCGAGGAGGCGCTGGACGGCAACGCCTCGCAGGGAACGAACCCCGGCGAGCCTCAGGCTGCGCCAACTGAGCAGCCAAGCCCCGAGGAGGATGCCGGCGCCGGCGAGACCGAGCGCTGATCCCCGCCCGGCGTCGGGCGCATATCGGCGGCCTGGGCTAGCCTGAGGTCAGACGGGCTGCGAGGGATCGCCGATGACGCTGGCAATTATCCACACCCGGGCCGGCCTCGGTCTCGAGGCGCCCGAGGTGGTGGTCGAGGTGCACCTCGCCAATGGACTGCCCGGCATGACCCTGGTGGGGCTGCCGGAAGCTGCCGTCAAGGAGAGCCGCGAACGGGTACGTAGCGCCCTGGTCAATTCCGGTTTCGATTTCCCCAATACGCGCAGAATCACCCTCAACCTGGCTCCCGCCGACCTGCCCAAGGAGGGGGGCCGTTTCGATCTGCCCATTGCCTTGGGGCTTCTGGTGGCCTCCGGCCAAGTACCGCCCGAGGCGCTATCGGGCGTCGAGTGTGCCGGCGAGCTGGCCCTGGATGGTCGGCTGCGGCCGGTGACCGGCGTCCTTCCGCTGGCCATGGCAACACGGCGCGCCGGGCGGCGCTTGATCGTGCCGCTCGCCAATGCCGATGAGGCGGCACTGGCCGGCGATCTCGAGGTGTTACCCTCGGATCACCTGCTGGAGGTGGTGGCTCACCTGCTGGGTCAGACGCCCATCGCGCCCCATCGGTCACCGAGTGTCGTCCCCACACTCGAGCCGGGCCCCGACCTGGCGGAAGTGCGTGGCCAGCACCAGGCCCGACGCGCCCTTGAAGTGGCAGCGGCCGGCGGGCATAACCTGCTTTTCGCCGGCCCGCCCGGCACCGGCAAGACCATGCTGGCCAGTCGCTTGCCGGGGATCCTGCCGCCGCTCTCAGAGGAGGAGGCCCTCGAGGTGGCGGCGATCCGCTCGGTCAGCGGGCTTTCGCATGCCGAGCAGTGGGGCGTGCGCCCCTTCCGTGCCCCGCATCATACCGCCAGCGCCGTGGCCCTGGTGGGCGGTGGTTCGAAGCCGCGGCCCAGCGAGATTTCCCTGGCTCATAACGGCGTACTTTTCCTCGATGAACTTCCGGAGTTCTCGCGGCATGTGCTCGAGGTGATGCGCGAACCCATGGAGTCGGGACAGATTCATATTGCCCGGGCCAGCCACGAGCGCCGTTACCCTGCCGGCTTCCAATTGGTGGCCGCCATGAACCCCTGTCCCTGTGGTCACCTGGGTGATCCGCGGCAGGCCTGCCACTGCACCGCCGCCCAGATCCCGCGCTACCAGGCGCGTCTCTCGGGGCCGCTGCTCGACCGTATCGACCTGCAGGTGGAGGTGCCGGCATTGGCGCCGGAGCAGCTGACCTCACGCGAAGCGGGTGAATCCTCGGCCGTGGTGCGCGAGCGGGTGCTGGCGGTGAGGGAACGCCAGGCGGCCCGCGGCGCGTTGAATGCGCGGTTGGCCGGACAGGCCCTGGAAGAGGCCTGTGCTCTGCAGGCAGCGGATCGTGCCTGGCTGGCCGGCGTGCTGGAGCGGCTCAAGCTGTCGGCCCGGGCCTACCATCGGGTACTGCGAGTGGCCCTGACATTGGCCGATCTGGCCGGCGAAGCCCGTCCTGGGCGAGACCAGTTGATCGAGGCCATCGGCTACCGTCAACTCGATCGTTTGCTGAAGGGGTAAGAAGGGATAAGGAGTAGGGGTAAGGAGTGAGGGGTTTGACGCGCTATAGCGCGGTGGCGTCCAGGGCGCCGCTGATCTCGGTGCGCCAATCCGGCGCGTCGCCTCCTCTGCGTCGTAGTTCCAGGCTTAGGCGGTAGGGCAGTAACTCGCGGTCGGAGAGTCGCAGCCTGGGGCCATCGGCCTCGAGGCGACTGTCCAGACGCCAGTGGTTGTCGAAGCTCCCTTCGGCCATGGCTTCTCGCCACGCCAGCACCTGGGGGCCATCGGAAACGGCCAGTAGGGCGCGAGTCAGGCTCTCGAGCAGGCGCTCGTCGCTGAGCCCCAAGCTCGGGTCGACCGCCGGTTCGGCCAGCAGCAGGACCTGGTCGGACGCCGGCCTGGGCATGGGAGGTGTCGCCGTGAGCTGCTCGGCGGCGCGCTCGCCCAGCCCGAACAGGGCCTGGCGGACTGTGGTTGGCTGGTCCGGCGCAGCGGCACAGCCAGCGAGCAGCAGGGTTGCCAGCAACAAAGGCAGTTGGGGTTTCATGTCGGTGTTGTCTCGTGGGGCGGGGTGTCAGCTGGCTCCAGTCCGGCAATGAAGGAGTCGAGTAGCGTGAAGAGTGCGCGGCGAATCGGCTCTGCCTCATTGACCAGGTGGTGGCGGGCCTCGGGGTGGCGATGGATCTCCGCGTTGGGGAACTTGCGCGCCAGGACCTCGAGGTTCCACTCCCAGTCCACGGTCAGGTCCTGCTCACCCTGCAGGATCAGGGTGGGAACCGGGCTCGGTGGCAGTGCCAGCAGTTGCGGCATCCAGCGGCGCATGGCCCCCACCCAGTCCATCGCCAGGCGGTCGGCCTGAAGGGGGTCGCCCTCGCGCAGGAAGTCGGCGAAGTCGGCATCCGTGGAGTTGGCGCGGAACTTGCGCGGGATCGAGTCCACGAAGGGCCCCACGAGGCGGTGCAGCCAGCTCGACTGGTTCCAGCCCCAAGGCCGAACAAGCGGCGCCAGCAGTGCCAGCCCCGACCAGGCGCCGTCGTCACCGCGGGTCAGGGCATCGGTGGCGAGAATCGCCGCCCCGGTGCTCTGGCCGATGCCGAACCAGGGGCGGGGGGCCAGTCCTTTTTCCTCGAGATGTTGCTGCAGGTGGTGCAGGCAGCTGCCATAGTCCTTGAAGTCGTCGATGGAGGCACGGCGGCCGCTGGAGAGGCCATGGCCGGGAAGATCCCAGAGCACGACCCGCCAACCCCGCGCGAGCAGGCACTCCAGCAGGTGACGGTAGAGACCGAGATGATCGAAGTAACCGTGCACGACGAAGGCGGTGCCGATGGGCGCCTCGGGACTCCACACCTGGGTCCAGAGGCGGAAATCACCGGCCTCCAGGTACCCCACATAGAGGCCCACGTGCTCGGCAAGCAGCGGTGCCAGGCCGTAGTGGCCCAGATAGCGCTCGAGATTCTGGCCGGACAGGTCTGCCGGGGCGAGGGGGCCCAGGGCCTGCAGGGGGGTGAAGTCGCTCATCGATTTCTCCGCAATGCCCGTTCATGCTAGCGCCAAGCCGACAGCCCAGCCAGAAATGCCGCGGGTAGCCGGCAGAGTCCTTATCATTTGGTCTAGCGGCAAATGGCAAGAGGCCTGTTCGGGTTTACATGTGGAAGTATTTTCCACAAAATTGGTGTTACCTAGTCATCATTCCCTGTCCGGTCGGTCGGTGCCAGGGGGCACCGAGCAGCCAAGCATGAGGAGCACGACCCATGACCCAACGCATCACTCGCCATCGCCTTCAGGTGGCCGCTGAGCTGGACCGTTTCATCAATGAACAGGCCCTGCCGGGCACCGGCATCGATCCCGAGGCCTTCTGGGCCGGCGTCGACGCCCTCTTCCATGATTTGACCCCGCGGAATCGCGAATTGCTCGCCGAGCGCGATCGATTGCAGGAGAAGCTCGATGCCTGGCATAGCGAGCACCCTGGCCCGATCCGCGACATGGCCGCCTACCGTGCCTTCCTCGAGGAGATCGGCTATCTGGTAGAGGCGCCGGCTGACGTCAAGGTCACCACCGTCAACGTCGACCGCGAGATCGCCGTCCAGGCCGGGCCGCAGCTGGTGGTACCGGTCAACAACCCGCGCTATGCGCTGAATGCCGGCAATTCTCGCTGGGGCAGTCTCTATGATGCCCTCTACGGTACCGACGCCATTTCCGAGGAAGGCGGTGCCGAGAAGGGGTCGAGCTACAACCCCAAGCGTGGCGAGAAGGTCGTCAGTTATGCTCGTGGCGTGCTCGACCGTGCCGCCCCGCTAGCCACCGGCTCCCACCATGATGCCGTCAAGTATGTGCTGCGTGACGGCCACCTGGTGGTCTCCCTGGATGGCGGTCGCGAGACCGGCCTCAAGGACCCGGGCAAGCTGGTGGGCTTCAATGGCCCGGCCGAGAGTCCCGAGTCTATTCTGCTGGCTAACCACGGCCTGCACCTGGAGATCCAGATCGACCCAAGCCACCCCATCGGCAAGACCGACCCGGCCGGCGTCAAGGATCTGGTGGTCGAGGCAGCGCTGACCACCATCATGGATTGCGAGGACTCCGTGGCCGCGGTGGACGCCGAGGACAAGGTCGGGGTCTATGCGAGCTGGCTCGGCCTGATGAAGGGCGACCTGGAGGAGCAGGTCGAGAAGGGTGACAAGACCCTCACCCGTCGCCTCAACGCCGACCGTACCTGGCACAACACCGAGGGGGGGACCGTCACCCTGCCGGGTCGCTCGCTGATGTTCGTGCGCAACGTGGGCCACCTGATGACCACGCCGGCGGTGCTGGATGCCGATGGCAATGAGTTGCCCGAGGGTATCCTCGACGGCATCGTCACCGGCCTGATTGCCCTGCACGACCTGAAGAAGGGCGAGAACGAGGCGCGCAACTCGCGCACCGGCTCCATGTACATCGTCAAGCCGAAGATGCACGGCCCCAAGGAAGTCGCCTTCTCCAGTGCGCTGTTCGGCCGTATCGAGGACATCCTCGGCATGGACCGCGATACCCTGAAGATGGGCATCATGGATGAGGAGCGTCGCACCTCGGTCAACCTCAAGGCCTGCATTGCCGAGGCAACCTCGCGGGTGGTGTTCATCAATACCGGCTTCCTCGATCGCACCGGCGACGAGATGCATACCGCCATGGAGGCGGGTCCGATGATCCGCAAGGGCGACATGAAGGGCTCCGCCTGGATCCAGGCCTACGAGAAGAGCAATGTCCAGGTCGGCCTGGCCTGCGGGCTGCGTGGGCGCGCCCAGATCGGCAAGGGCATGTGGGCCATGCCCGAAATGATGGCGGCCATGCTCGAGCAGAAGATCGGTCACCCCAAGGCCGGCGCCAACACCGCCTGGGTGCCGTCTCCCACCGCCGCTACCCTGCATGCCCTGCACTACCACCAGGTGGACGTGGCGGCGGTGCAGCGTGAGATGGAAGACCAGGGTGAACCGGACCTTCGTGAAAAGCTTCTCGACGACCTGCTCACCGTTCCGGTGGCCGAGTCACCGCAGTGGAGCGACGAGGAGCTCCAGCAGGAGCTGGATAACAACTGCCAGGGCATCCTCGGCTATGTGGTGCGTTGGGTCGAGCACGGTGTGGGCTGCTCCAAGGTACCGGACATCCATGATGTGGGCCTGATGGAGGATCGTGCTACCCTGCGGATCTCCAGCCAGCACATCGCCAACTGGCTGCGCCATGGCGTGGTCGATGCCGACCGGGTCCGGGAGACCCTGGAGCGCATGGCCAAGGTGGTCGACCAGCAGAATGCCGGCGACCCGTCGTACACGCCGATGAGTGCCGACTTCTCCGCCTCGACGGCCTTCCAGGCCGCCAGCGACCTGATCTTCAAGGGCCGCGAGCAGCCCGCCGGCTATACCGAGCCGCTGCTGCATCACTGGCGTGCCGTGCACAAGGCAAAGTAAAGGCCTCCGCCGGATGGGGGGCCGGCCTGCACCGGCCCTCGAAATAGAGCGCCCCCGCGGTTTAGGCCGAGGGGGCGTTTCCATGATGGGGCCCTCGTTGATTCGCTCGACGTTAGACGACTGTTGGCCAGGTGCGGGCTCGGCTATCGTGGGGCTTGCCTCTCCATCACCACCAATGCAAGGAGTCTGCTGATGACCGTGATGACCGCTGCAGCCATCGAGGACTTTCTCGATGAGGTCTTTCCCCAGCGGACGGGGACCATCGAGGGTGTCGACGAGATGCGCGCCACCATGAGCCTGGCCATCGAGGACGAACACCTGCGCCCCGGGGCCAGCGTCTCCGGCCCCACCCTGATGGGACTGGCCGACGTCTGCCTCTATGTGGCGATACTGGCTCAGATCGGCCCCGAGCCCATGGCGGTAACCAGTGACCTGCATTGCCGCTTCCTGCGCCGGCCGCGCGGAGATCGCGATGTCATCGCCAACGCCCATATTCTCAAGCTGGGGCGCCGCCTGGCGGTGGGGGAGGTACAGCTCTTCTCGGCCGGCGACGAGCGGCCTATGGCCCTGGTTACGGCGACCTATGCGCTGCCGGACAGCGACTAATACTATGGCCGGGCGCGCAGCACCGCCACGGCCAGTGCCAGCCAGCCGCCGATCAACAGCACGCCACCCAGCGGGGTGATCATGCCCAGGCCGCCCAGGCCCGTCAGTGCCATAACGTAAAGCGAGCCCGAGAAGAGCGCTATTCCCGCTGTCCACAGGCCCAGGGCGAGCCGCTGGGCGGCGAGCGGCGTGCTGGAGCGCCAGGCCAGCACCGTCAGCATGGCCAGGGTATGCCAGGCCTGATAGCGGACTCCGGTCTCGAAGGCGGTCGCCAACCGCGGTGCCAGCTGGCCCTCCAGCGCATGGGCGCCGAAAGCGCCGGCCATCACCACCAAGGCGCCGGATAGCGCCGCCCCGAACCACCAGCTTCTGTCCTGCATCCTCTTTTCCTTGTGTCGCTAATACCCAAGATGGTGGTGCTGGCTCACATTAGAGGCGCCGGGGACAGGCCGAAGAGGGGGTCCTATGCCATGGATGGCATCGGTAGCGCCCAGGGAGGGGTTCACAGCGCCCCCTAGCAGGCCTGTCGCCGGATCAGCCTCGAAGCGATCAGCATTCGTACCGTACCCCGGGAAAGCGTAAGCCGCTACAATACTGCCCCCCGATTCACCGCTGGCGACGAGTGCCCCGAGCCCATGAATGACCCGCGACACGACGACAACACCACCGGCCCCGAGGGCCCGGATGCCCCGCTGCATCGCCGCGGCATCAAGAGCTATGTGCTGCGTGCCGGCCGCATGACCCAGGCCCAGACCCGGGGTCTCGAGGAGGTCTGGCCGCGCCTGGGGTTGACCCTCGCCGATGGCCGCCAGGACCTCGATGCCCTATTCGGGCGACAGGCTCCCCGGGTGCTGGAGGTCGGCTTCGGCATGGGGGCCTCCCTGATCAAGCAGGCCGAGCGCCACCCCGGCACTGACTTCATCGGCATCGAAGTGCATGCGCCGGGGGTCGGCAAGCTGCTCGACGAGGCCGACAAGCGTGGCCTGTCCAACTTGCGCGTCTACCGCGAGGATGCCCTGGCGGTACTCGAGCAGTGCCTGCCCGAGGCGAGCCTGGATGCCCTGCAGCTATTCTTTCCCGACCCCTGGCCGAAGAAGAAGCATCACAAGCGCCGAATCGTCCAGCCGGCCTTCGTCGAACTGGTGCGGTCGCGACTCAAGCCCGGTGGCATCCTGCACATGGCCACCGACTGGCAGGCCTATGCCGAGTGGATGGTCGAGGTGATGGAAGCCGCTCCGGGTTTCGCCAACAGCGCCGGCCGAGAGACGGCCCCCTATATGCCACGCCCCGACTTTCGCCCGTTGACCAAGTTCGAGGCGCGTGGCGAAAAACTGGGACATGGCGTCTGGGACCTGATCTTCCAGCGGGTCGACTGACCCGCCCGGGCCATCACCCTTTCAGCGCTCCGGCATCGTCAGGTGCAGTGCCTGTCATCCGTGCAAAAGAAAGCCGCCCCGGGAAGGGCGGCAAAAAGACCGTGACTAGCAATGAGAGGGAGAAACCAGGGCAGGAGACTGGCGGTTCCTGGCCTGGCGTGGCGCCTCATCAACGCCGCGATTTAAGCATAATCATTCGCGTTTACGTTGTCAACACAGATGCGAACGCTTTTCGTTACCGATGCTTCATCAACCGGCAAGGCGTAGCCAGAGCGGCAGGGTCGCCATGGCCAGCAGTGTCTGGCCGGTGATCAGGGCCGCCATCAGCTCGGCGTCCCCGCCCAGCTGGCGGGCCAGGATATAGGCCGAGGTGGCGGTGGGTAGGGCGGCGAAGAGCAGGGCCACGTCGCGGGTCACCGAATCCAGGCCCAGCAACAGGGCCAGAGCTAGCACCAGGGCCGGCATCAGCCCCAGCTTGACCAGGTTGGCGGCCCAGACCCCGCGGTCCATTCTCATCAGGGCGGCGGGGCGTAGCGCCACCCCCACCGCCACCAGGCCCAGCGGCAGGGCAGCCCGGCCCAACAGCTCCATGCCGGGCTGGCTCCAGCCCGGCAGTCCGATGCCGCTCACATTCAGGGCAATGCCGGTCAGGCAGGCCAGGATCAGCGGGTTGCGGGTCAGGGCGGCGAAGCTCTTGCCCAGGCTCGCCGAGCCCAGTGTGCCGGTAGCGATGAAGCTGGCCACGCAGAGCACGTTGGCCAGCGGTACCATCAGCGCCACCGCGACCGCCGCCACCGTAGCCCCGGCACTGCCATGCAGGGCGGCGGCCCCGGCCACGCCGACATAGGTATTGAAGCGCAGCCCTCCCTGGAAGACCGAGGTGAAGGCGGGCGCCTCGAGTCGCAGCCGGTGGCGCAACCCCCACAGCAGCAGACCGAACAGGCCCATGGCCCCTAGCAGGGCGATGGCCAGTCGGGCCACCGGTACCTGGCCAACATTCGCGGTGGCCAGGGTCGAGACCAGCATGGCGGGGAACAGCAGGAAGTAGATCAGCCGCTCCATGCGCGGCCAGAAGTCGCCGCCCGGTTGTCGCCACCAACCGAGCCCTGTGCCCAGCAGGATCAGCAGGAACAGCGGTCCCAGTGCATTGCCCACGCCTTCCATGACACCTCCCTCTGTGGGTCTCCCCTGCGACATCCTTGCGCACTTCGCCGCAGGCAATTGCTGATAAGCTTACCCCCTTCCCGCCACCAATGGAGGCCCTGATCCTCGCCATGCCACAGCGCATCCTGTTGTCGACCGGTGCGGCTCGTCCCCCGCTGCTGCGTCTGCTGATCGTCATCACCCTGCTGACGCTTGCCGTGGCGCTCTGGTACCTGACCCGCTACAGCCTGCGTGGCGAGGGCGGCGTGCACTGGCATCCGCCGGCGGAGAACCGCTGTGTTCTTCATGCGGCCCCCTGCACGGCGAGCCTGGGGCAAGATATCGCGCTGCACCTGACGGTGGCGTCGGAGGGTCCCATCCGACCCCTGGAGCGCCTGCCGCTGGAGGTTCGCCTGAGCGGCGTCCCGGCCGAGTCCGCCCGCATCGACTTCGTCGGCCGCGACATGGACATGGGGCTGCATCGCTTTCCCCTCGAGGCAGTGGGCGACGGCGTCTTCCGCGGGGAGGGTCAGGTGGCAATCTGCACCGAGGCGGTCATGGCCTGGCGCGCGAAGGTGGTGGTGGACACACCGCAAGGGCGTCTGGGAAGCTGGTTCGACTTTGACGTGGCGAGACAATGATCATGAAGCGGCGAGGCATCTGGCTGGGATTGGGCGCGATACTGGTGGTGATCGCGGTCGGCCTTGGCCTCTACCAGCAACAGCTGGGGGACCAGGCGAATGCTGAGCCCCGGGGAGGGCCGATCGAGCTGCCATCGACCGAGGGCGAGTTCTCGCTGAGCCAGCTAGACGACGACCAACTGGCGGTGGTCTTCTTCGGATACACTTGGTGCCCGGATGTCTGTCCGATGAGTCTCGCCGTAATGCGTCAAGTGATGGGGCGCCTCGATCCCGAACAACGGCGACGGGTGGTGCCGCTGATGGTCTCGGTGGACCCCGAGCGGGACACCCTGGCGCGACTGGAGGAGTACATGGGCTTCTTCGGCGAGGCATTCATCGGCGCCACCGGCAGCCAGGAGGCGCTCGAGGAACTGACCGAACGCTACGGCGTGGTCTGGCGCAGGGTGGAGACGCCGGACTCCGCCATGGCCTACACCATCGACCACAGCGCCTCGCTGTTTCTGGTGGACCGCGATGGCGAGATCAGGCGCCGGGTGCTGCATTCACCCACCTCGGGACCGCTGCAGGCCGCCCTGGAGCAGGCGCTGGAAGAAGGATAATGCGCGCCGGCCACAATCGGCCGGCTCACTTCTCGTCGGGAGACTGCTGCAGGTGTTCGATCATGGCCATCAGTGCGCCTGTCTGGGAGCCCTGGCGGCTGTCATGCAGGGGGTCGAGTTGCCAGGTGCTCTCGGCAAACCCCCACCAGTCCCAGCAGCCCTGGGGGTTGGGCAGGCTGGTTTCCGCCTGGGGGTAGAGCACCACCCGCTGATTGGCGGCCGCCCACTCGTTGAGGCCACTGTGGCGAACGAAGGCCTCATCGATCTGCTCGACATCCATGGCACAGCCATGCAGCGCCACGCTGAGGTCGCAACCGCCTTCCTCGCAGCCCGTCGGCACGAACAGGTAACCGGTATCACCCAGTCCTCGGACGTCGAAATCCGACTGGTCGAAGCGCACGAGCTCGCCTCGGGGGTCGCCTGGCTCGGGAGGCGCCAGGTCGCCGTGCAGCCAGCCCAGCATCTTTCCGGCAATATCCAGATCACAGGCCAGCAAGTGGGTACCTCCCCCGCCGCGGCAGTCCGTCAGGGCGTCCACGGGTGTGCCCGCACGCGTTGATAGCGGCCAGCCATGGCCGGCCTGCTCGCTTTTCATCAACCTCAGCTGGTCATCGGGGGATGCCAGCCAATCGCGGAACTGCTCGGCCAATGCACGGCCCAGTGACGGCGCTACGGTGTTGTCTTCCTCGCCATGCCAGACGAAGACCCGCAGCTCGGCCAGGGCTTCGGGGTCGCCGACGAGCTCTCGCCGGCGGTACCCTTGGTAGCGGTTCTCCAACTCCGCCGGGTCCGGCATCCCTCGCTGGGTCGCCATGCACTGACCCAGGGCCAGTCCCAGGGAGCCACGAGCACAGGCCCAGGGGCCGGCGGCCACAACGCCCAGTCCGGCGAATCGCTCGGGCCAGGCCACCGCCAGTTGAGTGGCCATGTACCCCCCCGATGAGACGCCGAGCACGCTGGCTCCGTCCCGGTTGACGCCGAGTCGCGGCAGTTCTGCCGGCCGCTCCTGAGCGGCGAGTGGAGCCACCAGCCCCAGGCAGAGGCTGGCAGCGGCCAGGCAGCGAGTGGCAGGCATCAAGGTGGGATCACTCACTGGCCACGTCGAGCAGTTCGACCTCGAAGATCAGCGTCTCGTGGGGGCCGATGGGACCCTGTCCCTGAGCACCGTAGGCAAGGTCGGAGGGAATCACTATCTCCCAGGTGTCGCCCACGCTCATAAGCTGGAGGGCTTCCTGCCAGCCCTCGATGACCTGGCCGACCTCGAAGCTCACCGGCTCGCCGCGATCATAGGAACTGTCGAAGATGGTACCGTCGATCAGGGTGCCCTCGTAGTGGACCTCGACGGTGTCATCGGGGCCGGGGGTGGCACCGTCGCCGGATTCGAGCTCGCGATACTGCAGGCCCGAGTCGGTGACCGTCACCGCGTCCAGTTCGGCGTTCTCGGCCAGGTAGGCCTCGCCCTCGGCGCGGTTGGCAGCGGCCCGCTGTTCAGTCTCGGCCTCGCGGGCGGCCATGGCCTCCTGCTGGAATCTCGTCAGGGCTGCGGCCATCTGCTCGTCGCTCATCGCCAGCTCGCCGTCGTCGAACACGTCACGGATGGCCTGAGTGAAGGCATCGATGTCCAGCTCCTCTACATCCTGCTGGATGCTCTGGCCCAGGGTCACGCCGAGGCTGTAGCTGAGCTTCTCGTCATCGGTCTCCGGCGCGGCGGCCAGTGCGAGGGGTGCGGCGGTCAGCAGGGCCGCCAGGGAAGCGGAGGTCAGCAGTGTCTTCATGAAGGAACCTTATGTTCTGGTAAGGAGTGTTGTGGCGCGTGGCGCCTTGAGTTAATGGAAGATTTTGCACGGAAACCCTAGGACCCTAACAGGACCGGGCCGGTTCCACGCCCGCATGAATGGCAGGGGGAAACCGGCCCGGCGAGGGGGCCGTGAGAGTCAGACGATCAGTGTCGGGCAGTGAGCGGAGCCGGCCACTCGCTGGGAAACGCTGCCCAGCAGCAGGCTCTTGTCGCCGTTGGTGCCCTGGGAGCCGATCACGATCAGGTCGCACTCGCGCTTGCGGGCGAAGCGCACGATGGTGCGCGACGGCCGCCCACCCTTGACAAAGCCACGTACCTTCTCGCTCGGAACCCCGAGCTCCACGGCATAGGACTTGGCGTGGACCGCGATCTCGGTGGCGTACTCCTTGAGAACATCGTCCGGGATCTCCAGTTTCTCGGGACGCACCATGGAGAGCGAGGCCTCGAGCAGGCTGTGGTGCTTGAAGACGCACAGGAGGTAGAGCTCGGCTCCGGTCAGCAGCTGTAGGCCAGCGCCTTTCTCCAGCGCCTTGAGGGCGCCCTTGGAGCCATCTACCGGGACCAGTATCCGATTGAACATGGTCGTTACTCCTTGGATCAGCGGAAGGCCAGGTCGCGCAGGAAGAGGGCGATCTGCGGGAACATGATTAGCAGAGCCGCGGCCAGGATCAGGATGCACACGAAGACAGGCGTACCCTTGATCACGTCCCAATAGGGCCGTTTGAAGATGGCGATGGCGGTGAAGATGTCACAGCCGAAGGGTGGCGTCGCCGAGCCGATCGCCACCTGCAGGGTGATCAGGATACCCACCAGCACCGGATCGAGCCCGGTGGCCGCCACGGCCGGGGCGAAGATCGGCGTCAGCACCAGGATCACCACGATGGGGTCGACGAACATGCAGGCCACGAAGAAGGCGATGCAGATGGCAATCAGCACGCCTGTGGGGCCCGCCTCGTTGATGCCCGCTGCCGCCAGGATTTCCTGGGGGATCTGGGCGAAGGAGATGATCCAGGAGAAGCCGTTGCCCACTGCCACCAGGATGAACACCACGGCGGTGATCAGGCCAGTGGACTTGGCGATGGCATAGATATTACTCAGTTTCAGGGAACGGAAGACGATGAACTCCAGGAAGACAGCGTAGAGCACACAGGCCGCCGCCGCCTCGGTGGGGCTGAAGATACCGCCGTAGATGCCGCCGACGATGATCACCGGGAAGCCCAGCGGCCACAGGGCCATGCGTACCGCCGTCAGGCGCTGCTTCCAGTTTGACCTTGGCTCCGTTGGCACATCACGAACCACGGCGTAGAGCACTGAATAGACAGAGAACATCAACAGGATCATGATGCCCGGCCCGATGCCGGCGATGAACAGCTCGCCGATGGAGGTCCCCGAGATGACGCCGTAGATGATCATGCCGATACTGGGCGGGATCAGGAAGGCGATATCGCTGGAGTTGATAATCAGCGCCAGGGTGAAGGAGTCCGAGTAACCGGCCTTGAGCATCTTGGGACGCAGGGGCGAGCCGACGGCCACCACCGTGGCCTGGGTGGAGCCGGAGACTGCACCGAACAGGGTACAGGACGCGGCAGTACTCACCGCCAGGCCCCCCTTTACGTGGCCGATGAAGGACATGACCATGTCGATCAGTCGGTTCGCCGACTGGCCACGCGTCATGATGTCGGCGGCGAGAATGAACATCGGCACTGCGATCAACGAAGCGGGACGGATGCCGGCCATCATCTGCTGGATGAACGTGCTCATCTGGCCCATGCCATCGAACATCATATAGAAACCGATGATCGCCGCGGCCGTCAGCGGGATCATCATGGGAAAGCCCAGCAGCAGCAGGGCGATCATGGTGGTAACCATTATTGTCGTCATCGTGCGTTCCCCCGGGCGTTCTGCCCTGCGTCAGACTTCAGTTTCCGTGTCCTTATAGCCGTCGAGCACGGCAGTCGACAGGTAGACGTCTCGTGATGTCAGGTTCTTGACGGCGGTAAGCAGGTACTGGATCCCGGTAATCAGGAAGCCCAGGGGCACCCAGATATAGATGATCCAGATCGGGAACCCGAGTGACGGCAAAATTCTGCCGCGGTTATAGAGGTCAATGATGTAGAAGACCGAGTAATAAAGCAGGAAGAACATGATCAGGGCGGTAAACAATGAGATTAAGATCATCAGTGCCTTTCGCCCACCCGCCGGCAGGGCATCGTAGATCGCCGACATGCGGATATGGCGACCATGACGGGCCGCATAGCCAATGCCGGCGAAGGTGATCATGATGATCAAGATGCGGTTGATTTCGCCGGAGACCATGATGCTCTCTCCAAACACGAAGCGGGAGATGACGTTGACGACGGTGTTGACGGCCATCAACAGCACCCCTAGTGCCAGGATCACTGACTCCAGCTTGCTTATCAGGGTATCGATGACCCCGAGTGGGCCAGGCAGGCCCGAGCGATAGTGCTTTTCAGACTCTTCGTCGGTCATGTCCACACTCCCTAAATCTGCATGTGATGCGGAAAAATCAGGGTTTCCTGATAATCAGCATACGCGTGGATTTCTGGCACCGTGGCCGCCGACATCAACGCTGGGTGCACGCTGACATGTCCGGAAACCACATACATGGAAACCGCATGTTGTCCAGAAACAAAAAGGGGGTGGCCCGGACAGGCCACCCCCTTCAAGGTTGAGGCCAGCGGTGATTACTCCTCGTCTTCAGTCACGGCCTCGAGATCGGCCTTGAACTGCTCAAGCAGTTCCTTGCCGCTCTCGCCGGTCATGTCGATGAACTCTTCCTCGACCTGAGGGGCGCGCTCCTTGAAGGCCTGGATCTGCTCCTCGTTCAGGCGCGTCACGGTAACCTCGTCTGAGGCCTCTTGGATCTTCTCCAGTGACTCCTCGGCCAGGCCCTGGATGTGCTCGATGGTGTGAGCGTAAGCGGCATCTGAGGCGTCATTCACCAGTTTCTTGTCTTCCTCGGGGAGGCCCTCGTAGAAGTCCAGGTTGGCCATCATGGCGGTGGTGAACCAGCCATGGCTGGTGAAGGTCAGGTGCGGGGAGACTTCGTAGAGGCCACCGGACTCGATCCAGAATATCGGGTTCTCCTGGCCATCGATGATACCGGTCTGCAGGCCGCCATAGACCTCGCCCCAAGGCAGCGGCGTGGGTGTCGCGCCGAAGGCATTGTAGGTTTCCGCCAGCAGGGGGTTGGTCATGGTGCGGATCTTCTTGTTCTCGAAATCCGCTGGTGAGGTGATCGGCTCGTCGGCGGTAACCACCATCTCGCCTTCCGGATACATCTGCAGTAGCTTCAGGCCCTCTTCGGCATAGAGTTTCGGGAACATCTCGTTGATGGCCTTGCTCTCGTCGAAGAACTCGAGCACCGTCTCCATGTCAGTGGGCATCAGATAGGGAATGAAGAAGATCTGTGCCTCGGGGATCGTCGCGCCGGTGAAACCGGGTGATTGATTGACGAACTGCAGGATGCCGCTGAGGGTTTGCCCCATGATGTCGTCGGACTCGCCGAGCTCACCGAAGCGGTAGACCTGAACGCTATGGTCGGAATTTTCCTCGACATAGCGCTTGAACTCCTGGGCGAATACGTCTTGAACGTCGCCCTCATACTCCTCATGGGCGTAGCGCCAGTTGTCAGCGAAAGCAGCGGTGGACATGCCGAGCATCAGTGCGCCAATACCGGCGCCCGTCAATAGGTTATGTGACTTCATTCTTGTGGTCCCTCTGCAGGTTTGTCCCGTGATGGAGGATGCGGCCATCAGCTGGGGTCAAGTGAACATGACATTCACTACGCTGATTTCAGGCTAGCCTGGCCGTCATGAAGGGTCAAGCTGGCTTTCCAGGGTTCGCAGGGCGCTAAGATGAGGTTTTTTCTGCACTTGCAGCTGCCTGGAGAGATGATCTTCCAGGCGGGGAAAGGGGCTAGACAGGGCAACTAGCTGGTCGCTCTCGAGCGCCAGCTGTTCCAGGCGTGACAGGGCCTCGCGCTCTGCCTGGAGCTCGGCCTGCTGGAGCGTCCGGCGCAGCGCGGCGACGGGCTCGCGCTGGCGGGCCTCGGGCTTCAGGTCTCGACGCAGCCGGCGCAGAGGAGCCGTGACCTGCTGTTGCCAACGGCGGACGGGGTCGGGGAACTCATCGCATGCCAGCCCGTGATGATGCAGCCAGCAGTGCCAGAGCAGCTCGCAGACATCGACGCCCGCTTCGTCCTGGAGCATCAGGCAGGCCGCCTCGACACCATCACGCCCATAGAGAGCGAGGGCAAACTCCCACAAGGGGACGTCGAGCAGTCGAGCCCGCAGAGCGGACGGCAATTGGGTAGAATCGTGTGTCATGACACGGCTGTCGTCCCGCTGGGCGGCAGCCTCACGGACTGCCGAGTGGAGCCTGCATGATCGCACTGCGCCAAGTTTCCCTGCAACGCGGCACCCAGACCCTGCTCGAGGGGGCCGACCTGACCTTGCACGCCGGCCACAAGGCGGGCATCGTCGGGCCCAATGGGGCGGGCAAGTCGAGCCTGTTCAAGCTGTTGCTCGGCGAGCTCTCTCCAGACAAGGGGGAGGTGGAGATGAGCGGCGGCCAGCGAATCGCCCACATGGACCAGGAGGTGGAGGCGCTGGAGCGAGCTATCGTCGACTATGTGCTGGATGGCGACCGCGAGCTGCGCCATACCGAGGCGGCCCTGGCGGCCGCCCGAGAGCAAGACGACGCCCATCGCGAGGCGGAGCTGCATGGCGCCATCGAATCGCTGGACGGCTACAGCGCCCCAGCCCGGGCGGCCCAGCTGCTGGTGGGGCTGGGCTTCGTCCAGGCCGACCTGGAGCGGCCGTTGGCGGATTTCTCCGGTGGCTGGCGGATGCGCGTCAACCTGGCGCGTACGCTGTTCAAGCCTTCCGACCTGCTGCTGCTGGACGAGCCCACCAACCACCTGGACCTGGATGCCCTGCTATGGCTCGAGCAGTGGCTCACCCGCTACCCAGGCACTCTGCTGCTGATCTCCCACGACCGCGACTTCCTCGATGCGGTATGCGACCACATCGTGCATTTCGATCGCCAGAGCCTGGTGCTCTATCGCGGCAACTACTCCACCTTCGAGCGCACCCGGGCCGAGAAGCTCGCCCTGCAGCAGGCCGAGGCCGCCAAGCAGCAGGCACGCCGCGAGGAGATCGAGCGGTTCGTGGCCCGCTTCCGCTACCAGGCCAACAAGGCGCGCGCCGCCCAGAGCCGGCTGAAGACCCTCGAGCGCATGGGCGACATCGCCGTGGCCCACGCCGACTCGCCCTTCCACTTCACCATTCCCGCCGCCGACAAGGTCTCTCATCCGCTGCTGGTGCTCGACGAGGCTCGCCTGGGCTACCGCGACGATGCCGGTCGGGAGACGGTGCAGCTCGATGGGGTCAAGCTGACCCTGCTGCCCGGCCAGCGTATCGGCCTGCTGGGCCCCAACGGGGCCGGCAAGTCGACCCTGATCAAGTCGCTTACCGGCGACCTGCCGCTGCTCTCCGGAAAACGGGTGGCCGGGGAACACCTGGCAATCGGCTACTTCGCCCAGCATCAGCTGGAGGGGCTGGACCTGGCCGCGACTCCCTTCATGCACGTTCAGCGTCTCTCGCCCACCGCCGCCGATCTGGACATCCGCAAGTTCCTGGGTGGCTTCGGTTTCCACGGTGACGATGTCTTCGCCCAGGTGGGGCGCTTCTCCGGCGGCGAGAAGGCGCGTCTCGCCCTGGCGCTGGTCGCCTGGCAGAAGCCCAACCTGCTGTTGCTGGACGAGCCCACCAACCATCTGGACCTGGAGATGCGTGAGGCGCTCACCGAGGCGCTGGCGAGCTTCGAGGGGACGGTGATCATCGTCTCCCACGACCGGCACCTGTTACGCGCCACCGTGGACGAGTTCTGGCGGGTGGCCGACCATCGCGTCGAGCCCTTCGATGGCGACCTGGAGGACTATCGGGCCTGGCTCAAGGCGCGCCTGGAGGGCGAGCGCCGCGAGGCCCGGGCCGACAAGGCCGACCGCCAGGCCGAGGCTGAGGCCCCCAAGGAAGATCGCAAGACGGCCCGTCGCGCCGCCGCCGAGCTGCGCGAGAGGCTGCGGCCCCTGAAGAAGCAGCGCGACCGTGCCGAGCAGGACATGGAGAGGGTCCAAAAGGAACTGGCCATGGTGGAGGAAGCGCTGGGCGACGCCGAGCTCTATACTGACCCCGCGCGCAAGGAGGAGCTCACCAAACGCCTGGCTCGCCAGGGTGAGCTCAAGTCGCGTCTGGAAGACCTGGAACAGGCCTGGCTGGAGGCCGAGGAGGCACTGGAGGCCATGGAGGTGGAGTTGCTTACGGCAAGGAGCGAATAGGCTGGCAACTAAGAATGAAGTAAGGGCTCCACCAACCCGATTTGTTCCACCCTGGCCCAGGCCAGAAGACTATCTTCCCGGCGTTATGGCAGCAGAGTACCGAAGTCTTCTTCCTCGCCTAGCATCGGCAGGGTCTCGCACTCGAATTTCAGATACGCGTAGTCCTCAACGATCAGCTTGAGCTCGAGGCAGAGTTGGTCGGTGCCGACGAAAAGACCGACGTGGCAGTTCTCAAGGTCGAGGCGGATAACCTGCCCACCCTGGAACTGGCTGAGTCCATCGATCTCAAGGTTGGGCAGTGGGTCGCTGCCAGCGGCTCTCCGTTCGGCTTCGCCCATCGGCTTTGATACTTATGAGCCCCGATTGGTGTGCACACCGACGAAGTGGTAGACATGATGCCTCTTGCCGTAGGGATTCGACTATCGGTGTGGCTACCCCGCATGACGATGATCTTGACGGCCCGGACACGATCACCGCCTAGAGGAGGAGAGCATGGCATTATTCGACAGGGACCGCCGCGAAGAGAACCCCCGCACACGGCGACTCTATGCAGCATGGGAGCTGGTCTATACCCTCGTCGACTTCGGTGCGGCAGCGGCTTTCCTGATTGGCTCGGTGTTGTTCCTGTACGAGAGCCTGCAAACTTGTGCGACCTGGTTCTTCATCGTCGGATCGGCCCTGTTTGCCTTCAAGCCCACTATCCGTACCTGGCGTGATATCAAGTTGGCCTCGATGGGCGATGTGGAAGAGCTCGAGAAGGAGGAGAGGATGGGCTAGCTGTCCTTCCCTCGGGGCATGATCGATCTCGGCCCTGTGTCCCTGTTGCCTGCGTTTTCTCTGGCTTTCAGGTGTGCCTATATATTGTGGCGTCGCCGAAAAAATCGGCTTAAGAGTACTGAAAGCTCCCGGATGATCATTTATCCGGGAGCTTGCATGAAAGTATCAGAGGGCCTGACTTCAGAAAATAAGAGTAGTGCCGCTGACCTACTGTCCATCAATAGGATCAATCAATCACTCCATAGGTTGTCGTATTCTCCGTAGTCAAAGGCAGGCAAATCAGAGACCGATTCTCCTGAATACGGGAGTTCATAGTGCAGAGCATTCGGCTGCCAGTCATCTGACCCCCCAAGGAAGGGATAAGCCTGAGGGCCATTGCCGAATTCAGGGCTCGAAGGCTTCACGACAATGGCCTGTATCACGCCGTCGCGGGTGAGGAGAATATCCTCGATGTAGCCCATGCCGGTGTCATTGCCAAGGCTGGCAAAGTCATCAATGACGTCTGTGATCTTCCAGATACGCGGCCCGGTCAAGACATTGCCCTCCACTTGGGTGGTTTGCCCCATGTCTCCCTTGAAGATGTAGGAATCGTCGACATATTCATCGTCAAAGAGGTTGTAGTCTTCGACATTATCTTCATGCACTGGCACGCGAACGCCCTCTTGGACCAGTTCGGCCTCCTCCCAGGGAATGGATACATGCCTGCTGGCGCTGCCCCACATGTCACCGACCTCGGCGATGAGGGTCACTATCTGGTTTTCCTGGTCCAGGATGACATTCTCGATCGTGCCTACCACATTATCATTAGTACCTATCGCCTTGGCGTTAAGAAGCTTTTCGGCTCGGATGCCACCCGCCTGATAGAGCGGCTCGTAACTCCATTCATCCAGGGAACGAGTATCACCTTGGCCTTGTGCTGCCTGAGCCGCCAGCATGGCGATTGGCAAGATTGAGAACGATAGGAAAGATACAGTATTGCTATGAGGTTTCATGATTATCTCCTTTGCTTTTATCTCGTATCAACATAGTCGATGCCAGGATTTTGCGTCAATACAGTCTTTCTCATCGTTGTTTGAGAAAACAAACCTTCCCGATGCAAAATTTCTCAGTGGAGGGGAAGAAATGACCCTCGGTTGTCAGGCGAAATTGCTCGAACATTGCGGCCCTGGCGGCTCCTCGCCGGGCCTATTTCTTGGCTATCACGTTGTCATTCCTGCCACCGTGGCGACGCAGCTTGCGTTGTAGCTGGCTGACCAAGTCGGCGGATTGCACACGGTAGAAATTATCGGGTTATTTCACGGTGATCCGGTTGTCCACCGATTTCACCCGCTCATGGTCTCGCGAAATGGCTTCGGCCCGTTCTCGCTGCTCTGTCGTCTCGACGAAGCCGCTCAGGATGGCCTGGTCACCGTTCAGGTCCACGTCGATGGCCGACCCCGCCAGGTCCGGTTCCTCGAGGAGCCGAGCCTTGATTCTCACCGCCTGGGGTGAGTCCTGGTTCTCGAGCCGCGCGGACTCATTGATGGGGTTGTCGACGCAGCCCGCGAGGAGTGCCACTGCCAGCAGAACGCCGATCCAGATGTGTCGATTCATGGCCCGCCCTCCTCGTCTCTGATCGCTTCACGCGAGCGACTGACCAGCCCGTCGCAGTACGCCATGTCCGGGCCGACGCCCATTTCCAGCAAGGGCAGCAGGGCGGCGATGGGACCGCCTAGGGCGCCGAGCACGGCACTGGCACCGGCGCGCATTCCCAGGCCGCCACCATGGACACCTGCCTCGATGTCGTCAAAGGTTCCGCCCAGATGAAAGGGCGCGCGACCGGTGAAGACACTGGCATCCTTGGGGTGGGCGAAGATGGAGATGTCCAGGCGCTCCGTGTTCAGGTTTACCTCGCCACCGGCCGTGAAGGTGGTATCCAGAGTGTCGATGACGAAGGTATCCAGTTTGGTGACACCGTTGCGTGCCTGTAGGTCGCCATAGACGCACTCGATGGGAATCGGCTCACGCCCGCGCAGCCAGCTGAAGAACGCCTGGCCAGCGTCGAGTCCGGCCAGCTCCACGAGCATTGCATCGAGCCTGCCGCCGGTCATCAGCATGAGCAGACCACCATCTGCCGACGCCAGAAGCTGGGCGATCGATCGGCCCTCGATCCAGAATTTGCCGCGCCCTCCTACGATACCCGCGCTTTCATTGGCCAGGTTCCAGTGGCGCAGGACATCGTTCAGATCCACGCGGCGCATCTCCACCTGCATGCTTCCACCGGGTGGTACTGTGCCGGCATCCAGGTCAAGTGTGAGATCGACACTTCCTTCGCCCACGCCGAAACGGACGGGTTGGAAGCGGCCACGTCCCTCCTCCAGGCGAAAATCGATGACCACCTGGCTAAGGGGAACATTCCCCGCCTGCACCGATTCTCCCCGATAGCGCACGTCCGCCGTCACGGCGTGCCAGCCTTCCCCGATGAAGGGCGTATCGGGCAACACGAAGCGATCCTCGTCCTCGTTCTCCTGGTTTGCCCCGATGAGCACCCCCAGGTCCGCGATGTCGAGGGAATTTGAATGCAGCTCGCCTTCCAGTCGCAGTGGCCGGGGACGCGTATCGAGCATCAGTCGGCCGTCGAGGTCACTGTTACCGATATCCCCTTCCATGTTGTCGAGCGTCCAGCGCTGGTCGTTCAGGTCCAGGTTCCCCGATACCGAATAGGGCGGGAGCGTCGGCAGCGCCACCCCCAGCAGCCGGCTGAGGCGCCGGGGATTGGGGCCCTCCAGGGTGAGTTGCAGATCCAGGCCTTGCAGGGCAAGGGGTCGCAGCAGCGTACCCTGCAGCGCCAGCCGGCTATCGACGGCCTCGACCTCGAGGTCTACCGCATAGGATCGGTCCGGATCGCGGGCATCGAGCAGCGGATCACCCACCAGTGAGAGCGATGCCGGGCCGCCGTCGTAGCGTCCTTCGCCCTCCAGATGGAACCGTCGATCGCCCTCCCCCAGGCCACGGGTCTCGAGCCTCAGGGTGAGTTCGGTGCCGGCCTCGGGGTCCTCGAAGCGCAGCGTCGAGGGTTCAAACATCATCCGTCCGATGAACGGCAGCAGGAGGTCGTCGCGTCTGTCCACGGGCAGGGTTTCGCTCATCTCCAGGTGCAGCTCCCCGGACAGTCTGCCCAGCCGCTCCTCCATCGGGGTGAAGGTCTCGGCCAGCCTGACCAGTGACAGGTCGTCGATGACCACGTCGAGGCTTCCCGATCCCGCCTGTCCTGTTGCGTCCAGCACGAGGCGACTGTTGGCCGAACCGTCGGCGAGACCGAAGCGGAGAGGGTCGACGACCAGACTCCCCGCCTCGAGGCCGGCATTCAGCACAAGCCCCTGCAGTATGGTGCCGTCGGCCAGCACCAGGCTGTCTGCGCGCAGATCGAGTTGCCCATCGAAGCCATGCAGCGGTGCCAGCAGGGAATCACCCGCGGCCTGCTCGTTGGTCTCGCCGCCTGTCTCAGCGGTATCGGGAAGAAGGCGGGCAAGAACGATACGCCCCGCCTCCAGGTCGGCCTGCACCCTGGGGTGCTGGGTAGCCTGAACCTCGACGCTGCCGGCGACACGGGCCCCGCCTATCCCGCCTTCGATCCCGGTCGCAGACCAGCGTTCGTTGTCCCGCGCCAGGCGACCCGCGAGGCGAAACTCGGGCAGGGGAGGCAGCACCGGCCCTAGCCAGGCTTCCAGGTCGCTGGCACCCGGGGCCTGAAGCATCAGATCGCCGGCGATTGTCGTGGGATCCAGTAGCGAGGCCAGGGTGGTGTCGGCCCGGGCCTGCAGAGTCCCGGAGCTGGCCTGGGCCTCGAGTCCGTAGTCCTCGTCCAGCGCGACCAGCCCGGGCAGGGAGTCGCCCTGGATCTCCATTGTCAGTGGCTTGTCGCGGAAGCTGCCGTCCAGACTGAGCCGCAGGGGTGGTACCTCGCCGGTGGCCAGGGAGAGATGGAGGTCGCTTCCGGCGTCCTGGTTGCGGTAGGAGAAACTGCCATCGTCGATCTCCAGGTTCGCAAGCAGGGTGTCGAGCTCGAAGGCGGGGCGCTGCTCCAGCGGGGAAAGGCGCAAGGTAACTTCGCCGGACAGGGTGTTGCCCGGTTCGAGGGCGAACCCCAAGGCTCTCATGTCGAGGTTGTCCAGCCCGATCTGCGCCTCTGCCGATAGCCTATCGGGGTTGCTGCTCAGGTCGGCGCTGGCCTCGACCCGGCCGCCGGCGACGGTGAAGGCGATCGGCTCGAGAGCGAGCGAGTGTTTGCCGAGGTGCACCTCGGCCTCGAGCTCCTCCAGGACTCTCTCTTCCATCGCCAGTTGATCCACTGACAGCGCCACTTTTCCACGCAGATCCGGCAGAATCGGAATGGCGATGCCTGCCGTTTTCTCTTCCTCCGGCAGGACCTCTCGCCAGGCGGCGAGATTTATCCGGGTGGCGTGCAGGTGGCCGTTCAGGGCCGGGGCTTCGCTGGCAAGCTTTACGCCGAGCTCGCCGGTGATGCGGCTATCGAGTACCGAAGCATCGATCTCGCTGAGTTGCCATTCGCTGCCTTCGCGGGCGAGACGGGTCGATACTTCGAGGCCACCGAGCTCCACGGCAGGCAGCCCCAGCCATTGGGCCCAGTCGGCGGTTGCCGCCACGCTGAGCCCGGCGTCAGCCTGGAGGGGCGACAGTGACGGAAGCTGGGGCAGGGTTAAGGTGCCTTTCAGTCGGTCATCTTCGGAGCCGATCGATATCTCGCCACCGAATGGCTCTGCCCCGCCCAGCAATGCTTCCAGGGAATCGGTACGTGTCTCGAGATGAAAGCGACGTTCCCGGAAGATGAACGTCGCCTCGCTGTTCAGGGCCTCGCTGTCACGGCGGATCTGTATTGAGGGGATCGTCAGCTTCAGCGGCGTCTCGGTTTGGGGCGCGCGGTAGCGAATCTGTGCGTCGGAAAGGGAGAGCTGATGAATGGTAACCGGCAGTGTCGACGGGCCATCGGCTGCAGATGGCTGCTCGGCATCTCCCTCCTGGGTATCCCGAAACACCCAGTTGCCAGGGGCGTCGCTGCGTTGTTCAAGGTTGAGGACCGGACCTGCGATCTCGACCGTGTCCAGCACGAACTCGCCATCGAGCAGATCGCCAAGGGAGGGTGAGACGCTGAAACGCTGCGCCTCGAGCATCTGTGGTGAGGTCGCCCATTGCGGGTTGCCGATACTGACCTCATACAACGAAATCGCCGGGCGAGGGAAAAAATTGATCGTCACGTCGCCTTCGATGGCCACCGAGCGCCCGGTCGCCGCTTCCATGCGCTCGACGATGAGCGGCTTGAGGAAGTTCCACGACATCAGCTGCACGATGGCGACGACGAGCACCAGCAGCACCAGGGGGACGAACCACCAGAGGTGCTTTGAAGATCCATGTTTCATAGCATTCGCTACCCTGCGCCATCATCTCTGAATTATAGGCTTACCTTGAGTAACGATACGCGGCTTGTCTGGCGGCAGGCTTGCGCCACGTTCTTTACGCCTCGCTCTGCCTCAGCTTTCGAGCAGGAAGGTCACCGGCCCGTCGTTGATCAGCGAGACCTGCATGTCGGCGGCGAACTCGCCGCTGGCGACGTTTGGCCAGGCCGCCTCGGCGCGCCCCAGCAGGTAGTGAAAGAGGCGGTCGCCCTCGGCGGGCGGGGCCGCGCTGGAAAAGCTGGGCCTCAGCCCCTTGCGGGTATCGGCGGCCAGGGTGAACTGGGAAACCAGCAGCAGGCCACCTTCGGCTTGCTGGAGGTTGCGGTTCATCTTGCCTGCTTCATCGGGGAATACTCGGTAGTGCAGCAGCTTGTGCAGCAGCCGGTCGGCAGCCGGCTCATCGTCACCTTTCTCGACGCCCACCAGTGCCAGTAGCCCCGCGCTTATGGCGCCCACCTCGCGATCGTCCACTTCCACGCTGGCGCGTTTGACGCGCTGGATCAGGGCCTTCATCGGGCGGGGCCTCCTGTGCTGTCATCGTGAACGACCAAGCCTAGCATGTCGCCATCTCAACGCCCCAGCAGGTCGTCACGGAACTCCTCGCCCAGCGGGTCCTCGCCCAGCCAGATACCGAACAGGGCGCTGGCAAGCGCCGGGTCGTCGCCCTCAAAGAGGGTCTCGCCATTCAGGGCCAGGGTCAGGTGGTCGCCATTCCAGGTCAGGGCGTAGCGGTCGCCGGGTGCGACATCGCGATAGCGCTCGTTGAAGGCCTTCAGCGGTGAGGCCAGTTCGGCGTAGCTGTCGTCGTCGAGGGCCTCGCGCACGCTCTTGCGAGTCGCCTCGGCGAACTCCTCGGCCTCGATGTCGTGGAAGTACTCGAGCTCCAGGCGGCGTGGCACATCGGACAGGGGGGCCGGGCGCGGAAAGCCCTGGGCCTGATAGTAGGCGCCGGCATAGGCGTCCCACATCATGTAGCGGAAGAGGCCATGGCCGATCCGCTCGTAACGGCGATCGTCAGTCTCGATGGTGGCCGGAAAGCTGGCGCCCTCTATCTCCACGGTCTCGGCTGTCGCCGTGGTCGCGACGGCCAGGGTCGCCAGCAAGAGTGCACTTCGGGTGCAGGTCAGGGGCATGGTGAACCTCTCAAAAAAGGGATTATCCTGTACGGACAATATTCTTTTGTTTAGGTTCTGTATAGCTAACAGATGTTCCCTCGCCGGGCTTGGCTCGGGCGAAGCCCCGAAGGGCTACCACTCGGCGTGGAAGTGGTGGACCGGTCCCTGGCCCCGGCCCACATCGAGCCGCGAGCTGGCCGCCAGTGCCGTTTCCAGCCAGGCCTTGGCGGTGGTTACGGCATCGGGCAGGGCGTCGCCAAGGGCCAGGCGAGCGGTGATCGCCGAGGAGAGGGTGCAACCGGTGCCATGCAGGTTGGCGGTGTCGACCCGGAGGCCCTCGATCCAGGTTATCGCGTCGGCGGTGATCAGCAGGTCGGGGCAGCTTTCGCCTTGCAGGTGCCCGCCCTTGAGCAGCACGGCACCGGCTCCCAGCGAGCGCAGCCCCGGGACCAGCGCTTCCATGCCGGCGCGGTTCTCGGGTACCGAGCAGCCCAGCAGCACGGCGGCCTCCGGCAGATTGGGGGTGATCAGGTCGGCCAGGGGTACCAGGCACTCGCGGACCGCCGCGATGCCGACGTCGTCGACCAGGATGTCGCCGCTCTTGGCCACCATCACCGGATCGAGCACGATCCAGCTCGGTCGCCGGGGGGCCAGGGCCTCGCGTATCACCTCGGCCACCTCCCGGCTGGCCACCATGCCGATCTTCACGGCATCGATGTCGATGTCGTCGAACAGCGTCTCGAGCTGGGCGCCGATGAAGTCCGTTGGCACCGGGTGAACCCCGCTGACGCCACGGGTGTTCTGGGCAGTCAGGGCGGTGATCACGCTGGTAGCATAGGTCCCCAGGGCCGAGAGGGTCTTGATGTCGGCCTGGATGCCGGCACCGCCACTGGGGTCGGAGCCGGCGATGGTCAGGGTGTTGGGTATCGAGCGAGGGGCGGCCATCAGCGTCACGTCATTGCGGTCGAAAGAAGCCACTAGCCTACTGCAGGGTAAGGGGGCGGTGCCATGCTGACCCTCTTCCTGGTGGCGCTGGCCAGCGCCACCCTGCTGCCCGGTGGTTCCGAGGTGTGGTTGGCCCGAGAGTGGTGTCAGGGCCATCCCGGCGGGATGCTCTGGGTCGTGGCCACTGCTGGCAACAGCCTGGGCAGCCTGATCAACGTGGCCCTGGGACGCTATGCGCGCCACTTCCAGGGACGGCGCTGGTTTCCCGTAAGCCCCGCAGGGCTGGCCCGGGGAGAGCGCTGGTATTGCCACTTTGGTGAATGGAGTCTGCTGCTGGCCTGGATGCCGGTGGTCGGTGACCCGCTGACGGTGCTGGCCGGCGTCTTCCGGCTGCCTTGGTGGCGTGCCGCGGCGCTGATCCTGGTCGCCAAGGGCAGCCGTTATGCGCTGGTGCTGATGCTCGCCGAGGCCTGGTTGGCCCCACTGTGCTGAGCCCCGTTGGTGGGAAAGGCTCGGAAAAATGCCGATCATCCTCTAGGCTTGTCGTTATGTTGCGATTTTGCCCGATGGTTGGTGGGGCGCGATGATGAGGGATCGAGGTCGGCGGCAATGAATTGAGGCATGCCCCGTTCGGCCAGGGAGATGCGCTTCGAGAGGCCAATAATGGAGCACGATACCACTGCACTGATTGCCGAGTACTGGGCGACGGGACTCTTCATCCTGGCGGTGGTAACCCTGTGTGCGGTCTTGGTCGGTCTCTCCTTCCTGCTCGGTGGTCGCAGTCAGGGACCCAGCAAGTCCCTGCCCTTCGAGTCCGGTGTGATCGGCGCCGGCAGCGCCCGTCAGCGCTTTTCCGCCAAGTTCTACCTGGTCGCGATGCTGTTCGTGATCTTCGATATCGAAGCCGTTTTCCTGTTCGCCTGGGCGGTGTCGGTCCGCGAGGTAGGGTGGACAGGCTTTGCCGGCGCGGCGGTGTTCATCGTCATCCTGCTGGCCGGGCTGGTCTACGACAGCCGCGTCGGTGCCCTCGATTGGGCGCCCGGGCGCAGGACGCGTGACGACCCGAGCTGATATCGAGCCAGCGATAGCCTGGCACGGTCAGCCATCACCTCATCCCTTGCCGAATGTCGCTGGAGGAGTTGCATGTCCTATACCTTGACGCGTGCCGAAGACAGTGTGGCAGCGGAAGCCCGCTATCCGCTCGGTGAGTCGCATCGAGTCGAGGACGATCCGATGAAGCAGCAGGTTCATCGCAGCGTGTTCACCGGCAAGCTGGAGGAGGTGCTCAATTTGGCCGTCAACTGGGGGCGCAAGAACTCCCTGTGGCCCTACAATTTCGGCCTGTCATGCTGCTATGTGGAGATGACCACCGCCTTCACCGCGCCGCATGACATCGCCCGCTTCGGCGCCGAGGTAATCCGCGCCTCCCCGCGCCAGGCCGATTTCATGGTCATCTCCGGCACCTGCTTCATCAAGATGGCACCGGTCATCCAGCAGCTCTACGACCAGATGCTCGAGCCCAAGTGGGTGATCTCGATGGGCTCCTGCGCCAACTCCGGTGGCATGTACGACATCTACTCGGTAGTCCAGGGCGTCGACAAGTTCTTGCCGGTCGATGTCTATGTACCGGGCTGCCCGCCGCGTCCGGAAGCCTTCCTGCAGGGGCTGCAACTGCTCCAGGACGCGATCCAGGAGGAGCGCCGTCCGCTGTCGTGGGTGGTCGGCGACCAGGGTGTGTACCGTGCCGAGATGCCCTCGCAGCGCGAGAAGCATCGCGATCGGCGCATCCAGGCCACCGAGCTGCGCAGCCCCGACAGCCTCTGACGCCGCGTTCGATCCCCTTTCTCGACGCAGGAGCTTGCCGACGTCCATGAGCACTGAGACCCCGACCGCCGAACATGTCGTCACCGATGACCCGATCATCGGCGCGCTCAGGCAGCGCTTCGGTGATCATGCGCTCCTCGTGCAACCGACCCTGACCGGGATGCCGGTGCTGTGGATCGCCCGCGACTCCCTCGAGGAAGTGCTGCGCTTCCTGCGCGACATGCCTGAGCCGTTCGAGATGCTCTACGACCTCTCGGCGATCGACGAACGACTGCGCGCCCACCGTCATGGCTTGCCCGAGGCCGATTTCACGGTCTTCTACCATCTGCTGTCGATTTCGCGTAACCGTGACGTGATGCTCAAGGTGGCCTTGCACGAGGACGATCTGGCGCTGCCCTCCGTGATCTCGCTCTATCCCAATGCCAACTGGTACGAGCGTGAAGTATGGGACATGTTCGGCATCGCGTTTCGTGGTCACCCGCACCTCACGCGGATCCTCATGCCACCGACCTGGCAGGGGCATCCACTGCGCAAGGAGCATGGCGCCCGTGCCACCGAGTTCGATCCCTACACCCTGACCGTGGAAGGTCAGGGTATCGAGCAGCGGGCGTTGCAGTTCAAGCCCGAGGAGTGGGGCATGCGGCGCGAGAACGAGAACACCGAGTTCATGTTCCTCAACCTAGGCCCCAACCATCCCTCGGCCCACGGGGCGTTCCGTCTCGTGCTGCAACTCGATGGCGAGGAGATCGTCGATTGCGTGCCGGATATCGGCTATCACCACCGCGGCGCCGAGAAGATGGGCGAGCGTCAGTCCTGGCACAGCTACATCCCTTACACCGACCGGATCGACTACACCGGCGGGGTGATGAACAACTACCCCTACATCCTGGCGGTGGAGAAGCTGGCCGGCATCGAGGTGACCGAGCGCGCCAAGGTCATTCGCGTGATGATGGCCGAGATGTTCCGCATCTCGAGCCATCTGCTGTTCCTGGGCACCTACCTGCAGGATCTGGGGGCGATGTCGCCGGTGTTCTTCACCTTCACCGACCGCCAGAAGGCCTATGAGGTGATCGAGGCGATTACCGGTTTTCGCATGCACCCGGCCTGGTACCGCATCGGTGGCACGGCCATGGACCTGCCCCGGGGGTGGGACACGCTGGTGCAGGGCTTCCTCGACTGGATGCCCAAGCGTCTGCGCGAATACGAGCGGGCGATGATGGACAACGCCATCGTGCGCGAGCGCACCCGGCACATCGCTGCCTTCACCACCCGCGAGGCGCTCTCCTGGGGCGTCACCGGGCCCAACCTGCGTGCCACCGGCTGCGACTTCGATCTGCGCAAGCAGCGCCCCTACGGCGGCTACGAGCACTTCGACTTCGAGGTGCCGCTGGGCAGCCATGGCGATGCCTTCGATCGTGGCCAGCTGCGCATCGAGGAGATGCGTCAGAGCCTGCGCATCATCCAGCAGTGCGTCGACCACATGCCGGCCGGCGACTACAAGGCCGACCATCCGCTGACCACGCCGCCCCCGCGGGAGCGCATGCTCCAGCACATCGAGACGCTGATCACCCATTTCCTCCAGGTGTCCTGGGGCCCGGTGCTCGAGCCGGGCGAGTCGATGGCGATGATCGAGGCGACCAAGGGAATCAATAGCTACTACCTCACCAGCGACGGCAACACCATGAGCTACCGCACCCGTATCCGCACGCCGAGTTTCCCCCACCTACAGCAGATTCCGTCTGTGATGCGCGGCGGTTTCGTGCCCGACCTGATCGCCCACCTGGGGAGTATCGATTTCGTGATGGCCGACGTGGATCGCTGACCATGACCGACACTATCCGGACTCTTGCCAGTGACGGTTTCGCACTCACCGACGAGGAACGTCGTGCCATTGAGCACGAGCGCGAGCACTACGAGCAGCCTCAGGCGGCTTGCATCGAGGCACTCAAGATCGTCCAGCGCCGTCACGGCTGGGTGCCAGATGCGGCAATCCCGGCGATTGCCGAGGTACTGGGCGTGGGCGTCGCCGATGTCGAGGGTGTGGCGACCTTCTACAGCCTGATCTTCCGTCAGCCGGTAGGGCGTCATGTGATCCTGGTCTGTGACAGCAGTGCGTGTTTTCTCAACGATTACGAGGCACTGCGCGACGCGCTGTCGGCGCGACTCGGCATCGGCTACGGGCAGACTACCGGGGATGGTCGCTTCACGCTGTTGCCGGTGTGCTGCCTGGGGGCCTGCGATCGCGGCCCGGCGCTGATGATCGATGACCTGACCTACGGCCCCGTCGCCCCGGATGACGTGGCCGAACTGCTGGAGGGTTTCCCATGAGTGTGGCGCGTTACCACAGCCAGTTGCGGCAGAGCGCCGCCGAGCGCCGTGCCGAGACCCATCCCTTGACCTGGCGGCTGCGCGAGGACGGCGCCATGGTAGGCCTCGACGAGTATGTCGCGAAGGATGGCTACGCCGCCGTGCGCGAGGTGTTCGATCGCCAGTCGCCCGAGGATGTGGTGGCGACCATGAAGACGGCCAATGTGCGTGGCCGTGGAGGAGGCGGCTTTTCGGCGGGCATGAAGTGGAGCCTGACCATGAAGGGACCGGATATTCCTCGTGGCTACCTGTTATGCAATGCCGACGAGATGGAGCCCGGCACCTTCAAGGACCGCCTGCTGCTCGAACAACAGCCCCATCTGTTGATCGAGGGCATGATCCTGGCCGCCTACGCCAACCACTCATATTACGGCTACATCTTCTTGCGAGGTGAATACGTCGACGCCGCCCGCTCGCTGGCCCGCGCGCTCGAGGAGGCACGTGCGGCCGGTTGGCTGGGCCGCGACATCGCCGGCAGCGACTTCGACTTCGATATCGTCCTGCACACCGGTGCCGGGCGCTACATCTGCGGCGAGGAAACGGCACTGATCAACTCGCTGGAGGGCCAGCGTGCCAACCCCCGGGACAAGCCGCCGTTCCCCGGTCAGTCCGGTGCCTGGGGCAAGCCCACCGTGGTCAACAACGTCGAGACGCTGTGCAATGCGCCGGCGGTGATGCGCCATGGCGCCGATTGGTACCAGGACCTCTCGGCCGATGTGAGCGAGGATGGCGGGACCAAGCTGTATGGTATCTCCGGCAAGGTGGTGCGGTCCGGCCTGTGGGAACTGCCGATCGGCACCACGGGGCGTGAGCTGCTCGAGCGAGCCGGCGGCATGCGCGATGGCCGCGCGCTCAAGACCTGGCTTCCCGGTGGCGGCAGTACCGGCTTCCTGCTGCCGGAGCATCTCGACCAGGCCCTGGACTTCGATACCATCGGCGAGCTGGGTAGTCGCCTGGGTACCGGCCTCTTGACGGTGGTCAACGAGGATCAGAGCGTGCTCTCCCTGGTGCGTAATCTCGAGCAGTTCTTCGCCCGGGAATCCTGCGGCTGGTGCACGCCCTGCCGAGACGGCCTGCCATGGACGGTCAAGCTGCTCCAGGCGCTCGAGAGGGGCGAGGGGGAAAGCGGCGACCTCGAGCTGCTGGACAAGCTCGCCGACGACCTGGGGCCGGCCAAGACCTTCTGTGCCCATGCGCCGGGTGCGTCGATGCCCCTGCAGTCGGCGCTCAAGTACTTCCGCGACGAGTTCGAGCGTGGCGTGGCACCGCCGTCGCATGCTGCCCAGGCCGATTCGACGCCGGGATTCATTCACCAGCAGGTGAGGTAAGGCCATGGCGACGATTCACGTGGACGGTCGGCGATACGAGGTGGACGGGGGAGATAACCTGCTGGCTGCCTGCCTCTCGTTGGGCCTCGACGTGCCCTACTTCTGCTGGCATCCGTCGCTGGGCAGCGTCGGCGCCTGTCGCCAGTGCGCGGTCAAGCAGTACAAGGACGAGGACGACACCCAGGGGATGCTGGTGATGTCGTGCATGACCCCGTCGGCCGATGGTACCCGGATCTCGATCGACGATGACGAGGCGCGTGAATTCCGTGCCAGCGTCGTCGAATGGCTGATGATCAACCACCCCCATGACTGCCCGGTGTGCGAAGAGGGCGGGCACTGCCACCTGCAGGACATGACGGTGATGACCGGCCACGACCGTCGGCGCTACCGCTTCAGCAAGCGCACCCACCGCAACCAGGACCTGGGGCCGTTCATCGGCCACGAGATGAATCGCTGCATCACCTGCTACCGCTGCGTGCGCTTCTATCGCGACTATGCCGGTGGCCAGGACCTCGGCGCCTTCGGCGCCAACGACAACATCTACTTCGGCCGCCATCAGGATGGGGTGCTGGAAAGTCCCTTTTCCGGCAACCTCACCGAGGTCTGCCCCACCGGTGTGTTCACCGACCAGACCCATGCCGAGCGTTACACCCGCAAGTGGGACCTGCAGTTCGCGCCGAGCATCTGTCACCAGTGTGCGATGGGCTGCAACATCAGCCCCGGCGAGCGTTACGGCGAACTCCGGCGTATCGAGAATCGCTACCACGGCGAGGTCAACCGCTTCTTCCTCTGCGATCGCGGCCGTTTCGGCCATGGCTACGTCAATCGCGATGACCGCCCGCGCCTGCCCGAATGGCGCAGTGATCGCGATGATGCCTGCGTGACCCTCGAGGTCGATACCGCCCTGGATCACGGCGCCGACCGGTTGCGCAGTGCCCGGCGGGTGATTGGTATCGGCTCGCCCCGCGCCAGCCTGGAAAGCAACCACCAGCTGCGCAAGCTGGTCGGCGACGATGTCTTCTCTACCGGCATCGCGGCCACCGAACAGCGCTGCCTGGCCGCGATGCAGGCCCTGAACCACAGCTGTGGGCTGCCCACGCCGACGCTTCGCGAGGTCGAGCAACATGACGCCGTGTTCATTCTCGGTGAGGACCTGATCGCCAGCGCAGCGCGTCTCGGCCTGGCGGTGCGTCAAGCCGCCCAGGCACGTCTCGAGGCGCTGGCCGCCGAGCGGGATATTCCCTCCTGGAACGATGCTGCGGTACGCACCCTGGGGCAGAACCGCTATCACCCGGTGTTCATCGCCTATCCGACCGCCACCGACCTGGACGACGTGACCGCGGCCCGCTGGGCTCTGGCCCCGGACGATATCGCCCGGCTGGGGTTCGCGGTGGCCCACGAGATCGATGACAAGGCCCCAGCGGTAGCCGGGCTAGACCCGGCCATGCAAGAAGCGGCTCGGGATATCGCGGTGCGGTTGATGGCCGCCGAGCGCCCCCTGGTGATCAGCGGTGGCTCACTGGGCTCGGAGGCGATCCTCGAGGCCGCCGGCAACGTGGCCCGGGCCCTGGCGCGTCGCGCGCGCCGGGGAGGGCTCTTGCTGGTGCGTCGCGAGGCCAACAGCACGGGCCTGGCGATGATGGGGGGCAAGCCGCTGGAGTGGGCGCTCGATGAACTCGCCAGCCGGCGCGCCGACGCCGTGGTGATTCTCGAGAACGACCTCTATCAGCGCCTGCCCGCGGCACCCATCGAGGCTGCGCTCGCGGCCGCCGAGACCGTGGTGGTGCTCGACCATCAGCGCACTGCTACCTGGGCGTGGGCGCATCTGGGCCTGCCGGCGGCCAGCTTCGCCGAGGCCGACGGCACCCTGGTCAGCCTCGAAGGTCGTGCCCAGCGCTTCTTCCAGGTCTTCGATCCCGCCTATCTCCGCCCCGAAACGCGGATCCGCGAGAGCTGGCGCTGGCTGCACGTGTTGCGCGCGGATATCCAGCGCCATGAGGTCGCCGACATCACGCTCGATGCCGTGACCCGAGACTGTGCCGATGCCTATCCCGCGCTGAGCGCGATTGTTGCCGCCGCACCGGATGCCGACAGCCGGGTGCACGGCCTCAAGCTGGCCCGCGAGCCGCATCGCTCCAGCGGGCGTACCGCGATGCGTGCCCATATCGACGTCAACGAGCCGCGTGTCCCTCAGGATCCGGATTCGCCCTTCACCTTCTCGATGGAGGGCTATAACGGCTACGACCGCCCCCGCGAGGAGGTGGCCTTCGCTTGGGCGCCGGGCTGGAACTCGCCCCAGGCCTGGAACAAGTTCACCGACGAGGTCGGCGGCCACCTGCGCGCTGGTGATCCCGGCGTACGCCTGATCGCGCCGCATCCCGGGGATCATGATTATGCGACAGTGATTCCCGAGGGCTTTCGCGCTCGCGAGGGCGAGTGGCAGGTGGTGATTCTGCCACGGCTGTTCGGTGGTGAGGAGACCTCGTCACGGGCGGCGCCGATCCTTGCCCGTGCTGCACCGGCCACCCTCGCGCTCACCATCGACGATGCCACGCGCCTGGGCGTGAGCGACGGCGACCGGATGGTGATTGCCAGCCACACTGGCTCGCTCACGCTGACGGTGCGTCGGGATGCGACGCTGCCCGAGGGGGTCGTCGGCGTCCCGGCTGGCTGCGCGCCGGCCCCGGCGGCCGGGGAGTGGGCACGCCTGACCGTGTCCAGTGCTGGCGGGCCCGGCGTGGAGGCTCACTCATGAACTGGCCGTCCGAGCAGCTCGTCGCCAGCCTGACTGCCATGCTGCAGGGCGTGGTGATCCTTGTTGGGGTGGTGCTGCTTGGGGCGGTACTGACGGTGGTCGAGCGGCGCCTGCTGGGGCTCTGGCAAGACCGCTACGGCCCCAACCGGGTGGGGCCGTTCGGCTCGCTGCAGCTGGTCGCTGACTTGATCAAGATCCTCTTCAAGGAGGACTGGATCCCGCCGTTCGCCGACCGACCGCTGTTCGTGCTGGCGCCGGTGATCGCGATGGCCTCGCTGCTGCTGTCGTTCATCATCATTCCCATCACCCCCGGCTGGGGGGTGTCGGACTGGCATATCGGTCTGCTGTTCTTCCTCGCCATGGCCGGCATCAACGTCTATTCGGTGCTGCTCGGCGGCTGGTCGAGCGGCAACAAGTACGCGCTGCTCGGTGCCATGCGCGCCTCGGCACAGACCCTCTCCTACGAGGTGTTCATGGGGCTTTCGCTGATGGGCGTGGTGGCGATGGCGGGCACCTTCAACATGCGCGAGATCGTCGACGCCCAGCAGGGCCTGTGGTTCGTGGTGCCACAGTTCTTCGGCTTCGTGACCTTTCTGGTCGCCGGGATCGCGGTGACTCACCGAGCACCCTTCGACCAGCCCGAGGCCGAGCAGGAACTGGCCGACGGCTACCACGTCGAGTACTCGAGCATGAAGTTCGGCATGTTCTTCATCGGCGAGTACGTGGGCATGGTGCTGATCTCGACGTTGATCGTCACGCTGTTCTTCGGCGGCTGGCACGGCCCCTGGCTGCCGCCGATCGTCTGGTTCGCGCTCAAGACGGGTGCCTTCCTGGTGTTGTTCATGCTGCTGCGAGCCGCGATGCCCAGGCCACGCTATGACCAGGTGATGAGCTTCGGCTGGAAGTTCTGCCTGCCGCTGACCCTGATCAACCTGCTGGTGACCGGGGCCGTGATCCTTATCGCCGACCCGCTGTGAGTCGACCCGCCATGAAGAGGAGCGACATGATGCTGATGAAGGTGCTCAAGGGCACGGTTTCCCAGTTGCGGACGCTCGGCATGATCTTCATGCACGGCTTTCGCAAGCGGGAGACGCTCAACTATCCCGAGGAGGCGGTCAAGCTGCCACCGCGCTATCGCGGACGCATCGTGCTGACCCGCGATCCCGACGGCGAGGAGCGTTGCGTGGCCTGTAACCTCTGCGCGGTGGCCTGCCCGGTGGCCTGTATCTCGCTGCAGAAGGGCGAGCGCGAGGATGGCCGCTGGTACCCGGAGTTCTTTCGTATCAACTTCTCGCGTTGCATCTATTGCGGGATGTGCGAGGAAGCCTGCCCGACCTCGGCGATCCAGCTCACCCCCGACTTCGAGATGGGTGAGTACCGACGACAGGAGCTGGTCTACGAGAAGGAAGACCTGTTGATCAACGGGCCCGGCAAGGATCACGACTACCACTTCTACAAGGTGGCGGGGCTGGCGATCGCCGGTAAGGACAAGGGCCAGGCGCAGGACGAGGCCGAGCCCATCGACGTCAAGACCCTGTTGCCCTGACACCTGCGAGGAAAATGGCATGGAGATCGCGTTCTATCTGAGTGGCCTGGTCGCGGTGCTGGCCACTCTCGGGGTGATCACCAATACCAACCCGGTGCATGCGCTGCTCTATCTGATCGTCTCGCTGATTGCCGTGGCGCTGGTGTTCTTCGCGCTGGGCGCGCCCTTTGCCGGGGCGCTCGAGGTGATCGTCTATGCCGGGGCGATCATGGTGCTGTTCGTGTTCGTGGTGATGATGCTCAACCTCGGCCGAGAGGGCGTCGACCAGGAGCGCGCCTGGCTCAGGCCACAGGTCTGGCTTGGGCCGGCGGTACTGTCCGCGGTGTTGCTGGTGACTCTGATCGCGACGCTGTGGAGCGGCGATGGCGGACGGATGATCGCCGGCGAGATGCTGACCGCCAAGGCGGTGGGCACGCTGCTGTTCGGTCCCTGGCTGGTGGTCGTCGAGCTCGCCGCCATGCTGCTGCTGGCGGCATTGGTGACCGCCTCGCACGTCGGGAGACTGCCGGGGCCGACCTCGCCGAAAGGCCGTCGTGACGCCGGGGCCCGAAAGGAGGTCTCATGAGCGGCATTCCCATGGAGCACGGCCTGGTGCTGGCCACCATCCTGTTCGTGCTGGGCGTCGCCGGCCTGATCTGTCGGCGCAACCTGTTGTTCGTGCTGATGAGCCTGGAAATCATGCTCAATGCCGCGGCGCTGGCGTTCATCGTCGCCGGCACCGGCTGGGGACAGCCCGAGGGGCAGGCGATGTTCCTGCTGGTGATCACCCTGGCGGCGGCCGAAGCCAGTATCGCCCTGGCCCTGCTGATTCAGCTCCATCACCGTTTCAAGACGCTGGACGTGGATGCTGCCAGCCGCATGCACGGATGAGGAACCGCCGATGTCCTTACTGCCACTGACCTTCCTGCTCCCGCTTGCCGGCACGCTGATCCTCGCCCTGTCGCGGGGTCGCCTCGATGCCCGGGCCTGTGCGGCGGTCGGGGTGACCATCGTGGGACTGGCGGCACTGGTCGCGTCCTGGGTGGGCTGGCGATTCCTGGCCGGAGGCGGGCAGAGCATCGGCATCACGCTATGGACCTGGGTGGCGGTCGGCGACTTCCGGCCCACCATCGGCCTCACCCTGGACGGCCTGTCGCTGACCATGCTCGGCATCATTACCGGCGTGGGCTTCCTGATTCACCTGTTCGCCGCCTGGTACATGCAGGGCGAGGCCGGGACGAGACGCTTCTACGCCTACATGAACCTCTTCGTGGCCAGCATGCTGCTGCTGGTGCTCGGCGACAACCTGATGCTGCTCTTCCTGGGCTGGGAGGGCGTTGGGCTTTGCAGCTACCTGCTGATCGGCTACTACTATCAGACCGCGGCCAACGGCTGGGCGGCCTTCAAGGCGTTCATCGTCACTCGCGTGGGCGATGTCTTCCTGGCGATCGGCCTGTTCCTGCTGTTTCGCGAACTGGGCACGCTGGATATCGGCGAGCTCCTGGCGCGTGCACCGCAGGTCTGGCAGGAAGGCGGCTGGCAGCCCCGGCTGGCGGCGCTGCTGATTCTCGGTGGAGCGCTGGGCAAGTCCGCCCAGCTGCCGCTACACACCTGGCTGGCCGACGCCATGGCGGGCCCCACGCCGGTCTCGGCCCTGATCCACGCGGCCACCATGGTCACCGCCGGGGTCTACCTGATCGCCCGCTTGCACGGCATCTTCGAGCTGGCCCCGGGGGTGCTCACCCTAGTCGGGGTTATCGGCGCGTTGACGCTGCTCATGGCCGGATTCGCCGCGCTCGCCCAGACCGAGATCAAGCGCGTCCTGGCCTATTCGACCATGAGCCAGATCGGCTACATGTTCCTGGCGCTGGGTGTCGGCGCCTACGAGGCGGCGATCTTCCACCTGATGACCCACGCCTTCTTCAAGGCGCTGCTATTCCTCTCCGCCGGGGCGGTGATCGTCAGCTGTCACCACGAGCAGGACATGCGACGGCTCGGCGGCCTGTGGCGAAAGTTGCCGCTGGCCTATGGAGGTTTCCTGGTCGGTGGGGCGGCGTTGGCGGCGCTGCCGCTGATCACCGCCGGCTTCTACAGCAAGGACGAGATCCTCTGGGAGGCGTTGGCCGCGGGCCATGGTGGCCTGATGCTGGCCGGGCTGGTCGGTGCCTTCCTGACCTCCCTGTATACCGTGCGGCTGATTATCGGCACCTTCCATGGTGAGCCGCAAAGCGACAAGGCCCGTCATGCCGAGGCCGGCCGCGGCCCGTTGCATGGCTTGCCGCTTATCGTGCTGGCGGTACTCTCGACCTTTCTCGGCGCCTGGATCCACCCGCCGCTGTCGGGCGTACTGCCGGCCGGTCCCGGGGCTGAGGCCCATGGGGCGGGACACACCGTGCTGGGTATCCTGGCGGCGATTGTCTCGCTGGGCGGCCTGGCCGTGGCGGCCTGGCTGTTCCTCGCCCGCCAGCACTGGCTGGCCGAGCGTCTCACCGGCGGCCGGGAGGCGCGCCTGTGGTGGCTCTGGCACAGGGCCTGGGGCTTCGACATTGCCTACGACCGGCTGTTCGTGCGGCCCTATCGCGGCCTGGTGCGAGTGCTGCGCAGCGACTTCCTCGACCGACTGCTGCTGCTGGCGGGCTGGCTGGCGTGGGCGTTGCACCGGGGCTTGAGCGTTACGCAGACCGGCAAGCTGCGGCTCTATGCCGGCACCATGGTGGCCGGCGTGGCACTGGTGCTGTTGGCCCTGGTGCTGAGGGTATGACGAGGATGACGCTGCAGGCCCCCACCGTCGGGCCAGCAGCGTCGATGTTCCAACGACAGGGAAGGCACCGCCTATGACGCTGCTCTGGCTGATCCTGATCCCCTTCATCGGGGGCCTCTTGTGCTGGCAGGCAGAACGCTTCGGTGATCTGGCCCCACGCTGGATCGCGCTGGCGACGATGCTTCTCGAACTTGCGATCACGCTGGGGCTTTGGCTCCACGGGGACTATCACCTGGGCAATGCCGGCATGGCCAGTGAGTCGCTGCGCTGGTCGATGGAATGGCGCGTGGAATGGATTCCGCGTTTCGGCATTGATGTCCACCTGGCGCTCGATGGCCTGTCCCTGGTCCTGATCGCGCTGACCGGCTTTCTGGGCGTACTGGCAGTGCTCTGCTCGTGGCACGAGATCGTGCACCGCGTCGGCTTCTTCCATCTCAACCTGCTGTGGATCCTCGGCGGCGTAGTCGGGGTGTTCCTGGCCATCGACCTCTTCCTGTTCTTCTTCTTTTGGGAAGCGATGCTCGTGCCGATGTATTTCCTGATCGCGCTCTGGGGGCACAGCGGCTCGCAAGGACGCACCCGCATCCGGGCGGCGACCAAGTTCTTCATCTACACCCAGGCCAGCGGGCTGCTGATGCTGGTGTCGATCCTCGGCCTGGTGTTCGCCCACCATGCCCAGACCGGCGAGTACACCTTCGCCTACGCCACACTGATGCAGACGGAGCTCTCCGAGGGCACGGCGATGTGGCTGATGCTGGGCTTCTTCGTCGCCTTCGCCGTTAAGCTGCCGGTGGTGCCGATGCATGGCTGGCTGCCCGATGCCCACGCCCAGGCGCCCACCGCGGGCAGCGTCGACCTGGCGGGCATCCTGCTCAAGACCGCGGCCTACGGCATGCTGCGCTTCGCCCTGCCACTGTTTCCCGAGGCCTCGCAGGCGTTTGCCCCGGTCGCCATGACCCTGGGCCTGATCGGCATCTTCTATGGGGCGCTGCTGGCCTGCGGCCAGCAGGACATCAAGCGGCTGATCGCCTATACCAGCATCGCCCACATGGGATTCGTGCTGATCGGTATCTACGCCGGCACTCAGTTGGCCCTGCAGGGGGTTGTGCTGATGATGGTGGCCCACGCCTTCTCGGCGTCGGGGCTGTTCCTTCTCAGCGGGCAGCTCTATGAGCGGCTGCACACCCGTGACATGCGCGAGATGGGAGGCCTCTGGGCGCGCCTGGGCAGCCTGCCGGGATTCTCGATGTGTTTCGTCGCCGCCTCGCTGGGCATGCCGGGAACCGCCAACTTCCTCGGCGAGTTCCTGATCCTGTTCGGCAGCTTCCCGGTGGCACCCTGGGTGGTGGTGATCGCCAGTGTCGGCCTGGTGCTGGCGGCGATCTATTCCCTGTTGCTGATGCAGCGGGTGTACTTCGGCCCGCCGCAGGGTGACGGAATCTTCGCCGACCTCGACCACCGTGAATACCTGATGATGCTGACGCTGCTGGGGTTGGTGCTGCTGTTCGGGCTCTATCCCCAGCCCCTGCTGGATACCACCGGCGCGGCCATGGGCGAGGTGCAGCGCCTGTTCGGCGCCGCTTCACAGTCGACCACTCTGCAGACGGGGACACCATGACGTTGACCGCGACGCACTTGCTGGCGCTTGCCCCGCCGATCCTGGTCTGCGCCACGGCCATCCTGGTGATGCTGGCGATCGCCTGGCGGCGCCACCACACCGGCATTGCCATCGTCACCGTGGTGGGTCTCAATCTGGCACTGCTCTCGCTGATCGGCGTGTGGCGCATGGCACCGCTGGCGGCACCGATGCTGGCGATCGACGGCCTGGCGATCTTCGCCGCGGTGCTGATCCTGGTCGCGGCGCTGGCCTGCGCGACCCTGGCGCATGCCTATCTGGCGCACCACGACGGTCCCCGCGAGGAGTTCTACCTGCTGCTGCTGTGTGCCACGGCCGGCGGCATGGTGCTGTCGGCGAGTACGCACATGGCGACGCTGTTCTTCGGCCTGGAGCTGTTGTCGATACCGCTCTACGGCATGCTGGCGTATGTCTATGGCGAGCGCCGTTCCCTCGAAGCGGGCGTGAAGTATCTGGTCCTTTCGGCGGCGGCGACCGCTTTCCTGCTGTTCGGCATGGCACTCCTGTACGCCGAGACCGGCCGCCTGGACTTCGCCGGGCTGGCCGCGCGTCTCGGCGGCGATCTCGGCGCCTGGGGGCTGGCCGGGGCGGCACTGATGCTGATGGGGCTGAGCTTCAAGCTATCGGTGGTGCCGTTTCACATGTGGACGCCGGACGTCTACCAAGGGGGGCCGGGGCCGGCGGCCACCTTCCTGGCCACGGCCAGCAAGGTGGCCGTATTCGTCGTGCTGTTGCGACTGGTGATGGCGGCACCCGCCTTCCAGGATGGCAGGCTGCACGACGTGCTGGCGGTGCTGGCAATTCTCTCCATGCTGGTCGGCAACCTGCTGGCGGTGACCCAGTCGAACCTCAAGCGCCTGCTCGGTTATTCGTCGATCGCCCACTTCGGCTACCTGCTCACGGCGCTGGTGATCGGCGACGGCCTGTCGATCGAGGCCTCCGGGGTCTACCTGGTGACCTACCTGCTCGCCACCCTGGGCGCCTTCGGTGTGGTCACGCTGGTTTCCAGCACCCCTGTCGCCAGCTCCGATGGTGGGGGGGATGCGGCCAGGCTGCACCACTATCGCGGACTGTTCTGGCGGCGCCCCTACCTGACTGCGGTGCTGACGATCGCCCTGCTGTCGATGGCGGGGATCCCTTTGACGGCCGGCTTCATCGGCAAGTTCTACATCATTGCCCTGGGCGTCGAGGCCGAGCGCTGGTGGCTGGTCGGTGCGGTGATCCTGGGCAGTGCCATCGGGCTCTACTACTACCTGCGGGTGATGGTCACGCTGTTTCTCGCCGAGGCCGGCATGCAACGGCATGACGCGCCCGAGAACTGGGCGAACCAGGCTGGCGGCGTGGTGGTGCTGGGGGCGGCTGCGCTGGTGATCGTGCTGGGGATCTATCCGGACCCGATGATCACCTGGGTGCGCCATATCGGGATACTGACCGGCGGCTGAGAAGCCGGGAACGTCAGCGAGATGCGGGTGGGAAACGCCACCGGGCACCAGGCCCGGTGGCGGTCAGGCAGTTACTCGGCGCTGGTGTCGCCCTCGGGGTTGCGGGCGTTGTAGTAGGCCTGCTCGGAGATGGCATGGTAGTCCACGACCTTTTCCTGGAAGGCCTGGTAGGAGTCGTAGATCTTTTGTGCCATGTCGCTCGACTCGGCGAGCTCGGCGACCACGTCGGCGGAGTGCTCCTTGGCCTGGGCCAGGACATCATCCGGCAGGCGGCGAAGCTCCACGCCATGTTCGTTGACCAGCGTCTCCAGGGCATCGTTGTTACGCGCGGTGTACTCGTCAAGCACATCGGCGTTGATGTCTCGCACCGCGACACGCAGGATTGCCTGCAGATCGGCGGGCAGTGAGGCATAGGCCTCCTCGTTGATGATCGCCTCGAACATCACGGTCGGCTCGTGCCAGCCGGGGTAGTAGTAGTAGTCGGCAGCCTGGTGCAGGCCGAAGGCCAGGTCGTTGTAGGGGCCGATCCACTCGGTGGCGTCGATGGCGCCGGACTGCAGCGACGTGAAGATCTCGCCGCCGGGCATGTTGACGATGGCGACACCCATGCGGTCCATCACCTCGCCACCCAGGCCCGGCATGCGCATCTTCAGGCCGTCCAGGTCGTCGACGGAGTTGATCTCCTTGTTGTACCAGCCGCCCATCTGCACGCCGGAGGCGCCGGCTACCAGCACATCGACGCCGAATTCATCGTAGAGCTCGTTCCACAGCTCGAGGCCACCACCATAGTGCAGCCAGGCGTTCATCTCCTGGGCATTCATGCCGAAGGGTACGGCAGCAAAGAACTGGGCGGCCGGCGCCTTGCCCTTCCAGTAGTAGGAGGCGGAATGGCCGAGCTCCGCGGTGCCCTCCGAGACGGCGTCGAACACCTCGAAGCCCGGCACCAGCTGGCCGGCCCCGAAGACCTCGATGGTCAAGCGGCCGTCGGACATCTCTTCGACGAGGTTTGCCAGGCGCTCGGGCCCCTGCCCGACGCCCGGGAAGTTCTTCGGCCAGGAGGTGACCATCTTCCATTCGAAGGTTTCCTGGGCTTGTGCCGTGTTATCGACACTGGAGACCAACATCAGGCCGGAGACGGCACCGCTCATGGCGACGGCGACGGCAAGTGATCTGAGTTTCATGTGCTTTCCCTCAGGGTATTGTGGGTGTTGTCGTGGAAAGCCCTCTTGGGGGCTGGCGAGTGTCCGGTAGCCCTTGTGGGGCACCGGATGTGACCGAATACGGCATTCTAAGGTGCCACCGGCCTGCAAAGGCCGGCAGCGGCAGCCCTAATGTCATATCGGCCGGTCAGAACTGATCCGGCAGCCAGGTGGCCAGTTCCGGGAACCAGGCCAGGGCCAGCAGCATGCAAAGCTGCAATATGATAAAGGGTATCACCCCCTTGTAGATGGCCGAGGTGGGCACCGACTCAGGGGCCACGCCGCGTAGATAGAAGAGCGCGAAGCCGAAGGGCGGTGTCAGGAAGGAGGTTTGCAGGTTGATGGCAATCATGATGCCCAGCCAGACGGGGTCTACCCCCATCGCCAGCAGGATCGGCCCGACGATCGGCACCACCACGAAGGTGATCTCGATGAAGTCGAGGATGAAGCCGAGCAGGAAGATCACCAGCATCACGATGATCGTCGCCCCCACCACGCCGCCGGGCATGTTCTCGAACAGGCCGGTAACCAGTTCCTCGCCGCCATAGGCGCGGAATACAAGCGAGAAGAGTGCGGCGCCGATCAGGATCATGAACACCATGGTGGTGACGTGGGTCGTCGAGCGCAGCACTTCCTTGAGGGTCTGGAGGTCCAGGCGCCGATAGACCAGGGCCAGGATCAGTGCACCGAAGGCACCGACGCTCGCTGCCTCGGTGGGGGTAGCGAAGCCGCCGAGTATCGAGCCCAGCACGGCAATGATCAGCACGATGGGCGGTACCAGCCCCTTGATAAGCAGCCAGCCCAGGCCGCCTTCGTGGCCGAGTTCGGCCATCAGTTCCTTGCGGTCGGCCGGCGGTGCGGATTGCGGCCTTAGCCAGGCGACCACCGAGACATAGACGATATAGAGCACCACCAGAACCAGCCCCGGGACCAGGGCGCCCATGAACAGGTCGCCCACCGAGACTGTCTTGGGGCTGAAGATACCCATGGAGAGCTGGGCCTGCTGATAGGCGGAGGAGAGCACGTCACCGAGCAGCACCAGGGCGATGGAGGGCGGGATGATCTGACCCAGGGTGCCGGTAGCGCAGATGGTGCCGGTGGCCAGCGGCATGCTGTAGCCGCGCTTGAGCATGGTCGGCAGCGACATCAGGCCCATGGTCACCACAGTAGCGCCGACGATGCCGGTGGAGGCCGCCAGCAGCATTCCCACCAGGGTCACCGAGATGCCCAGGCCCCCGCGCAGTGAGCCGAACAGCATGGCCATGGCGTCGAGCAGGGTCTCGGCAACCTTGGACTTCTCCAGCAGCACGCCCATCAGCACGAATAACGGTACCGCCAGCAGGGTCTGGTTGGTCATGATGCCGTAGAGGCGGTTGGGGAAGGCACCCAGGTAGCCGCTGTCGAAATGGGCATCGACCCCCAGGGCCTCGAGGCCCAGGCCCAGGCCGGCGAAGGCCAGGGCAGTGCCGGCCAGTGACAGGGCAACGGGATAGCCGGCCATCAGTACCATGCAGATGACCAGGAAGAGCACCAGGGGCATGAACTCCAGCATTACAGGCGCTCCTCGACATGATGGTCGTCGTCGTTTTCGGGGGGGGCCAAGCGCCCGGTGAGAACCAGAAGGTGGCGGCTTGCCTCCACCAGGGCCTGCAGGACCATCAGGCCGGCGAAGAGCGGGATCAATGTCTTGAGAAGGAAGACGCCGGGGATGCCGCCGGAGTCGGGCGAGCCCTCGAGGATGCGCCACGAGTTGCTGACATAGCCGGTACTCGACAGGATCACGAAGATCATTACCGGCAGCAGCAGGAAGAGGGTGCCGCAGAGGTCGACCAACGCCTTCCGCTTTGGCGTCATGACGCGGTAGAAGATATCCACACGCACATGGCCGTCATGCTTGAGGGTCCAGGCCGCGGCCAGCATGAACACCGTGGCGTGCATGTACATCACCGACTCCTGCATGGGAATGCTGTTGAAGCTTAAGGCGTAGCGCAGCACCACGATCAGGAACTGGATGAGCATCATTGCCAGGACAAGCCAGGAGAGGCTCCTGCCGAGCCATTCCGAGGCATGGTCGAGCCAGGCAATGAAGCCCGGCAGCTCGTGGGATTGGGCCATGGGTATGAGTCTCGCTGTTCGGTCTTCGCGTCTATAGTGGCTTCATGGTGGCACACCGCCGGTCCGGCAACAGCCACTCGAGCCAACGTTGACTATACGATGCCGCGCAGTGGCCGTCAGCGTTGACGCCGCCGCCCCGCCTCGCCCCGGGTGTTGGCCAGGCAGCTTTCCAGGCAGGCATCGGGCAGTCGCACGTCCACGGCGATGGGCAGGTGGTCAGAGAAGAGATGGTCGAGCACCCGCACCTCGTCCGCCTGGAGGGACTCCGACAGCAGGATGTGGTCCAGGGCCCGGCGCGGCTGCCAGGAGGGATAGCTGAGCGGAGGCCTCACCGGATGCAGCGGCAGCGACGCACAGAAGCGCTGGTGTCCGTGGAGCTGTTCGGGGGTGCAATTGAGGTCGCCCATCACCACCACGTGGCGCAGCGGCTGGATGATCTCGCTGAGGTAGTCGAGCTGTCGCACCCGGCCACGGTGGCTCAGCGCCAGGTGGGCGACGAACAGATGCAGGGCATCGGGACCCTCGCCGTAGCGGGCATGGATGGCGCCGCGGCCGGGCAGGGTGCCGGGCAGGCGATACTCCTCGATGCGGGTCGGGGGCAGTCGCGACAGCAAGCCGTTGCTGTGCTGGGCGATGCGGCCCAGGTTGCGGTTGAGCTGCTGGAAGTGGTGGGGAAAGCCGGCATGGCTGGCCAGATATGCCACCTGGTTGACCTGACTCGAGCGAAAGCTCCCTCCATCGGCCTCCTGGAGGCCGACGATGTCGAAGCGGCCGAGCACCTCGCCGATCATGTCCAGACGCCGCAGCCGGTTCGGGTGCGGCAGAAGGTGCTGCCAACTGCGTGTCAGGTAGTGGTGGTAGGCCGAGGTCTGGATGCCCACCTGCAGGTTGAAGGTGAGCAGCTTCAGGTGGCCGCCCTCGAGCAGCGGCGTCCTTGCCTCGGCCAGATGCGACATCTTAGTCTGCGCGCTCCTCGCGGACCCGCTCGACCAGGGCGCCGGCCACCTGCGGCATGTTGTCGAGGCTACCGGCCGAGCTCGGCGTGACCAGATAGCGACCGTCGACGATCAGCGCCGGCACGCCCATCAGCTGCATCTGGCGCATGCGGGCATGGGCCTGGTTCACTTCGCCCTTGACGCCGAAGGAGTTCAGCGCCTCTTGGGCCTCTTCCTCGCTGACGCCATAGTCGCTGAAGAATTCGGCAATGGCGTCGGGATCTGTCAGGTCTCGCCCCTCCTCGTGGATGGCGTGGAAGAAGTCGTCATGCAGGTCATCGAGAATCCCCAGTTGCTGGGCCGCGTAGAAGGCGAAAGCGTGGGTGTTCCAGTCGCCGCCCATGGTAGCCGGCATGCGCTGGAAGGCGACATCCTCGGGCTGCTCGGCGACCCAGGCGTTGAGTGGGCCCTCCAGGTTGTAGCAATGGGGGCAGCCATACCAGAAGGCCTCGGTCACCTCGATGCGCTCGTCCTCGACCTGGGTCTCCACCGGGTTGTCGAGCACCTGGTAGTGCTCGCCCTCGACGAGAGACTGGGCGGTGGCCAGGCCCGGTAGGGCGAGGCCGGCGAGAACGAACATCAACGGCTTGAGCATGGAATTCTCCTTGAGTGAATCATGATCTGGGTCCCGACGGGCGACACATCGCTGGCTTTGAGTCCCGCCCGAGAGTGGAGTTCCTGTAGACGCCGAGGGCGGCCAAAGGCCGCCCTCGGCGTGTCAACGCACAGTGCGACGGGACAGCCTCAGTGCAGGCCGAGCACGTAGTTGGCCACGGCTTCCATGTCCTCATCGCTCATCTTGGAGGCGATGTTGCCCATCATGTTCGCCGGGGAGTTGTTGCGCTCGCCGGAGGCGAAGTCCTGCAGGGTGCTCAAGGTGTACTCGGGGTGCTGGCCTGAGAGCGCCGGGTAAACGGCGGTACCGATGCCCTCACCGGTGGGTGTGTGGCAGGCGGCGCAGGCGGGGATGCCCTTGGCCATGTCGCCGGCACGGTACAACTCGCGGCCGCGCTCGACCAGCGCCTCGTCGTCTTTAGCCTGGCCCAGGGGCGATTCCTGCTGGGCGTAGAACTTGGCCACGTCCCAGGCATCCTGGTCGGAGTAGTTATCTACCTGGCCGGCCATCTGGGGGACCTGGCGGTTGCCATCACGGATGTCCATGATCTGCTTGGCCAGATAGGAGGCCTGCTGGCCGGCCAGGTTGGGGAAGGCGCCGGACGGGCTGATGCCCTGCTGGCCGTGGCAGGCGGCACAGCTCTGCGCCTTGTCCCTGCCCGCCGCCGCATCGGCATCCGCTTGAAGGTCTGCATGGGCCGCGCCGACGGCGCCCACGGTGATTGCCAGGCTTGCCAGTAGCTTTCTCATCGCTTTTCCACTTTCCCGTTACGTTGTTGGCCGGTACGTCCCCCCGGGTGCCGCCCGATCCTCGAGGCCGGGTGCCCTCTGGCCGGTCGTCGCCGACGCCCTGTGGTCGGTCGCTGACGGACGGAGCACGGTGGTATACTGGCGCGCCCCGGGTCGCAGACAAAGACACTGTATTATAACGGAACACCCGAGCCGCGGGAATGCAAGCCGTGGTGCCCTTGATCAACGTCAGGACTTTCCCGCGATGTCGCGACTCAACTCTCGCCTCAACTATCAGGCCTCCCGTTTCCTCACCAGCGCCCCGACCCTGGTCCAGTGCCCACCGGACGAGGGTGCCGAGGTAGCCTTCGCCGGCCGCTCCAATGCCGGCAAGTCCAGCGCCATCAATGCCCTGACGCGGCAGAAGGCGCTGGCCCGTACCTCCAAGACGCCGGGGCGCACCCAATTGATCAACTTCTTCACGCTGGGCGAGGACAGCGGCCACCGGCTGGTCGATCTGCCGGGCTACGGTTATGCCAAGGTGCCCGAGCAGGTCAAGCTGGAGTGGCAGCGTCATCTCTCTGACTACCTGCGTCGCCGTGGCTCCCTGCGTGGCCTGGTGCTGGTCATGGACGTGCGCCACCCGTTGACGGAGTTCGACCAGACCCTGCTCGGCTGGGCCGACGAGGCCGGCATGCCGGTACATATCCTGCTGACCAAGGCCGACAAGCTCAAGAGCGGCGCGGCAAAGAGTGCCCTGCAGCAGGTGCGCTCACGGCTGCGCGAATGGGAGGACCTGGTAAGCATCCAGCTCTTCTCCGCCCTCAAGAAGCAGGGCATCGAGGAGGTGCATGAACGCCTCGACCAGTGGCTGCTGGAGCCTAAGGAAGAATAAAAAGGTCGGTCGGGGGAGACGGTATCTCCTCTCCGGCTTGCCCACGGCGCTCCTTAACCAGTGTCAGGGCTGCCCTTCCAGTTTGGCAATCAATTCCGGCAGTTCCCGCACGTGCCCCAGGCGGTATGCCCCTGGGGGCAGCGCGCCGGCATGGGGGGTGTCGGGGGCGATCCAGGCCGCGTGCATGCCCAGCCGCAGGGCCGGCAGCACGTCCTCCTGCCAGGAATCCCCCACATGCAGCGCCCGGGAGGCCGGGGTGGCGAGCCGTGCCAGGGCGGCGAGGAATGGGCGGGCGTCCGGCTTGGGCGCCTGGATCTCGCCGGCGGCGATGGCCACCGCGAAGTGTCGGCGCAGGGGCAGACGGTCGAAGGCCAGGTTGCCGTTGGTGATGGAGCCCAGCCGGTAGCGGCCGCCCAGCTCGGCGAGCAGCGGCTCCACCTCGGGGTGGGGAGAGACCTCGAGGCGCAGCGCATGGAAGCGGGCCATGGTCGCGGCGGCCCACAGCCAGGCGGCACTGCGCGGCAGCCCGAAGGCTTCCAGCAGTTCGACGAGGGCGCGCTCGCGCAGCCAGCTGAAGTCACCACGACGCAGGGGGTATCGCTCGGCGAGCCGTTGGCGACCGTCCTGGTAGGCCGTCAGGGGGAAGCGGTCGGCGAAGCGGCCGAGCCGCGTTTCGCCGCGGCTCGCGAGCCAGCTAACCAAGGCCTCGTCGAGCCAGGCGTAGTGGCCGGTCTCCGTGCGCGTCATCACGCCTCGGTTGTCCCACAGGGTATCGTCGAGATCGAAGGTGATCGCCTGCAGGATCATCAAGGCTCCCCCAGATCGTCGGAGCGGCGTCGTGCTCGGGGGTGAGCTGCGTCGTAGCTCGTCGCCAGGTGCTGCCAATCGAGCCGGGTGTAGACCTGTGTCGTGGCGAGGTCCGCATGGCCCAGCAGCTCCTGCACCGCTCGCAGGTCCTGGCTCGATTCCAGCAGATGGCTGGCGAAGGAGTGGCGCAGCCGGTGCGGATGGAGATGCTCGGCCAGCCCGCGGGCCTTGGCCAGTTCGGCCAGCCGCTTCTGGATGGCGCGATGGCCCAGCCGAGCCCCGCGTATCCCGATGAACAGCGCCGAGGTGTCGCGGTCGGCCAGCTGGCCGCGCACCGTCCGCCAGGCGTCAAGTGCCTGGCGCGCCCGACGACCCACCGGCACCTGGCGAGGCTTGCCGCCCTTGCCCAGCACCCGTACCCGCTGCGGCTGGAGGTCGCCCAGGTCCAGCGCCGCCAGCTCGGCCAGGCGCAGGCCGCTCGAATAGAAGAGCTCCAGCATCGCCTGGTCGCGTCGGGCCAGGGGCGAGTCGTCATGGGGAGTGTCGAGGAAGCGGGCCAGCTGGTCCACGTCCAGGGGTCGCGGTAGATGCCGGGGCTGGCGCGGCGTCCGTACCAGGGGCACCGGATTGTGGCGAAGCCGGCCGGCCTCCACCAGGTGGCGGGCGAAGCCGGAGATGGCCGCCCGCCGTCGGGCCAGGCTTCGCGGTGCCTGCCCCCGCATGCGCTCGCTGCCCAGGAAACGGCGCAGCAGGGCGGCATCCAGCACGGACCAGTCGTCGATATCCTCGGCCTCGAGAAAGCCCACGAGGGCCGCCAGGTCACGCCGATAGGCGCTCACCGTGGCCGGGCTGGCGGTGCGCGCCAGCCCGGCCAGGAAGGCCTCTACCTCGCAGCCCAGCGCGTATCCGGTCACGGGGAGGCCGGGGTCAGGCGAACCAGCAGCCGTGCTACCACCTCGCCGACGTACTCGGTGAACAGGGTGTCCATGCTGGCGCGAAAGTGGTCCGGATCGGGACTCGCCAGCACCAGATAGCCCAGCGGCTCGCCCAGGGTCAGCCGCGACAGGGCGCAGGAGCCGGCCTTATCGGGTGCCGGCACGTGGGGCAGCAGTCGCTTCCAGTCGGTCGGCGTCAGTCGTGTGCAGCGGCTGGCGCGGCCGTCGAGCAGGGCGGCCAGCCGCTGGCTGGCATGATCGTCGAGGATCTGGCGTGGGGGCTGGGGCGGTTGGGGTTCGGCATCGGTCAGGCTGGCCGGGCACCACAGCGCCACCGCCGGGGTATGGAAGCGCTCGGCGAGCTGGGTGGCCAGCGCCTGGCCCAGGGCGTCGTTGTCCTCGGCCTCGAGCAGTGCCAGCACCAGTTCGCGGGTACGGCGATACTGGCCCTCGTTGTGGCGGGCCGACTCCAGCAGCTGTTCCAGGCGCCATTCGGCCTGTTCGGCGCGGGAGCGCAGGTCGTGGACCAGCCGTTCGAGCAGCGAGGTGGTACCGCGGGTCTCAGGATGCGGCACCTTGAGCTGCTGCAACAGGCCCTCGCGACCGACGAAGAAGTCAGGGTGACAGGCCAGCCACTGGGCCACCCGGTCGGGGTCGAGGGTCTTGCGCGGGTCGGGGGCGGCTCGGGTCATGGGAGCTTCTCCTCTGGTGGCGGGGCGGCTCAGTTCAGGACGATGCGGCCGTCGAAGACACACTCGGCGGGGCCGGTCATGATCAGGGAGGTGTCGTCGCCGGCCCAGTCGATACGCAGGTCGCCGCCGCGCAGGTGCACGGTGACCGGGCTTTCCAGCAGCCCCTGGCGGATACCGCTGGCCACCGCGGCGCAGGCGCCGGTGCCGCAGGCCAGGGTCTCGCCGCTGCCGCGTTCGTATACCCGCAGGCGGATCTCGTGGGGCGTCACTACCTGCATGAAACCCGCATTGACCCGCCGCGGAAAGCGTGGGTGAGCCTCGAGAGCCGGCCCCAGGCGCTCGACGGGTGCCGTGTCGACGTCATCGACGCGCAGTACCGCATGGGGATTGCCCATCGAGACTATGCCGATCTCGAGGCGCTGGCCGTCTACTTCCAGCGCGTGGAGCACTCGTTCCTCGGCGGCCTCGAAGGGCAGCGTCTCGGGCGCGAAGCGCGGTGCCCCCATGTCGACGCTGACTCGGCCGTCATCCTCGACCACCAGGGTCAGCGGGCCGCCGGCGGTCTCGACATGAATCTCGTGCTTGTGGGTCAGGCGCTGGTCGCGCACGAAGCGCGCGAAGCAGCGGGCACCGTTGCCGCAGTTCTCCACCTCGCTGCCGTCGGCGTTGTAGATCCGGTAGCGGAAGTCCATCTCCGGATCCCGTGGCGGCTCGACCACCAGCAGCTGGTCGAAGCCGATGCCGAAGCGGCGGTCGGCCAGCTGGCGGATCTGGTCGTCGGCCAGGCGTGCCCGCTGGGTGACCAGATCGACCACCATGAAATCGTTGCCCAGCCCCTGCATCTTGGTGAAGTGCAGCAGCATCAGCGTGCCTCCCCCTGGTCGTCAGGCAGCAGCGACTCACCCGCCCAGAGTTCGTCCAGCCGTTCGCGGCGGCGCACCAGGTGGGCCCGGTCGCCGTCGACCATCACCTCGGCGGGGCGCGGCCGGCTGTTGTAGTTCGAGGCCATGGCGAAGCCGTAGGCGCCGGCGGAGCGCACCGCCAGCAGGTCGCCGGCGGCGATGGCGAGCGCGCGGTCCTTGCCAAGGAAGTCGCCGGTCTCACAGACCGGGCCGACCACATCATGGGTGGCGGTGTCGCGCGGCTTGCGGGTATCCACGGCCAGGATCGCCTGCCATGCCTGGTAGAGGGCGGGGCGGATCAGGTCGTTCATGCCGGCATCGACGATAGCGAAGTTCTTTGTCTCGCCGGGCTTGAGGTACTCGACCCGGGTCAGCAGAACCCCGGCATTGGCGGCGATGGAGCGGCCCGGCTCGAAGAGCAGGGTCAGGCGCTCGCTGCCCTCCCAGTGGGAGAGGCGCTCGATCAGGGCCGTGGCATAGTCGAAGGGCGCCGGCGGGCGCTCGTCCCGATAGGGCACGCCGAGACCGCCGCCCAGGTCCAGGTGCGCCACCTCGATGCCGCGCTCGCGCAGTCGCTCGAGCAGCGCCAGCAGCCGCTCAAGGGCGTCGAGGAAGGGCGAGAGTTCGGTGAGCTGTGAGCCGATATGGCAGTCCAGTCCCGTGACCTTGACGTTGGGCAGGCGGGCGGCGAGCTCGTAGACGGCCAGCGCCTCGTCGACCGGGATGCCGAACTTGTTGTCCTTGAGCCCGGTGGAGATGTAGGGGTGGGTACCGGCGTCCACATCCGGGTTGACCCGCAGCGATACCGGGGCGACCTTGCCGAGCCGCCCGGCCACGGCGTCGAGGCGCTCCAGCTCCGGGCGCGACTCGACGTTGAAGCACTTGATGCCCACTTCCAGCGCCCGGGCCATCTCGGCCTCCTGCTTGGCGACGCCAGAGAAGACCACCCGGGCGGGTTCGCCGCCCGCGGCCAGCACCCGTTCCAGCTCGCCCACGGAGACGATGTCGAAGCCGGCGCCGAGCCTTGCCAGCAGCCCCAGTACCGCCAGGTTGGAATTGGCCTTCACCGCATAGCAGATCAGGTGCGGGTGGCTGCCCAGCGCCTCGGTGTAGGCACGGAAATGGCGTGCCAGGGTGGCCCGGGAGTAGACGTAGCAGGGGGTGCCGAACTCGTCGGCGATGCGGGTCAGCGGCACGTCCTCGGCGTAGAGGACGCCGTCGCGGTAGTCGAAATGATCCATGCCTAGCTCTCGTCGTCTCGGGCGGTGTCGTCGTCCTGCCGGGCCGCGTCCTCGTCCGACGCTTCCTGCTGGCCGGCAGGGTCGTAGCGCTCGGCGGCCGCCTCGTTGCCGGGCAGATAGAGCGGGCCCTTCTGGCCGCAGCCGGCCAGGAACAGTCCCGCGGCCAGTGCCATGGTCAGGGTCAGGGGGGCGAGGCGACGCATCAGGCCTGGCCCGTCAGGGTCGTCAGGGCGTCACGCGCCCGCTGGGCCGCCGCGCGCACCTGGTCCGGGGCGGTGCCGCCGATATGGTTGCGGGCGGCCACCGAGCCTTCCAGCGTCAGCACCTCGAAGACATCCGCCTCGATGGTGTCGGAAAACTGGCGAAGCTCCTCGAGGCTCATCTCAGAGAGATCCTTCTGCTCCCTGAGGCCGAAGGCCACCGACTGGCCGACGATCTCGTGGGCATCGCGGAAGGCCACGCCCTTGCGCACCAGGTAGTCGGCGAGGTCGGTGGCGGTGGAGAAGCCGCGGCGGGCGGCCTCGGCCATGCTGGCCTTCTTCGCCTCGATGGCCGGCACCATGTCGGCGAAGGCGCGCAGGCAGCCCTTGACGGTATCCAGACTGTCGAACAGCGGCTCCTTGTCTTCCTGGTTGTCCTTGTTGTAGGCCAGCGGCTGGGACTTCATCAGGGTCAGCAGGCCCATCAGGTGGCCGTAGACCCGGCCCGTCTTGCCGCGCACCAGTTCCGGCACGTCCGGATTCTTCTTCTGCGGCATGATCGAGGAGCCGGTGCAGAAGCGGTCGGGCAGGTCGATGAAGGCGAACTGGGCGCTGGTCCACAGCACCAGCTCCTCGCTCATGCGCGACAGGTGCATCAGCAGGATGCTGGCGAAGGCCGTGAACTCGATGGCGAAGTCGCGATCGCTTACCGCATCGAGGCTGTTCTCGGCGGGACGCTCGAAGCCCAGCAGCTCGGCGGTGACATGGCGGTCGATGGGGTAGGTGGTGCCGGCCAGCGCCGCGGCACCCAGCGGCAGCACGTTGACCCGGCGGCGGCAGTCGAGCAGGCGCTCGTGGTCGCGCGCCAGCATTTCCTGCCAGGCCAGCAGGTGGTGGCCGAAGGTGACCGGCTGGGCGGACTGAAGGTGGGTGAAGCCGGGCATGATGGTGTCGGCCTCGCGGTCGGCCAGCGTGATCAGCCCCTCGCGCAGGCGGGCTAGCTCGGCGTCGACCACGTCGATCTCGTCGCGCAGGAAGAGACGGATATCGGTGGCTACCTGGTCGTTGCGCGAACGCCCGGTATGCAGCTTCTTGCCGGTGATGCCGATCTTATGGGTGAGCCGCGCCTCGATGTTCATGTGCACGTCTTCGAGCGCGACCGACCAGGCGAACTCGCCACGCTCGATCTCGCCGCGGATCTCGCCGAGACCCTCGATGATGGCGTCGCGCTCCCCGTCGGTCAGTACGCCGACCCGGGCCAGCATGGTGGCATGGGCGATGGAGCCCCGGATGTCGTGGAGGGCGAGGCGCTGATCGAAGTCGACCGAAGCGGTGAAGCGTTCGACGAAGGCATCGGTGGGCTCGCTGAAGCGGCCCCCCCAGGACTGGTTGGTGCCGGGGTTCGGTGAACTAGGGCTCATCGGGCTGGGCATCCTGCTAGACGATTGCGGTGGGTGACGGCCGGGGGCCGGCTGCAGCGCCGCCGGGGCGGTGCTGCCTTGACATGGCGGAAAGTGTACCAGAGTCCGTGCGGCTGGCGAGGGGCGGCAGCGGAAGGTCGCCGTGGAGCAACGCGATTTTTCCTGCCCCGCGCGGTGCTTTATGATGAAGTATATCCATGTCATCACCGGGGGCCGGAATACCAGGCGCCAACGACAGCCAACCCGGTACGGGAGAATCACGTGCAAGCCATCAATACCCTGCGTATCGCCACCCGCAAGAGTCAACTGGCCATGTGGCAGGCCGAGCATGTCCGCGACCGACTGATGGCCGCCCACCCCGGTCTGAAGGTGGAACTGGTGGCCATGTCCACCCGTGGCGACAAGATCCTCGACACGCCGCTGGCCAAGGTCGGTGGCAAGGGGCTCTTCGTCAAGGAACTGGAGGAGGCGATGCTCGACGGCCGTGCCGACATCGCCGTGCACTCCATGAAGGATGTGCCCATGCACTTTCCCGAGAGCCTGGGCCTCTCGGTGATCCTCGAGGGTGCCGAGCCGACCGACGCCTTCATTTCCAACCACTATGCCTCCCTGGACGAGCTGCCCGAGGGCGCACGCATCGGCACCTCGAGCCTGCGTCGCGGCCTGCAGATGCGCGAGGCACGTCCCGATCTGGAGGTCCTGAGCCTGCGTGGTAACGTCCAGACCCGCCTGGGCAAGCTCGACGACGGCGAGTTCGACGCCATCCTGCTGGCCACCTCCGGTCTCCGGCGGCTGGGGCTCGACGACCGCATCACCATGGAACTGCCTCCCGAGGTCTGCCTGCCGGCCTGCGGCCAGGGCGCGCTGGGCATCGAGTGTCGCCTGCACGACCCCGAACTGCTCTCACTGCTTACCCCCCTCGACGATGCGACCACCGCGACCCGCGTGCGCGCCGAGCGTGCCATGAACACTCGGCTGGAGGGGGGCTGCCAGGTGCCCATCGGCGGTCATGCGGTGTTCGAGGATGACGGCCAGACCCTGTGGCTGCGTGCCTTGGTGGGCAACCCGGAAGGCACCTGGGTGCTGCGTGCCGAGGGGCGCGGTTCCATGCACGAGCCGGAGGCCCTGGGTATTCGCGTGGCCGAAGAGCTACTCGAACAGGGCGCCGGCGAGATCCTCGCCGAGGTCTACGGCGCCGGCTGATGGCGGAGCTGCCGGTACTGATCTCCCGGCCAGGCGAGCGAGCCGGCCCGTTGGCCGCGGCCATCGAGGCCCGGGGCCTCCCGGTCAAGCGCCTGGACGTCATGCACCTCGAGCCGTTGCCGGAAACCCCGGCGACGCGGACCGCCTGGCTGGATATCGATCATTTCCACAAGGTGGTGGTGGTGAGTCCCTTCGCGGCCGAGTGCCTGCTCGAGGCGCTGGATCGCTATTGGCCGCAGCTGCCGATGGGTATCGACTTCTATGCCGTGGGAGCCTCCACCGCCGCCCTGCTGCACCGAGGTTTGGGGGTGCGGGTCCATGTCCCGTCGCCGTCCGCCGGCGAGGACACCAGCGAGGCGCTGCTGCGGCTAGCCTCGCTGCATGCTCTCGACGGGCAGCGTGTGCTGCTCGTCGCCGGCGAGGGGGGGCGCCCCCTGATCGCCGAGACCCTGGCGTCCCGCGGCGCTCGGGTGACTCGCCTGGCGGTCTATCGCCGCTGCCTTCTCGACCCCGACCCCGCCATGCAGATGTGGTTGGCCAATGGCGATTATCGTGCACTGGTGGTCAGCAGCGGAGAAATCCTCGAACATCTGGCAAGATGGTGTACAGACGCCGCCTTGAACCAACCGCTAATCGTTTCCAGTAGCCGGTTGGCTACACTGGCCGGCAGGCTGGGGTTTAATTTTCCCGTCGTGGCGTCGGGTGCCACGCCTGCTGCTCTGGCGGTCGCGGTCGCCAGGAGCAGCGCCCCGGAGGAGGCCGATGTCGATCATGATGATCTCGAAAAGGGCTAGCGAAAGATGAGCAAGCAACCACACGATCAGGACGAACAGCAGGCGCCCTCCGGCGCGGAATCGGCGAGCTCGGGGGGCGAGGCTGGCAAGCCGACCGCTTCCGGCCGGCGTCGTTCACGGCGTTATGACAAGGCCGGCGGCAAGCAGGCCGCGAGCGCGCCGCAGGGCAAGCCGGACACCGCCGAGGCGCCCGCCGCGTCTCGCGAGGCCGGCAGCGGTGAGTCGTCTCCCGCCAAGGCCGATACGTCTGCCAGTCGCCCGGAAAAGGGCGACAAGCCGGCATCCGCCAACGACAAGCCTGCCGCGGACAAGCCAGCCGTAGAAAAGCCTGCCGCTGAAAAGCCCGCCCCGAATCAGGTGGCCAGCGCCAAGCCCGCTACCTCGAGCGGCAGCGACAAGCCCGCGAAAGCCGACACTTCAACCAAGGCGGGCAAGGCCGGTGGCGGTGGCGCGAGCGCCCCTGCGGGTGGTGGTTCGGCGGGGGCCACGCCCGGTGCCGATGGTGGCAAGGGCGGTGGCAAGGGCGGTGGCAAGGGCGGTGGCAAGGGTGGCGGCAAGGCCGGGGTCCTGGCCCTGGTGCTGGTGATCCTGCTGGCCATCGGGGTGGTGCTGTTCGGCTGGCAGGCCTGGCAGAAGCTCGACTCCCAGCAGCAGCGCCTGGGCTCCTTGCCCGGCGATGTGGCCAGCCAGTCGGAGATCGGCGAGCTCCAGTCGGACTTCGGTGATCTGCAGGGACGGCTCGAGAGCGCGGAGAGCGAACGTGACGCGGCCCTCGACTCGGCCATTTCCGACCTGCGCGGCGAGTTTTCCGACTATCGCAGTAGCGTCAACGAGACCCTGGACCAGGTGCTCGACGAGCTTTCCCGTGAGCAGACCGCCGACGAACGTGACTGGCTGCACGCCGAGGCTGCCTACCTGCTGCGCCTGGCCAACCAGCGCCTGCAGCTGGAGCGCGATGTCGAGGGCGCCGCCGCCCTGCTGCGCACCGCCGACGAGCGGCTGAGCGAGGCCGACAATCCGGCATTGATGCCGGTGCGACGCGAGATCGCCTCCGAGCTTGCCGCACTGGATTCGGTGCCCCAGGTCGACCGCACCGGCCTCTACCTGGCGCTCAATGCCCAGCAGGAGCAGCTCGCCAGCCAGCCGCTGGCCCAAGATGTCGAAGAAGTCGCCGCCGCTGACGCCCTCGAGGAGGCCCCCTCGGGTGGCTGGCAGGAACAGCTGGCACGCTTCGGTGGCGAGCTCAAGGACCTGGTCACCATTCGTCAGCACGACCAGGCCCTTGAGGCGCTGATCTCGCCGGAGCAGGAATCCTACCTGCGCCAGAGCGTGCGCCTGGTGCTCGAGCAGTCCCAGCTGGCGTTGCTCAAAGAGGAACAGGAGCTCTATGAGGCCAGCCTCGACAAGGCCCTGACGCTGATTCGCGGCTACTACGACACCAGCGCCAGCGGCGTCCAGGCGGTGATCGAGCGTCTCGAGGAGCTCAAGCAGCGCAGCATCCGGCCGGAACTTCCCGACATCAGCGGCTCCCAGCAGGCGCTGGCGACCTTCATCGAGCGGCGCTTCGAGGGTAGTGACGACGGCCAGGGAGATGACGCATGAGAAAGCTGATTCTGATCGTAGTCCTGGGCCTGGCGCTCGGGGCGCTGTTCGGCCAGCTGATAATGTCGGTACCCGGCTACTGGCTGGTGCGGGTGGGCGACACCTCCTACCAGACCTCCTTCTGGTTCGGCCTGGTTATCCTGCTGGCCGTCTTCATCGTGTTGCACTTCGGCCTGAGGCTGTTGATGCGCCTGTCGCGCCCGGTGAGCCGCTTCAAGGTGTGGAACAGCCGTGCCCGCAACCGTAATGCCATGAAGCGCACCGTGCGTGGCCTGGTGGCGCTGGCCGAGGGCCGCTGGAAGAAGGCCGAGAAGGCGCTGGTCAAGGCGGCGGACGATTCCAGCACGCCACTCGTCAACTACCTCTCGGCGGCCCTCGCGGCCCATTATCAGGGGCGTTACGAGCAGGCCGATACGCTGCTCAAGCGGGCCCACCTGAGTACCGAGGGTGCGGATACCGCGGTGGGCATGATGCAGGCCCAGTTGATGCTGGACCGCCAGCAGTACGAGGAGGCGCTGGCGATCCTTACTCGTCTCGATCGTCACCTGCCGAATCACCCCCAGGTGCTCAAGCAGCTCAAGCAGGCCTACCTCAGCGTCAGCGACTGGGATGGCCTGCGCCGCCTGATGCCTCGTTTGGGCGCTCAGCAATTGATCTCCCGCGAGGAGCGTGAGCAGCTAGAACTGCGCGCCTACCGCGAGTTGATCGGCCAGGAGGCGCGCAATCCCGGCGACATCGAGCGGGTCCGCAACCTCTGGGCCGACATGCCGGACCATCTTCGGTCCAACACCGATCTGATCGTGATCTATACCGAGGCGTTGGTGCGAGGCAACGAGGAGGGCATCGCCGAGCGGCTGCTGCGCCACTCGCTCAAGGAGCATTGGGACAGTCGCCTGGTGCTGCGCTATGGCCTGCTCGACGTGGACTCTCGCCGGCAACTGGTGGTGGCCGAGAAGTGGCTGCAGGAGCGGCCCAACGATCCGGACCTGCTGTTGACCCTGGGGCGCCTGTCGCTGCGCAACGCCTACTGGGGCAAGGCCCAGGAGTACTTCGAGGCAAGCCAGCAGCAGCGGCCCAGCGGAGTGGTCTGTGCCGAGCTGGCCAGGCTCTATGCCAACCTGGGCGAGCATCAGAAGAGCCAGCTCTTCTACCGGCAGAGCGTGGAGCTGCTCGACAAGTCGCTGCCTTCCTTACCTCAGCCCAGCGAGGAGCCTCAGGAGGCGAAGAGCAAGACGGCCTGAATGGCCAGTCGCCTCACCGGTCAGTGATCCACTCTTCGATTCCTACCCCATGGGGCGCCATCTGGCGCCCCTTCTGCTGTCCGCTCCGTGGCGACGGACCTTTCGCACCGCGACCCGCAGACATCTCACCCGAAACGTCAACGGGGCTGCCTTTCGGCAGCCCCGCGTTTCGCTGAGGTGGGAGAGTTGCCGGGTCGTCAGGACTCCTCGACATCGCCTCCGGTCGGAGTGCGATGCTCGGGGTCGGCGGTCTCCTGAATGCCATGCCCGGGATCATCCCCCTGGGGCGCATCTCCCGTGCGTTGCCGCCCCTTGGGCTCCAGCACCCGCACGTTGGCGGCCGGTGAGCGTCCCGCCTTGTCCTCGCCGAAGTAGAGCGTGGTATGCGGGAAGGGAATCTCGATGCCGGCCTCGTCGAAGCGCAGCTTGACCAGGCGGTTGTAGGCGCGGCCCACGGCCCACTGGTCGCCCGGGGTGGTCTTGATGACCACCCGGATGTTCACCGAGCTGTCGGCCAGGGCCACGACACCGGCCACGGTGAGCGGCTCCAGCAGCTTGTGGCCGTGCTCTTCGCTGGCCTTGAGGTCCTCGAAGGCCAGCTTGAGCTGCTCGATGGCCTCGTCGATGCTCTCTCGGTAGGCGATGCCGTACTCGCCCACGTGGTTGCCGAACTCGCGCATGTAGTTGGAGACGGTATCCACACTGGAGAAGGGTACCAGGTGGTAGGTGCCGGAGAGGTCGCGGATGCCCACCGAGCGGATGCTGAGCTTCTCGGCGGTGCCGGTGATGCCGCCCACCGTGACCACGTCCCCGGTGTTCATGGCGTTTTCTACCTGGATGAAGATGCCGGTGATGATGTCCTGTACCAGCTTCTGGGAGCCGAAGCCGATGGCCAGGCCGAGTACACCGGCACCGGCAATCAGCGGGCCGATGTTGATGCCGATCTCGGCCAGCACGATCATCATCGTCATGGTGATGATGGCGATGGCCAGGGCGTTGCGGAACAGCGCCAACAGGGTCTGGGCGCGGGCCGAGGGAACACCGCCGCCGGTCTCCGGGTTGAGCTTGTGCTCGATCAGGCTGGCCAGGCCCAGCCATACGGCCACGGCGAATACCAGGATTACCGCCACGCTGATCAGTTTGCCTACCAGGCCGCTACCTGCTTCGGAGGCGTACCAGGCCGCCAGGTCAAAGGCGCCCCAGGCGTTCAGCACCACCAGCAGCACCGTGATCAGGATCAGGGTGCGAATGACCCGCAGGGCGTTGGGTACGTAACTATTGAGCCGCGGCTCGAGAAGCGGCAGCTTGCGGCGCAGGTCGTCGCCCAGGCGGATGCGCCGGCCAATGGTCTGGGTCAGCAGGCTCGAGACCAGCAAGCCCACTACGACAGTCGCTAGGGTCTTGAGGGTGGCGAAAAGCACGAAAGGCAGGGCGTCTTCGGGGCGGGTCAGGGTGAGGACCAGGACCATCAGGAAATATGCCAGGGCAAACAGGTGCCAGGTGCGGGCGAACAGCTGCAGCGAGACCCGGCTGGCTGCCATGGTGGCGTTGCTGGCCTTGTGATTTAGAGCATCACGGAGGCGAACCCTGTTGCGCAGCACCACGGCGACCGCGTAGATGAAGGCGCTGACCATGATCAGGGTGCCGATGCTCTCGCCCATGGTCGGAGACAAGTAGACGTTGACCAGCGGCACAACCACCATCAGGCCGTAGCCGACCATGCCGATAAGGCGGGCAATCCAGCTGTTCCAGTAGGAGGCGTCCCCGGCATTCACCGGCAGCAGACGCAGCCCCTCGTAGCGCGAGGAGAACAGCATTCGCACGGCAGCCTTGAGCAGTTCGATGACCAGGAAGGCATTGAGGAACAGCGAGGCGCGGGTGGACAGCTCGCCGGTCTCGCCTACCGCGAAGGTGGCGATCAGGTTGCCACCCACATAGGCCAAGGCCACTACCGCCACGTCGATCACCGCCGCCAGGGCCACACAGAGCACCAGGCGTAGGACCGGCGTCAGCCCCTGGCCGTTGAGCGACCACTGGCTGATGCGCGTGAACAGCGGACGTGCCAGACGGCGAATGACCAGGAACAGCACTATCGTGGCCAGTATCACCAGCCCCAGGTTGATGGCAGCACTGGTAAAGGCGGTCATGTCAAAGCTGCTGGTTGCCTCGGCACTGCCGGTGACCAGACCGCTGAGCACTTCCACCAGGCTGGTGAATTGGCTGCCGATATCACCGACGACACCGCTGGTGGCCTCGGCCAGTTGCCGGGGCAGTGAGGGCTCGGTGCTGGCGTTTCTCTCCTCTGCGGCGGCGGTCTCGGAGGCGGCGACGTCACCGGCCATGCCGCGCAGCTGGTCGATCAGCTGCTGGCGTGATTGCTCGTTTTCGAGCAGGTCGGCCAGGGTCGAGTAGGCCGGTGGCTCGCTGCCGGCGTCGGCCTGCTGGGCCTGGGCCGGAGCGGCGAATGCCACCAGGGCAATCAGCAGCCAGCCGAGGATGGCAGGAAGGGCTCGCAATGGGTTCACGCTGTGACCTCCGTCTCTTGGCGTGTTGGCGATGTGGTATCAGGGTTGCGCTCGAGTATCAGCATGATACGGACTTTGGCTCATGGCCACGAGCCGACACTGTGACCGCTTTTTATGTACACGGATTGTACATGATGGCAATGATGTGCCAATATTGTTTTTCAGCGGCCCAAGGGTCGCTGCCCCTGCAAGGCAAGCATGCGATACTTTTGACCACCCTTAACCGGGTGGTTTTTTTTGGCGCCTGTTCGCCATCGTTCGAAGATCTTGATCCTGGCACTGGGGAATGGATGAGTATCGACCCGTTGCTGCTGCTGGCTGTGGCCGGTGGCGGAGGGCTGGGCGGCATGTCGCGTCTGGCGGTGGGCAATCTCGTGGTCCGTTATCTGGGGGCCGGCTTTCCCTGGGGAACCCTGGTGGTCAACCTCAGTGGCGCCCTGCTGATGGGCATGCTGGTTGGAGGGATGGGCCTGCCTGGCCCCGAGGCGAGACCAGCCTGGTCGCTGCTGGCCATCGGCGTGCTGGGGGGCTACACCACCGTCTCCTCCTTCAGCCTGCAGACTCTGACGCTCTGGCAGCAGCGGCGCTTCGCGGCGGCTCTGGGCTACGTCGCCCTGACCCTGGTCACCGGGTTCGCGGCACTGCTGGCAGGCGCCTGGCTGACAGGGGGCCTGCCATGATCGCCTGGCGTGTCTATGGCGCCGTGGGGCTGGGCAGTGCCCTGGGTTCCGCGCTGCGTTACCTGGTCTCGTTGGCGCTCATAGGGTCGGCCTTCCCCTGGGCCACCCTGGCAGTGAATGGCCTTGGTTCCTGGCTGATTGTCGGTTTCGCTACCTATGCCACTCACCGCCCCCATGACAGGGTCGCGCATTGGCAGCCCTTCCTGGTGAGCGGCTTCTGTGGCGGCTTTACCACCTTCTCCCTGTTTGGCCTCGAGACCCTGCAGCTGTGGCAGGCTGGTCGCCCCGGATTGGCCCTGGGCTATGTGCTGGCCAGCGTGCCCCTGTGGCTGGCGGGCGCCTGGCTGGGTCACAGGCTTGGCACGCGTGCGGCGACACGACGCTGAAGTCGGCTCCTTTCGGGGGACGACCTCTTGCGAGTGGTTATCCTTGTCGATGCCTCGGCAGGGAGGGTGATCAGTTGGTACGGGAGGAGACCCAAGCGCCGGCATCGGGGATGCTCATCTCGTAGTCCTGGCCGAGCCAGGGAGAACTGATCAAGAAGTCGGCGCTGGCGGCGTTGCAGGCCACCGGAATGTTCCACAACGCTGCCAGACGCAGCAGGGCCTTGACGTCGGGGTCGTGGGGCTGTGGCGCGAAGGGGTCCCAGAAGAAGATCAGCAGGTCGAGCTTCTGTTCGGCGATGCGGGCGCCGATCTGCTGGTCGCCGCCCAGTGGGCCGCTCATCAGGCCTTCCACCTCGAGGCCCAGGGTACGCGAGACGCGCCCGGCCGTGGTGCCGCTGCCGATCAGGCTGTGCTTGGCCAGGGTCTCCCGCCAGCGAGCCGCCCACTCCAGCAGCTCCTCCTTCTTGCCGTCATGGGCGACCAGGGCGATGCGCTTGCGAGCCGGCAGTGTTCGCTGCACGTTGCGCGGTGGGCGGATGTCACTCATGGCCGGCTTCCACGACGAGGATCTTCAGGGTGTTGGTGCCGCCATGGGCGTTCATGTGGTCGCCCCGAGTGAGGATCACGTGGTCGCCGGGGGCGGCGATGCCCTGCTCCACGAGACGCTGGAGCGCACGGTCATTGAGCTCCTGGGCAGTCATCTCACTGGTGTCGAAGGGCAGCGAAACCACCCCGCGGAAAAGCGCCATCCGTCGCTGGGCTACCGGATTGTGAGCCAGGCCGACGATGGGCAGCCCCGAACTGATCCGCGAGGCGATCAGCGGCGTGAAGCCGGACGCGGTCATGCAGGCGATGGCGGCCACGCCCGAGAGGTGGTTGGCGGCGTACATGGCGGAGAGCGCGATGGTCTCGTCGATCTGTGAGAACCCCTCGTGGATGCGGTGGCCGGATTCCTGGATGCGCCGCTCGCGCTCGGCGCCCAGGCAGACCCGATTGACGGCCTCGACGGTCTCCACCGGGAAGTCACCGGCGGCGGTTTCGGCGGAGAGCATCACCGCATCGGTGCCGTCGAGCACTGCGTTGGCCACGTCGAACACCTCGGCGCGAGTGGGCAGCGGCGAGTCGATCATCGACTCCATCATCTGGGTGGCGGTGATCACCGCGCGGTTCAGCGTGCGGGCCTGCTTGATGATGCGCTTCTGGGTACCGATCAGCGCCGCGTCACCAATCTCCACACCCAGGTCGCCGCGGGCCACCATCACCGCCTCGCTGGCGCGGATGATGGCGTCCAGCGTCTCGTCGTCGGCCACCGCTTCGGCGCGCTCGAGCTTGGCCACCAGGCCGATCTCCTTGCCTGCCTCGCCCAGCCGCTCACGAGCCTCCTGCATGTCAGCGGCACTGCGCGGGAAGGAGATCGCCAGGTAGTCGACGCCGATCGCCACGGCGGTCTCCAGGTCGACCTTGTCCTTGTCGGTGAGGGCCGGAGCCGAGAGACCGCCGCCCTGCTTGTTGATGCCCTTGTTATTGGAGAGCGTGCCGCCCACCACCACGCTGGTGTGGATCAGGTGGTCGGCGACCCGGTTGACGTCGAGCACCAGGCGGCCGTCGTCGAGCAGTAGGCGGTCGCCGGGGGCAACGTCGTCGGCCAGGGTCTTATAATCGCAGCCGACGCGGCTGGCATCGCCCTGGTCGTTGCCAAGGCCCATGTCGAGGATGAACGACTGGCCCTCCTCGAGCTTCACGGCCCCTTCCTTGAAGCGGGCGATGCGGATCTTGGGGCCCTGGAGGTCACCCAGGACGGCGACGCTCTTGCCCTGCCGGTCGGCAATCTCGCGGACCCGTACCAGGCGCTGGCGGTGGTCATCGGGGCTGCCATGGGAGAAGTTGAGGCGTACCACGTCGACGCCGGCGCTGATCATCGCTTCCATGACGCCCTCGCGGTCGCTGGCCGGGCCCAGGGTGGCGACGATCTTGGTGCGACGAATGGGGGTGTGCAGTGGGGTGGTCGACATGTCGGGCTCCTCCGGTGGGCGCGGGTTGCTATCGGGTCACGATAACGCTATTAGTGTAAGTTTACTATACTAAGTTCGGTGTTCGGGGCTTCCTGGCATGCTGTCGCCAGGTCGATTTTCCAAGCAATGCTGCTATGCGCATGGGACAAGGTAGTGTTGGCTGACTTCAGGATAAAAACGCATATGTTGTAAAGTTACTAAAAAAGCCTTGAGACCCACACACACCTGGTCCACATTATGGGGTAGGTGACGCTTGGCCACCGCGCAGGCACGACCGAGCCAGAAGCTCGCTAGAATTCCCTTGCCTATCGGTTCCGCCATGCCCCATAGAACGCTACTGGACCGAGGAGAACAACGCCATGACGCTCAAGATCGCCATCAACGGTTTCGGCCGCATCGGCCGCAACGTGCTGCGTGCCCTTTACGAGAACGGCTATCGCAACCGCGTGGAGGTGGTCGCCATCAATGACCTCGGCGACCCCTCGCTGAATGCACACCTGCTGCGCCATGACACCGTGCACGGTCACTTTCCCTTCACCGTCGAGCACGACGAGCAGAGCATGACCGTGGACGGCCAGCGCATTGCCATCCTCTCCGAACAGGATCCGGCGGCACTTCCCTGGGCGTCGATGGGTGTGGACCTGGTGATGGAGTGCACCGGCCTCTTCACCAAGCGCGAGGCTGCCGCCAAGCACCTCACAGCGGGCGCCGAGCGTGTGCTGATCTCGGCGCCGAGCCCCGATGCCGACGCCACCGTGGTGTATGGCGTCAACGAAGGCGTGCTCACGCCCGAGCACAAGGTGGTCTCCAACGCCTCCTGCACCACCAACTGCCTGGCCCCGGTGGCCCAGGCGTTGCATGAGGCGGTGGGTATCGAGAACGGGCTGATGACCACGGTCCACGCCTATACCAACGACCAGAACCTGTCGGATGTTTACCACAAGGATCCCTACCGGGCGCGTAGCGCGACGCATTCGATGATCCCCACCAAGACCGGCGCCGCCGCCGCGGTGGGCCTAGTGCTGCCGGAACTCGAGGGCAAGTTCGATGGTCTGGCCATTCGGGTGCCGGTGATCAACGTCTCCCTGGTCGACTTGGTCTTTACCGCCGGACGCGATACCAGCCGGGAGGAAATCAACGAGATCGTGGCCAGCGCCGCCGAAGCCTCCCCGGTGCTGGCTGTCAACGCCCAGCCGCTGGTCTCCATCGACTTCAACCATGATGCCCACTCCTCGACCTTCGATGCCAACCACACCCGGGTGAACGGTCGCCTGGTCAAGGTGATGGCCTGGTACGACAACGAGTGGGGCTTCTCCAATCGCATGCTGGATACCGCCCTTGCCATGCATGCGGCCGCTGGGGGCAAGCGCGACGCCGTCTGATCTCCGGTTGTTCCCGACGTCCGGTCAGCTGCGACGTTACCACCCGGCGCTCCTGTCCATGGCCCATGGCCAGTATCGGATAGCTATCTTCGTGAGCCACTGGCTGGCTCAGGGCTGAGCCTTAGCCAGGGATATGCCAGGTTCCCTGGCACTGGGTGCTTGGAAAGAGCCGCTGGGCGGTATCGGCATTGCCCCGTTCGGCGAGGCTGTCGCGTCCGCTGCTCAGGGCTGCCAACAGCGCATCGTCGGCATGGCGTATGGTGAGCAGGGTCAGGTCTTCGTGACGCACCACCGCATAGTCGGTACATAGTGAGGTGATCAGCGGCTCCAGGCGCTCGGGGTGGCCGTCTAGGCACAGCGAAAGGCGCATGGCGCCGGCATCGATCAGGTTTGCGTGCAGCCCGGCCTCCACGAGGCGGCCGAGGATGTCGTGCTGGCGGGGCTCGTCCATGAAGGCGAAGTCTCGGGGGCGGATCTCCAGCAGCGTCTGCTCGTCGCGCAGCACAAGGGAGGGCGTCTGGGTGTCAAACCGCGTGTCCCGGCCAATGGTGCTGGGAGGCGCCTCGAGATCTTCGAAGGAGCGCACCGTCAGAGGGATCGACTTCTGCTGCAGCGGCCCCAGGGTCTTGGGATGGATCACCTTGGCGCCGTGCCAGGCCAGTTCCACGGCTTCGTCGTAGGAGATCCGCTCGAGCTGTACCGCATTATCGAAGCGACGCGGGTCGGCATTGAAGAGCCCCGGCACGTCCTTCCAGATGGTGACTTCCTCGGCTTCCAGGCAGTGGGCGAGGATTGCTGCGCTGAAGTCGGAGCCCTCGCGGCCCAAGGTAGTCATGACGCCCTCGGAGGTGCTGCCGATGAAACCCTGGGTGACGCGGATCCTGCCATCGTCTGCCGCCAGGCCGCGCACCCGCTTCGCGGTGGTCTCCCAGTCGATATTGGCCGCCTGGTGGCAGTCGTCGGTGACCACCAACTCTCGGGCATCCCGCCACGCGGTCGCCATGCCGGCCTCGTGGAGCCAGGCGCTGACGATGGTGGTGGAGAGCAGTTCGCCGAAGCCGACGGTCTGATCGTAGTGGAATGGGCGATCCCGGCTCGCATGCTGGCGATGAAGCTGATCAAGCTCGTTGACCAGCGCTTCGACACGCTCCGCAACGGGGCCGGCCTTAGCGCCGAACAGGGTCTCGACCGTGCTCAGGTGGTCTCGGCGCAGGGTTTCCAGGCGGTCATGATAGTCGGCCGTCTTGCCATTCCGTGCCTCGGCCAGCAGCGCCTCCAGGGCATTGGTGGTCTTGCCCATGGCCGAGACCACCACGATCAAAGGGCGCGCCGGGAAACGGGCCAGCAGCTTACCCAGCCGACGGATCGCGGCGGCGTCCTGGATCGAGGCACCACCGAACTTGAAGACCTGAGTCATGTCTCGTCTCCCCTCAGCTGAGTCGTTGCCGGTAATCCTCGTAACCGAAGGTCTTCACCGTGCGCACCTCGCGGCTGATCTCGTCGATTCGGCAGATCGACGGCAGGCGCATGCCATTGAAGGTGCTGGTCTTGACCATGGTGTAGTGGGCCATGTCAGTGAACACCAGCCGGTCGCCGATCGAAAGTGGGGCGTCGAAGCTGTACTCGCCCACCACGTCGCCGGCCAGGCAGGTCAGCCCGCCCAGCCGATAGGTGTGAGCCTTCTCGCCGGGCTCGCCGGCGCCGATGATCTCGGGTCGATAGGGCATCTCCAGCACGTCGGGCATGTGCGCCGTGGCCGAGGTGTCGAGGATGGCGATGGGGCCGTCGTTCTCGACGATGTCGAGCACCGTACATACCAGGTAGCCGGTGTTGAGCGCGATCGCCTCGCCGGGTTCCAGGTAGACCTCGAGGTGCGGATGGCGCGCCTTGAAATCGCGGATCACCCGCACCAGCCGATCGATATCGTAATCCGGGCGGGTGATGTGGTGGCCGCCGCCGAAGTTCACCCACTTCCGGCCGGCGAGATGCCGGCCGAACCTCTCCTCGAAGGCGGCCAGGGTGTGCTCCAGGGCATCACTGTTCTGCTCGCACAGGGTATGGAAATGCAGGCCTTCGAGGCCGTCGAGGGCCACGCCTTCCAGGTCCACGGCCCGGGTGCCGAGCCGCGAGCCTGGGGCGCAGGGGTCGTAGAGCGCTACCTTGCCCTCGGAGTACTCCGGGTTGACCCGCAGACCGCAGGAGATCTGCCGCGGCTCCTCCGAAACGTTATCGCGGAAGCGCTGCCACTGGGCCGGGGAATTGAAGCTGATATGGTCCGCATACCGCAGTACTACCTGCATCTCTTGCTCGGTGAAGGCCGGCGAGTAGCAGTGCACTTCGCCGCCGAAGGTTTCCGCTCCCAGGCGTGCTTCATCCTGGCCGCTCGCCGTGGTGCCCACCAGGTACTGGCGGATCAGCGGGAAGGTGTCCCACATGGCGAAGCCCTTAAGCGCCAGCAGGATGCGTGCGCCGCTCTGCTCCTGAACCCGCCGCAGCAATTCCAGGTTGTTGCGCAGCAGGGCGTCGTCCACCACATAGGCGGGCGACGGGCAGGCCCCAATGTCGAAGGGGTAAGCATCGAACGGATAGTCGATCTGGCTCATGTCGGGCTCAGGCCAGGGGGTCGGCATCAGGGTCGAGCTCGACCATCTGCCAGGGCAGACCCATGTCGCCGATGCACTCCATGAAGGGATCCGGATCGAGCTGCTCGACGTTGAACACGCCCTCGCCCTTCCACAGGCCCTGGAGCATCAGCATGGCGCCGGTCACCGCTGGCACGCCGGTGGTGTAGGAGATCGCCTGGGACTGCACCTCGCGGTAGCAGGCCTCGTGGTCGCAGATGTTGTAGATGTGCACCTTGCGCCGCTTGCCGTCCTTGATGCCATCGAGGATCACGCCGATGTTGGTCTTGCCCTTGGTGCGCGGACCGAGCGAGGCCGGGTCGGGCAGCACCGCCTTGAGAAACTGCAGCGGGGTGATCTCGCGGCCCTGGAACTCGATCGGCTCGATGCTGGTCATGCCAACGTTCTCGAGCACCTTGAGATGGGTGATGTACTTCTCTGAGAAGGTCATCCAGAAGCGGATACGCTGCAGGCCCTTGATGTTCTGGCTGAGGGACTCGAGCTCCTCGTGGTAGAGCAGATAGAGGTCCTTCTCGCCGATGCCATCGAAATCGAAGGTGCGCTTCTCGGCCAGCGGCGCGGTCTCCTTCCACTCGCCCTCTTCCCAGTAGCGACCGTTGGCAGTGATCTCGCGAATATTGATCTCGGGATTGAAGTTGGTCGCGAACGGGTAGCCGTGATCGCCGCCGTTGGCATCCAGGATGTCGATGCGGTGGATCTCGTCGAACAGGTTCTTCTGGCCCCAGGCGCAATAGATGTTGGTCATGCCAGGGTCGAAGCCGCAGCCCAGGGTGGCCATGTTGCCAGCCTTGGCGTAGCGCTCCTGGAAGGCCCACTGTTCCTTGTACTCGAACTTGGCCTCGTCCGGGTGCTCGTAGTTGGCGGTGTCCAAGTAGGGCACGCCGGTACGCAGGCAGGCCTCCATGATGGTCAGGTCCTGATAGGGCAGGGCCACGTGGATCAGCACGTCGGGCTGGAACGACTCGATCAGTGCGACCAGCGCCTCGACGTCATCGGCATCCACCTCGGCGGTCTGGATGGGACGGTCCAACTGGGCCGCGATGGTCCGGCACTTCGCCTGGTTGCGGCTGGCCAGACAGATCTCGCTGAACACCTCGGGGTGCTGGGCGCACTTGTGGGTGACGACACCGCCGACGCCGCCGGCGCCGATAATCAGGACTTTGCTCATGGGGGTTCGAATCCAGATCGGGAAAGTCAAAGTGGTAGGGGATCATGCCACCCCGGTCTCGACCTCGCCCGGCCTCGGGCCGGCGAGTGGCCGAAGATGATGGCTCCCCCCGAGGCTGGTCGCAAGTGGTTTTCGCGTCAAGGCTAATACGAAAGTCGAGTTGGTCAGTCGGTGACCTGACTCGCCGTCGAAGAAGTAGAGGAGGGCGGCGGTGTCTTCCGGTTGCCGTCAGTCAAGGGGCGTCCCGCCAGGCGGCGCACTTCGACGTGGGAGAGCCAGTCGATGTCCCGGGCACGGTCCTCGAGGCGGCGGATCACCGTGCCGCTGTCGAAGGGCGACGGCTCGTCGAGGCAGATCACCACCGTGACCGCGTCATCCAGATAGTGCAGCTCGATCTCGCGGATTTCCGGCCAGACGTCCAGCGTCGCCCAGCGCTGCTCCAGGGCGGCTTCCACCTCGGGGCGCAGTGGCAGTCCCGGGAAGCGGCTTGGGTCGCCCCCGCCGGCGTCGTCCTCGGGGTCGATGTGGAAGGTGAGGTCAGTGAGGGCGGGGAAGGCGTTGCGCAGACGTCGGCTCACCTCGTTGCCGATCTCATGGCCTTCGGAAACGCTGATGCGCGGGGACACCACGACGTGCAGGTCGAGCATGGTATGCCCGGCCGATTGGCGGGTACGCAGGTCGTGTATGCCCTGGACGCCGGACACGCTCATCGCCTCCTGGCGCATCTCCTCCTGGGTGGCCACGGGCAGGGCGGTGTCAACCAGCTCTCGGCTCGACTCCCACAGTAGGTTCCAGCCCACCTTGCCGACCATCAGCCCGACGATTACCGCTGCCACGGTGTCGATCCAGGTGGCGCCGAACTGGCTGCCCACCAGGGCGACCATCACCACACCAGTGGAGAGCACGTCGCTGCGGTGGTGCCAGGCGTTGGCCTCGAGCATCTTCGAGCCGACGCGTCTTCCCACACGGCGCGTAAGGTGGAAGAGCCACTCCTTGGAGAGCAATGCCAGGGCCGTCAACAGGATTGCCCACACGCCGGGCGGCGGAATCTCGGCGGAGGAGAACAGGCGCTGGAGGCTCGACCAGGCGATACCGCCGGCCACGAAGATCAGCACGCTGCCCAGGAACAGGGTGGCCAGGGTCTCGATGCGGCCGTGGCCGTAGTGGTGATCGAGGTCGGGCCCCTGGTGACCATAGTGGGAGGCGGCGAGCACGAAACAGTCGGTTACCAGGTCGGAGAAGGAGTGGATGCCATCGGCGACCAGGGCGGCGGAGCCGACGATCCAGCCGACGATGATCTTGGCCACGCCGAGAAGGGTGTTGACCGCCACTGACAGGAGGGTGACCCGCTTAGTGGCCTGATGCTTCTTGGGGTTGGTCTGCATGGTCGTTCCTCGGGACGCTCCCCTGTACAGGCCGCCGTATAAGGCGTTGGCCAAATGGTACCGAAAAGGTCCAGATTTGCACAAGGCGCTGGCGTGTCGTGTCTCCCCCATTTTCCTGGCACTTCGTCGATGGAGGTGGAACTCGGTCCCGACGGTGAGCCAATGTTACCAAGCTTCAAACTGGCCTGTGGGCACTGGATCGCCAACGCTGATGCCTTGCTGGCCTGTGTCGGTGCCCAGCCCGCTGTCACTCTCGTGAATGGTGGCGAAAGTGCGAGGGTGAGACGCCCTTCATACGCTTGAAGGTCTTGGAGAAGGCGAATGGACTCTGGTAGCCGACCCGTACCGCAATCTCTTCCACCGTCAGATTGCTCGTGGCCAGTAGGTGGGCGGCGTGTTGCATACGCAACTGGGTCAACTGCTGCATGGGGCTACGGCCAAATACTTTGCGGCTGATGCGACGCAGATGCTCGCTGCTGACGTGAGCAATCTCGGCCATCTCCTCGATAGTCCAATACTTCTCCAGGGTCGGGATCACCGCGTCGAACACAGCCACGATGCGCAAATCCCGACGCCAGGGGTCAGCGAATCGTGAGATATAGCGCTCGATGGTATCTCCCCACATCTCGCAACTGGCGGCATCGGCATCGCCGTGAAACACCTCGCTGTAGAGCCCGAGGATGGCGTGCTTCAGAGGCTCGGGATCGAAGTGCTGCATGATCGGTGCGATGGTTCCCACCACCGAGCGCGGTGCACTCGGTAGATAGCGCACCCAGCAGTACTGCCAGCGGCTGTCAGGTATGGCATGGAAGGCGTGCAGGCCGTGAGCCGGGGCGAACGACATCATGTTGCGGCGCATGGTGCACCAGCCTCCGTCGAGCAACATTCGCCCTTCGCCCCCTAGGGAACCGTGGATATAGGCGCCACTGAGCCGTGTGCGCACTATGCGGTAGGGTACCGCGGCATCACCGACGCCCACGTGGGAGATGTGCCGCTTTTGCAGCGCTGGGCAGTCGTCCACGCGCACGATCCACTGATGGGTGTCATCTCCAACTATGTGGGTTTCAGATAGGTGGTTGTGCTCTGACGCCATGGCGCGATCTCTCATTTTGGCCCTTACTGATGACAGCCGCGGACAACAGCAAACGGCCTGCCAATGCCAACTCTAACGCTAACAACGGCTTCAATGGAGCTCAGGAAAATAAAATGCTAGCTAACTCCCTGTGGAAACCGGTGCCGTGTCGTCCGTCGCACTCGACTTGGGTACCGTGTCCGGCCTCATGGCAAGCAGCGCCTTTTCTGATGATGTGGTGGGAATCGGCGTGCTGACCGTCACCTTCAGCTTGGCCTTCGATGGTGCGATCGAGTCCGGCCGCTAGGAGATATGCCATGCAATCCATCGCTTATTTAATAGGCACATGTGATACCAAGGCTGCCGAGCTGCTCTATATGCACGAGCTGCTGGCCGCCGCGGGGGTCTCCAGCCGTATCGTCGATGTGGGGACACGAGGTAACGACCAGGGGGCTGCCGACGTGACTGCTGCCGAAGTGGCCGCCTGCCACCCGCAGGGTGGCTCTGCCGTCTTCGTCAATGACCGCGGTCGCGCGGTAGCAGCCATGGCCGAAGCCCTTCGCCATTGGCTGCCGACACGTCGAGATATCGGTGGGGTGCTGGGGATCGGTGGCTCTGGCGGCACCGCATTGATCGCCCCGGCACTTCGTGAGTTGGACATCGGCGTGCCCAAGTTGCTGGTCTCGACCATTGCGTCCGGCAATGTCGCCTCCTACGTCGGTCCCAGCGACATTGCCATGCTCTACTCGGTGACGGACGTGGCCGGCCTCAACCGTATCTCGCGTCGGGTGTTGGGCAATGCCGCTCACGCCCTGGCCGGAATGCTGCAGGGCCAGGTGCCCGACGTCGCCGAAGACAAGCCGGCCATCGGCCTTAGCATGTTTGGCGTGACCACGGAGTGTGTCAATCAGCTTAGTGCCGCCCTGGAGAGTGACTATGACTGTCTGATCTTCCACGCAACCGGCACTGGGGGGCGCTCGCTGGAGAAGCTCGCCAACAGCGGCATGATAGAAGGCTTGCTCGATGTCACCACCACGGAGGTCTCCGACTTGATGATGGGTGGGGTGTTCAGTGCCGGCGAGCAGCGACTGGATATTCTCGCTCAGCGCACGCTGCCCTATGTCGGCTCATGCGGGGCGCTGGATATGGTTAATTTCGCTGGCCGCGAGACACTTCCCGAGCGCTACCGTCAGCGATTGCTGTACGAGCACAACCCGCAGATAACGCTGATGCGCACCACCGCCGAAGAGAATGCCCGCATGGGGCGTTGGATCGGTGAGAAGCTCAATCAAAGCCGCGGGCCTGTGCGCTTTCTTCTCCCCGAAGGAGGCGTATCGGCGCTTGACGCCCCTGGACAGATCTTCCACGACCCTGAGGCCGACGCAGCGCTGTTCGAGGCGCTGGAAGCAACCGTCGAGCAGACTTCACAACGGCAGCTGATTCGCTACCCCTTCAACATCAACGACCCTGAATTTGCCGCCGCCTTGGTCGAGCATTTTCGGGACGTCATGACTACTTAGCTAAGGAGCCCCAATTGAAAAAATGGAATCGAGAGGAATTGATGGATCACTTCCAGGCCATGGTGGCACGAGGCGAGCCTATCGTGGGTGGAGGTGCGGGCACCGGGCTGTCGGCCAAATGTGAGGAAGCCGGAGGGATCGACCTGATCGTGATCTACAACTCGGGCCGCTATCGCATGGCTGGGCGAGGCTCGCTGGCTGGGATCATGCCTTATGGCAATGCCAATGAGATCGTCAAGGAAATGGCGCGAGAGGTATTGCCGGTCACCCAGAAGACCCCGGTGCTGGCGGGTGTCTGTGGCACCGATCCCTTCATTTTCATGGAGCCCTTTCTGGCTGAGCTCAAGGCGATGGGGTTCGCCGGGGTTCAGAACTTCCCCACCGTGGGCCTGATCGACGGTACTTTCCGCGCCAATCTGGAAGAGACCGGCATGAGCTATGCCCAGGAAGTGGAGATGATCCGGTTAGCGCGCGAGGCGGGGCTACTTACCACCCCCTATGTCTTCAACACCGAAGATGCCCGCGCCATGACGGAGGCCGGCGCCGACATCATCGTTTGCCACATGGGGCTGACCACTGGGGGAAGCATCGGTGCCGAGACCGCCATGAGCCTGGACGACTGTGTGCAGGCCATCAATGACTGGGCGGCGGCGGCTAGAGCCGTGCGTGACGACATCATTGTGCTCTGCCACGGGGGCCCCATAGCTGACCCCGAAGATGCTGAATACGTGCTCGCCCATTGTCCCGGGTGCCACGGTTTCTATGGCGCTTCGAGCATGGAGCGACTGCCCACTGAACGTGCCCTGACCAAACAGACGCAGGCCTTCAAGAACATACGCCGAGGCTGAACCACCATGTGCTTCGATAACAACAACATGCCGGTATCGGCAACGCCATGCTCGACCAAGTGGGAGGTGTAGCAATGAGCACTTTCTACTTCCTGACGCTCAATGGCCTGACCATGGCAGCCCTGCTGTTCATCATGGCCAGCGGCCTGACTCTGGCTTTCGGCCTGATGCGGGTGGTCAACCTGGCTCATGGTGCCTTCTACCTGCTGGGAGGCTACTTTGGTGTGCAGGTGATCCACGGCACTGACAGCCTGACGCTGGGACTGCTGGCCGGTGGCGGTATCGCTCTAGTGGGTGGGCTGCTCATGGAGCGTTTCCTCTTGCAGCGGGTGCGCGGCCTGGACCTATCAGAGGCGCTGCTAACCATCGCCGTGGGGCTGATCATCGCCGACGCCCTGCTGGTGGTCTACGGCGGACAGCCGGTGACCCTGCCGCTAACTCGTCAACTGCGGGCACCTGTAGACCTTGGTGTCATGATGTACCCGTTTTTCCGCGTATTGATTATGGTCTTTGCCGTGCTGCTGGGCGTCGCCCTGTGGCTGGTGATGACCTATACCCGCATCGGGGCGGCCATCCGTGCCGGCGTCGACGATCGCGAAACGGCCATGGCACAGGGCATCAACGTCCCTCTGCTGTTCGGTGGTGTCTTCGCCGTCGCCAGCTTCCTTGCGGGCATTTCCGGCGTGATTGGCACTTCCTATATGGCGCTGAACCAAGGGCTAGATGTGCGAGTCCTGATGCTCTCGCTGGTAGTGATAATCATCGGTGGCATGGGCTCGCTCAAGGGAGCGGCCGTGGGTGCGCTCATTACCGGTATGGTATCGAGCTTCGCCACCGGTTACCTGCCTCAGTTTGCACTGTTCTTCCTGTTTCTTCCGATGACGTTGATTCTGGTCTTTCGCCCCCAGGGACTGTTCGGGAGAGCCACATGAAACGCGAACACCTGTTGATAATCCTGATTCTCGCTGCCCTCGTGGCATGGCCGTTGCTGATGGGCGACTATGCGGTTTCCCAAGCCAACCGGGCGATGATCTACGCCCTGGCTGCACTGAGCTTCTCGCTACTGGCAGGCCGATTGGGCTGGTTTTCGCTGTGCCAGACTACCTTCGCCGGCATCAGTGGCTACACCATTGCCATTCTGGGAGTACGCTTCGGCTTGCCCTTTCCGCTGGTCATCCTACTGGCACTGCTTTTCACCACACTCAGCGCCGTCATCTTCGGCTTGCTGACCCTGCGTTCACGCCAAGTGAGCTTCCTGATGCTGACGCTGGCGCTAGGCCAGATGGTCTGGGCGCTGTCGTTCCAATGGGTCGATGTCACCGGCGGCTATAACGGCATTGCAGGGGTGCGCATGCCGGTATACGGCGGCCTCGACCTCAACGACACCCATGTCTTCTACGGCCTGATCGCGACAGTCACAGTGGCGATCTTTCTTGCCGTATGGCGGCTCTACCGCTCGCCTTTCGGGCTGCTGCTTCTGGGTATCCAGGAGAACGAACAGCGCATGCGGGCCTTGGGTCACCCCGTATATCTGGCTCGCTTCACTGCCTTCGTGCTGGCTGGCGTCATTGCCGGTGTGGCGGGCGTCTTCCTTGTCTACGACATGGGCATCATGTCCCCATCGCCGCTGGGGCTGGGGCATGCCGTATGGGTGCTGACCGCCGCCGTCCTGGGAGGCTATCGCAGCCTGCTGGGGCCCGCCTTGGGAGTGGCCGTTCTGATTGCCCTGGAGACCCTGGTTGCCCAGTACACCGACCGACACATGATGGTGATCGGTCTGGTTCTGCTGCTCTCGATTCTGCTGATGCCACGTGGGCTGGCGGATGTGTTCGAGCAGCATTTTAAGCGCAAGTCGAAGCCACAGGCTTCCGTAACGACAACAACACGAGGAAAAGAGCCATGAAGTACGCCAAGAAACTCATCATAGGCGGTATGTCGGCCATGTCGCTGGGCGCCACCGTCCATCTCCAGGCTGACGACACTATTCGTGTCGGTGTGATCGGCCCCACCACCGGGGTGTTCTCCTTCTTTGGCGAGCAGCAGCGCATGGGCGTGGAGCTGGCCAAGGAAGAACTTGCCGAACGCCTCGCCGAGCTCAACCTGGAGGTCGAGTTCTACGACTCCCAGGGCGATGCCGAGACCACGGTGGACCGCCTGCGGGCCATGGAGTCTCGCGATGATATCGACCTGGTGGTCGGGCCGGTGCTGGGTGGTACTGGCCTGGCTGGGTTGGAGTGGGCCAAGAGCTCAGGCATGCCGATGGTGATCTCCTACTCGGCGCCGGAGGACATCACCATGCGCGATCGCACCGAGAACGTGGTGCGTGCCGGCTGGACGGGAGCACAGCCGATGTTTGCCTTTGGCGAATATGTAGCCAAGGAGCTCGGTCACAAGCGGATCGTCATGGTGGGGCAAGATTATTCTTTCCCCTATAACCAGGCAGGCGGCTTCATGAAGACGTTCTGTCGCGCCGGCGGCGAGTCCGTCGAACGTATCTGGCACCCTACCGGTACCTCGGACTACAGCTCGATCCTGGCGACGCTACCTGATGGCGATGCGGTGCTCTATAACGGTGCAGGCAGCGACGGCCTGGCATTCTTCCAGCAGTACCACGACTTCGGTATCGACGCGCGCATGCCGCTGCTGGGCGGTTCGAACTTCTTCGCCGTGGGCAACCTGCCAGAGATGGGCGAGCGAGCCATCGGCGGGCTCTCGGCGCTGCAATATGCCGAAGGCCTCGAGACCGACACCTTCCTGGCCTTCCGTGATGCCTTCATGGCCATGCATGGCGAGGAGGTCGTGCCGCTGGCGCCGGCCGAGCACGGCTATGTGGCCTTCAAGATGGCTGTGAACGCCTTCGAGAGTGCCAACGGTGATGACCGTGACGCGGTGATTGCCGCTCTGCGAGAGACCGAAATGCCTGATGCGCCGCGTGGCCCCTTCCATCTCGACGAGTACGGCAACCCGGTGCAAAACATCTACGTTAACGAGGTTCAGGAAGTCGACGGTCGCTTGGTCAATGTCCCGATCGAAACCTACGAGAACGTTAGCCAGTTCGGACCCTTCGATGCCGAGGAGTATCTGGCCGGGGATCCCGACAGCCGCGACTTCCCCCCGAGTGACTGTTCGGATCCCTACTATGACTGAAACACAGCCATCGATGAGCTCTGCGCCGGCGCTGGAGGTCGCCGGCCTGGCCAAGTCCTTCGGCTCGCTGATGGTGGCCAGTGACGTTCACCTGAACGTGGCACCCGGTGAGCGGCGTGGGCTGATCGGTATCAACGGCGCCGGGAAGACCACGCTGTTCAACATGATTGCCGGCGAGCTCAAACCCGACCGCGGAGCGATACGGTTCTTTGGCGACGAGATCACTGCGGATTCGGTCATCCAGCGTACCCTCAAAGGACTCGGTCGCACCTACCAGGTGTCGACGCTGGTTCCCTCTGTCACGGTAAGGGAAAACCTGGCGCTGACGCGGGGGGATGGTCGCCTGCCTTCGCTTTGGCAGCCCTGGCAGTCTCGACTCGACGACGACTTGTTGGATACCGCCGATCAACTGGGGCTGACGCCGGTACTAGACGAGGCGGTGGCCAACCTCTCCTATGGCACCCTGCGACAGTTGGAGCTTGCCATGGTAATGGCGTGCAAGCCGAGGTTGCTGCTGCTCGATGAGCCCGCTGCCGGGCTTTCCCATGCCGAGCGCCAGGTGCTGCAGGGCATCCTGCAAGATCTGCCACAGGAGGTGACCTTGCTGATGATCGAACACGATATGGAGATGGTACTGGCACTCAGCGACCGTATTTCCGTGCTGCACCAAGGTGAAATGTTCGCCGAAGGCAGTCCTGATGAAATTGCCGCCCATGAGGGCGTGCGCGATATTTACTTGGGGCGTGCTAATGGATGAAACATTGATACGCGTCGAGCGCCTTGAAGCTCATTATGGCCTCGGCCAGGCACTACAGGACCTCAATTTCAGTGTCGGCAAGGAGTGCGTCGCAATAATGGGACGCAACGGTGTGGGCAAGACCACCCTGGCGAGAGCTTTGATGGGGCTTAACCCGCCGCAGACACGAGGTTCGGTGGAACTGCTTGGCCAGCAGGTTCTCGGCTGGTCACCGCACCGTATCGCGCACCTGGGGGTAGGTTATGTACCCCAAGGACGGCGATTGTTCCCCTCGCTCAGCGTCGATGAACACCTTCAGCTGAACGCCCGCAAGGGGCCTACCGGGCAGCGCTGGTCGCCAAGCCGCGTTTTCGAGCTGTTTCCCTCGTTGGGGCAGCGACGTCGAGCGTACGCGGATCAGATCTCCGGTGGCGAGCGCTCGATGCTGGCCATCGGTCGGGCGCTGGTCACCAACCCGGGCTGCCTGATACTGGACGAGCCTACCGAAGGGCTCGCGCCGGCGGTGGTCGAGGATGTCGCCACGAGCCTGAAAGAGCTCAGCCGCGAGGGCGTTGCCGTGCTACTGATCGAGCAGAACGTCAAGGCTGCAGTGATGGCGGCTGATCGAGCCTATTTTATGTCGGAAGGCAGGATAGTCCACGAGACAGCCGACGGAGAGTCGATGTCCAATGAAGCCACTCTGGGGCGCTATCTAGGTGTTTCGGTCTAGGCCAAACCACGGAGCGCTTCGACCGTGCGGCCAGGATGTTTGGCCCTCTAACAAGAAAGGGGCCCGGAGGCCCCTGTTCATGCGGTTTCTGAAGTGTTGTGGAACCTCCTGAAACCCTTGTGTGGTGGAGGCGGCGTCCCGCTAAAAGCTACTTTAATTTATTGTTTTCAAAGAGAAAATAAAAAGTGATTTTATATTGTACCCCCTCATGTACCCCCATTTTTCGAAGCTGAGAATTCATCGGGCTCGCAGGGATAAATTCATCTCTCGCTCGTCTTGGAAATAGATTTAAAGCGGTAGTTGCTAATTCGTTCTGAAATGCGAATGAAACACATTATTGAATAGATGCTTCGAAGTTGAGCGGCATTCCTGACCAATTCGTTAGGTGGAGAAACCCTCCACTTGACGGCTGTGTCAGAGGTGCTGCCATGGTTTGATCATCGCATGACGGGTTAGCGATCGTTACCGATGCTGCCACCTCTAGCCAATCGGGCGTGGCCTTCCGTTCCCCAATTTGATGAGAAGGGGTCGATCAACTCAGCTGTACGAAACTGTCGGTTCACCGCGCCTAGGGAAACCCTGTACATGACCCTCACCGTCAACCAGCACTTTCGGCACTTGTTCAGTGATGCCTCAACAGGTAGCTGGGGGCTTTCACTCTCGAAACCAACGCGGCTGAGTACTGGAACTCGCGAAATGGCGTGGTTCCCCGCGCTGGCTGGGGGCCTTTACTCGCGTTATCCCCTCAGCTAGGGGGAAGAGGTCGCGAAACGTCGTGGTTTTTGGCGGCGGCTGGGGACTTTTACTCGCGTAGCTTTTCCTGCGCTCTCTTCAGTAAGGCTCGCCTGACGGTGCAGAATGAGAGGCTGTCTGCATCTACCGACAAGAGAGGTCGCCGTGGGCTTCCGTTTCCAACGTCGTATCACGCTCGCACCGGGCATTCGGCTCAACCTTAGCAAGCGGGGCCTCGGTCTCTCGGTCGGCCCGAGGGGAGCCAGCCTTAGCGTGGGGCCGAGCGGCGTGCATGGCCATGCCGGGATTCCCGGCACCGGTCTTGCCTATCGGCAGAAGCTGAATACACGATCTCGCCGCGGTGATGATCGATCCGTTGCTGCCGGCGGTCGTTCCAGACCCGCTGCCGCTCTTGATACGCTACTAGCAGATGTCGAATCCTTCCCCGTCCAGCTCGAAATCGAAGCAGAAGGCAGCATTCAATACTTCCATGGCGATGGCATGCCGATGAGCGATGACGAGGCCCGCGTGCTGCGGCGTCTTGCCAGGGAGTCGCTTCGCGAGCAATTGGAGCTCCACTGTGAGCGCCTCAACGCGAATCTTGACCGGCTAGGCCAGTTGCACGAGGAAACGCCTCATCCGGGCAAGAATGGCTACATCACGCAGGACTTCACCGAAACTCCGCCGCCTTCTCCGCAACAACAGCAGTCAGCATGGTGGCACTTTCTGTTGCCACCAGCCAAACGTCGCCTGGAGGACGAGAATCGCCGCCGGCAGGCGGCTTTCGACGAGGCCTACCGCGATTGGGAATGGCGCAAGGCCGAGCATGATGCCGCGGAGTTTGCTCGCCAGCACCGGGAGGCCGAGAAGGTGTGGCATGACCCGGACGCTATGGAGCAGACCCTGCGTGAGCGTCTGGAAGAAATCGACTGGCCTCGTGAAACCGCCATTGACTTCGACCTCGGCAGCGACGTCAGCACCATTGCCATGGACATCGATCTCCCTGGCGAAGAGGAGATGCCCGACCGCTACTGGACCCTGCCGGCCAAGCAGGAGAAGCTCACCCCTCGGAAGCTCAGTGACACTCGGCAGCGCAAGCTCTACCGAGATCATGTACATGGCATCGCCTTCCGTGTGCTAGGCGCTGTATTCGCCCGCCTGCCCGCTGTACAGGAGGCACGCATTTCCGGCTATCGCCAGGTCACTGACCCTGCCACTGGCGGCGAGCGCGACCAGTACCTGTTCAGCGTTAAGATCACCCGCACGCAGTGGGGAAAGATCCACTTCGATAAGCTGGATCAGGTCGACCCGGTCGCGGCCATGGAGGCCTTCACCCTGCGTCGGGATATGACCAAGACCGGTATCTTCCGCGACATCGAGCCGTTCATGCTGGTATAGAGCTCGGTTAGAAAAATTCCCACCACGAACCCCTCCGAAGAGTTCGTCGCAGGGTCGAATATCTCAGGGCGATGCTTAGTACGAGTGGTTGCCAGGAGAAGGTGAAAGCAGCCTACTTTTTTGCCCGTCAGGACCGTGAGCCGCTGTTCCTGGGCGCGATCTGGGAGCCACTCGATGACGACACCGCTTGTTGCGCCATCATCACCGAGCCTGCCCGAGGGATCGCCAGTGATATCCACAACCGCATGCCACTGGTGCTGGATGACCAGAGCCTCGAGGCATGGCTGGATCCTGATCTGGTCGAGCGCGATGCCATCCGCGCCGCGGTGCATCATCTGGAGGCCGAGGCATTGACCGCCTAACCGGTGTCGACGCGTGTCAACCGGTCGGATCAGGAAGGCCCCAGTCTGGTGCCCTTGGCCCCGTAGATCAGCCGGTGTTCCATGCAGCGTCCGCAGGCCTTGCAGCAGACCCGATAGCGACGATCCGGCAGCATCGTTGCCTCGAACGCTTGCCACGGCTTCACGCCGCGACCGAAGACTTCGGTCTGTCCACAGGGGCATACCATGCGCTAGGTGCCATCGGGGACCGGCATCATCTCGATCTCGCCCATGATCGTTCTCCCGTCCTGTCACTCCACCGTAGTCCGGCGGTCATCTTGCCGCCGTAAGTCAGCGCCGACAGCGGTTGTGCGATTCGATTGATCCTGAGCCCCACAGCGGCGATCATGCCTGCTCTTTTATGAGGAAGTACGAATGCTCGCACGCGGGTTTCTCTCGTTGATGGTCGCGATCCCGGGGCTTGTCCAGGCCGATGTGCTGATCGGCAGCTGGAACATCAAGCATCTCGGCTGGAACAACGACAAGGCGTTCGGCCAGGTGGCTCACGTAGCCAACCACTTCGATTTGCTGGCGGTTCAGGAGCTGATGGACACCTCGGCCCTGGCGCGACTAGAGCGCGAGGTGGAAGCCCTCTCCGGCGAGGCGTAGTCATCCATGGCCAGTCGTGACCTGGGCCGCTCCACCTACACCGAGCACTACGCGTTCCTGTGGAGGGAGAGCGATGTCACGATGGCGCGGAATACGCAATTGATCCTCAAGATCAATATACCGTTGCCGATAATGTGGGAGGAACACGAAATTTTGGGGAGCGAGGCATCGTGGTTGGTGCTTGGAATGGCGCTTTGCCAGAACTCCGAAAAGCCACCGACTCAGGACACATTAGGGACGACAGGATGCCGCTATCCATTGAACCGGCACAGCGATGGAAGAAGGTACTATGGGATTTCTCTGCTGTACGCTTCTTGACCTACCTGGTCCTAGGCGTCTGGGTGCTGGCCGGAGACCCCTTCAGGCTTTCTTCCAGTTCCGATAACGCTCTATCCGAGGCGTATCACAACTTTCAGGTCCGCCTCGATGGCGTGTCCCCCCCGCCTCTCACCGTTGTGACCATCGATAACGAGGACATCCGTCTCGCCCATGCTGAAGATTTTTTCGCAAGCGATGACTGGCCGCTGGACTACGTCGACCATAGCGCACTACTGCCGTGGCTACTTGGTCCGGAGGACCAGCCAGCCACCGCGATCTTCTATGACATCTTTTTCGAGAAACCACGTTCAAGCAGTGGCGATTTAGGGACTCTGGGCACCAGGCTGAGTGAAATAGCCGATTATCCCGATCTTCCCGTCATTTACTTGGCTGGGGGCGGCGATTATATGCCTATCTCGCCAGCCTCTCGACAGGCCTTGGATGGAGCTAGCCTCAGCCCCAGCGCCTGGTCAGAACAAGGGGATTATTATCCGCTTGCCGCCCCCCTGAAAGATGGGGAAGAACCCATCTCAACTCCTGCCGCACGCATGTACCAGCTCCTATGTCAGGCTAGCAGTGATGCCTGTCCCTACTTGGCCCCGACCTCCCCCCCTATCTCGGTTCGCTGGGGGCTCCGAAACGGACCTGCCTGCGTGCCAGAACGTATATTTGAGCGAAGCGGACTGATCGTCGAAAGGGTGTACACAGCGGTGCTGCAAGGCCTTTTTGATATCAAACCTCCTCCGCCTCCCGACCGTATCTGTTTCCCCATACGTACGCTCAAGCTCAGGCATCTACGGGCTAATGGTCCGGAGGCCTTGGTCCCCCCTGATGTGGCTCCCGGCGAGCCCTATGGCGTAATGCTTGGTGTATCCATTCCCAGCGCTGGTGATTTTCACCCGACGCCGGTCTTTGAACCGTTGCCAGGCGTGCATTTTCACGCCATGGCATTCGAGAACTTGTGGCACCAGCGCGACAACTACCTTCGCTTGCACGATTTCACCAAGCTGAGCTTCGGCATCTGGGGCATGGCCGTGGTGGGATTCATGTGGCAGGCACGCCGGCGACACGAAAACGAAAATCATACCGGGCTGAAAACAGCAATGCTCTGGTGGTTTGCCATTGCGGGCGCTGTAGTTCTGCTGCAGCTGGTATTTCACCATCTCTTGCACATCGTGCCTGAGGGCTGGATGTCGCTAGCCGCCATCCTTCCACTACTACGAGAAGTGGTTCTCCGCAATGAAGCGGCATATCAACATAAGACACATAAACAGTAAGGGAACTCATGAAAAACAAGCTTTTGATTACCGTGTGCGGCTTGGCCTTCTCGGCTACGGCGATGGCTGATCTGCGCATCAGCGAAATTCCGGGGGCACGCTTTACCGAAGCCCAAGCCGTCACCAGTCAGGAGTGGCACCGGGTCAGCGAGATCAATGGACTACAGCTGCCGGTCACAGCCAAACACGCGAGTAAAGATGGTCGCCTTTTGGAGTTCAATGCCGGGGGAGCTCGGTACCAGATCGCCCGAGCTGACGTGGTCGTGGTTGGCGAACGCCTGGTCACCAGCGCCTGTGACACTGCCCCCATCACTATTGCCTCGGATTCCCGTTCGGCCAGTGTCAGGGGGGCAGGTGAAGCATGCGATTGACACAACGCCTAGCAGCGATGCTCGTCATCGCCACCACGCTCTCGGGCTGCGCGGCCATCCAGCAACCCGAGCGCCAATTCAAAACGGTCAATCTGACCCTACCCACTGGTGACAGCCAAACGATCCTTCAGTTGGAGCGGACGCTGGTACTCGACCAAGAGGTGCTGAACTATGTGAACGGGATCCGCGAGCGTTTGGAACTGGCACATGGAAGCCCTTGCGATTGCCAAGTCGTGGTAGATGCCTCCGGCGGCTACGAGGGTTACATCGTCTCGCCGAAAACCATTGTCATCTCCGCCGGTTTACTAGCCCAAGCCGATTCCGAAGATGAAGTGGCGGCCATGATCGCGCACGAGATGAGTCACGCCCTCGAAGGTGACTCGACGAAGACGTGGCTGCAGGAAACTGTATCATCGACTCTGCGTCTTGGCGCCATCGTGGCAAGCGACAGTTCCGAGAAGATCGGCTACTCGGCCCTTATTGGCGAATCTGCCCACGAAGCGGCCAAGGGAGTCATCTACCGTCACTGGAACGCCGAGGATGAAATCAAGGCCGATGCTTTCGCAGTTGACCTGCTCGCCAAGGCGGGTTACTCACAGGACGGATTGAAGATGATGATCCGGCGCCTCGGTGAGTACAGCGAACAGGTCATTGCCAACCGGTCACAGGGAGAAGCACATTGCCTCACAGGCAAGCAGGGCACTAGTGAGCTGAATATCGACTTAAAGGCCTGCACTGCACAGCTGACGGGCTCGCGCGAGAGCATCTACTTGTCCCCGGAGATGCGCCTTGAGGCCGCACTGGAGAAAGCCTGGGAACAGCCACCGCAAAAGCGGCGTCAACGCGCCTCGCCGCCCCCTCCGTTCTTCGATTCGGTAGACTACTTATTTGCCATGAATACGCTTGTATTCAACGAAAGTGCTGACTTACGCGCCGCGGTAGAAGCCATAAAAGAACGCCCTCTTCCAACAAGCTTGGAGGGCAATGTTACGGTATCAAACCGCATGGTGCAGGCCTATGGCCTGCTCGACGAACCCGAGCAGGCACTTCATTACTGGGAGCAGAGCGCCAATAGCGAAAACCGCACGCCGTGGACCTTCAGCCAACTGCTTAAGGTCGCCGATATGCAGCGAAACAAGCCCATGGTTCAGCGGGTGCTCGGCGAAATGGGTCAAGAGCTCGGCATGGTTCCTGCCATGTTACCTGCTGAATATTACCTGGCGCGGCGCTATGACCTTTTCATACATGAAGGCATTACCCTGGCCCGATGCGCTCTCAATCTTGCCGGCGATATAGAGATTTCGGAGTTGTGCAGCGAATACGGCAAGCTCGCCAAGCAAAGTAAGCCCTTAAACTGGTAGGGGTTTAAAAATTGAAACGGCCCTTCAGCGCTTGACGGGGATTTTATATTCCCCTGATACCAACCGAGTACTAAAAGCTTCCGCCTTGAATATTTCAGGCGGAGGCTTTGGTAATAGGCAAGCCCTCCCTCGCGGGAGGCTGAAGCGACTTTGGCTCCCGAGCCAGGGGTATCCCCCGTTTCACCCTGGAGGTGCCGCGGCACGGCATCCGCGCCACCGGCCAGGAGATCGACGGCGAGTTCTACGTCTTCAAGTGCTCCCTGGCGCGGGACAGCTGGGTCGGCACCGAACGCGGCTATCAGAGCCTCTACAACCAGCTTTGCGAGAATGGGGTGCTGGTCGAGATTGGTAACTGATTCCGGGTGTTCAGCGAGGATCAGAGCATCTGCAGCCCCAGCGATGCCGAGGTGATGGTACCAGGTCGCAGTGTCAATGACAGGACCACATGGAAGGCGGAAGATAGCGGCTTGACCTATGGTGAGTGGCAGGACCGGTAAGTCAGCGCCGCCGCGGTGACAACCGACCACGAACTCGCCAGAGGATTTGTTCCATGTGTGGTCGCTTTGTCCTCTATAGTGATTTCCCGAAGCTCTCGGCTTCTCTGAAACTATCGCTAGCGGATCCTGAGCAGCTTCTGACGCCGTGCTATAACGTCGCGCCGGGCACCTTCATCACGGCAGTGCGCCGACCTGACGCCGACAGCCAGCTGACCCTGGATGAGCTGCGGTGGGGCTATGGCCCCCACTGGGCCGACGACAAGGCGCCGCAGCCGATCAACGCCACCGTCGAGAGGGTGGCGACCTCCAACTATTTCAAGGGCGCGTTCGCCCGTCATCGTTGCCTGGTGCCGGCCGATGGGTGGTATGAGTGGGTGCCAGTCGATGGCAAGAAACTTCCGCATTTTCTATGACGCGAGGATCACGAGCCGCTCTGGCTGGCGGGGATCTGGACCGAGCGAGCGGATGGTACGCCAGGTTGCGCGCTCATCACTGAGCCAGCCCGTGGTGTCTCCAAGGAGATTCACCCGCGCATGCCGCTGGCACTGGATGTCGAGAGCCTCGAGCCCTGGCTCGACCCTGACATGACGGACCGCGAGACGATTCGCAGTGTGGTGCATCATCTGGATGCGGATCTGATCACGCACTGGCCGGTGAGCCAGCGGGTCAATCGACCGGTGAAGGATGAGCCCGAGCTGGTAGATCCCATAACCAGCTCTTCTGAGTAGTGCTTTGTGAAGTGGCTGTAAGTCCACCTAAAATGGTTTTAACGCTTGTCATCGACCCCATCAGGTCGAAAGCCGCCCCCCTTATGCTGCGTCAAAGTTGAGTTCCAGGGCTCAAGTTTGTTCAGGATGTGCCGATTCAGGCGGCGGTGTATGACCGCTACTACAACGATGGCCGCTATCCGTCGGCGGAGCGTCAGTCCCGCCAGGCAGCTCAGGGGGTGTGGGTGGAACCTGGGCTGCAGCAGCGGCCGTGGGAGTGGCGCAATCAGAGGTAGCGCGTTGAGGAACCGTGATCCCTTGGTGTTCGATTTCCGGTCTGTAGCTGGCTTGATCGCAGTCCAAACCAGGATTAAGTTGTGAGGTTACAATTACAAAGCAATAACGATATGTGCATCAGCCTTATCATCATGGCAGTCGCTAGGCAGGGAGCGTTGAACTATGTCGGGAAAGCAAGTCGAGAGGATCGTAGAGCAGATCAGGGACAAGCTGCCGAAATTTGGATCAGTCGAAAAGGCTGCCGATGAAGTCAGAAAGGACTTTGAAGCCGTATTTGGTCCCTTGCCGGAAGAAATTGACCTGAATATTTCTTCTGCGAGCGAAGGATATCTGGAGGGGCATGATATCAAGGAATGCCCGGCCCTAGTGGCTATCAGGCTGGTCGTCCAGGGCAATCGCACGTAGAGAAAGATTCTCGTTCAAGGCAAATTGCAGTGCGTCGACGATAGGGTAAAGCGGGAGTTTTTCACCATTGATGGCGAAAGTAGCACCCATAGATGTGTTTACAGCCCCCGGCGGCACCCTAACCCCCGCACTCGATCGGATGCTGGAACCGGATAAGATGAGAATCATTCAGCTCATGCGATTGCCCTGGCTGATCGCCGGCACGAATCCATCGGGTCGTATGCCCTAATGAAGTCGCTACCCCGTGAGGCCATGCCACTCGGCCAACTGTTGATTAGCCTTGAGCCGCTGACGCTGGAGCAGCACGTTGTCGAACAGGCTCTCCAACGAAGCGTTCGGAGTAACCAACGGCAGTGAAGCCTGAACTTCATCCCGGAATTGTGTGGCGATCCTCGGCTTCGCTTCCAGTACCTCCCACCAAGCGAGAATGTCTGAGCGGGCTGTCTCCATCAGCCGTGCGGAGGGTAGCCGGTCAGATTTTGCCGCATTGGCTTTCTCCGAAGCGGGTAGGAGGTTCCACAGGTCGTTGTTCTGCCAGCGAGTCCATGGGAAGCAGTGATCGATGGCGTAGGTGCGCCTGTGCAGGTCTTGATGTGACCATACGCAATGCAGGCGCCTGGCCTCCTGCAGGTGGCTTGCTACCAGCTGCCGGACCTGCAACGTCTCTCGGCGGCTTTCCGGCCAGCGTAATGCCTTGTGTAGCAGCCCGAGGTCGGCCTGCGCGTTGTACCCTTGCATCAGCTGCACCCACTCATGGGTGATCGCCGGTTCCAGCCAGCAGGCGTAGCGGCTCATGCAGTCCCACAGCAGGGTGGGAACCCGAAACTCGCCAAAGCCAGCCAATGTCTGCGTGTCCAGACGCGCCGGTTGGTCGCCGATCCGCACCCCTCTCCGCTCTCCTGCAAAGATCTGATCTGAGCTGCCTGGCCAGGTGGTGTAGTGCGTCGGCATACGCACGATGGTCTGGCAAGCATCACGAACGGCACGGAGAACTGTGGCGGCCATCTCGGGGTCAGCCAGTGGGCTGCCGATACGCATGTCGCCGGGGGCGAGGTGCCCAAGCCGATGAAAATCTTCCTTGGCGAAGCCGTAGCCCCGGGAACCCGGTGATTGACGTAGTCGATGGTCCAGCAGCAGCGGGCGGTAGAGCAACAGCCAATACAGCCCGACGGCCCCGAGGGGAAGGGTGACCCAGTCGTCGTCTCGAGAAAGCACGATGCCAGGGGCGGTATCGGCCAGTCTGACCAGGGTGCGCAACAGGGCTAGCTTATAGGTCGAGGATTTGTCGTCGTTGACAATGACATGGCGCAGCACCGGCAGAGCGCCGGTGCCATCATCCGGTAGCCGATAGGCGCGGAGCTGCCAGGCAACAGACTCGCGACCTAACTGATCGCCACTCTGAGAGGCGGCCACCGGGAGGAGCGCGAGGTCCTGGGCCCAGCGATCCAGCGCTGCCAGACTGACGTCATAGAATTCACGCTCATCGCCGCTATCCCCTTGCCGACAGGTGATGACCATCAGGCCACCCGGAGCCAGCAAGGTGGTGAGCACACGCAGAGTACGCTGCTGCTCATCGGCTCGTAGGCGCATCCAGACGGCTGAGACAAGGATCAGCGAGTACCGCTGTGACAGGGCCCCTACCTGTGTCAGTGCAGGAAGACGATCATCCAGCCAGATGACATCGCTGCCAAGGGTGTGGCCGCGTCCTAGCTGACGCAGGCCTTCTGCCGGCTCCACGGCCACTACCTGCCAACCACGCTCCGCCAACGCCTTGGCGTCACGTCCGCTGCCGGCACCCACGTCCAAGGCCATCCCGGGATGTGACGGCAAGTGCGCTATCCAGTCACGGTGCACCTGATCGAAGCCGATCGACTGATACTGGTCGAAAAAGCGTCTGGCATTCTCGTGGTAGGGCCGCTCGCTCGACATGGTGTCACTTCCCTTTGACCGGATAGGGCCACGTTACCGACTGGCTTAGTAGAATGCGATATGCCCCCCTGACGGTAGATTGCTTGTGCCTTTCGCGGTTGGCGCCTGAACTCTTGTAAGAGACAGCCCCTGGAGTCATCGTTATGTGCGGCCGATTCGCTCTCTTCTCCGACCCCACCTCCATCGCCCGAGCCCTCCGCCTGCCTCCACCGTCGGAGGGCTGGCAACCGCGCTACAACATCGCCCCCGGCACCTGGATCACCGGTGTGCTCCGCTATTCGACGGACGGTGACCCGCTGTTCGATGATGTGTGGTGGGGCTACCGCCCGCACTGGGCCGGGTCGAGCGGCCCCGAGCCGATCAACGCCCGCGCCGAGAAGCTGAACAGCTCAAAATACTTCCGCGGGGCTTTTCACAAGCACCGCTGCCTGATCCCGGCAAGCGGCTGGTATGAGTGGTTGCCAGGAGAAGGGGCCAAGCAGCCCTACTTCTTTGCCCGTCAGGACCGCGAGCCGCTGTTCCTGGGCGCGATCTGGGAGCCACTCGACGACGACACCGCCTGTTGCGCCATCATCACCGAACCGGCCCGGGGCATCGCTCGTGACATCCACGACCGCATGCCGCTGGTGCTGGATGACCAGAGCCTCGAGGCATGGCTGGATCCTGATCTGGTCGAGCGCGATGCCATCCGCGCCGCGGTGCATCACCTGGAGGCCGAGGCATTGACCGCCTGGCCGGTGTCAACGCGGGTCAATCGGTCGGATCAGGAAGGCCCCAGTCTGGTGGAGCCCTTGGACCCGTAGATCAGCCGGTCCTCCAGGCAGCGTCCGCAGGCCTTGCAGCAGACCCGGTAGCGACGCCCCGGCAGCATCTTTGCCTCGAACGCCTGCCATGATGGCTTCAGTCCGCGTCCGCGGACTTCGCTCTGCCCGCAGGGGCAGACCATGATCCAGGTGCCGTCAGGGATCGGCATCATCTCGATCTCGTCCATGATCGTTCTCCGGCCATGTCACTCCACCGTAGTTCGGCGGTCACGTTGCTGCCGTAAGCCAGCGCCGACAGCGGTTGTGCGATTCGATTGATCCTGAGCCCCACAGCGGCGACCATGCCTGCTCTTTTATGAGGAGGTACGAATGCTCGCACGCGGGTTTCTCTCGTTGATGGTCGCGATCCCCGGGCTGGTCCAGGCCGATGTGCTCATCGGCAGCTGGAACATCAAGCACCTCGGCTGGAACAACGACAAGGCGTTCGGCCAGGTGGCTCACGTGGCCAACCACTTCGATCTGCTGGCGATTCAGGAGCTGATGGACACCGCGGCCCTGGCGCGACTGGAGCGTGAGGTGGAAGCCCTCTCCGGCGAGGCGTGGTCGTCCATGGCCAGCCGCGACCTGGGCCGTTCCACCTACACCGAGCACTACGCGTTCCTGTGGCGGGAGAGCGAGGTCGCCTACGAGGATGGCGCGGTGGTGTTTCTGGATTCCGGCGATGTCTTCAGCCGTGAGCCCTATGCGGCGCGCTTTCGAGATGTGGAGACCGATGATCTGTTCACCGCGGCCACGGTGCACATCGTCTACGGTGACAGCGTCGGTGACCGGCTGCCGGAGATCGAGGCCCTGGCCGATTACTGGCAGTGGCTGGACGAGATCGCCAAGGGGACGCCACGGCTGCTGATGGGGGACTTCAACCTCGCCCCGGATCATGACGGCTGGTCGGCACTGCGTGAGTTTGGCGTCATGCCCGCCATCACCGACGGACGCTCGACCCTGGCCACCACGGCCGGCGAGTACGCCAATCTGTATGACAACCTCTGGTACGACGCCGACCACCTGGAGCCTAGCGACCGGGGCACCCTGCGCTTTCCGCAGCTGCTGGCGTTGGATCACCAGGCGTCGCGTGACCGTGTCTCCGACCATGCCCCCGTCTACCTCGGTCTCCATGGCGCCCGCCTTGCGCGTCAGCATGTCGACGGTGAGGGGGCGATGGCCAGCATCGCGTCTCCGTACTGCATCGACCTGAACGCCGCCGCAGCCACGCGGCTAGAGGACTTGCCGCATGTCGGGCCTGCCCGGGCCGAGGCGATCGTGGAGGGGCGCCCCTGGGCGGCCCCGGGAGAACTCACCGAGGTAAACGGCATCGGGGGCGGTCGCCTGGAGGAGATCCGGGCAAGCGGATTGTTGTGCGGGGCATGAGCCCGACCCGTGCAGTGGACGTGATCGTTTACGCCGCAAGACAGAAATGTTGTCTATCGTGTGAGCATCGATTGGTTAAGGGTAAATGTGTGATGGGTTTGTCACCTCGAGACGACTGGCCACCTTCATGATTACTAGAGATGGTGGGCCCAGGGAAGCTTTTCTTGAACTTGGAGTGACTCACGGCTTTGCGATCGAGCACTTGATCCTGGCGGGCGGCGTGCAGATGCAACTGCGTCAACCCAGCAATTTCCGACTCGAAATTGCCCAGGTTTGAATGCTCAATGGAAACGATACACAAGCAAAGTTTCTCAGGTCGTCGCTCATCGTCTTCAAGACGATTTTGCCTCATGGGTATACCATAAAATCGCAATTGTGATGCAGCCAGCCAAACCGCCGCATTATGTTTTTCTGTCAATTTCAGTGTTGTCGTTAACAAGCATGCTGACGTCGTAATGGTTCCTATGCCACCTAGGATTGCCCTTTAAGATGATCAGCATTCATCCATTTTGAGAATATAAAAAATGAGGAACAATAAATTGAATATGTTGGCAAGTGGTGCAACCTTTCTGGGTTTGGTCTCGACTATAACCATGGCGCAAGCGGATGCCTTAACCTTTAATTTCCATAGCGGTCTCACGGAGTCGCGGCCGGAGGCTGAGCACATCGATGCTTTCGCGACCTTGGTGGAAGAGAAGTCTGGTGGGGAACTGAAAATTGATGTCTACCATGCTGGTGCACTTGGTCTGAAAGAGGCTGATGTCTTGCGTAGCCTTCAACGTGGCATGATCGATATGGCGCTGCTGTACGGCGAGTACTACACTCGCGACGCACCAGCACTTGCTTCGGTCTATGCTCAGGGTGCGATCACCGAAGCTGATCAGCATCTCGATATCCTGCCAGTCATTAAGGAAATGTACGACGACGGATTCGCCAAGTGGGATATCCATACCGTGGGCGGGGTGGTGGCACCGGTCTTCGATGTCGGATTGCACTGTAAGGAGCCTGTCGACTCCCTCGAGGATCTGGAAGGCAAGAAGGTACGCGTGTGGTCAAGGCACCTCGTCGAAACCTTCGATGAACTTGGTATTGCGGCACAGGTGATTCCTCAAAATGACATGTACATGGCACTCCAGACAGGTGTCGTGGATTGTGCCTATTACCTTTCTACTGTGGCCAAGACCGTCTCCCTGCATGAGGTCACGGAATATGAGTCGTATCTACATCCCTGGGCTGCCGCGCCGTGGATATTCGGCATCAGCGAACAGTCCCTAGGCCGTCTCGACGACAATCAGCGTCAAGCCCTCGAGGAAGCAGGTCAGGAGATCTGGGCAAGGACTCGAGACCTCGCCGTCGATGCGGAGCGTGAGGCCTTGGCCCGAAAAGAACGCGAATCGTTGGGCATCACTGTCCTGTCACCGTTCTCCGACGAAGATATGGACACCTTTGTTGCAGCGGCTTGGAAGGCCTGGAAAGACATGGCTGAAAACGCCGGCGAAGATGGCTTGTATTATTACAATAATGTTACAGAAGCTCTCTCCGAGTAACGTCAGGCTCTGAGTCGGCAGGATTGCCGACTCTCTCTTCATTTCCGGAATGGGCGATATAAATGCTGCGAATACTCAGCCTGCTGATCGCGAGAACGGCATATGGCGTCTTTCTTCTCGGTGTGTTCGGCGGCGTAGTCATGACGGGGTTGATCTTCGTCAGCACGCTGATGCGTTACCTGGGCGGGAGCCCTCTGCGTTTTTCTGATGAGTTGGCCGGTTTACTCTTTCTATCGCTGACCTTTCTGTGCCTGCCATATGTGTTGGACAAGGGTAGGCACATGCGTATCGAGATAATCCGGAACATCGTTCCCGGACCCATGGCCCGGATCATGGATGTGATCAGCACTCTAACACTCGTCGCTTTCTGTATGGCCTTCGCCTATGAGGCCTGGGATTTTATGGGCTTCTCGTACTCCATAAGCTCACGGGCCGATATCAGCGGCATTCTGCTGTGGCCATGGATGGCGATCATGCCCTTTTCGATGCTGCTATGCCTCCTGGTGCAGTTTAGGCATGGCATACGGCAACCGATGGCGGACCAAACCTTGGAAAAGGATGTTCCTTTATGAGCTGGCTACTGCTCAGCGGAAGCCTGATCGTTCTGCTCTCCAGTGGGGCGGTCTTGGGTGCTGCCCTTGGCCTCACCGGCATGCTTCTGCTTTATTTCCAGGCGAACGGCGCCACACCGCTGGCCATCAATGCCGCCTGGAACATGCTCACCGACTTCACCCTCAGCGCGGTGCCATTGTTCATATTCCTCGGGGAGATCCTTCTGGCAAGCGGGGTATCCAAGCGAGTCTACAACGGTCTGACGCCATTGTTCGCACGAATCCCCGGACAGTTGCTGCATACCAATATCGCCGTATGTACCCTGTTTGGCGCCGTAAGTGGTTCTAGTACTTCAACTGCCGCCGCGATAGGCTCGGTAGGTTATCCTGAGCTGAAAAGCCGTGGCTATAACACCAGCATGGTGGTGGGTACCTTGGCTGCTGGTGGTACACTGGGATTGCTTATTCCTCCTAGCTTGGCGCTGATCATTTACGGCGCGACTCAGAATGTTTCCATTGGTAAGTTGTTCATTGCCGGAATGCTGCCAGGTCTGATGATTGCCTGTGCGTTTTCGCTGTGGATCGTGATCCGTTCCAACATTGGAAAGCCGGTGACGCCCTTATCAAAAGATAAAATGGACTGGTCCGCGGTACGGAGAGGGATACTGGAAATCTGGCCATTGCCCATTCTTATCTTTTTTGTACTGGGAACCATCTACCTTGGCATCGCAACCCCTACCGAGGCCGCTGCTTTGGGAGTCGTTGCCAGCATCGTGCTGGGTATGACATGGGGAGACCTGAGCCTGCTGCGCCTGTGGGAAGCGTTCAAGCATGCCTCCCTGATGTTTGCCGCAATCGGCATGATCCTAATCGGCACAGCGATTCTCTCGCAGGCAGTCAGTTTGCTGGGCATACCGCGTGCTGCCCTCGATGCAATCGGTGGCTTCGGACTGGGTCCCTATGGCGTTCTGTTAATGATTGTCTTCGTGTACATCGTGCTCGGATGCTTCTTCGATGGTATCTCGCTATTGCTGATGACATTGCCAATCACCTTCCCGATGATTACCGGCTTGGGCTTCGACCCGATCTGGTTCGGCATCATTGTCACTTTGTTGATCGAGATCGGTATGATCACTCCCCCTGTGGGACTTAACCTTTTCGTACTGTCGTCAATTTCGAACAATGATGTCGACTTGCCAGCCGCGGCTAAAGCTGCCTTACCATATTGGCTGATTCTGCTGGGTGCTGTGGGGTTCTTCACGATATTCCCGGGGGTCATCCTGTGGATTACGCAGTGGGTGTGACACACATCCTGATACTGGAGGTGCGTGATAGCGGCCTGCTGCGCGGGGCATGAGCCCAGACCCTCGCGGCGTGCTTACACTACACTGTAGCAATGCTGTCTATTGCTCCAGTCGTCATGGATTCAAGGTAACTATGTGGCGGGTTGGTCACTTCGCGCCGGCGGCTGTCTTCATAATCACCAAGATGGTGGGCCCAAGTAAGGGCTTCTTGAACTCAAGGGTATTCTGAACTTGGAGTGCCGTGTAATTTTCCCCCATCGCCTCGGTCTCGATCGGGGCGAATTCTTGTTGGGTCTTGCAAGCGTAAGACTGCCTGCCGGATGAAAAATATTGTATTTAAGATCATCCGTATGTCGAGTTAGCAGCCTCTCTCCGCCACTTTGGTCGGCCGTGCCCAGATCGGTACCGCACCATCCGTCCCATTTCGTCAGCAAGGTGCACGCCGGCTCCCCGAGCACGGCTGACGACCACCTGGATACCGACATCGACCTGCATGCCCATGTCGTCAAGCGGCCGTCGGCGACCTTCTTCGTTCGCGCCGAGGGCGACTCCATGCTGGGCGATGGCGTCCACCCGGGCGACCTGCTGGTGGTGGACCGCAGCCTCGAGGCGCTGGCGGGCCGGGTCATCGTCATCGCCGTGGATGGCGAGCTGACCGTGAAATGCCTGGAGCGCGTCGGGCAGCGTACCTATCTGTCCGCCAGCGATACGCAGTACCGGCCAATCCCGCTGGAAGGGCGCGAGGCCCATGTGTGGGGGGTGGTCACCCACGTCGTCCACGCGCTGCCGGGCGCTCGGCCATGATCGCCCTGGTCGACTGCAACAACTTCTACGTCAGCTGCGAGCGGGTGTTCGATCCCCGGCTGGAAGGGCGGCCGGTGGGCGTGCTCTCCAACAATGACGGCTGCGTCGTTGCCCGATCCAACGAGTTCAAGGCCCTGGGCGTGGAGATGGGAGCCGCCATGCATCTGCTGCCGCCGGACATCCGCCGCCGGGCCGTGCTTCTCTCAAGCAATTACGCCCTCTACGGCGATATGAGCCGCCGCGTCACCGAGACGCTGGGTCAGTTCTCGCCCCACGTCGAGGTCTACTCCATCGACGAGAGCTTCGTCGGCTTCTAGGGCTTCGATCCGGCGACACTGGAGGGGCGAGGCCACGAACTGCGGCAGACTGTCCGTCAGTGGACCGGCATTCCGGTATCGGTGGGCTTCGCGCCAACCCGGGTGTTGGCCAAGGTGGCCAACCGGGCGGCCAAGAAAATTCCCGCTTACGAGGGCGTATGCAAGCTCGAAGCTGACAGTCCCGCCACCCGGGCGCTGCTGCGGCAGCTTCCCGTCACCGAACTGTGGGGCGTGGCGAGGCGAACGGGCGAGCGCCTGGCCCTGATGGACATTAACAATGCCTGGGAACTGCGAGAGGCCGACCCCAAGCGCATCCGCCGCGCCTTTTCGGTGCTGATGGAACGCATCGTCTGGGAGTTGCGCGGGAGGCCAGCCATCCAGCTCGATGACATGGCCGCCCCCAAGAAGCAGATCATGGTGTCGCGCTCGTTTGGCCGCATGACAAGCGATTGCGCTGACCTGCGTGAAGCCGTCCGCCGGCACGCCGCCAGGGCAGGGGAGAAGCTGCGCCGGCAGGGCAGCGTTACCAGTGCCGTGATGGTATTCGTGCGCACCAACCCTTTCCAGCTCGAGCAGCCGCAGTACCGGAACAGCGTGGTGGTGCCCCTGGTACGACCCACCGACGACACCCGCGAGATCGCCCAGGCTGCCGCCCACGGCCTACTGGCGATCTTCCTCGAAGGCTATCGTTACCAGAAGGCCGGCGTGATGCTGATCGACCTCAGCGCCGACGCCAACCGCCAGCTCTCCCTGGATGATACTGCGCAGAGCGAGGCCGACCGTCAGCGCAGCCAGCGGTTGATGGCCACCCTCGACAAGCTCAATCGTGAGCTGGGGAAGGACATAGTTCGGCTCGGTCTTCCTCGCCAAGGCAATGCCTGGGCGCTAAGGTGTGAGCGTAGGACGCCGAGATACACGACGCGGTGGGAGGAACTGGTCAGGGTGAAATCGTGAGGACGAATGGCAACATGTTCTTCTTGGAGAAAACCCGAGCGACATGTCGGTAATGGTGTATTAGCGTTTTATTAATGACAGCTATCGACCCGAAGCGGACATGCCGGCAAAGACAGCAGGCACGTTCATCGGGATATGCAGCATGCGCGATGATTGGTGTTGCACTCAAGGAGAAAGTATGCTGATAACCCGGCATCTTGAGGAACCATGCCCTAAGTGTGGTGTTTCTGGAAAGTACGGGAATGTGAATGTAGGAAGAAATATTCTCAACAGGGGCTGTAACAATTGCAGAGAATGGATGAGGCATCCGCTCCCAGACATAAGAAAAAAAGTAATTTACCTTGATCAGTTTTTTCTGTCCCATGCGTTTAGAGACCAAGAACAGCCATTTATAGACGCAGCCAATCGAATAAAGGATATGGCTTCTAGGCAGCTGGTCGTATGTCCATATTCATCTGTGCACACAGACGAGACGCATTTGTGGAGGCACGAACAACAAGAAGATCTATACAAATTCATAAAGCAGACTGCGCGTGGATACCAGTTTAATGAAGCTTATGAAATAAAACAGGAGCAAATGTATCGGGCGTTTGATGCATTCAGATCTGAAACTGACATTATTCATCCTATAGAAGAGTGCGACGCATTTAGAGAGGACATCCATCGGTGGGATGATTATTTTTGGATTAACATACGGCCTTTCTTGGGTGATTTAGAAGCCATGCGCCAAGGAAAGGCTGCTGCAATCGAGGGGTTGGTAGATCTGTTCCCAGAATGGAGAAAGTTAACCACTTCCTTTGAAGAAGATGTAAATATGGAAGCTAGAGGGTACGGGAAATCTTTGCTAGATCAATACCTGAAGATGGTTGTAAATGTTGGCACTGGAAGCCTTAATAGCTATATGGAAGCGCCTATAGACACAATGTATGTTGAATCCCTGCTTCATTGTGACAGTTCAACTATGGAGATAGACGACCGCTTGAAAAGAATAGGAGAGTTCTTTTCTTCGCCACATTTCACTAACATTCCCAATGTAAGGATTTCATGTGGCATATTTGCGGTTCTACGAAAAATGGTTAAGAACGGAGCGTATACAAATCTTGCCAATGCGCGCCGGAAACTAGCCGGCCTATTCTATGATTCGGAGTGTATTTCTGTTTTTGGGCCTTACAGTGATGCAATATTTATTGACCGGGTTATGAAGCAGTGGTGCGAAGATCCAGAAGCAATGCTATTAGAGCCGCATGACACAAAGGTGTATTCTGTAGCAGGCTGGGATGACTTCCATAGCTACCTGGATTCATTAGAAGAAAATTACACAGATGATATTCGAGAGGCTCTTAATTTGTTTTATCCTGGAGTCTATGCTTAACAAGTCAATCAATTTCACGCCTATCGGCGTCGGACGCGCTTACGCGCGCCGGTTATTGAAGCGTTACGAAGATTAGAGACAGAGTATGCAGAAACCGACAATATTCATTAGTCATTCTTCTTTAGACAAAGAGCTGATTCGCCAAATTAAGGATTTGGTCAACGGGCGCACCTCAGGAACCGTTGATCTTTTTCAGTCAAGCGACGGCGAAAGCATTCCTTTTGGCAATAATTGGATTCACCAAGTCGAGGAAAATCTTAATAAATCTAAGATAATGTTTGTTTTTGTATCGCCAAGATCAGCGATGTCTAGCTGGATTTATTTTGAGGCTGGCTTTGCTTACTCGAAGGGAGTCAAGGTTATTCCTATCGGAATAGATGGGGTCGATATAGGAAGCTTAAAGCCACCCTTAAACTTGCTTCAGGGGTTTAACATCTCAGGCGCTGAGGGTCTCAATAATATTATTGCTGTTTTGAATCGAGAGTTCGATTGCAGCTATCCCGAATCGTTCTCTGAGGATGATTTCGAGCGGCTATTGGCCCTTAGTTTTGGTCGCCGAGAAGTATCAGAGGAGGTGCTAAATATAATAGACCATGTGAAGATGGTATTTCCAAATAAGATGAAACCCGGCGGGAAAGATATATCTATCGTCGATGATCCCTTCGGTAAGGTTGAAAAGCTGTTGGTCGAAAATAATATCGAGTTCAGGATGGCGGATAAAAACACGATACACACACATGGAGCAATCATCAGGCACAAGGAGGGTGATGAGTTTGGTGCTGGTGTATCCCTCGTATTAGATCCTTTTTGCCTCAAGATAAACGAAAAGTTGATTAACAGCCTCCCTTCTGTTCTTTACCAGGCCCAAGCAGTCGATAAACATTGGTTCAATGTGTTCTTTGAAACTGATGTTTCATTGTTAACAAAAGACTTTAAGGTGTCGTCCAAACTACATATTTGTGGCTTCTCAATGTCCGATTTGAATGGCCGGATGCACAAATATAAATCCGTTGACTTTGCCTTAGATCCGGCCCCAGAAAGAGGCCGAAATTTTGTCTATGACCGAGAGAATCTCCGCGTTATTTACTATTCAGGTCAGTTTGATGCGAAGCTGTTATTTTCACTAGTAGAAGAATTGGTGAGAGCAGGCATCGTAGCGCCGGCTAGGAATTCGTAACAATCGGCTGCACGGCGACCGATTTTCCGCCGCTTCGCAGCTCCAAACCGTCGCGCGAGCCGGGCGTTATATGTTAGGAAAATATCAATGTCCGCTCCTGGCCGAAAGTTGAATTTTAGTCTATTCTGAATGATGTCGTTATGCACAGACATCGATGCAAATTGTATAGCCCAGCCACTGTTAGTAAGTAGTAACCCCGATCCCGTAATAATTTTCTTAGTATCAAGATAAGTTGAATCTAGGGAGGCGGTCATGAGGACAGAGGAAAAAATGGCTGACGAAAAAGCTATACGAGAATTGATAGAGCGACAGTTTGGCTGTCTGAGTTGGTCACCGGGGGTATCTGCTGATTGGGATACATTCCGATTTGACTTTTTCCCTGCCACACCGCTATATCCAGCGATACGGCCGGTGAAGCAGCAGTCCGTGAACGCATTCATTGAACGGCTTTCCGGCTTAGCAGAAACGAAACTCCGTTCATTCCATGAGAAGGTTTTGGGCACGGAGGTCCGCGTATTCGGAAATGTCGCCGTTGCAATAGCTGCCTGCGAAACGGTTGAAAATGAGACTGAGGTGAGCCGGGGAGTAGAGATGCTGTTGTTGGTCAAGGATGCTGATCAATGGAGAATTGCCGGCCAAGCGTGGGATTCTGAATCCGACGAGGTAAAAGTTCCCTCTTATCTGTGGGGTTAGAAGGGACCTAGGTAGGGCATGTATCTAACAACAGCTTTAATTCGGCCCGGCCGTTCCGTTGCCATTCAAACGCTGGCCATCGAAGCAGAACTTTATATAGGCACAGCCTGAAGGTCTGCTTCTGGCCGGGTGAAGACCTTTAGTCTACGCTGGTTGTATGATTGAGGCAGTTGAGACCCGAAGCCGACCTTACTGCAAATTCAGCTGGCGAGTTAATTCAATAGAACAGCATTTCATATAATCACTACTAGGAAACCTAGAATGTCAGAGAGACAGCCAAATCACAACTTACAAAGCTTGATGCTTGGCTTGTATTATCCTGCTGTACTTGGAACTGGGCTAGTGGTTTTTGTGCTGCGAATTACAACGCACGATAACGTATCTTCGGCGCTATCAGATATAGCCTTGTACTATGCGCTTCTATTTGGGGTTTTCTTTAGCGCTTGTTTTTTATCTATCCAGAAAACGGAAGTTGGGAAATATGGAGTAGGCGTATTTTTTCTGGATCTTGCCGAAGTTCTGGGGATGTTTCTGGTCTATTATTTCCTTGGGCTCTTCGATCCAAATAAAATAGTTTCACCAAATTTCTCGATGATCTATTGGGTTTTGATCAGTGTCATCGCACTTCAGCAAGTCTGGGCACTTAGTGCAGACCGTGAGACAAAAAGCTTATGGGCTCTACGACTAGTCGGAGTATCATTTCTTGTGTTAGGTGCGATGTGGTTGTTCAAGTACTCTTGGGCCAATGTAATTATTCTAGTAGTTCTGTATGCCTTGGTTTTTCGCTATCTCAAACAATCGTTCGCATATTGACACTTATCAGGAGAGATCGTTTAATGAATAAGGATAGGTCGTGTGAGAAAAGCAAGCCACGACCTATCCTTATTCATTATATCAGTTTCGATCGCAGGACCGCTTTTGGCCGATTCCTGACTTTTGGGCAATCACAGAAAGCATGCGCGGTGCCCTTATGCTACACATCAAGTATGCAGTATGCTCGCGTCGGCGGAGGAGGTGATAGCGATGGCCTTCCACAATCCGAATCCGCAAATTCAGAAACTCGAGCAGCGCAATGCCCGATTGCGGGCCGAATTCTTTGCCAGGCTGTTTCGCAGTGCAAGGCGCGGCCTTCGCAAGGGCACCCTGACTCTGTCGAGAAGCCGATGTCGCCGTCGTCTCCACCGCCCTCGGTCCTGACGCGTGACCTCTCTCTCACCGAACCGGGTCAACTTCAGATCATCTGTCATTAGCTACCGAAGAAAATAGTCAGCGTTCCCAATGACCGAGAACTACACTTAATCTTTCTGTCACCTTTACCCCCTGCGAAAGAAAGAGGTGCAGTTATGACGGTACTCTCACAGCGGAGCCGGAATGCGTCAGCAGAGTTCGCACTGGTGGAAGATTTTTTCCTCCGTTCAAGCAGCGGAGAAGCAAGGAGTACCGCAGGGGCTTGCGATTTCAGCTTCGGAAATCCCCACGAAATGCCACTTGCCGGTCTTGTGGAGGCCCTCGCACGGAACCTTCAACCGCAGAATCCGGAGTGGTTTGCCTACAAGATTAGTGAGCCCGAGCCGCGGGCCTTCATTGCCAAGGCGCTTTCCAGCGAGCTTGGGCTTGATTTCGAGCCCGAGGATATTGCGCTGACGCATGGCGCTTTCGCCGCCATCGCGCTCGCCTTTCGCCTGGTGCTTGACGCGGGCGACGAGGTAGTCATCCCGGCCCCCGGCTGGTTCTGCTACGCCTCGATGCTGCGGGCTGCAGATCTCGTCCCGGTCAAGGCTGGCCTGAGTGAACCCGACTTCGACCTTGACCTGGAAGCGATCGACGCTGCCATCACGCCGCGTACGCGTATGGTCGTCGTCAACAGTCCTCACAACCCCACCGGCCGGGTGTATTCGCAAGAGCAATTGCAAGCGCTCGCCGATCTACTCGACTCCGCGTCCAACCGAATAGGCGCGCGCATCTGGCTGCTCTCGGACGAACCCTATCGACGCATCCGTTTCAACAACGCGCCCTTCGTGAGCCCGGCTACGCTCTATCCATGGACGCTTATTGACTACAGCTACGGCAAGGTGCTCCTTGCTCCCGGCCAGCGGCTCGGGTATCTGGCGATCTCACCCCGTGTCCCGGCAGAGCAGCGTGCGGAACTGCAGGGAGCGACTTTCTCTGTCCAGATGGCGATGGGTTGGACCTTCCCTAGCGCGCTCATGCAGTACTCGGTAGCTTCCTTGGAGAATGTGTCGATCGATCTTGATGCCCTCGCCACGAAGCGGAATCTAATGCTCCATTCGCTCGAGCAGTGGGGCTATCAAATGGTTCATCCGGAAGGGACATTCTACCTGTGGGGAGAGGCTCCGGGTGGCGACGCGCTGCGCTTTATAGAAATCCTGGCCGCGCGATCCGTGTTCGTTTTGCCCGGTACTCTCTTCGAACGGCGACGCCATTTTCGGATCAGCCTGACGGCCAACATCGAGATGATTGAGCGGGCTTTGCCGATATTTCGGGATGCCATAGGATAATGACCATGCCTGCCAAGCTTGCTGGAATACGGAACGGAGCCTGTCAACATAGCTGGCACATGAAATGACTCTGGCTCTTTCAAGCCTATCCACCTTTTCACCCCGCCTTCCCCAGATACCCTGCGCCTCCGGCCAAAGGGCGCTTCCTTGTTCGGGGACAAAGTCTGCTCCTGGCCGATAGTTGCTGTGAGAAATACGGTCATTATTTTAACGAGTGTTGACCTGCCCTCAAGGGTGCCATCATTGGAGCCTAATGACATTGCGTGAACCTTTCTAAGTATACGAAAGGCATGAACAATGACTAAAAAAATCCGTGATCATCTTTCGGTCGCGTTGTCGCTTTGCTGAGAAAAATATGGGGAGTTGAGGCGCCTGCTGTGAAACCGGGCGAGGCCTGACTCGTGCCCCCCGACCCCGGTAAAGCACACCTGATACCAATGGTATGCCGAGGGCCATGTAATGTGCCATGATTAAAAGGCGCTCATGCTTTCCTCTGCTTAGCGAACTTTCCCGACAGCTCCTCTTCGACGTCACTCTACTGGCTACCATGCTCCTCGAAATCCTCATCGTTCTGTCCCTGATCGTACTGAACGGCCTGCTCGCCATGTCGGAGCTGGCTATTGTCTCTTCCCGTTCGACGCGTCTCCAGACGCGAGCCGCAGGTGGCTCACGTGGCGCTAGGACCGCACTTGCCCTTTCCGCAGACCCGGCTCGGTTTCTCTCGACGGTGCAGATAGGTATCACTCTGGTCGGCGTTCTCTCCGGAGCCTTCTCCGGGGCGACGCTGGGTGCCCGGCTCGCCGACGCGCTACCGGGTCTCGGGGTTCCGGTGCTGGTCGCCGATCCCTTGGGCGTGGGTATCGTCGTGGTCGTGATCACCTACCTCTCGCTGATCATCGGCGAACTCGTTCCCAAGCAGATCGCGCTGGCCAGCCCGGAGACCGTCGCTTCCCGTGTGGCACCGGCGATGCACCTGCTTTCTCGCGCCGCCTTGCCGCTCGTATGGCTCCTGGTTCGATCAGGTAAACTCGTTCTCATGCTGCTTGGGCACTCGGGGAAGCGCGAGGCCACCGTCAGCGACGAGGAGATCCGGATGATCATCGTCGAGGCGGAGAGTGCTGGCACCATCGAGAAGGGCGAGACCAAGATGATCACCGGTGTCATGCGCATCGCCGACCGCTGCGCGCGCGGCTTGATGACTCCGCGGCATGAGGTCCAGCTTGCTGGCGTCGGCGAAACCCGTGCTGAGATCCTCGCCCGGTTGCGCACCTCTGGCCGGTCACGTCTACCGCTGCGTGATGGAGGGCAGGACGACATCGTCGGTATCCTGCAGAGCCATGATCTCCTGCAGGTGGAAGAGGAAGGCTTCGACCCCAGGTCACTTGCACGACCAGCACCGGTGGTCCCCGACGCCCTGCCGGCTATGCAGGTGATCGAACAACTCAAGACGGCTCCCGCGCAGATGCTGCTCGTCTACGACGAGTACGGCCATTTCGAGGGCATCATCACCCCCATGGATATCCTCGGCGCGATCACGGGGGGGTTCGATGATGCGGAAACGGATGAGCCCAAGCTGATCGAACGCGCGGACGGCTCGCTGCTTGTCGCCGGCTGGATGCCTGTCGACGAGTTCGCCGACCACATCGGTCTTACTTTGGAGGAAGTGCCCGACTACGATACCGTGGCCGGCCTCGTGCTCCACCGGGCGGCTGAACTGCCGAAGCTGGGCCAGCACATCACCGTCGGCGACTGGCGGATCGAGGTCATCGACCTAGATGGGCGACGGATCGACAAACTACTCGTCCAGAAAATGTCTGCAGGCTAGAGAAGCTATACCCGTAACGTGGAGGAACTCCGACGAAGTCAGCGTTTGGTCGAATGTGGAATATTACTTTCTGATAGGCGCGTCGGAATTTATCGATCCCAAGCCGGGCTGGCGGCGAATTCTGCGTGCTTTTTCGTCCAATGTTAGAGCGCACGGTTCGGTGCCTATTCACCTTGAGGAATAATTAGGTGAGAATGATACTTCTTGGAAATTCTGGGTCTGGCAAGAGCACTCTCTCCAGGAAATTTATGGCTAAGCATCCAGCTGCTCGCCTGCCTATGGATGAAGTGGCATTTCTGGATGGAGCTGAGAGACGACGTCTTGAAGATAGCATTTCAGATGTAATGTGCTTCATTTCCGAAAATGAGAGTTGGATAATCGAAGGTTGCTACTCAGATATAATTGACTCTATCCTTGCAGAGTGTGAAGAGCTCATATTTCTTAACCCTGGGATTGATGTATGTGTTGCGCACTGCCGTGCGCGGCCATGGGAGCCTGAGAAGTTCAGCTCGAAAGAGGAGCAAGATAAAAATCTCAACAACCTAATAGGATGGGTAAGTTCCTATGAGACTCGCTCTGACGAGTATGGCCTCCGCCGACATCGGGCACTCTACGAGTATTTCTGTCGAAAAAACGCGAGTTTACCCATCCAAGCGAGTACGAATCATTATAGTAAGGCGTATCAATACGCAGCAGATAGCAGCCTTCCATTTCTGTCGCCCGCCGTTTAACGGCTGCATGATATCAGATATGTCTGAAAGACAGCTTTTGGCCGTATGTGGAATTTTAGGCTATGCTGAATTTCAGTGAGATTAGCTGACGACCCATTACGGATCTTTCTAAAAATGCTGCTGGCATTTTTATTCGTGCCTTACGGCCAAAGTATATTTGATTTTCAGTATGTTTATAAAGTTATGGGCGATGTTGTCCATTCGTTTTTATTGGTCTGAACGCGCCGGCACAATAAACCAGTAGAATAAGCGTGTGGTCTAACTAAGGTTGAGCGTAACTATGCCAGTGTGGCACGTTTTAATACGGTTCTTTCTGCGTATCGCCCTATTCGTCGTTGTGTTTGGCACAGCCGCCGCGTTGGTGCTCTCGGAAGCTCCTGCGTTGCGCATAGGCGGCGTGATTCTCTTGGCAGCATTCCTGCTCATCTACTACGCGGCAGATTGGTTCGAGGCTTGGAGTAATGAGAGGCATGTGGAACAGCGACCGGATCTACTCAGGAATGACGTGATCGGAAAGCGAGTCAGAGCCCGGGGCCGCTTCGATCTTCGGGATGGCATGGCGACGGGGTTGGTAATGCTTAACGGGGAGCAATGGAAAGCGTATTGTTCCGATCATGTTCCGGAGGATGGTGAGCTTTTGACGGTGCACCGCCGGGAGGGGCTCACGCTGTATGTTCGGTCTTGAGGCGGTGACAACTAAACTCCATCTTATATGAGCTCGTGCTGGACGTCCGCTCTTGGCCGAAAGCTGCCCTGCCCACCGATGGGTTGGTGGGCAGGATTGAAGTGCTTTAGTCTTCTGTTCTTACCAGCCAGCCTTCAACGGTTTCTGCGCCGTGCTCCTCCTTCCATGCCTTCAGCGTCTTCTGGTTGCCGCCGCGTGTCTCGACGACCTCGCCGGTGTTCGGGTTCTTGTAGATCTTCAGCTTGCGCTTAGCGCGTCCAGTGCTCTTGGCGCTGCTGGAGGTCTTGTCAGCGTCCTGTGTTGGGTCCAGCAGCTTGATGACGTCAGCGGCCGATTTAT
>NZ_FOBC01000037.1 GCF_900109725.1 Halomonas daqiaonensis
GGCGGAAGACCCGGCTGAAGGTGTCGTGGCTGGGAATGCCATGGGGCAGCGTCAGGAAGCGGCGTAGGAAAGGTTCTTTCGACTGTCCGAAAAGCGCCATATCTGAACAGTCCTCAGCCCCACAGAGCACAGCGCAGAGGGCAATAAACAGGATCTCATCCAACTCGTGACGGGCGTTGGGCCCCCTGGGGTCAGGCAGATCGGAAAAGCAGCTGGTGACAGATGCCATATCACTCCTTGATACCGGCACATAGCGGATACCGGCAAGAGTGCCTACGATGCGGGCAGCGTGTCTATGGACGACTACTTATCTAACTGCGATAGCCCTGAGGACGGCTCGGCCTCCGTTCTCACCGCCCAGGGAGAGGTGCAGGGCGAACGACGCCTCTACCATGTGGTGACCTATCACAGTGGTGATGCCGTTGTCGTGGAACTGGAATACCAGATGTGCCCGGATGGACATCGCCTGCTGGACCAGGTGAATGACTGGCTGGTCGAAGTAAGGAGAATCGACGACACCGATACTCTTCTCGATGCACTGACGCAGTGGGTACAGGAGTGGACCGGCCACGAGCGGGTGATGGTCTACCGTTTCGACGAGCAGTGGAATGGCCGAGTGGTCGCCGAGACGTGTCTACCCGTGGCGGAGAGCTACCTCGATCACTACTTCCCTGCCAGTGACATTCCTCCCCAGGTTCGCCGACTCTACGACTTCAATAGGGTGCGTAGCATCCCCGATGCCCTGGCACCCCCGGTTCCCGTGTTGCCGCCCTGTGGCCCTGATGAAACGGCGCCACTGGACATGTCGCGGGGGGGTGTTGCGCGCCGTCGCACCGATTCACCAGGAGTACCTCACCAACATGGGCGTCGGCTCCTCGCTGTCGATCGCCATGTACGAGGAGGAGACGCTCTGGGGCCTGCTGGCTTTTCAGGGCCTGAAGCCCAGGACGGTGGAGGCTGACCTGCGTGATGCGCTGTGCACCCTGGTTCAGATCGCCATGCAGCGGTTGAGGGTATTACGCACCCGAGCGGACACCCGCCTCCTCCACGGCATCCACGACAGCAACGAGATTCTCTCCGACGAGAAGGGGCGCCTTCTCGGACCGGATGGCCTGATCCAGCGTCACGGCGCGCAATGGCTGGATCTACTGGATGCCAGTGGCATCGCACTGGTCACCGGGCAAAAGAGCCGTGGTATGGGAACTCTACCGGCCGAGGAGAACCTGGTGGGCATGGCCGGCTGGCTGAATCGTCACCAGCCTCGCGACACTGCCTGGCACACCCAATCGCTGGCCAAGACATCCCTGGCAACCTGGCAGGAGGGCGACCTCTGCGGCCTGCTGGCCGTGCCCTTGCCCACCGAGTCGCCCCACTGGCTGATGTTCTTTCGCCCCGAACAGCGCCACAGCAGGCGCTGGGCCGGCAAGCCCGAGGATACCCCCATAATGCGCGACGGGCAGTTGATCCTGACGCCCCGCCGCTCCTTTGCCCAGTGGCAGGAAGAGGTGAGGGGACGCAGCCGCGCCTGGCGCGCCATCGAGTGCCGTGCCGCCGGAGACCTCGCCAAGAACCTGGCCGTGCTGACCTCCAGCCATGAGATCGCCCAGCTCAATGAAAAGCTCAAGAGCCTGGCCTACAGCGACAGCCTGACCGGCACCTGGAACCGCTACCGCATGGAAGGGGCGATCGATGCCGAGTTCAACGCCGCCGAACGTCACGACAGGCCCTTCGCCGTGCTGCTGTTCGACATCGATTACTTCAAGCACTTCAATGATACACAGGGTCATGAGGCTGGCGATGAGGTGCTGGTGACGCTGAGCCGAGTCCTGCAGAACATCCTGCGTCCCACCGACAACCTGGGCCGCTGGGGTGGTGAGGAGTTCCTGGTGCTGGCCAGCGATTGTGACCTAATCGGCGGCAGGCATCTCGCCGAACGCCTCAGGCGGAGCGCCGAAGCACTGGACCTGGGCAAGCTGGGCAGGGTGACCATCAGCGTCGGCGTGGCCGCCTGGCGACCCGGCGAAAGCCGCAAGACCCTGGTCGCCCGCGCCGATCAGGCGATGTACCGGGCCAAAGAAGGCGGCCGCAACCGGGTGGAAGCCGAGGCGTGAGCCTCCTTGCTCCCCCCATGATTCGAGGCGCGACAAACCCCGACCAGCCATCATCATCCATGCATGCGAAAGGCCACCGATCATGGATCGGTGGCCTCGGGTGTCGTGACCTTTCTGTGTGGGCCGGCGGGAAGACTTACCAGGCGATTTTGGAAGCCTTGGGAGCGGCTTCCTTGAGCGCCTTAGTGGCGCGGTCTCGGTACTTTCCTCAATGTCTGGACCGCGGGCAACATCATTGGCCATCAGCTACCTCAGGTATTCCGAGTTGCATATCAATAAGACGCCATTCCCCTGGCGGGGAGAATTGCTGCCATCAGTGATGTCTTCGATGCTTTGACCTCGCCTCGCCCTTACAAGCGCGCGTGGCCGGTGGAGGAAGCCCTTGCCCTGATCGAGGAGAACCGCGGCAGACACTTTGATCCGGTGGTGGTGGATGCCTTCTTCAAGGTGTTACCGGCGATCCTGGAGGTTCGCGAGCACTACCGGGATTGCAACGAGGTTGAGCCATGAGACGGATTCACTAGTGGTCCAGCCTTATCTTTTACCAGGCGAGCCGTCTGAGACATACAATTCATCCCGTTACGGGAGTCCTCATAGGTGTTCTGTCCTCTCCTTTACGCATTAGCTTGCTGGCCGGCCAAGGCTTCCCTCCTCGCGCGTGGCAGGATCCGCTATACCGTCGGCGGCGACTATGCGCTTCGGTCGATCCTGAACTGTTCAGGATCGGAAATCCCTGCTTCCATCAGCAGATTAAAAATGCTCGCAAGCAGGCCTTTTACATTGACGGACGGAGCCTAAGGCCAGGCCAAAGAAGCGCTGCAGGAGCATGAACGCTGTCCAGCATGGACAACATTGAGATACCCAAGAGTAAGAAGTCGGTACGCATTGGCACGGGCCAGGTCCGTCTCGCGATTCGGTCGTCATAGCAGCAGACCGTCGCCTTCGAGGGTGATTTCGTTCCCGTCAAAGCCGGCGGTGACCTTGCGGACTTTACAGCGTGGAAAGAAGACGGTCAGCATGATATGTTTCATCATGGCGGTGCCGCAGTTAATTCCGAGTTAAGATATTGAATTTTATCGCCCGCAAGTCGCTTTTTTATGCCTTATATAGTGGACCATGGGGTCCACTATATTACGCGTATTACGGGATAACCAACAACGTCGAGGCCTTGCAGCGCTTCGTGAACATGGTCCGTCGTATATGGATCAAATGGCTCAGGAGGCGATCACAGAAAGCATGGTTCTCGTGGGAAAAGGCAGCGCGGCTGCTGTCGGTTCTCCCGCTACCGCGAGCCAGGATTGTTCACCGATTTACCTGATAGCGAAACTGATGGTTGAGGAGCCGGGTGCGTCAATCGCGCATGCCCGGTTCTGAGGGGGGCCGGGACGAGCAATCGCCCGGTCTACCCGACCCCAACCATGATCATCAGCTGAGCGTCTTCTGCTTCCGCGGGCCTTTGCCCGGCACCGATGCCTAGTATCGGCAGACGGGTGGGGCGAGTGGCTGGTCATGGATGACTGCAAGCACCTCAATGGTAGCGGTTTGGTTGCTGATTGAGCGCGCTCCGTGAGAGCTATATAACCCATGGACTACGATAAGACCTTGAAAATCCTTGATGTCCGCATTGCAGGCGCGGTCCTCAATGTTACAAAATTGCACTCATAATCCCTTGGTCGTCAGTTCGAGTCTGACTGGGCCCACCATTCTTTGTCTCCTTCCTCTACCACTGCTGCGGGACAAGATCACTGCTGCCGGCTAGTCAACTCCTGCCAGGCAACCTCGCTGGAAATGGGTTCTCCAGGTTCTTCTCCCCATAGCATGCCGATGGGTACGGCGTAGCAGCCCGGAACCTTTAGCTTCACGCAGTGGCGACCGGTGTAGATCAGCATGCCGCCCTGGAAATGCTTGCCGGCCTGATCGGCGAGCCGGGCGAGGCCGGCGGCGTCTTTGGCCTGCACGGTGGCGGCGCGCTTGACCTCCACTCCCCAGAGTTCCTGGCCGCGCTCGATGACCAGGTCGACCTCCACCTGGTCCTTGTCCCGGTAGTGGGAGAACCGAAGCTCGGGGTCGACCCAGGAGGCCTGGGCCATCATCTGCTCGACCACATGGCTCTCCAGAAGGGCGCCGAAGCGTTCGGCCTGAGCCAACCATTGGTCTGGTGTCAGCCGTGCCAAGGCGGCGGCAAGGCCGGTGTCGACGAGGTGAAGCTTGGGACTCTTGATCAGCCGTTTTGCCTGATTGCGGTGCCAGGCGGGCAACTTCCTGACCAGGAACAACCGCTCCAGGATGCTCAGATACTTGGTCACCGTGCTGCGCTCCATCCCCAGTTCCTTGCCCAGCGTGCTGACGTTAAGCAGGCTGGCGGCCCGGTATGCCAGCAGCTCCGCCAGGCGCAGCATTCCGTCCTCGTCCTGGATGGCGGCGATGTCCTGCACATCACGCTGGATGATGGCGTTGAGATATTGGCGGTACCACTGTCGTGCCCGGTGGGGAGGGCGGCGGTTGGGTTCTGGGTAGCCACCCTGGCAGATAATCTCCGCCGTGGGGGATAGCGGTATGGTGTCGTCCACTATCCTGGGAGAGAGCCGGCCTTCAAGGAGTCCGGCCAGCAGGTTGGACTCGCTGATGCGTTTCTCTTGTTCGGCCAGCGGGTGCAGGTAGATGACTTCCATGCGGCCGGCCAGGGAGTCCTGCGCCTTGGGCAGCAGCAGGAGGTTGGCGGAACCAGTGAGCAGGAAGCGACCTGGCGAGCGGTCTCGATCCACCACCGACTTGATTGCCAGCAGCAGCTCGGGCGCCCGTTGGGCCTCATCCAGTGTGACGCGCTCCGGCAGACTCTCGATGAAGCCGAGGGGGTCCTGTTGGGCAGCCTCCATCAGGGTGGGGTCATCCAGGTTCAGATAGGTTCGCTCGGGCTCGATGCGCTGAGCGAGGGTTGTCTTGCCGACCTGTCGGGGGCCCAGCAGGCAGACCACCGGCGTATCGGCGAGCGACTCCACCACGCGGTCGCGAATTAACCGCGGCAGATAGGGCGTGGCCATGTCTCGTCTCCAGCATCGTCCAATTGCTGGTTATTATAGCGTCCAACTGCTGACTGATATAGCGTCCAATTGCTGGTTCAGCCTCCGTCCAATTGTGGGTTTGCCTCTGGTCTAGACGAGCATGACGGGGCCGGGATAGCTCGCCACCGTGGTATCAGTCGTCAGAAGCAGCACCTCCTCGCTCTCGGCCTGGGCGACCAGCAGGCGGTCGAACGGGTCGCGGTGGATGAGCGGCAAGTGATGGACGGCGAGGGCGTGATTGCTGGTGATGGGCAGTTCCGTGTAGCCATTGTCGACCAGCCCTCGTCGCAGCAGATAAGGGTCTACTCGGAAGTCGGGGCGTCCCAGGCCGGCCTTGATCGTGACCTCCCAGAGGCTGGCGGCGCTGAACCAGAGTGCATTGTTCTCATCCAGCAGCTTCTCTCTCGCCACGGCCGAGAGTCGATCCGGTTGTGAGGCGGCCCGGAGCAGCAGGTGGGTTTCCAGGAGCAGGATCATGTCTTCCCCTCGCCCTCGAACGCCTCGGTAATCGTGTCGCTGCCCATGGTGTCGAAGTCATCGGGAATCTGGAAGGCACCCTCCAGAAAGCCGAGACGACGCTTCTTGCCGATTGGTGGAGCGTCGATGGGGGTGAGTTTGGCGATGGGTTGACCCGCCTTGGCGATCAGCACGGTCTCCCCATCCGCTGCGCGAGCCAGCAACCTGGAAAGGTGGGTCTTGGCTTCGTGTATGTTCACGGTGTCCACCGCTAATTCCTCGACCATTCAGACTAGATCAAGTTAGCGATAATCCGCGAAAACCCTCGCCCATTCGGGCGGGGATACAAGCGAGAGTCGCGCAGCGACTCTATTCGGGGGTGGCTTGCGCTTGCACATAGCCCTTGAGCATCTCGATCGTTGCCCCACCCGCACTACAAGCAAAATACGACCGTGACCACAAAGCAGTGCTTTTGCTCAACATTGGGATATGCGTGTTCAAGAAGCACACCCGCCGGGGGACGTGGATTTCAAGTTGTTGACCATCACGCTGACCAACAGCTTCGGCGGATATTCAACGAGCAGGTGAACATGGTCTTCTTCACCATCGAACTCAAGGATGCGGCAGTCGAGTTTCTCGCAAGCCGATTCAAAAGCCTCTCGGAGCTGCCCGATCATGTAGCCGTCGAACACTTTGCGCCGATACTTCGTCGTGAAA
>NZ_FOBC01000014.1 GCF_900109725.1 Halomonas daqiaonensis
GTAGCGGAAGGCCACGGAGTCATAGGTGGCGCGCTCGATCTTGCGGCTGGAATACACCCCGGTGGCATAGCCGTAGACCAGCAGGCTCAGCAGTACACCCGGGTGATGCGCCTTGTGCCCCCGGCCGGCGTAGCGACGCGTCAGTGCCGAGAGATCCAGTTGCTCGACCACCTCCACGACGAAGCGCGCCAGGTGGTCATCGGGCAGCCACTCATCCACGGAAGGCGGCAGAAGATAGTCGGTCTGGCGGTCAACAGGGATGAAGCGGCTCATGGCGTCGTTCCGGTGATGGCGGCATGATGCGAGTATCGCACGACGTTATCGAAAACCCGACAGCCTGCTAGGGCGTTGGTCGTGCCCCTCAGCTGCCGCGGTAGGTGGAATAGCTATAGGGCGAGAGCAGCAACGGCACGTGGTAGTGCTGTCCGGCATCGGCCACCCCGAAGCGCAGCGGGATAACGTCGAGAAAGCGTGGCTCCTCGGCCTCGACGCCCCGGCCGCGCAGGTAGTCGCCGGCATGAAAAACCAGCTCGTACTCGCCGGCCATGAAGTCGTTACCCTCCAGGAGAGGTGCATCGCAACGCCCGTCATCGTTGGTGACGGCATCCTTGAGTCGGGTGCGGGTCTCGCCCTCGAGACGGAAGACCTCAATGCGGATGCCCTGGCCGGGGCGGCCCTGGGCGGTATCCAGCACATGAGTGGTCAGGTATCCCATGGGTGCCTCCTTTGCGGGTCGGAACATGCCTGATGCTGCCACGCTGAGCGTGGCAGCATAATGAAGGCAGTTTTATCTTTTATCAGGGTACATTTCAAATATTTTTTGTATACACTTTACGGAAAAACACCGATATCCCTCGATCACCTTGCCACGACCAGCCTGCCGTTGCGTGCGCCGCCAGGCCGCAAGACCCAGCAGAGGAGCCCCCAGGATGACCGACAAGATCCTCACCCCGCGCCCCAGCCAGCTTGACCAGCAGGCCTTCGTGGCCCACTACGGCGATATCTATGAGCACTCCCCCTGGATCGCCGAGCTTGCCTGGCAGCGCGGCCTATCCCCTGCGGAGGACACCCCGCAAGGGCTCGTCGACGTGATGGGTGCCGTGCTCCGCGAGGCCAGTCCCGAACGCCAGCTCGAGGTGATCCGTGCCCACCCGGACCTCGCCGGCAAGGCGGCCGTCGCCGGCGAGCTGACCGATGACTCCACCCGCGAGCAATCCGGCGCCGGCCTCGACCAGTGCACGCCCGAGGAGCTGGCCCGCTTCGAGCGCCTCAACGCCGACTACAAGGCGAGATTCGACTTCCCCTTCGTAATGGCCGTCAAGGGCAGCGACCGCCACGCCATCCTTGCCGCTTTCGAGGCACGCCTGCCCAACGATCCGGCCAAGGAGCGCCGAACCGCCATCGAGCAGATCAACCGCATCGCCCGCTTCCGTTTGGAAGCCCGTGTCGGCTGAGTGAGGAAGTTGTCCGGCACGGACGACACCTTTGGCGGACGAGCGTTTCGACGGGAGACGTGTCGACCTACACTAGGAATGAACATTTCGCGTCAGGAGCACCATTATGTTCCGTGATCGCCTCGATGCCGCCGAGCGCATCGCCCAGCGACTCTCCCATCTGAAGGGGCATGATCCCTTGATCCTGGCCATCCCACGAGGTGCAGTGCCCATGGGTCGGCTGATCGCCGATGCCCTTGAGGGCGACCTGGACGTGGTGCTAGTGCGCAAGCTGGGGGCACCGGGCAATCCCGAATATGCCATCGGCGCGGTCAGCGAGGATGGCAACGTAGCGCTGGAAGAGATAGCGCGGCATCACTTTCGCGAGGAAGCGGTGAATCGCGAGACGGAGCGACAACGAGCTTTGCTCGAGGAGCGCCGCCGTCGCTATACCCCGGTGCGGGCCCCCATCGACCCTGAGGGACGCACCGTCGTGGTGGTGGATGACGGCAGTGCTACCGGCGCTACCATGGCAGCGGCTCTGAGCACCCTGAGATCGCGGGGTCCACAGACGCTGATTGCCGCCATGGGAGCGGCGCCACCCGATACCGTGGCACGGCTCGAGACACTGGCCGACGAAGTGGTCTGCCTGGAAGTGTCCAGCAACTTTCAGGCGGTAGGGCAGTTCTTCGCCGACTTCGCGCAGGTGGAGGATGAGGAGGTCATCAAGCTGCTGGGCAGCGAACACGGCTGAGGGCCCAAGGGGGCCCACAAAAAAGAACACGGGCGCCACCCGAGGGAGACGACCCGTGAAAGCCGGCCGAGGCCGGCGCTTGCCATGCTCGATAGCCCAGGACCTTATTTGGCTGCCGTAGTGGCGGCCTTGACGCCGTCTTCGGCCAGCTTCTGGCTCTTCTGGACATACTCCTGGCTCAGGCTCATGACCTTCTCGGCGTCGCCGCGCAGGCGCTCGCCCATGTCCTGACCGACCTTCTGCTGGGACTCCACGACCGCCTTCAGGCTGTCGGCATCACGGACATCCAGCCAGCCGCGAGCCTGGGCCATGCCCATGTCGGCCAGGGCACGGATCGCGTCGAACTGGGCGGCGACCAGCTTCTCGGTGTAATCGAGGTTGAGGGCGCCGAAGCTGCGTGCGGGTGCCACGAACATGGACTCGAACTGTTCGGTAGCCTGTTGGGTAGTTGCCTTGCTCATGAAACACCTCCGTCTGTGGTGGGACACTGAGCCTGTCGCCCTGCGTTGCATTGCAACATAGCAGGCCTTTTTGTGCAGCGCAACATCCCGAGTGAAGATATCAGGCGCCCCTATCAAGAGGTAAACCCAAGAGGTACACCCTATGAATCCTGCGCGACGCCGTCGGCCATGAACGACGACGCCCGGCCGGAGCCGGGCGTCGCAAGGAGCAGGCGAGGGCTTATCGCCTCAACGATAGGCCCCCTCGATGTCGGTGATGCGCAGGGCCTGGCGTCCCAGGCCCCCATGCTGGTCGAGCATGCGCTCGATCCAGGCGTGAACCGGGTCGGCGTTGGAAACCAGGTCCGCGCTGGAGACGCAACGTGCCCACATGAAGCTGCCGAAGACCAGGTAGTCGGCACCGGCCGGGGCCTCGCCGTCGAGGAAGTCAGCGTTCTTGAGCTGGCCGCGCAGCGGCTCAAGGGCGGCATCCAGTTGGGCCAGCCCCTTGGCCGGTGAGTGGAACTCCTCGAGTGCCCGCCCAAAGCGCTTCTCGCGAGTCTCGCGGAAGTAGGCCCGGTCGTCGGGATGGATAGCATTGAGCAGGTCCATGATGATGGTGCGCATCATCGCCGGGGCCAGCGAGCGCTCGGTATAGTGCTTGAAAAAGTGCCCACGCGTCTCGGCCAGCCCTTCGCCCAACAGCGGCGCCTCGGGATAGGTGCGGTCGAGATAGCGCAGGATCTCGTAACTCTCGACCACTACCGTATCGCCATCGACCAGCACCGGCACCTTGTCATGGTCGGCGAAGGCCAGGGCCTGCTTCTCGGTGAAGCGCCAGGGCCGCGTCTCCACCTCCAGCCCCTTGTGGGCCAGGGCATAGCGTACTCGCCAGCAGTAGGGCGAGAAGCGCAGTTCCTCATCGATGCCGCAAAGATCGTAAAGCACCCGTGTCATGCCGCCTCCTGGTATCCGGTCATGGGTCTGCCTCGATAGTGCCAGCCTTTGTCGGACACCGCCAACGCCATCGCAGGCGACGACGACGTCCTGTCTTTTAGTCTAATGTCTCGCGCGAACCCGAAAGCGCCCCACATACGGGAAAGTCACAAAAGCATTTGATTTATCGACCCTTATCGGGAAAACCCGAAGCACTTTCGTTATCTTATTATTGGTAATACCAATTTACCATAAGTGGTCAACGCCGGCGATTGCGCTTATGTTGCGCCACTCTTTCTAGGTCTCGGAACACGCTTCCCGGGTCTCGAAAGAAAAACAGTTCCGTGACCCACCGTTCCAACTCGAAAGGAACCCATTCATGAACGAAACGACACTCGCGCTGCTCGCCTTCGTACCCCTTGTGCTGGCCGGGGTCCTGCTGATCGGCTTCCGCTTACCCGCCAGAACCGCCATGCCGGTGGTCTTCGTGGTCTCGGCATTGATTGCCCTGCTCGCCTGGCAGATGAGCTTTACCCGCGTCCTTGCCTCCACCATCCAGGGCCTGATCCTGACTGTCGCCATCCTCTGGATCATCTTCGGTGCCATCCTGCTGCTCAACACCCTGAAACACTCGGGGGGCATCAAGGCGATCCGCAACGGCTTCTCGGGCATCAGTCCCGACCGCCGCGTCCAGGCCCTCATCGTGGCCTGGCTCTTCGGCTGTTTCATCGAGGGGGCATCCGGCTTCGGCACCCCCGCGGCCGTTGCGGCACCCCTGATGGTGGCGCTCGGCTTCCCTGCTCTGGCGGCCGTGGTAGTAGGCATGATGATCCAGTCCACTCCGGTTTCCTTCGGCGCCGCAGGCACCCCCATCGTGGTCGGTGTCACCGGTGGGGTCGACCGTATCGGCATCACCGAACTGCTCGAGGCCGGCGGCGCGACCTGGCAGGACTATTACCATCTGATCGGAGCCGAGGTGGCGGTGGTACACGGCATCGTCGGCGTCTTCATGCCGTTGATCATGGTGGTGATCATGGTGCGGTTCTTCGGCGCCAACAAATCCTGGAAGGAAGGCCTGGAGATCACCCCCTTTGCCCTCTTCACCGGCGTGGCCTTCGTGGTGCCCTACATGCTGGCCGGGGTGCTGCTCGGACCGGAGTTCCCGTCGCTGATCGGGGCCGGTGTCGGCCTTGCCATCGTGGTTCCAGCCGCTCGCCGGGGCTTCCTGCTGCCCAAGAAGAACTGGGATTTCCCGGAGAAATCGGCCTGGCCCGATAACTGGATCGGCTCCCTGGAGATCAAGCTGGACGACGTCGTCGGCAAGGCTCCGATCTCCACCTTCATGGGCTGGGTACCCTACGGCCTGCTGGCACTCTTCCTGGTGGCCTCCCGTGTCTTCGACCCGCTCAAGCAGGCCCTGACATCCTTCAGCTTCGGCTGGAGCAACATCCTCGGTGAAGCCGGCGTCTCCGGCAGCATCCAACCGCTCTACCTGCCCGGCGGCATCCTGCTGCTGGTGGTGCTGATCACCGCCGTCATGCATCGCATGCGTCTTGGCGAGCTCAAGGCCGCCTTCGGCGAATCCACGAGGACACTGCTGGGGGCTGGCTTCGTGCTGATCTTCACCATTCCCATGGTGCGGATCCTGATCAACTCCGGCGTCAATGCCGCCGACCTAGTCTCGATGCCGGTAGCCATGGCACGGCTGGTCGCCGACAGCGTGGGTGACATCTACCCCCTCTTTGCCCCTGCCGTGGGTGCGCTGGGCGCCTTCATCGCCGGCTCCAACACGGTGTCGAACCTGATGCTCTCGGACTTCCAGTTCAACGTGGCACAGCAACTCGGCGTCTCCACCGCCATGATGGTCGCACTGCAGGCCGTGGGGGCGGCGGCGGGCAACATGATCGCCATTCACAACGTGGTCGCGGCCTCCGCTACCGTGGGGCTACTTGGCAGGGAAGGTATCACCATCCGCAAGACGATCCTGCCGACGATCTACTACGTGACCTTCGCCGGTATCATCGGCCTGCTGGCCTTCTATGTCTTCGACATCTCGGATCCGCTGCTCGCTCTCGGCTGATCGCCGCCGGACGCACCGACACAGCCCCCATGGCCTGGCCATGGGGGCTGTGTCCTTGTCCTCGGAGGAATATCGTACTGCGGTGCGAGGGTATATTCTGGAAATCTTTTCCATTAACATGCCCACAGCTGGTCTTACCAGAAACCCAGGGTCTGGACACATCCGCCAAGAAAGCCCAGATTGGAGACCACCATCGGTCATCTTCCCGGCCCACGCGGATAATGGGCCATCCAGCGAGGAAGCCTTATGAACATCCTTTATGACGAGCGGCTCGACGGCGAGCTGCCGGCAATCGACAAGGCCGAGGTGCTAGCCGACCTGCAAGAGGCCGCGCCCGGACTGACCCTGCTGCACCGTGAGGAGGACCTGCGCCCCTTCGAATGTGACGGCCTGGCCGCCTACCGCGTGCTGCCCATGCTGGTCGCCCTGCCCCAGACCCTCGAGCAGGTCGAGACGCTGATGAAGCGCTGCCGCGCCCTGGGCGTGCCGGTGGTGACCCGCGGCGCCGGCACCGGGCTCTCCGGCGGCGCGCTGCCCCTGGAGAAGGGCGTGCTGCTGGTGATGTCGCGCTTCAATCGCATCCTCGACGTTGACCCGGATGCCCGCATCGCCCGTCTGCAGCCCGGGGTACGTAATCTGGCCATCTCCGAGGCAGCGGCGCCCTATGGTCTCTACTACGCGCCGGACCCCTCCTCGCAGATCGCCTGCTCCATCGGCGGCAACGTCGCCGAGAATGCCGGCGGCGTGCACTGCCTGAAGTACGGGCTGACCGTGCACAACGTCATGAAGGTAGAGGTGATCACCATCGAGGGCGAGCGCATGACCCTGGGCAGTGAGGCGCTGGACGCCCCGGGACTCGACCTGCTCGCCCTGTTCAACGGCTCAGAGGGCATGCTCGGCGTGGTCACCGAGATCACCGTCAAGCTGCTGCCCAAGCCCGAGACCGCCAAGGTGCTCATGGCCAGCTTCGATGACGTCGCGAAGGCAGGCGGCGCAGTGGGCGACATCATCGCCGCAGGCATCATCCCCGGCGGGCTCGAGATGATGGACAAGCTCGCCATCCGTGCCGCCGAGGACTTCGTCAAGGCCGGTTACCCGGTGGAAGCCGAGGCCATCCTGCTCTGCGAGTTGGATGGGGTGGAAGCCGACGTCGACGACGACTGCGCCACCGTGCGCGCGGTGCTCGAGAAGGCCGGAGCCACCGGCATCCAGCAGGCCCGCGACGAGGCCGAGCGCGCCACTTTCTGGGCCGGGCGCAAGAATGCCTTCCCGGCAGTGGGCCGCATGTCGCCGGACTACTACTGCATGGACGGCACCATCCCGCGACGCGAGCTGCCGCGGGTGCTGAAGGGCATCTCCGACTTCTCCGAGGAATATGGCCTGCCGGTCGCCAACGTCTTCCACGCCGGCGACGGCAACATGCACCCGCTGATCCTCTTCGATGCCAACCGCCCCGGCGAACTGGAGCAGGCCGAGGAACTCGGCGGCAAGATCCTCGAGCTATGTGTCGAGGTCGGTGGCTCGATCACCGGCGAGCACGGCGTGGGCCGCGAGAAGATCAACCAGATGTGTGCCCAGTTCAACCCGGGGGAACTGACCACCTTCCATGCGGTGAAGGCGGCCTTCGACCCCGATCGCCTGCTCAACCCGGGCAAGAACATCCCCACCCTCGTCCGCTGCGCCGAGTTCGGTGCCATGCACGTGCACAACAATGAACTCCCGCACCCCGAGCTGCCCCGATTCTGAGGATTTCCCATGGCGGAGACACGACCCCAATCGACCGACCAGGACATCAGCGAGGCGCTCGGCGAACGCGTTCGCCGAGCCACCGACGAGGGCAGCCCGCTGCGCATCGTCGGGAGCGATACCAAGGCCTTCTACGGCCGCCCTGTCGACGGCGAGCCACTCTCCACCCGCGAGCATCGCGGCATCACCACCTACGATCCGGTGGAGCTGATCGTCTCGGTGCGCAGCGGAACGCCGCTGGCCGAACTGGAAGCTGCACTGGCCGACAACGGCCAGATGCTTGCCTGCGAGCCGCCCCACTTCGGAACGGACGCCACAGTGGGCGGCATGGTCGCCACCGGCCTCTCTGGCCCACGCCGGCCCTGGGCCGGCAGCGTGCGCGACTTCGTGCTGGGCACTAGGGTCATCACCCACGAGGGACACCAGCAACGCTTCGGCGGTGAGGTGATGAAGAACGTCGCCGGGTACGACCTGTCGCGGCTGATGGTCGGCGCCCAGGGGACCCTGGGGCTGATCACCGAGGTCTCGCTCAAGGTGCTGCCCCGGCCCGGGGCCTGCCACAGCCTGCGCCTCGAGATGCCGCTTCCAGATGCCCAGGCGAAGCTTGCCGAGTGGGGGCGCCAGCCACTGCCCATTACCGCCGCCGCCTGGCACGCCGGCGCCCTGCATCTGCGCCTGGAGGGTGGGCCCAGCTCGGTCGCCGCCACCCGCGAGCGCCTGGGTGGCGAAGAGCTGGACTCGGATTTCTGGACGGCACTTCGCGAGCAGACACTGGCGTTCTTCTCCCGCGATGATGCCCGCGCCCTGTGGCGCCTGTCGCTGCCCCACAACACGCCTCCCCTGGCGCTTGCCGGCGTCGCGGAAGAAGACGTGCTCCACGACTGGGCCGGCACCCAGCGCTGGCTGCGCAGCGACCTGGCCGCCGACACCATTCGCGAGGCCTGCGCCCGTGCCGGCGGCCACGCCACCTGCCTGGGGTCCCGCGAGGGATCGGGCCAGCCCGATCCCTTCATGCCGCTGGAACCGGTGGTGGCGAAGTACCATCGAAACCTGAAGGCCCAGCTGGACCCGAAGGGCATCTTCAACCCGGGCCGACTCTACGCGGAGCTCTGAGATGCAGACGAATTTTACCGAGGAAGACCTCCAGAAACCGCATATCCGCGAGGCCGATCGGGTGCTGCGCACCTGCGTGCACTGCGGCTTCTGCAATGCCACCTGCCCCACCTACCAGCTGCTGGGCGACGAGCGTGACGGCCCGCGCGGGCGCATCTACCTGATGAAGGAGATGCTAGAGAGCCCGGAAGACGACACCCAGGTCACCGAGGAGACCCGGCTGCACCTCGATCGCTGCCTCACCTGCCGCAACTGCGAGACCACCTGCCCTTCCGGGGTGGAATACCACAAGTTGCTCGACATCGGCCGTGCCGAGATCGAGCGGCGGGTGCCTCGCAAGCCAGCCGACCGCGCCCTCCGTTACGGACTGCGCAAGGCGCTGGTGGAGCCCGGGCGCTTCAAGGCGTTGCTCAAGCTGGGCCAGACCTTCCGTCCGCTGGTGCCCGGGTCACTCCGGGACAAGATGCCCCCGGCCCCGGTGGATGCGGGCACCCGCCCCAAGGGCAAGCGCCATGCGCGACAGATGTTGATCCTCGAGGGCTGCGTACAGCCCGGGCTATCGCCCAACACCAACGCCGCCACCGCGCGGGTGCTGGATCAACTGGGGATCGGCCTGACCCCGGCCCCAGAAGCTGGCTGCTGCGGCGCCATCGACTTCCACCTCAACGCCCAGGACGATGGCCGCGCCCGCATCCGCGCCAACATCGACGCCTGGTGGCCGCATATCGAGAAAGAGGGCAAGAAAGAGGGCGAGGCCGGCATCGAAGCGATCGTCCAGACCGCCAGCGGCTGCGGCGCCTTCGTCAAGGAGTATGGCGAGATGCTCGCCGACGACCCCGACTACGCGCACAAGGCCGAGCGCATCAGCGAGCTGGCCAAGGATCTGGTGGAAGTGCTTCGGGACGAGGATCTCGACGTCCTCGCAGTGAAGGAGCGCCGCCGCCTCGCCTTTCAGTGTCCCTGCACCCTACAGCACGCCCAGAAACTGGGCGGCGCCGTGGAGAAGGTGCTCGGCCGGCTCGGCTTCGCGCTTACTCCAGTGCAGGACGCCCACCTCTGCTGCGGCTCGGCGGGCACCTATTCCATCACCCAGCCGGAGCTTGCTACCCAATTGCGCAACAACAAGCTCGACAACCTCGAGGCCGGCAATCCGGAAGTGATCGTCACCGCCAATATCGGCTGCCAGACCCACCTGGCCGGCGCCAACCGCACCCCGGTGCGACACTGGATCGAAATCGTCGATGAGGCACTGGCATGATGCTTACCTCGAACTGATAGCGAGGGGCGTCGTTGGCAAGCCGAAGGGGAGGTCCTACGCCATGGATGGCGTCGGTAGCGTACAAGGATGTATTCACAGCGCCTCCCTGCAGGCTTGCCGACGAGGCAGCCCCGAGTCTTGCTATCCGTTATAGCTTCACTCAAATAAAGGAATCCTACTGATGAACACCAAGTCCGTACTGACCCTGGATGACGTCAATGCCATCCTCGATGCCGCCCAGCAGGAAGCCCAGGCCAATAGCTGGGCCGTGACCGTGGCCGTGGCCGACGACGGCGGCCACCTGCTCGGCCTGCGCCGCCTCGATGGCGCCCCGCCCTTCAGCGCCGAGGTCGCCACAGAGAAGGCACGCAATGCCGCCATCGGGCGCAAGGAGACCCAGGTCTTCGAGGACATGATCAACAACGGCCGGACCGCCTTCGTGACGGCACCCTTGAAGGCCCTGCTGGCCGGCGGGGTACCGGTACTCGTCAACGGGCAAGTCGCCGGCAGCGTCGGCATTTCCGGTGTCAAGCCGGACCAGGATGTCCAGGTCGCCAAGGCCGGCGTCGCCGCCATCGGCTGAGGCAACTGCCTCCTAAAAGACAGGCCCCACTTGGGGGCCTGTTTCGCCACGATGACACGCGCGACGTTTATCAATCGTGCAGGCGATACAGCTCGCCATTCAGCGCCGTGACGATGGAGTAACACATCAGCAGCATCACGATGGAGAACGGAATAGCCGTCGCAGTCACCCCCGCCTGAAGCGCCGACAGACCACCACCGATCAGCAGCACGATGGCGATCAAGCCCTCCACCGATGCCCAGAACATCCGCTGGGTCCGGGGTGCATCAACCTTGCCGCCAGCGGTGATGGTATCGATCACCAGCGACCCCGAATCCGACGAGGTAACGAAGAAAATCAGCGCTAGGACGATCCCGAGGGTGGACATCAGCCCCGTCAGCGGCAACTCGTTGAGCATGCCGAACAACGACAGCTCGGGGCTGTAGTTGTCGATCACGTACTCCTTGACCAGGCTGCTGGCGGGATCGGCGTAAAGCTGATCGAGGGCGGTGGCACCGAAGACGCCCATCCAGACGAAAATGAACAGGCTGGGAATCACCAGCACGCAGGTCACGAACTCGCGGACCGTGCGGCCGCGCGAGACCCGGGCGATGAACATGCCGACGAACGGCGCCCAACTGATCCACCAGGCCCAGTAGAAGATCGTCCACGCCTGACGGTAGGCGTCGTCGTCACGCCCGAAGGGTGCCGACAGCGCGGCGAACTCCGTCACGTAGGTCGTAAGCCCCGTCCAGAAGCCGCTCAGTGCGACCAGGGTCGGGCCGGCGAACAGCACGAAGAAGAAGAACAGCACGGCCAGGAACATGTTGATCTCGGAGAGCTTCTTCACACCACCTTCGAGTCCTCGCCACACCGATACAAGGGCTACCGCCGTGACCAGGACAATGATGATGACCTGAGTGGCGGTACTCACTTCCAGGCCGAACACGAAGTTCATCCCCGCATTGGCCTGCTGTGCCCCCAGGCCCAATGAGGTTGCCAGTCCGAACAGGGTGGAAAATACCGCGAGGATGTCGATCGCATGTCCCCACCAGCCCCAGACACGATCGCCAAGGATCGGAAAGAACGCCGAACGAATGGAAAAGGGCAGGCCCTTGTTGTACGTGAAGATGCTCAGCGCCAGGGCCATCACCACATAGACGGCCCAGCCGTGGATACCCCAGTGGAGGTAGGTGCCGGCAATACCCAGGTTGGTTGCTTCGGCGATGGCCTCCGGGTTCAGCTCTCCGTCGGATCCGAAAGGTGAGGGAATCCCCAGTGGCAGGGAAACGTTGGCGTGATAGACCGGCTCCAGCACACCGAAAAACAGGAGGCCGATGCCTATCCCGGCAGCGAACAGCATAGAGAACCAGGATAGATAACCATATTCCGGTCGAGCATCGGGGCCACCCAGCCGGATCTTCCCATGAGGCAACACGACGAGTGCCAGGCAGAACAGGATGAAGAAATCCACCACGATCATGAAATACCAGTCCAGCGTACCTGTAGAGAAGGCGACGATGGACTGGAACATGTTCCCGGCTCGCTCAGGGAACAGCAGGGTGAGCACGATGAAGATGACCGAGGCAATCGCCGATACAATAAACACCCGGTTGTGAATATCGAAGCCGAAGGGACCCAACTGCCCCTCGATATTATCCTGGCCAACGACATAGTCCGTATCCATGTCGCTGTTCGCTGCGTGCGATGACTGATCACTTGGATCTTTCGGATCCTTGGGATCGTTCATGGCAGACTTCCTCTGACGATGGGGTGTGGGGGATCATGAGCTTACCATGCAGACTCTTCAAGCCTCCGACAGCACGAGGCCACCGACTCAATGCCTGCAGGACACACCATGCCATTGCTCCATTTCCTGCCCCCGCTGGGCGCCGTGCTGATCTGGTCAGGGAACATGACCATCAACCAGCTCACCGTGGGTAGCATCGCCCCCAGCAGCATCGCCTTCCTGCGCTGGGTGCTGGCGCTGGCCGTGCTAACTCCCTTCGTACTGCCCCTGGCCTGGCGCCATCGCGACGCCATCCGCCGCCAGTGGCCGAAGCTCGCCCTGCTGGGACTGCTGGGCATGGCCATGTGGCAGGGCCTGGCCTACGTGGCCGCCGAGACCACCTCGGCCACCAACATGGGCATCCTGGCCGCCATGGTTCCGCTACTGACCGTGCTGCTCAGTGCGCTGATCCTGCGCGAGGCGCCGAGCCTCGGTGGCACCCTCGGCGGCGTGCTGGCACTGGTCGGGGTGTCGGTTCTGCTGGGGCACGGCGACCCGCGGTCGCTGCTCGAGCTGCAGGTCGTCCCCGGCGATGCACTGATGGTGGTGGCCGCCACCTGCTACGCCCTCTACGGGGTGATGCTCAAGCGCTGGCCCTTGGACATGCCACCCTGGGTGGTGCTCTACCTCCAGGCGGCCTTTGCCACCCTCTTCCTGCTGCCCGGCTACCTGATAGGCCCCATGACCCCGGTGGATGGTCACAACGTCTGGCTGATCCTCTATGCGGGCATTCCCGCCTCGATCATCACCACCTTCCTGTGGATGCGAGCCATCCGCCAGATCGGTGCCAGCCAGGCCAGCATCTTCATCAACCTGATGCCACTGTTCAGCGCACTGATCGCCATGGCTTTCCTCAGTGAGCGGATCGCGCTGTTCCACCTGGTCGGTGGGGCCCTGGTGCTTGCCGGGGTGATCATGGCCCAGACCCTGACCCGGCCACTGAAAAGGCTGCCAGCAGCGCCGACGCACCTCGACAGGGGCCCACGCTGAGCATGTTAGACTGCTGCGAGATTACCTCCTGACACAAAAAAGGACGCTTCATGTCCCTCGACGACCTGCACCTCAACCTGCGTAACCTGACCCCGGACGACTATCCACAGCTTCAGACCCTGATGGACCGGGTCTACGACGACATCGGCGGCGCCTGGCCGAAACCCACCATCGACAAGCTGATCAAGGAGTTTCCCGACGGGCAGATCGTCATCGAGGATGACGAGATCATCGTCGGCGTGGCCCTGACCGCACTGGTGGACTATGACACCTTCTCCAATCCACACCGCTACGACGACCTGATCGGCAAGCGAGAGACCATCCTCAACGACGCCGATGGCGATGCCATGTACGGGCTCGACGTGCTGATCCACCCGGACTATCGCGGCTACCGGCTGGGTCGGCGCCTCTACGAGGCGCGCAAGGAACTCTGCCGCTCCATGAACCTCAGGGCGATACTCGCCGGTGGGCGCATCCCCCAGTATCACGAGCATGCCCAGGAGCTATCCCCGGCCGAGTACCTCGACAAGGTGGCCCGTAAGGAGATCCACGATCCCATTCTCTCCTTCCAACTGGCCAACGACTTCCAGGTCAAGCGCCTGCTGCGCAAGTACCTGCCGGAAGATGAGAAATCCCAGGGCTATGCCACCCTGCTGGAGTGGAACAACATCCTCTTCGAGCCGGCGGAACGGGTGCTGGAGAACCGTCCTACCCAAGTACGGGTCGGCGCCGTGCAGTGGCAGATGCGCGAATTCGACTCGGTGGAGGCGGTGCTGCAACAGGTGGAGTACTTTGTCGACGCGCTTTCCGACTACAAGAGCGACTTTGCGGTCTTCCCTGAGCTGTTCAATGCCCCGCTGATGGGCCTGCAGGACCGTGCCGCCCAGCAGGACCAGATGGCCGCCGTGCGCTTCCTGGCCGGCTTTACCGAACGGTTCAAGACCGAGCTGTCGCGCATGGCGGTCTCCTACAACATCAACATCATCGCCGGCTCGATGATCGAGGTGGGCGAGGACGACCGCCTCTACAACATCGCCTACCTCTGCCATCGTGACGGCAGCATCGAGCGCCAGGCCAAGCTGCACATCACGCCCCAGGAGCGCCGCGACTGGGTGATCGAGGGTGGCGACGAACTGCTGGTGTTCGAGACCGATGCCGGCCGAGTGGGCATCCAGATCTGCTATGACGTGGAATTTCCCGAACTCTCGCGCCTGCTCGCCGACCAGGACATGGACATCCTCTTCGTGCCCTTCTGGACCGACACCAAGAATGGCTACCTGCGGGTGCGCCACTGTGCCCAGGCGCGGGCCATCGAGAACGAGTGCTACGTGGTGCTGTGCGGCAGTGTGGGCAACGTGCCCTCCATCGAGAACCTGGACATCCAGTACGCCCAGTCGTCGGTCTTCTCGCCCTCGGACTTCGCCTTCCCCCACGATGCCGTGCTCTCGGAGACCACGCCCAATACCGAGATGATCATGTTCTCGGACCTCGACCTGACCCGCTTGACCGTGGTGAGGGCCGAAGGCTCGGTGACCAACCTCAAGGACCGCCGCAAGGACCTCTTCGACCTACGCTGGCGCGACTGGTCGTGGAAGTCCGGAGCCGACCTTGAGGAGAGCTGAGGCGATGCTGGACCGCCTGCGCCGCTGGCGAGCGGCGCGCTTCGAGGCCCGCCACCCGCTGCCCGAAGCCGAGTGGCGCGAAGCCCGCGCCCGCCTGCCACTCCTGGCGGCGCTTTCCGATGACGAGGCAGCACGTCTCGGCTGGCGGGCCTGGCGCCTGCTGCATGCCAAACACGTCAGCCTGCATCCGGAACTCGCCGAGAGAACATCCTTCGACCTGCCGGCCCAACTCGCCCTGGCCGCCCAGGCCTGCCTGCTGACTCTGGGCTGGGATGAAGAGGAGCACCAGGAGGCGTTCGCCAATGTCCACGAGATCCTCATCCTTCCGGAGGCCTTCCGACGCAAGGTGGAGGAGATGGACGAGGCCGGTGTGGTCCACGAGTACGTCGACGAGCGGGCCGGCGAGACCTCACACCAGGGGCCGGTGGTGGTCTCCTTTCCCGACCTCATGGAGAGCGGCGACTTCACCGGCTTCAACGTGCTGATCCACGAGCTGGCCCACAAGCTCGACCTGGGCAACTCCCTGGATGTGGACGGCTTCCCGCCCCTGCCGCAGGAGATCGATCCCAGAGAATGGCACCGAGTCTTCATGGCCGTCTGGGAGGACCTCCAGGCGCGCCTGGCGCAAGGCGAACCGACGCCCATCGACGACTACGCGGCCACCCACCCCGGCGAGTGCTTTGCGGTCTGCTGCGAGCATTTCTTCACGGCCCCAGACGTGCTGCAGCAAGCCTATCCCGCGCTCCATGACCTGCTGGTGCGCTATTTCCGTCAGGATCCCCTGTCACGCTGCTCGCCCGTCGCGATGCCTCAACCCGAGTCAGCGTCCACCTCGCGGCACAGCCACGACCACAGCAGCGACGCCTCATCCTGACGCTGGCCACGTTCCGGACGTACCAGCCAGAAGCTCTCGTCGGTGGGCACAGCCAGGTCAAACGGCGCCACGAGGTCATCACGACGCTCGAACAGGCGGCAGTGTATCAATGCCACACCCCCGCCCTGGCTGGCCAGCGCCAGGGTCATGGCCTGGTTGTCGCAGGTCAGCGCCGGGCACTGCTGGTCGAGACCGACCACTCCGGCATGCTCTAGCCAGTTCGGCCAGCCCACGGCAAAGCCTGCCGCATGCAGCAGGGTCAATCCCGCCAGATCGGCGGGTGAGCCCAGGCAGCGTGCCAGCGCCGGAGCACACACCGGCAACAGGCTCTCGTCCCCCAGCGACAGTGCCTCCATGCCCAACCAGCCAGCGTGTCCGTAGCGGATCTCGATATCCGCCCCCTCGGGACCGAACTCACCGGACCAGATGGCGCTGACCAGTCGCACGGCGATCGCCGGGTGGGCACGATGGAAGGCCAGCAGCCGTGGCGCCAGCCAGTGCTGCTGGATGACCGGTGTGGTGCGAAGCGTCACCGAGCGTGCCGGTAGGCTACCGAAGACCTCGCGGGTGCCTTCACCGATGCGTGCGAACCCGTCGAGGATACTGGGCAACCATGCCTGGCCCGCCGGTGTGAGCGTGAGACTTCGCGGATGACGAACGAAGAGCTTCTGCCCCAGGCGGTCCTCGAGCAGCCGGATACGCTGACTGATCGCCGCCTGGGTCACCCCCAGCTCACGACCGGCGGCGGTGAAGCTCAGTGTACGGGCGGCCGCCTCGAAGGCCTGCAGCCAGATCAAGGGAGGCAGGGAACTCAAGGCGATGTACTCAAGAAAAGACACTCAAGGAAAGGTGCTCATGAAAAAGCTCGCTATAAGCTGTGCTTGGGCATAGGGGTCAGATTAATCGTTTGTCAGTCGCCGGGGCAATCATCATCCTTGGGGCACTCGATCACGATAAACTACGACCCGACACACGAGGAGGTCCCGCATGAACGTTGCCACCCCCCACGCCGTCAGCGCCGAATCCGTGGATATGCGCGAACTCGTTTCCTATGCCGAGGCGCCCGCGCTGCAGGACGGCCGCACCGACAACGCCGGCATGACACTGACCTGGGAAAACGGCGATTCAGGGCGTTTTCCCTGGATGTGGCTACGCGACCACTGCGCTTGCAGCGCCTGTCGCCATGCGCTGACCCGCGAGCGCCTCTTCCTGCCGCTGGAGGACGTGACCCGCCCCCGCGAGGCCCGCGTCGAGAACGGCAACCTGAATGTCACCTGGGAGGATGGCCACGAGAGCCTCTTCGACGGCGGCTGGCTGCAACAGCGCCGCCCCGGAGTCGAGCCTGCGCCAACACTGCCCCATCCGCGGCCCTGGCCCGCTGACTTCACCCCCAGGCGGGTCGATCACACTGCCTTCGTCGGCACGGTGGAGGGCGAACGGTCCTGGCTGGAAGCCCTGCTACGCGACGGCCTGGTGCTGCTCGAGAAAGGTCCGCTAGCCGACGAGGAGGTCAGCCGCCTGGCCACGCGCATCGGTCCGCTGCGTGCCACCAACTTCGGCGCTCGCTTCGATGTCCAGTCCAAGCCCAACCCCAACAACGCCGCCTATACCGCCATCGGCCTGGCCCTGCATAGCGACCTGCCCAACTGGCGCCAGCCGCCGGACATCCAGCTCCTCTACTGCCTGGAGAACGACGCCGAAGGTGGCGAGTCGCAGTTTGCCGATGGCTACCAGGTCGCCGAGGTGCTGCGCCAGGAAGACCCCGAGGCCTTTCGCCTGCTCAGCGAGACGCCCATCGATTTCCGATTCCAGGACGAGGAGCAGGATATCGCCGTGCGCGCGCCGATCCTCACCTGCAACGCCGAAGGCCGGGTCGTGGACGTACGCTTCAATAACTGGATACGCGACACCCTGCGCCTGCCCGCGGAGACCATCGATGCGTGGTACCGCGCCTACCGCCGTTTCTGGCACTTGCTGCACGACCCGCGCCACCAGATCGCGTTCTCCCTGGCCCCGGGCGAGATGGTCGCCTTCGACAATCGCCGCGTGCTGCACGGCCGTGGCGCCTTTGACCCCAATTCCGGGCGGCGCCATCTGCAGGGCACCTATCTCGACCGCGACATGCTCGAGTCGCGCCTGCGGGTACTGGCCCGCCAGCCCTGAGTCACGAGAGGAGTCTTGCTGGCGGGGATTTCGCTGAAAGAGATCGTTGCCTCAAAGGGCCTCGCGGGAACGGCCCCGCTGCACGCGGACGATATCGGCCATCACCGCCAGGGCGATCTCGGCGGGGGTCTTGCTGCCCAGTGCCAGGCCGATCGGCATGTGTATCCGCGCCATCTCTTCCTCGTCCAGGCCACCCGAGCGACGCAAGCGTTCGGCGCGCGCCGCCGAGGTCTTGCGCGACCCCATCACACCGATATAGAAGGCCGGGGTACGTACCGCCTCGATCATCGCCAGGTCGTCGATGCGTGGATCATGGGTCAGCGCCACCACCGCGGTGGCGGCATGGCAGGCGCCCGAGGCGATGAAGGTCGAGGGCAATACCGAATGAATCTCGACGCCCTCCACGCAGAATCCCGCCCGCGCTTCCTCGCGAGGGTCGCAGACGATCACCTCGAAGCCCAGGGTCTGGGCAAACTCGGCACAGGCATCCGCCACCGGCGAGATGCCGGCGAGGATCAGCCGAGCCGCGGGACCGACGCGCAGCTTTACCCTCCCTGCCCCGGGCTCCTGCTCGACCCGAGGCCCCAGGCCGCCATCCTCGGCAAACTGCACGCGGCCGCTGGCCAGGTCGACCAGGCGGACCAGCGGCCGTTGTCCCAGCAATGTCGCCTGAATCACCTCCAGGTGGCTAAGAGAGGCGGCATCGGGTTCCAGGGGCTCGATCAGCACATCCAGGATACCGCCACAGGGCAGGCGAATACGCGGCCCGCTCGGGCCCTCGGGATCGCCATAGCGCAGGGTCTGAGGGCCGGCGTCGAACTCGCCATCACGCAGGCGGGCGAGGAAGTCCTCCTCGACACAGCCCCCGGAGAGCGATCCGACATGCCGGCCGTCGCCCCTGGCCACCAGCAGGGAACCCGGCTCCCGCGGCGAGGAGCCAAAGGTGGCAAGCACCGTGCAGAGCCAGACTCGTCGACCCTCGCGCAACCAGGCCAGTGCCTGGTCGACCACCTGCAGGTCGAGATGACGCATGCTCAGCCTGCCAGTTGATTGCCGACCGGCAGGCGTCGGATGCGCTTGCCGGTGGCGGCGAAGATGGCGTTGCACAGGGCCGGCGCGACCGGTGGCAGACCCGGCTCACCCACCCCGCCCATGGCATCGTTGGGGTTGTCGATCAGATGGACACGGACGACCTTGGGCGCGTTCGGCATACGTGGAAGCAGATAGGTGTCGAAGTTATCCTGCTGGGCAACGCCATCCTCGAAAGTCACCTCACTCTGCAGGGCGATACCGATGCCCATCACGCAGGCGCCCTCCATCTGTGACCGGATTCGCTCCGGGTTGGCCTGGGGCCCGCAGTCGAAGGCAATGTCCGCCCGGTGGATAGTCAGTTCGCCCGCCTCACTCACTTCCACGTCGAAGACGATGGCGGTGTAGGAGACAAAGCTGTGGTGGAAGGCCAGGCCCAGGCCACGTCCCTCCCCGGTCTCGCGTCCCCAGCCGGCTTCCTCGGTGGCGCGATCGATGACCCGGCGCATGCGGGCCACATCGATCGGGTATTGATCGGGGTCCTCACCGTAGTTCCAGCCATCGCCGACGGTCAGGTTATGGACTTCCCGGTCGGGACCGAGCAGGTCCAGCACATAATCCCGGTGGTCCTTGCCGGCCGCCACGGCCATCTCGTGGGCGAAACTCTGGATCGCCCAGGCGTGGGGCAAGTTGTAGACCGAGCGGAACCAGCCGATGCGGACATGGGCCGGCGCCGGCGGGTTTTCCAGGCGGATGGCGGGAATACTGAATGGCATGGTATTGAAGCCCATGCCCAGCTCGAATTCCCCCTTGTGCTTGGGGTCCGGGGCAAACAGCGAGGCAATGCTGGGAGACAGGGTCCGGTGGCGCCAGCTGGTCGCCTTGCCATCGGCGTCGAGGCCGGCCTCGAGATGGTCGACCGAGACGGCATGGAAGTAGGCATGCTGGATATCGTCTTCCCGGGACCACTGCAGCTTGACGGGCTGTCCCTCGAATTCCTTGGCCACTGCCGCCGCCTCGATCACGAAATCGGGTTTCGACTTGCGACCGAAGCCGCCGCCAAGCAGGGTCTGATGAACGATGACGTTTTCCAGATCCATCTCCAGCAGTCCCGCGATACCCTCGCGGGTCGCCCTGGGGTTCTGGATCGGCGCCCAGGCCTCTGCCCTGCCGTCCTTGATCACCACCACCGCCACCGGCGGCTCCATCGGAGCCTGTGCCATATGGGGCATGTAATAGGTCGCCGACACCCGCTGGTCGGCGTCTTCCAGGGCGGCCTCGACATTGCCGGTCTGGCGGATGACCTTACCGGGGGATTGCGCCGCTTGCTCCAGGGCTTCCCGGTAAGCGTCCGAGGTGTAATCGGCATTGTTTCCCGCCGGCGCGGTGTCCCACTCGATCTTCAGGGCCCTGCGGCCTTGCATGGCGGCCCAGGTATTGGTGGCCACCACGGCGACGCCACCTAAGGGGTTGAATGCCGCAGGCTGGCCGGTGCCCTCGATGCGCACCACCTTCCTGACCCCGGTGACGTCGAGCGCCTCGCTGTCATCGACGCTCTTTACCTTGGCGCCGTAGACGGGGGGACGGGCGACGACCGCGTAGAGGGTGCCCTCCAGGTCCACATCCGCGCCGAATACCGCCTTGCCGGTGACAATGTCTTCACCGTCGATGGCCTTGGGATAGGCGGATGTCAGCTCGCCATTGATCAGTCCGGATTCCTTGCCGATGAAACGCAGTTCGCTGTCGGATTTGAGAACCAGATCATTGCGGCCAGGAACATCCAGCTCCCGCGCCACCTTGGCGAGCTCACCAAAGCCGAGCTCCCGACCGGTGGCGGTATGCACCACCTTGTGGATGTCGGCCCGCACCTCATGCACGGGGACATCCCATTGGTCGGCCGCGGCCTGCTCGAGCATCAGCCTGGCAGCGGCGGCGGCACGGCGCATGGGGTCATACCAGTGGCGCATGCTGCGGGAGCCATCGGTATTCTGGTTACCGTACTTGTCCTGGTCGGCTTCCGCCTGCTGTACGCGAACCCGGTCCCAGTCCGCACCCAGTTCGTCGGCCGCCACCATCACCAGGCTGGTACGGATACCCTGGCCCATCTCGGCACGGTTGTTGACAATAGTGACCACGCCATCGGAATCGATGTGAATGAACACATTCGGGTTATCCACCCAGCCACCGGGCATGGCACCGGCGCCGAACTGGGCCTGTTCATTGGCCAGCCCCAGATCCCAGCGGGCGGCCAGCAATAACGCCGAGCCGCCAGCAAGGCCTTTCAGGAGACCCCGGCGGCTGACGTTGGCGAGCAAGAGTCTATCGTCCAAGCGGCTCATGAGTTGGCCTCCTTGTCCGCGGCCCGTTCAATGGCTGCCAGGATGCGATTGTAGGTACCACACCGACACAGGTTGCCGGCCATGGCATCGACGATTTCCTGGGTATCGGGTTTCGGCGTGTTCTTGAGCAGTGCCGTGGCGTTCATGATCTGGCCACCCTGGCAGTATCCGCACTGGGCCACGCCGAGGTCGAGCCAGGCCTCCTGCACTCGCTGGCCCACGGCATCCTCGGCCATGGCCTCGATCGTGGTCACCTGGCGGCCCTGAACGGCGGAGACCGGCGTCACGCAGGAGCGCGTCGCCTCGCCATCCAGGTGGACGGTACAGGCACCGCACTCGGCGATGCCACAGCCGAACTTGGTGCCCTTCAGGCCCGCCACGTCACGCAGTGCCCAGAGCAGCGGCATGTTGTCCGGCACATCGAGCTCAAGCTCGCTGCCGTTGATCGTCAGGGTGACCATGGTGTCTCTCCTCGATGATGGGGACCGGCGCAGACGAACGCCATGGATTGACCTTAACCGCTCCGGGGCATTTAGCAATCAACGCATCCGCGCGCGGGTAAGGAGACTGGTTCAGGAAGTGCCCCTGAGGCCCTCGAGCTCTGACCCCTACGAGCGTGCGCCATTGGCCGGCCTGCACCGTGCCCGTATGCTGTAGCCTTCCCCAGCCGCCAAGGCGCCCGTCTGCATGCCCCGTCCGCTCCTGCTCCCGCTGATCGCTCTCATCCCGCTAGCCGGCCTGGCCGCCGGCTGGCAGTGGCTGGCCAGCGAAAACCTGCTCACCCTCGCCACGCTGCAGCACCTGGTCCAGGGGTCCCTGGCCTGGCGCGACGCACCCTGGGCGGTACTGGTGGTGATGGCCGTCTATGCCGGGGCATCGCTGGTGATGTTTCCACTCAGCCTGCTGGTGGCGCTGACCGGGCTGCTGTTCGGTCCCTGGTGGGGCTTTGCCCATGCCCTGGCGGGCACACTCACGGCCTCGATGCTGACCTGGTGGGTAGGCCGCCGGCTGGGCCGCGAGGCGCTGATACGCCACGGTGGCAAGCACCTGCGAGGCCTGTCGCGCTACCTCGCCGGCCGGGGCATTCGTACCATGACCTTGATCAACCTGTTGCCGCTGGCGCCCTTCACCCTGACCAACATGATGGCCGGGGCTTTCCACCTGCGCTTTCGCGACTACATGATCGGCTCCCTGCTGGGCATCGCGCCGGGGCTGGCCGGGGTCACCCTGCTGGGCAGCCAACTGGGCCAGCTGGCCACCGCCGAGAGCCGCGGCGAACTGCTCTGGGCCGCCGGGGGCCTGCTGGCGGGAATCAGCCTGCTGGCCGGCCTCAAGCACTGGGCGGATCGGCGTCGCCGCGCCAGCTGACAGCGGCTACTTCCGCGGCACCTCGCTCTCGTCCTCTGCATGGTGGCCGGGCCACCAGGCGGGTCGCTCCTGCTCCCATTCCTCCTGCACCAGGTGGCGCAAAAGGCGGCCACGATAGCATAGCATCTGCCACTCGGCCCCCAGCCGGTAGCGCACCCGCTCCCAGCCCCCCTCGTCGGCATGGGTGAAGGGGCCACCCCGAGCAATCGCGCGGCGATAAACCGCCAGACAACGCTCGGAACAGCGTGCCTCGTCATAGTCCGCGGCAGTCTCGAGGGCGGCCTCTGCCAGCGGCAAGCGGACGTCGTAATCCGCCAGGGCGACCAGTGCTTCGGCCATGGCATCGACGTCATCCTCGGCAAGCAGCCGACCGTTGCGGCCATCGACCACCACCTCGCGTACCCCGGGGGCATCGATGGCTACCACGGGCAGGCCTGCCGCCATGGCCTCGGCCACCACCATCCCCTGGGTCTCGCTGTGGGAGGCGAAGGCGAAGACATCCATGGCGTGGTAGGCATCGATCAGCGCCTGGTCCTGAAGGCGACCGGTGAAGTGCAGGCGACCCGCTACGCCCCGGGCCTCGGCCAGGGCCTGGATATCGCTGCGGGCCTCGCCCTCGCCTACCACCAGGAAATGCGCCCCGAGTTCGCGCACCAGCGCTTCGGCCACCGCCTCGGCCAGGAATGCCAGGTTCTTCTCCAGCGCCAGACGCCCCAGGTGACCGATCACCAGGGCGGCTTCCGGGATGCCGAGTCGATCTCGCCAGTTATCCCCGTCGCCACTGGCAAACCTCACGGTATCCACGCCACTCGGCACCACGCTGATACGCGGATTGGCCTCGCGCCCAAGCAGCAGGTCACGAATGCTCTCGCTTGGCGCGATCACTTCGTCGCACAGCCAGGTGTACTGGGTGGCGAGAGCCATCGCGAATCGCTGCATGCGCGGCGAGTCGCCGGGTACGTAGTGGGTATATTGCTCGTAGAGGGTGTGATGGGTGAAGACTAGGGGCAGGCCGTAGGTCTCCGCCGCGCGGGCGGCCGTATCGCCCAGCAGGAAGGGGTGGTGGGCATGGACGATATCGGGATCGAAGGACTCTATCGCCTCCTGGAGCTGGCCGGGAATCGGCACCGGCAGCGAGAAGTCGCTGCCGTTGAAGTGCTGCACCGCCATGACCCGCATCACGTCGTGTTCCTCCCGCGGCTGCCCCTCCAGGCGCGGTGCCACCACCAGTACCCGGTGACCGGCGGCCAGCAGCTGACGCTTGAGCCGCTGCACCGATTCGCTGACCCCGCCGACGATGGGCAGGTAGGTATTGGTGAACATCAGCACATTCACGGGAACAAGGCTCCTCGACTGTCGGTGGCGACATTCCGCCGGCCAGACACACGGCTGGCCATTGTCTGTTCAGGATAGGCAGCGAAGGCGCGGATACGCGCCCAGGGCGACATGATCGGAGCGCGTTCAGCTCCAGACACGGCGTGGTGCGTAATGAGTTGAATGATACCCGGATTTTCTTTCCTCTGCGCAGGGCTAGACTGGCAGGCACGACCCATGCACCCAAGGAGGAATTCCATGTCCCATCGCATCGCCGTCATCCCGGGTGATGGCATCGGCAAGGAGGTGATGCCCGAGGGCCTTCGCGCCCTCGAGGCCGCCGCCGCACGCTTCGGCATCGACCTGAGCCTCGAGCATTTCGGCTTCGCCAGCTGCGACTACTACGTCGAGCACGGCAAGATGCTTCCCGACGACTGGTTCGTGCAGCTCAAGGACGCCGATGCCATCTTCTACGGCGCCGTGGGCTGGCCGGAGACGGTACCCGACCATGTCTCCCTGTGGGGCTCTTTGCTGCAGTTCCGCCGCCGCTTCGACCAGTACGTCAACCTGCGCCCCTGCAAGCTGTTGCCCGGCATCAAGAGCCCGCTGGCCGACCGCAGGCCCGGCGACATCGACTTCTACGTGGTACGCGAGAACACCGAGGGCGAGTATTCCAGCGTCGGCGGCAAGATGTTCGAGGGCACCGACCGCGAGGTGGTAATCCAGGAGACGGTGATGACTCGCACCGGGGTCGACCGGGTGCTGAAATATGCCTATGAACTGGCCAGGAGTCGGCCGCGGAAGAAGCTCACCTCGGCCACCAAGTCCAACGGCATCGCCATCACCATGCCCTGGTGGGACGAGCGGGTGGCGGCGATGTCGGAGAGCTACCCCGAGGTGAGCGTCGACAAGTTCCATATCGACATCCTCACCGCCAACTTCGTGATGCACCCCGACTGGTTCGACGTGGTGGTGGCCAGCAACCTGTTCGGCGACATCCTCTCCGACCTGGGGCCGGCCTGCACCGGCACCATCGGCGTGGCTCCCTCGGCCAACATCAATCCCGAGGGCACCTTCCCCAGCCTATTCGAACCCGTTCACGGCAGTGCCCCGGACATCTACGGCAAGGGCATTGCCAACCCCATCGGGCAGATCTGGTCCGCCGCCATGATGCTCGAGCACCTTGGCCACCCGGAAGCCGGGCAGGCGATCGTCGACGCCTTCGAGGCGGTACTCGCCGAGGGTGACAAGGCAGTGCTGACGCCGGATGTCGGCGGTCATGGCACCACCGAAACACTGGGCTGCGCCATTGCCGAACGCATCGCCGGCTGACGATGCCCGGGCGCGGCCATGGCACGATCGAAGGGCCGGAAGAGGATCCGACGTGAGCGAAAACGAGAAGACCCTGGCCCCTTACCGGAGCAAGCGCGATTTTCGCAGGTCACCCGAGCCAAGGGGCAAGGGTTCCCATGGCTGGCGGGAGGACGGCAATCCCCTCTTCGTCATCCAGCATCATGACGCCTCCTCGGAGCACTTCGATTTCCGTCTCGAGATCGACGGCACCCTCGCGTCCTGGGCGGTACCCAAGGGCCCTTCCACCGATCCTGCCGAGAAGCGCCTGGCTGTACGGGTGGAGGATCACCCCCTCGACTATGCGGATTTCGAGGGGGTGATCCCACCGGGCCAGTACGGGGCAGGCACGGTGCTGGTCTGGGATGCGGGGCCCTATCGCAACCTGAGAAGCGACGAGGATGAAGATGACCTCTCCATGAAGGAGTCACTGGAGCAGGGTCAGATCGAGGTCTGGCTGGAGGGGAGGAAGCTGCGTGGCGGCTATGCGTTGATCCACAGCAGGATGGGAGGGGACGAGAAGAACTGGCTGCTGGTCAAGATGGACGACGAGGGCGCCGATGCGCGCAGAAAGCCGACAAGCACCGAACCCGAAAGCGTGATCAGCGGCCGTACCCTCGACCAGGTCGCCGATCAGGCGCGAACTGGGCGGGGAGACGGCACCGATGAGTGATTTCATCGGCGACAATCAACGACTCGAAGAGGCTGCCTCGAAATGCCCCTCAGAAAGTACGGCCGCTACACCATCGAGACCTCTCGCGAGGAGAAGGTCCTCTTTCCCGATGATGACATCACCAAGGGGGAGCTGATCAATTACCATGAACAGTTGTTCGACACCATGGCTCCCCATCTGCGTGACAGGGCCATCGTCATGCAGCGCTTTCCCGACGGGATCGATGAGGAGGGCTTCTACCACAAGCAGGTACCCGAGCATTTCCCCGACTGGATCTCCACCACCAACGTCACCAAGCGGGAGACCGGTGATAAGCAGGCGCTCGTCGTGTGCGACAAGAAGGCCACCTTCGCCTACCTGGCCGACCAGGCCTGCATCACCCTGCATTCCTGGGCCAGCCGGATCGACAGGCCCGACTACCCCGATCGCCTGATCTTCGATCTCGATCCTCCCGGCGACACATTCGAACCGGTACGGGATGCCGCGAGAAGGCTTCGTCACCTGATGGAGGCGCTTGAGCTGCGGAGTTTCGTCCAGACGACGGGTTCCCGCGGGCTGCACCTGGTGGTTCCACTGGATGCGTCCGAGGAGTTCGACAGCGTGCGCAACTTCGCCAGGGCCTGTGCCGATCACCTGGCCGAGCGGCATCCCGACGAGTTGACCGTTGAGCAGTCCAGGCAGAAGCGTGGCAATCGACTCTACCTGGACGTCGCCCGCAATGCCTATGCCCAGACCGCCGTCACACCCTACAGCGTGCGCGCCATCGCCGGCGCTCCCGTGGCCACCCCGCTGGACTGGAAGGAACTCGAGCGCCGGGATCTCGATGCTCGCTCCTACACCCTGCACAACATCCGCCAGCGTCTCGCCCAGCGCACCGATCCCTGGGAGGGCATGTATCGCTATCGCCAAGGCCTGTCTCGCGCCCGCCAGAGGCTCGACAGGATCGCCGAAGGCGATGAACCCTGATCCTGGCGAACGCCAGTGATCACATCACTCCTGCCTTGCAGGATGCTCCCAGCGGGCTCAGAGCCCACTGGGGTAGGTTTCGGGCGGCTCGTTTTTCGTCGCCGGTGCCTGCGCCAGGGGCTCGAGGGCATGGGTCTCGTCGAGGTGCAGCATCAGGTCGTACTGTCGCGGTAGCCTGCTGTAGAAATAGTGGCTCTGACGTTCGGTCTCCGGGCGATAGATCACCCCGATGGCCCGATGCAGACGCGAGGTATCGAGAAGTTCGGTGGCCAGGTTGCGCTGGCGCAGGTCGAGAAGAAAGCGCTCGTGCTCGATCGTCTGGAACAGCTTCTCGTAGCTGCCGTCGAGAGGCGGGCGAACGCGCTTGCGCTTGCCCGGCTCGTCCCAGTCCGAGGCAGCCGTGACTTCTCCCGTGGCAGTGGAGAAGCCGACCAGGAGGCTGCCCTCGGGATATTTCTCCCGGGAAAGCTGGCCGATGTTGAACTCTCCCCGGCGTCCCATGTCGGTGGCCGCGGCATTTCCGATGTGGGAGTTGTGGGCCCAGACCACGATCCCCGCCGGCTTACCTGACCGGCGGCGAAGGTGTGACTGGAGGGCCTCGAGGGTCTCGAACATGTGGCCGTCGCGCAGGTTCCAGGAGCTGACCCGGCCGCTGAACATCAGGCGGTAGTACTCCTCGGCGTTGAGCACCACCTTGGCGTTCTGCTCGACGAAGAACTGCTGCTCCTCCGAGAGGGTATCCGGCGCGCTCAGCCGCGGCAGGATCTCGTGCTGCAGGTCGAGAAGCTGCTCGATGATCGCCTGCTCGCAGGAGGGGGTCAGGCCGAACTCCACCGACTGGCCATAGCGATGGGGTTGTTCGAGAAAGTTGTCGAGGCAGGCATAGCGCTGGCGCGCCCGCCGGGCGGCCGGGGGATCGTGCCGCTGGAGGTAGTCGATCACCGCATGGGCCGAATTGGCGAGGCTGTATAGGTCGATCCCGTAGAATCCCACCGGCCGACTGCCCTGCGGCGAGCCCCTGGACTCTCGGTTGTAGTCGGCGAGCCAGCGAATGAAGTCACGCACCTCGGTATTGGCCCACATCCAGAGGGGAAAGCGCTGGAATGCCGTCAGGGCATCCTCGGCCGTTTCCTCGGGAGAGAGGTTCCAGACATAGCGGTTGACGGCGAAAGCATCGGGCCAGTCGGCCTCCACCGCCACCGCGGCGAAACCCGCCTCCTCTATCAGGCGACGGGTGATCTCGGCGCGGATCCGGTAGAACTCCCGGGTACCATGGGAGGCTTCTCCGATCATGACGAAGGCCTTGCCGCGTGCCGCCTCGATGATGGTGTCGTAGTCACCGGCGGTGGCCTTCAGGGGCTGGGCAGCCTCCTCGATCGCCTTCACGGTCCGCTTGTCGACATCGCTGTTCATGCTCGACCCTCCTGCGTTGGTTCATCCTCGCAATCGCTGTGGTTAGTCGATGGTGGCGTAACGGGTCCACTCTCCCGCCCAGATACTGTCCAGCGTCGCGTTCTCGTCGAAGGTCGCGGAGGCGACATATATATGGCAATCGATGCCTGGCTTGCCATCAGGACGCTGACTGATCCACTCCAGAATGGCGATCTCGAGTTCTTCACATAGCGCCCTTACCTCTCCCAGGGTGGCCTCCATCAAGAGGACCACGACATCATTGCCATAGCGCCCCACCAGTTCGGCCGGTGTGGCGGCTGTGGTGATGACCGACCCCAGTTGCTGAATCAACTCATCAACTGCTGCATCGCCATGCCGCTCCTGAATGCTGGGGATATTGGTCACGCTTACTTTGGCCAGGACCGTATTGAACCCGAATTGTCGGCACAGCGAGAGGGCCGAGTTGGCCCGGATCAGAAACATCGATTCGTCGAGTAGCCCAGAGGTATTGTCCCGGGTAACCGGGAACCTCGCCGCGAGTTCCTCCTCGACATGCTCCGCCAGATAGGACAACAGCTCTTTTTCATGTTCCTCGAGCCTGCGCGGCTGAGTCTCGATGATGCACAGGCTGCCGAGCTTCTCTCCGGTGGCCAGGCAGAGAGGCTGCCCCGCATAGAAGCGGATATAGGGAGGTCCCGTGACCAGCGGATTCTCGCTGAAGCGCTCGTCCCGGCGGGCATCCGGCACCTCCATGAGCTCATCACGCTGGATGGTCGAGTGGCAGAAGGCGATATCCCGCGGCGTTTCCTGCACCTCCAGTCCTTGGCGTGACTTGAACCATTGCCGATCACGATCGACCATCGTGATGAGAGTGACGGGAACCTCCAGCAGGTGCTGCGCCAGGCGTGTCAGGCGGTCGAAGCGTTCTTCGGGGGAAGTGTCCAGCAGGCCGGTGGCCCTGAGGGCCTCGAGACGCTGAGCTTCACGCTGGCGTTCGCGAACACGAAACCATTCGAGGACCTCCGACCCCGGAAGTGGCGGGGATACCAGGTCGCCCTGAACCACGGGACCACCGAGTTCGCGCAGACAATCCATCGTCGCCTGGTCCTCGACTCCGGCAACCGTCAGGATCAACCCTTGGCGATGACCGAGATCGATGATCGAGCGCAGCCTGTCACGGGTCTCGTTGGATAGCGTCGTGACCAGGCCTCTGTCTGCCTTGATCTCCGTGAAGAGGGATGAATCACCTTCCAGCCGGGCCACCATCGAGACCCCATCGAGACAGAGTCGAAACCCACGGGCTATCGGGTCCTCCAGGGACTCGAGGGCCGCGGCATTACCCAGAATGCCAGTTGCAGCAATCTCGAGAGTGATCGTGTGGGTAGAGATGCAATGGTCACGGCAGTGCTGCTCGAGACTCTCGAACAGTCTCGGCCAGCTCGGCGAATGCGTCGGGAGGGGCAGCGACAGACGGAGAGCTTCCAGCACGCGACTCCCGAAGAGCTCGTGAGAGGCCGTGTCACGCCAATGATTCAGCCAGGTCAGGGATGGCCTCGCCTTCTCTGCTACCAGCTCATCGATAATCCCCCGAGCCTCTGCCATTTCCAGGAGATCCCGGGCCTCTACGCTTCCCACCTCGGGCCGAGACCAGCGCGGAAACGCCTCGAAACCTTCCAGGGTCCCGGTGCGACAGTAGACCCTGGGGGAAAGAACACCTCCAGCTGCCGGGCGGCGAGTGCCGCTCCCAGGTCGTCATTCATGACACGTTGATGAGCTGAAGACGGCTCGGAAGAGCTCTCTGAGGGGATATTCATCCAGGCACTCCCTGACATCCAAGCCGGTAACGAGCCTAACCCAGAGATTCCTGGACCTCCTCGAGAACCCGGCAGGCATTGTCCTTCTGTATGACGAACTGTCTGAGAATGACACAAAGTTGATGGGTACTGCAGGAATCCAGCATCAGGCGATAGAACTGCCATGAGTTACAGGCAGCAACCAGCACCTGGGCCAGGGTAAGCTTGGCGATGTCGTCGTCCAGCACGAAGAAATGCTGACGACGCAGTTCCGCCTGCAATTCGGGACTGATGCTGCGGTTCCCGAGTTTCTCACCCATGCCCAGGGCCTCAGCCGTCTCCACCAGGCTATCCAGCCTCTCTTCACACTCGAGGCCGAGGGCGACCATCAGCCGACTGATGGAAGGGTGGGTGGGCAGGAAGCATAGGGCGAATCCGCGGTAACGGTGCATCTCCTCGATCTCGTGGTCCCGGACCAGGAGAAACTCCTCTTCGGGTAGGCAGCAACGGATCGGGCTTTCAAGCATCCTCTTCGACATTATCCTGTTCCCCCTGTCATCGAGCCTCATGCGCTCTACCTCAGAAGTAACCATGAGATGCTCTGGCAGGGAATTGATTCAGGTTAAGCCGATATCAAAAATCGCGAAATACGAGGTATCTGGTGATCGAGATCAATTTCGGCTCACCGTCTCTTCAGGCTTCCACTTCAGGTCGCCGGCTTGCGATACCAGTGGGTCCTTTTCAGGAGGATCAGCAGTGTCTTCTCCTGCAGGCTCGAGGCGCAGGTGTAATTGAAGGGGGCATGATGAAGTACGCCCCGCACGGCTGACCGGGCGAGGCGTAACAAGTGACGATAGAAATTGTCAGGAAGCGAGCTTGGCGGCAATGCCTGCCACATGCTCACCCTGGAAGCGAGCGATCGTGAGTTCGCGCTCGTCGGGTTGGCGAGAGCCGTCGCCACCGGCGATGGTCGAGGCACCATAGGGATTGCCGCCGCCGGCCTGGTCGAAGATATACTGCTCGTCGATGCCATAGCCCAACGGCACGATCACCATGCCGTGGTGAGCCAGGGTGTGCCAGAAGGAAGTAATGGTGGTCTCCTGTCCGCCGCCGGTACCGGTGGAGGTAAAGACACTGGCCACCTTGCCACGCAGCTTGCCGTTCGCCCAGAGGCCCCCAGTCTGGTCGAGGAAGGTGCGCATCTGGGCAGACATGTTACCGAAGCGGGTCGGGCTGCCGAAGATCACACCGTCGTATTCAGCCAGCTCCTCGGGGCTCGCTTCGGGGGTATCGAAGGACTGGCCGCCGGCCTTGGCAAAGGCATCGGCCGGCATGGTTTCGGGGACACGCTTGAGGGTGACCTCGACGCCTTCGACGCTGCCCGCTCCTTCGGCCACGGTGCGGGCCAGGGTATCGATATGGCCGTACATGGAATGGTAGAGCACCAGAATCCGGGTCATTGCATTGCCTCCTTTCGCTTTCAATCGTGTGCAAGAAACCAGTGTAGAATCGACAGAAACGAAAGGAAGCGAAGAAATTCGACGCTATCAGTCGATATGGTCGAAATATCACACCCTGCGCCACGCTCCCTCGAGGATCCGCACCCGGTCCGCGGCCAGCTTGTCGCGCATGTTGCTTTTCTGATAGCACGGAATGCCGCCAGTCTAGTCGCAGAAGATCGAGTGGCCCATCGTGCAAAGGTCACGGCGGGTGAGAAATCCGGGCAAGCTGGTGTTGATCGAGATTTATACGCCGGGCCCCGCCACTTTCATCTGACCGACCCTCGTCCTTGAGTCCCCCGACGACGGGCAGGATGGTGTCGCCAGCCACCACAACATCGACAACAGGTATCCACATGCCTCACGACATGACCCTCGAGCAGTTCTTCTCACGCCTCTGGGACGACTACACCGCCATGACGCCCCAGGCGAGCCGTATCCATGATGCCCTGGTCGCCGATGGCGAGACCATCGTCAACGACCATGTCGCCTTCCGCACCTTCGACCGCGGCCCCATCTGCCTCGCCGACCTGGAGCCCCACCTGCTGGCGCTGGGCTACACCCCGCTGGAGCCCTACGACTTCGACGCCAAGAAGCTGCGTGCCTGGGGCTACCTGCCGCCGCGTGAGGACCAGCCCCGGGTGTTCCTGTCAGAGCTCAAGTGCAGCGAGCTCTCGGCCCCTGCCCGGGAGATCATCGACGAGCTGGTCGCGCAGATCGATCCTGCCCGGATCGCCTCGCCCGAGGTGATGTGGGCCGGCCGTCTCTGGGAAGCGCCGACCTGGGAGGCATACCGCACCCTGGCGGAGGAGAGCGAGTACGCTGCCTGGCTGTCGATCATCGGCCTGCGGGCCAACCACTTCACGATCAGCGTCAACCACCTGCGTCGCCACGACACCCTCGAGAAGCTGCTGGCCAAGGTCGAATCGCTGGGACTCTCCATCAATGCCTCCGGCGGACGCATCAAGGGCTCCCCCGAGGTACTGCTGGAGCAGGCTTCGACGCTCGCCGACCGCATGCCCTTCACCTTCTCCGGCGGCCGAGTCGAGGAGATCCCTACCTGCTACTACGAGTTCGCCCGTCGTTACCCGGATGCCGACGGCCGGCTCTACCAGGGCTTCGTCGCCGCCAGCGCCGACCGCATCTTCGAGTCCACCGACGCCCGTCCCGGCCATGCTGACTGAGTGGCTCGACCACAGCCTGGAAGGCCGCACCCCCTCCCCTGCCGAGGGTAAGGCCCCCGGGGGGCGGTTCCGGCTGGTCGCCCCGGGGGTGCTCGAGCTCGTGCCGGACGTCCCCGCGACGCAGGCGAGCGCCTGCGTGATCTCGGTCGGCATCCATGGCAACGAGACCGCCCCCATGGAACTGCTGGGCGAGAGCCTCGCCCGGCTGGAAGCCGGGATGCTTCGCCTCGGGGCCCCGCTGTTGGTGATCCTGGGTAACCCCGAGGCGATCCGGCGCGGCGAGCGCTATGTCGACACCAACCTCAATCGGCTGTTTTGCCGCGACCTCGAGGAGGCGGGTGACGAACCCGACCGTGCCCGGGCGCTGATGGCCGCGTTGGACGCCTTCTATGCCCGCCATCCCGACCGGCCCCGCCTGCACTACGACCTGCACACGGCGATCCGCGGCAGCCGCTACCCTCGCTTTGTGGTCGAGCCCTTCGCCGAATCGCCGACACCCCCCGAACAATGGCGCTGGCTGGCCGCCGCCGGCATCCAGGCGGTGCTTCACCAGCACCGTCACAGCTGGACCTTCTCGCACTACTCGAAGCACTACCATGGTGCGGCGGCCTTCACCCTCGAACTGGGCCGTGCCCTGCCGTTCGGCCACAACGACCTGGCGCCCCTGGCGCCCATGGGCCGGCTGCTCGAGGCACTGATCGAGGGCCGCGAGCCGGCTGCCGGCGACCCCGGCGCAATGACCTTCTTCCGCGCCGAGCATGAGCTGGTGCGCCACAGCGAGGCGTTCCGGCTCTGCTTTCCCGACGATACACCCAACTTCAGCGAGTTCCCGCCGGGCACGCCGCTGGCGGAAGACGCCGTCGCCGGCGAGACCCGTGTCGGCGAGACCCCCCTCTCGGTGGTCTTTCCCAACGCCAAGGTCGAGCTCGGCGCCCGGGCAGCGCTGCTGGTAGTGCCGAGCCCGCCACCGGGCTGACGTCACAGCCCCGGCACCCCACAACAACAATCACCAGGAGATTCCCCATGCACCCTGCCACCCCCGTTCCGGACCAAGGTAGAATACCCGGCGCGTCGCGGTCCCCTTCCGGATATCCTCCGGCCTGTTAAAATCGCCACCTTTTTTGATCCCCGGTTTTTGATTCCCGGCCCGCGCTGGCCGACCCTCGATGCGGCGGACCGCCCACGATCTGGAGCCCGTTCCATGGCCGATACCCCGATTCCGCTGGAAGTGCGCAACATCACCAAGCGCTTCGGCGACACCGAGGTCCTCAAGGGCCTCTCCCTGAAGGCCCACAAGGGCGATGTGATCACCCTGATCGGCGCCTCCGGTTCCGGCAAGAGCACCTTCCTGCGTTGCATGAACCTGCTCGAGCAACCCGACGAGGGTGAGGTGTTCGTCCACGGCGAAGAGATCCGCTTCAAGCAGACGAAGCACGGACGCGAGCCGGCCGACTGGAAGCAGGTCGTGCGCATGCGCGCCAAGCTCTCCATGGTCTTCCAGAGCTTCAACCTCTGGGCCCACATGACGCTGCTCGAGAACGTCATCGAGGCACCGGTCCATGTACTCGGCAAGCCCAGGAAGGAGGCCATCGCCCATGCCCGACAATTGCTCGAACGGGTGGGCCTGGGGGAACACGCCGACTACTACCCGGCCCAGATGTCCGGCGGCCAGCAGCAGCGTGGCGCCATCGCCCGGGCCCTGGCCATGGACCCGGAGGTGATGCTCTTCGACGAGCCCACCTCGGCGCTGGACCCGGAACTGGTCGGCGACGTGCTGAAGGTCATGCGCGACCTCGCCAAGGAGGGCCGCACCATGATCGTGGTCACCCACGAGATGGCCTTCGCCCGCGACGTCTCCTCCGAGGTGATCTATCTCCACCAGGGCCGGGTCGAGGAAGCCGGCCCGCCGCAGGATGTGCTGGGCAACCCGCGTTCCGAGCGGCTCAAGCAGTTCCTCGCGCCCAAGCACTGAGGCAGCCCGGATGAGGAGACACCCATGATCGACCTGCATGGCTACGGCCCGCGTCTCGCGGAAGGTGCCCTGATCACCATCGAGCTTGCGCTACTTTCGCTGGTCCTTGCCATCGTGCTGGGCCTGCTCACCGCCAGCGCCAAGATGTCGCGCAGCCGGGTGGCCCATGGCATCGGCACCCTCTACACCACCGTCATCCGCGGCGTGCCTGACCTGGTGCTGATGATGCTGATGTTCTTCGGTGGCCAGATCGGCATCAACATGGTCACCGACCAGCTCTACGAGCGTTTCGGGTGGGACATCTTCGTCAACGTCAACGCGTTCGTCGCCGGCGTCATCACCATCGGGCTGATCTTTGGCGCCTACATGGGCGAGACCTTCCGCGGCGCCTTCCTGGCGGTAGACAGCGGCCAGATCGAGGCCGGGCGTGCCTACGGCATGAACCACTGGCTGGTGTTCCGGCGTATCCGCTTCCCGCAGATGATGCGCCACGCCATCCCGGGCCTCTCCAACAACTGGATGGTGCTGCTCAAGACCACCGCCCTGGTCTCGGTGATCGGCCTCACCGACATGGTCCGCGTGGCCGCCGAGGCCTCCAAGGCAACTCGCGAGCCCTTCACCTTCATGATCATCGTCGCCGCCGTCTACCTGCTGATCGCCACGGTCTCGGAATGGGGCTTCGCACGGCTGCAGAAACGCTATGACGTCGGCTACCGGGAGGCGGACTGATGGAAGCCCTGATGACCTGGCTGGAAGCCCAGCTCGCCGACAACAGCATCTTCACCCTGCAGACCCTCGGCTACTACGGCGAGGGCCTGGTCACCACCGTGCAGCTGGTGTTCCTGTCGCTGATCATTGGCCTGGTGATGGCGGTACCGCTGGCCATCGGCCGCGGCTCGAAGCACCGCTGGGTGAGCCTGCCGATCTTTCTCTACTGCTATGTGTTCCGCGGAACGCCGCTGCTGGTGCAGCTCTACCTGATCTATTACGGCGTGGTCTTCGTTGACGGGATCCAGGAGACCTGGCTGTGGGTGATCCTCGAGAAGCCCTTCGTGCCGGCGCTGATCGCCTTCACCCTCAACACCGCGGCCTACACCACCGAGATATTCCGCGGCGCCATCAAGTCCACGGCCCGGGGCGAGATCGAGGCGGCGCGGGCCTACGGCATGTCCCGCGGGCTGATGCTGCGGCGCATCGTGCTGCCCAGCGCCTTCCGGCGCGCCCTGCCTGCCTATGGCAACGAGGTCATCTTCATGCTCCACGCCAGCGCAATCGCCAGCGTGGTCACCATCATGGACCTGACCGGGGCGGCCCGCTTCGTCTATGCGCGCTACTACGCGCCCTTCGATGCCTTCCTGTTCGTGGCGGCCATCTATCTCTGCCTGACGTTCGCCATCCTCTACCTGTTCCGCTACCTGGAACGGCGCCTGCTGGCGCACCTCAAGCCGGCCAGCGGCTGACAGGCGACGACACGCAGCGTAATACAAGCGTTGGGAACCGGCGTTTGAAAGCGGCCGGCTCCCCCTTCCGACGACCCCCGGCATCCGCTATGGTGGTCGCGTCGTCACCCACAAGGTGACCCCACCAACAACACGGGAAAACACCCCATGAAGCTACACAAGATCCTGAGTCTCGGCGTGTTCGGCGCCGCCCTGGTCGCCGGCAGCTCCCATGCCGAGGTCCGCGACATCCGCATCGGCGTCGACGTGCCCTACGAGCCCATGGAATACCGCACCCCCGAGGGTGAGCTGACCGGGTTCGACATCGATCTGGGCAACGCCCTGTGCGCCGAGATCGGTATCCAGTGCGAGTGGGTCGTGCAGGGCTGGGACGGCATCATCCCCGGCCTGCAGGCGCGCAAGTACGACGCCATCATGTCCTCGATGACCATCAACGAGCAGCGTCGCGAGCAGGTGCTGTTCTCCGATCCCTACATCACCCCGCCCTCGGCCTGGTTCGCCCCCGAGGACGTCGAGATCGGCACTCCCTCCGAGGAGAACCTCGAGGGCATGACCCTCGGCGTGCAGCGCGGCACCCTGCAGGACAACTACGTGACCGACATGTACGGCGACGTGGCCGACGTCAACCGCTACGCCACCGCTGACGACATGGTGCTGGACATGGATTCGGGCCGCCTGGACGCGGTGTTCCTCGACTTCCCGATCGGCAAGTCTACCCTGCTCGAGAGCGAGGCCGGTGACTACAAGCTGGTCGGCGAGAAGATCACCGAGCCCAAGGAGTACTTCGGCGAGGGCTTCGGCATCGCCTTCCGCCAGCGCGACCAGAAACTGGCCGAGGCCTTCAACGAGGCCCTGGCGACGCTGCAGGACAATGGCACCTACGACGAGATCTTCGAGAAATATTTCGGCAGCGATCAATAAAGGCCGTCGAAGTACCGCCCGCAAACGCCCCGGCCAGCCGGGGCGTTTGCTCTTGACGGATCAGTGTCCGCGACGCTGAGCGCATCGACTCCCGTCAACCGTATGGGCGCTGCAGTCGAGGCGAGAGCTATGCCCACCATAGCCCGATGACCAGCAGTCCAAGCGTCGTCAGCAGGGTGGCCACATTGATACCCAGGACCCTGAGCAACGTCTCTCGCTCCTCCAGGGCGTCGGGCAGGTCCCGAATCACCCAGAAGGCAGCAGGTATCGCCAGCCAAGCGAGCCAGACTTCCGACGGCAAGGCTCCGCCCAGTTGACCCAGAGCGATCAAGGCATAGGCGCCCAGCAACAGCGCCATCACCAGCCGTGACGCCGGTTTCAGACCCAGCACGATGGGCAGGTGGCGGCGACCGTTGCGGCGATCGGCCTCGAGGTCTGGAAACTGGTTAAGCAACAGCAGTTCACTGACCAGCAACAATGAGACTCCCGCTATAATCACTGCGGTCACATCGACCTGCCCTCCCAGGGCCACCAGGGTACCCAGCACCATCACCGGACCGAAGCCCAACCCGGGCGCCAGCAGGCACAGCCAGGGCAAGCGGGTAATCCACCGCGTATAGGCCCCCACCAGGCCCACCCCACTCAGGCCGATAACCAGCATCGGCCAGCCCCGTAGCCACAGGAAATAGGCACCGATCGCCACCACGCCCGCCAGCGCCCCCACCCCGGCCGCCAGCACGCCAGGGGCCGCGTGGGGCGTCTCTGGCAGGGCCCCGCTTCCCCCGGAGAAGGGCGTTCGATACGTCATCAGATCGAGGCCCGAGCGGAAGTCCTCGTATTCATTGAGCAGATTGACGGCCGCATGCGCCAGCACCCCGCCAATCAGTACCAACACGACGTCAAGGACAGAGAGGGAGACCGGCTGGCGAGCCGCCAGCAGGATGCCCAGCAATACACAGAGCGGCGCCAACACCAGAAAGTTGGGACGAGCGGCTCTTGCTACGGTAACGGTCGACATGGCCTCTCCCCATGGGCACGGATGCAAGCCGGATAGGATATCGATATCTACTCTCCGAATGTTTCAGAAAGCAGTCAATCAATCCCGCTTTATTGACATACATCAAGCTGGTTCGAGTTCGAGCTGGCAGGCCACCTCCATCACTGCCTAGATAAGGATTATCACCCTGTCGCCATCAACGACATGACCTACCCATACCCTGCCCGAAGAAGCATCGCGTGAGGGCTCAGCGCGGCCGAGGAGGCCAGACATGAAGCGTACTCTCCACCGTGGCAGACATGTTTGACATCAGCAGTTGGGAACTGGTGGTGGTTGGCCTTGTCGCCCTGGTGGTCACCGGCCCCGAACGCTTGCCACGGGTCGTCCGCACCCTGGGTCTGTGGACCGGCAAGATAAAGGCCGCTTGTGTTTCCTTGCACAAGGAGTTCGAACGCGAAGCTCTCGCCGGAAACATACAGGAAATGCGACAGGAGCTGGAGCAGGTCAGCCATGACGTAGAGCGCAGCGTGCTCGACGTGGTCGATATCGATCGTGACTATCGACGCATCGACCCTGTCGGCAGAACCACCCCGACAGCCCACAAGCCAACACCCGATGCCCCTCGCCAGGACGGAGTCGCCATGAGACAGGCCCCCTTGAGCCACACGATCCTGACCCGAGTCGCTCCAGGCCAGGGAGCGGTAGACAAGGTCGTCTACCAGTCCGATGGCGTCGTAGCCCTCATCGGTGATCGGGGGCCGTCGTTACTGGCCATGGCGGAAACCTTTTCCCAGGGCACGATCATCGCCATTGCCCCCGGTCTCGATGACGAGCAGACACCCGTCGGATGGACGGCTTTCGATGCAAGGGTGACCGGCATCGAAGGATGGCTGGGCGACTTCCGACTCGAATCGGTCATGACGGATTCGAACACACCCCGGCAGGTGACCGCCGACATCGTCATCGACCTCTCGAAGACGCCGACGCTCGGGCAGCAGGTCAGTCCGCCGGGCTACCTGCAAGGCCGCAGCTCGCCCTCGCCATCGACCCTCGCTGCCGAGGCCCGGGAGCTGGTGGGGTCCTTCGAGAAACCCCGATACTTCCGGTATACCCCTGAAATCTGCGCGCACGAGATCGCCGGCCAGACGGGCTGCACGCGATGTCTCGACGTCTGTGCCGCCGATGCCATCCGCTCCGAAGGTACCCTGATTCACGTCGAACCCCACCTCTGCCAGGGATGCAGTGCCTGCACGCTGGCTTGCCCGACCGGTGCCCTGAGCGTCGCCCAGCCTCGCCGTCTCGACCTGCTGGAGCGCATGCACACCCTCATCGATGCACTCGACACGCCTCCGTCGACACTCCACGTGATAGCCGAAGGCGCCCCCATCGACCCCGACGTCGGCACGTCCGTCGAGGTGTCTGCCACGCTTGAGGTTCCCGTGATCGCCAACTTCGGCGAGGAACTCTGGTTCGCGGCCCTGGCCCACGGCGTCCATCGCGTGGTGCTGTGGCCCGAGGCCGGAATGCCCGCCGACACCCGCCAACTACTCGACAGGCGCCTGGCCGATGTCGCCTGCATTACCGAGGCCATGGGCCTGGGACGAGGTGCCGTCACCTTCGGCGGCGACCGCCGGGACGACACGCCTGACACCGCCACTTTACGGCCCGGCTCCCGCGAGCCGCTTACCGTCTCCCGGGACTCACGCAAGCGTGAGCTGCTCAATGCCGCCCTACGGCGCTGGCAGGAAAGCCAGTTGCCCGGGAGTCACGAGACCTTCGAATTACCGGCCGGATCGCCGATCGGAGGCATCTCGGTGGATCCCGAGACCTGTGTGATGTGCTCGGTATGTGCCCGTTCCTGCCCGACGGCCTCGATTCGCTACGGCGAGAACACGCAGACCGCCAGGCTGGAACTTGCCGAGGCCAACTGCATCCAGTGTGGCCTCTGCGAGCGGCTCTGCCCGGAAGATGCCATCACCCTGCAACCTCGGCTGGTGTCCGCGGAACGACGCTATCGATGGCAGCCCCTCAATGAGGCGCCACTCGCCACCTGCGACGCCTGCGGCAGCCCGCACATGCCCGAGCCCCTGCTCGAATCGATGATCGGCAAGCTGGCGACGACCGGCGCCGCCGATATCGAACGACAATTTCGACGCTGCCCCGCCTGCCGTCATGGCCAGTGACGACAGTCAGCGGGCAGCACCCTGACGACGACGAACACCGCGGGTCGTGTCGGATCGCTGGTTTAACAGCGCGATAGACAACATTTACAACAACGTCACAAAGGGGTCGAACATGGAAACGACACTGCTCTACCAGACACAGCCTGGCATCATCTGGGATTGGCGGGTCGCCTGGGACCTGTCCCTGGGGGGGCTAGGCGTCGGCGCCTTCCTGCTCGCCTTCTCCCTCTGGTGCCTGGCGGATCGTCGCTATCGACCCCTTGCCCAGACGGCGGCGGTGATCGCCCCGATCGCCGTCGCCATCGGCCTGACCCTGCTGTTCTCGAAGCTTGGCTACAAGTTCCATGTCTACCAGATGGGGCTCAATCTCGCCCCGACCTCCATCATGTGGTGGGGCGCCTTGATCCAGGGTGCCTTCGTTGCCCTGAGCGCCATCTTCGCCTTTCGCCTGCTGTTCCCCGACGTCTCGCTGCTCGCTTGGCTGAGTGCTCGTCTAGTGGGTTGGGTGGCGGTTCCCCTGGCGGTGCTCACCGGGCTCTATCACGGAGTACTGCTGGCCGTCATTTCCTCGCATCCGCTGTGGGCCACTGGCCAGATGGTCATGGCCTCCGTGCTGCTCTTCATGGTTACCGGGGTCGCTGGCACCCTGCTGGTCCACATGATTCGCACCGCCATCTTCGGCGCCCGCCTGGACGAGGGCCCCTTCAGGGACTACCGGCAAGGCCTGCGGCCTCTGTCCCTTATCATGCTGGTGTCGACGGCACTGCTGCTGGTGTCACTGCTGGCCTGGTGGATGGAACTTCGCTTCGGCCCGGCCAGCGATCAGCAGGCCCTTGCCGACGCCCTGACGTCCTACGGCACCCTGATCGCCCTGGCCATCGTGTCACTGATCGTGGCACTGGCCCTGTGTGTCGCCAGCCTGCTGGCAGACCTGCGTGGCCGTTACTTCCCCGCTTTCGCCACCGCCCTCCTCTGTGTGCTGATGCTGGGAGGAGGCTTCGCTATCCGCTTCGCGGCGGTGCTGGGCGGACAGATGGGCTCATCGATCTCCACCCTGGCCACACTCTCTTGACCCCTATCCTGACACCCTGTCCTGAGGAGATTTGCACCATGACGGACCAGATCCCGACCTCCAAGAACGACGACGGCTGGCAGATCTCCCGCCGAGGCTTCCTTCAGGGCAGCGCCGGCACCGTTGCCGCCGCCACCGCAGGCCCTGCGCTAAACTTCTTCACTGCGGCCAGTGCACAGGCACAGCAGCCCGCGGAGGCCGCGGGGAAATGGATGGCTTCCACCTGCCAGGGCTGCACGAGCTGGTGCCCGGTGCAGGTCAAGGTGGTCGACGGCCGCGCCGTTCATCTTCGCGGCAACCCCCTTGCCAAGGCCAATCACGGCAAGATCTGCCCACGTCCGCACCTGGCCCTGCAACAGGTCTATGATCCCGACCGGGTGCGTCAGCCGATGAAGCGCACCAATCCCGAAAAGGGGCGCGGCAAGGACCCGGGCTTCGTGCCGATCTCCTGGGACGAGGCGATGGACATGCTCGCCGACAGGATCATGGAACTGCGCAATGACGGGGAGCCCGAGAAGTTCGCGCTCTTCCGCGGGCGCTATACCTACCTGCGCGACATCCTCTATTCCGCCGTGCCCAAGATCATCGGCAGTCCGAACAATATCAGCCACTCGGCCATCTGCGCCGAGGCCGAGAAGTTCGGGCCCTACTATGTGGAAGGCCTGTGGGACTATCGGGACTACGACCTGGAACACACCCGCTATGTTCTCTGCTGGGGGGCCGATCCGGTGAGTTCCAACCGGCAGGTACCGCACGCCATCAATTTCTGGGGCAACATGCGCGACAACGCCACCGTGGCCGTCGTCGACCCGAGGCTATCCGCTACCGCCGCGAAGGCCGACGAATGGTTGCCGGTGATCCCCGGGGAGGACGGCGCCCTGGCGGTGGCCATGGCCCACGTCATTCTTGCCGAAGGGGCCTGGAACAAGACCTTCGTCGGGGATTTCGTCGATGGCGAAAATCGCTTCGTACCGGGGCAGACAGTCGACGAGCCCCAACCTTCGGTTGCCGCTGAGGGAGCAGAGAGAACAGAGGGAATAGTAGCGGGAGACGCACCGACCTCCCGCACCTCGGCCTCTGTGTTCAACGAGATTCATACCCATGGCGTGGTCCAGTGGTGGAATCTCGAGCTGAAGGACCGGACCCCGGAGTGGGCAGCAGAACGTACCGGCATCCCCGCGGAACAGATCCGGCGTGTCGCACTGGGGTTCGCCGCGGCGGGGTCGCGAGCCATCAGCTGGCTATCCCCGGGCGCCTCCATGCAGGCCCGTGGCGGCTATTCGGCAATGGCCACCCATGCCCTCAACGGCCTGGTGGGTTCCATCGATGCCAAGGGCGGCGTAGTAGCCAAGGTCAAGGATCCCACCGGCAGCGTACCGGACATGGCCCCCTACCAGGACGAGCTGGCGGCGAGCCACAGCAAGTACGACAAGATCGACCAGCGCGGCACCCTGGCCTTCCCCTCGCTCAACGGCGGCAAGAGCGGGGGTGGCGTGGTGACCAATGCCGCCGCCGACGGCATGCTCGCCAAGAGCCCCAACGAGATCAAGGTAGCCATCGCCTACTGGTCGAACTTCGGTTTCTCGACGTCGGGGTCCTATCGCTGGGAACAGGCGTTATCCGAGCTTCCCTTCTTCGTGCACCTCACGACTAACGCCTCGGAAATGTCGATGTTCGCGGACCTGGTCCTGCCGGCCGCCCATCAGCTGTTCGAGAAGTGGGGCTACATCAAGGGCAAGCAGAACCTGCACAGCTATGTCTCGTTGAACCAGCGGGTGATCGACCCGCTCTGGGACGTGAAGCAGGACGAGACGGAAGTACCCTTCATGCTGGCGGAGAAACTGGCCGAACGCGGCTTCGATAATCTCTACCGCTACTACACGGAAGGCTTTGCGGACCCGGAAACCGGTGCAGCGCCTACCAACGGCGAGGAATTTACCGAATACGCCCTGAAGATGCTGACGCGGGGTTGCTGGGACAGCACCCATGAGGACTACGGCAAGTATGGTGACCGACTCGAGGGCTGGGAAGACTTCAAGGAGAAGGGGGTTTGGAATTCCCATCGCTACGAGTACGGCAAGCGTGTCGACAATTTCGCCACCCAGACAGGCAAGGTCGAGTTCTACAGCGAAACGCTCAAGACCGCCCTACGGGGACACGCCGAACGTCATGACACCACCGTGGACGGAGTTCTCGAGGCAACCAACTACGTCGGTCGCGGCGAGCTCGCTTTCGTCCCCCACTTCGAACCCGCCCTTCGCCATGGTGACGAGGTCGAGTATCCCTTCGTCTTCTTCGAACACCGCTCTCGCCTGAACCGCGAAGGGCGCTCGGCCAACTGTACCTGGTACCAGGCCCACAAGAACGTCGACCCGGGTGACGAGAACTGGAGCGACGTGCTCAAGATGAACCCCATTGATGCCGATGCCCTGGGCCTTGATGACGGCGACATGGTCAGGATCACCTCGACGACGGGGACCATAACGGCACAGCTGAAGCGCTGGGAAGGCCTCAGGCCGGGCACGGTGGCAAAGTGCTATGGCCAGGGCCACTGGGCCTACGGCCGCGTCGCCGCCGCCAATTTTGCCGAACATGTGCCGCTCGGCGGCAACAACAACGAAATCCTGTACCCGGAGTTCGAGCGCCTCAGCGGTTCGACCGCCCGCCACGGCGGCCCATCACGCGTCAAGGTCGAGCGGGTCTAATCCCTGGCAATGGAGACTAGGACATGAGCGACAAGCGTTATGCCATGGTGATCGACCTGCACCGCTGCGTTGGCTGTGCGGCCTGCGACATCGCCTGCAAGAGCGAGAACAATGTGCCGGTGGAGTTCCACTGGTCGAACCATATCATCGAGACCTCGGGCACCTTCCCGGATACCCGCTACAACTACATCCCGACACTCTGCAACCATTGCGAAAACGCCCCCTGTGTCACCAACTGCCCGACCACGGCGATGTACAAGAACGCGGACGGGCTGACCCTGCATGACACCGACAAGTGCATCGGCTGCCGGCTCTGCCAGCTGTCCTGTCCCTACGGCGTCATCTGGTTCAACAAGGAGGATCCCCACCAGAATTTCATGCGGGACAGCGAGCCGGCCATTCCGGGAGGAACCTCGACCGGCAGGGAAGTCGCCCAGGCGACCGATGCACCGATCCCCTACTACAACCCGGCGCGAGCCACTACTTACCAGGGGATTCGTGATCGCGGCATGGTCGAGAAATGCACCTTCTGTGACCATCGTCTCGCGGTGGGTGAAGATCCCGCCTGCGTCGTCGCCTGCCCGGCGGATGCCCGCATCTTCGGTGATCTGAACGACATGGAGAGCCCGCCCAGCAAGGCACTCGCCGAACATGCCCCAAGGGTGCTCCAGCGGGACCAGGGCACCAAGCCACACGTCTTCTATGTCCGTAACTTCAATGAATGACGTCGCTGGCCATGGTGTCTCGGGCACGAGGGGAAAAACACGGATGCCCGTCAATGCCGAAGATCGGTCGAACGCCTTCCTGGCGCTCGCTCGTGCCTATGATCTTCCCGGCACCTGGCCCGAGGACATCGGTCAACTGCTGAGAAAAGGCTTCGCCTCCTGGAACGATGAGTTGGCGGGGGCTGCCGAGGCGGTTGCCGCGCTGGGCGAGTGCCCCGATAGTCGAACCCGGATCGCCCAGGCACATTCGAAGCTGTTCATCGATCCGTTCAGGATCCTGAGCCCACCCTGGGCGGCCTACTACCTGGATCCGGAGAAGCGACTGCTCGGGCCCGTCAGCCAGTATGCCGCCGAAGCCTATGTCGAGGCGGGCCTGGCACCGGGCAGCCGGCAGACCGAACCCCCCGACCATATCGCCCATGAACTCGAGTTCATGTACTACCTGGCGTTTCGCGAGGCCGAAAGCGATGACCCGGTCTGGCTGGAACGCAGTGCCCGGTTCTGGCATGAGCACCTGGGTCGTTGGCTTCCCCGGCTGGCGGCGTCGGTTGCCGAGAACACCGAAGAAGACTATTACGCTCGGCTGGCCGAGTTGACCCTTGCCTTCAGCCAGGCTGTCGACGCGGCGCTGGATGGCCAGACCCGCCAGGCGGACCTGGCCGATGGCTGATGGCCCGGCGCAAGAATTCGAGGATCCAGCGCACCATCAGGGTGTCGTCCGCAGGCGCCGATAAAGACGCCTCGCCCTGGCGTACCCGATGCTCCCCGACCAGGTCGGCGCGAAGTGCCATCAGGTCCCTCGAGTAGGCCTTGGTGAACTCCGGGTGGCCCTGAATCCCCAGGAAGTGCTCGCCGAGCTGCATCAGGTAACTGGGGCAGAAGTCACTACCGCCCAGCACCCGCGCCTGCGGCGGCAGCCGCTCCACCTGGTCCTGATGGCTCACCACCAGGTCGAGTCCCGGCTGCCAGGGCGCCATCCAGTCAGCCCGCTCGGTGACCCGGTTGAACGACAGCCCCACGCCCCAGCCCTTGGCACTCTTCGCCACTTCGCCCCCCAGGGCCTTCGCCATCAGCTGGTGACCGAAACAGATGCCCACCAGCGGCTTTCCGGCGACCCAGAGCTCGCGGACGAAGGCCTCGAGCTCGGCGATCCAGGGTAGGCCGTCGTTAACACCGAACTTCGCCCCCGTGGTCAGCCAGGCATCCACCGCCTCGACATCATCGGGGATCTCGCCGTCCAGGCAGCGCCAGACCCGGAACTCGAGGCTCGGGTCGACGCGGTGGAACAACGCCTCGAACATCTCCGGATAGTTACCGTGAGCTTCACGCAGTTCGGGCGCCACGTCGTCACACTGCAGCAGTCCGATCACCATATCCTGCCCTCTCCCTGTCTTCTCAGTTCTCTCTTGATGCCCACTGCCATGTCATGTCTACCGCCGCGTAGCAGACCAGCAGCGTCCATCAGCGCAGCACCCGCCTGACCAGCAACGGCCCGAGGATCTCGAAGACCACGGTCGAGGCCACCACCGCCGACAACAACACGGGCCCGTGCGCGGGAAAGCGTTCGGCGGCGAGCAGCGCCATGCCCATTGCGACCCCGGCCTGGGGGGTCAGTGCCAGGCCGATATTTCCCGGCAGGTCGGCCTGGCGCTTGCGCGCGAGACGGACCCCGAGCATGCCGCCCAGAAAACGCCCCGCCAGGCGCAGCAGGATGTAGGCCAGGGTCAGGCCGAGCGCTTCATCCAGTTGGTAGAGGTCGACGCTGGCGCCCGACAGCACGAAGAAGAACACCAGGAAGGGCCACTCGATGTGCTCGATCTCGTTGAACGAGCGAGTATGGTGAGTGGAGAGATTGGCCACCAGGGCCCCGGCGAGCATCGCGGCCAGCAGTGCCGAGACCCCCAGCCAGGAGGAGATTCCGGCAAGCAGCAGGATCAGCGCAATCGCCTCGACCTGGGTCGGCTCCCCCTCGTGCAACCGGCCGGTCAACCAGGCGGCAGGCAACCCGATCGCGGTGCCTAGTACTACCGCCCCGCCCAGTTCCCAGGCCGCGTGCAGCAGCGCCACGCTGCCATCCCCCGAGAGCCACCAGCCGAGCAGCGCCATGGCCAGTCCGAAGGCCAGGATACCCCAAGCGTCGTCGATGGCGACGATCCCCAGCAGCAACCGGGCACGCAGCCGGTCGTCACCGCTCTCGTTGACCGCCTCGCTCACTGCCGCCGGGTCGGTGGCCACGGAGATCGCCGCCAGGGATACGGCCACCGCCAGCGGGAAGCCCAGCGCCAGCAGGCCGAGACCGACGGAGAGCACCCCGGCCAGGATGACGGACAGCGAGACGATCAGGATCAGCGGCCCGGTACTGCGCAGGCGATCCAGGGTCAGTTCGCCACCGAGCAGGAAGGCCACCATCACCAGGGCCACCTGGATCAGCGGCTCGGCCAGGCCGTCCAGCGGCCGGGCGTCAGGTTGATCCAGGCCCCATTGCTGGACGACCGCCACCCCGACGCCCACCAGCACCAGCAGCGAGATACGCGGCAGGCGGGTTCGGCTGGCCACCACGTCGGCGAGGATGCTGGTGGAGAGGATCACGCCCAGCAATATCAGGCTGACCGAGGAAAAGGTCGGGTCGACGGGCAGCCAGGAGAGGGGGTCAGGGAGTGTCACCTGGATGTGTCCTTATTGGTCGGGGCCTTCGTGATGGAGACGGGGGACCCCACCTACTCGAAGCTGAAGCGCGGCGCCGGGGCGTCCGGCAGCAGGGCCGCGCAGGCGCGCACTCGTTCGAGCAACTCGCCATGGGTGGGCGCCAGCAGGTTGACGTGGGCCAGCTTGCGGCCGGCCCGCTCGCTCTTGTCGTAGCGGTGCAGGTGGGCATCCGGCAGCGCGAGGAGCTCAGCCGGCTCGCCTTCTCGGCCGATCACGTTGACCATGCAGGTCGGCATGCGCGCCGAGGTATCGCCCAGTGGCAACCCCTGGATGGCGCGCAGATGGTTCTCGAACTGGCTGGTCACCGCGCCGTCGATCGACCAGTGGCCGGAATTGTGCACCCGGGGCGCCATCTCGTTGGCCAGCAGGCTGCCATCGGCACACTGGAAAAGCTCCAGGGTCAGCACGCCCACGTAGTCGAGCTCGTCGAGCAGCGCGCGGATGTAGCCGTCGGCGACCTGCTGCACGCTGTCGTCCAGGTCCGGCAGGGGCGCGATGGAGTAGCGCAGGATGCCGTCCACGTGCTGGTTTTCGGCCATGGGATAGAAGGCCACCCCGCCGTCGCGTCCGCGCACGGCGATGATCGACACCTCGCGCACGAAATCGACGAAGGCCTCCACGATCAACCGCGGATGGTTGATCGCACGCCAAGCTTCATGGGCCTCGGCCGGGTCGCGGATCACCGCCTGGCCCTTGCCGTCATAGCCCTCGGTGACCGACTTGGCCACTACCGGGGCCCCCAGTTCGCGAGCTGCGGCCTCGAGCTCGTCGGCGTGCTCCACCAGACGATAGGCGGGAGTAGGGATACCCAGGCGGTCGAACAGCGCCTTCTCCTCGGCGCGGTTCTGGCAGATGCGAATCGCCTCGCTGGACGGGAAGACCGGCCTGACCTCCTCGATCGCCTGGACCAGCGAGACCGGCAGGTGCTCGAACTCGTAGGTGACCAGGTCCACCTTCTCGAGGAAGGCCTCGAGGTGCCGCCGATCGGTGTCAATCATCACCTCCCCGATGCCGGCGCTGGGGTGGCCGGTGGTGTCGAGGAAGGTGAAGCGGTTGGCCAGCGGATAGCCGGCAAGCGCCAGCATGCGGCCCAACTGACCAGCCCCCAGAACGCCGATATTCATGATGTCTCTCCTCTCACTCGCTTTCGGGACGCGGGTCAGGATGGTCGAGCACAGTGCGGGTCTGCTCGGCGCGGAAGGCCTCCACGGCGGCCCGCACCGTCGCGTCCTGCAGGCCGACGATCTGTGCGGCCATCAGCCCCGCATTGGTAGCACCGGCCTTGCCGATGGCAAGCGTCCCCACGGCGATGCCGCCGGGCATCTGCACGATGGAGAGCAGCGAATCCAGGCCCTTGAGCGCCTTGGACTCCACCGGCACGCCAAGCACCGGCAGCACCGTCTGGGAGGCCACCATGCCCGGCAGGTGGGCCGCACCGCCGGCACCGGCGATGATCACCGATAGCCCCCGCTCGGCCGCGCCCTTGGCGTAGTCGAAGAGCAGGTCCGGGGTGCGGTGAGCGGAGACCACCCGGGTCTCGCAGGGCACACCCAGGCGTTCGAGCATCGCCACCGCATGCTCCATCACCGGCCAGTCGGACTTCGACCCCATGATCACGCCGACCTTCGGCGCCTGTGTATCGGACTGCATGGCCCGCTCCTCGGCGACTGCCTATTCACGAAAAAAGAGCGCACGGTAAAGAGTGCGGAAAGGGAAGCCGCACATTCTAGCGATGCGGGCCTCCTCAGTCACCTTGACCATCCGGACAGCAGCTGCTGCTCCCCCTCCTCATGCCGCAAGAAGACACCCGTTTACATGCTAGATGCGGCATTGCTTGCTAGAGTCGTGGTGAGTGGGCAGCACGGACAAGCCCTCCAGGAACCCATCAAGGAGAATCACCATGAAGCGTTCCCTGATTTTCACCACGGCACTGGCCGGCTCGCTGCTTCTCGTCGGCTGCGACTCCGACAGCGAAACGAGCGACCAGGCAACCCAGCAGGAAGAGCCGGCCACCGAGTCAGCAGAGCAGACTGCCGACGCCTCGGGCGAGGATGCAGAAACCGCTGAAGCGGAAGCCGAAGAGGCCGCGGACGAGACGGGTGAGGCTCTCGAGGCCACAGGAGAGGAAGCTGCAGAAGAGGCCAGCGAGGCCGCCGCGACAGCCGAAGCCATGGGCGAAGAGGCCGCCAGCGAAACCGCAAGTGCCCTGGACGCCGCCCGCGATGCCACCGCCGATGCCGTCGAATCGGCCAGCGAGGTCACTGCCGACGCGGTGGACGCCGCCCGCGACCAGACCAATGATCTGATGAACCGTGCCCAGGAGATGACGTCCGGCTTGTTCGATGACACCGAGGAAACGGCCGACGCCACCGCCGACTCGACTCAGGAATCCACGGATACCACGGTGGACCCCCAGGCAGAGGCAGAATCCGAGGCCGAGGCAGAGGCGGAAGCCGAGACTGAGACAGAGGCAGAGGCACAAGCCGAGGCAGAAACTTCCAGCCAATAAACACCAGCCATTTACGACCTTAGGCCCGCCCGGCACAGACCGGGCGGGCCTTTCGCGTTTCGGGGCACCCGCTCCCGGACACTCAAGATCGGCGGCTGGCCAGCCAGTTGCCGGCCAGCGCCAGCACCATCACCGTCACCCCTGCCACTTCCACCATCAGGCCAGGGTAGAAGGCCGCGGCGATCGCCGGCAGCAGCACCAGGCGTATCGGCCATGACATCCAGGTGAACAGGTACCCTTCCAGGGCCGCGGCGAAGGCGCCCAGGGCCAGGAAGCCGATGAAGGCGGTCCAGACCAGCACCGGCAGCGACCCACCCATGATGATCTCCGGGTTGTAGACCATGAACAGCGGGATCAGATAGAGGCCCTTGGCGAATTTCCAGGCCTGGAAGCCGGTGTCCATCGGCTTGCTTCCGGCGATCGCCGCTCCGGCGAAGGCGGCCAGCGCGATGGGCGGCGTGACGTTGGAATCCTGGGAGTACCAGAACACCACCAGGTGGGCGATCAGCAGCGGGACGCCGAACTCGGCCGTCAGTGCCGGCCCCACCAGCACGATCAGCACGATGTAGCTGGCGGTGACCGGCAGGCCCATCCCCAGCACCAGGCTGGCCAGCAGCACCATCACCAGCGCCAGCAGAAGGTTGCCGCCGGAGAAGGCCATCATCATCGAGGAGAACTTGAGCCCCAGTCCGGTCAGGCCCACGACGCCGACGATGATCCCGGCCACGGCACAGGCCATGGAGACGGCCACGGCATTGCGCGCGCCCAGTTCCAGACCACCGACCAGCTTGATCAGCCCGGCCTTCACCGCCTCGAGCAGGGTCTCCCCGCTCACCTTCTGACCCTCGCGTGGCGCGATGAACAGGAACCACACCGCGAACCGCAGCACCGCCACCGCCAGCATGGTGAGGATGGCGTAATAGCCCACCCGCATCGGCGACATGTTCATCACCAGCAGCCACACCAGCACCAGCAGCGGCAACAGGAAGTGCCAGCCGGCGCCCATCACGTCGCGCATCTGCGGCAGCTCCGAGCGCGCCAGGCCCTGCATGCCCTGCTTGAGGGCAATGATGTGCACGAGGAGGTAGACGGTAGCGAAGTACATGATCGCCGGCAGGATGCTCACCTTGACCACCTCGAGATACGGCATCCGGGTGTACTCGGCGATCAGGAAGGCTCCGGCGCCCATCAGTGGCGGCATGATCTGCCCGCCGGTGGAGGCCGCCGCCTCGATGCCACCCGCCTGGTGGGGCTTGTAGCCCAGGCGTTTCATCAGCGGGATGGTGAAGGCCCCGGTGGTCACCACGTTGGCGATGGCACTGCCGGAGATCGAGCCCATGCCCGCAGAGGCGATCACCGCCGCCTTGGCCGGACCACCACGCTGGCGGCCGGTGGCGGCATAGGCCAGGTCGATGAAGAACTTGCCGGCGCCGGTGATCTCCAGGAAGGCACCGAACAGCACGAAGATGAAGATGTAGGTGGCCGCCACGCCCATGGGCAGGCCGAAGATGCCCTCCTGGCCCAGGTAGAGCTGGCCCACCAGGCGGTCCAGGTTATAGCCGCGGTGCTCGAGGATGCCGGGCAGGAGCTGGCCGAGCCACGGCAGGTCGCCCCGCGGGCCGCCGAGAGCGTAGAGGATAGCGACCACACCGATGATGGTCATGCCCAGGCCCACCGCCCGGCGTGCCGCCTCGAGCACGGTGACGGTGGCGATGCAGCCGACCACGATGTCGGTCTGGCTCCAGAAGCCGGCGCGGTTGATGATCTCGTCGAGGAAGAGCACCAGATAGCCGCCAGTGACCAGCGCCCCGAGGAGAAAGACCGTATCGACCAGCCCGGTGACGAGTCCCCGATCATGCTTCGGCCCCGGCAACGGGAACATCAGGAAGGCCAGCATCATGATCAGCATCAGGTGGATGCTGCGCTGGTAGAAGAGTCCCAGCGGCTGGATGCCGGCGGAGTAGAGCTGGAACAGTGACAGTCCCACCGCCACCAGGGTAATCAGCCACAGCACCGGACGGGAATGATTCGCCTGACTGCCGGGAATGACAGGGGAGGTGCCCGAATCGCTCATCGTGGTTCTCTCGCAGGTTTTTTGTTCACTCGGGTAAGCCGGCGGGCCGGGTCAGACGGATCGTCACCCGCCGGTTCTCGGCGAGGCTGCTCAGGCTGACCCGGATGTTCTCGATCACCAGGCGGTGATCGACGCTCATCGATCCAACCCGCAGTCGGTAGGCGTTGCCCGGCACCGGCTCGTCGATCGCCTCGATCCAGTAGCCGCCCTCGCCGTCGGAGACCTGGCGGCCGCGGCCGGGGATATGGTCCAGTCCCGCGGCGAAGTCCGGCAGATGGCTGCGAACCAGGACCATGCGACCCTGCCGATGGCGGTAGCAATCCTGCACCGCGAAACCCTCGACCGAGTGGTTCCACTCCAGGCACCAGCCCTCCCCCTCGGGCATCGGCAGGCTCACCAGGCGCTCGCCGTCGGCGTGCAGCACCTCCAGACGGGCCTCGTCGGCCGCCACCGCTTGGCCACTGCCCACCGAACCGCCGGCCGCCAGGCCTACACAAAGCAGCAGGGCGGGCAGCCAGGCCCGCCCTGCAGTCAGGCGCGAATCATCCATTGCCTCAGGGGCGCTGGTGGTCGGCGATCTCGGCACCCACTTCCTCGTAGTAGCGCAGCGCGCCAGGATGGAAGGCGATCGGCGTGGACTCGATGCTGAACTCCACGGTGGTGTCGTTGGCCGCCGGATGGATATCGATCAGCTCGTCGGTCCGCTCGAAGAGCATCTTGGTGATCTGATAGGCCAGCTCCTCGTCCATTTCGCTGCTCACCGCCAGCACGTTGGGAATACCAAGGGTCTGAACGGCTTCGTCCATACCCTCGTAGAGGCCCTCGCGCAGGCTGTAGCGGGCGAACACCGGCGACTCCTCGCGCGCGTTGGCAACTTCCTCGTCGGTCAGGCCGACCAGGCGGATGTCACGGGTGGTCGCCAGGTTCATGATCGAACTGGTGGGCGGCCCCACGCTCCAGAAGCCGGCAGCGATGTCGCCATCGCGGATGGCATCGGCCGTCTCGTTGAAGTTCAGGCGGCGCGGATCGATGTCGTCGTAGGTGATGCCATTGGCCTCGAGCACCGCACGGGCGTTCAGCTCGGTGCCGCTGCCTGGCGCGCCCACGGAAATCGTCTTGCCCTCAAGGTCGGCGAGCGACTCGATGCCGGAATCGGCCAGGGTGACGATCTGCACCGCGTTGGGATAGACGGACGCCAGGGCGCGGATGTTCTCCAGCTGACGACCCTCGAAGTCGCCGGTGCCGTTGTAGGCCTGGTGGACGGTATCGGCCAGGGCCAGCGCCATGTCGGAGTCACCGCGCCACACCAGGCCCATGTTCTCCACCGAGGCGCCGGTGACCTCTGCCACGGCCTCGTAGCCTTCGATATGCTTGCCGATCATCTCGGCCAGGCCACCCCCCAAGGGATAGTAGGTGCCGCCGGTACCGCCGGTGGCGATGGAGAGCTGCTGAGCAGCAGCCAGGGGAGCCGTGGCCATCAGCGTGGCGGCAGCGGCGTACTTGAGAAATCGCATGGCAATCCTCCGGTCCTGGAACCAGGTTCGTTGTGAGTTGTCTCGGCGCCGGCATGTCATGGCACCCCACCTCAAGCTAGCACGGCCGCTGCGTGAGAGCCCAATGCCCTTGTTTCTACGCTTACCCTCCACCTTCAGCGCCTGCTGGACAGGTCAGGGATGCGTGCATATGGTTTCTTGAACACCGGAATCTCGAGCTCGCTTCCAGGCTCTTCCGGCAAGGAACGCCGAGTCAGGTCACCGGCCACCGTCATGGAAGAGGAGGGGCTTCATGAACGCCATCATCGATTTCTTGAACACCATCATCGATTTCTTGAACACCATCTTCTGGGGCTACGTGCTGGTTTACGGGCTGCTGGGGGTGGGTGTCTTCTTCACGCTTCGCCTGGGATTCGTGCAGTTCCGCCACTTCGGCGAGATGTTCCGCGTCATCCGCAGCTCCCCCAGCACCGATACCTCTGGCATCACCCCCTTCCAGGCCCTTGCCGTCAGCCTCGCCTCCCGGGTCGGCACAGGGAATATCGCCGGCGTGGCCGTCGCCCTCTACCTGGGAGGCGCCGGGGCGATCTTCTGGATGTGGCTGGTCGCCTTGGTGGGCATGGCCACGGCCTATGCCGAGAGTACCCTGGCCCAGCTCTACAAGGTCAGGAACCCCGAGGGCCAGTACCGTGGGGGTCCCGCCTTCTACATCGCCAAGGGGCTGAAGGCCAACTGGGCCGCAGCGCTCTTCTCCATCGCGCTGATCCTCTCCTTCGGCCTGGTGTTCAATGCGGTCCAGGCCAACTCTATCGCCGCGGCGGTCGACGGCGCCTTCGGCGTGCCCAAGGTATTCACGGGTATTGCCCTCGCAGTGCTGGCCGGGGTGGTCATCTTCGGCGGCATCCCGCAGATCGCCCGTTTCGCCTCCCTTGTCGTGCCGATCATGGCCCTGGCCTACCTGCTGCTGGCACTCCTCGTGCTGGTGATGAACATCACCGAAGTGCCGGCGATGCTCTACCGCATCGTCGCCACCGCCTTCGGCTTCCAGGAGGCGGCAGGGGGCGTCACCGGCGGGCTCATGGCGGCCATGCTCAACGGCGTCAAGCGCGGCATGTTCTCCAACGAGGCGGGGATGGGCTCGGCACCCAACATCGCCGCCTGCGCCACGCCGCAGCCACACCATCCATCCTCCCAGGGCTTTGTCCAGGCCCTCGGGGTGTTCATCGACACCATCGTGATCTGCACCGCTACCGCCCTGCTGATCCTGCTGTCGGGGATCTTCGAGCCGGGTGTCGGCGTCACGGGTACCGAGCTGACCCAGGCCGCCCTGGCGGATCACATCGGCGTCGCCGGCAACTACTTCGTCGCCATCGCGATCCTCTTCTTCGCCTTCACCTCCATCGTCGGCAACTACTCCTATGCCGAGAACGCCCTCACCTACCTCGGCCTTGCCGGCAGGAAGGGGATAACCGTCCTGCGGGTCGCGGTGCTGCTGATGGTCGTCTGGGGCTCCGTGCAGACCGTCGCCACCGTGTTCAACACCGCCGATGCCTCCATGGGCCTGATGGCAACGATCAACCTGATCGCGATCGTGCTGCTCTCTGGCACGGTGGTGAAGCTGACCCGGGACTACTTCGAGCAGCGCAAGGCGGGTAACGAGCCGACCTTCCATGGAGACGACTATCCGGAACTCGCCGACGAGATCGATACCGATATCTGGCAGCGCTGAGAGGGGCCAGACGGGCCTCGGGCCGCCTCCTCCAGGGCGGTCCAGGACTGAGAAAAAATCATCGAACCGATACTGGAAAAGGCCAGAAAAACCCCCCATGATGTCACTGTCGCAATCGTTCACTGGAGCCACATGAACACGGCACGCTTTACCGTCGACGCGGAAACCTTCGACCCTCCGCGACGCAGCCCTGACCTCGATGTCAGGGACCTGGAAAAACGTACACGCCTCATGCGTATCATCACTCGCCTGATCGCCGTATCGGACCTCGGTAGCCGAGATATCGCACGCCGCGCCGGCCTGCCGATGCAGAAGATCAGCGACCTCCTCTCGGGGAAGCTGGAGCATCTCTCCGTCGATGAACTGCGCCTCGTCTACCGCACCATCGACCCGAGCGGCCCACCGTCCTGATCGCGCCCTCCCCAAGGAGGACTACACGTGAGGCCCACACGGTGACGAACAGCGAACGCCCCGCCTTTATAGCGGGGCGTTTCTTGTTGATGAGCCAGGGTTGGTGAGCACGGCATGGCACAGCGCCGTTCGGCCAGTCCCTCGAACAGCTAGTCGCTCGAGAGGTAGTGGACGCTGAACAGCGCCCGGTCATCGCACCAGACGGCGAGTGGCCGGTAGCCGGCACGCCCTGCCAGGGCCTGGAAGCCCGCCACGCTGTACTTGCAGGAATTCTCGGTATGCAGCGTCTCGCCCTCCTCGAAGGCGAAACACTGTCCGTCGAGGGTGATGGCCTGGCGCCGCCGACTGACCAGGTGCATCTCGATGCGCGATGCCGACGCATTGAAGAAGGCACGATGCCGGAAGGCATCCACGTCCAGTTCGGCCCCCAGTTCGCGGCGCATGCGCGCCAGCAGGTTCAGGTTGAAGGCCGCCGTCACGCCTGCGGCGTCGTTGTAGGCCGCTTCGAGAATGTCGAGATCCTTGACCAGGTCGACGCCGATCAGCACCCCGCTGCCCGGCGGCAGCGCCTGGCGCAGGCGGGCGAGGAAGGCCTCGGCCTCGTGGGGCGTGAAGTTGCCGATGCTCGAGCCGGGAAAGAACGCCACCACCCGCCTGCCTTCGACGCCCGACGGCAGCGCCAGCCGACGCGAGAAGTCCCCCCAGGCGGCATGCACCTCCAGCCACGGATAGTCGGCCGCCAGGCGGCGGGTGCTCTGAAGCAGGAAGTCACGCGAGATATCCATGCCCAGGTAGCGGCTGGGACGCATCGCCTCCAGCAATAACCTGACCTTGCGGCTGGCGCCGCTGCCCAGCTCGACCATCAGCGATTCCGACCCGACCAGCGCGGCAATCTCGTCGGCGACCGCGGAGAGGATGCCCTCCTCGGTGCGGGTCAGGTAATACTCGGGCTGCTCGCAGATCGACTCGAACAGCCGCGAGCCCCGCTCGTCATAGAAATACTTGGGCGACAGGGCCTTGGGCGAGCGGCCGAGCCCGGCGAGCACCTCATCGCGAAACGAGAGCCCCGCCTCGTCGAGGTGCTGGTCATGAAACTGCACGGCAGTGGACATCACGGACCCTCGCTGGCGAATGATTCGGGTGGTAGGCGTCGACGCCACGTCAACGAACGGGATGGCGTTGTACCATCGATTCGCCTTTAGACTATGGCGGCAATGCCTCAGCCTCATCACGCAACTGCTTCACCAATCTAGAGCGAGCCTGACCATGCAACAACCGCAGCAGCCCCCGGAGTTACATGCGTTACGGGATATCGTCCTGGTCGGCGGCGGCCACACCCACGTGGGCGTGCTGAAGCGCTTCGCCATGAAGCCCGAACCGGGCGTCAGGCTCACTCTGATCTGCCGCGACACCCATACACCCTACTCGGGCATGCTGCCGGGCTACGTCGCCGGGCATTACACTTACGACGAGGTGCATATCGACCTGCGACGACTGGCGGAATATGCCGGGGCACGCTTCTTCCGCGACGAGGCCATCGGCATCGACCACGATGCGCGAACCATGCTCTGCCGCTCGCGGCCCCCCGTGCCCTATGACTGGTTGTCGGTCAATATCGGCTCGACGCCGCGTATGGATGCGGTCGATGGCGCCGGTGAGCATGCCGTCCCGGTCAAGCCGATCCACCGGTTCAACGACCGCTGGCAGGCACTGCTCCGGCGTATCCAGGAGCATCCCGGTCAGACCCGCATCGCAGTGGTCGGCGGCGGGGCTGGCGGCGTCGAGCTGCTGCTGGCCATGCAGTACCGGCTGGGCAGGGAGCTGGCCGCCCGGGCCGAGCTCTCCTTCGCCCTCTTCACCCGCGGCGAGCGGATACTGCCGACCCACAATGCGCGGGTGCGGGCACATTTCCGCGACACCCTGGCCAGCCGCGGTGTCGAGGTACACACCGCTACCGAGGTCGTCGACGTCGAGGCGGGCCGGCTGCAGGCCGCCGACGGCACCTGGCACTCCGCCGACGAGATCGTCTGGGTGACCAACGCCGGCGGCGCCGCTTGGCTGCGCGACACCCGGCTGGCCCTCGACGCCGACGGCTTCATCGAGGTCGACGACACCCTGCGCTCACCGTCGGACCCGCACATCTTCGCCGCCGGCGACATCGCCCGCCAGGTCAACCATCCGCGCGAGAAGGCCGGGGTCTTCGCCGTGCGCCAGGGCCGCCCGCTGGCCGACAACCTGCGCGCCGCCGCGACCGGCCGTTCCCTGACGCCCTACCGCCCCCAAGCGAAATGGCTGGCCCTGATCAGTACCGGCGACCGCCACGCCGTGGCCTCCCGAGGTAAGCTCTGCCTGGCCGGTGACTGGGTATGGCGCTGGAAGGACGGCATCGACCGGCGCTTCATGGCCAAGTTCAACGACCTGCCCCCCATGGACGAGAAAAGCAAGCCGGCCAGGAAGGCCAGCCGGGTGGTGCTGGACGAGGAGGAGAGTGCCCAGGCGATCTCGGCCATCGCCATGCGCTGCGGCGGCTGCGGGGCCAAGGTAGGCGCCTCGGTGCTCTCCCGTGCGCTGGCCACCCTCGAGCCGGTGGCGCGCGAGGAGGTGCTGGTCGGGCTGCATGCCCCGGACGACGCCGCCGTGGTGCGTGTCCCACCCGGCAAGGACATGGTGCATACCATCGACTTCTTCCGCGCCTTCATCGACGACCCCTACGTGTTCGGCAAGATCGCCGCCAACCATGCCCTGGGCGACATCTTTGCCATGGGCGCCGAGGCACAGACCGCTACCGCCGTGGCCACCGTTCCCCAGGGGCTCGAGGCCAAGGTGGAGGATACCGTCTACCAGTTGATGCGCGGCGCCGTGGAGGTGCTCAACGAGGCCGGTTGCGCCCTGGTCGGCGGGCACACCGGCGAGGGCAGCGAGCTGGCACTCGGGTTCGCAGTCAATGGCCTGATCGATGCCGGCGGTGCCAGCATCTCGAACGACACCGCCCTGACGAAAGGCGGTCTGCGCCCCGGCCAGGCGCTGATCCTGACCAAGCCCATCGGCACCGGCACCCTGTTCGCCGCCCACGCCCGGCTTGCCGCCCGCGGGCGCTGGATCGATGCCGCCCTGGAGAGCATGTGCCAGTCCAGCCGCCAGGCGGCGAGCAGCCTACGCGAACACGGCGCCACCGCCTGCACCGATCTCACCGGCTTCGGCCTGCTGGGGCACCTGGTCGAGATGACCCGCCCCTCGGGCGTGGATGCCGAACTCGACCTGGCCGCACTGCCACTGCTGGAAGGCGCAGAGGAGACCGTCGCCGCCGGCATCCTGAGCTCCCTTCAGCCAGCCAACGTGCGCCTGCGCCGCGCCATCCGCGACCAGGCCGACTGGGTCGAGCACCCCCGCTACCCGCTGCTCTTCGACCCCCAGACCGCCGGCGGCCTGCTGGCCAGCGTGCCGGCCGAACGCGCCGCGGGCTGCCTGGACGCCCTGCATGCCCTGGGCTATGACCGGGCCGCCCTCATCGGCCGGATCCTCGAACCCGGCGAGGCGCTGGAGCCCATCCATCTGATCGATGGCAATAAACACCCTCTCAGGGGGTGAGGCCACAGGCAGCGATGACCCTCGCCAGCCCATAGCGCTCAGCCTCGGGCCGGAATTGGGGCGCGCGCGCCAGCACCTGGCGGCGCAGGGTGCCGAGGAAGGCCGGCTCAACCTCGGTACGGCGCAGCAGGTCGCGCAGTGCTGCGGTATCGGCCACCGAGAAATAGCCGGCGTAGTCGTTCCCCAGCAAGCCGCGGTTGCCCGGGATATCCGAGGCCAGCACCGGCAGGCCAGCCACGCAGGCCTCGCTGACCACGTTGGCGCCCCCTTCCATGCGCGAACTGATCGCCATCAGCCGAGCACGAGCCATCCACTGGCGCACCCGCCAGCGGGGCAGGTCACCCAGCCAACGGTAGCGGGGATTGACCGCCATCTCGTCACGCGCCGCGTCGGCCCAGGCATCGTCGAGGGTGCCGCCCAGCTGGATGACCCTCAGGCGCGAATCCGCCGGCAGCTCGCGCACCGCCCGGGCGGCACGCAGCGGGTCCTTCTCTTCGCGCAGGTGACCGGCCACCAGCACGTCCAGGTGCCGGCGACCCGGCCGCGGGGCACGCGGCGGCAGGGGAAGCGCCGACTGGTGGACGACCTGCAGCCTCGGCAGGAAGCGAGAGGGAAGGTCCTCGGCCAGGCAGTCATGCAGGCCGACCAGCACATCCGCCGCGGCGAGGCTCTCGTGGAACACCTCGGGATGGCTGTGCTGGAAGCGATAGACGTCGGTGCCCGTCAGCACGACCACCAGGGAGCAGTCCGGAAAGGCTCGGCGACAGGCAAGAATGGCAGCATGGCTGCGCCAGGCATGCAGCGCCATCACCAGGTCGGGCGGGCGGCCGGCGATGCGGCATTGCGCCATGTCCTCCTGCGAGCCGGCCACCTTCACCTGGCAGCCCAGCGCGCGCAGCAGACCCACCCAGCGTGTCGCCGTTGCGCGGTTGCCGGCGCGTGACCCTCGACCCGTCGGGGTGATCAGGGCTACCTTCAATGCCATGCCGTCTCCTTGAAGAGGTCGAGATGCACGCTACAACACTCAGCACACCGCCGACGCCACCCCGGGCCGCCGATGAGCTGGCGGAGATGCTCGTAGATGCCCATACCCGCAGCCTGGCGCTGATGCGTGACACCCTCGAGGCCCGCGAGCTCGGCCCCCGGCTGGCGATCGTCAACCCGCCGCTCTGGGAGCTCGGCCACTTGGGGTTCTTCCACGACCATTTCGCCCTGCGCGGCCTGTATGGCCTGCCCGAGTACCAACTCGCCGACGCCGAGCGGCTGTTCGATTCCAGCAGCATCGCCCACGACGACCGTTGGGCGCTACCGCTACCTTCCCGCGAGCAGACCCTGGACTACCTGTCGCGGGTACAGCAGGCGATGCTCGAGCGACTGCCCGACGGCATGGCCAGTGCCGCCCAGAGCTATGTCTACCAGCTCACCATCCTGCACGAGGACATGCACGGCGAGGCCTTCCTCTATACCCGCCAGACTCTCGGCGACCCGGCTCCGGACCTGGGCTCGCCACCCCCTGGCCAAGCCGCCGAAGGTGGTCCCGCTGGCCCGCTGCCCGGCGATGCCGCCATCCCCGGCGGGCGCCATCGACTGGGTTCAGACGAGGGGGTTCCCTTCCGCTTCGACAACGAGAAGCCGCCCATGCAGGTCGAGGTGGCACCCTTCTCGATCGCCCGGGCGCCGGTCACCAACAGCGAGTTCGCCGCCTTCGTCGAGGATGGCGGCTACGCACGTCGCGAGCTGTGGAGCGAGGCCGGCTGGCGATGGCGCGAGCGGCAGACGCTGCAGGGACCCATCTACTGGCGCCGTGACGCCAATGACGGCTGGCAGGAGCGCTGCTTCGACCATTGGTTTCCATTGGCCCCCCACCAGCCGGTCGTGCACGTCAGCTGGTACGAGGCCGAGGCTTGGTGCCGCTGGGCCGGTCGGCGGCTGCCGAGCGAGGCCGAGTGGGAGGTCGCCGCCAGCCGTTCGCCCTCTCCGGACGGGGGCTCGCTCACACCCGGCAAGCGACGCTTCCCCTGGGGCGAGGCGCCGCCGGATGCCCGCCGCGCCAACCTGGACGGCTGGCGCCTGGGTCGGCTGGACGTGGCAACGCTGCCCGAGGGCGACAGCGCCTTCGGCTGCCGCCAGATGCTGGGCAATGTCTGGGAGTGGACGGCCTCGCCTTTCGCCCCCTTCCCGGGCTTCGAGCCCGAGCTCTACCGCGACTACTCGGCCCCCTGGTTCAAGGAAGGGCGCTACGTGCTGCGCGGCGGCGCCTGGGCCACCCGCTCGCGACTGGTCCACAACGGCTTCCGCAACTTCTTCACACCGGACCGCCACGACACCCTGGCCGGCTTTCGCACCTGCGCCCTGTAACGCAGGATGCCCCTGCCGGTCTCCCGACAGGGGCATCCTGCGTTGGCGGCTTGTCGTCCAGCTCACCTCGAGAGGCAGCCGTCACCGGTCCGCGACTCGCTCAGGTCACGAATGCCAACTTGGCACCTGACTTCTCCAGGCTATCCTCACTCTTCGTGCTGCTCGTACTCCTCCGCGGCGCGGATGGCTTCCGCTTCGGTTTCATGCTCCGAGACAGCGATCTCGTTCTGGGGGTCCGTCTCGTCGATGACATTCCAGCCGACGACCGGCAGGTTCGGGTCTTCGGCTTCGCGGATCGGCTCGACTCGGGCTTGCTTGGGTCCAGATTTCGGCATGCTGCCTCCTTTCGCTGAGTGCTGTTGCTGACGTATCGGCCAAAAGATCAGTGGTAAGCGTACAAGGCTGACCTCGGATAGGGAAAGCCCCGCACGTGCCATCCCTTTCACTTGTTCCCTTCACTCCGGCAGGTCTGTCACCGCCCCGGTGGAGGCCGAGCTCACTGTCCTGGCGTACTTCGACAGCACCCCCCGCGTGTAGCGCGGTGCCGGCTGTTGCCAGGCGGCGCGGCGGCGCATCAGCTCCTCGTCGGAGAGGTCGACGTCGATGGTATCGGCCTCGGCATCGATGGTGATCAGGTCACCATTCTCCACCAGCGCCAGGGGACCGCCGTCGAAGGCCTCGGGCGTCACATGGCCCACCACGAAGCCATGGCTGCCACCGGAGAAACGCCCATCGGTGATCAGCGCCACCTCGCTGCCCAGGCCACGGCCCATGATCGCCGAGGTCGGGGTGAGCATCTCGCGCATACCGGGTCCGCCCTTGGGCCCCTCGTAGCGGATCACCAGCACGTCGCCGGCCACCACGGTACCGTCATTGATGCGTGCCTGGGCCTCCTCCTCGGAGCCGAACACGCGTGCCGAACCCGAGAAGCGCGTGCCCTCCTTGCCGGTGATCTTGGCCACCGCCCCTTCCGGCGCCAGGTTGCCGTGCAGGATGCGCAGGTGGCTCTCGGCCTTCACGGGCCGATCCAGCGGGGCGATGATCTGCTGGTCGTCCGGGTAGGGCGCCACGTCCGCCAGGTTCTCGGCAAGCGTTTTTCCGGTCACCGTCAGGCAGTTACCGTGCAGCAGGCCAGCGTCGAGCAGCGTCTTCATCAGCGGCTGGATGCCGCCGATCGCCACCAGCTCGCTCATCATGTAGTGGCCGCTGGGCCGCAGGTCGGCGACCACCGGCACACGCCGGCCGATTTCGGTGAAGTCCTCTAGGGTGAGTTCCACCCCGATGGTGCTGGCCATGGCGATCAGGTGCAGCACCGCATTGGTGGAGCCGCCCAGCGCGATCACCACGGTGATGGCGTTCTCGAAGGCCTTGCGCGTCATGATGTCGGAGGGCTTGATGTTGCGCTCGAGAAGCTCCAGCACCGCCGCGCCGGCCGCCTCGCAATCGGCGCTCTTCTCGCCCGAGATGGCGTTCTGGGCCGAGCTGCCCGGCAGGCTCATGCCCAGCGCCTCGATGGCCGAGGCCATGGTATTGGCGGTGTACATGCCACCGCAGGAGCCGGGGCCGGGAATCGCCGTCTCCTCGATCTGCTTCACCTCGATCAGGTCCAGGTCACCTCGGCTGTAGGCGCCCATGGCCTCGAACACGGAGACGATGTCGGTATGGCCCTCACCGGGCAGGATGGTGCCGCCGTAGACGAAGACGCTCGGCCGGTCGAGCCGCGCCAGCCCCATCAGGCAGCCCGGCATGTTCTTGTCGCAGCCGCCGATGGCCACCAGGCCATCGAAGCCTTCGCAGCCGGCCACCGTCTCGATGGAATCGGCGATCACCTCCCGCGACACCAGCGAGTACTTCATGCCCTCGGTACCGTTGGCGATGCCGTCGGAGATGGTGATGGTGTTGAAGATCACCCCCTTGCCGCCGGCCGCATCGGCCCCGTCGCTGGCCCGGCGGGCCAGCTCGTCGATGTGGCTGTTGCAGGGCGTGAGATTGCTCCAGGTGGAGGCGATGCCTACCTGGGGTTTCACGAAGTCCTCGTCGGTGAAACCCACCGCACGCAGCATGGCGCGGCTGGCGGACTTGCCGACCCCGTCCACCACCTCGGCGGAATGACGGCGGCGGGGATCCTTCGGCGTATCGGACATGGGGGACTCCTCTGGTCGATCATCGGTGATGTACAAGAGTGGACCTCGGACCTGACGGCTGTCCATATCGCCACCGCACGACCTAGCCGCTTTCCTCGACTGAGCATCGCATGGACCGGACGGATGATTGGCGAGGGCCATGCTCCTTCTCACTGACCGACCCGCTCAGCGCGGCTGCACGGCGTCATGGAAGGCGCGCTCCTTCGCCACGGTGTCGCGGAAGCGCTCGGTCATGCGGGCGAAGGCAGTTTCGTCCAGCGCCATGGCCTCCTCGTCCAGGCGACGGCGCAGCCAGGCCACGAACTCCTGGAAAGGCGGATTGTCGTGCAGGTCGATCCATTCGGCCATCAGCGGGTGCAGCCCCTCGACACGCGTGACGCGCAGCGCCCACTCGAGATAGAGCCACTCGGTGACCACCAGCACGGCCAGGATCTCGGCGTAATGGCCGCCCTGGCCGATATCATGCAGCAGCTCGCGAAACGCCCGGGTCTCGGGCAGGTAGTCCGGCGCCTCATGCTGGCTCCCGGGCACATCGAAGGCCTCGAAGGTGCGCTGGAAGGTGCTGTTCTCATCGCTTGTGAGCATGCCCATGAACTGCCCCAGCACCACCCGGTCATCCATGGTCGGCGCCTGGCCGATGGCATGACCGATCAGAGCGGTGAAGGGGTCGACGAAGCCGTAGTCCTGCACCATGTAGGTGGCGAAGTCGTCACCCGATAGCCGCCCCTCTGCCAGCGCATCGAACAGCGGGTGGTTCACCGTGGCAGACCAGTCGGGCTCGCTGATCTCGCGCAGCCAATCGGTGATGCGGGCCGATTCTCGGCCGGCGGCCCAGGCGTTCCAGTCAGAACGGATCGTCATCAGGCGTCTCCCTTGCTTGCCAGGTAAAATCTCGCCCCCGGCCGAAGCCAGGCGATCAGCAGGCTGACCAGGGTGGAGGCGAGCAGCGCGCCCAGGAAGGGCGCCAGGGTCGGGATGCTGCCGGGGAAGCTCGCCGCCAGCACGCCGGCAGAAAGGCTGCCCTGGCTGACCCATCCCGGCAGCACCGCGCCGAACAGCCCCGCCAGGCCGCCACCCACTGCCGCCAGCGGCGACATGCGTTGCCACAGTCCCAGCAGCACCGGCACCACGATGGCGGCGCACAGCAGGTCGGCGATCAGGAACAGGCGCAGCACCGAGAAGCCCTGCAGGGCCACCCATACCACCGGCACCATCATCGCCACCGTGACCAGCCGTGCCGCCCGCACCGAAAGCCCGCGCCGCCCGGAGCTGGCCACCGCCATGGAGGCAATGGCGTTCTGCAGGGTATCCACGCTGGAAGCCACCAGGGTTACCGCCAGCACCAGCGCCGGCAGGCCCAGCCAGGCCGGCGCGGCGGAGAGCAGCGCAAAGAAGGGGATCGGTGGCTCGCCCAGCGCCAGTCCCTGCATGGCCGCCAGCATCCCGAGCCCGCCGATGGCCATCACCACCAGCAGGCTGCTGGTCGCGCCCAGCAGCGCCCCACGACCCAGCGCTCGGTCGTCCTCGGCCGCCCAGATACGCTGCCAGTAGCCCTGATGGAAGAGGTTGGCCGCGGTGACCGCAATCACCAGCGTCAGCGCCACGGAGAGGGCGCTACCGGCGGGCACCGAGGGCATCACCGCCTCGGCCGGCATGGGCGGCAGCCACCACCAGGCCACGCCGCCGACCAGCACCAGCAGGGCCAGCAGCAGCCACGCCTGCCAGCGATCCGTCGCCAGGCTTGCCCGCAGGCCACCCACGGTGGTGTAGGCCAGGGTGACCACAGCCAGGCCAAGAATCACCAGCGACGGCGGCACATCGGAGAGCAGCGCGGCGATGGCGCCGATGGCGGTGAGCTCGGCGGCCAGGAAGCAGGCCATGTAGGCCACGGAGACGAAGGAGACCCAACGCCGCACTCCGGCGCCGTAGCAGGCCTCGGCGAACTCACCGATACTGCGACCTTCCGGCAGGTAGCGGCGAATGGCGGGGCCATAGAGCCCCAGAACGATGAACGGCAGCGACGAACCGATGGCATAGCCGGCCAGCGCCACCGGCCCCACGAAGGCGCCGATCTCGGGGGGCGCGAAGAGGATCCAGGCGCCCATGCTGGACGCCAGGAACGACAGGCCGATGGCCTGGGCCCCCTGGGAGTTGCGGGCCGTCACGTAGTCATCGAGGGGGCCATCGGCCCGACGGGCCCTCAGGCCCAGGACAGCAAAACAAAGCAGCGCCGCGCCGAGCACGGCAGACGTCAGGTAGGGCATGTCGCACTTCCTCCGCCGGTATGAACCGGATCAGGTTCCAGGGTCAGCGCAGTGCGCTCTCTCAGCCCAGCCGACGCATACGGCAGCGGGACTCCCCTGGCGACAAATGAATGGATTGTGGGATCGCGCCTCAAGCCGTAGCCGGGATGGCCGATAGAGACGGGATCGAGGAGCATCATAGCGCCACCTCGTCATGACGACCACCCGTGCCGGAACCCCCGAGATGCCCTACACCGAAGCCAAGGAACATGTCCCGGGTCGCTTGCATGCGATCTTCATTGATCCCTACAGCGCCTTCGAAAACGCTGCCACAGAGCGCTTGCTGCACCTGCGCGTGGCTACCCAGGCGCTGGTACTGGCACCAATGCGAGACGCCAGGCTGGTACTTCGCGTCATCCACGGCTGGGCGAACGGCAGCTTCGAGCCCTCTGAGCTATGCCACAGCGATCATCGGCTGGGCTCCCTGGCGGAATTTTGCCGGGTGGCCGACGACTACCAGAACGCCTTCGAGAATCTGAAGCCGCTGCCCCGTGACGCCGCTTCCCTACTGGCCGAGCCGCTGGAACGGGCTATCGCAGCCGCCGAGGCGAACGGCCAGGCACTCGAAGAGGAAACCTGCACCATCCCCGCCCGCTGGCCCGCCTTCCCACAGGGCCTGACCCTCTACACCTTCTTCAAGGTCTACCACCGCCTCACCTACGGGGAAGATGATACCTACCGTTCGGTCCTCTGCCAGACCGCCGACGGGCCCCGTGAGATCCACGAGTTTCATCTGGAGGAAGGTGAATGTGCCGTGGTGGCGCCTCGCGAAGGCGAAATCGGCGACAGCGTGCTGATCCTGCACGAAAGCCAACTCAGGCCCATATTGCGGCTGATGGAGGAGAGCCAAGGCAGTTAGTGCCGATAGCACTCTCGAAAATGCCAATCGAGATAGTCGCGATTGGGAAACACTGAAGCCGTCAATTTCAAAGGCTGTCCATCGATATCGCTGAGCTGCCCTTTTAGCTGACCATTCAACCCTCCCTCAGCCAACTCTGGAGAGATTCGGATACATCCTCGGCCATCAATAGCCAATAAGCCTTTGTCGAAGGCACGATCATGCAGCGCATTGAGGCAGAGCCCGTTGGCAGGGTCAAGGCGACACTCGGGGCGCACCTGCCAGGGCACAATATGACTAGCAATCAGCAAGTCCTCATGACGAAGTCCCGTAATAACGCAGCGGGTGTCATAACGAATCATCACTGCTTTGCGGAATAGCGACTGCCCTACTCGCCGCTTCTGGATACTCGCTACGTCCTGTCCGGTGTAGTCAACCTCGACGTCGGATGGCGCCACTTTTTCGCCAAGGATCGACCAAATCTCCTCGCATTCACTGGCCAGAGCTTCTGGTTCGGCCATGAAGCGTTGCCATAGCAAGCGGTCCTGCTGGGAAGCGCCGGATAGCCCCTTCTTGCCAAGTGCCAATACTTCAGGATCGAGACTCGCATAGTTGGAAAGCTTCATCGCAACGGAATTGGCCGAGCGCCCCATCTGTTCAGCCAACTTGATAACCTCAGGCCGCCCCCGGTGAAGCTGCCCAAAGGTGAGTCGACAGTAGAGGGATAACACCAGCAATCTATCTTGATCCATCCATGTCTTTCTTTCCGCCGCCATGTGGGCCTCCCCAGTCTGGTTATCTTGAGCCTACGCTGGCGCCTCAATGGTGGCCAATACTGCTCACTTCTCCCGCGGCACCCTCCCCATCAGGTAGAACTCCTCGTTGGGCGGGGTGCCGGTGAGGGTGACCAGGCGATTGGAGAGGCCGAAGAAGGCGGTGATGGCGCCGATGTCCCAGATGTCGTCCTGGGTGAAGCCGGCCTCGGTGAGCCGGGCTTCCCATTCGTCGGTGAGCTCGCCCACCTCCAGGCCGCAGTACATGGCGAAATCCAGCATGGTGCGATGCCGCTCGCTGATCGGCGCGGTGCGGTGGTTGATGGCCACCTGGTCGGCAAGCAAGGGGTTCTTGCTGTAGATCCGCACCAGGGCACCGTGGGCCACCACGCAGTAGAGGCAGTGGTTTCGGGCGCTGGTGGCCACCACGATCATCTCTTTCTCGGCCTTGGTGAGCGTGTCGGACTCCCGCTCCATCAGGGCATCGTGGTAGGCGAAGAAGGCACGAAACTCGGCCGGCCGATGGGCCAGCATCAGGAAGACATTGGGGACAAAGCCGGCCTTCTCCTGCACGGCCAGCATGGCATCGCGTACGTCTGCGGGCAGGTCCTGGATCGATTCGGGGACGGGAAAGCGGCTGATCGGTGGGGTCATGGTGGCTCCAGGGATTGTTGTTGCTGGGCAAGCCGTCAAGATAGCAGTTGACGTTAACGTAAGCATATAGCCTTTGGCTCAAGATCAACCGAACCGCCGAGAGGGTGCAGCCCTTCATTGCCACAGGCTGGCAGCAAGGCTAGCATTACCGTATTACTTAAAAAATTCGGAAGGAGGCGAGCCATGTCCACCGCCAGCAGTCGTCTGACCAGCAAATACCAGGCGACGATTCCCGGTAACGTCCGCAGGGCACTGGACCTTCATGCCGGCGATACCATCTGCTTCGAGATCGAAGACGGTGAGATTCGACTTCGCAAGGCATCACCGCTCGACCTGGCCTTTACCCATGCGGTGGAAGAAACCCTGAGCGAGTGGAATTCCGAGGCCGACGAGGATGCCTACCGTGATCTTTGAGGCCTTCGATGTTGTGGTTGTGCCGTTTCCTTTCACCGACAGGAACACGACCAGGCGTCGGCCAGCGCTGGTCATCTCTTCTAACGAGGACTTTCATCGCTCTACAGGACAGCTCCTGATGGCCATGATCACCAGTGCCAACAACTCCTCCTGGCCGCTGGATATCGAAATCCAGGGTCTCGATGCCGCAGGCTTACCCGCGACTTCCATCGTGCGCATGAAGCTCTTCACTCTGGATGAACGCCTGATCATCCGCCAGGCTGGACGACTTGAGCAGGACGACCGACGCCGAGTGATCAGCGCCCTGAGGGCCCTGATGCCAGCCATCGTCCAGTAAATCGAGTAGGAGGGGGAGTCGCCTCCCCCGTCCTCTCACACCACCGGGCATACGGTTCCGTACCACGGCGGTTCACGAAGAACGGCTGAGCCCTCTTACCGTATCGAGTACCGTGATCATGCCCTGCCGGTCGAACCACTTGCGTGGCAAGGCCTGGTTCATGTGCGAGGCACCGGAATTCCACCAAGGGCCTCGCCCATTCCCCGCCGATTTCCAGGCACGATGCTCGTCCAGACCTAGCGCCAGAAGCTTCCGGCGTCGGGTCCTTGGCCGTTTCCACTGTCGCCAGATCAGGCAGCGCAGTCTACGGCGTATCCATCGATCCAGTGCTTCCAGCGGGCGCTTCACGTCGACAAGGCTGAAATAGCTGGCCCAGCCCCTCAGGACCGGGATCAACTCTTGGATGACTCGCCGAATATTGCGCCCGTTACCGCGCTTCAGGATCTCGCGGACACGCTGCATCAAGCGTGTCAGACTGGCCTTGGCCAGCGTCAACTTCGGCAGCTTGTGCCGGGTCAGCGTGTAGCCCAGATACCCTCGGTTCCAGGGACGATCCACCGCACTCTTGTCGCGATTGACCGTCAGCCGGAGCGAATTCTCGAGAAAATCACTCAGGCTGGCCATGACGCGCTCTCCCGCCCGCCGACTCTTGACGTACACCTGCATATCATCGGCGTAACGGCAGAAGCGGTGGCCCCGGCGTTCCAGTTCCTTGTCCACGTCGTCCAGCAGGATATTCGCCAGCAGCGGGCTTAACGGCCCGCCCTGGGGCGTACCCTGCTTGCGTGGCGTGGTCAGGCCATGCTGGAACATACCGGCTTCCAGATAGCGGCGGATCAAGCGCAGCACCCGCGTGTCGCGGACGCGGCGCGCGACCCGTGCCATCAGCAGGTCGTGGTTCACTCGGTCGAAGAAGGCTTCCAGGTCGAGGTCGACCACCCAGCGGTGGTCGGCGGTTACATGGGCCTTCATGGCCGAGACGGCCTGCTGGGCACTGCGTTTCGGGCGGTAGCCGTAGCTCGATTCGGAGAAGCCCGGATCGAAGAGCGGCGTCAGTACCTGCAACAGCGCCTGCTGGATCAGCCGGTCGCTGACCGTGGGAATGCCGAGCTGTCGGGTCCCACCCTTGGGCTTGGGAATCTCGACGGCTCGAATCGGGCTGGGATGGTACTCACCGGCCAGCAGCCGCTCGCGCAGCGTTGGCCAGTGCTGTTTCAGGTGATCCGCCAACTGTTGCACCGTCATGCCATCGGCACCCGGCGAACCTTGGTTGGCGACTACCTTACGGTAAGCCTGCGCCATGTTGGCTTTATCAACCACGGCCTCCATGAGCAGGGTTGGCTCCGCTTTCGTCCACGATGACGACGCCGGGACCGTCTCGACGCCCACCGGCCGGGACTCGGGGTGCCGCCCCTGCCCCTCTGGGTGGGTGGCGGTATCAGCGCCAGTTTCGGTCTTCATGATCGATCCTCGAGACGTCATTGCCTACTCGCGGTTCTTCATGTTCGGCCCTTGGTGCCGCGGTGAACCGGCACGTACTATGGCCTCTGCTGACGTCTGGTGGCCCATCCCGTCGCCTCTCGACGCCGGTAGCACCGTGGCAGACCACCAGACCTCCCAGGGTAAGACGCGCGACCTTCCTCCCACCTGCCCGCCGCATTTACTGCCGCCCCTCTGGATAGCTATTGGGCTTCGGGTGTCGTGGCCCCCTCGCCCAGGTGCGACAGCCTCGTATGCGATTCCTGTTCGTCGGGCCGGGAGTTTGCCTTAAGCTTCCTTCAGATTCCGCCTCGCGGCAGACACCCTTGCTGTTTGGCTAACGGTTCCCGCTATCAGGGTCCGTAGGGGACTTGCACCCCCAAGTCATCCCAGGGCACCACCCCCGGGAACAGCACCTGTCGGTGCTGCGCGCCATGCCTGGCGCACCACAACACGGCCCCGCCTCATGCGAGGCGGGGCCGCAGGTTCGCAGCGCTGGAAGGATCAGCCCAGCGAGATGGTGCTGTTGATGCCGCTGGAGACGTTTTCCGGCTCGAACCAGCGCGCGGTGACGGTCTTGGTCTGGGTCCAGAAGGCGATGGCCTGCTTACCGTTGGGGCCCAGGTCGCCCAGCTTGGAGCCGCGCGAACCGGTGAAGCTGAAGTAGGCGACCGGCACCGGAATCGGCACGTTGATGCCGATCTGGCCGACGTCGATGTCGGTCTCGAAGCGACGCGCCACCCAGCCGGAGTTGGTGAAGATGGAAGTGCCGTTACCGTTGGGGTTGGCGTTGATGAACGCGATCGCCTCGTCCAGGGTCTCGACGTTCACCACGCACAGCACCGGGCCGAAGATCTCCTCGCGATAGATGGTCATCTCCGCGGTCACGTCGGCAAACAGGGTGGGCCCGACGAAGTTGCCCTTCGGATAGCCTTCCACCTGGCAGCCACGGCCGTCGACCATCAGCTTGGCACCTTCCTTCTCGCCGGCGCTGATCAGGCGCTCCACGCGCTCCTTGGCCTGCGGAGAAACCAGCGGGCCCAGGTCGGCGTCACGCTGGGTGCCGGGGCCGACCTTCATGTTGCGGGCGCCCTCGACGATGTCGTCCAGCCACTCGCGGGCCTCGCCCACCAGCACCACCACGGAGTTGGCCATGCAGCGCTGGCCGGCGGCACCGAAGGCGGAGCCCAGCAGGTTGTTGATTGCCTGGCTGCGGTTGGCATCCGGCATCACCACACAGTGGTTCTTGGCACCCATCATCGATTGCATGCGCTTGCCGGCGGCTGCGGCGCGGTTGTAGAGCAGCGAGCCCACGTGGCTGGAACCGATGAAGGAGAGCGCCTTGATGTCAGTATGGTCGGCGATCTGGTTGGCCACGTCCGGCCCGCCATGGACCACGTTGAGCACGCCGGCCGGCACGCCCGCCTCATGCGCCAGCTCGACCAGACGCATGGTAGAGGTCGGGTCCTGCTCGGAAGGCTTCAGAACGAAAGTGTTGCCGGTGGCGATGGCCAGCGGGAACATGAAGCACGGCAGCATGATCGGGAAGTTGAAGGCGGTGATGCCGGCGCCCACGCCCAGCGGCTGGTGCATGGTGTAGACGTCCACCTCGCTGGCGGCGTTCTCGGCCAGCTCGCCCAGCTGCAGGGAGGTGATCGAGCAGGCATGCTCCACCACTTCCAGGCCGCGGCCCACCTCGCCCTCGGCGTCGGGCAGGGTCTTGCCGTGCTCTTCGGTGATCAGCGCGGCAAGCTCGGCGGTATTGTCGCGGATCAGCGCCTGCAGCTTGAGCATGATGCGCATGCGCTTGCCCAGCGGTACCTTGCGCCAGGTCCTGAAGGCCTCCTTGGCGCTGGCGACGGCCGTCTCTACCTCCTCGGCAGTACAGAACGGCACGCGGGCCACCACTTCCTGTGTGGCCGGGTTGACCACATCGCGCCACTCCTGGCTCTGGGACTGGACGGGCTGGCCGTCGATATACATGGGGATTTCGCGAACGGACATGGGGCGTACTCCTTTTTATCTATGCGGTCACTGCCGGGAATCGACTTGTGGCTGGATCGCAGCCGCGGATCGCCCAGGCATTAGACTTTGTGTGTATAAATACACGGAAGATCATGATAATGAGTCTATCCGCACGCCGGATAGCGTGACAACGGGTACTCGGGCACATTGTTTGTGCGTTAATGCACAACACTTCGATGGCCAGGGCTCGGGCACAAACTACGAGCGCGAGGACCTCCATGCTTGACTGGCAGGACATCCAGATCTTTCTCGAGGTGGCGCGCAGCGAGCGCCTCACCGATGCTGCCCGCCGCCTGGGGCTGGACCACTCCACCCTGTCGCGGCGGACACGGCGCTTCGAACAGGCGCTCAATACCCAGTTGTTCGAGCGCAGCACCCACGGCTACCACCTCACCGAGGCCGGCCAGCAGCTTCTCGCCCACGCCGAGGAGATGGCCCGCCACGCCTTCGAGGCCGGTGAGAGCCTTACCGACAAGAATCACCAGATCAGCGGCCAGATCCGGCTGGGCGTCACCGAGGGCTTCGGTACCTGGGTGATCGCCCCGCTGCTCTCCGCCTTCTGTGAGCGCCACCCGGGCGTCACCCTGGACCTGCTCGCCCTGCCGCGGGTGGTCAACCTGAGCCGCCATGAGGCCGACCTGGCCATCACCGTGGAGCGGCCGGTGAGCCCCGGCCTGGTGATCTCGCGACTGTGCGACTATCGGCTGCGGCTCTACGGCAGCGACGCGTACCTGGCCCGCCAAGGCATGCCGGAGCGACTCGCCGAGCTGGGCGCCCACCGACTGGTGGGCTATGTGGATGACCTGATCTTCAGCGAGCAGCTCAGCTACCTGGAGCCGCTGCTCGATCCCGCCGTGGTGGGCCATCCCGGGCCACACTTCGCCATGCGCAGCACCAGCGTCACCACCCAGCATGCCGCCTGCCTCCACGGGGCGGGGCTCGCGGTGCTGCCCTGCTTCATGGCCAGCGCCTCGGAAACGCTGGTGAACGTGCTGCAGGAAGAAGTAGCGATCGATCGCCAGTTCTGGATCACCGCCCGCCAGGAGCAACGCCGCCTGGCCAGGGTACGCCTGCTTTGGGATTTCCTGCGCGAGGCCCTGGAGGCCAACAGCTCCTTCCTGATGGGCGAGACACGCACCCTGACAGTGCCGGCCCTGCCTCCAATACAGAATAGCTATCGAGATGGTCGGTAATGTCACATTGAGCTGTTGGACTATCGGAGCGTAAGTTGGAGGGAGGGGGCAGTGAGAACCGGCCGTGGCGCATGGTTGAGAGGACTCATTGTCCCGCGGGACTGCCATCGTCTATATACAGGTAGCAGCTCAAACAACGTAGCCAGATTGGAGAGTGAAATGGGAGATCAGCAGAGTGCCGGCAAGTGCCCGGTGATGCATGGAGGCCAGACCGCAAGCGGTCATTCCAACACCGACTGGTGGCCGGAGTCCCTGAATCTGGACATCCTTCATCAGCACGATCACAAGACCGACCCGATGGGCGAGGACTTCGACTATCGCGAGGAGGTCAAGAAGCTCGATTTCGACGCGCTCAAGAAAGACATGCATGCCCTGATGACCGAGAGCCAGGAGTGGTGGCCGGCCGACTGGGGCCACTACGGCGGCCTGATGATCCGCATGGCCTGGCACGCGGCGGGCACCTACCGCATCGCCGACGGACGCGGCGGCGGCGGCACGGGCAACCAGCGCTTCGCTCCGATCAACTCCTGGCCGGATAACGGCAACCTCGACAAGGCGCGGCGCCTGCTCTGGCCGATCAAGAAGAAGTACGGCAACAAGATCAGCTGGGCCGACCTGATCATCCTCGCCGGCAACGTGGCCTATGAATCCATGGGCTTCAAGACGTTCGGTTTCTCGTTCGGCCGCGAAGACATCTGGCATCCCGAGAAAGACATCTACTGGGGGGCAGAGAAGGAGTGGCTGGCGCCGTCCGACGAGCGCTATGACAGTGTCGATAAGCCCGACACCATGGAGAACCCGCTGGCCGCGGTCCAGATGGGCCTGATCTACGTTAACCCCGAGGGGGTCAACGGCCAGCCCGATCCGCAGAAGACCGCCGAGCAGGTTCGCGAGACCTTCGCTCGCATGGCCATGAACGACGAGGAGACCGCGGCGTTGACCGCCGGCGGCCATACGGTCGGCAAGACCCACGGCAACGGCGACGCCGAAGCTCTTGGGCCCGAGCCGGAAGCCGCCGACGTCGAAGCGCAGGGCTTCGGCTGGCTCAACCCGAACCTGCAGGGCAAGGCCACCAACGCCATCACCTCGGGCCTTGAGGGTGCCTGGACCAAGAACCCCCTCGAGTTCGACATGGGCTACTTCGACATGCTGTTCGGCTACGAGTGGGAGCTCACGAAGAGCCCCGCCGGTGCCAACCAGTGGGAGCCCGTCGACATCAAGGAAGAGGACAAGCCGGTCGATACCAGCGACCCCTCCGTTCGCCGCAATCCGATGATGACCGACGCGGACATGGCAATGAAGGTGGACCCGACGTACCGGGCCATCTGCGAGAAGTTCATGAAGGATCCGGAATACTTCAAGGACTGTTTCGCCCGCGCCTGGTTCAAGCTGACCCATCGCGACATGGGCCCGAAGCCCCGCTACATCGGTCCGGAAGTGCCGGCCGAGGATCTGATCTGGCAGGACCCGGTACCGGCCGGCAACACCAACTATTCCGTCGAAGCCGTCAAGGAGATGATTGCCGAGAGCGGTGTGTCCATCAGCGAGATGGTCAGTACCGCCTGGGACAGCGCCCGCACCTTCCGCGGTTCCGACATGCGCGGCGGTGCCAATGGGGCGCGCATCCGCCTGGCCCCGCAGAAGGACTGGGAAGGCAACGAGCCGGAGCGCCTGACCAGGGTGTTGAAGGCCTATGAGAAGATCGCCGCCGACAGCGGTGCCAGCGTGGCCGACGTGATCGTGCTGGGCGGCAGCGTGGGCATAGAGCAGGCGGCGAAGGCCGCCGGCCACGAGATCCTGGTACCCTTCTCCCCGGGCCGTGGCGACGCCTCCGACGAGATGACCGACGCCGACTCGTTCGAGTACCTGGAGCCGCTGGTCGATGGCTTCCGCAACTGGCTTAAGAAGGACTATGTGGTCAAGCCGGAGGAGATGCTGCTCGACCGCGCCCAGCTGATGGGGCTGACCGGCCCGGAGATGACCGTACTGATCGGCGGCATGCGCATGCTCGGCACCAACCACGGCGGCAGCAAGCATGGCGTGTTCACCGATCGCGAGGGTCAGCTGACCAACGACTTCTTCGTCAACCTGACCGACATGAACAACACCTGGAAGCCGGCGGGCAACAATCTCTACGAGATTCGCGACCGCAAGAGCGACCAGGTGAAATGGACGGCCAGCCGCATCGACCTGGTGTTCGGCTCCAACTCCATCCTGCGCTCCTATGCCGAGGTCTACGCCCAGGACGACAACCAGGAGAAGTTCGTCAAGGACTTCGTCAAGGCCTGGACCAAGGTGATGAACGCCGACCGCTTCGACCTGGAGAAGCTCCAGAAATCATGAGGCGTTAAGCGTGCCATGAGGCCAGGCGGCAAGCCTGGCCAGTGATAGAGACGCTCGGGTGAAAGCCCGGGCGTCTTCTTGTCTGCCCCCTGCCAGCACCCTGGGTCGAGCTGTTCCAGGCACGAATCCATGCCGGTGCAGGTGACCCCCCTTCCCGTCTTTGACAGCCTCCTGTCGTTGGACGACAACTATTTACAAGGAACCGCGTCATCCGGACACCTTCAGCCTGCGAGCCTCCGTGTGCGAGGAGATTCGAACATGGCCCATGCCACAGGAGAACCATTATCCCCGGCCCCAAGAGAGGCCGGGTGGCAGTGCCACCGGTATTATCCCGGAGTCCGCCTGAACGAGGGTATCGGCCGGCTCCAGGCATTCGCTGTGCACCTGGCCAGTCCCGTCCAGCTTCTGGAACCTCCACGCGGCCATGTCGCACTGGTTATCGGCTTCGGCAATCCCATCCGCATCACTCCCTTGACCACACCGGATACGGAAGGCACCTATGACTCCTTCGTGGTCGGTCCAGACCATCCGCCCCTGATCATCAGGTATGGCGGAGAACGCACTTGCTTCGAGATTCTCCTCTCCCCTTGCGCCGCCTATGAGCTGTTCGGGGGTGGGACCCAAGGGCTCGATGGGCGAGTGATACCACTCGACGCAATTCTCGGCGACACAGCGAATCGGCTTACCGAACAGCTCATTGTGGCTGCCTCCTGGGGACAACGGTTCGCCTTGCTGGAGAAAACGTTGGCCAGGTACCTGGACCGGCAACCCTGGCAGGTGCGTACAGAAATCCACTGGGCCTGGCACTGCCTGGAGCAGGCCGGGGGCGCCATGCCGGTCTCAGCCCTCGTCAGCGCCCTGGGCTGGAGCCACCGCCACTTCGTGCGCGCCTTCCAGCACTACACCGGCATGACGCCCAAGGTATCCGCTCGTTACCTGCGGCTCGCCCAAGCGCTTGCTTGCCTCGACCAATCGCCGGAAGAGGCACTGGCGGAAGTGGCACTGGAGTGTCACTACTGCGACCAGAGCCACCTGACCCGGGAGTTCCAAGCCCTAGCGGGTTGTACGCCAGCAACCTACCGTCAACAGTGCCTTGGACACTTCCTGCCCGCACCCCCTCCTGCGGCAAGGTCAGATTTTTTCAAGACGCCGCCCGCGCCTTCAGCCTAGGCTTGCTGCACCGCTGAAGGGCTCGATGCCCTGCATGGCGGCAAGAGGTGATCCCGTCTGAATGGAGGTAGACACCATGAACCAGACACTGATGACCCTAGGTGGCGCAACAGCACTCGTTGTCGCCAGCGCCCTGACCCCGGCCCAGGCGGACACAACGTCAATCCTGAAGACGACGTTCGAGGACCTGGAGGGCATGGAAGCGAACATCGTCCGCTTCGACGTAGATAAAGATTGGGTAACCGATCGCCATATCCACCCTGGCCACGTCTTCGTCTACGTAACCGAGGGTAGTATCGAGATCGACGTCGAGGGACAGGAAGCCAGGACCGTTTCCGCCGGCGAGGCCTTTCAGGAGCCACCCGACAGACCAATGGTGGCGCGCACCCTGAGCTCTGACGGTGCGAGCTTCATCGTCTTCCAGATCGGGCCGGAAGGCGAACCACTGATGGTCGCCCAGCCGGAGTGAATCAAGCTTCACCGAGGAAAGTGGCCAGGGGCATTCCCGAGACATGATGCCCCCGGCCACTACTCTGCCTGGCCAAAAAGATTACTCAGGTGTCCGTGACGCTGAAGCATCACTGGCTGGTCACCCCAGGCACATAAGTGCGCCGCTCGAGAAGGCCAAGTAAGCTCGCCACCGTGGAAGTAAGCACCAGATAGATCAGACCTGCCCAGAGGAAGACCAGGAAGAAATCAAGGGTGCGTGAGCCAATGTCATAGGCGATGGAGGTAATCTCCACTACGCCGATGGTGTAGGCGATGGAGGTGAACTTGAGTTCAATGATCGCTTCATTCGACCATTGCGGAATCACCCGGCGTAGCGCCTGGGGCACCATGATGTGCCGAATCGCCTGCCACTGGGTCATGCCGCAGGCCCTCGCCGCCACGAGTTGGCCCTTCGGTACCGACAACACCGAGCCACGGAAGTACTCAGCCTGATAAGCCGCGCTGTTGAGGGTGATGGCGATCACCGCGGCAGTGAAGGCGTCGAATACGATACCCACATGGGGCAGGCCCAGGTAGATGAAGAACATTTGTACCAGCATCGGCGTACCACGAAAGAGTTCCACGTAGACGGTGCTGAACCAGTAGAAGAGCCTATTGCCGTAGACCCTGGCCCAGCAAAGCAAAAGCCCGAGGAAAAATCCCAGGGTGATGGCGATCACCCAAAGCGCCAACGCTACCGGCACGCCCTTGAGAAGCTCGGGAAGCCACTCGATGCCGAAATAGATGAATTCCAGCATGGCTCACCCGTGCTCCGCGATGACATTGAGGAAGGCCCGAGTCCGCTCGTGCGTGGACTCGGTAAACATGGCTTCTGGTGGCCCTTGCTCGACGATGTGGCCCTTCTCGATAAAGATAATCTCGTCGGCAGCCTGGCGAGCGAAGCTCATCTCGTGGGTTACCACCACCATGGTCATACCCTCGACGGCCAGTTGCTGCATCACCCTCACCACCTCACCGGTCAATTCCGGATCCAGGGCCGAGGTAGGCTCATCGAACAGCAGGACGTCCGGGTCCATTGCCAACGCCCTTGCGATGGAGACGCGCTGCTGCTGGCCGCCGGAAAGCTCGGCCGGATAAGAGTCGGCCTTGTCGCCCAGGCCAACCCGCTCCAGTTCACGATGCGCCCGCTGGGTAGCGGTCTCCTTGTCCGCTCCGTTGACCTTAATCTGGCAGATGCGCACGTTATCGAGCACCGTCAGGTGAGAGAAAAGGTTGAAGTCCTGGAAGACGAAGCCCATACGCGCACGCATGGCATCGATGTTGGTATTCAGCACTTCCTCACCGTTGAGGTAGATGCGCCCCGCATCCGGCACAGTGAGGTAATTGATACAGCGCAACAAGGTACTCTTGCCCGAGCCGGAGGGGCCGATCAGCACCTTGGTCTCACCCTTTCTCAGACTGAAGCCAATACCCTTGAGAACCTCCAGGCCGTCATAGGCCTTCTTCACATTCTGTACGTCCAGAATCAGGTCGTCGGCCATTATCGGCGTTCCTCTTGCGTCATTTCTCGAACCCCGGCACAGCCAGCTTGCGTTCAAGGGAATACAGCAGGCTATTGCCTGTCCGATTGAGAATGAAATACAGCAGCGCCACCACGGCAAATACCGTCAACACGTTGCCCTGGGTGCTGGTGATGATGTAATGAGCCTGACGGGTCAGCTCGACCACCCCGATGACATAGGCTAGGGAGGTCTCCTTGATTTCCGAGGAGAACTCGTTGGTCCAGGGGCCGATAGCATGCCGAGCCGCCTGGGGAAAGAGGATATGGCGGATTGCCTTGACCTTGGACATGCCCATGGCCCGGGCAGCCATCATCTGGCCGGTTGGTACCGACTGAAAGGCGCTACGGAATATCTGGGACTGGTAGGCCGCCGAGCGTAACCCCATGGCCAGTATCGCGGCACCGAAGGCCGAGATATCGAAAATACCCGACATGCCATAGAAGAAGATGAACAACATTATGATGATCGGCACGCCCCTGAAGACACGCTCATAGAGCGTCAGTGGCCACTGCACCAGCCGTGTCCTTGGGCCATAGAGCTGCACCAGGCAGATAGCAATTCCCAGCACGAAGCCGATCAGCAGCAGGGCGGCCAACAGCACGATGGCCACCCCAAGCCCCTTCAACAGGAAGGGAAAATCGCGTAGCAGTACGTCGTATATATCCATGCTGACTTCCCTGACATGACGGGCGCCCTGCCTTCAGGAAAGGCGCCCGACGTCATAGCGACTTATTCGTTACCCAAATCGGGAAGGCCGGCTACCGGTTTCTGGTAGGTATCGACGAAATTCGGCATGTGCCCCGGAATCGCAGGGATGGTCACACCCGGGATGTATCCATTGACAATATCCCCCCATTCACCGGATTCATAGATGGCCAGGATTCCCTGATTCAGGTCGCCGAGAATCTCCTGGGGGTCATCCTTGGATACCGCCAGCGCCAGCGGTGCACGTATGAAGATCTTGCCCGCCATCTTCACTGGCTTGCCAGCGTTGATGTACTCTTGGGCGGAGGTGTCGTCGACGATCACGGAAGAGATACGACCGATCGCCATGTCATCAACTGCGGTAACATAATTGTCGTATTTGGCCAGCTCGACATCGATATCACTGGAATTCACCACGTTCTCTTCCATCCAGGCCTGCTGGGAAGAGCCGCCCTGCACGCCCACGCGGGCCCCGCAACAAACGGCGGTAAAGACGTTGAGTTCGGAATCTTCGGGCACCAGCACGACGTCGTTGGTTTCCCACCAGGGGATAGTGAAGTCGATGTTCTCGCTACGCTCTTCGGTGACAGTGAGGCCGGTGGCAAGAATATCGATCTTCTCCGCCGCGAGTGCCGGAATCAGCGATGGGAACGGCATATCCTGGAACTCTATCTCGATGCCTCTCTCCTCGGCGATTGCCTCCATGGCATCAATGGCAATCCCCTTGAACTCTCCCCCTTCAACATAGGCCCAGGGTGGGAAGGAGGCCTCGACGCCGACTGTGTAAGGATCCTGTGCAGAGGCGGACGACGCCATTCCGCTGCCGATAACCATGGTCCCCATCAGGGCGGCAGGCAGAAGCGATGCTTTTATTCCTTTCATGATCGTCTCACTTGTTGGTGGATTTTGTTATTTCACCAACTACATATGAGTACGTCGTTTCACAACTGTCAAATCAAAGGGGGAATCCACTCCACGGCTCCTATGCAGGGAACCCGTGTGGCCATGCCCACGAAGACGTGACCCCTCGAGCTCCTGGCACAGTGACATGCCGAACGGCTGATCGAATACCTGCAACGGATGGCGTTACAGATTCTTCGGAAGAGTGGAGTGCCACCAAGCCTCAGGAATCGTTTCGATTGGCGGAGGAGGCGCTTATTGCTGCAAGCCTGCTCAGGTCCCGCAGAAGGTGCGGAATACGGCCTCGGTGGGCGGTGCCGGCAGGGCATATGCCTCGCGGCCGGGCTGCTCGGTGAAGGGATCGGCCAGCACCTCACGCAGCGTCTCGAAGTACGTGAAGTCCCCCTCGGCGGCAGCGGCCAGGGCCTCCTCGACCTTGTGGTTACGGGGAATATACAGAGGGTTGACCGTGCGTATTTGCTCGGCGATCGCCTTCCTGTCGACGTCCTCCCGAACCAGCCGCTCGCGCCAGCGGGGCAGCCATTCCTCGATGCCTTCCCGAACCTCGAACAGCTCGAGCAGCGCGGGGGCATCCTCATCGACCGCCTCGCTCAGGCGGCGGAAGGCCAGCGTGAAGTCGGCACGACCGGCCTGCATGGCCTCAAGGAAGGCCTCGACCAACACACGGTCGCCCTCCTCCTCCTTCTCCAGCCCGAGCTTCTCGCGCATCACCGCCAGCCACTCGGCCTCGTACTGCCCCTCGAAGGCCTCGATCACCGCGGTGGCACGTTCCACCCCGCGCTCCTGGTCATCATCGATCAGCGGTAACAGGGTCTCGGCGAAACGCGCCAGATTCCATCGGGCGATCCACGGCTGGTTGCGATAGGCATAGCGGCCACCCTCGTCGATGGAGCTGAACACCGTGGCCGGGTCATAGGCCTCCATGAAGGCGCAGGGGCCATAATCGATGGTCTCGCCGGCGATACTGCAGTTGTCGGTGTTCATCACCCCATGGATGAAGCCCAGGCCCATCCACTTCGCCACCAGTGCCGCCTGGCGAGCCTGTGCCGCTTCCACCAGGGCCAGGTAGCGCTCGCTTTCCTGTCTGTCGGCAAGCTCGGGCCCCAGAAGATGTGGATAGTGACGCTCGATGGCCAGGTCGGCCAGGGTACGCACGGCATCAAGGTCTTCGCGCGCGGCGAAGTACTGGAAGGTGCCCACTCGCAGGTGGCTGGCGGCAACGCGGGTCAGCACGGCACCGTGTTCCGGCACTCGCCGGAACACGCGTTCGCCGGTGGTCACCGCGGCCAGGGCCCGAGTGGTGGGCACACCCAGGATAAACATCGCTTCGCTGACCAGGTATTCGCGCAATACCGGGCCCAGGGGGGCACGGCCATCGGCGCCGCGCGAGAAGGGCGTGCAGCCGGCACCCTTGAGCTGGATATCGCGCAGCCGGCCCTCGCGGTCGGTCACCTCGCCGAGCAGCACCGCCCGGCCGTCGCCCAGGCGGGGGTTGAAGTGGCCGAACTGGTGGCCGGCATAGGCCTGCGCCAGCGGCTCGGCGCCTTCCGGCACGGTATTGCCCGCGAACCACTCGGCGGCCTGGCGCTCGTCGAAGACGGCCAGATCGAAGCCCAACTGCTCGGCCAGCGGCCGATTGAAGGCCACCAGCCGCGGCGCCTTCACCGCCACAGGATCGAAGCGCAGGTAGAAACGCTCGGGCAGGCGGGCGTAGCGAAGGGTGAACTCGGGAAACATGGCGACTCCGATCGGCGGCCGAGGCCCGGCCTGGGATGAATACCCGAGTATAACGCTCAGGTTTGCAGCTTTCGACCTGTCGCCGTCCTGGCCTGCCTCAGGCCAAGGGGCCTGCCGGAGAAAGTTGCTCGCGAATCAGCTCGGCCAGGCGCCGGGCCGGCTCGGTGGGCCGCCGGGCGGCACGGTGCAGGGCCAGCTCCACGGAAGGCAGCGGCGGCAGGCCGCTCGTTTCGTCCAGGGCGCGCAGTTGAGGCGTCAGCATGCTGCGGGTCACCACCACGATGGCCAGCCCCGCCTGCACCACCGGGCCCAGCCCGACCATGGATTGGCTCATGTAGGCCACCCGCCAGTCGCGACCGGCGGCGGCCAGCGCCTCCTCGGCGACCTCGCGGAAGAGGTCGGCACCGGGTGAGTAGAGCCCCAGGGGAAGCGGGTCGGACAGCGCAGGCTGGTACTGCAACCCGACCGCCCAGGCCAGCGGCTCGCGACGGATCATCTCGCCTCCCGGAGAGTTTCGCTGGCGGGTGACCAGCGCCAGGTCCAGCTCGTCGGCGCGCACCCGCTCAAGCAGGTGAGCACTGGTGCCGCAGGTCACCTGCAGGCGAACCTCGGGGTAAAGCTGGTGGAACCAGGAGAACACCGAGGTGAGCAAGCTGGCGTAGTCCTCGGGAATCCCCAGGTTCAGCTCACCGGTGACGCGCCGCGCCCGCATGTCGGCCAAGGCCTCGTCATTGAGCGCCAGCAGCCGCCGAGCATGGCCCAGCAGGCGATCCCCTTCGGCGGTGAAGCGCAGGCGGCGGCCCTCCCGCTCGTGCAGGGAAATGCCCAGCGCCCCCTCCAGCCGCTGCAGCTGCATGCTGACGGTGGACTGAGTATAGGCAAGGCGCCGCGCAGCACCGGTGACGCTGCCCGTGTCGGCGACGGCCACCAGGGTACGCAGCAGGACGAGATCCAGGGTCGGGGCGCGCATCGATACATCACCAATCTTGATGAACAGAATCAACAATGATCGTTATCGTGATGTTTGTGAACCCCCTAGGATGGCCTCGTCACCCACAGAGCAAGAAGGTCATCACCATGTACAGCCAGACATCCGGACTCACACGCTTCTCCTGGCATGGCGCCGGCGCCGCCGGGCTGGCGGTGGTGCTCTGGGCGCTGGTACCTCTGCTGGTGAGTGCCGCCGGGGAACTGCCGCCGCTGCGCCTCTCGGCCCTGGCGCTGCTGGCCGGAGCCCTGGGCACCCTGCCCATGGCCCGCGGCCGCAAGCGCCGCGAGGGGTCGCTCTCGAAGGGCCATGGCGTGGTGGTCCACCTCGGCGTTCCGCTGCTGATGGCCGGGGCGGTGGGGGCCAGCTTCGCCAGCCTTTCCTTGGCGCCAGCCGCCGAGGCGGCACTGATCATCTACTCCTGGCCGGTGCTTTTCCTGCTGGCCAGCCGCTGGCTGGTACTGCGCCACATCCCGCGCACCACGGTGATTGGAGCCTTGCTGGCGTTCTCGGGTGCCGCCCTGCTGGTCGCGCCCCAGGCCCTGGCGAGCGGCTTTTCAGGCGCCTGGAGCGGCTACCTGCTGGCGCTGGTGGCGGCGCTTTGCTGGGCGCTCTATTCGCTGGCCTGCCAGGTGCCGAGCTATCGGCTCGGCGAGCGCATGCCACACCTGCTGCTGATTGCCAGCGTGATGACCGGCGTCGCCAGCCTGGCCCTGGAGGGAGTGAGCGAACTGCCCTCGCCATCGGCACTGCTGGCTACTGCGGCCCTGGGCCTGGGCCCCTACGGCATCGCCATGCTCGCCTGGGATCGTGCGATGCGCGACCCGCAGGCGGGCCGGGTCGGCAACCTGGCCCACGCCGTGCCGGTCCTCGCTACACTTTTCCTGGTGCTGGCCGGTGTCACGGCGCCGGACTGGCGGCTACCGGTGGCGGCAGTGCTGGTGCTCGCCGGCAGCATGACCGCCTCCCACCGATAGCAGCACGCGTTGCGCGTCACTCAAGGAAGGGACGTCCCGGCAGTCCTGTCACGGGCCACGCCAGACGCCTGACCGGCCCCGTCAGACGGCGCCGAGCCGGGTCCCGAAACGGCGCACGCTGGAAACGAAGTCGCTGAAGCGCTCACCCTGGATCAGCACGTGCTCACGCAACAGGCATTCCGCCCCCTCTGCGTCGCCGCGCTCGATGGCTGCGAGGATCTCGCGGTGCTCGGCCAGGGAGCGGCTCATGCGCTTGCGGACCTGCAGTTGCAGGCGGCGATAGGGCTTGAGGCGTTGCTTGAGCTGGCGCGCTTCCTCGGCAAGGAAGCCATTGTGGCTGGCCGCGTAGATGGCGTGATGGAAGCCCTCGTTCTCGTAGTAGTACTCGTCGGTGTCGCCGGCCCTTGCGGCGGCTTCGCAGCGCACCATGGCCTCACGTAGGGCGACAAGCTCCTCCTCGGTGTTGCGCCGTGCGGCGAGCCGTCCGCACATGCCCTCCAGCTCCGCCATCACCTCGAACATCTCGATCAACTGGTCGAGGCCCACCCGGGCGACGAAGGTGCCCTTCTTGGGCGTCACCGTGACCAGGCCGCTGGCCACTAGCTGCTGGATGGCCTCGCGCACCGGCGTGCGCGAGACCTCGAAATCCTGGCACAGGGCCTCGGGGTCGAGACGCTCGCCGGGCGCCCGGCGGCCATTGATGATGTCGTCCTCCAGGGCATCCCGGAGCCGCTGGGCGTTGGACCGTTTCATGCGTTTTCCCCCTCCTTCCCTGCACCGATTCGGTGCCGAATACGGCAGGGCTTCCACCTTTGTCTAGCCCGTCCGAATTGACACTAGTATAGCTAGAGGTCTATTGAAGTATACATCAGCATTGCTGATGAACATTTCACAACAACAACGTCCCTGGAGATGCCATGAAATCCTCACTCACCCCCATTGTGGCGGGCCTGGCCCTGGCCGCCATCGCCGCAAGTTCCACCGCCTCCGCCCAGACCGTTCTGCGCGCCTCCCACCAGTTCCCCGGAGGACAGGGAGACGTGCGCGACGAGATGGTGCAGATGATGGCCGACAAGGTCGCAGAGGCTGACGTCGGTCTGGAAATCCAGGTCTATCCCGGCCAGTCGCTGTTCAAGGCCGACGAGCAGTGGGGGGCCATGGTTCGCGGACGCCTGGACATCACCGCCCTACCGCTGGATTACGCCAGCGGTCGCCATCCCGAGTTCTCCGCCACCCTGATGCCCGGCCTGGTTCGCAACCACGAGCACGCCCAGCGCCTCAACGACTCCGAATTCATGGGCATGATCAAGGAAGTCATCCGGGAAGGCGGTGCCCGGGTACTGGCCGATGCCTGGCTCTCGGGCGCCTTTGCGTCCAGCCTGAACTGCATCACCTCGCCGGACACCGTGGAAGGACAGAACTTCCGCGCCGCCGGTCCTGCCTTCGAGCAGATGCTGGAGGCCGCAGGCGCCTCGATCGCCTCCATGCCTTCCTCGGAGATCTATACCGCCATGCAGACCGGCGTTCTGGATGCCGCCAATACGTCCTCCATGTCCTTCGTCTCCTACCGCCTCTACGAGCAGGTGGACTGCCTGACCGCGCCGGGCGAGCACGCCCTGTGGTTCATGTACGAGCCGATCCTGATCTCCGAGCAGGTCTGGCAGGATCTCGACGAGGCGCAGCAGGAGGCTCTGATGTCGGCCAGCCAGGAGGCCGAGGCGTTCTTCGCCGCCGAAGCCGCCAACCTCGACCAGCAGATGGTCGAGGTGTTCGAGGAGAACGGCGTCGAGGTGGTCAACATGAGCAAGGAGGACTACGACGCCTGGCTGGAAATCGCCAAGCAGAGCTCCTACAAGAACTTCGCCGATAGTGTCGAGAACGGCCAGGCACTGATCGACGCCGCCCTCGCGGTGGAATGACACCAACGCGCCGATCCAATCGGACCCGACCGGCCGCCCCTGCGAGGGCGGCCATCCCGTCATATCGGAGGGCCTAATGGAACACTCCCGCGCTGACGCCACGACGCCCGGCGGGCTCGTCGGCGGCTATATACGCCTGATGGACAGGCTCTCTCGCGCTACCGCCTATCTCGCCGCGGTGCTGTTCGTCGCCGGGGTAGTCGTTGTATGCCAGATGGTGTTCGTGCGCTATATCCTCGGCATGAGCACCAGCTGGCAGACCGAATTCACGGTCTTTTCCGTGACCGCCGCGATGCTGATGGGCAGTCCCTACGTCCTGATGACTGGCGGCCATGTCGCCGTCACCGTGCTGCCCGACGCTCTCTCGGGACTGCCGCGGAAGCTGATGCGCCTGGCGGCCTCCCTGGTGGGTCTGGGTTTCTGTGCCGCCCTGGCCTATGCCTCCTGGGTGTATGTCGCCGAGGCCTGGCACGGCGAATGGACCACCGGCTCCGTATGGAATCCGCCCCTGTGGCCGGCCCTGCTGCCCATGGCCGTCGGCATCACCTTGCTGACGCTGCAGTACGTCGCTGAAATCCTGCGCGGGGAGGAGTGATCATGGATCCCGTCACTGCCGGCATTCTCGTCGCCATCGGCCTGATCGTGCTGATGGCCATCGGCACGCCAATCGCCTTCGCCCTGGGCGCCATTTCCCTGATCGCCCTGGTCGCCGACCGCGGCATGGTGGAGCTGACCTATTTCGGCGAGACCTTCTTCGATCGCATTGCCGAGTTCGGCTTCGTCGCTATCCCCATGTTCATCATGATGGGTGCCGCGGTAGCCTCCTCGCCCACCGGACGCGACCTCTATCGTTCGCTGGATCTCTGGCTCGGCAAGCTGCCAGGTGGCCTGGCGATCTCCAACATCGGTGCTTGCACGATCTTCTCTGCCCTCTCGGGCTCATCACCCGCCACCTGTGCCGCCATCGGCAAGATGGGCATCCCCGAGATGCGCAAGCGCGGCTATCCGGATGGCGTGGCCGCCGGTTGCATCGCCGCGGGCGGCACCCTGGGCATCCTGATCCCGCCCTCGGTGACCATGATCATCTATGGCATCTCCACCGAGACCTCGATCGGACGCCTGTTCATCGCCGGCGTGGTGCCCGGCTTCATGCTCGCCGCACTCTTCATGATCTGGACCCTGATCGCCTGCAAGCTGGCCGGTGGCTACGACAACCCCATGGCCATCAACAGCGAGAAGGTCAAGCAGACGATCCGCCAGAACGTCGACGCCAACCTCAAGGCACTGGTCAGGGTGCTGCCCTTCCTGGGCGTGGTGCTCGGCATCCTCTTCGCCCTCTACGGCGGCGTGGCGACACCCTCGGAGGCCGCCGGTGTCGGCGCCTTCATGTGCCTGTTGCTCGCCATCCTCATCTACCGCATGTGGCAGGTGAGGCCCATCAAGCTGATCATGCGCGATTCGCTGCGCGAGAGCGTGATGATCATGCTGATCATCGCCGCCGCCGAGGTCTTCGCCTATGCGCTGTCGTCGCTGTTCATCACCCAGACGGTAGCCGGCGCCATCGCCGATCTCGAGGTCAACCGCTGGGTGCTGATGGGGGTGATCAACGTCTTCCTGCTGGTCGCCGGATTCTTCCTGCCGCCGGTAGCGGTGATCGTGATGACGGCGCCGATCCTGCTGCCGATCATCCTGTCGGCCAATTTCGATCCCTACTGGTTCGCGGTGATCCTGACCATCAACCTCGAGATCGGCCTGATCACGCCACCAGTGGGCCTCAACCTCTTCATCATCAACAGCATCGCACCGGACATCTCCCTGCGTAACGTGCTGATGGGCAGCCTGCCCTACGCGCTGTGCATGGTCCTGGGGATCCTGCTGCTCTGCCTGTTCCCGGGGCTGGCCCTGTGGCTGCCCGACCTGCTGATGGGCTGAAGGAGTCACCACCATGAACATGACCTTCCTGCAGGAGATGTTCCAGTCGATCACCCATCGCGACGCCCTGCTGCGCAGCCGCCAGGGCGACGGGACGCCGCCGGATCACCGCCGCCTGCTGGATGCCTGCCAGCGCCTCCTGGCGAGCGACGGCGAGGCCTCGAGCATTGCCCTGGCCAGCCGTGCCCTGGGCATGTATCAGCGCCTGGAGCCTGAAGAGCGTCTGCGCTTCTTCGAGCGGCTGGCCAGCGACTTCGCCGCCGAGCCGACGGAGATCGACGCAGCCTACGCGCGCTATGCCGAGCAGCGTGACAACGACAGCCTGGAGGTGCTGTTCGAGGCCTGCGAGCCGCGCCGACAGGAGTTGATCCGCCGTCTCAACCTGACCAGCGGTGGCACCGTCGAGCTGGTACAGATGCGCGTGGACCTGCTAGGCCTGCTGCGCGAGCATCCCGAGCTCTCGGCCATCGATGCCGACTTCGCCCACTTGTTCGGCTCCTGGTTCAACCGCGGCTTCCTGATGCTCAAGCGCATCGACTGGGACACCCCGGCCTCGATACTCGAGAAGATCATCCGCTACGAGGCGGTGCACGAGATCCGTGACTGGAACGACCTGCGCCGTCGCCTCGATGCCCGGGACCGGCGCTGCTTCGCCTTCTTCCACCCGGCGATCGGCAATGACCCGCTGATCTTCGTGGAGGTGGCCCTGCACAGGGGGCTGCCCGACCAGATCCAGCCCATCCTGTCTGGGGAGAGTGTCGGCAAGGATAGCGGCGTGGAGGAGCCCGAGGAGGCGGACACCGCGGCCTTCTTCGGTATCAGCAACTGCCAGGCCGGCCTTCGCGGCATCTCCTTCGGCAACTTCCTGATCAAGCAGGTCGTCCAGGAGCTCAAGCAGGAGCTGCCCCAGCTCAAGCACTTCGTCACCCTCTCGCCGGTGCCCGGCTTCAGCCAGTGGCTGGCCGAACAGCGTGAGGATGAAGCCCTGCCCGAAGCGGTGCGAGAGACCTTGGACGAGATGCAGGCGCCCGACTGGCACGAGGACCCCGAGCGGGCCAAGCGACTCAAGGCGGTGGTCAAGCCGCTAGCCGCCCGCTACCTGGTCGACGAGAAGAATGCCCGTGGACTGCCCCTCAACCCGGTGGCCCGCTTCCACCTGGGCAACGGCGCCGAGCTGCATCGCATCAACTGGCTGGGCGACGTCTCGGCCAAAGGCCTCAAGCAGGGCGCCGGCCTGATGGTCAACTATCTCTATGTGCTCGACGACATCGAGCGCAACCACGAAAATTACACCGCCAACGCCACCGTGGCCCGGTCGAGTGGAGTCAAGGACCTCGTCCGCAAGGCCAGGAAGCTGGCCAAGGGAGAAACCGCCAAATGAACCAGAACCTCTTCGCCACTTTCGCTCGGCGTATGCGCGAGCGCGGCGACGCCGACTTCATCACCACCCGCCAGGGCCGCGGCTATCGTTACGCCGAGGCCTTGGCCACCACCGCGCGACTGGCCGGCGCCCTGATCGAGCTTGGCGTGACGCCGGGCGACCGGGTGGCGGTGCAGGTCGAGAAGAGCCCCGAGGCGATCCTGCTCTACCTGGCCACCCTGCGCGTGGGCGGGGTCTACCTGCCGCTCAACACCGGCTACACCGGGGAGGAGATCCACTACTTCCTCGCCGATGCCGAGCCGGCGCTGTTCGTCTGCCGGCCCGGGGATGCCGAGAACGCACGCAGTATCGCCGCCGACACCGGCTGCCCGAAGGTCGCCACCCTAGGCACGGCGGCCGATGGCAGCCTGATGGAAGCGGCCGACAAGGCCACGCCCCGCGAGGACATCGTCCAACGCGACGACAACGACCTGGCGGCGATCCTCTACACCTCGGGCACCACCGGGCGCTCCAAGGGCGCCATGCTCACCCACCGCAACCTCGGTTCCAACGCTGCCACCCTGGCCGAGATCTGGCGCTTCAGCGAGGAGGATCGGCTGATCCACGCCCTGCCGATCTTCCACACCCACGGCCTCTTCGTGGCCTGCAACGTCACCCTGATGGCCGGCGCCAGCATGCTGTTCCTGCCGAAGTTCGACGCCGATGTGATCTTCGATGAGATGCCGCGCGGTACGGTGCTGATGGGCGTGCCGACCTTCTACACCCGGCTGGTGGCCGACGAGCGCCTGACCCCGGAAGTCACCGCCAACATGCGTCTGTTCGTCTCGGGCTCGGCGCCGCTGACCGCCGAGACCCACAGGGCGTTCGAGCAGAAGACCGGCCATGCCATCCTCGAGCGCTACGGCATGACCGAGACCAACATGAACCTCTCCAACCCCTACGACGGCGAGCGCCGCGCCGGTACCGTGGGCATGCCGCTGCCCGGCGTGGAGTATCGCATCACCGACCGCGAGACCCATGAGTCGGTGCCGAAGGGCGAGATCGGCATGCTGGAGATCCGCGGGCCCAACGTCTTCGTCGGCTACTGGCGGATGCCCGAGAAGACCCGTGAGGAGCTCCTCGAGGACGGCTTCTTCGTCACCGGCGATCTGGCGGTGGTCGATGAACGCGGCTACGTGCACATCGTCGGCCGCGACAAGGACCTGGTGATCTCCGGTGGCTACAACGTCTATCCGAAGGAGGTCGAGCAGGTGATCGACGAGCTGGAGGGCGTCCACGAGTCCGCGGTAATCGGCCTGCCCCACGCCGACCTGGGCGAGGGCGTGACCGCGGTCGTGGTGCCCGAGCCCGGGGCAAACCTGGACGAGGCGCGGGTGCTCGACCACCTGCAGGGCCAGCTGGCCAAGTACAAGCAGCCCAAGCGGGTCTTCTTCACCGATAGCCTGCCACGCAACACCATGGGCAAGGTGCAGAAGAACCAGCTGCGCGAGCTGTACCAGGATACCTATCGCTGAGGGGCATCCGTCATGCCGCAACGGCCTGCCGGCCTGGCCGACGTCCAGGCCCTGACCTTCGATGTCTTCGGTACCGTGGTGGACTGGCGCAGCAGCGTCATCAGCGAGGGCGAGGCGATGGGCGAGCGCCTGGGCCTGACGGTGGACTGGGCGGCCTTCGCCGATGCCTGGCGCGGCGACTATGCACCCGCCATGGACCGGGTCCGCCACGGCGAGCTGCCCTGGACGCGCCTGGATGACCTGCACCGCATGACCCTCGACCGCCTGCTCGAGGCATTCGGCATCGCCAACGCCCTCGACGAGGCAGAGCGGCAGACCTTCAACCGTGTCTGGCACCGCCTGGATCCCTGGCCGGACAGCGTGACCGGCCTAGCCCGGCTGCGCGAGCGCTACGTGCTGGCCACTCTCTCCAACGGCAACATCTCGCTGCTGGTGAACATGGCGAAGCGGGCCGGCCTGCCCTGGGACTGCGTGCTCTCGGCGGAGCTCGCCGGCCACTACAAGCGCGACCCCGAGGTCTACCGCATGGCCGCCCGCCTGCTCGACCAGCCTCCCGAGCGGATCATGCTGGTCGCCGCCCACCAGGACGATCTCCAGGCCGCCCACCGCGAGGGCTTCCGCACCGCCTTCGTCAGACGCCCCCTGGAGCATGGCCCCGACGCCACGCCCGACCTGTCCGTCGATCCCCGCTTCGATCTGGTGGCCGACGACTTCCATGAGTTGGCCGACCGGCTCAATCTCTCCTAGGAGCGGCCTTCAGCCACCGCGCGCCTGGCGGCTCATAGCGCTGCCCGAGGCTGGGCGCACCACCTCGAAGAGATCGGTGGTGCGGGCATAGTCATTGCCGGCCATGCGCCCAATGGGCCTGAGCCCCTCGATGCTCACGTGGCGGCCGTCCCAGAGGGCGTCGTCAATATGGATCGATACCACCTCGGCCAGCACCAGGTTGCCGGCCAGGGGCTGGTCGCCGAAGCGGACGATCTCGCGAAGCCGGCAGCCGAAGGCCACCGGCGCCGAGGCCACCCGCGGCACCGAGACACCCGGCATGGCGACCTTCTCCAGGCCCGCATGGGCAAATTCGTCCTCGCCGCGCGCCAGCCCCGCGCTGGTGGCGTTCATCTCCTCGACCAGTCCCTCGCCGCTGATGTGCACCACGCACTCCGCCACCTCGTCGAGGTTACGGATAGTATCCTTGGGGTTGGCGTCGCCATCGAGCAGCGGCGAGAAGCCAAGCACTGGCGGGTTGACGCTCACCACGTTGAAGAATGAGAAAGGCGCCAGGTTGGTATTGCCCGCTGCGTCACGGGTCGAGACCCAGGCGATGGGCCGGGGGCAGATGCTTCCCGAGAGCAGGCGATAGATCTTGCCCGGGCTGAGCCCGGGCTCCTCCAGCAGGTAGTCGCTCATGATGTGGACTCGCTTAATGGATCGAGTCCGAAAGTGTCCCCCCGGGGGGCGCGCTTGTCCAAGGGGGGAGAAGCGACGTGACTATTCTTCGAAGCTGGTGCAGACGGGCGCCTGCACGGACGGGTCGTGGGCCACCTCGAGGCTGACCGGCTCGGTGATGTCCGTGAGAGCAACCCGCCACTGGTGATCCACGTTCACCGGGTCGCAGCTACCCTCGCTGCCGCCGCCGAAATTGGAGTCGATCCAGTAGTGAACGTCGTAGAGCTTGCCCTCCTCCAGCACGCCGGGGAAGGTGAAGGAGAAAGCCGGCGGCTCGTTCGACCCCACCTGGCCCTCTTCGGTGGCCACGACCTCCCCGGCCACCACGTCGAACACCGCCACCTGGATGGCCTGGCCGCCGTGCGGCCCGAAGAAGGTGCCATCGCCGGCGAAGGTGAGGTCATGGCCTTCATTGGCCAGGGCGGGGGCAGCCGCAAGCAGCAAGGTGACGGCGATGGAGCACGAGGAGCCCTTGGCGGTAGAGATAAAGCGTGTCATGAGATGCCTCCTTTCGGGTCTTCCGGATATGGGCAGGGCCTGGTTGGCCTGCTTTCAAGCGTAGTTCACATGGCCAGAACCGTGGCGGGCAGCGCTCTCAATCGCTCGTGGCATGGACTCGTTGTTCCGAGCCAGCGTCATTCCATGCCTGGAAGGTGCAATAGTCCTGGTGTACGCAGTCGGCGTAGCCTAGCGCCAGGGTGGTCACCATCTCCACGCAAAGGTCGAGTCGCTCCTCGACACAGGTACCGACCGCGCGGGCGAAGCGACCGGGGTCTTCGGGGCTCAGGGCATGGGCACCGCGCAGGTGTTCCCGGGCCAGGATGCGTCCCCACTGCTTGACCAGCTTGCGATAGGGCTTGGCGCCATCGAGCTTGTGGGTCGGGAAGTCTTCCTTGTAGGGCGAGCGCTCGCGCACCGAAAACACCATGTCCCCGAGGTGCAGCCAGCCCAGGTAGCGGTCGGGGTGCTCGGCGATGGCCGTGAAGGCGGCCGCATGTCGCATCCCCTCGTGGGGAAAGGCGCGACGCCAGGCACGCTTCTCGGCGCCGTCCATCAGCCGCCAGCCCTCCGGCGGGGCCTGCTGCTTGACGTCGAGGATGACGTCATCGTGCTCGTGTTCCTGCCCGCCCTCGATCAGCACATAGTAGCGCTCCAGGCCCAGCGAGCCGGTGCCGGCATCGAGCCGCCGGGCCATGTCCTTGACACGGAAATGATCGGCCTCCGCCTCGGCCGGTGCGACGCTCAGGGTCTGGCGGTACTCCTCCTCGACGGCCTTGCGCAGCTGGCTGGCCAGGTGCGCCGGCAGGGCCGCCAACTTGTCGGGGCGCTCGGCGAAGCGACGGCCGTCATCCGTCACTTGGGTCCACTTGTCCAGCATCTTCCTCCGGCTCTTCTTCTTGGCCACCTTCTTCATGAAGGGCTCGAGCGGCCCCTTGGCGGTCGCCAGGGTCACCGCACCGGGCACCTCGCCCTCCACGTGGTGGGCCAACTCATCATGGTAGCTGGTGACCAGCGCCTTGAGCGCCTTGCGAATCCCCTTGCCCGAGAGCTCCGTATTCTCCCGGGCATCCAGGACCAGGCTGATGGCCAGGCGCCACAGGTCATACTGGTAGTCGCTGATGATGGCGTCGTCGAAATCGTCCATGCCATAGCGCACGGCATCATCGTGATGGCCGTAAGCGCCGAAGTTGTAAGCGTGAGCATCGCCCTGCAACCAGGTCTGGGTCTCCGGCAAACCGCCGAACAGCGCGAAGCGCCAGTCGTGCCAGACGTCCCGCCAGTAGAGATGGTTGGTGCCGCGAAAGAAGCGATAGGGCGACTCGGCGAGCTTGGCGTACTTTGCCGCCCGGTCCTGGTCGGAGAGCGGGACATTGGCCGCAGCGATCTCGTCGAGTACCTGGCGGGCACGATTGTGGCGGGTCAGCGGTTGGGACATGCCGAAATTCCATCCGTTAGCGGGAGCAAGGGCCAGTCAAGCAGGCCCCCAGAAAAGTGGCAAGGACGCAAGGCAGCCCGGGGAGCCAACGATCCACCTCGGTCCTTTTACGGTAATTGGAAGCAATTCCCTCCCCGTATCGAGACAGGTTGGACATTTTTTTCACCAGGACATTAAGAAATTGTCTCACGGGGCGAGTCTTCTTTCTCCCATCCGAGAACCCGCCCTGTCGGTCAGTATCGCCAGGTGCAGCGTTACCAGCATCACCTCTTGGCGCACGACACTTTAGCCAGCTCCCCCTTATCCAGCGTTTCCAGTACCGAGAAGTGATGTGTCTTCTTCACACTGATCACGTCCACCTCTCCCAGATGCGTCTTACATCGCCGAGCAAGTTCCCGGGCCTGCCAATAACCACCGTGAAGGAACACCATCAGCGACACGCCCGGACGCCGGGCCGGCGGCTGAGGACGGTCCGGGCCTGCGCCCCTCAAGGTCCGATTCCGGCTAGTCGTCGCTGCCCCAGGCGATACACTGGAAGCCCGGAACTCATCTTGAGGAGCACCGCCATGGTGGACACCGCCCAGTGCCGCCAGGCCCGCCTGGCCCGGGATGCCCGCTTCGACGGCCGCTTCTTCGTCGGTGTGACCACCACCGGCATCTATTGCCGGCCGGTGTGCCCGGCGACGCCTCCCCATGAGCGCAACGTGCGCTACTTCGACAGTGCCTTGGCCGCGGCGGAGGCCGGCTTTCGCCCCTGCCTGCGCTGCCGGCCGGACAGCGCCCCGGACTCGCCGGCCTGGCGCGGTACCCACACGACACTGGAGCGTGCCCTGCGGCTGATCGACGATGGCGCTCTGCAGGAGGCGACGTTGACGGCGCTCTGCGACCGGCTGGGCATCGGCGAGCGCTACCTGCGCCGGCTCTTCCAGCAACGCATCGGCGTCTCGCCCAAGGCCTACGCCCAACACCGCCAGTGCCTGTTCGCTAAGCTGCTGCTGCACCAGACGACGCTGCCGGTCACCGACATCGCCTACGCCAGCGGCTTTCGTAGCCTGCGCCGCTTCAACGACGCGTTTCGCACTCGCATCGGCCTGGCGCCCCGGGACCTGCGCCGTCGGGCCGGGGTTGCCGGCGAGGGCCTGACGCTGCAGCTGGCCTATCGCCCACCCTATGCCTGGGGACCGCTACGCGACTTTCATGCCAGCCGCGCCATCGAGGGTCTGGAATGGGTCGGCGAGCGGCACTACGGCCGCTGCATCCGCTGGCAGGCGGCGACGGGTCGCTTCACTGCCGAGCACGACTCGGATCGTCAAGCCTTTCGGGTCCGCCTCGAGCTCGATGACCTGCGCGCGCTGGCCCCGGTGGTGCGACGCATCCGCCGCCTGCTCGACCTGGACGCCGACACCGCCACCATCGAGGCTCATCTGGGCCGCGCCCTGCCCGGCCTCGCATTGATCGAGGGACTGCGCCTGCCCGGCGTCTGGTCGCCGTTCGAGGCCGGCGTGCGGGCCATCCTCGGCCAGCAGGTCGCGATCGGCGCCGCCCGCCGGCTGGTCAGCCGCCTGGTGGCGGAACTCGGCGAGCCGGCCGGCGACGGATACCGCTGCTTCCCCACGTCCGCCGCCATCGCCAGTAGCGACCTGATCTTCCTCGCCATGCCCGGGTCGCGCCGCGAGACCCTGCGCCGCTTCGCGGCCTGGTACGCTGGCGGGGAAGCGAGCGACGACCCGGCCGCCTGGACAGTACTCAAGGGCATCGGCCCCTGGACAGCTGACTATGCGGCCCTGCGCGGCACCGGCCACCCCGATATCTGGCTGGCCGGCGATGCCGGCCTACGCCGGGCGCTGCCCCGGCTCGACGGCGCCGATCCAGCGCGTGCCTCCCCTTGGCGCAGCTACCTGACCCTGCAACTCTGGTCTCAAGAACGCCCATCGCAAGAACCAAGGAGCCAAGCCGATGAGTGATGACGCCCTGGACTATTATCAGCCACCGGAGACCGAGGCCCTGGGCCTGATCCGCCTGCGGGTCGCGACTACCGGCCTCACCGAGATCGCCTTTGTCATGGAGGCCGACGAGACGGCCCGCCCCAATGCGCTCACCGAGCGTGCCCGCAACCAGCTGGCCGAGTACTTCGCCGGCACGCGCCAGGCCTTCGACCTGCCGCTGGCGCCAGAGGGCACCGATTTCCAGCAGCGCGTCTGGCAGGCGCTGGCCACCATCCCGTTCGGCGAGACACGTTGCTACGCCGAGATCGCCGAGCAACTGCGTTGCAAGGGCGGCCAGCGCGCCGTGGGAGCCGCCAACGGCAAGAACCCGCTGGCCATCGTGGTGCCCTGCCATCGGGTGATCGGCAGCGACGGTCGGCTCACCGGTTATTCAGGCGGGATCGGCCGCAAACAGTGGCTGCTGGCCCATGAGGCCGGCGAGGTGCCCTTTGCACTGGAATAGCTCTGGGCTAACGACTGGGCTACCGACACAGCGGCGTCTCCATCACCGAAATCTGTTCGAAGGGGGCCGGCAAGGGACTGCGACTCGACAGCGGCAGGCTGATGGTGCCCAGCGCCGCCCGGGCACCGCCGTACTGGTCCTTGCAGGGACCGAAGGGAGTCGCCGCGAGGGTAATGGCGCTGTCGTCGCGGGACAGGGTCAGCGAATAGATCCGTTCGGCTGCATAGAAGGGTGCCCCCAGGGCTATCGCAGTTAGATAAGTAGTCGTCCATAGACACGCTGCCCGCATCGTAGGCACTCTTGCCGGTATCCGCTATGTGCCGGTATCA
>NZ_FOBC01000015.1 GCF_900109725.1 Halomonas daqiaonensis
ATGTCGGGGTCGATATGGTTGGGCCGCTCGCCCATCAGGCCCATGATCACCGCACGATCGGTGCCGTGGCCGATACCGGTGGCCGAGAGCGAGCCGTAAAGCTGCACCTCGACGCGGGCAACTCGCTGGAGCAGCGAGCGCTCCTGCAACTCGCGGACGAAGTCGAAGGCCGCCTGCATAGGACCTACCGTGTGCGAGCTCGACGGCCCGACGCCGATCTTGAACAGATCAAAGACGCTGATCGGCATACTGTGTCACCTTGTTGTTAGCGATCGAAGTCCACCAATCAGTACCAGCACTCCAAGCTCGTGTCACCGTGATGGTCAACGTGAGCATCTTTACGTTGGCATCGGACTCAAGCCGGGGCGGCGTGCATCGCTACATGATCCCGATAACGAACCCGACGAGTGCCAGGGCACTGAGCAGGGCGGCACTGCCATAAGTGACGATCTTGTTCAGTTGTTCCTTTCCCAGCTTCAGGTCATGCAAGCCATGGCGAATACGATGGGCCGCATGGAACAGCGGTAGGCAGACCACCACACCGATGAAGATCAGCCCTGGCAGGCTGAATATCATAGACTCGGCACGCTCGAAACTCAGTGCTTCAGGCGCCATGATACCGGCCGGGATGAGCAGGGCGATGAACAGGATCGCCGCCGGAACAAACACCGCGAAGCAGACACCGCCGGCGCTGAACAGGCCCCACCAGATAGGCTCATCGCTTCTTTTGATGTTGTCAGATGTGCTCTTTCTCATCACAGCCCCCCCATTAATATCCAGGCCGCAAGGACCATCACGACTAGCACGCCAAGCCATTGGCCCAACACCATGAGGTGGGGTGGCACGGTGCGACCACCGGCACGTAATGGCATGACGCGCGGGAACAGTTGGAAGAACGTCCAGGCGTGGAACAGGCTGGCCATAAAAGCCAGCAAATTCAGCGCGATGACCAGGGGGTTCTGCATGAACTGCAGCCAGCCTTGCCAGCCTTGCGCTCCCTGCAGCAGGCTGAACAACCCGGCGAGCAGGCAGACCAGAAAGAACACCAGTGGCAGCACGGTGGCTTCCCGCGCCATGTATTTCTTGAAGTAGGGGTGTTTCAACCACCAATCACGTTTCAGCTCGGGAAAGTAACTCGTTTGCTTAGCCATGACGCCGCCTCCTAACCTTTGAATATCCCGATCAGCATGTCTTTCGCCGACTCGACCTTGCCCTGGTTCACCGCGGCTGCCGGGTCGACATTCTTCGGGCAGACCTCTGAGCAGAAGCCCACGAAGGTGCAGCTCCAGACGCCTTCCTCGCGGTTCATTTGCGGCATGCGTTGCTTCTTGCCCTGGTCACGGCTATCGAGGTTATAGCGATGGGCAAGTGTCAGCGCGGCGGGCCCCAGGAATTCAGGGTTCAAGCCAAACTGGGGGCAGGCCGAGTAGCACAGGCCGCAATTGATGCAGCCGGCAAACTGCTTGTACTTTTCCATCTGCTCTGGGGTCTGCTTGAAGGTTTCCTCGCTTTCTCCGCTGCCATTGATGAGCCCGCTGTCATTGATGAGATACGGCTGCACCGCGGCGAGGTGATCGAGAAACGGCTCCATATCGATGATCAGATCCTTCTCCACCGGGAAGTGGGCAAGCGGCGCAATCTTCACCGGCCCTTCGTACTCACGAAGAAAGCTCTTGCAGCCCAGCTTGGGCGTATTGTTCACCATCACACCGCAGGAGCCGCAGATCGCCATACGGCAGGACCAGCGGTAGCTCAGGCTGCCGTCCAGCTCTTCCTTGACGTAGTTCAGCGCGTCGAGGATGGAGGTGCTGTCGTCGAAGGGAATGTCGAAATCCTGCCAGTAAGGGGCGCTGCCCTGTTCGGGCAGATAGCGCTGGATACTGAGCTGTTTAGTGGTCATTGCTTGATTCCTTTGCCGGCATCGCCATAGGCGCGTTCAGCGGGGGCAGACAGATGGGTATCCACGTCCTGCCAGCGCAACTCGGCTGGCCCGTCAGCGTTGAAGAAGACCTGGCTGTGCTTCAGGTAATTGATATCGTCACGTTGCTGGAGGCCTTCCTCGAGTCGCTTGTGAGCGCCACGTGATTCCTTGCGTTCTAGCGCCCCCAGGCAAGTTGCCTCGGCAATGTCCAGGCCGTAGCCCAGTTCAAGGCACTGCATCAGCTCAGTGTTATAGGCCCGGCTTTTATCCTGCAGTCGAATGTTCCGATAGCGCGCCTGCAGGTCATGAATCGCCTGCAGGGTGGCCTGCATCCCCTCGGCTTCTCGATAGATCCCGCAGCCGGTCTCCATGCTCAACACCAGCTCGCGCTTGAGCTCGACCCAGTTTTCCTCACCCTCGGCATCATAAAGCTGGGTTATTCGTGTCTTATGGGCTTGCGCCTGTTCCTCCAGGGCAGAGCTATCGGCAAAGGCTACCGTCGCCGCGTGTTGGCTGGCCTGCTCCCCCGCCAGGCGACCGAAGACCAGCAACTCGGAGAGGGAATTCGAGCCCAGGCGGTTAGCGCCGTGAAGCCCCACGGAGGCGCATTCGCCTGCCGCATACAGACCCTTGATGCGAGTCTCGCAATTAGCGTCGGTTTCTATCCCGCCCATGGTGTAATGCACAGCCGGGCGAATCGGGATGAGCTCGTTCACCGGGTCGACATTGATGAATACACCGGCCAGTTCGCAAATGAAGGGAAGGCGCTCGTGCAGGTACTCCTTGCCCAGGTGGCGTAGGTCCAGATAGACCACATCGCTGTCACCGAACTTGCCCGTCCGCCCGATCTGCTTTTCCTGCCAGAAGGCCTGGGATAACTTGTCACGCGGACCCAGCTCCATGTATTTGTTCTGTGGCTTGCCCAACGGAGTTTCCGGGCCGAGACCATAATCCTGTAGATAGCGATAACCGTCCTTGTTCACCAGGATGCCACCCTCGCCACGGCAGGCTTCGGTAATCAATACGCCAGAACCCGGCAACCCGGTCGGATGGTACTGGACGAACTCCATGTCCCGCAGGGCAACGCCATGCCGAAAGGCCATGGCCATGCCATCGCCGGTGACGATGCCGGCATTGGTATTGAAGCGAAACAGCCGTCCAGCCCCACCTGTCGCCAGGATCACCGACTTGGCGCGTAGCAGGGTCAGTTCGCCGGTAGCGATCTCCAGCGCGATGACTCCGACTACCGCGCCGTCGACGACTGCGATATCGAGCACGAAATACTCGTCCAGGCGTTCGATTTCCGGGTACTTCAACGATGTCTGAAACAGGGTGTGGAGCATGTGGAAGCCGGTCTTGTCAGCGGCGAACCAGGTGCGTGCCGTTTTCATGCCGCCGAATCGGCGTACCTGTACCGAGCCATCCGGCTTGCGACTCCAGGGGCAACCCCAACGCTCCATTTGCACCAGTTCCTGATGCGCATGGCGAATGAAGTAGTCGACGACACCCTGTTCCGCCAACCAGTCACCACCGGCAACCGTATCGTCGAAGTGCGCTTGCAGGCTGTCTTCGGCACTGGTCACGGCCGCAGCGCCACCTTCCGCAGAAACGGTGTGCGATCTCATGGGATAGACTTTCGAGAGCAGCACGATCCGCTGCTGAAGGTTCTCTTTCCTGGCACTCTCGGTGGCGGCGATGGCGGCACGCAAACCGGCGCCGCCTCCGCCGACGATAACAATGTCGATATCCTGTTGTTGCATGATCTCCCCCATGAGCGACGCCGGCCAGGCCTGATCAACATAATCCTGGTCACTTAAATAGCAAGCTGTCCTGAATAGGATAAGACTTCATCTGGAACATGAGTTGTAAAGAACAAACAACCTTGACCAGGATCAACTAACGATTCTCATAGCCGACCTAGTATTACAGTTTCCCAAGACTCAAACGGGAAACATCGTTATGACGTTTCAAATGAAACTACTTGCACCGCCCATCGTGGCCATCATTGTGGCGCTACTGCCCGTGCCTGCTGGATTGCCTCCCCACGCCTGGTATTTCTTCGCGATTTTTCTAGGGGTGGTCGTCGGGCTGATCTTCGAACCCTTGCCGGGTGCGGTCATTGGTCTGATCGGCGTTGCCGTCGCGGCGTTGTTGGCACCCTGGGTGCTGTTCTCCCCCGAGCAATTGGCTGAAACCGGCTTCAGTTCGTCCGGGCGCGCTTTCTCATGGGCAGTCTCCGGCTTCACCAACTCGATAGTATGGCTGATTTTCGGCGCTTTCATGTTCGCCCTCGGCTACGAGAAGACCGGGCTGGGACGGCGGATTGCGCTATGGCTGGTCAAGACCATGGGGCGCAGGACACTGACACTGGGATATGCGGTGATGCTTGCCGATGTCGCGCTGGCTCCCTTCACGCCATCCAATACGGCGCGTAGCGCGGGCACCATTTACCCGGTAGTACGCAATCTTCCCGATCTCTACGATTCGCATCCGAGTGATGAGAGCCGGAAGCGCATCGGCACTTTCCTGATGTGGACGGCGATTGCTTCGACCTGTGTAACGAGTTCGCTTTTCTTGACGGCGCTGGCGCCCAATCTGCTGGCCGTGGCACTAACCGAAACCGCCACGGGCATCCGCATCGGTTGGGGGGAGTGGTTCATCGCGGTGGCACCGGTAGGCATCCTGCTGCTGCTGGTGACGCCACTGTTGTGCTACTGGCTGTGCCCGCCGGAGGTCAAGTCGGGGAGCGCGATACCCGACTGGGCGGCAGCTGAGCTCACTAAACTCGGTGGCCTGACCCGTAACGAAATCATCCTGCTCTGTCTGGTGGTCACCGCTCTGGCGCTATGGATCTTCGCCAGCGAGATGATCTCATCGGCGCTGGTGGGGATTCTCGTTATCTGCACCATGCTGATACTGAGTATCCTCAAGTGGGACGACATCCTCGCCAACAAGGCGGCATGGAATACATTCGTCTGGTTTGCCACCCTGGTGGCCCTGGCCGGCGGGCTAAACCAGGTCGGGTTCGTGGAGTGGTTCGGCCTCCTGGTCGGCGGTCGCATCAGCCACTTCGATCCGATGATGGCAATGATCACGCTGGCGGTAATCTTCTATCTGTTGCATTACTTCTTCGCCAGCGTCACCGCCCATACCACCGCCCTGCTTCCCGTAATGCTTGCGGCGGCATCCGGCATACCCGGTATCGACATGCACATGTTCGTGCTCATGTTGCTACCGACACTGGGCATAATGGGTATCCTGACGCCGTACGCCACCGGACCGAGCCCCGTCTACTACGGCAGCGGCTATATACCCGGCCCATTGTATTGGCGTCTCGGTGCGATTTTCGGGCTGGTATTCCTGCTAGCCTGGCTGGCGATCGGAGTGCCATGGCTCGCGCTTATTGCTTGAATTCAGGCACAAAGCGACGTTCGCCTCGGCGAACCAACGATTTCGACCTCCTCTATGAAATGAAGCGCCCCCTACGCGGTAGGGGGCGCTTCACGTTATAGCCCGACGGACTCGAGCCCTAAACAGTCAAAGGGACTATTCGGCCGTCGCCAGCAGGCTGGCGTTGCCACCCGCCGCCGTGGTGTCGATGCACAGATGGCGTTCCACAACGTAGCGCTCCGGCCAGATGGTCTGGGTCTCGAGCGCCACGATGGCCCCGTCGCGCTTGGCGAGCGCGATGCGCAGCTCACGGGTCCAGTCGCTATCGCCTGCCGCGGCCACGGTATCGATACGCTCGACCGTGGTCAGGATGTCGGCCTCGATGCTGCCGTCGAGCCCGGCCACCGGCGCACCGGCTTGCATCAGCGGCTTCACGGCCTCAACCGCGCCCGGGGCGACGATCAGCGCCGGAGAGCCCGCCCCGAGCGCCTGCACCGCCTGGGCGATGGCGATATCCAGGGTCGGCCCCAGGCAGAGTGCCGGGCCCTTGGGATACATTGCCAGGCGGTTGCTTTCCCCCGTCGGCCCCGGCAGCGTCTGCGGCGTCATGTCCAGGGCCGCGGTCTCGGCGAGCGCCTTGCGAACCACGCCGCCCTTGCCGGAGAGCGCCTTGCGCAGCACCTCGACCCGATCGCGACGCGCCGCCCAGTTGCGCGCATCCAGCCCGTCAAGGGTCGACTGGAGGTCCTTTTGCGTCACGGATTTGCCCTTGGGCGCCTCGTGGCTCTCCACGCTTGCGGTACGGCGGAAACGGGAGACATAGAGCGGACCGCCGGCCTTGGGCCCGGTACCCGAGAGGCCCTCGCCGCCGAAGGGCTGGGAGCCGACGATGGCGCCGATCTGGTTGCGGTTGACGTAGACGTTGCCAACATGGATACGCTCGACGATCTGCTGCACGCGGTCGTCGATCCGGGTATGCAGCCCGAAGGTCAACCCGTAGCCCTTGTCATTGATGGCGTCGACCACCTTGTCGATGTCTCGCGCCTTGAAGGTGGCCACGTGCAGGACCGGGCCGAAGATCTCGCGCTCGAGATCATCGATGCCCCCGACCTCGACCACCGCCGGGGTGACGAAGGTGCCGTTCTCCGGCGCGGGCAGCTTCTTGAGCACCTTGCCGGCCTTCTCGTGCGCCGCCACATATTCGCTGATCTCGGCCTGGGCGTCGGCGTCGATCACCGGTGACACATCGGTGTCGGTATTCCAGGGATCGCCGATGGTCAGCGCGTCCATGGCGCCATCGAGCATGTTGAGCAGCCGGTCGCGCGCCTCTTCCTGGACGTACAGCATCCGCAGCGCCGAACACCGCTGGCCGGCCGACTGGAAGGACGAGATCAGGATGTCGCGCACCGCCTGCTCGGTCAGTGCCGTGGAGTCGACGATCATGGAATTCAGGCCGCCGGTCTCGGCGATCAGTATCGCATCCGGGCCGGCGTTCTGTGCCAGAGCCTTGTGGATGATCTGCGCCACTGGCGTGGAGCCGGTGAAACAGACACCGGCGATCCGCGGATCACTGGTCAGCGGTCCACCCACCGTCGGCCCGTCGCCGGGCAGCAGTTGCAGCGCCGCCTCTGGCAGGCCGGCCTCGCGCATCAGCTCGACGGCACGGGCGGCGATCAAGGGTGTCTGCTCGGCGGGCTTGGCGAGCACCGCGTTGCCGGCCACGAGTGCCGCGGCAATCTGGCCGGTGGTGATAGCCAGGGGAAAGTTCCAGGGGCTGATGCAGACGAAGATGCCGCGGGCACTGCCGGGCTCTTCCGCTTCCAGACGCTCGCCTTCGTTGGCGTAGAATCGCAGGAAATCCACCGCCTCACGCACCTCGGCGATACCATCGAACATCATCTTGCCGGCTTCACGCGTGGTGATCACGGTCAGCTCGGCGATGTGCTTTTCATAGAGATCGGCGGTGCGACGCAGCACCTCGGCGCGCTCGGACACCGGACGCGCCGACCACTCGCGGAAGCCATCTTCCGCCGCATCGAGGGCGGCCGCCACCTCCTCCGCGGTCGCCTCATGCACCTTGCCGACCACGCGCGAGTTGTCGGCGGGAGAGACGGCATCGCGGGCCGGCCCCTTGGGTGCCGGGTTGCCGGCGAGCATCGGGCCGGCGGTCCAGGTGGTGTCGGCGAATTCCTCGCGCGCATTCAGCAGTGGCAGGATCGAGGCGGGTTCGTTGATCCGGTAGCCGCGGGAATTCTTGCGATCGGGCTCGAACAGCTCGCCGGGCTGGCGGATCAACGGGCTGGCGATGGCATCGCCGAGTTGCTGGAACCCCTCAACCGGGTCCTTCGAGACCTCGCTCGGGGGAATCGTGTCGTCCACCACCTGGTTCACGAACGAGGAGTTCGCGCCGTTCTCCAGCAGGCGGCGTACGAGGTAGGCCAGCAGATCACGGTGCGCGCCAACCGGGGCGTAGATACGGCAGTGCGTGCCCTCCGATTCCTTGACGATCTGATGCAGCGATTCGCCCATGCCGTGCAGGCGCTGGAACTCGTAGCTGTCCTTGTCGTCGCCCGCCATGGCGACGACGGCGGCACAGGTATGGGCGTTGTGGGTCGCGAACTGCGGATAGATGCGGTCGCGGCGGTCGAGCAGCAGCTGCGCGCATGCCATGTAACTCACATCGGTGTTGACCTTGCGGGTGAAGACCGGGAAGGTCTTGACCCCCATCTCCTGGGACAGCTTGATCTCGGTATCCCAGTAGGCGCCCTTCACCAGCCGCACCATGATCTTGCGGTCGTATTTCTCGGCGAGCTCGTGGAGTGTCTCGATCATCGGCGCGGCGCGGCGCCCGTAGGCCTGCACCACGACCCCGAAGCCGTCCCAGCCATCAAGGCTGGGGTCGGACATCAGCTGCTCGATCACGTCGAGCGAGATATCCAGCCGGTCCTGCTCCTCGGCATCAATGTTGAAACCGATATTGGCCTTGGCTGCCTGCTGCACCAGCTCCTTTGCGCGCGGCACAAGCTCCGCCATCACCGTTTCGCGATGGGTGTACTCGTAACGCGGATGCAATGCCGAGAGCTTCACCGAAATGCCGGGGCTTCCGCGCACGTCGCCCTTGGCCTGCTTGGCAATCGCCGTGATCGCCTTGGCGTAAGCCTTGTGATAACGGACCGCGTCCTCGTCGGTGCGTGCCGCCTCGCCGAGCATGTCGTAGGAATAGGTATAGCCCTGCTTCTCGAGCTCGCGGGCATTCTTCATGCCCTCCTCGATGGTCTGGCCGAGCACGAACTGGCGCCCCAGGATCTTCATCGACTGGCCGACCGCCTTGCGCACCACCGGCTCGCCCATGCGTCGCACCAGGCCGCGCAGCGCCCGCGCAGGGCCCTTGGGATCGTCGTCCAGTACCTTGCCGGTGAGCATCAGCGCCCAGGTCGAGGCGTTGACCATCGACGACGACGACTTGCCCAGGTGCGCGCCCCAGTCGGACGGCTCGATCTTGTCATGGATCAGATCGTCGATGGTTTCCGCATCGGGCACGCGCAGCAGCGCTTCTGCCAGGCACATGAGGCCGACACCCTCGGCGGTCGAGAGCCCGTACTCGGCCAGGAAGGCCTCCATCATCGAGGGCGACTTTTCCTTGCGCACACGATCCACATAGTTAGCGCCGACCTCCGCAACCTTGCGGCGGTCGTCCTCAGACAGCTTGAGTCGTTCGACGAGCCCGCGCATCACCTCTGCCTCGTCGGCGTCATAGTTGTCGCGGATGCGATAGCGCAGATCTTTCACGTCACTCTGAAGATGGAGGTTTGCTTCGTTCATGATCAATACCCTGTTAGCTACTCGAAGCGCATCGTCGATGCCCAGTCTCGGATGCCGTCGTCGTTGTCGTTGTCGTTGTCGTTGTCGTTGTCGAAAGTCACCCTTTATCCTAGGGTGCCCTGGCCGGAATTGCCCTATTGACTGCGGTCACAGTTTAAACGGACAGCCTGTGGGTGGAGCGCTGGGCCGAACGGCAGCCGGCCTGCCATGCCTGCGCGGTCGGTCTCTCATGCCTTACTCGGCCCACGATACCGCGAGAAGCTTGTCACACGGTAGGGAGAAATATCCAGCGCCCGGTTAGCGAAACGCCGAACGTAAGAGGCCTACACCCACTCGAGGCGGCCCGCGGCACTGGCGTGATGTTCCCACTCGGATTCCGGAATAGGCTCGACGATCAGACCGTGGCCGGAACGGTGGAAGGGGCGCTCGTGGTAGGGCAGGTAGGTACTGTGAGGCGGTGGGCTGGGTGCGTAGTGACCCGCCACCCCAGAGAGAATATCCGCCGCGATGTTGCGATCGCCGCCGTTGGCCAGATGGCGCGTGAGCAGGATGAGCTGGTCGATATCGGCGAGCAGCGTGTCGGCTCCCTTCGTCGAGCGCCGATGATGGTATTCCAGATCATGCAGGGTCTCGACGTGGTGCGGCGTGCGCCGGGGCCCTCGTTTTTCGGCTTCCCGACGGCGATGCTCTGCCTGGGCGAGAACCCCCTTGAGGCGCTGCTTCAAGCGCGACAGCCGGTCCTGGGTCTGCCCCAGGTGCTCAGTGAAGAGCGAGGGCGGATCATGCCAGATAGCCGCGAGAAGGGATCCCTGACATTGCAGGAACTCGTGGCGCAGGACCATCACTTGATCGCCCAGCGACGAAATGGCCCGCTGGTACCGAGCACGCTTCTGTCGGGATGTGGTGGCCACGGAGCGAACGGCACGTCTCAGTTTGCTCATGGCGCATCTGTTTTCGGCACATGGAAGTCTCATGCCCCATTGACAGGACCAGATCATGATGGTTCATCACAAGCGGTTCATCGCAGGTAGCTGAGCGCCCACAGGCAGGCCTTCCGCCAGGCATCGGGGAGTTGTTGGCATTTTTCTAGTGCAATATTCGGGGCTAGTCTGCAAGGTACAGGCAGGTCACCATGCTCATTGGCAATGCGGTGTCACCCAGGGCGGACATTTCCCGTCAAAGTGATTGCTCTGCTAAACAAAGGGTATATAGTCCACATTATAAAGAAAATGGCCCATGTCATTGATATCGGTCGACAAAAATCAATGTCACATGCGTAGGTGTCTCGAATGGCCGTCCCCGCCCTCTACGAAAACCCCTCGGCGAACGTGATTCGCTCGCTACTCCAGCACACGCATGAGCTGTCGGTGTATGCCAAGGATATGCCCTTCCCCCTGAAGGCAAAGGTGGCGGAGCTGGACATGAGCACCGGCCGCCTGGTGCTGAACGTGGAATACGCCGGATCGGATATCGAGAAGTATCTGAGCGGCGGGCGCCTGAGCTTCGATCTGGAGGCGCTGAAGGGACCCAAGGCCATCGAGCGTGAGACCTACAGCCTCAGCAATGTCGCCGCCAAGCTGCTCAAGACCGACAGCATGCTGTATCGCCTGGAGTGCCAGCTCCCGGAGTCGGTCTTCGTCCCGGAGAACCGGGGGGCGGTGCGAATTCCCTTCGTCCTCGGCATGCAGGCCCGCGTCAGCCTCGAAATCTACCCGCATGAGCTCAGTGTGCCGGGCCGGCTGCGCAACCTCTCGGTGGGCGGCTGCATGGTCGATATCGACCTGGCGGAGAGCGTCGCGATCGGCGTGGACCAGGACATCCCCGGGGTGACGCTGGAGTTTCCCAATGGCGAGAGCTTCTTCGCCGAAGGCTCGGTCCGTCATATCCGCCCCTTCGGTAACCGTGGCTACGCGGCGGTCGGCGTCCAGTTCATCAACCTCTCGAACTCCCAGACCGAGGTGCTGTTCCGGTATGTCAACGAGTCGGAGCGAGAGGCCGCCTACCGCACCGGGTCCAATGATAAGCTGACCTACCACTCGCCCTTGTTCATTCCCGGCGCCAAGGAGAAGAAGATTCTGCAGCGAGAAGCCCAGGAGCGTGAGAAGCGCGCTCGCCAGTCGCCCATGGAGCGCGGCGTGATGGACTTGGCCCATCAGCTCCAGGTGGGGCTGATGTACATCAAGACCCGCAACCTCTTCCCCGACGAGATCTTCTACGACTGCGTCGACACCCTGCGCTACCTGGTGGAGCAGGACCGCAAGGCCTTCCTGTTTGCCCTGGCGTTCCTGCGCGACGAGCCGGACTGGGTCAGGCATGCCATTCAGGTGGCCGGCCAGCAGGCCGATCTCATGTTGACCCGTGACCCTCATGACCCCCAGGTGCGTGAAGCCGTGCTGGGCGCCTTGCTGCACACCATGGGCAAGCCGCTGCTGATCAGCTCACAGTTGCCGTCGCTCAAGGTGAACATGAACCCGGCGCAGAAGGCGATCCTCAGGGGCCATGTGACGGTGCTGCAAGAGAAGCTGCATGCGCTGGGCTGGAAGCCGAGCCCCACCTGCCGCGATGTGATCGAGAATGCCAACGAGCGCCTGGACGGCTCCGGCTATCCGGCGGGCAAGCGTGGCGAGCAGCTCTCGGAGCTGGTTCGGCTGGTCGCCGTGATCAAGGCGATCGACAAGCTGATGCATGCGCGCAACGGCGTGCCGTCACGCTCACCGCTGGATGCCTACCGCAGGATCCATGAGGCGGACGCGGCCTACGACAAGACGGTGCTGGTGGAATACATCCAGGTGTATGGCCTCTACCCGATCGGCAGTCTGGCCAAGTTCTCGGGGGGCTTCCTGGCCTGGGTCATGGACATCGACGGCAAGGGCATGCCGAGCCGGGTCCACGTCGTCAAGAACCTGCGCTTCCCGGACACCAACATCAGCAGCGTGATCAGCAAGGGCGACTTCTCTCAGATCGGCAAGCTCGAGGACATCGTCGACCCGACGGATTACGGAGTGAAGGTCATCAAGGTATAGAAGGTATTGATAGAATGCGGGGAGCTTCACCGCAGGCCGATCCGCTGGATAGAACGGAAGCGCCCGTCCTCGGTGAACGTCAGCCGGAAGAAGCCATGCACGCCGTCACCGGCCACCACGCGTCTCAACGCCTCGGCGGGAAACACCACGCGACGCCCATCCAGGCTACGGGTCTGGACGTTGGCCACTCGGCCTTCGTAGTGCGCCAGGCAGGCCTCGTAGGAGAGCTCTATCACCACGTCGATGCTGGGCATGAGGCCACTGACTTGTCGTCCACGCTGAGTTGACCAATACTCTAACATTCATTGCCCTCGCTGCCGGGCGCCTCCAGGATCCTGCCATGTTCGCTTCCACCGTCATCGGCCCCGTCCCGCTCCCCTCTCCCCAGGTGGTGGCAGGGGCGTCTCCTGGCCCCCAGGTGAGCGGCCCGCGCGGCGAGCGTAACGAGGCAGCCCGGACCGACGTGGCCTCCCCCAGCCAGCAGAGCCAGCGCGGGGAAGAAGGAAAAAAGACGGATTCGAACCAGCGGGTCACCGAGAGCGACGCACCCACCAAGCCCGGCGCCGAGACGTTGACCGAGGCTGAGCTGCGTCAGGTGGAGCAGATGAAGGTCACCGACCAGGAAATACGCCGGCACGAGCTTGCCCACCAGGTGGCCGGCGGCGCCTATACCGGCGGCGCCAGCTATTCCTACGAACGCGGCCCGGACGGCAAGCGCTACGTGGTGGCGGGTGAAGTGCCCATCGATTACGGCCCGGTGCAGGGTGACCCGCGCGCCACCATCGACAAGATGCAGCAGGTGATCAGCGCTGCCCTCGCGCCTGCCGACCCCTCACCCAAGGATCACCAGGTCGCTGCTCGGGCCCGTCAGTACCTGCTCACCGCACAGCTGGAGCAAGCCCAGCAGCAGGGCGAGATGAACGGCGCTCGCCGCGACGTCCAGGCGCCAGAATCCACGGCCAAGGCCGAGGGCGAGACCCGCAACGGCGCGACAGGCGCTGACAAGGCCGAACTCAGCCAATACGACATCATCGCCCGTGCCGCCAATGTCGGCGCCAGCGAGAGCCTGCGCAGCCTGGCCTGATACCCCCTCGATTTATCCGAACGTCGTCCGGGTTTTACCCGAAAACGGGCGCTTCGCCCGCACTGAGCTGCGCTCGCGCTGAGGCGTTGGGGAATTGGGGAATAGGGGAATTGGGGAAATCAAGAGTACTCAGCGCGTCTGGATCACCACCTCCACCCGCCGGTTACGCGCGCGCCCCTCGGCCGTATCGTTGCTTTCCAGGGGGCGCGTGTCGGCCAGGCCCACGGCACGCAAGCGTGATGGTTCGACGCCGGCCTCCACCAATGCCTCGACGATGGCAATGGCGCGGGCGCTGGAAAGCGCCCAGTTGGAGGGAAAGCGCTCGGTGTTGATCGGCCGGCTGTCGGAATGCCCCTCCACCGCCACCTCGCCGGAGTGGCGCTCGACCAGCTCACGCAATCTTCCCGACACCAGCTGTTGCCCCTCTTCGGTCAGCTCCGCCTCGGCGGTGGGGAACAGCAGGCGATCCTCCACCCGCAACCGCACGCCTTCGGGAATCCGCGACACCTCCATGCCTTCCAGATCCGCCAGGTAAGGGGCATCCTCCAGCGACTCGCTCACCAAACGCGCCCCCTCGATGGCGGCTTCATCGACCTCCTCGACATCTGAAGGCGGTCGATCCGTGAGCACCAGCAGGTAATCGGCAATCGGGCGCGACAGGTCGACATCGGCCGACAGCAACCATTCCGGTCTGGCGGGCGGTTCGTCGTCAAGCGCCTCATCCGGGCTCGGACGGGCCAGCAGTTCGAGAGATTGCGAGGGGCGAGACGTGGGCAATCCGGCAACCCCCAGGGCGACCGAGATGGCCCGGGGCGAGAGGGCCCGTGGCGAAAGGTCAGCGTGCTCGACGGGTATGACATTACGGGCGGTTACGACCCGCCGCAATGGCTCGGGTAGCGGCACGCCGAGATTCTCCGCCACCGCGGGCCAGGCTTGCGGCTCTGCAGCCGCATCCTCGGCTCCGGAGGGAACGCTGAGCTCACCCAGCGTGATGATCAGCACCAGCGAGGCCACCAACAGGGTCATGACGTCCATGTAGCTGATCATCCAGCCACTGGCGTCTTCATCCGGCGGCAGGGGTCGCATCAGGGTGTCGTGGCGGCCCCGCCCGCGGTGCTCATCGATCATGGTTCAGCCGCTTGTTTAGCCCATTTCCCAAGGGTTAATAGCCTCGACGCTCAACGCCTCGAAATCCTTGATGTTACGTGTCGCCAACACCGCGCCATGCTGGATGCAGATAGCCGCAATTTGAGCATCGGCCATGTGAACCTGCCTTCCTGTACTCTCACTGGCAGCGACCTGCTCTGCGTAGTGAACCGCAGCCTCGCTATCGAACGATAGAATGCGGCCAGAGAAATCTTCTTCGAACATTGCCGCTGCCATGGCGGCGAAACCACGTTTGCGTCTGCCCTCGGGCAGGCGCTCGACGCCATAGAGAATTTCCGCGACGGTAATGGCGGAAATTGTCACGGACATCGCATCCTGCCTATCCAGCCAATCGATAACCCGCACGTCTGGCACAGGACGCATCAGCTCAGATAGTACGTTGGTATCGAGGACAATCATGTGCCGAAGCCCGGATCTCGAGCCTTATCAGACCTGGATGGCATTTCCAGCTCGACACCTCCTGCTTCCGCAAAACGCCCCCGTATGCGACTCCCTAACCCTCCTTTTGGCGGCTGGTTCAGGGCGGCGCGCAGAATGATGCGAACCTCCTCCTCCATGGAGTGGCCATGCCTGGCCGCCTCCATGCGAAGCTGAGCCTTTAGCTGCTCGTCCAAATTGCGAATCGTGATCGACGCCATGCCAGCCTCATCCACATGATTACAATGCTATCAATGCTAGCACAAAACCCATTAAGTGCCTTCATGTGCGATAGGTATCATGTTGGCCCGTATAGAGGCTGCGAGGTCAGGGAGAACCCAGTGTCAGGATGAGTGTCGTACAGTCGAAAGACAATCGGCTCGGCAGTGGAAGGTCTCGGTGGGGCTGATCCAGCCATTAGGGGACGTACAACGCAAGCGGAAACCGGCACGCTCTGGAATGGCCGCTTACATGCGGGTCACTCTATGCCAGATCGCTCAGCTCCACGCCCAGAGCGCCGGCAATTCGCTTCAACACACCCAGCGAGCCGCTCTTCTTGCCCGACTCGATCTCCGACAGGTAGCCCTGGCTGATACCCGCTTTCTCGGCCAGCTCGCCGGCTCGCAGTCCCCGGTACTCACGAAATACCCGTACCGGTGCCACACCATTGAGCAATGCCTCGACGACACTGGCCGGAAAGGTCTCCTCGCCCGCGTCGACACGAGCACGCGCCTCATTCGCCGCCTCAATGTCGCGGTGGTCTTCCACCTGTTCGAGCAACCAGGCGTAATCCTGCTCACTGAGCACCACCAGCCGCTCACCGGCAGGGGTCTGGATGAACTGTGGTGTACCCATGATCCGATTCCTCGTGATTCGTTACCGATAAACGTCGCCGCGAGCGGCGATCTTGAGGACCAGTAGCACCGTACCCCGGTCGTCCATGATCACCCGCCAGTCCCCGACACGCAGGCGGATTTAATCACTACCCACCAGCGCCTTGACGTTGTTGCGCTGGGCCGCGGGATCTTCGGCATAGGCCGCAACCTTGCGCTGGATGCGTTGTGCTACTGGGCGCGGCATGCGCCGCAACGCCTTGATGGCATCCTTGCTGTACGAGATTGTCGCCATACTCAACATTATAGCAACTAGCTAAACTTCGACAATAATTTTAGCCAACAGCTAAAAAATAGCAAAGAGCCATGCTCTCATCAGAAGGTGTGCACCACCTCAGTAGTACCACGACACTCCGAGGCTGACCTCGTGGGCCTCATCGTCGCCCTCGAGGCCGGCGCGCAGGTCCAGAGCTTTGCCCAGCGCCAGGCGGTGCTGGAACTGCCAACGGGTACGGCGCCCGGCCTCGCCCTTGAACGCATCGACGTGGGTGACCTGCAGCAGGCTGCGCTGATGGGCGCTCCAGCTGCTGAGGACGCCGAGTTGCGCCATGGGCGCGACGGGGCCGGCCTGGTGGCGCTCGCTGCGCAGCCGGCCACCGATAATGGCGAACGGCAGGTGGCGACCCAGTCGCTGCGACTTGCCGGCCAGCAGGGTAGCGTGCCCCTCCAGGCAGCGCTGGCATTCCAGCCGACCGCGTTCGATGCCGGCGGAGGCGTGCCAGGCCACGTCGGGCAAGGCCGGCAGCGGCACGCTGCGAGCGTGCAGGTTGGTCACATGGAAGAGGGTCAGCCGGCGTAGCTGCGGGCCGTCATCGCCAATATCCACCTCGGTGCGGCCGATCTCCAGGGCCGCGTTGGGCATGCGGGTCGCGTTGCTATCCAGCAGGTCATACTGCAGCGGGCGCAGTGTCACGCGGGCGGCGCCGCCCAGCTCGTCATTGTGAATGCCCGCCACGCTCACCCGCGCTGGCGGCGTGGCCTCGTGCAGTGGCACCTGGTCGCCGGGCTCCAGCGGCTCACTTCCCGTCGGCAGTCGCAAGCGCGCCTGCAACAACTGACGCTCGCGCTCGGCCAGGCCCGGCTCATCGCCGGTCTGCTTGAGGAAAGCCGCATGCCCCAGCAGGGTATCCAGCACCGCAGCGCGGCGCCTGGCAGGCAATTCACGGTAGGCGGCGGCCTCCAGATCGAGCGTATCGACCGCAGGCCATACCGCGCGGGCGGCCTGTTGCTCCTGCGCGGCAAGCGCCTGGTAGCGCCACTCGGTCTGTAGCCGCCGCGAGGGTGCATGTTCGGTGCCCTTCAGCAGCGGCTTTCCATCCACCACGGCCTCGCCGATGGCGCGCACCAGGGTCTCCGGTGCCACCCAAGGCGCATTGCCGGGGGTCAGGTCTTTCTCCACTACCAGCTTCAGGGTGCGGGCGATGCGTGAGGCGCAGTTCTGGGTGAGGAAGCGGTAGTCGAAGTCCTGGCCGATCACCTCGAACAGGTGGGCCACCAGAAGCTCCCGGTCGGCGTCGGAAAGGGAGAGCCGATAGTGCCAGAGATCGCGCATCTCGCGTTCGGAATAGAGCGCAGTGTTGCGATAGAAGGGGGCACGGGAATACTTCGCTTCATAACCTCCAAACACCCCTTGGCCATGTAGGTGGCAAGGCCCTCGTCCTCGGGTACATCGGCACCGAAGTTGAGGCTGGTATCCAGCAGCCGTGAAAGCGAGGCGTCGCCCTCATCACCTTCGCGCTGCAGATGCAGCATCAGGTGGCCGAAGAAGGGGCGGGATTGCCCAGATACCCCGAGGCAAACACAAGTCCCACCTCGGCGCCGGCATGCTGCTGCCACTGGTCCCAGTCCGGGCAATCGGCCTCCGGCCACTGGTGGGTCACTTCTATTGGCCATTGACAAAGCAGGAGGGCCAGCGACTCCCGATAATTTTTCGTTCATTTCCGGAGGGCTCACCGCAAGCATCCAGGCACACAACGCCAGGCGGCGAGTTCAAGCTCCCTTTGAACTGGCAGTAAGTGTACACATTCGGATACACGGAAGAAATAATACGCGACAAGAAACACGACCACAGCCGCAGATAGTGGTGAGCATCAGGCTTCGCCTGAAAAGTAGGCGAGCGAAGGCCAGACAAGGCAAAAATCGCCGAAAAGGCGGAGTTTACGGAGTGTAAATGAGTACTTTGAGATGATTTTTAACGCCGTATGGCCGAGCGCAGCCAGTTTTCGGGCAGAGCCTAGCCGCCCAGCATCGCCAGCGTGTACTCCCGCTGCTGCGTCACGGCATCATCCAGTATGGCCAGCAAGGTGTCGTAGTCTGCGCGCATCTGCTCGTCCATCCCGCTGGACTCGAAACGCTCGAGGGTATGCTGGGTCTCATCGATCACGCCCTGAAGCTGATCGATCACCAGCTGGTGGTCATCAGAGATCATACGGCCTCCTGAAAGAAGAAAACCGGCCCCACGAATGGAGCCGGTTCGGTGTCATTGCCAAGGGGGAAGAGTCTTCCCCGAGGCCTGACTCAAGGGCTTAGCCTTAACCCAGCAGAGACAGAACGTTCTGCGGGATCTGGTTGGCCTGTGCCAGTACGGAGGTGCCGGCCTGCTGCAGAATCTGCCCACGGGTCATATCAGCCACTTCAGAGGCATAGTCGGCATCCTCGATACGCGAGCGAGCGGCTGACAGGTTGGTCTCGTTGGTCTGCAAGTTGGTGATGGCAGACTCGAAACGGTTCTGGATGGCACCAAGGTCGGAACGCAGTGTATCAACTTTGCTAAGGGCATTATCAAGGGTTTCAAGGGGATCTGCGGTTGAGCTTCCGGTAAGCTCCCCTACAGTATAATTATCTAAATCAACAGTAACATCTAAATTTGTACCATTTGGAGTCGCTTCTTGAGGATCAATAGAGGCATAGACTTCAAATTCACCAGCAGTGCCGGTATCTTCAAAGCCCAATGATTCCATTTTGGCAATATCGTCGCCTGTTACTGTAATAGTTTCTTTAGCGAAGAATCTCCCTGAATCATCGGCGACAACTGTTGCGCCACCAAGCGTCGCGGCATTATCCAAGTCAAACTTGTCTTGCCAATCGGCTGCCGTTGGAGCTGTAGTTACTGATGCAGTAGCTAATTCAGTAGTTTCACCAAACTCAGCCTGTAAGGCGGTAGCTGTCGCGGTCCCTCCATCATCCAGATCAGGGCCGCTAACAGTAAAGGAGCTCAAGTTGAGGGAACTTGCATCAATTTTTTCCAAGTTTATACTAATGGCCTCGCCGTCATTGGCACCTACTTGAATATTCAGCTCTTGATTACTAGCAAGAACTTTGGTTCCGTTAAAATCAGTCTGCTCTGAGATACGATCAATCTCGCTAAGACGCTGATCAATTTCAGCTTGGATTGATACAAGGTCGTCTTGAGAATTTGTTCCGTTCTGGGCCTGAACACTCAGTTCGCGAACACGCTGCAGGTTATCGTTAACCTGATTCAGTGCACCCTCGGCAGTCTGAGCAACGGAAATACCGTCGTTGGCGTTACGCTGAGCCTGACCCAGACCGGTGATCTGTGAAGTCATGCGGTTGGCGATGGCCTGACCGGCCGCATCATCCTTGGCGCTGTTGATACGCAGGCCAGAGCTCAAACGCTCCATGCTGGTGGTAAGCGCATTTTTCGATTCACTCAGGTTCTGCTGAGCGATCATGGAGGTGATGTTGGTATTGATCACTGACATGGTGTGATTCCTTCTAACCAGTTGAGGGCTCCAATGGCGGGCCCGCTGCGATTGATGTTCAAGGCCCAGCGGGCCTGCCACAACGGCGCCGTTGGCCGTTACTCTCTATAACGGCCCCCCCAGGGCAAACTTTAGGGGGAAATCACCAATTTTTGCTGGTAGGGGTTTCCGCAACTTGATACGGCACAGTTCGATGGTGAGGCCAGACGCCATCGCCCCGGCCAGAAGGCCGGGGCAATGGCTTGAGGGATACGACGAGCGAGGAAAGGGTCAGTCGCGCCCCAGTTGGGCATCCAGAGAGGCGAACTGCTGGGTGAGGTAGCTGCTGGTCTGGTTCATGTTGGCGATCATGCTATCCAGCTGACTGAACTGAGTCCGATAGCGCTCGATGGTGCGCTCCACGCTCTGCTCCATGCGCGCATAGCGGCGATCGAGGCTTTCCACGCGGCTCTCGGAGCTGCCGATGGCACTGTCGATACGTCCACCATCATCCAGGAAGCGCCCCAGGGTGGCCTCCATGCGGCCAGCCAGGCCGCCCGCTTCATCGGCACCTGCGAAGAAGTCGGATAGCTGCTGGGGATCATCCGCGATGATCTCGTTCAGCTTGGCGTCGTCCAGTTCCAGGCGCCCCTTATCGTTCAGGGAGACGCCGAGCTGAGACATGATCGAGAGCTCGCCTCCCGCCACGCTGCTGGTCAAGTCACGCGCCAGGTCCGATTCGATATTGCGGACGGTACGATCGCCGATCAGCTCGCCAGAGGAGCCCTCTCCGCCGCCGTAGGCGGTCAGGCGGCCGATGGTGGACTGCAGCTCATTGTAGGAGGAGACCAGCTTGCCTACGGCTTCCTTGAGCGCGCCGGTATCCCGCGACACGTCCAGGTTCAGCGTTTCACCCGTCGCGGAAGGGTCCAACTGCAGGGTCACGCCCTGGATGGCACCCTCCACAGTATTGGTGGGGCTGGTGATGGCGATGCCGTTGATATTCAGCTCGGCGTTACGGCCCGGCTGAGCCGTGGCGGCATCCTCGGTGAGGCCTCCCGCCAGGTTAGTGAAGGTCATGCCGGTGATGCCGGCATCGGCACCGCTTTCACGGGAACTGAGCACCAGGCGGTTGCCGGTGCCGTCGTTGATGATGGAGGCATCCACCCGGGCATCAGGGTCGGCATTGATGGTATCGCGGATATCGCCGAGGGTAGCCCCCTCCGCCAGGGCGATGCTTTTCGTACCGCCATCGCCGAAGGTTAGATCCAGGGTGGCATTCGCTCCGGCCAAGGGATCGTCCAGGTTCGTCACTTGAGTGCTGGCCAGGCTGCCGGCACGAGCCGTCTGGGTCACGCTGACCTCATAGCGCCCGGGATTGGCCTCGGCACTGGCGGTGGCACTCATGCCGTCCCCCTGCACCTTGGCGGAGAGCCCCTCGTAGAGCGAGGTGTCGTTGAGCTTGGCCACCGCATCCTGGAACTTGTCCAGGCCGGACTGCAGCCGCCCGAAGGCGGAGATCTTCGACTGCTCCTGGCTCTTCTGGGTTGCCAACGGCGCCAGCTTTTCGCGCTCGGCAGAGCGAAGCTGGTCTAGCAGGCCATTGAGATCCAGGCCGGAACCGATGCCGAGAGATGAAATGCTGGCCATGAGATGCCCCTTTTTGAGCGCCTGAACGGGTAATGCAGAGAGTATCGGCCGCGTGCGGAAGAACTTTAACCGACCGCCATGAAAAATCGCTGCCGCTGACCCCTGGGCTCAAGAATTCCCGTCTCTCGCCGATATCTCCCCAATCACCGCATCACGTTTCACAAGGAGGCAGACCCTTGACCAGCGAGGATACTATCACCGCCCACCAGCTGCTGGATGACCTGGTGCCCAAGCTCAAGTCGGTGGAGACGATGGTCCGCGATACCCTCTCCGCACGCTTGATGATGACCACCGACGCCGAGCTACGTCAGCAGCTGAAGACCTTCAAGACCGAGTTCGAGTTGGAACGCACCATGATCCGCATGAACCTGGAGAGTTTGCTGAACCGGCACGCCGAGACGGTGGAGAAGGTGAAGGCCGGCGGGACCGATAAGGTGCTGGAACTGGATGACCATGAGGCCACCGCGCTGAAGCGGATACGCCAGCTGCACGACCGGGCGATGGAGCTGAAGCGCTGAGGGCCCTCACAGGGTCCAGCGCTTCCTTTACACAATCTTCACGCATCTCACCACGGATCGCGAGCTGGAGAGCGCCTCGAGGCAGGCGTCAGTGCAGCGGCTCGATGCGGTTCTCGCCAATGGCCTCGCCTACCCCCACCTCCAGTTGCAGGGCGTGCTGGCAACCGAGCTTGGCGAGGCAGTGGCGTAGCTTCTTCACATCCTGGTGCTTGCCGTGGGGAAAGCTGCTCTTGCAAAGCTCGATGACCGCCAGGTGTTCTTTACTCTCGCGATGGTGGATCAGGATATCAGGGTAGATAGTACGGGCGTTGGTGGTCTCGCTGGTGGTTGCGACGATCGTGTGACCCTTGCGCTGACCGGTGGCTGCCCAGCAATTATATTCGCAGTCGACGTCCCAGTTGGGCAGTTCGACCTGCAGGTAGAAGGCCAGCCGGCAGGCGATGGTGCGCTCGTTGGCTTCGGCGCCCAGGATCGTGGCGTCGCGTGCCGTCAGTTTTGCCAACGCCCTGTCCAGCGAGGCCAGGACATCGGTATCAGTGGCGGTGGGAAAGGTCTCCATCTTCGTCATGGCGAGGGATCTCCCTGAAGTGAGCCATGGCTGCAAGGCTCGGGATGATGGAAGGTAAAAGGTCTATCGGCGAATCCGTGGAAAGCTTGAGACTTGAGAGATGACGGAACCGCCGATACGGCTCGAAGCACGATCACACCTGCATGTTCATGACGTCCTTGTAGGCCGTGACCAGGCGGTTACGCACCTGGACGCCCATCTCGCTGGCCACGCTCGCCTTCTGCATGTCGACCATCACGTCGTTGAGTTCCACCCCGGGCGTGCCGGCCTGAAAGGCCTCGGCCTTGGCAGCGGCATCGAGCTTGAGGTCGTTGATGCGATGGATGGCCGACTGCAGTTCGCCGCTAAAGCCGCCGGCGCCCACCTGGGTGTCGACCCGCTGGCCGCTGGACGGCTGTGACGCCGCCTGGCTGGCCAATGACTGCATCTGGGAAAGGACTGACTCGATCGCGGGAGCACTCATCACAACCACCTTGGCAAATAGGGGTACGGTAACTGGATAGTCAGGCTACCAGCCCGAGCCCCTTGGCCAAGCGGCCAAATGGCCCATAAAAACTGGGCTTTTCTGACCTTTAGGGTGACAGCGGCCGCGGATAATGGCCTCCATCAGAGTACCGCCCACTCCTGGGCGGCCAACCGCGATGGACGGACAGCAGTCGATGCCTTCTTCCTTGATGACCCTCGCTCACGGCTCCAGCCACGCCTGGAGACCCGCATGAGCAGTGGCGCTTCCGCCACCGATAGCCAGGCCGGCCAGGGCTCGGCGGGGCTTGCGCGCCTGAAGGAAAAGCTGCGTGGCAACCCGCTGGTGGCCCTGCTGATCGCGGGCGCCGCCTCGATCGCCCTGATTGTCGTTCTGCTGATGTGGGCCAGCGGCCCCGATTATCGCGTGCTCTACAGCAACCTCAGCGAGGCGGACGGCGGCAGCATCATCAACGAGCTCGACACTCGCGGCATTCCCTACCGCTTCAGCCAGGGCGGCCAGGCGTTGCTCGTCCCCGGTGACCAGGTGCACACCTTGCGCCTGCAACTGGCCGAACAGGGGCTGCCGCAAGGCGGCAACGTCGGTTTCGAGTTGATGGAGAACCAGGCCTTCGGTATCAGCCAGTTCGCCGAGCAGATCAACTATCAGCGTGGCCTGGAGGGCGAGCTGTCACGCTCCATGGAATCACTGGGGCCGGTCAACCGGGCCCGGGTTCACCTGGCGCTGGCCAAGGACTCGGTCTTCGTGCGCGACCGCGAGCCGGCCAAGGCCTCGGTGGTGTTGACCCTGCATGCCGGACGCACCCTCGGCGAGGGACAAGTCAACGCCATCGTGCACATGGTCTCCAGCAGCGTGCCTGACCTGGCGGCCGATGCGGTCACCGTGGTCGACCAGGATGGCCGAATGCTGACCGCCAGCGAGGCCAACGGCCTGGGGCTGGACGGCACACAGCTGGAGTATATCGCCGAGGTGGAGCGCTCCTACCAGCGTCGCATCGAGTCCATCCTGACGCCGATCCTCGGCATCCAGAACGTCAAGGCCCAGGTAACCGCCCAGGTGGATTTCTCCCGCCGCGAGGAAACCTCGGAGCGCTACGGGCCCAACCAGCCCCCCAACGAGGCCGCCGTGCGCAGCCTCCAGAGCAGCGTCAGCTACAGCGGCAACGATGACCTGGCCGGCGGGATCCCCGGGGCACTGAGCAATACGCCGCCGGGTTTCGCTGCGTCCCCAGTGGCGAACCCGCCCGGCGAGGAAGGTGACGCGGATGCCGAGGGAGAACAGGCGGAAGATGGAGAGCAGGCGGACGAGGGCACCTTCGAGGGGACGAGCAACCTCAATCGCGACAACGTGATCAACTACGAGGTCGATCGCAGCATCACGCATGTCCAGCACCGTCGTGGCCAGATAGAAAGGCTGTCGGCCGCGGTCGTCGTCAACTACCGCCCGACCCCGGACGACGAGGGCAACATGCAGCCATCACCGCTCACTGATGTCGAGCTCGACCAGATCCAACGGCTGGTTCGCCAGGCCATGGGCTTCTCCCAGGCCCGCGGCGACGAGATTGCCGTGGTCAACAGCCCCTTCACGCGGACGGACACGGAGATCGAGCCCCTCGAGTGGTGGCAGGAACCCGGCATGCAGCAGTTGGCCATGACCCTGGGCCGTTACCTGCTGATTGGGCTGGCGGTCCTGCTGCTCTACCTGCTGATCCTGCGTCCGCTGGTCAAGCGCGCCAGTCAGGCTCCCGAGGCATCTACCAGGCCCGCACCGAGCTTCCAGGCCAACGTCGGCGACGAGGAAGAGGAGCGCTCGTCCGGCGAGGGCCAGGAAGACGAATTCACCTACGACAAACCGCGACGCAAGAGCAAGGCCTCTGGCTACGAGGACAACCTCAACGACCTTCGCGAGATGGCCGAGGAAGACCCACGCATGGTGGCCATGATCGTTCGCGGCTGGATGAACAAGAATGGCTAAGCTTCAGGAGATGAGCGGTGCGCGGCGCAGTGCGATCCTGCTGCTGGCACTGGACGAGGACAGTGCGGCCGAGGTGTTCAAGTACCTCTCCCCCGGCGAGATCCAGCAGATCAGCACGGAGATGGCCCGCCTCGACCAGGTCTCCCACGACGACATGCGCCAGGTGCTGCAGGCCTTCCACGACGAGACCGAGGAGTTCATCGCCCTCAACCTGAACTCCAGCGAGCATATCCGCTCGGTGCTGACCAAGGCACTGGGCAACGATCGCGCCTCCAGCCTGATCGAGGACGTGCTGGAAACCAGCGGTACCGGCTCGGGCATCGATGCCTTGAACCTCATGGAAGCCTCGATGGTGGCGGAGCTGATCCGCGACGAGCACCCGCAGATCATCGCTACGGTGCTGATCCACCTGGAACGCCACCAGTCGGCGGACGTGATGGCGCTGTTCGACGAAAAGCTGCGCAACGATGTGGTGCTGCGCATCGCGACCTTCAGTGGCGTGCAACCCGCCGCCCTGCAGGAGCTCACCGAGGTGCTCACCAACATGCTCGATGGCCAGAACCTCAAGCGCAGCAAGATGGGCGGCGCACGTACCGCGGCAGAGATCCTCAACCTGATGAACTCCAGCCAGGAAGAGGCGGCCATCGAGACGGTGCGCTCGCACAGCGAAGACCTGGCCCAGAAGATCATCGACGAGATGTTCCTGTTCGAGAACCTCTTCGACCTGGACGACCGCAGCATCCAGCTCATCCTCAAGGAGATCGATACCAACTCCCTGGTGGTGGCGCTCAAGGGGGCCCCGGAAAACCTCCTGGACAAGTTCATGCGCAACATGTCCCAGCGTGCCGCCGACCTGATGCTCGAGGACATGGAAGCCCGCGGCCCGATCCGCGTTTCCCAGGTGGAGGCCGAACAAAAGGCCATCCTGCAGGTGGTGCGGCGCCTCGCCGACGGTGGCGAGATCGTGCTGAGCGGCGGAGACGAAGCCTATGTTTGAACGTAGCGATTCGTCTGAACGGGGGGAAGGGGGCATGGCCGAGAGCCAGACACCCTGGCGCCGCTGGAAGATGGGCGAGCTGCAGACCCCGCGTCGCGCTGCCCCAAGCGAATCCTGGCGCGACAAGGAAAGTGCCGGCAAGGAGACGAAGCAGGATGACGCACAGCGCGACGCCATGAAACGCCAGGCGGAACTGCAGGCGCTGCGCGAGAAGGTCAAGCGGGAAGCCCATGAGGAAGGCTTGGCAGCGGGGCGCGAAGAGGGCCATGCCGAAGGGCTGGCCAAGGGGCTCGAGGAAGGCCACCAGCAGGCGAAAGACGAGATGGAAGCGCGCCTCGCCGAAGAGCTGGAGCCCCTGGCCTCCTTGGCCACGGCCTTCGGCGCTGCCCTGGAAGAGCTCGACGAGACCGTCGCCGCGGACCTGGTCGACCTGGCCCTGGCCACCGGTCATCAGCTTGCCGGCGAGGCCCTCAAGACGCGGCCCCGCCAGGTACTGGAACTGGTGCGCGCGCTGCTGCATACCGAGCCACCGCTGATCGGCCAGCAGCGTCTCTGGCTGCATCCGCTGGATCACAAGCTGGTAGAGAAGCATTTGGGCGAAGAACTCTCGGCTGCCGGCTGGTCGTTGCAGCCGGATGATCAGCTCAGCCGCGGCGGCTGCCGGGTGACCAGCGCCAATGGCGAGCTCGATGCCACCTGGGAGAGCCGCTGGCAGGCCGTGAAGGACCAGGTCCGCCAACGCAGCCCGACCACGCAAACGCCGCAAGGGGAGGAGCACTAGTGGCCGAGCCGCTGTCCGCCAACCCTCACCAGGCCCACTGGCAGCGCGCCCTGCGGGGCGTGCGCGCGCGTGTGGAACCGCTGCCCCCCTGTCGCAGCAGCGGCCGGGTGGTTCGCGCCACTGGCCTGGTGATCGAGGTGGTGGGACTGCAGGTGGCACTAGGCAATGCCTGTCGCATCGAGCTGCCGGCCGGCCATCAGGAGGCGCGTCGCTACGCCGAGGCCGAGGTCGTGGGCTTCGCCGGCGACAGGCTCTACCTGATGCCGCTGGCCGAGATCACCGGCCTGATGCCGGGGGCCAGGGTCTTTCCCCTGGCCGATGGCACGCACGAGAGCGCCCGCCGTTTTCCGCTCGGTGAGGACCTGCTGGGTCGTGTCGTCGACGGAAACGGCGCCCCCCTGGATGGCCTGGGGCCACTCGGTGACGTGCCGCATGCGCCGCTGGCCACACCGCCGCTGAATCCGCTGAGTCGCGCGCCCATCGAAGAGCAGATCGACGTAGGCATCCGCGCCATCAATGCCCTGCTGAGCGTCGGCCGCGGCCAGCGCATGGGCCTGTTCGCCGGCTCCGGCGTCGGCAAGTCGGTATTGCTCGGCATGATGGCGCGCTACACCCGCGCCGACGTGATCGTGGTGGGGCTGATCGGCGAAAGGGGTCGTGAGGTCCAGGACTTCATCGACAACATCCTCGGCGAAGAGGGCCTGCGCCGTGCCGTCGTGGTGGCCGCGCCGGCCGATACCTCGCCACTCCAGCGCCTCCAGGGGGCCTCCTATGCCACCCGGCTGGCCGAAGGCTTCCGTGACGAGGGGCGCAATGTCCTGTTAATCATGGACTCCTTGACCCGCTTCGCCATGGCCCAGCGCGAGATCGCCCTGGCCGTCGGCGAACCCCCGGCAACCAAGGGCTATCCGCCCTCGGTGTTTGCCAAGTTACCCAATCTGGTCGAGCGTGCCGGCAATGCCCAGCGTGGCGGCGGCTCGATCACGGCCTTCTATACCGTGCTCACCGAAGGCGACGACCAGCAGGATCCCATCGCCGATTCGGCACGTGCCATCCTCGATGGCCATATCGTGCTCTCGCGGACCCTGGCGGAAGCAGGGCACTATCCGGCCATCGATATCGAGGCCTCGATCAGCCGCGCGATGACCGCCATCATCGACTCGCAGCAGCTACAGCAAGCCCAGCGGTTCAAGTCGCTCTTCTCCCGCTATCAGCGCAATCGAGACCTGATCAGCGTCGGGGCCTATCAGTCGGGCCAGGACCCTCAGCTGGATGAGGCAGTACGCCGCTATCCGCAACTCGAGGAGTTCCTGCAGCAGGGCATCGATGAGAACAGCAGCCTGGAAGACGCCCGTCAGGCCCTTGCCAGTACCCTTGGAGGTAACGCATGAGCCGCAACAGCACACCGCTCGACACCCTCGTCGAACTCGCCCGGGATGCCCGGGATCAGGCGGGGCAGAACCTTGCCGGCGAGCAGCGCACCAGCAGCCAGGTCAGCCAGCAGCTGGAGTCGTTGTATTACTATCGGCAGGAGTACGCCGAAAAGCTCAATACGGCCATGCGTGACGGTATCGACCCGGCCACCATGCACAACTACCAGCAATTCCTCGCCTCCCTGGACGACGCCCTGGTGCGTGCTCGGCAGGCACTGGCCGCCCAGCAGGAACGGGTCGAGAAGACCCGCCAGCAGTGGCAGCAACAACAACAGCGCCTGTCGTCCTACGACACCCTGACCGAACGGCGAGATGCCGCCAGGCGCCGCGATGAACAACGCCGGGAACAGAACGTCAGTGACGACCTGGTCAACAACCGGCTGGTCCGCCAGCGCTCGTCCCAGGGCGAGCACTGAGCCAGCAAGGAGACTGTCGATGGATATCCAGTTGCTAGTCAATGCCACCAGTGGTCGTGCTACCGCCGGTGGAGAAAAGGGTAAGGCTCAGGGCGAAGGAGGCGACTTTGCCAGCAACCTGGCCGGTGCGAGCCGGGCCCGGCAGGACAGTGCCAGCGAAGGCTCTCACCCGTCGGCGGGGATGCCCAGCCGGCAAGCCGGGACGCCAGCGCAGCCCTTGGACGCGAGTCTCAAGGAGGCAAGTCTCAAGGAGGCTGGCCGCCCTGCCGGCCCCGGCCTGGGTGTCGTAGGACGCGAGGCGCTGCTGTCTGGCGTGTCCCGCCAGGGAGAGGGCGCCCAGCAAGGCCCGTTACCCGGCCTCGGGCTGGAATCGGCGGGCCACCAGGCAGCCATGGCGAGCCTCTCGGAGGGTGAGGTAGAGGCCGCTATCAAGGCGCTGGAAGGTACTGACCTACAGAGTGGCGAGGGCTGGGAGGCGCTTCAGAAGCGTCTCGATCTGATCGAGCAGGCTGGCCGCCTCGAGACTGGTGAGGACCTCGCGATCTTGCCCTTGGCGGCTCAGGCGGTTCAACCCGGCTCGATCCGGCCTGAGGGCGGCTCCCTTCGAGACGCGGGCAACGAACCACGGGGTAATGCCCTGCTCCAGGCGATCGCGACCGATACGCTAGAGCGCAAGGGCCTGCGTCAGTCGCTGGTGACTCAACTCGACCAGACCGCCGAGCGCGCGGGAACCACCCTGGAGGCCGTTACTCGCCAAGCCGCTGTGCCGAGCGACGAGCTCCCGCAGCGTTTCTCTGTCGCCAACGACACCCTGATGGCTGCGCGCACTGATACGAAAGGCTCCAACGGCGGATTCGAGCTGGTCGGCCAGGGAATGGCTCCGTCAACGGCCAGCGCCGCCTCCCCGAGCGCCCAGGCCAGCATCCAGGCACCGGTGTCGAGCCCCGCCTGGCCCCAGCAGCTCGGTCAGCAGCTGGTGCGCCTGAGCCAGGGCGGCGGTGAGCAGCGCGTCGAACTGCAGCTCCACCCGGCGGAGCTCGGGCCACTGTCGGTATCCCTGAAGATGGGCGACCAGGGCGCACAGGCGCAGTTCCTCTCTGCCAATGCCCAGGTGCGCCAGGCGCTGGAACAGGCCATCCCGCAGCTGCGTGAAGCCCTCGCCGAGCAGGGCATCAGCCTGGGCGAAACCTCGGTAGGCGAGCAGCGAAACGGTAACGGTGATGAGGCCCAAGGACAGCCGGGTGGCATGCTGGCAGCGGCCGAGGTCGACGAGGGCAGCGAAGGAGCACCCGGCGCCAGCGATGGCAAGGTGCGCGACCTGTCTCTGGACGGCCGCGTAGACCTCTATGCCTGATCCTTCAGGCTGGCGGGCGTCAAACAAGCAAGATAGGCGCTATCAGCGAGCCTGTTCGGATCATCATGATCACGGCGCGACACGCATACTGCGTCGATATCGTCGGCAACACACTACAACCTAGGAAAGCACATGGCGAAATCCAGCGGAGGCTCCCGCAAGCTCCTGTGGGCAATGATGGTGCTGCTGATCCTGTCATCATCGGCGGCAGCGGTGGCGCTCTACATGGTCTTCACCCAGCAAGGCAGCGAGGCACAAGCGACGCTCAACGCCCCGGAGACGCCCGAGCAACAGGCACCGATCTTCCTGCCGATCGAGCCCTTCACCGTCAACCTGGCCGACGACGACTACGGCCCGCGACTGCTCTATACCGGCCTGACGCTGAAGCTCGGTGACGAGGGCAGCCAGGAGATCCTGAAGCAGCACATGCCCCAGGTCCGCAGCCGTCTGCTGACGCTGTTCTCCGGCAAGCAGGCAGGTGAACTGACCTCTCCGGGAGGCAAGCAACGCCTGGAAGAACAGGTGATTGCCGCCCTCGAGGCACCGATGTCGGAAAACCAGCCGGACGTCGCCATCAACGAGGTGCTCTTCACCGAGTTCATCGTGCAATAGGCCGGGAGTAGACAAGACGCCATGTCCGAAGACGACCTGTTGTCCCAGGAAGAGATCGACGCCCTGCTCAAGGGGGTGAGCGGTGATGACGAGCCCGAAGCCCAGAACGGCGGCGGGCCGCGCATACGCCCCTATGATCCGGCAACCCAGCACCGGATCATTCGCGAGCGTCTGCATGCCCTGGACATCATCAATGAACGCTTCGCGCGGCACTTCCGCATGGGCCTGTTCAACCTGATTCGCCGCAGCGCCGACATCACCGTGGACTCGGTCCGCTACCAGAGTTACAGCGAGTTCTCCCGCAATGTCCCGGTGCCGACCAATATCAACATCATCGCCATGAAGCCCCTGCGCGGCTCGGCCCTGATCGTGTTCCCCCCCAGCCTGGTGTTCATGGTGGTGGATAACCTGTTCGGCGGTGACGGGCGCTTCGTGACCAAGTCCGAGGGGCGTGAATTCACCAACACCGAACAGCGCATCATCCAGCGGATGCTGCAGCTGGCCATCGACGCCTACAGCGAGTCCTGGAAATCCGTCTACCCCCTCGAGATCAGCTTCCTGCGCTCGGAGTTGCAGTCGAAATTCGCCAACATCACCAATTCACCCAACGAGATCGTGGTGAACACCAACTTCAATCTCGAGGTGGGCAATCTCGCCAGCAACTTCCAGATCTGCATGCCCTACACCATGATCGAGCCGCTACGCGACCTGCTGACCAATCCGCTCAGCGATGGCAGCCAGGACAAGGATGGCACCTGGACGCGGCGGATTGCCGGCGAGATACGCCACTCCGAGGTGGAGCTGGTCGCCAACTTTACCCATATCGAGAGCCGCATCGCCCATGTGATGGCTCTGAAGCGCGGCGATGTGCTGCCCTTGGAGCTACCCGAGAAGGTGACTGCCAGCGTGGATGGCGTGCCCGTGATGGAGTGTGAATACGGCAGCCAGCATGAGCAGCGAGCACTGCGCGTGCTGCGCATCTTCGACCATGCCGCCGACCATGCGCCAGCCGACGCCTTCGTGAAAGGGTCCAGGTCGCAAGCCAAGGAATCGAACCATGACTGATCCCAACAAGCCTGATCCCAAAAAGTCAGACCCTAACAAGCCTGATCCCGACAAGCCGGTTTCCGACAAGTCTGATAAAAGCATCAGCGAAGACGACTGGACAGCTGCCATGTCGGAGCAGCAGGACGACGCCGACACCCCAGCCGATGATGACGATCCCTGGGCCGAGGCGATGGCCGAGCAGTCGGCCGCGGAATCCTCCGAGCAGGAGCAGAAGGCAGAGCAGGCCGAGGCAAGGCCCGCTGCCCAGTCCGCCGGAGGCAGTGTCTTCCGTCCGCTCGAGGCCGGCCAGGGGTCGACGACAGGGCGCGACCTGGAAATGATCATGGATATCCCGGTCAAGCTTACCGTCGAGCTGGGTCGTACCAAGCTGACCATCAAGCAGCTGCTGGAGCTTGCCCAGGGGTCGGTGGTCGAGCTGGATGGCCTGGCGGGCGAGCCCATGGATATCCTGATCAATGGCTATCTGATCGCCCAGGGCGAGGTCGTGGTCGTCGAGGACAAGTACGGCATTCGCATCACCGAGATCATCACACCATCCGAGCGGGTCCAGAAGCTCAACCGATGACCGAGGCAACGCCCCAACAGCCCCAGGCCGGCCTGGATGCCGCCGTAAGCGGCGGCGAGGCCTTGATCGGCATGGCCACGCTTGGCAAGACCGCCGCGGCACTGGCGCTGATCCTGGTCATCATCCTGGTGGCCGCCTTCGTGCTTCGCCGCTGGGGGCTGCCCCACCAGCGCCATGGACGCCACCTTCGCGTCGTAGGCAGCACGGCGGTGGGGACCAAGGAACGCGTCGTGATCGTCGAGGTGGAAGGCACCTGGCTGGTACTCGGCGTAGGGGCTGGCCAGGTCAGCAAACTACATGACATGCCGGCCCCGGAAGAACCACGCAAACCCAGCTCCTCGAACGGCGCGGGCTTCGAGGCAGGCGACTCCTTCGGGACTCGTTTCGCCAAGGCCGTCAGGCATAACGCCAGCCTGGGTCGCGGGGGGAAGCCGTGAGGCTAGCTGCACCCAGGCACCTGCTGATCGCCTTCGCCGTCGGGGTCCTGCTGGCCTCGCCGACGCTGGCGATGGCGCAGGAAATTCCCGGTATCGTCAGCCGCCCCACGGACGATGGCGGACAGCAGTGGTCGCTCTCGCTGCAGACCCTGCTGCTGCTCAGCTCCCTGGCCTTCCTGCCCGCCGTGCTGCTGATGATGACCTGCTTCACGCGCATCATCATCGTATTGAGCCTGCTGCGAACGGCCATGGGCACCCAGGCCACCCCGCCCAACCAAGTGCTGCTGGGGCTGGCCCTTTTCCTCACCCTGTTCATCATGGCGCCGGTGCTCGGGCAGGTGCATGAGCTGGCCTGGGTACCGCTTGCCAATGACGAGATCAACTTCGATGAGTTCCTGCAGCTGGCCCAGGGCCCCTTCAGGGAATTCATGATGGCCCAGACCCGCGAGCCCGACCTGGCGATGTTCGCCCGCCTGGCCGATATCGGCGAGTTTCAGGGGCCCGAGGATGTGCCCATGCGGATCCTGGTGCCTTCCTTCGTTACCAGCGAGCTGAAGACCGCGTTCCAGATCGGTTTCACGATCTTCATCCCCTTCCTGATCATCGACCTGGTCGTCGCCAGCGTGCTGATGGCACTGGGCATGATGATGGTGCCACCGATCACCATTTCGCTGCCGTTCAAGCTGATGCTTTTCGTGCTGGTGGATGGCTGGCAGCTGATCATCGGTTCGCTGGCAGAAAGCTTCTATTTCTGACCGCACGCACGAGGAGGGCAGGATGACACCTGAACAAGTAATGAACATTGCCTACCAGGGCATGCGTGTCACGCTGCTGCTGGGCGGGCCCCTGCTGATCACGGCTCTGGCCACCGGCCTGCTGGTCAGCCTGTTCCAGGCCGCTACCCAGATCAACGAGATGACCCTCTCGTTCATCCCCAAGATCCTCGCGGTGTTCGCGGTCCTGGTGTTGACCGGGCCCTGGCTGCTCAAGTTGATCACCAACTATACCATCGAGCTGTTCAGCAACATCCCCGCGATGATCACGTGAGGAGGGACGCTCGCTGATGGTGGAGGTCACCTTCGCTCAGCTTCATGGTTGGCTGGTCGCCTTCCTGTGGCCCTTTACGAGAGTCACGGCGTTGATGCTCAGCGCCCCGTTATGGGGCCATTCCAGCATACCGCGCCAGGCCAAGCTGGCGCTGGCCGGCGCCGTGGCGGTGGTAATCGCCCCGGTGTTGCCTCCCATGCCCGAGGTACCGGTTTTTTCCTGGGCAGGCTTCGGCATCCTGGTCGAGCAAATGTTGATCGGCGCCGCCATCGGCCTGACGGTAAGGGTGATGCTGGCTGTGGTGCAGGCATCGGGGGATTTCATCGGCCTGCAGATGGGCCTGGCCTTTGCTACCTTCTTCGATCCCGCGAGTGGCACCAATATGGTGGTGCTGTCACGTATTCTCTATATGGTCACGCTGCTGATGTTCCTGGCCTTCAATGGCCATCTGATGGTGCTGGAGGTGCTGGTCTACAGCTTCCAGACACTGCCGATCGGCATCGGCCGCTTCAATCCGGATGCCTTCATCATGCTGGCCCGCTATGGCGGCACCATTTATACGGCGGGCATGCTGCTTGCCTTGCCGCTGGTAGCCGCCTTGCTGATCATCAACCTGTCGCTGGGCATCCTCAACCGTTCGGCTCCCCAGCTCACGGTCTTCAACATCGGCTTCCCAACCTCGCTGACGGTGGGTCTGATCCTGCTGATGGTCCTGATGACGGACCTGGGGAGCTTCCTGGAACGCCTGTTCAGCCAGGGGCTGGCCTTCCTGCAGAACCTGCTGGAGACCATGGCACCGCTGCCGATAGCGAGCTAAAAAAACCGCCCCGGCCATGGAAGGCAGCGAGGCGGAAAAGACCATGGCAGAGGTTGCCAGACACCATGGTCATCAGGGACCGAAAGTCAGAGACCTGATATCAAAGATAATTGAACAGCGACATCCCCTTCATATCGGCAAATGTCTTCTGCGATGCCTGCAGGCCCACCTGCCGCAGGCTGTACTCGGAGATCGCCTCGGCATAGTCGAGGTCGACCAGGTCAGAGAGCGTCTGCTCGTAATTGAGCATCCGGTTACCGCCGACGGAATCGACCACGTCCAGCTCGTTGAGGCGCGCCCCGACGGAGGCTCGGGTGGTCAGGACGTTATCCAGGCTGTTGTCGAACTCGCGCATCACCGTCTTCAGGGTGTTAGTGCGCTCGGCATCGCGCTGCGGCGTGGCAGGGGCGCCAGCCTCGTTCTCCAGCACCGCCAGCGCCTTTTCGAAGGTGCGGAAGAGGTCGGTGTTCATCTCGTCGGCAGGGGCGAACTCGATGGTATCCCCGCTGACAGCCTCGCCCTTCAAGTCGAGACGCAGTCCACCGACAGACACCGTACCGGACTCGCCGTCGTAAGCACTGCCAGAGGTCAGCATGTCCCAGCCACCAGCAGCGTTCTTTTTCTCGACGTCATACTCCGTATCGCTTGTAAAAGTGACACGAAACGCCTCCCCATAGTCGGGATCGTCGTTATCGATAACCTGGGGGCCGGAGAAGGTCAGACTCCCAGCGTTGCCGCCATCCGCCTCGGCCACATAGCCGGCGCCGCTGGGCACGCTCTGGAAGATCGACTCTCCATTCTCGGTGACCTTCATCAGCCGCGAGGAATCGATGCGTTGCTCGCGGGTATTGCTGTCTCCGGCATAGTCGATTCCACCCGCGGTTCGCACAAAGGGCTCCGAACTGTCCTGATAGCCACCGAACAGGTGCCGACCGTTGCCATCGGTGGCGTTGGCCTGGCCGATCACCGTCTCGTAGATGCCACGCAGCTCCGAGGCCACCGACTGGCGGTCCACGTCGCTGAGGGTATCACTAGAAGCCTGTACCATCAGCGTCTTGGCGCTGGTAACGGCATCACTGACGCTGTTGAGTATGCTCTCGGTCTGCGACAGCGAGTTACGCGCGCTGACCCGTGAGTCGGCATACTGCTGGGTGACGGCCTTGGCCTGGTCGACCCCCACGGCCCGAGACGCCGCCTGGGGGTCGTCGGAAGGATTGACCACCCGGCGGCCGCTGGCGATCTGCTGGCTGACATTGAGAAACTCGCCCTGCTGACGATTCATGGACGAGACGCTCTGCTCGAACATGGTGACGCTGCTGATACGCATCTAGGGAGTCTCCTGGAATCAGTTGCGCAGGCCAAGGATGGTGTCGATGACGTTCCTGCCTGTCTCGATAACCTTGGCATTCGCCTGGTAGTACTGCTGGTAGCGGATCAGGTTGGCGGCTTCCTCGTCCAGGTTCACGCCGGACTCGGACTGCTGCACGGCCTTGAGCTGCTCGGTCAGCCCCTGCTGGGCATCCAGGTTGACCTGGACGATATTGGTACGGTTACCCACGTCACTGACCATGGCACCATAGGCGCCGCTGAGGGAGGCACTGCCACCCACCAGCGACTGTTCCTGCAGTTCCTGCATGCGTAACGCATTTTCGTTGTTGCCGCTGCCGACATCAGCTAAGCCCAGGGTCACTTTTTGACCATCCTCTAACTGCCCCAATGTCAGAGTGACGCCATCAAGCACGATCTCATTGCCCGATTGCTTACCTGTGAACGAGGGGCCAGTTGCGCCTGTATCATTCTCGGTGTTGAGCGTAAAAGTTCCGTTTCCAGCATCTACGACGGTCAATGTCCAAGGTGTATCACCCGTCAGGGTATTGCCTGGCACAGGATCTGCCAGTGCCTTTTCGATGGCCCTGCTGTCGCCTCCGACTTTTACCAGGCTGCTAGCGGCGATCTTGTCCAGATCGGAGATGGCGCTCTCCAGGTTACCTGCCGCACGCCTTACCGGCTGGATCTCGAAGCGGTCTCCCTGCTGGGCATTGTTCAGATTCTGGAATTCGACTTGCACGCCGCCAAAGCTCAGCGTGTTGGTATCGAAGGTCGCATCTACCGCTACGCCACTGTCCTTGCGCACCACCTCGAACCCGTTGGCATCGCCGGGACTATCGGCAACGACTCTAATGGTGTAATCGGTCGCGCGAAGCCCTCCGAGATCCGCTTCGTCGAAGCTGGCGGTGGCCGTGGCTCCCGGGTCGGTATTGCCGGCATGGGAATAAACCTGAGGCTCACCGAAGGTGAAGAGCGCCCCACCCTGCTCGCCGTCCAGGTCAACACCGCTGGCATGCTGCTGGTTAACCCCCATGGCCAAGGAGACGGCCAGTTGGCCGATCTGGTTCTGGGTCTTGTCCAGGGTCTCGGCCCGGAAGTCCATCAGGCCACCGAGGGTGCCGCCGGTAACGGTATCCTCGTTGAGGGCCACCAGGTTGCCGCCGGAATCCTGATAGCCCAGCACCGTGCGCTGAGGGTCGGCAGGAGAATCCATCGCCTGAAGCTTGTAATGGTTGGTACCGGCCACCAGTGGCTGGCCATTGGGCAGTTTGATGTTGTAGGTCTTGCCGTCCTGGATGTTGAGACGCACATCCATGCGCTCGCTCAACTCGTTGACCATCTGGTCGCGCTGGTTGAGCAAGCCGTTGGGCGCCTCGCCGGTGCGTGCCCGGGCAAGGATGATTTCCCGGTTGATGCCGGCCAGCTGCTCGGTGGTGTTGTTGATCTGGGTGACTTCGTCGGCAATCTGGCCGTTGATGCCTTGCTGCATGTCCTGCAGGTAGCCATCGAAGGAGCGGAACTGGGCGGTCAGGGTATCGGTGGCACCCAGCACGCCCTGACGGGCAGCGGGATCGGAAGGCGCGCTGGCCAGGTCCTCCATGGAGGAAAAGAAGTTCTGCATCAGGGGAGCCAGGCCGGCGTCCCGATCCGCCAGCAGGCTGTCGATCTGGTCCACCTGGGTGCTGTAGGCCTCCAGGGCACTGGACTTGCTGGTCGCGGCATTGAGCTGCGAGGCCACGTACTGGTTGAACTGGCGCTGGATGTCGTTGACCTCGACGCCGCCATCGGCACGACTCTCCCCGAGAATGGTCACCTCGCGGTTATAACCTGGGGTATAGACGTTGCTGATGTTGTTACTGGTGGTGCTCAGGGCATTCTGTGCCGCGTTGAGGCCACTCAGTCCCGTGGAGAAGATGCTCATGGCGTATTTTCCTTAAGCCGATATGAGTGTATCGGCATTGCGGCGACAATCTTGAGAGTTAAATCCTCGAGCGCTGGATCAGAACGACACGGGGATTCCACCAGGCGTGCCGTTGCTCGCCAGGGTCGTGTTGCCGCCCAGCGGCCCCATGGTGTCCATCACGGCAATCAACTTGTCGGCATAGGCCGGATCGGTCGCATAACCGCCCTGCTGCAGTGCCTTGGCCGCCTGCTCGGCGCTACCCGCGGTAGTCACCGCAGCGTAGCGGGAATTCTCACTGATCAACCGGGCGTAGTCGGTAAAGGCCTCTTCGAAGGAACCATAGACCCGGAAATCATCACGAATGCGCTGGCGCTGGCCGTCGAACACCTCATGCGTGGTGATCTCGGTGGTCTCACCCTGCCAGCGGCTACCGGCCTTGATACCGAAAAGGTTGTAGCTGTTGCCGCCATCACGGGTGGCGATCTCATGCCGGCCCCAGCCGGTTTCCAGGGCCGCCTGGGCGAGGATCAACTCGGCCGGTACCCCGGTGGACCGGCTCGCCGCCTGGGCGGGCGCCTCGAGGCGATCCAGGAAGTTCTGCACATGAGCGGGCAGGTCGTTTCGTGTCGCCTGGCGTGAACCGTCAACGTCGCTGTCGGATGATGCACCAGCGGGGATCGCCATCAGTTCGTCGAGGAACTGCTGCGGCATCGTCGCCTTGTCATCCGCTGCCTCGGGCTGGATGGCATCCGTCAGCACCCTGGGGCTGCCTTGGGGAATACCGGCGATCAATGACTCGATATCCGTCCCCTCGCTAGCCTGTTGAGGAGGAACAAACCCGCGGCCTTCCAGCTCCGCGACCAGCGTATCGGCCAGGCCGATACCGCGATTCGCCAGGGTCTGTGACCATTGCTTGTCGAGCAGCGACTGGTAGAAGTCGGTCTGCTTGCTGTCGAGGAGGCCGGAGGTCGGCATGGCCTCACGCATGCTCTTCATCATCATCTGGATGAACAGCGCCTCGAACTGCTTGGCGGCCTCCCCGGCGCCACCGGAAGGATCCTGCCGGGCCGTATGCTTGAGCCGCTGCAGGCCCTGCATGTCCAGGGCGAACTGGCCGTCGATATTGCTGCCCAGACTCATCAGATGATCTCCAGCTCGGCTCGCAGCGATCCGGCGGCCTTGAGCGCCTCGAGGATCGACATCAGGTCGGCGGGAGAAGCGCCCAGGGTGTTCAGGGCATCCACCACCTCCATCAGGTCGGCGCCTTCCACGACCTTGAGGGTGCCGGGCTGCTGCTCGACGCTGATCTCGGTGTCACGAACCACCACGGTCTCGCCACCGGTGAACGGATTCGGCTGGCTGACGCCCACCTCGGTATCGATCACGATCGAGAGGTTGCCATGGGCCACGGCAGCCTGACGCAGTGTCACGTTGCCATTGAGCACGATGGAGCCGGTACGCGAGTTGAGTACCACCCGGGGGAGGGACTCGGTGGGAGTGACCTGAACGTTCTCGACACGCGCCATGAAGTTGACGCGTGAGTTGGCACTCTGCGGGCCGTCGAGGGCGATGACGCGACCATTGCGGGCCGCCGCTACCGGACGGCCGAACTCGGCATTGATCGCGCTCACCACACGCTGGGCGGTTCCGAAATCCGCCTCGTTGAGCTCGAGATCGAGCACTCCGCCGTTGGCGCCCAGGTCGAGGGGCACCTCACGTTCGACCATGGCCCCTCCGACAATACGACCGCTGGCCTGCTGGTTGATCTGCACGCTGCTGCCGCCGGCCTGGGCCCCGGCCCCGCCGACCAGCAGACTTCCCTGCGCGATGGCATAGGTATCGCCATCGGCGCCCTTGAGTGGAGTCATCAACAGGGTGCCGCCGCGCAGACTTCGGGCGTTGCCCACGGAGGAGACGGTCACGTCGATACGCTGACCGGGGCGCGAGAAGGGGGGCAGGTCGGCCGTGACCATCGCCGCTGCCACGTTGCGCAGCTGCATGTTCGTCCCGGGGGGGACGGTGATGCCGAGCTGCGAGAGCATATTGGACAGGCTCTGGCCGGTGAACGGCGCCTGTGTCGTCTGGTCGCCCGTGTTATCCAGCCCAACCACCAGGCCGTAGCCCACCAACACGTTGTCGCGCACACCACCGAAAGACGCCAACTCACGAATTCGCTCAGCCTGAGCGGGCAGGGCCACCAGCGCGATCATGGCCAACAGCAGGAGTCGGATGAGGGGATTTTTCGCCAAGCCGTCAACACGCATCATGCCACCACCTAGAAGGGCGAGACGTTAAGGAAGAAGCGCTGCAACCAGCCCATGTGCTGCGCCTCGTTGATGTAGCCGTCACCCACATACTCGATTCGCGCATCGGCGACCGAGGTGGAAGGCACGGTGTTCTGGGCCGTGATGGTGCGGGGGTTGACCACACCCGAGAAGCGGATGAATTCGGTACCCTGATTGATGGCGATGTGCTTCTCGCCACGCACCCGCAGGTTGCCGTTGTTCATGACCTCGAGTACCGAGACGGTGATGGTGCCGGTGAAGGAGTTATTGGCCTCGGACCCTCCGCCGCCACTGAAATCGCTGTCGCCACTGAAATCGAAGCCATATTCGGCCAGTGTCTCCAGGGCATCGGGCAACTGGGCCAGGTCGAGGCTGGATGAGCCACTGCGATCGGCGTTGGACTGGCTGTTCTTGCTGGCACTGACCTCTTCGTCCAGCACGATGGTCAGAATGTCGCCCGCCGTCCGCGGTCGGCGATCTTCGAAGAGAGGGTGGTAACCTCGCTCGGCCTGATAGATCGAGCCATTGGCACGCGGTGCCGGGCGATCGGGAATCTCGATACGTTCCTGCTCACCGACCACCGAGGCACGCGGAATCTGCGCACACCCCCCCAGAACCAGCAGCACCAGGGCCAGTACCAGCAACCGGCAGCCGACGACGCCTTCTCGCCTGCCTCGCATGTCATTCATCAGGCCCACCATTGCAGCCACCTCTCTCGGTTACAGCTGGGTCAGGCGCGCCAGCATCTCGTCGCTGGTCTGCACCGCCTTGCTGTTGATCTCGTAGGCCCGCTGGGTCTGGATCATGCTGACCATCTCTTCCACCACGTTGACGTTGGAGGTCTCGACATAGCCCTGAAAGAGACGACCGGCACCGTTCATCCCGGGCATGGACTCGTTACGCGGCCCGGAGGAGGTCGTCTCGGCATAGAGGTTGCCGCCCATGCTCTCGAGCCCGGTCGGGTTGACGAAGGTGGAGAGGGTGATCTGGCCGACCTGGTTGTCCTGAGTACTGCCCGGCTCGGTGACGGTTACCACACCATCCTCGCCAATCGACACCGAGAGGGCGTTGGCGGGAATGATGATCGCCGGCTCCATCGGATACCCGTTGGCCGTGACCATCTGGCCGTTCTCGTTGAGCTGGAAGCTACCGTCCCGGGTGTAGGCGGTGGAGCCGTCCGGCATCAGCACCTGGAAGAAACCGTTGCCGTTGATGGCCAGATCACGAGAATTCCCGGTGTTCTCGAGCCCACCCTGAGTGTGCAGCCGCTCGGTAGCCACGGGGCGAACGCCTGTACCCACCTGCATGCCCGAGGGCAGGCGGTCCTGGATGTTGTTCTGGGCACCGGGCTGTCGAATGTTCTGGTACAGCAGGTCCTCGAATACGGCTCGGGACTGCTTGAAGCCATTGGTACTGACGTTGGCCAGGTTGTTGGAGATGACATCCAGCTTGACCTGCTGGGATTCCAGGCCGGTCTTGGCGGTCCAGAGTGACTTGATCATTCCGGTTTCCTCTGAGTAATCGGGTGTGGTGCGGGCACTTAGCCCTGCACCGACAGCAGGCTGTTGGCACGCTGAGCGTTTTCGTCGGCGGTGCTGATGACCTTGGTCTGCATCTCGTAGCGACGTGCCACGTCGATCATCGACACCATGGCATCCACGGCGCTGACGTTACTGCCTTCCAGCGCTCCGCTGACGAGACGCACATCCTCGTCGGCCGGCAAGGCAGCCGGTGCCTCATCCTCACCGGCAATGGGGCGAAAGAGGCCGTCGTCGCTGCGCGCCAGCTCTCCCTGCGGAGGGTTGACCAGCTTGAGGCGACCGACCGGCACCAGGGCATCGGGATCCTCGCCGGCGCCGATGGTACTGATGGTGCCATCCGCCCCGATGGAGACCTGGGCGCCCAGCGGCACCTGGATGGGTCCGCCCTCGCCCATCACCGGGCGACCGACGCTGGTCAGCAGGCCGTTGCCGTCCACCTGGAGATCACCACGGCGCGTATAGGCCTCATCGCCACCCTGCGCCTGTACGGCGAGCCATCCCTGGCCGTCGATGGCGACATCCAGGGCGCGACCGGTCTGGTTGATGGCACCGGTCGTCAAGTCCGCTCCCGGCGTGGAGGCGGCCACCGAGACGCGGGTTGGCAGTGCGCCATCACCCTGCACCGGCACGGCGCGCATGGCGTGCAGCTGGGCGCGAAAGCCGGCAGTATCCACATTGGAGAGGTTGTGGCTGACCACCGACTGCTGCTCCATGCTCTGTCGGGCGCCGCTCATGGCGGTATAGAGAATGCGATCCATGGGTGAGTCTCCGTCGACGCGATCAGCGCAGGTTGATGGCGGTCTGCAGGACCTCGTCCTGGGTCTGGATAGTCTTGGAGTTGGCCTGGTAGGCACGCTGGGTCACGATCATATTGACCAGCTCACGTGCCATGTCGACGTTGGAAGTCTCGATGGCACCGGACTCGATGGTGCCCAGCAACCCCGTGCCGGGAGGCCCGACCAGTTCCTGGCCCGATGCCTGAGTGGCGGACCAGACATTGTCGCCCTGGGGATTCAAGCCTTCCGGGTTGCGGAAGTTGGCCATGACGATTTGGCCGGCCGCAAGCGACTGTTCATTGCTGTAATTACGCACCACGGTGCCATCGTTTTCGATGTTGATGCCGACCAGTGTCCCAGAGGTGAAGCCGTTCTGGGTCAGGGAACTGGTGGTGGATGTGTTGCCGAACTGGGTGGAGCCGGCCAGATTCAGATCGAATGACAGGGCCGCGGGACCAGTGCCAAGTGGCGTCGTATTATTGTTGGCCACATTAATGGTAGGCGGCGTGCCTGGTGCAGTTAGGCCACCGTTATTATCGAAACTCAATGTAAAGTCGTTGGCTGCGTCATAGTAACCGTCCATGGCTACCTTGGCGTCCCAGGCGTTGGCAGCCGTCTTCTCGTAATAGACGCTGAAGTTTCGCGGGTTGCCCAAAGAGTCGTAGGCCGTAAAGTTATTGGAGAAGTGGTAGGGGACTTGCGTACCATCATCCATTTCCGCGGTATTCAGTCCCTGACCTGCCACTTCACGGGAATCCAGGTTGAAGGTGGTGGCCACCTGGGTGGTGGCGCTGGCCGGCATCTCGTCGGATGCCACTTGCAACACTTCCGGCTGGCCACCACCCAGCACCTCACCTGCCGCGTTGGCACCGTAGCCCATGATGCGCGCGCCCTGGGCATTCTGCAGATAGCCATCCGGCGTCATGGTCAGCTGGCCATTGCGCGAATAAACCACCTGGTCGGCCTGCTCGAACCGGAAGAAGCCCTGGCCGCTGATGCCCAGGTCCAGGTTGCGGCTGGTCGCCTCCAGGTTGCCCTCACTGAAGTCCTGCAGCACGGCGGACACCCGCGTGCCCAGGCCCACCCTGGAATTGGCGAAGACATCGGCAAACTGGGCGCTGCTGCTCTTGAAGCCCACGGTCTGCGAATTGGCGATGTTGTTGCCCTGGACGTCAAGGCTGGAGGCGGCGGCGTTCAACCCACTCAGTGCTTGTGAAAATCCCATGTCGTTATCCCCTGCGGATCATATTGCTGTTGTCTGGAGTGGGGCTGAGGCCCCTAGAGAATCTGCTTGACGTCGGCAATGCCGACCTGGCCGTAGATGGCTCCCAGGTCCAGCGAGAAGCTACCGTTATCGTCGACCGGCGTAATGCCATTGACCATGGCGTAGTTGAGGGTCTCGGCAGCCAGTGGCTTATCTCCTCGGGTGGCCTCGATGCTGACCTGATAGGCACCCTCTGCGGCCTTCTGGCCATCGCTGGTCAATCCATCCCAGCGGAAGGATTCCACGCCGGCAGAGACCGCCCCGATGTCATAGCGGTTGACCACTTCTCCGGCGCCGTTGGTGATGGTGACCTTGGCATTGTCGGCGGGGGCATCCAGCTCGATACCGAAGGGAGTGGTGTTCACTTCACCGCCTTCGCCATGGTTGAGCAGCACCCTGTTGCCAGGCACCAGCACGCCCTGGCCGATCAGCCCACTGGCCTGCAGCGCCTGGCCGGCATTGATCTGGCCGGTGATGTCCTTCAGGGACTGGTTGAGCTCCTCGATGCCGCTGACGGTATTGATCTGGGCCAGCTGCGAGGTGGTCTCGTTGTTGTCCATCGGGTTGAGGGGATCCTGGTTCTTCAGCTGGGTCACCAGGAGGGTCATGAAGTTATCACGCAGATCGCCAGACTGCTTCGCGGCCTGGTTCGCGGAAGGACCGCCGGCATTCAGGCTGTTGATCACGCTGCTGTCGATGGTGGTCGCCATATCGTTATCCCTCACCCAAGGTCAGTGTCTTGAGCATCAGTTGCTTGTTGGTGTTCATGACCTCGACGTTGGCCTGGTAGGAACGCGAGGCCGAGATCATGTTGACCATCTCGCCCACCGGATCGACGTTGGGCATGGTCACGTAGCCCTCCTCGTCCGCCAGAGGGTGACCCGGGCGATACTCCATGCGCATGGGAGAGGGATCCTCGACCACCTCGCGAACGCCAACGCCTCCGATGCCGTCACGTGACTGCGCGCGGGTTTCGAACATCACCTGCTTGGCTCGGTAGGCCTCGCCATCAGGGCCCGCCACACTGTCCGCGTTGGCCAGGTTGCTGGCGGTGACGTTCATGCGCTGTGACTGGGCGCTCATGGCCGAGCCGGAGATATCGAAGATGGAGAACATCGACATAGGGTCACTCCTGGGTTATTCGGGCTGCATGGCCTTCTTGAGGCCCTGGATGCGGCTGTTGAGAATCGTCAGCGCCGACTGGTAGCGCACCGAGTTGTCGGCGAACGCGGTGCGTTCGCGATCCATGTCCACGGTGTTGCCGTCGAGGCTTGGCTGGTCGGGCACCCGATAGAGGAGATCACGAGAGGCTCCTGGCATTGCCTGGCCGTCGATATGACGCTCGGACGTCCGCGACAGGGCCAGCCCGCCACCACTTCCGCCCTGCTTGACGGCTTTCTGCAGCTCGCCGGCAAAGTCCATGTCGCGGGCCTTGTAGCCCGGTGTATCAGCATTGGCGATGTTGCTGGCCAGCACCTTCTGGCGCTCCTGCCGCAGCCCCAGGGCCTGCTGATGGAAGTTCAAAGAGGCTTCGAGCCGATCGATCATTCCGGCGCTCCCCGAAAAGGTATGAGTCGACGATGGAGAATAGCCAAGCCCGTGTCATGACAAAGGGTCGAACAGCCGGCATTCGGGTAGCCAATTCAAGACTTCCACCACAAACGCAGTCGTTAGAATCGTGGTATCAGTCCCGACCCTGGCATCGACATGCTCCGACATTGCCTATCACCGCTCTCTGGCCGACACCTGGCCTCCCTCCTGGCGCTGCCCTTGCTGCTGCTGGCAGGGCCGAGCCATGGCGGGGAAAATGCCATGCTGACGAAGGTTCACGCCTTCCTCTTCGAGCAGGCCGCGACCTCGGGCGATGAAGACATCGTCATCGACGTGCATCCGCCCCGCGCCAGCCTGTCAGCCTGCGAAGACCCCACCCCCTTTCTGCCCAACGCCTCCTCACGTCCGGTCGGGCGCGTTTCGGTGGGCGTGCGCTGTGGCGACCAGGGGCGACAGGTGCGTTATCTTCAGGCCGAGATCCATGTCACCGGCAGTTACGTCGAGGTTTCCCGGAAGATAGAAGCCGGCGAGACTATCCGACCGGAGCACCTGGTCGAACGACAGGGAAGTCTGGGTCGACTGCCCCAACGGACCATCCTCGACCCCGACCAGGCGATCGGCCAGGAAGCCACCCGTCCGCTGGCCGCGGGCGTGACGCTGCAAGATCACCATCTGCGTCCGCGCCAGCTGGTCAAGCGCGGGCAACGCGTGGTCATCGAGGCTCAGGGGGCGGGGTTCCGGATTGCGAGGGAGGCCGAGGCACTGGAGCCGGGGGGCGAGGGAGAGCGTGTCCGCGTGCGACTCCCCGATCGCGAGATCCTCGAGGCAAGGGTCATCGGCGAGGGGCGCATGGCCGTGGACTTTTGAGCTCACCGGCAGCAAACTCGCCGCTGAAGCACACTCAGCGTTAAAGTTATCGAATCGACGGCCGATACCCTTTTCATCATCCCATCGGTCACGAGGCCATCATTGTGATAATCGACAACCACCATCCCCTGCCGCGTCCTGGCCAGGCGGAGCCGCGTGACGATACCCGCAAGATTCAGGGATCGGACCGCCCCCAGCAGCAGGATGCCGGCCCGTCTGCCACGACCCACCTGAGCCAGGGCGCTACGGATGCCAGCCAGGATATCGACACCGTGCGTGTCGAAGAGCTGCGAGACGCTATCCGTGACGGGAAACTGGACATCCGTGCCGACCGCATCGCCGACGGCCTGATCGCAAGCGTTCAGGACCTGCTGGGCAGCAAGGACGCCAACGGATGAGTCTTGACCGCCTGCTCGAGGAACAGCAGTCACGGCTCGGGGCACTGACCCGGCTGCTCGAGAATGAACAGGAGCAGCTACTGGGTGGCACGATCAATGGCGCTCATCTCGAGGAGATCGCACAGGAAAAGTCCCGCCTGCTACTCAGCCTCGAAGAAACCGAGTCGCGTCGTGCTCGGGTACAGAGCAGGCTGGGATATGCCACCGGCGGTGATGGTGCGCGCCAGGCGGCCGACGATGCGGGCTGTCTCGAGCAGTGGCAGGCCACCCTCGAGATGGCGGCACACACCGCCCGCCTGAATGACCGCAACGGTCGCCTGGTAAGCCTGCGCATGTCACACAATCAGCAGATGCTCAACTACATTCACCACATTGCCGAGAAGTCCGTGTATGCGCCTGACGGCCGCACGACATCAGGACAGAGGCGATTGAGCACGTCCGCCTGAACGCGCGACGACAACTGATCGACCCCCACCTGGGTGACCCTGCCTGTATTCCTGGATTAATGGGATAACTCTCGCTACTTACGCCTCAGCTCTGTGACCTCAGGACTCAGAGAGCACCTGCCGACCGGGAAGGTCTTCCAACCACGTTGCCAGTTCGCTGGCTGCCATCGGCGTGCCGAGCAGATTGCCCTGGACCTGATCGAGCCCCTTTTCCCGCGCTGCCGTGAGCTGTTCGACTGTTTCCACCCCTACCACGATGCTTTCCAGTTGCAGCGCTTTCAGGCATTGCGACAACGCGCTGAACGCCTGGCGGGCAAACGGACTGCTATCCGTCAGGCCATGCACCATCTCACGGCCGATCTTTCCCTGAGAGACCGGAAGCACCGCCAGACGAATCAGGTCCACGGGGGCACTGCCCAGGTTATCGACAACCAGACGAACCCCCATTCTGGAAAGACGACGCAACAGCAAGCTGTGGACGTCTGCCTGCTTGGAGAGCACCTGCCCATCGATCTCCAGGCTCAACCAGCTCAGTTCGCCAGACATCTGACGCAGGAAGCGATCGAGTGGACGGTCATCGAAGACCGTCTGCTCCAGCAGGCTTGCATCGAGATTGACCGATATCCTGAGGCCTGCCAGGGGCGCCTCCGCTGACTGCCAGCGCTGGTGCTGAGCCATCACCTGCTCGATGACCCAGCGATCGAGCCTGACCATCTGCGCCATTTCGGCCACCATCGGCAGGAAAGCGTCAGGCTGCAACACCCCCTGCTTCGGGTGTCGCCAGCGCACAAGGGCTTCGACACCGACACAGCAGCCGCTTTCCAGGTCAACCTGCGGCTGGTAGACCACATCGAAATGACGGTCGGGACTCAGCAGCGCTTCCTGCAGGCTGTGTCGAAGGGCCATACGCTTCGAGAGCATCCGCTTGAGCTCCCTGTCGAAGAACGTATGGCTTGCAGGACGCGCCTGGCCCAGCGCATGGTCAGCGTTGCCCATCAACTCCTCGGGGGTGTTGCCATCGTCCGGGTGCATGGCAATGCCGATGGACAGGGTAAGCAGTAGTGGCGGGCGTCCCAACTGGAACGGCGCCTCCATGGCTTCAAGACAGCGAAGTGCGGCCGCTTGCAGATTCTCGGGGGTAACCGGGTGCTCTATCAGCACGCCCCAGCGATCGTCACCGAGATAGGTGATGCTGTCCTCGCCACGCAGGGTACCCGTCAGCCGACGGCTTATCTGCGGCAACAGCGTCTGCATCACCGCCTCACCATAGGCCTGCCGGATATCATCGGCACGATCCAGTCGAATCAACAGCGTGGCCAGGCGCTGATCGTGTCGATCGGCTCGTTCAATGGCGTGATGCAGCCGGTCCTCGAAAACCCACTGGCTCGCGAGGCCCGTCTGTGGATCCGCGAACGGCGGAAATTCTCCGGACTGGCCCGCCCTGAGCTCCACGAAGGCCAGCATCCTGGCGACTCCCGCTGGAGCGGGCTCAGGGGTCATATCGGACATCAACACCATCCTGGACGACTCGATCCCCTCACTGGCCAGCCAGATGCGCTGCCACTGCTGGGTGGCCAGCTCAGAATTGCTTTCATAGGGAACCGGCAGCCATGACACCATGCGCATGATATCGGTCAACGGCTTGCCAACCAGATCCCCCTCTTTCATGCCGAGCAATGCGAAAAAACCCGGGTTAGCCCAGAGCACTCTGCCTTGTACATCGAGCACCACCATGGCCATCGGGGTATGCTCTACCACGAGCCGAGACAGCAAGGCAGGATGGTGCTCGAGGGTCGAGGCATCCGTCTCGGCCTTCCCGGAAGGTGATCGTGGCGGTGATCCAGCACCATCATCAGACATGGATAACTCCCGGGAAGGTCAAAGGCCGCAATGCATCATAGACTATAGAATATTCAGACGATCTTCAGGATATACACAACCCGATGTCGCATTCCCTTGGTCAGGGGCAGGGCCCGAGATCATTTCCGAGCAGAGCACCACCCGGCCCGGCCCGACACCCAAGTTATCGACCGCTGGGCGCCAGACTTGAGGCGCCGGGTAACACCATCTCTCAAGATAGCCGGAGAACGGCCGATAGCTGATTCAGGAGAAACCGGCTAGCAAGAGGGCAGGATGTCGCAGCAAGAGGATGGCTATACCCGCGTGGAGAGTCCCACCGAGATCGAAGCGATGCTGGAGGCCATGATCGAACCCGGCGGGGCATCGCTGCAGATCAGCAACCCAGGCAGCAAGCCACTCCCGGTTCTGGTCATGGAGCAGCACCCTGGTGAAGCCCTGGTGCTGGACATCAGTGCCATTCGTGAGATTGCCAGCGAGCTGAAACGTGGCCAAGAGTTCCAGCTCCTGGGCCAGGCCCAGGGCAAGATGCTGCGAACCCCCAGCCTGACAATGAACGAATGCCATGAGGTGGATGGGCGCCTGGTGTGCACCTGCCAATTCCCCGACAGCCTCGATGTGCTGCAGCGCCGTGAATCCTTCCGTGCCCGGCTCCGCCTGGGCATGGAAGTCGGTGCCATCCTTCGCGGCGAGGAAGGTGGATCGGTACAGGGAGATCTCAAGGACCTCTCACTGGAGGGCTGCCAGCTGGAACTAGCACTCTCTGCCGGTGCCTTGCTGGCTGACAACAACAGCCAGCCCATGGAGGTGGAGCTATGCTTCCCCAATGACACCCGATTCGCTATTCGCGCCTCACCACGGCACCAGAAGATGGATACCGAGCGTCAGGCCATGCTGGCCGGTTTCAGTTTCGACCACAAGACAGGCGAGGAAGAACGACAACTGTGGTTCTTCGTGCGTGAGATCGAACGTGAGTCAGCCCGCTATGCCGAGGGCAGCGAGGCGTCACGCCTGCCGTCACTGCTTTTCCAGACAAGTACCTCCACACCGCCTGCGGTGGGACGACGCAATACCCAGGAATATCCCACGCCCATGGCCAGGCGGTTGGCACGCATCGCCGGCTATCTGGATGCTCAGCTGCTCGAGCTACAGCAAGGCGGGGAAGTGGACTCGGTGCAGTTGTCGCGACATGCCGACCGCCTCTTGCTGCTTCATGACGAGGACCGAGACGGCCTGCTCTTCGCAACACGCTGCCTCCAGCACGAACCGCGACTCATCCGCCACAGCCTTGGAGTAAGTGTCAGCCTGCTGGACCTGGCCGGCCTGTCAGCCATTCCCCGCAAGCTGTGCAAGGCCATGGTGGCCAGTGCCATGGTGCATGATCTGGGCAAGGCACTGCTGCCCATCGAGCTCTCCAGGGCGTCCCATCTCGATGATAACCAGCGCCAGCAGATGCAGGGTCATGTGGACGAATTGATGCGCCGCATGGGGCGCTGCCACTGGCTCTCTGCCAATATCCTCGAGTCGGTGGCACACAACATCAATGAACGCCTGGACGGTAGCGGCTATCCCCGCGGCCTGGCCGCCGACGACTTGCACGAACTGGCACGAGCCGGTGCGGTGGTGGACGTGGTCGATGCCATGCGGCGTGACCGGCCGGATCGCCCCGCCTGGCGAGTCGACGCCATCTACCGCCATCTCCTGAACCACCCTGAGCAATTCGACCAGCGTTGGGTCAAGCGCTACATCAAGCATTTCGGCCTCTATCCGATTGGCTGCCTGGTTCGCTTCGATAGCGGTCAACTGGCATGGATCCAGGCACTCGATACACAAAGCCGACCCAGCCAGGTCCAACTGACCGACTCCCCCGAACCTCCCGGTGAGGGACTGGGCGACATGCGTCAAGGAACTGCCATTCAAAGGCTCGGCAATATTCAGGAAGAAGTCCCCGTTTCAACCTAAAGTCGCCGCCACACTTGCCGATAATTGGAAATAACACATCTGACGGGGGCTGTTCGTTGTTACATCCGTCCCGATCCTTGTCAGACTATGCGTTGTGACGGTACTTCAGACATTGGCATCAGGACGATGCCGCACCAGACAGGAGTAAGATAGCCATGAGTGCCATGCGAGGAGCGGCTGCCTACGGCCGCGGCGCCAGTGCCTATGCCAAGGTCGGAGTAGAGAGCGGCGTGATGTCTGCCAGCCCGCACCAGTTGATCGTGATGCTCTTCGATGGCGCGCTGGCCGCCATACGCACCGCACGCATCCATCTCCAGGATGGCAACTCGGCCGAGAAGGGCAAGACGATCTCCAAGGCTCTGGATATCGTCAATAACGGCCTGTTGGCCGCCCTGGATGGGGAACGTGGTGGCGAGATCGCCGAGCGCCTCGCCTCGCTCTATGAGTATGTGACGCGCCTGCTGCTGGCGGCCAACCTGCATAACGATGTCGAAAGCCTCGATCAGGCAGAGACACTGCTGAACGACATCGCCTCGGCGTGGCGAGACATCGGCGACCAGGTGGCAAGGGGCTGATCATGGGACATGGCGGAGAGCCGAGCAGCCAGCAGGCACTGGTCGAAGGGTATCAGGCACTGCTGTCACGCACACGCACCATGCTGGCCTCGGCGCATGATGCCGATTGGTCGGCACTGGTTGACCAGGAAGGCGAGTATGTCATGCAGGTGGAACGCCTGGCACGACTGGATGCCGAGCTCCACCTGGATGCCGATCACCAACTCCACAAGGCGCAGCTGCTGGAGCAGATCCTGGAAAATGACCTCGAGATACGCGAACGCTTGATCGAGCGACGTGACGAACTCGGCAAGCTGATCGGCACGACCCAGCGCCAACGGAGTGTTAGACGCGCCTATGGCGCCGGAGAGAAAGCATCAACGTCGCCTATTGATATGCGGCTTACCAAGAGATCCCCGTGAGTGGCATAACTCCCCTACTGGATACTCTGCTACACCAGGTGTTGGGCAAACGGGTCGACACCCCGCCCGCCCGAGACCTGAACCAGCCCGTCAAGCCAACCTCTCCGGCAGATGCGCCAAAAGCCCTGCACAGTGACTCGCGGCTCGACGCCCGGACCAACCCGTCTCCTTTGCCGGAGCTCGGGCGAGCTTCACGGGAGCTTCCGGATACCGCATCAAGGCCCGCACAACCGTCGGGCCACCCCTCCACCTCGGCCCAGACCCACTTCAGTAACTCGGCACGAACCATCGCCGACCTGCTCGTCCGCTTTCCCGCACCACCCTCCATCGTGACGACCCCGACGCCGCTGATGGCGTCGGGGCAAACACCGGACCCAGCCATGGTGGCGACCCGCCTGGAGGACAGTATCCGCCATAGCGGGCTCTTCTATGAGTCGCACCTGGCTCGCTGGTACAAGGGAGAACTCCCGCGCCATCAGCTCGAGCGGGAACCTCAGATGTGGCGCACCCTGACTTTGACGCCTTCGGGCACAAGCCAGGGGGCAATACCCTCGGGGAGTCTCGCCGGCGCCCGTGACACGCCCTTCCTGCCAGCACCGCCATTTACCCAGGGTGGCCGCGCCGCCGCCCCCTCACAGATGACCAACCTCCAGGCCACACCCTCGACGGCGTCAGCCACAGCCTCCGCTCAAGCCGCCTCTCCCGCTGTTCCGCAGGCTTCCCCAGACAACCCCAGCGCTGCCATCACCCGCGACCCCCTTCCCGAGGCTACCCAGCGTCATCAGGCAAGCCACCCTGTCCAGGAGAGCCTGCAGGGAATCGTCCGCCATCAGCTCGAGATGCTGGTGACACCGGCACTGCGCTGGGAAGGTGATGTGTGGAGTGGCTTGTTCATGGCCCTGATGATCCAGCTGCCGCCCGGACACCAGGACCGTTCTGGTGCCGAGGATGCCGACCAGCAGCAGAGCAACGCCGAACAACAAGGCTGGCGCTCAGAGATCGATCTGGACGTTGCCGGCCTGGGACGCTTGAAGGCCTCGCTATGGATGAACGCCAATAGCGTGGAAATCGACCTACGCGTTGCACATGACCCGTCTCGTCAAGAACTCGAGAAAGGCCTCGACAGCCTGAGGTCTCGACTGGCCGGACACGGCTTCGAGGAGATCAAGGTCGACCTGAACCGGCTTGACGAGGAACAGACGTCATGACGAGCAAGGACCAGGAGGAGCGACGTCAGGCCGTTGCCCTGGCCTATCACGACAGTGATGGCGCACCGCGGGTCGTCGCGCAAGGCTATGGCGAGCTCGCCGAACGCATCATCTCGGAAGCCAGGCGCCAGGGGATTCACGTCCATGATGCACCAGAGCTGGTCGGCTTGCTGATGCAGCTGGACCTCGACGAGGCGATTCCGCCACGACTCTATCAGGTCATTGCGGAGCTGCTGGTCTGGGTATACGAGCTCGCTCCAGAAGCCTCCTCGGACAAGACACGTACGTGAAAGACTATCCGACAGTTAATATTTTGCCTTTTAATGTAAATATATGTAACTTCCTAAATTTAATTTAACTTCCCGGCTACAGCTCCACTAGCATGATTTTTCTCACCTTTTCTCATCAGGATTTCCACTGACCCTTGTCCGGTTGGACAGGGTACCCCTTGAGGCCGATTGCATCTATTGCTCAACCACTGACAATGGGTTCAATCGAGTAGTGCTCGACTCGACAGCGGAAAGCGAGCACAGGCAACGATAAACCTCTCATGGCGAAGGCCATGCCAAAAGGCTTGCCAGCCGAGCGGGGAACCATGAAAACCAATAGCTTGATCGACGAGATCCACGAGATGAATCTCGCCTACCTCCTGCTTGCCCAGCGACTGATCAGCGAGGATCGATCCACGGCAATGTTTCGTCTCAAGATCGACGAGGAGATGGCGGATCTTATCCAGGAGCTCAATGCTCGCCAGTTGACCCGCCTGTCACGCGTCAATCAGCTGCTCTGCCACTTCGGGCACGACAGCGCTGAACAGTTACGCCAGTTGACCCAGAACCCCCGGGAACAGGGCCTCACACAGTTTCATGCCTCCCTGCTGATGGCATCTCGTCCGGCGGCCTCATCCGCTGCGGAGGGATAGGCATGTCCAACAAGAGCCTGCTACTGGAAATGCAACAGGTGCACCTGGCCATCGATCTGATCGAGCTCGGTGCGCGTCTGCAGGTCCTGGAAACAGAAACCGACCTGAGCCGGGCCCGCCTCATTCGACTGTTCAAGGAAGTGCGCGGCATGTCGCCTCCCAAAGGGATGCTGCCCTTCTCCACGGACTGGTTCATCACCTGGATGCCGAACATCCACTCATCGCTCTTCTACAACACTTTTCTGCGCCTGCAGGAAGATCAGGGTTGCGAGCGAATGGAGGCCTTCATCAAGGCCTATCGGCTATATGCGGAACAGGTGGAGACCGACGGCACCGATGCCGTACTGGGCCTGACCCGCGCCTGGACACTGGTACGCTTCTTCGAGAGCGATCTGCTGCAGCTCTCGGCCTGCACCCGTTGTGCCGGCCACTTCGTGGCGCATGCCCACAGCCCGACCCGAGACTATGTCTGTGGCATCTGCCAGCCTCCCTCTCGTGCTGGCAAGACCCGCAAGCGTCAGCAAACTATGGTCGAAAGCGTTCACGCCGAAGCGCCATCGAAGCACCACCTGGCCTGAACCGCCTCTGGCTTGAGCCATTGTCAGGCCTGGATCACCTTCACGCCTGACACCGCGGGGACAGAGTTTCCCCGCGGCCACGCACCACAAGTTTTCCCACCTCCCTCAAGTCTCGCCCGAGACAGCCGATATCCGATGCAGGACATCATTCATCGCCTTGCTAGGGGATACCGGCCGTGCTGATACCCATCGGATACCTTGTCGTCATCTTCTCCGTGTTCGGGGGCTTCGCCCTGGCGGGCGGACACCTGGGCCCGCTCTTCCAGCCAACGGAGTTCTTGATGATCGGCGGCGCCGGCATTGGAGCCTTCATCGCCGCCAACAACGGCAAGGCCATCAAGGCCACCTTTCGTATCTTTGGCCGGCTTCGGCGCTCCAACAAGTATGACAAGTCGCTCTACATGGAGCTGATGGCACTGCAGTACAAGATACTCTCGAAGATTCGCCGCGACGGCATGCTGGGTATCGAGCGCGACATCGATAACCCCGGGGAAAGCACGCTATTCAACGAACACCCCCGAGTTCTCGCTGACCCCATGATCATGGCCTTCCTCACCGACTACCTGCGCCTGATGGTGAGCGGAAGCATGGAGCCCATGGAACTCGACGAGCTGATGCTCCACGAGATCGAGGTTTTCGAACAGGAAGCCCACATCCCCGCCGATGCCATTGCCAAGGTAGGGGATGCCATGCCGGCCTTCGGTATCGTTGCCGCGGTGATGGGGGTAGTGAAGGCGCTGAGCACTGCCGATGCGGCACCCGATGAGATGGGGCAGATGATTGCCCATGCCCTGGTCGGTACCTTCCTGGGCATCCTCGCCGGCTACGGCTTCGTCAACCCTCTGGCGAGCCGTGTCGAGCGGCAGGCGAAAGAGGTGGAGAAGATCCTCCAGTGCATGCGGGTCACCCTGCTGGCCAGCCTGCATGGGTATGCGCCACAGCTGGCCGTCGAGTTCGGACGCAAGGCCCTGCATACCGAAGAACGCCCAGGCTTCTCCGAGCTGGAAGACTACGTTCGCAATGCCAAGGCAGGTGAAGGCCGCGCATGAGCGAGAATCGCCGACCCATCATCGTACGCCGCAAGAAGATCGTTCATCGGCACCACGGTGGCAGTTGGAAGATTGCCCTGGCGGATTTCATGACGGCCCTGATGGCGCTGTTCCTGGTCATGTGGATCCTGTCTCAAGCCAACCAGGAAGAGCGCGAAGCCGTTTCCGAATACTTTCGCACTCCCCTGGTTACCGCCATCACCGGCGGAAGTGGCTCAGCACAAAGCGCCAACGTGATCCCGGGTGGCGGACCCGACCCGGTGCATTCGGAGGGCGAGCGGGCACGCATCGATCTGCGCACCCAGACACGCCCCAGCGAACAGCAGCGCAGAGCCTTTCGTGATCTTCAGCAACGCATCGAGACGGCCATCGATGCCGACCCGGATCTCCGACAGCTGCGCCAGCAGATGCGCTTCGACATGACGCCGGAGGGCCTGAGAATCCAGCTGCTCGACACCGAGCAGCGCCCGATGTTCGACCTGGGCAGCGACCGGGTCGCCCCCTACATGCGTGACCTGCTGCGCACCATGGCTCCCCTGCTCAACGAGCTGCCCAACGATCTCAGCATCAGCGGCCATACTGACAGCATCGCCTATCTGAACGGCTACCGGGGCTACAGCAACTGGGAGCTCTCCAGCGACCGCGCCAATGCGTCGCGCCGCGAGCTGGTCAGCGGCGGCCTGGAGCCCAGCAAGCTGCTGCGCGTCTCTGGCTTCGCTGACCGGGTCCCCATGCCGGACACCGAGGCCAGCGCCCCGATCAATCGCCGCATCGAACTGCTGGTGCTTTTCCGCCACGTCTCTGACCGCATCCGCTCACCAGGTGTGCTCAACGGAGCGGGAACCCCATCACCGATCAGCCGGCAACCGACCCAGCAGGTCGATGCGGCGCCGGCGGTGCGATTCACCAGAAGCCTCAGGCAGGCCTTGGGTACACAACAACCGGAGCCCTGAGGGGCGACAACCATTCCAGGGTGGGGACACGCGCATGGATATCACCGATTTCTATGACACCTTTTTCGAGGAGGCGGAGGAACTACTGGCCGACATGGAGCGCCACCTTCTCGAGATCGATCTCGAGGAACCGGACGCCGAGCAGCTCAATGCGATCTTCCGCGCTGCACACTCGATCAAGGGAGGGGCCGGGACCTTCGGCTTCGAGGTGTTACAGAAGACCACGCACCTCTTCGAGAACCTGCTTGATCATACGCGCCGCGGGGAACTGACCCTACGTCGGGACATCGTCGACACCTTTCTGGAAACCAAGGACATGCTGCACGATCAGCTGGACGCCTACCGAAACGAGGAAGAGCCGGACCAGGCGGCCTTCACGCGAATCTGCCAGACCCTGCAACAGCTGGCCCGTGAGGAAATCGGCCAGGAACTCGAGGAAGCGGGCGGCGCGTCGGGGGGAGCAGTCAGCAGTGCGCCCACTGAACCATCCGAGCCACAACATCCCGACGAGCCCTGCGCCGACAGCGATGCTGCTGAAGCCCCGATGGGTGAACAAGTGCTGGCCGTCGCCCTGCTGAATGTCGGCGAGAAGGACCGTGGCCTGCTGGTGGAAGAGCTCGGACAGCTGGGGACGGTCCAGGACCAGCAAGGCGACGAGACCTGCTACGAGGTCAAGCTCCTCACCAGCGTCAGCCGTGACGACATCGAAGCCGTGATGTGCTTCATCGTCGAACCCGAACAGCTTCACATCCGTCCAGCCGAGGACGAGGAGAACATCCCGGACACGCCACTACACGCGTCCCAACAGGCGAAATCCCTCAAGCCCTCTGCCGCCAGTCCGAAAGCCTCCGAGACCTCCGGCCAATCCGCTACCGACAACTCGAGGGAGGACGGCAAGGCCAGGACGAAGAAGGCCAAGGCGGGCGGCGAATCCAGCTCGATCCGGGTGTCGGTGGACAAGGTGGACCAGATCATCAACCTGGTGGGCGAGCTGATCATCACCCAGTCGATGCTCGACCAGACCGTCAGCGAGCTGGATGGCGTCAAGGATGGCGGCCTGCTGAATGGCATGAGCCTGCTGCAGCGCAATGCCCGGGACCTGCAGGAAGCGGTCATGTCCGTGCGCATGGTCGCCATGGATTATGTGTTCAGCCGTTATCCTCGCCTGGTACGCGACCTGGCCAGCAAGCTCGAAAAGGAGATAGAGCTGGTCACCGAGGGCGAATCCACCGAGCTCGACAAGAGCCTCACCGAACGCATCATCGACCCGCTTACCCATCTGGTGCGCAACAGCCTCGATCATGGCATCGAGGATCCCGATATCCGTGAGGCGGCCGGCAAGCCGCGAACCGGCCGTCTGACCCTCTCGGCCCAGCATCAGGGCGGCAATATCCTCATCGAGGTGATCGACGACGGTGCCGGCCTCGACCGCGACAGGCTGCTCGCCAAGGCCAGGGAAAGCGGCCTGTCGGTCTCCGACACCATGAGTGACGACGAGGTGTGGCAGCTGATCTTTGCTCCCGGTTTCTCCACCGCCAAGGAAGTCAGCGATGTCTCCGGTCGCGGCGTGGGCATGGATGTGGTCAAGCGCAACATCCAGGGCATGGGGGGGCATGTCGAGATCATGTCTCGCAAGGGACAAGGCACCACCACACGTATCGTTCTGCCACTGACCCTGGCCATCCTCGATGGCATGTCGATCAAGGTCGGTGGTGAGGTCTTCATCCTGCCGCTTTCCACCGTGCTCGAATCCCTGCAGCCATCCCGTGAGGACCTGTATGCCATGGCCGGCGACGACGTGGTGCTCAAGGTCCGCGATGAATATCTGCCCGTGGTGGCCGTCCATGCAGCACTGGACGTGGAAGGCGCCAAGACGGAGCTGAACGAGACCATCGCCGTGATCGTTCAGGGCGAGGGGCGTCGTTATGCCCTGCTGGTGGACGACCTGATCGGCCAGCAGCAGGTGGTGGTGAAGAACCTGGAAACCAACTATCGCAAGGTGCCGGGGGTTTCGGCGGCCACCATCCTGGGCGACGGCAGTGTGGCCCTGATCCTGGATATCGCCGACCTACATCGCCTGAGCCGTGCCAAGAAGGAGGCCCAACGTCCAAGGCGTGCCTCCACTGATTACGAGACATTGTTTCGAAAAGAGGAAGAACCGTCATGACCCGCCTGTCACAACATGCCGACTATGCCGCATCGGAGGCCCAGAACCGTGAATTCCTGGTGTTCTCTCTGGGTGAGGAAGAGTACGCCATCGACATCCTCAAGGTGCAGGAGATCCGGGGCTACGAAAACGTCACGCGTATCGCCAATGCGCCAGAGTTCATCAAGGGCGTGACCAACCTGCGTGGGATCATCGTGCCCATCGTCGATCTGCGCATCAAGTTCCATCTGGACAAGGTCGAGTACGGCGGCCAGACCGTGGTGATCGTGGTCAATGTCGCTGATCGCGTGGTGGGTATCGTGGTCGATGGCGTCTCCGACGTCATGACCCTCACGCCCGAGCAGATCAAGCCGGCCCCCGAGTTCGGCGTCACCCTGTCGTCCGACTTCCTCAGCGGGCTGGGCAGCCTCGAGGACCGCATGCTGGTGCTGGTCGATATCGACAAGCTGCTCACCAGCGAGGAAATGGCCCTGGTCGAGCGTACCAGCGCATAAGGCATGCCCACGCAGGGAGAGGAACGATGCGACAGATGACGACGACAAAAAAACTCTGGGGCTCACTCGGCATCATCTGGGTAGCCATGCTGGTGTTGGTGGGCTGGGGGGCGTGGGAAAACCGCCAGACCATGCTCGAGGAACGACGCAATGCCCTGGGCGACTACGTCGACATGGCCATGAACGTGATCCGAGACCATGCCGAGCGTAGCGAGAAAGGTGAACTGACCCAAGACGAAGCCCAGCGCATGGCGGCCTCGACGGTTCGCGAGATGACCTATGACCAGGGCCGCGGCTACATCTATATCTTCAATGGCGATTACGAGCTTCTCGCCCATCCGCGCCTGCCGGTAGGCACCTCGGTAGCGGATTTCCAGAACGAGGAAGGCCGCTACCTTTTCCGCGAGTTCGTCGAGGACGTGCAGACCGACGATGGCGTCGTGAACTATCTCTGGGCCCATGCTTCCGAGGAGGACGCTGTCGCCGAGAAGTCTTCCCTCAATACCCTATTCGAGGAGTGGGGTTGGTACGTGGGTACAGGGGTATACATCGACGACATCAATGCCGCTTTCATGGCCGGCCTGACCCGTTCACTGCTCGCTCTGCTGGGTATCGGCATCCCCGTGTCCCTGCTGATGGGCCTGGTCATCCGCGGCGTGACACGTCGCCTGGGCGGTGATCCGCACTACGCCGCTGAAATGGTGCGGCATATCGCCGAGGGTAATCTGTCCCATGCCATCCGGCTGCGCGACGACGACCGCGAAAGCCTGCTCTTTGATATCGAGAGAATGCGAGCCTCTCTGGCCGGCACCATCGGCGATATCCATCGCAGCGCCGACGAAGTCAACGAGGTAGTCGAAGAGATCGGCGCCGGCAACGATGAACTGGCGACTCGCACCGAGCAGCAGGCCGCATCGCTTGCCGAAACCGCTTCCAGCATGGAACAGCTTACCGCAACCGTGAAGCAGAACGCGGAGCATTCCGGCAAGGCCCGTGAACTGGCCGGCGAGACGGCCTCCAATGCTGCCCGCGGTCACGATTCCATGGAGCGCGTCGAGGCGTCGATGAGCGGCATCAACGAGAGTGCCGGCCAGATGAGCACGATCGTCGATACCATCGACTCCATTGCCTTCCAGACCAACATCCTGGCGCTCAATGCCTCAGTGGAGGCGGCCCGCGCCGGCGAACACGGCCGCGGCTTCGCCGTGGTGGCCGAGGAAGTGCGCAAGCTGGCCAGCCGGAGCTCGGAAGCCGCCCAAGAGATCAAGGCACTGATCGAGACCTCCGACGGCAAGGTCGTCGAAGGGACCCGGATGGTCAAGGAAACCGGGGAGATCATCGAGATCATGGTCACCGATATCCAGCAGCTCAGCACCTTGATCGGTGAAATCTCCTCGGCCTCCGAAGAGCAGAGCCACGGCATAGAGCAGGTCAATGAGGCGGTTTCCCAGATGGATCGCATGACCCAGCAGAATGCCGGTCTCGTGGAGGAGCATAGCGGCGCTTCGCAGCGACTGATCGCCCAGAGTCACCAACTGCGCGATCACGTGGCCCGCTTCAACATCACCATCGCCGGCCAGCGCCCGAAAGCGAGCGGGTATGCCGCGGCCTCGAAGGAAAGCAAGGAGCAGCCGCAAGCGACGCATCATCCACGGCGTGAAATGGCAGATGCCTGATGCGTCAGGCCAGCCAACCATCGGTGGCTAGCGTGCCGCCTGAGAGAGGAAGCGGGAAGTGAAGATACTCGACAACATGACCGTGCGGGTCAGCTGGCTGCTGGTGCTGGCGACCTTCACCGTGCTGGTCCTGGCCGTCAGCCTGCTCGGACTCTTCGCTCTGGCGGAAGGCAAGGCAACCGTTGCCCAGATCGCGCCACATGCCGGCGAAACCGGTGACGCCGTCGAGACATCGTTCGCGGCCTTTGCCAGCTGGATGCAGCTGGCCATCCTGGCGGCATTGCTGGGCACCATCGCCACCGTGATCGTTGTGCTGTGGGGGGTGACGATCAATGTCGTGCGGCCATTGGGCGAGCTGGTCGGCTACTTCGAGCGTATGAAGGAAGGCAACCTGGCCCAGACGATTCCGCAACGCGGGGACAATGAGATAGGTCGACTCTATGCCTCGCTGGACGAGATGCAGCACGGCCTTGCCGACACCGTGGGAACGGTGCGCGACTCCAGTGAATCCATCTATCTCGGCACCCAGCATATCGCCCACGGCAACAACGACCTCTCCGCTCGTACCGAACAGCAGGCATCGTCGCTGCAGGAGACCGCGACCAGCATGGAGGAGCTCTCCTCCACCGTGGAGCAGAACGCGGACAATGCGCGCCAGGCCAGCCAGCTGGCCGCCGACGCCTCGCGCACCGCTCAACAGGGCGGTGAAATCGTCGAGCAGGTGGTCACGACCATGCACGAAATCAGCCAGGGCTCTCATCGCGTCGCGGAGATCATCGGCACCATCGATGCGATCGCCTTCCAGACCAATATTCTGGCATTGAACGCCTCGGTAGAGGCTGCCAGAGCCGGTGAGCATGGCCGAGGCTTCGCTGTGGTCGCCGAGGAAGTCCGCAATCTGGCCAGCCGGAGCGCCAATGCCTCGAGCGAGATCCGTACGCTGATCCAGACATCGGTCAATCAAGTGGATGCGGGAACATCTCGTGCCGACCAAGCCGGCCAGACCATGACCGAGATGGTCGCCGCCGTACAGCGCGTCAGCGACATCATGGACGAGATCGCCTCGGCCTCCGCCGAACAGAGCAATGGCATCGGTCAGGTCAACGATGCCGTCACCCAGATGGACCAGGTGACGCAGCAGAATGCCGAACTGGTCCAGCAGGCGGCCAGTGCCGCCAACCAGCTGGAAGCCGAGGCCAGTCGGCTCAAGGCCGCCGTTAACCGCTTCCAGCTCGGTAAAGCGAACAGCGATACCCCGACCCCGGAGGGAAGCTCGCGACACGCAGACGAAAGCCATGACCTGGCTCGCTGGATGCCGACGCTGATGCCAGCCCGAAGCACGGGTCGCCATACCACCCGCGAGGGTCACGACAACGGACACGGCAGTCGCGACGATGAATGGGAGTCCTTCTAGGACACCCTCACATCAGGCTCTCGGTGCCACCCGACACCGGCGGCACCCCCATAAGAACTATCAGGCCGTCGCCTCTTGCCTCAGCAGGAAACATCGCATGCGAAACAACCAGCCCGTCACCCAGCAGGAATACCCGCTTCATGAGGAGCATTTCCTGATCTCGCGCACGGACCTCAAGGGCCGCATCACCTATGTCAATCCGGCCTTCATCGAGGTCAGCGGCTTCAGTCGCGAGGAGCTGCTCGGCTCGCCCCACAACATCGTGCGCCACCCGGACATGCCTGAGGCGGCCTACCAGAACCTCTGGGACACGCTGGCTGCCGGGGAGAGCTGGAAGGGCCTGGTCAAGAACCGCCGCAAGAACGGTGACCATTACTGGGTAGACGCCAGCGTCTCGCCCATCGTCGAGGAAGATCGGCTCGTCGGCTACGCGTCGGTCAGGGTCAAGCCCGACCCCATCGAGGTCGATAAGGCCGACAAGGCCTACGCCCTCATCAATAAAGGCAAGGGCAGCCGCTTCACTCTCGAACGTGGACAACTCCGTCGCCGCGGCCTGGGCAGCCGGCTGTCGCGCCTCAACCTGCGCAGCTTGCGTGCACGCGTAGTGACCATGGTGGTGGTGGCCGGCCTGCTGCTCTTGGCAAGCGGCGCGCTGGGCCTTTTCGGTCTGCAAGTGTCTGGCGAGCGCCTGCAAGCACTGGACCGGGATGGCCTGCAGGATGTGGCCCGCCTGCAGCAAATCGACCAACTGGCAACCCGGGCCCACCAGTCACTCTCCCGCAATGATCGATTCATGCTGCTGGAGAACAAGGACCAGCACCTCGAGGAGCTTCAGGAGATCGAGTCGTCACTGGATACCTTGTGGACCACCTATCGGGCCAGAGAGGCCAACCAGAACGGCCAGGCCGACACCTTCGATTCCCTGCTGACAGACTACCTGGACGCCGGCATAGGCCGAGCTATCAATCTGCTCCAGAGCGACGAGAATTTCGACATATTCACCAACCTGCCGCCGCATAACGAGGAGATGCAGGCGATGGGCGAAACCCTCTCCACCGAGGTCAATGACCTCATTGAGGGTAAACAGGCCAACGCGGCAACACTGGCCGACGAGGCCCGGGCAGAACAACAGCGGATGCTCATGGCGCAGGCCGGCATGCTGGCCATCGGCCTGCTGGTGCTGATCGTGATCGGCGCCCTGACCCTGCGCGCCATGTTGCGACCGCTGCGTGATGCCGAAGCCTTCACCCTTCAGATTGCCTCGGGCAACCTCGCCGCCGACGTACCTGCGCGCCGGCGTGACGAACTGGGCCGCCTGCTGGAAGCCCTCGACATCATGCGCAAGAGCCTTGGCAGCATCGTCGGCGACGTCAACAGCGGGATCCGGGTGGTGACGCCGGCCGCTCGTGACATCGCCTCGGGCAACGAAGATCTCTCTGCACGCACGGAGCAGCAGGCCGCCTCGCTCCAGCAGACAGCCTCGAGCATGGAAGAGATGACCACGACGGTGCAGCACAACTCGGAGAATGCTCGCCAGGCCAGTGGCCTAGCCTCCGAGAATGCCGCGCGCACCCGGGAGACCGGCGAGTTGATGCACCAGGTCGTGGGCACCATGGGCGAGATCACCCAAGGCTCTCGCAAGATGACGGAAATCATCAATGTCATCGATTCCATCGCCTTCCAGACCAATATCCTGGCGCTGAATGCCTCGGTGGAAGCCGCTCGGGCCGGCGAGCAGGGGCGTGGCTTCGCCGTCGTGGCCGGTGAAGTCCGCAAGCTGGCCGGTCGCAGCGCCGACGCTGCCAGCGAGATTCGTGAACTGATTGACGATTCGTCCCGCCAGATCGATGGCGGTGCCGAGCTGGTACGCCAGGCAGAGACGTCCCTCGATGCCGTCATGGAGGCTTCCACTCGCGTCAACGACATCATGGGCGAGATCACCGCCGCCTCCGAGGAACAGAGTAACGGTATCGGCCAGATCAACCAGGCAGTGGTGGAAATGGATCAGGTAACCCAGCAGAACGCCGCCCGGGTCCAGGCGTCGGCGCGTGCCGCCAGCGAACTCGAGCAACAGGCCAGCCTGCTCGGCAATGCCATTTCCGCCTTCCGTCTACGTGGTGCCGGGATGGAACAAGCCCCCTCCCTGGCCAAGCGCCAAGCACGTCATCAGGCACCTGACGATTCGCCAGGACCTGCGGCATCTCATCACGAGTCCAGCCCGGGCACTCTCAAGGGCGAGCCCCGCCAGGCCACGGCTGTCGAGGAGTGGGAGGCGTTTTGAGCGATCCGCGGGGTGTCGCCATGTCGGCGGAGGAAACAAGCTGGGGAAGTGGTCGGCTCGAGCGGGATCTCGAGCTGACCGATACGGATTTCTCCAGGATCCGCCAGCTGATCTACGAGCGGGCAGGCATCGTGCTCGCCGAGCACAAGCGCGAGATGGTCTACAGTCGCCTGGCGAAGCGATTGCGCCATTATGGCCTGACTCGCTTTGGCGATTATCTGGCGCGTCTGGAGCGTCAGCCCGATGCCCGGGAGTGGGAAGCCTTCACCAATGCCCTGACCACCAACCTCACGGCTTTCTTCCGAGAGGCGCACCACTTCCCCTTGCTGGCCGACCATGTGCGCAATCGCCCGGGAAAGATTCGCGTCTGGTGTGCCGCGGCATCGACGGGAGAGGAGCCCTATTCCATCGCCATGACCCTGATGGAAGCCATGGGGCCGCAGGCCAGTCACGCCGAGGTCGTGGCGACGGATATCGATACCGATGCCCTGACCCGAGCGCGAGCCGGCATCTATCCCCTGGAACAGGTGTGCAAGCTCGAGGAGTCGAGGATCAAGCGATTCTTCCAGCGCGGCAAGGGACCGCAGCAGGGCTTCGCACGCATTCGCCGGGACGTTGCTGGAGTGATCGACTTCCAGCCACTCAACCTGCTTGCTCCCCAGTGGCCGATCACCGGCCCCTTCGATGCGATCTTCTGCCGCAACACCATGATCTACTTCGACAAGACAACCCAGTCACGGATCCTGGAGCGTTTTGCTCCTCTCCTCAAGCCCGATGGCCTGCTGTTTGCCGGCCATTCCGAGAGCTTTTCCTACATCACCGAAGCCTTTCAGCTGCGCGGCCAGACCGTCTACACACGCAAGTCTCCGCGCTGAGCCGTTCTCACTGAGTCATTCGCACAGAGCTATTAAAGTCTGGCCCTCTATGGCCGATAGACAGTTCATGGTCGGCCTGAGCGGCCTCCCCGCGGGCTGGCAAGACTACAGGAGACAACCCCCTTGAGCGCCAACAGAATCAAGGTGCTGTGTGTCGACGATTCGGCGCTGATACGTGACCTGCTGACGGAAATCATCAACAGTCAGCCCGACATGGAGGTCGTGGCCGTTGCCCCGGACCCCATCACGGCACGTGATCTGATCAAGCGTCACAACCCGGATGTGCTCACCCTGGATGTCGAGATGCCACGCATGGATGGCCTCGACTTCCTCGAACGCCTGATGCGCCTGCGTCCCATGCCGGTATTGATGGTCTCCTCACTGACCCAGGCGGGCTCCGAGGTGACACTACGTGCCCTGGAACTGGGCGCCGTGGATTTCGTGGCCAAGCCATCACTGGGCATCCGGAACGGCATGCTGGATTACGCAACGGAGATTGCCGAGAAACTCCGGGCCGCAGCCCGCTCAAGACCGCGCCAGGCAAGACGCCCGGACGGCCCCGGCCCCAGGCCGCTCAAGGCCCCCATGGTCTCCAGCGAGAAACTGATCATCATCGGCGCCTCCACCGGTGGTACCGAGGCCATCCGTCAGGTCCTGGAGCCACTGCCGGCCAACAGCCCGGCCATCCTGATTACCCAACACATGCCGGGGGGCTTCACCCGCTCCTTCGCTGAACGCCTCGATCGCCTTTGCCAGATCAGCGTCAAGGAAGCGGCGGACGGCGAACGCATTCTGCCGGGCCATGCCTACATCGCTCCCGGTGACGCCCATCTCACGCTGGCGCGCAGTGGCGCCAACTATGTCGCGCACCTCGATGATGGGCCACCGGTCAACCGACATCGTCCCTCGGTGGATGTGCTGTTTCATTCTGCCGCGAGCCAGGCGGGACGCAATGCCATCGGCGTACTGCTCACGGGGATGGGCAAGGATGGTGCTGCCGGCCTGCTGGAAATGCGCCAGGCGGGCTCGGCCACCCTCGCTCAGGACGAGGCCAGTTGCGTGGTGTACGGCATGCCGCGTGAGGCTGTCGCACTGGGGGCAGCGGCAGACGTGCTGCCCCTGGAAGAAATCGCCCCTCGACTGCTCACGCTGGCAGCGGCCTCGGGCCGCACCCAACGGGTGTAGACGACACATCCCCTATCGTCACCGGGCAACGCGCCTGGTCCATACGCAGAAGGAAACGCCGGCATGACACGTCTCTTGCGCAGTATCAGCATCCATGCGGCCATGGCGGCCGTCCTTGCCTGCTTCGTGGCGTTCATCGCCGCGGTGGCCATCATGGGCCAAATAGCGAGTAATTCGGCCAGCAACACCCTGGAGACGCTCGATCAGATCAACGTCGCCCAGCTCAACGAGATCAACCGTGCGGACGCCCTTCTGAGCGGTGCCCTGGTGGACCTCGAGGTGGCGTCGAACCATTTCATGCTGGGCAAGAGTGGGCAAGCCGATGAGCGCCTGGCCTCGGCACTGGACCAGCTCGAGAGATCCGAGGCGCGTTTCGAGGCCTTCGCCAATGTACCGCGCACCGAGCAGGGCGAGGAGCTCGGTGCCCGGATCGAGTCCACCTTCAGTGAGATGCTCACTATGGCCCGCCAGCAATACCAGGCACTCGACCAGATGGACACGACTGGCTTCAACGTACTGCGTGAGCAGATGGTGGGCCCGGCCGAGGCGCTGGATTCGACCCTCACGGATTTCGTTCGCTATGCCGATGAGCGCGGCGACATGATGCTGGCCGACTACAACGAGATGTCCACCCTGTTTCAGCGCATGGAAATTGCCATCCTGATGATCGTGGTGCTGATGGTGGCCATGATCTACATGGGCCTGCGGAAGATCGTCATCACCCCCCTCCAGGAGGCCGTGGAGAGACTGGAAACCATCGCCAGGGCGGATCTTTCCCACGAGATCCGCGTTCGCGGCCGCAACGAGATCAGCAAGCTGTTTGCTGCCATGCGCGACATGCAGCAGAACCTGACACGAATCGTCACCGACGTACGCGACAGCAGTGGCTCCATCCACGTGGGCAGTCGCGAGATCGCCAGCGGCAATGCCGACCTTTCCTCGCGCACCGAACAGCAGGCCGCCTCTCTGGAAGAGACGGCCTCCAGCATGGAAGAGCTCACCACCACGGTGAAACAGAATGCCGACAATGCCCGCCAGGCCAGCGGACTGGCGCTCGATGCTTCCCGCACGGCAGAGCGTGGCGGAGAGGTGGTGGAACGTGTGGTCATGACCATGCATGGCATCTCCGGCAGCTCGAAACAGATCGCCGATATCACCGGCGTGATCGACTCCATCGCTTTCCAGACGAATATCCTGGCATTGAATGCCTCCGTCGAGGCGGCACGAGCCGGTGAACAAGGCCGCGGTTTTGCCGTGGTGGCGGGCGAGGTGCGTAACCTGGCGAGTCGCAGTGCCGACGCCGCCAAGGAGATCAAGGGGCTGATCGAAGGTTCTGTGACGCAGGTCCAGGAGGGCTCGACCCTGGTGGAACAGGCCGGAGAGACCATGCAGGAAGTGGTGGCGGCCGTTCGTCGCGTCACCGATATCATGGACGAGATCTCGGCGGCCTCTCAGGAGCAGAGCGACGGCATCGAGCAGGTCAGCCAGGCAGTGGGACAAATGGACCAGGTCACCCAACAGAACGCCTCCCTGGTGCAAGAGGCATCAGCGGCCGCCTCCTCGCTGGAAGATCAAGCCAACCGTCTCGAGCAGGCGGTGGCGGTCTTCAAGCTGACGGGGGCCATGGAGTCCCCACAGCGGGTCCGCGAGGAGGCTCGCCCCGAGGCTCAGCCGACGAGTGCAGCCCCGCGACCGACATCCCCGACGCCTCGGCATCCTGTACGCCAGGCAGTCACCGAAGAAGAGTGGGAAGAATTCTGAATCCTGCCGCCACCGTCGTGACGGCGCCCCGATATCGTGATTGAAGAGGACATCCGATGGCAAACAAGGACATGAGCATCCTGGTAGTAGATGACTTCCCGACCATGCGACGCATCGTGCGCAGCCTGTTGAAGGAGCTCGGCTTCACCAACGTGGAAGAGGCCGAGGATGGCCAGGACGCCCTGAACAAGCTCAGCAGTGGCAGTTTCGATTTCGTCGTCTCCGACTGGAACATGCCCAACCTCGACGGCCTGGAGATGCTCAAGCAGATCCGCGCGGATAGCACCCTCAAGGACCTGCCGGTACTGATGGTCACCGCCGAGGCCAAGAAGGAGAACATCATCGCGGCTGCCCAGGCAGGTGCCAACGGCTATGTCGTCAAGCCCTTCACCTCGGCCACCCTGGAAGAGAAACTCAACAAGATTTTCGACAAACTGGGCATGTAAGGATGCCGGGAATGGTTCGGCACCAAGGAGCGAGGATGATGAGCAACGAGACGCCATCGCAGGATCTCCCCCAGGAGTCCAGCGACGAGCTGGTACAGCGCATCGGGCAGCTGACGCGCATGCTGCGTGAAAGCATGCGCGAGCTGGGACTCGACAAGGAGATCGAGAAAGCCGCAGAGGCCATCCCCGATGCTCGCGACCGCCTCAACTACGTGGCGACCATGACCGAACAGGCGGCCGAGCGATCGCTCAACGCCATCGACCGTGCCCAGCCGCTACAGGATGACCTCAGCACAAGGGCCGAGGCGCTGGACAAGCGCTGGGCGGAGTGGTTTGCAGAGCCCCAGGAACTGGACGAGGCGCGTGATCTGGTTCAGGACACCCGGGGTTATCTGGCCGATGTGCCGAAACGCACCCAGGCGACAAACCAGGAGTTGCTAGAGATCATGATGGCCCAGGACTTTCAGGACCTGACCGGCCAGGTGATCAAGAAGATGATGGATGTGATTCGGGAGATCGAGTATCAGCTGGTACAGGTGTTGATCGATGCCGTGCCCCAAGGCAAGGCGCGCGAGGACCTCCAGAAACGTGCCACGAACCAGTGGCAAACCGACGAGCGACGGCGCGAGGAGGGGTTACTGAACGGCCCCCAGATCAAGCCGGAGGGCGAGAATATCGTCACCGGCCAGGACCAGGTCGACGACCTGCTGGACGAGCTCGGTTTCTAGCCCCATCTTCTATTCCTACCCTGATCAGGCCGGTAATCGCGGATAAGACCGCGATTACCGGCCCTTTTTGACGCATCACCTCTTTCCCTTCCCCGACAGAATGGCCAGGGTCCGCACGACTGCCCGGTGAAAGGCCATGGCCGACCAAGATAGCGACGAGGAAAAGACCGAAGAGGCCACCCCTCGACGACTGGAAAAGTCGCGTGAGGAAGGTCAGGTCGCCCGTTCCCGGGAGTTGGCCACCTTCATGTTGCTGCTGGGAGGCGTCATCGGACTGTGGTCGATGGGTAGCATGCTCTACGACCAGTTGGGGGTGGTCATGGAACAGGCCTTCCTGTTCGAACGGCGTCATGCGCTGGAAACCACCCCGATGCTCGCCAATGCCCTCAACCTCGGCCAGCGAACGCTGTATGCCCTGTTGCCGCTGTTCCTGCTGCTGACGGTCGTGGCCTTGGTCGCACCAGCACTGCTTGGGGGTTGGCTGATCTCGGCCAAGTCACTCAAGCCACAGCTGTCGAAGCTCGACCCCTTCAAGGGGTTAAAGCGTCTGTTCGGCGTCCAGGCGCTGGTGGAGCTGGCCAAGGCCATCGCCAAGTCGGTCCTGGTTGGCAGCGTGGCTATCGCCTTTCTCTACCTCAACCGCGGTGAATTCATGGCCTTGATGGACCAGCCGATTCAGCAGGCTCTCGCCAAGGCGATGTGGATGGCGGCCCAGGCCAGCGGACTGATGGTACTGACGCTGCTGGTCGTCATTCTGATCGATGTGCCCTACCAGCTGTGGAGCCATGCCAAGAAGCTGCGCATGAGCAAGGACGAGGTGAAGCGTGAACACAAGGAGTCCGAGGGCGACCCCCAGGTGAAGGCTCGCATCCGTCAGCAGCAACAAGCGATGGCACGCGGTCGCATGATGAGCAAGGTGCCGGAAGCTGATGTGATCATCACCAACCCCTCGCACTACGCCGTTGCTCTGCAGTACCAGGAGACGGGCATGTCGGCTCCCCGCGTCGTCGCCAAGGGGGCCGATGCCGTGGCCGCGCGTATCCGTGAGGTCGGCGAGGAACATGGGGTCCCACGACTCGCAGCTCCCCCCTTGGCGAGGGCGCTTTATCAACACGTGGATCTCGATGCCGAGATTCCCATGGACTTGTATACCGCTGTGGCCGAGGTCCTGGCTTGGGCCTTCGGGCTCAAGAGAGCAGCCAAGGAGGGCGGCGAAGCACCACCTTCCCCCGAGAATCTTCCCGTGCCGGCCTCCCTGGAGGTCCCGGCACGCGACGCCGATACTGACGAGGCAGGTCCATGAAGGCCTTGAACCAATACTTGGGCCAACGCGACTGGATGGGCAATGTGCCCATGAAGCTGCTGGCCGGGCCAGTGCTGATCCTCATGATCCTCTCCATGATGATCCTGCCGCTGCCGCCCTTCACACTGGATCTGCTGTTCACGTTCAACATTGCCCTGGCGGTGATGGTGTTGCTGGTGAGCATGTTCACCCAGAAGCCACTGGATTTCGCTGCCTTTCCGGCCGTGTTGCTGTTCACCACCTTGTTGAGGCTATCGTTGAACGTCGCGTCTACCCGCGTCATCCTGATGGAGGGACATCAGGGCGGTGATGCAGCGGGCAAGGTGATCGAGGCCTTCGGCGAGTTCCTCGTGGGCGGTAACTTTGCCGTGGGCCTGGTGGTGTTCCTGATCCTGGTGATCATCAACTTCATGGTCATCACCAAGGGGGCAGGACGCATCGCCGAGGTAGGCGCCCGTTTCATGCTCGATGCCATGCCGGGCAAGCAGATGGCCATCGATGCCGATCTCAATGCCGGACTGATCGGCGAAGACGATGCCCGGCAACGACGCAGCGACGTGGCTCAGGAGGCCGATTTCTACGGCTCCATGGACGGTGCCAGCAAGTTCGTGCGTGGCGACGCCATGGCCGGCCTGGTCATCATGGTGGTCAATGTGATTGGCGGCCTGCTGATCGGCATGCTTCAGCACGACATGGCTTTCGGGAATGCGGCACGCACCTACACCCTGATGACCATCGGTGACGGCCTGGTCGCCCAGATTCCCGCCCTGGTGATCTCCACGGCTGCCGGCGTGACCGTCTCACGGGTCACCACCGACCAGGACGTCGGTCAGCAGATGATCAGTCAGCTGTTCGTCAACCCGCAGGTGATGATCCTGGCGGCCGCCGTCATGGGGCTGCTGGGGCTTGTCCCGGGCATGCCCAACCTGGTGTTCCTTATCTTCACGGGTTTGCTGGGCGGACTGGCCTGGTGGCTGCTTCGCGAGAAGGAGCGTCGTCTGGTCGAGGAGGAGGTCGCCACTGAACCTGCTCCGAGCACTGAGGCACCGGAAGCCAGCTGGGAGGACGTACAGTTGGTGGATACGCTCGGCCTGGAAGTGGGACATCGACTGATTCCCCTCGTGGATGCCCGGCAACAGGGCGAGTTGCTGGGTCGAATCAAGAGCGTACGCAAGAAGTTTGCCCAGGAAGTCGGCTTTCTGCCGCCGGTGGTACACATCCGCGACAACCTGGAACTGGGCGCCAACACCTACCTGCTGACCCTCAAGGGCGCAGAAATCGGTCGCGCCGAAGCCTTCCCCGGCCAGTGGCTGGCCATCGATCCGGGCCAGGTGACCGGTGAGCTCAAGGGCGCGATGACCCAGGACCCGGCCTTCGGCTTGCCGGCCGTCTGGGTGGACACCAGCCAGCGCGAGCATGCCCAGGTCTATGGTTACACCGTGGTGGATGCCAGCACGGTGGTTGCCACCCACCTCAATCACCTGCTCCATCGGCATGCCGCCGAGATGCTCGGGCGTTCAGAGGTGCAAAAGCTGCTCGACAAGCTGAGCGAAGAGCAGCAAGGCCTGGTGGAAGACGTGGTGCCCAAGGCCATCTCCCTCACGGTGCTTCAGCGTCTGTTGCAGAACCTGCTCGAGGAGGAGGTGTCGATCCGCGACATGCGTACCATTCTCGATACCTTGGCCGAACACGCCCCGCACCAGCAGGATCCCAATGAATTGACCGCCCAGGTGCGTATCGCGCTGGGCAGAGGCATCACCCAGCAGTGGTTCGCCGGCCGCGAAGAACTCAAGGTCATTGGCCTGGAAAGCCAGCTCGAGCAGATTCTCACCCAGGCCATGAACGGCAACGGTGCGCTGGAGCCAGGGTTGGCCGAGACCCTGATGACCCAGGCCGAGCAGGCCCTTGAACGCCATGAGGCAAGTGGCGAGCCACCGGTCCTGGTGGTACAGCACGGCCTGCGAGCCCTGCTGTCTCGCTTCCTGCGCCGGCGTCTGCGCCATCTGGTGGTGATGTCCCAGGCAGAGATTCCCGACGACCGCACTCTGCGTGTCACCACGCTGCTAGGAGGTCGCTGATAGATGAGCGTCATTCGATTTTCGGGCAACACCAGTCGAGAGGCCATGCGCCAGGTGCGTGCTTCGCTTGGGGACGATGCGCTGATCCTGGCCAACCGACGCACCGAGCAGGGCGTGGAGATCCTGGCCATGGCAGATGGCGCCATGGAAGAAAAGACAGCCCTTCCGGCGCCAGAAGCACTACCCACCTCCTCCGTTCCATCAGACCCACAGCTCGGCGATGCATCGGCAGACGGACGCGCCTTGCAGACCATGAGCGAGCAGCTCTTGCATGAGATGCAGGACATGCGCGCCCTGCTGGCCCGAGAGCAGGCGCGCCACGCCCCCTCCCAGGACTGCCGTTCACGACTCAAGCGCCTGCTGCGAGAAGCCGGATTCAGTGCCCTTCTGGCCGATGAGCTGCTGCAAGCCCTGCCTGCCGAACTCAACGACTGCCATAGCAACGACGAGCGTCCCCTTGGCTGGCTGCAACGCCGGTTGGCCGCCAGGTTGCCCACGTTTGATCGGGAGGACGGTTTCTTCGACCCCCCCGGGGTCGTGTCGCTGGTCGGCCCGACCGGGGTGGGCAAGACCACCACGACGGCCAAGCTGGCGGCTCGCTTCGTCCAGCGCCACGGCGCGGACCGGGTCGCCCTGATCACCACCGACAGCTTCCGGATTGGCGCCCACGAGCAACTGCGGATCTATGCCGATCTGCTGGGTATTCCGATGCATGCCCTCGCGCCGGGCCAGCCCATCGACAGCCTGGCCCGTGACCTTCGGGGTCGCCGCTGGGTGATCATCGACACCGTGGGAATGAGCCAACGTGATCAGCGCATCATCGAGCAGATCGCCCAGCTGCAGGGGGGGCGCGTCCGCGTGCGGATGGTGCTGCTGCTCAACGCGGCCAGTCAGCCGGAGACACTGGAGGAAGTGGTCACACGCTACCGCCAGGCGGCACGAGCGGCAGGGGCTGAACTGGATGATTGCCTGCTGACCAAGCAGGACGAGGCGGGGCGCCTGGCTCCCGCGCTCGAGACGATCATCCGCCACGGTCTTCGCCTCTCGTTCGTCTCCCATGGCCAGCGTGTCCCTGAGGATCTTGCCATGGCCGACCCGATGGCACTGACCATGCAGTCCCTTGCCACACGCGCGCCACTCCCCTTGGACGAACCATCGGCCTCCCGACCGTCCCGGGGAACGCTTGGCTATTCCCCGAAAGGTGACCTGCTCGGCCAGGGACGGCGATTGTCGACCGTCCTGAACGGACTGCGTCAGCGCCTGGTGGGTTTCAATGACCTCGAGTCCGCTTGGGACATCTCCGCGCTTCCAGATGAACTGCAGGCGGCTCGCCTGGATACCTTGCTCGACCAGAGTGCCAAGACGTGCCAACGCACGGGCATGCTATGGGCCTCCCGGCAAACCCTGAACGGCTCTGACTGGGCCATGCCCGACATGGGACTGGACGCAGAGGGCCAATGGCTTGTCCTGCCGGACCTGCAACACAGACAGCCCATCGGCCAGGTCAACCGGCTGGTCAAGGCGGACGAGGTACAGGGGGTAAATAGCCATTTGTTCCCCTCCCTACCGGATAACGATGCCTGGCGGTGGCTGAATAGCGGCCAGATCAGTTGGTCCAGCCAGGTACGTCCCGGGCAGCGGGTCATCCACGGCGGCGTGCGTCGCGCCTTGTCGGAACTTGCCCCACTGGCCACACCATCCGTGCAGGCCAACTTCCGACTACGTGGCCAGCCTTGTCAGGTAGCGCTGTCACAGCTCACCGTCACGGCATTTCCGGCCCGACGAAAGAAAGACGTGTCCGGGAAATCCCTGGAAGCCTGGTTCGCTAGATTGCGCGATCCCGAAAGCGGCAAGGAACTGGGTCGGCGCTACTGGTTGATGCCCTTCAGCAACCATGAGGATGCCCTGCCCCTTCTGCTTGGCCATCTCCAGGCCGAGGGGCTTGTGCAGCAAACTCGTTCCGCCAAGGAGCGTCTGTCCCCCCTGCTGCCTGCACGGACGCGTCCGGAGCTACAGCTACTGCTGGCCGCCGGGATCGCCGCCACCGCCAACCATCTCGATCATGGCAGCGACGTGGTTGCCATGGATCTCCGCTCGGAACTCCTGGGTTTTCTAGGGGGGCGCCGTCGCCGACGCGACACCGCCCTGCTTGAGGGATTGCTCTACCTCTTCAGCGCCAGGGATGCCATTCGCCATGTCGGCTCAGCGGGCCTGGAGGGTATGAGGTGAGCGTCGCCGATCAGGCAGCAGGACTGCGTCAGTGGGCAGGCACTCAACATGCCCCTTCCCCTCGTCACGGAGAGGATGTCGACGATGCACGAGCCTGCAGAACGCTGGTGGTGGTGGGGTTACCGGGCCTTTCGCCATACCCGACCCAACGAGTCCTGGATCTGCTGGATCACTGGGCGGCGCAAGGACGACGCTGGGTAGGCTCATCTGCACAGTGGCGTGTCGCTCCTGTGGAGATCACCAGTCCGGACTTGCCCGTGCTGTTCGCGCAGCAGTCACGGTGGGCTCTCTGGGTGGATAGTGACCCGAACGCCTTCCGCCGGGCATTCAGGCAATTGACGCAACTCAAGGACCGAGAGGGCCCCACTCGACTGTTGGCCGTGCATTCGCCGGACATGCCCCGCAAGGGCCTATTGGAAAACCTGCAACAGGCGGCGTGGAGCTGCCTGGGTATCGAGCTGCTGGTGATGGTCAAATGAAACGCAATGGATGGCATGCCCTGGCATTGCTCCTTGCCCTCGCCTGTGGAGAGCTGCAGGCCGCCGGCAGCTGGATCGCCAATGCGCCTGCGACCCAGGTCAGCCTGGCAGGCCGCGAAACGGCGTCTGAGCCCCTGAGGCCAGGCGGTGCACAAGCCAGCAATCAAGCCATACACAGTGTCGTCTGGCGCTACCGGCTCCCCCGGGGAAGCGCACTGAACGTCAGGCTCTGCCACCCGGCGGGCTGTATCCCCCTACCGACCATGCATGGCACGACCCACGCACTGGCAGGGCTGCCAGCCGATGTGCCACTGGAATTCCGCTTCTCCCTGGCGGAGGGGCAACGCCCGGTGACGGTAGGTGAACTTCAGGTGATCGTGAACCATCGATAAAACCGAATCTGGCAACGCCACCCGGTAGAACGGTGGTATTGCCGACAGCTGTGAGGCACGAGGATGTATACGGCACAAGGTAAGATCGATCAGGAAGCATTGCTGACAGAGTACCTGCCCATGGTGCGCCGTCAGGCACTCGCCCTCCAGGTGCGGCTGCCTGCCAGCATCGAGCTGAACGACCTGATACAGGCCGGCACCGTCGGGCTGCTGGAAGCCATGGGCCGATTCAACTCAGGCCAGGGGGCCAGCTTTGCGACCTTCGCCAACCAGCGTATCCGCGGTGCCATGCTGGACGAGCTGCGCAGCCGGGACTGGCTGCCACGTAGCGTCCGGCGCAGTGCCAGGGCGGTTGACGAGGTCGTGCGCCGGTTGGAGCAGCAGCTGGGGCGTCCGCCCGAGGAGACGGAGATCGCAGGGGAGCTGGAGATGCCCCTGGCCGATTACCGACGCCTGCTGAGCGATACCAATAGTGGCCAGCTGTTGCCCTTCGAGGACCTGATGGCCGAAGGAGGGGAATCTCGGCTCGATAGCCGCGACCTGGAAAGCCCGTCCTCCCGACTGCTCGACCAGGAGAAACGTGACCAGCTGGTTCAGGGCATTGAGGCACTGCCCGAGCGTGAGAAGCTGCTCATGGCCCTCTACTACCAGGAAGAGCTCAATTTGAAGGAGATCGGGGCGGTGATGGGCGTATCGGAGTCGCGGGTCTGCCAGCTGCACAGCCAGGCGGTCAGCCGCCTGCGGGCAAAGCTCAACGAATCGGGCTGATCCCCCTCAGGGGCTCGAAAGCTTCGCCTGGCGGCCTATAAACGCCCCATCAGGGTGGCAGTCTTGTCCAGAGCATCGAGATAGCATTCCTGCAGCCGCTCGGCAGTATGTTCAGGCGTGGTTTCCCCCAGCTGCTGCTCATGTTCCTCGCAGATGGCCAGAATGGCCCCCAGGTGGCCCTCATGATGCTCAAGGGCCCGAATGATGCCATCGTCGAGAGGCACTTGAGCCAGCAGGGTGTCCTGGTCCTCATCCAGCAGGGCTGCCATCATCGAAAACAGACCCGTGGTGAAGGCATCTTCCGGGTCAATATTGGGGAAGGGCTCGGCCAGGTTCTGGCACATGAAGGCCCGGATCAACGCCAGCCTCACCGTGATGTGCGATGATGGCATGTTGCTGGCCAACGACATCGTCATGACCAGTCTGCGAAGCTCGTTGAGACCGATCACCTGTATCGCGCGCCGCAGATCGGACTGCAGCTGACTCTGGCCGAAATAGCTCGAGTTGGCACGACGCAGGATCGCCACATGCAGATGCGGCATCTGGAGCAGAAGGTCATGAAGACGGTGAAGGTCGGCATCCTCACGATAGAGCTCGTTGATGAGCCTCAGCTGGGCGGCTCGATTGCCGTGGCGTCCCCGCGGCTTGGTAGCATGATAGTGGGGCTGTGAGAGATAGTGGCCATTGATGTAGTCACAGCCGACCGCAAGACATTGCTCGAGCGTTTCGTGGTCGTGGATGTGCTCTGCCAGCAATCGATGCCCCTTCGCCTTGAGGGTCTTCAGTCGCTCGATCTCGAGGGGGCGCGAGGCATCGATCTCTATGATGTCGGCGAGGACCTGCAGGCCGGGCCCCATAGCCTGGTAGGTGGAATCGGGCACGGCGATGCGGTATTTCCGCTCGCGGATCTTGCTCAGGCTGTCTGCCAGCTCCGGCGTGATCTCGAGGTCCCGAGGCAAGCCGATGACCACCTGGCCGGGTGGCGTCGGCAGCAGATCGGACCGTACCAGCCACTCGGCGGGTAGCTCGATGAAAAGCTCCCGTGACTGCCGCTCCTCCAGTTCATACAGGACGGCACTCAGGGCCTTCGCCGTGCTGCTCAACGGATCATCATGATCGTTGTCGTGGTGCTGGTAGATGAGGCGGTCGGCCACATGATCATAGTCAGCGTCATGGATCGGATGCATTGCGATGGTGAAGCTGTCCGTCACCCCTTGGCCTGTCATGCTGTATCACTCCCTGCGATGTGTACCTGCTCTGGGGAGAGTGGCATGCCATCTCCGGCAGGTTTGGGTGATCTCAAGGGTATCACCCTCTCCCACGACTGTCCGTGCCCTGCCGTCGCGAGATTCAAGTATCCTGCACGATGTCCGATAACTCTGTATGCCCATGTCACCTACGGTCAGGAGCCGTGAATGAACCCATCGACACTGATCGGAATACTGGCCAGCTGTGTGCTTCTCGCCAGTGTCCTGCTCTTCACTGCCGAATCCCCGCAAAGCTTCATCAACCTCCCGGGACTGGGCATCGTCGTTGCCGGCACGCTGGCAGCGACCTTCATCAGCTACCCCCTCAAGGAAGTCCTCCGGGTAGTGCGACTGGTCGCCATCGTCTTTCGACGCGAGAACGCCTATATCCGCGATGACATCAGGGAGCTCGTCGATCTATCCCGGCTATGGCTCAAGGGTGATGTGCGTGCGGTGGAAGCAGCCCTGGAGCATACCCGCAACCCTTTTCTGCGCACCGGCATCCAACTGGTGATTGCCAATACCAAGGAGGACGAGATCTTCGACCTCCTGCGCTGGCGGATCTCCCGGCTCAAGGCGCGCGAACATGCAGAAGCCCAGATATTCCGGACCATGGCCACCTATGCGCCAGCCTTCGGGATGATCGGCACCCTGGTGGGCCTGGTGAACATGCTGGAGGTCATGGAGGCGGGTGATCTGCACGTGATCGGGCCACGCATGGCCGTTGCCCTGCTTACCACCTTCTACGGCATCCTGCTGGCCAACCTGGTCTTCAAGCCGATCGCCGTGAAACTCGAACGTCGCACCGAGGAGCGCCTGATCGCCATGAACATGGTTCTCGAGGGCATCTCCCTGATCACCAAGCGTCGCCTGCCATCGTTCATCGAAGAGACCCTCAACTCCTTCGTCGCCAACTACCACGACGAGATCCGCGATCCGGAACCTCCCGCCGAACGTCGCAAAAACAACAACGAGAAAGGCCAGCATGCGTGAGCGTGACATCCAGCAGGTACTCAGTCCCCCTGGTCAGGGTGACGGAGACGGTGAAGGCTGGTTGATGAGTTACCTGGATGTCCTGACCCTGCTGATCACCCTCTTCGTTCTTCTCCTGTCGATGGCAGGCAATGGCCAGGCAACCAGCGGCAGCGATGCATCGGGATCGGTTTCTCCCACAGCCCGGCTGGCCGCCATCGCTATCCATACCGACGTCGGACCGATGGCCTCCGGCCTGAGGCCTCGTCACGATGGCCTCCAACCCCGTTTCAAGGGACTGGAGATGGAGGGGGTCAGCGTGGCCGAGGGAGACAGAGGCATCACCCTGCGCATCGACAACAATCTGCTGTTTGCCAGTGGCCAGGCCAGCCTGACCTCGCGTGGGCGTAGTGTCCTGCAAGGCCTGGTGGAGACCCTTCAGACATTCGATGGACGAATCTCGGTCGAGGGGCACACCGACAACGTGCCTATCTCCACGAGCCGTTTTCCCTCCAACTGGGAGCTATCCACCGGACGCGCGATCTCGGTACTGCGCTACCTCGATGAGGCCGGCTTGCCCGAGTCGGACCTGCGCGCCATTGGCTATGCCGATACGCAACCCCTGGAGAGCAACGACACCCGCGCTGGGCGTGCAGCAAATCGCCGGGTCGAGCTGCTGCTCACCCAGGATTCATGAAAATGAAGATATCAATAAGATCAGGTGCTCACTCACCGCACGGTTGGTATTTAACTCGTTACCGCTACAAGCGTTCGCACAATCGACAAGAGTCGCTCGTCCTGCCAGCGATCGGCGATCAGTTGCACCCCCACCGGTAGTCCATCTTGTCCCTTGTTCAGCGGAAGGTTGATACACGGCACTCCGAGCAGTGTCCAGGCACGGCAGTAGACCGGATCGCCGGTGGCTTCCAGCCCTTGCGGGGCAACGCCTGGAGCACTCTCCGCCAGTATCACGTCGACCTCGTCTACAAACACCTTCGACAACCCTTGTTTGCACTGCTCGGCCGCCAGAAGAGACGCCCGATAGTCGGCATAGGATATCGCCAAGCCCTGTTCGATCAGCTCGACCAGTTTGGTGCCCATATCCTTACCATGCAGTTGAAATTCACTGGCCAGCGACTGCGCGGCCTCATAGGCCAACACCGCTTGGTGATGGATGATGAGTTCGTCGTAACTGGCATCCAAGCGTAATGCAAACACCCTGGCGCCGGCCTGCTCCAGACGTCTCGCTGTGCTGGACAAGGCCTCGGCGACATCGGAATCGAGCGGCCTGCCACCCGGTAGGTTACGCAGACCGACGCGGATGCCGCCAAGATCGGGCAGCGCCTCGATGGCGTCGGACCGGGTCAAGGCCGCGAAGGTCGTGCAGATATCCTCGATGTGTCTAGCAAACCAGCCCAGCGTATCCATCGAAGGAGCAAAGGCCTTGATGCCCGAGAAGGACACCGTATTGACGGTGGGCTTGAAGCCAAAAACACCACAGTAACTTGCCGGACGAATGATACTTCCGGCTGTCTGCGTCCCCAAAGCGAGGGGCACCATCCCCGCCGCCACGGCGGCGGCCGAGCCACTGGACGAGCCGCCCGGAGTACGCGAGAGATCCTGCGGGTTGCGGGTCTTGCCGGGTGTGAAGTAGGCAAACTCGGTGGATACGGTCTTGCCCATCGGCATAGCGCCCTGACGCTTGAGCAAGGTAACCACAGCGGCATCCACGACGGCTCCCGGCGAAACGAGATAGCCACCGGTTCCCCAGGTAGTCGGCATCTCGACTGTATCAATGATGTCCTTGATGCCAACAGGCACGCCACACAGCAATTGCCCGGAACCCCGCAGGGTTGTGGTCGACATAGGCGGCATGAGGTATTCCCAGGCCCTGACATCCGTTTCAAGCTTCTCGATCCGAGCCTGACAGGAATGCCACCAGGTCAGAACATCGCATTCGCCACGGGTAACTCGGGCCTGGAATGCGTCGATGGTGGCGTCGTCGAGCTCGGACATGCGTGCGCTCCTTTTACGCTGGAGGATCAGCTGATGCCGTGACCATGTCACGCCGATATCACGGGGCCGGGAGTTATTGTCAAATCCTGTGTATAGCCGGTCAGGCGGCAGTCCTGTCTGACTGATCGGTCAAGGGCTCGCCATCCTGGAACTGGACGTTGTTCACGACCAGCTCCAGCTTGTTGAACACCTTGATCCGCTTCCAGCTCTTCTGGGCGCTCTGAAGCAGCTTGAAGACCATCGCCAGGGTCGTTGCCCGGGAGCCGCAGTTCCGGCTTCGCTTGCTCCGCAGGCGGACCGTGGCGAAGGTCGATTCGATCGGGTTGGTGGTGCGGATATGCACCCAGTGCTCTGCCGGGTAGTCATAGAACGCCAGCAGTTCCTCCCGATCCTTGGCCAGGCACTCCATCGCTCTGGGGTACTTGGCCTCGAAGCGTTTCACAGTGCGATCAAAGGCCTTATGCGCCTCGTCGCGGGTCTCGGCCATCCAGATCTCATGGAGACTATCTACCCTCTGAAACCGAGCTGACTCAAAGCCTGGGAATCGGCAAGTCGAGCGTCCGCGAAGCCATCAAGATGCTCCAGGCGATCGGCATCGTGGAGGTGCGTCGTGGCCATGGCACTGTCATCCGGCGCGAACCGGGTGATCCACTGGTCGACCCGATGGCCTTCGGCATGATCCTGGCCCGCGGCATGACGCGCGACGTGCTCGAATTCCGGGCAATGTTCGAGCCCGCTTACACGCTTCAAGCGATGACCAACGCCACCGATGAGGACCATCGGCGAATTCAGGAGGCCATTGACGACATGGCTACCGCGATAGCCAACGGCGAGCAGACATCTCGCCACGATGTCAACTTTCATCGGGCGATCCTCCATGCCACCCACAACCCCATGACGATCCGCGTCGGTCAGACACTGTTGGAACTGATCGAGGCTGCGCTCGAAACGTCCATGCAGACACTGCCAGAAACCGCCCTCAACGATCACAAAGCTATCTACACTGCCTTCCAGGCGGATGATGCAGAGGGGGTAAGACGCGCAATTCAGCAAAGCGCGAAAAGCTGGGAAACCGACCTAACGTATCCGGATTGAATCCGTCGAGCTAATGAGATTGTCACCACTTGAGAATCAGAACCTCAAGACTTCTGTGTCTGGTAGAACCTGATTAACTTGAGACCGCCCACCCTCGCTTAAGCAGTATCAACAAGTCTGGCCGGGCTTATCCAGGTGCACCAATATGCGAAGCTCTTCGGTCAGCATAGGATCTAGCCTGACTCAGGTCCGATGAGATGCTTAACCTGCAGATACTCCGCCAGCCCCCAGGGGCCCAGCTCGCGGCCGATCCCACTGATACCGAACCCACCCCAGCCGGCCTCCGGTAGCACCAGCTGCTCGCTGTTATACCAGATGCTGCCGGCACGCAGCCGCTGGCCAACCCGCCTGGCTCTCTCGACATCACCGGCAATCACCGTAGCGGCAAGGCCGAATGGGCTGGCGTTGGCGAGCTCAATGCCCTCCTCATCGCTGGAGACGCTTCGACCGCAGAGCACCGGTCCGAAGATCTCCTCCTGCCACAGGCGACTCTGGACCGGAACATCACGATAGAGCGTAGGTACAACGAACTCGCCGCGCTCGGGCAACTGACGATGGCGTCCATCACGCACCGCGACCAGCCCCTCCTCCCACGCAATCGCCAGGTAGCGCTGCACGGCTTCGCGCTGGCGAGCACTGGACATGGGTCCCATGTCGGTGTCGTCAGCTAGGGGATCGCCAAGGCGAATGGCGTCGAGGCGCTTACCCAGCGCCGCATAGAGCGGCTCGGCGAGATCGTCGTGGACGATCAGGCGTGAAGTGGCGGAGCAGACCTGTCCAGAATTGAAGAAGATGCCCGCCATCACCCAGTCGGCGGCCTGCTCCACCTCGGCATCATCCAGCACCAGAACGGGAGATTTCCCGCCTAACTCCAGCGAAACGTTACGGACCCCCTTAGCCGCCGCGTGCATCACCTTCTCCCCCACCACATTACTGCCGGTGAAAGAGAATTTGTCGACACCCGGGTGGGCGGTGAGCGGCGCCCCGATACCCTCGCCGTCGCCGTGCACCAGGTTGAGCACACCGGCGGGCAGGCCAACGCCCTCGGCTATCTCGGCAAGCGCCTGTTCGGGAAGCGGTGTGATCTCGGAAGGCTTGAAGACGATCGTGCAGCCCGCCGCCATGGCCGGAGCAATTTTCCACGCGCTGGTCACCAACGGGAAGTTCCAGGGAGTGATCAACCCCACCACCCCGGCAGGATCCTCATAGACTTGGGCTTGGATACCATCAAGGCCATGCTCGATAAGACGTCCCTGGCGACCTTCCAGGGCTCGGGCCTGATTCGCGTAATATCGATAGCAGGCAATGGCATCATCGAGGTCGATAGCGGCTTCGGCCAGCGCCTTGCCGTTATTGCGTGACGACAGTTGCATCAGCTCGCCCCGGCTCGCCAACAGGGCATCGGCGAAGGCCGATAGATAAACGCCTCGCCTCTCACCGCCAAGCGCTTGCCAAGCCGGCAGGGCGTGGCGGGCAGCGGCCACTGCGGCGTCGACATCGGTGGAATCGCCGGCGGTGACCTCGGCGATTATCTCCTGTCGGTAAGGGTCCGTGACGGGCAGGCGACGATGGCTTGCACTCTCGACCCAGCGATTGTCGATGAATTGTCGTGTCAGCTGATGCACAGATGGCTCTCTCGCAGTGGGGTTCCAGGTCGGTGGGGCGTTATTCCTGCACCGAGGCATTCCAGGCGGCCGCGTCGATCTCTATCAGCAAGGGGCCCTGCTCGGGGCATTGCGATAATGCCTTGGCCAGGCTGGCGGGGTCGTCGGCCCGGGTGGCCAGGCAGCCGAAGCCGTTCGCCAGGGTCTGGAACTCCGGGGCATGCAGGTTCACGCCAATGGGGGCGACGCCGTTGGCGGCCATGTAACGACGAATCTCCTCGTAGCCACCGTTGTGCCAAAGGAGGATAACTACCGAAAGATGTTCCTCCACGGCGGTGGCGATCTCGGCCAGGGTGAACATCACGCCGCCGTCGCCGACCAGCGCTACCACCGGAAGGTCCGGGCGGGCCAGCTTGGCGCCGAGGGCGGCGGGCAGGCCGTAGCCAAGGGTGCCGTAGCCGGTGGAGGCGTTGAAGAAGCGCCGCGGCTCTGGCTTGGCGACCAGGTGATTGGCGGCGTAGACCGGTGCGCAGGAGTCGCCCACCAGGATCGCCTCTGGCATCGTCTCGGCAAGTGTGGTGAAGAGCGGCACGAAGGGAGCGAACGCCGGGTCACGATCCAGCGCGAGGGCTTCCATGGTGGCGGCGGTGCGGATGCGCCCCTGCCGGGACAAGGCCACCGGGAAGTGGGCCAGCAGGGCGTCCAGCGTGGTGCCGGCATCGGCGATCAGGCCGAGAGCCAAGGACTGGTTGCGCACCAGCTGTTCCGGGTCGAGATCGACTCGGATAAGCCGGCCCGTCAGCAGGAAGCCATCGTCGAACACCACGTCATAGTCGGTCTCACCAAGCTCGGTGCCGATGGCCAGTATCACGTCGGCTTCACGGGCCAGCTCGCGCACGGCGGGCAGGGCCGCGTTGGCGCCCAGGTCCAGCGAGTGTCTACTGCCGGCTTCAAGCCCCAGTAGACCCTTGGCGTTGATGGTAGTAACGGTGGGAGCATCCAGGCGTTCAACCAGCGCGCGGGCGGCCTCGGGCGCTGCGATGCAGCCCCCGCCCAGCAGCACCAGCGGCCGCTGTGCTTCATGCAACCAGCGTGCTGCGGTGGCGAGCCCGGCCGGGTTCGGTGCCGGTCGGTGGATGACCGGCGGGCTCCACTGTTCGGGGGGAGACACCTGAGCATCGAACAGGTCGATGGGGATCTCGATATGCACCGGTCCCGGGCGCATGCCCTCGAAGACCGCGAAAGCCCGGGCCAGTACCTCCGGCAGGGCCACCGGATCGAGCAGGGTATGACTGAAGCGGGTCAGGCCCGCCACCAGCTGCTGCTGGCAGGGCAGTTCGTGAAGGCGACCCTGACCGCGGCCGAGGGTATCTCGACGGTTGACGCTGGAGATCACCAGCATCGGAACGGAGTCGGCCAGCGCCTGGCCCATGGCCGTGGCAATGTTGGTCATGCCGGGGCCGGTGATGATGAAGCACACCCCCGGCTGGCCGGTGGATCTGGCATAGCCGTCGGCCATGAAACCGGCGCCCTGCTCGTGGCGCGGGGTAACATGTCGAATGCCGCAGGCTTCTGCGTCTCCGCCAAGCCCCCGATAGAGCTCGACGGTGTGGACGCCGGGGATACCGAAGACGGTATCCACGCCATAGGTGTCTCGCAGCAGACGAATGAGCAGTTCTGAACAGGTCATTTGGAGGCCCCTCATCCCACAAGCCAGTGGGCCATGACGACGATGATCGGCAAGGTGATAGCGGTACGGATCAGGAAGATAGCCGCCAGCTCCCACAGCTTCAGCGGGATCTTTGACTTCAGCAGCAAGGCACCGATCTCCGACATGTAGACCAGTTGGGTCAGCGACAGGCAGGCGATCACGAAGCGCGTCAGCTCGCTCTCGATGTTGCTGCCCAGTACCGCTGGCAGGAACATGTCGGCGAAACCCACCAGGGTGGCGGGGGCCGCGGCCTCGGCCTCCGGCAGGCCCATCCATTCCAGTAACGGCACCATGGGCATTGAAAGCCAGGTGAAGAGCGGCGTGAACTCGGCCAGGATCAGCGCCACGGTGCCGATGGCGATGACCAATGGCAGCAGGCCGAAGAAGATGTCGGCGACGTTGTAAAGGGCGATGCGCACCAGCTGCCGCGGGCCGGGGGCCTTCTCCGCACGGGCCACGGCCATGCCCAGGCTGTAGCGCAGAAGCCCCTGGTTGCCGGTGCGTTCTTCCTGCAGTTGGCAACCCACCGGCTCATAATAGGTATTCGGCTTGAGCGACAGCGGTGGCAACCGTGGCACAACCACCGCAGCCACCAGGCCAGAGACCACCACCGTCAGGTAAAAGGGCACGAAAAGATGGTTGATGCCGATGAAAGTCGTCACCAGGATCGCGAAGGCAATGGACACGATGGAGAAGTTGGTGGCGATGGCCGATGCTTCACGACAGTTGTAGAAGCCCTTCTCGTACTGTTGCGTGGTAATCAGCACTCCCACCGTTCCCGACCCCATCCAGGAGGCCGTAGCATCAATGGCACTGCGGCCTGGCAACCCGAAGATCCAACGGAAAGGTGTACGTAGCAGGCTGCCGACGAATTCCATGAAGCCGAAGTCGACCAGAAACGGCAGCAGGATGGCGGCGAAGAAGAAGAAGGTGAGCAGAACCGGAGCCAGGTCGTTGAGCATCACGCCACCAGTGAAGGCGGCAGTGATGAATTCCGGACCGACCTGGAAGTAGGTCATCAAGGCAAAGAGGGCACCAAGGGCGCGCATGGCGACCCACAACGGTGCCACGTCGAACAGTTCCTTGAGCACACCTTCGCGCGCCCAGCCTGGCTGGGTGAACTTGACCAGAAGAGTAAGTACCACGGACAGGCACAGGACAACCGTGGCAATGGCGGGCAGGGTGCCGCCCAGCAGTGCCTTGAGCCCATCAGCGGCGAACCCCATGCCGATGTTGATGGTATCGCCCATCGAAAAGGGCACCAGGAAAAGCAATACGCCGATTATTGATGGCACGAGGAACTTGATCAGTCCATGCCGAGATAGCGGGGCGCCCTCAAGGGCTATGTCGTCTGATGTATCGAGGGAGGATGGCATAAAGTACCTCAGGTTGAATTATCGTTGTCGTTTCGGACTGACCGAGGAGTCTCAATCGCGGCGCTTGACGCCCGGCAGCACACAGAGCATTTCGTACAGGAGAGTGGCGCCCATCAGGGCGGTATTTCCGCTCGGGTCATAGGGCGGTGCCACCTCGACCAGATCACCACCCACCACGTTGAGTCCCGCCGCGCCGCGCACGATCTCCAGCCCTTGCTGGGCGGTGAGGCCGCCCATCTCGACGGTACCGGTACCCGGTGCCACGGATGGATCGAGGGCATCGATATCAAAGGAGATATAGACCGGCCCATCGCCCATCTGCTCTCGCACCTCTGCCATCAGCGGCGCCAATGACCTGTACCAGCATTCCTCAGCCTGCACGACGCGAAAGCCCTGCTCGCGGGACCAATCGAAGTCTTCCGCGGCATAGCCGGTGCCCCGGAGCCCGATCTGGACCACACGCTGGCTGTCCAGCAGGCCTTCCTCCTGGGCGCGGCGGAAGGGGGTGCCGTGGGCGATCGGCTCGCCGAACATGTGGTCATTGATGTCGGCGTGGGCGTCGATATGAATCAGCCCCACCGGCCCATGGCGCTTGGCGATGGCACGCAGGATGGGCAGCGTGATGGTGTGCTCGCCACCCAGGGTCAAGGGAATGCAGTCGTGTTCAAGCAGCCGTTCGTAGAATGCGGTGATGATCTCCACACTCTTGGGCAGGTGAAAGGTGTTGATCGGCACATCACCGATATCCGCAACCTGAAGGCTCTCGAAGGGTGCCGCCTGGGTCGCCATGTTGTAGGGACGTAGCATGCGCGATTCATCGCGAATCTGGCGAGGACCCAGGCGGGTTCCCGGGCGGTTGGAGGTGCCGATATCCATAGGAATACCGATGAAGGCGGCATCCAGGCCCTCGGCGCTCTCCTGAGTCGGCAACCGCATCATGGTGGCAGGCCCACCGAATCGCGGCATATCGTTACCACCTAGGGGTTGATTGAACTCACTCATGCAAACGTCCTCTGGATTTCCTGGTCAGTGATAGAAGCGCCCAGTGCGTTACATGTGTTTTGCAGGAACCATGCCAACCCGATTTCAGGGCCTTGTGCGGGTTTTTTGATTCAGAATTGGATCACCTTGAGTCTTCCGATGATGCAATAATGAATTATTGATGTATTTTTGAATCGCAGGTCGGGCACATGAGCACCATCGATAGCCTCATCCTCAAGACCATCGTCGACACCGCGCACGACCACTACTTCATAGCCGATGCAGATGGGAAGGTTCGCTGCGTAAGCCCCAGTGCCGCCGCGGTCTATGGCATCTCCTGCGAAGAGCTTCGGGCCAGCACCGTGCAGCGCCTAGAAGCCGATGGGGTATTGAACCCCTCGATCAGCATGGAAGTGATACGCAGTGGTCAACCGGCACAACTTGTTCAGCGCACCTGCACTGGACGTCAGGTAATTGCACAGGCCTACCCGATCTTCGAAGAGGGGAAACTGGTGGCGGTGGTGAGCCGCTCCATGGACCTCACCGACCTCCAACTACTACAGCAGGAATATGCCCTGCTCCAGCAGCGTTTAAGCGACCACCTGAAGCGCAGTCAGGTGGTCGACCAGGAAGATACGGCGCTGGAGAACGAACTCGACAACCTGGAGGTAAAGAGCCCACTGATGCGTGAGGTGGCGCTACTGCTGCGACGGGTGGCCCCTACAGATGCCAACGTGATGATGCTCGGCGAGTCAGGGGTCGGCAAGACCGCCTTCGCCCACCAGCTTCATCGCTGGAGCGCACGACGCGATGGGCCTTTCGTCGACATCAACTGTTCAGCCATTCCAGAGAGCCTGTTCGAGGCCGAGATGTTCGGCTATCGTGCCGGGGCCTTCAGCGGTGCGGCGCCCGGGGGACGCGTCGGGCTTATCGAACAGGCCGCCAGCGGCACGCTATTTCTCGACGAGATCGGTGAGCTGCCCCTGTCGATGCAGACAAAACTGCTCAAGGCTATTCAGGATGGTCGCATCAGTCGCCTGGGTGACAGCCAGTCCCGGCGCGTCGACTTCCGCCTGGTGGTTGCCACCAACCAGAACCTCAGCAAGCGCGTGGAGGAAGGCTCCTTTCGCCTCGACCTTTACTACCGGCTGAACGTTATCCCAGTCACTCTGCCGCCACTGCGTGAGCGCCGCGAGGATATTCCCGGCCTGGTAGAGCAACAGCTGAAACGGCTCAATCGGCGCTATGGCATGGAAAAAATTCTCGCTCGCAGCAGCTGGCAGTCATTGATGAGCCAGGACTGGCCTGGCAACGTACGGGAACTGGAGAACTGGCTGGAGCGGGCCTGGCTGTCCAGCGATGAAATCATCAATGCAGAGGGAACAGCCTCGCCAGAACTCGTTATGGGGCATCAGGAAGCCGAGCCCGCTGAAGATCGCACGGCACCGGGTATGCTATCCCGCTTGTGCGAAAACGAAGGCCTGAAGGATGCCATGAGCCGCACCGAGCGCAGCATCCTGGCCGAGCTCTGCATGACACTCTTCTCAACCTATGCTATCGCCGAACGGCTCGGCATCAGCCAGCCAAGCGTCGTGAGAAAGCTCAAACAACACGGATTAAGCATCACACGGTGATGTAACGTACGACACATTCCCCGCGTGGGATATCGCACCATGTCAGGCATCTCGTCGGCGCTAGTCAGGTGATCGAAGACGTGTGTCAATTAGGCGCGGGGAGCAAGGCCGCTGGGGCCTTGGCCGTTTCCACCGAGGTATTGAGCTTGGCGCCCTTGGGACTACCGACGAATAACTAAGGACCTGAGCGGGGCTTACCCCTATCGAAAACAGGCCACCGATCAGAGATCGGCGGCCTGGGAGTGTGGCGTCGTTGCGGCCCGCGGCGCGGGCCAAAGGCTTACTTGGCCTTAGGAGCTGCTTCCTTGACGGCCTTGGTGGCGGTCTCGGTGGCTTCTTTAGCGCTTTCTTGAGCCTGCTTGACATTGCTCTCGGTCAGCTTCTGGCTTTCCTCGGCGAACTCCTGCTGCAGGGCCACGACCTTCTCGGCATCGCCCTTCAGGCGCTCGGTCAGCTCATTGGCGACCTTCTGTTGGCCTTCCATGTAGCTCTTGAGGCCTTCAGCGTCCTTGACCTCTACCAGGCGACGCAGCTGCGCCAGGTTGGTATCGGAATAGGCCTTGGTGGCCTCGAGCTGGGCATTGACCAGCTTCTCGGTGAAATCGACGGAGAGGGCAGCGAAGGCGCGCGCCGGAGCGAAGAACATGGAATCGAGCTGGGCGGTGTCAAACTGCTTGGGATCAAATGCGAATGCGTTGGTCATGATGGAACCTCCAAGGTTCTGAATGTTGTGGAACGGGAGATCCCCGCTCTGCTGCAGTGCACAATAGCAAGGATTTTTGTGCATTGCAACATCCCCGAAAGTCAGGTCATCCGTGAAATCTGACTCCCAGAGCGCGTTCGACTGAACCGGCTGAGGCCGCCGAACCAGAGCGACCGAACCGGCCTTGTCGAGATCTGGAGTGGTCATCAGGGACCCTACATGTAACCTCTACTGAATCGTGGTGGCCCCAGCTCCAGCAGCCGCTGATTTGAGGATCAGTAGTGCAGCACAGTGCGAATGCTCTCGCCTCGGTGCAGCAGCTCGAAGGCCTCGTTGATCTTCTCGAAGGGCATGTCATGCGTGATGAAGTCATCGATGTTGATCTCGCCCTTCATGTAGCGCTCCACATAGCCCGGCAGCTCGGTACGCCCCTTGACCCCGCCGAAGGCAGAGCCCTTCCAGACTCGACCGGTGACCAGCTGGAACGGCCGCGTGCTGATCTCCTCGCCGGCCCCGGCCACGCCAATGATCACCGACTCGCCCCAGCCCTTGTGGCAGCACTCCAGCGCCGAGCGCATGACGTTGACGTTGCCGATGCACTCGAAGGAGTAGTCGACGCCGCCATCGGTCAGCTCGACGATCACCTGCTGGAT
>NZ_FOBC01000011.1 GCF_900109725.1 Halomonas daqiaonensis
CGGCTGGCCAGAGACACGCAGCAAGCCATTGATCAGCGCGCTGGATTCCCCGGCCGTGACGGCCTCGAGGCGACCCAGTGTCGCGATCACGCGTTGGCGCGACTTGCCGGCCTCGTCCCGGAAGGACTCGACGAGTTTGACGTAGCGGCGCGGGCCGGATTTGGTGACTTTGACGAACATGTCATCACGATAGACCGTAGGCGCTACGAATGGCAAGGTGCCACTAGAAAAACGTGTCACTACAAAGAATGCGGCCAGAATTCTCTAAGCTACTGAATTCTCAGACCACAGGTGCGGATTTCTGGCCAAAATCGGACTGGAAGTGTCGAACTCGGGAGCGGTGCATGTATATATAGTTCCAGGCTTGTGCTTCTTGATCTGCTTTTGCGGTTTGTGGCCCCGGATAGTCTGAAGGAAACTCCCCAGCGCCGACGAAAGGTGATCGGCTGTATAGTAATTCATCCCTTACTCGATAGGTCGTCTTCATCAGATTCCGCGCAGCTTCGAACTCGGTTTTTCCGCGGAGTTCGCGGCTCCAGTTTTTCAAGCCAACAACGGCAACTGTTGCCGTTGTTACGGCAGCGGCACCCAGCAAGATGTCTTTAACTGTCGAAATAATTTCAGGAATCGTCATGTATGAACTCACAGCAGCTAATGCCGCTCAGCTCGCGTGGCTAAGAAATGGAGGCGAAGCCGCAATGTAGTAGACGTCGCCGTGGCTGGCCTTGTTATGCATTTTTGGCACCCAAGTCCTTCTTTGCCAGTTCAACGATCTTATTGAGTGAATTTAGGTGAGCCTCATAGTCCTCTTCATAGATGTCCCAAGAAGGGTTATCTTCCCAGTTAAGCTTCGGGCGCTCCCTAAGATTTTCGAGTACATTCTGTGCCTCGGCCGATATTACGAAAGCGCCAACATCGGTAGCTCTCTTAATCTTCCAGAACGCAGCAGTATAGTTTGATGAGAACTCAGACTCTTTTTCTAAAGGGTAGCCGTTGCCTTGTCCATAGTCTTCCTTCTTTATCTCACAGTACTGGATCACGTCATAGAGTGCGTCAATTATCTCTGCATATGCATGCTCTTTGCTATCCCACCATTTTTTCGAATAGAACTTCTTCATTGACCATCTTGCTGCCAAGTATGAGCCAAGTATTGCCGTGATTATTCCCGGTGCAATTTTTATTAGGAATTCCATCTAATCTCTCTTGGGTGCATAGAAACAGCCACCAGCCACGCAAGGTACGAGCGTCGGATGCATTTTCCGGCACATCCGCTTTGGGTCGATAAGCGTCATTCGCTCACCCCTTCGTAAAACGCCAACATCCCCGCAATCGCCTCCATCCCTTCTTTCGGCCGCTGATAGCTCCACGCCACATCCTTGTGCTCGCCAAAGGAGAAATAGCGGGCATCGCCCTTGAACGGGCAGTGGGTCACGGTCTCGGAGAGGGTAAGAAGACCCATCCGCACGTCGTCGCGGGGAATATACTGGCGCGGCGGGTAGCCGCGTTCTCGGAGTTCGACGGGGTGGGTAGTGTCGGCAAGCAGGGTGCCGTCGATGATGACCTGCGCCTGGCGGGAGTGCGGGTGCAGGGTAATGTGCGGCTCCGGGGCATCGTCCATGATCGTTCCCTGTTGGTTATTCTAATGTTTCACACAGGGTAGCAGCGATGCACCCGGCGCGCCCTGCACTCGATGGCGGCATTCAGGCCTGCAGCGTCGACAGGACGCTCCGGAAGCTTTCCAGGCCGGATTCCAGGTTCTCGATGATGTCCGCGGCGATGTCGTCGGGCTCGGGCAGGTTTTCCAAGTCGCCCTGGGACTGGTCGCGCAGCCAGAAGATATCCAGGCTGGTCTTGTCGCGCTTGACGATTTCCTCCCGGCTGTAGCGGCGCCAGCGGCCTTCCGGATTGGCCTCGCTCCAGGTCTCCTGGCGTTTATGGCGTTCGCCGGGCCGGCCGAGCACCCGGAGGTACGCCGAGCGCTCCTTCGTCGTAGTCCTGCAAGAGCCGCCAGGTACGGGCGTAACCGAGGATCAGGCTCACCACCTCCTGCCCACATCGGAAACCAGTTCTTGCCTGGTGAGCGTCTGGCCGAGCAGCTCCACGGCCTGCTCCAGCTCGGCCAGGCCCTGCTGGGCCAGGCCCTGCTGGGCCAGGCGGTGCTCGTTGAGGCTGTAGCCCTGGGTCAGGTGCTCGCGTAGGACGCGGGTGGCCCACTGGCGGAACCGGGTGGCGCGCCAGGAACTGACCCGATAGCCCACGGAGATCACCGCATCGAGGTTGTAGTGCTTGAGCCTGCGCCGGACCTGGCGCCTCCCCCCTGGCGAACTACTATGAAATCCTTAGCAGTTGCCGATTCCGACAGATCTTCCTCCCGATACACATTCTTGAGGTACATCAGGATATTTTCCGGCGTGGTCCCGAACAGCTCTGCCATTTGCTTCTGCGTGAGCCAGACCGTCTCGCCTTCCAGGCGGACTTCCACCGGCTGGCTGGCATCCTCGAAAATCACGATCTCACTCATGCAGCCTCCCTGTTCGCTGTGAAGGTTCTACCACCATGGAGCTACCTGGTAGCGCATGCTGCGCCTTCCCCAGGGCTACTTCGATAGGGCAGCATCGGCGAATCGCTGTCAGGAGCGGGGCTTCGCCTGGGCTCGGTCGCTGTCGGCCAAGACATCGGGCAGGGCCTGCAAGAGGTTAACGAGGAATCCGGGCCGGTCAGGCGATGTGGTAGCCATCCTTGCCTCCGGCCTTCACCCGATACATGGCCATGTCGGCGTGGTGGATGATCCCCGACACGCTCATGCCCGGGTAGGGGAAGAGGCAGACCCCGACGCTGGCATGCAGGCGGAGGTCGTCCGGCACGTCGGGGAAAGGTTCGCGCAAGGCCGCCAGCAGCTTTTCCACCAGTACCGTCGCATCGCGCTCGCTCTCCAAACCGATGGCGAGCACGAAGAACTCGTCGCCGCCGAGTCGCGCCACGGTGTCGGCCTTGCGCACGCAGGCCTTCAGCCGCTCCCCCACCTGGGTCAGCAGACGATCCCCCACCTCATGACCGAGACGGTCGTTGAGGGCCTTGAAGCCGTCCAGGTCGATGAAGCAGCCAGCATGGCGCATGTCATGGCCCTGGCTGCCGGCCATCGCTTGCTCGATCCGTTCGTGGAGCAGGTAGCGATTGGGCAGGCCGGTGAGCGAGTCGTGCTGCGAGCGCTCAAGGTGGTACTGACGCTGCTGCCGGAGCTCGCGGGTCCTGAGGAACAGCAGCCGACGCTGCTGCTCCACCAGGTAGCCGGTGGTGCCGCCGATCAGGTTGGAGGAGACGATGAAGATGTCGTGGCCCAGGAGGATGTGTGGCGGGTAGTCCAGCCAGACGCCGCACACCAGGTTGTAGGCGACGAGCAGGGCCACATCGATGGCAAGCGCATGGGGAAAGCGCAGCCCGATGAAGTTGTAGGTATAGAAGGTGAGCATCATCAGGGCAGGGTAATAGTAGTGTGCGCTCTCGACGGGCAACTGCGCCTGGATAGCGATCAGGCCGACACCGGCGGCCAAGCAGACGCAAGAGAGCAGCAGCTGGGAGAAGCGCGCGAACAGCGGCGTGAAGGTCGCCAGCAGCACCAGGGCGGGCACCGTCAGGGCGGTGAGCCGCGTCGCCCAGACTCCGCCCAGGGCGTCCCCTGGCACATGCCAGATATCCAGCAGGCCGCAGAGCAGGTAGACCAGCATGCCGACGCCGATCGCCGTGCGCCCATGCAGGCGGACTCTCTCCAGGGAGTCACGCAGGAAGGCCCGCTCCAGGGCGGGGTCCTTGAAGCGCAGCGTCAAACGGCACGGGGTGGCCGGTGCCTGCTCATAAGCGGTCATCAAAGGGGTTCCGTTGCCGTGATGGGCTCGCCTGGTCCATCTTGCCCCGGCGGAGGCGAGGTGTCATCGTCGGTCGGATACGACCATCCAACTTGAGGGCTACCCGGTAGCGCGTGCTGCGCCCTCCCCCAGGCAACTTCTCCAGGCAGCCCTTGGCTAGTAGATCAGAAAGGTGCCGAGTGGCGGTGGCCTTGCTGACCTTCGCGACCTTCTGGTACTGGGCGGCACTGATACCGTCCTCGAAACCCCTTTCGCCGCCATCCAGCAACCGATTGAGCACCTTGATCTGCTCCGATGACAGGCCGGCATCGGCGAAGCGATGCCAGAAGCGTGTCTTGTCCAGGGTGCGGTCGATGTCGGCCAGGGCATCCGTCAGGGTCTGCAGCAGGATGTCGAGAAACCAGGCCAGCCAGTCGGTGAGATCGGTGGTGCCGCGCTGGCTGCCTTCGAGCACCCGATAGTAGTCCTGGCGCTCGGCCAGGATCGCCGCCGACATGGCGTAGAGACGAATGCTCTGTCGGTCGGCTTGGGCCAGTGCCCAGTCGGCAATGGCACGAGCCAGGCGACCGTTGCCGTCCTCGAAGGAATGCAGGGTGACGAACCAGAAGTGGGCAATGCCGGCGCGCAGCAAGGGATCCAGAGCGGGATCGTGGCGGCTCTCCTCGAACCACGTCAGGAAGGCAGCCATTTCGTCTTCCAAAATCCCTTTTGGTGGGGCCCCGAAGTGTAATCTGGGCTTGTCGAGACACCCGGAAACCACCTGCATCGGTTCTTCGCCTCGCCACTGGCCCACCCGAAGCTTGGCCAGCGATGCCTCGGCATCAGGGAACAGCCAGCGATGCCACTGGAAGAGCCTCTCGCGAGTCAGCACCGCGTTGGGCGAGCCGATGGCATCCATCATAATCTCGGCCAGCCCTTCCGATCGCGGTGATACCGCTCTCCCCGTCTCCTTCACGCCCAGCCGCTTCGCCAAGGAGGAGCGCACCGACGCCGCATTGAGCCGCTCCCCTTCGATGGCCGAGGAAGTGATGATGTTCTGCAACAGGGTATCCAGCATCACTGCCGGATCATTGCCAAAGGGAAGGGAGCCTACTCTCCCTAACAGGATACCGAGAGACCGCCATGCCTCCTGGAGCCGGGGCTGAATCACGACGGCCCGCCAATGGAATTCAGGCCAGTCGGGCTCCTGCCAGATCCAGGTCGGCGTCGTAGAGGAAGCATTCATCGGCGGCACCCGAAGGATACGGTGAACCGAATAGGGAGATAATTCGGCTCATTGATTGAGCCGAGTCATCGGGCGATTCGGCTCAAGGGTCAAGCGACCCTGCCGGAAGCGCCCGGTGCACCGCCTGCTCGGCATGTATGGCCGAGGTGTCGTAGAGCGAGACGTCGGTATCCCCCGCCTGGATCAGCAGCCCTATCTCGGTACAACCCAGGATCACTCCCTGGGCGCCTCGCTGGGCCAGGGTGTCCACCACACCGAGGTAGGCGGCTTTTGATTCCGGCGTGATCACCCCCTGGCAGAGCTCCCGGTAGATAACGTCGTGTATCACCTCCCGCTGCGCATCGCCGGGCACCAGCACCTCGATACCGCGCGCTTCGAGCCTTTCGCGGTAGAACGCCTGCTCCATCGTGAAGCGGGTTCCCAGCAGCCCTACGCGGGTCACGTCGTCGTCGAGCAACAGGCTGGCCGTGGCATCCGCGATATGCAGCAGGGGAATCGCGACCGTGCTCTCTATCTGTGGGGCGACCTTGTGCATGGTATTGGTACAGAGTACGAGGAAGTCAGCCCCGGCAGCCTCGAGCGCCTGGGCCGCCGAGCCCAGTATCTCGGCGGTGGCATCCCAGTCGCCGCGGTGCTGCAGGGCCTCGATCTCGGCAAAGTCGACGCTGTAAAGCACCAGCCTTGCCGAGTGCAGGCCGCCCAGCCGCTCTCTCACCTGCTGGTTGATCAGGCGGTAATAGGTCTGGGTCGATTCCCAGCTCATGCCACCGATCAGTCCGATGGTCTGCATGCGATCACTCGTTCAAGTGAATAGAGGCCACGTGAACACCCGGGCTGGACCTAGGCCGAAACAGCTTGCTCAAGGTACGCCGCGATCTTGTCCTTGAGGGCGAGACGCTCCTTGCGGGCCTCTTCTTCTATGTGGGTGGCTACCGGCTCGACTTCCGTCTCCATTCGATGGATTTGCCGATTTATCTCATGGTAATCCTCGGCCAGATTCGCGAAATGGGCGTCAGACTGCTTTAGGTCATGGATGCGGTCAGCATGCTGGGGAAACTCTTCAGCAAGTTCGTGCGGCGTATGGCTCATGGTGACTCCTGGAAGAATATTGTGAGTATACAAAGTTCTACCGCACCCTATCAGCAACCATGGCCTGTCAGCCAATCAGTAGGCACGGAGCCAAAGTGCCGCATCGCTTGACACCACCGCATGGCCTGGATTTATATGGGCTTCATTTAGATAGATCAGTCTATATAGGAACAGCCATCGATGCCCACCTCCAAGCATGACCAGTTGCTCGCCACGGCCGAGCAGCTTTTCTATGAAGAGGGGTTCCACGCCACCGGGATCGACCGCATCGTGGCGGCCGCCGGGGTGGTGCGCATGACGCTCTACAACCACTTCGCCTCCAAGGAGGCTCTGGTGGCGGCCGTCCTGGCGGCCCGCCACGAACGCTTCATGGCCAGCCTCGATGCGGCAGCGGCCGCCGCCTCGTCGGGCCAGGCGACGCGAGCCCTGGTCGATGCGCATGGCGACTGGCTGGAACGCTACAGCCAGCACGGCTGCATCATGGCCAAGGCAATGGGCGAGTTCGCCGAGCACAGCGCCGAGATCCATGCCCTGGCGGCGGCCGCCAAGACCGACCTGCTGGCACGCCTGGAAGCCGCCGTGGCAAGCGACGGACTGAGTCACCACGCCGGCCTGGCGCGTAGCGTCTTCCTGGTACTGGAAGGCAGCAATACGGCGGTGGCCCTGCTGGGCGCGCAGACGGCCCTGTCCGACACTCGGGCGGTGGTCGACACCCTCCTCATTACAGCACGGAGCGAGACCCGATGAGGCCCCTTTCCCCCCTCGGCATGGCGGCACTCGGAAGCGGGATCATTGGCATCACCTACGGACTGGCCCGCTTCGTGTTCGGGCTCTTCCTGCCCGCGATGCGCGACGAGCTGACGATCTCCCCGACCATGGCGGGGGTGATAGGCGCCCTGCCTTTCCTGAGCTTCGTCTTCGCGATCCTCGCCGCCACCTGGGTGACGCGCCACCTCGGGATTCGCCGCACGGGCGTAACGGCCGCCGGCCTGGCCGGGGTCGGGCTGGTGACGATCGCTCTGGCACCGTCATCGCTGTTGCTGGCCATCGGCGTGCTGATCTGCGGGATCAGCACCGGTCTGTCGTCGCCGGTCATGGCGGAGACGGTTCACAAGGTCGTGCCGTTCGCCCTGCGCGGGCGGGTCAATGCCACCATCAATGCGGGTACCAGCCTGGGCATCGCCATCGCCATGCCGGCGGTGCTGATCTGGGCGGAGGCCTGGCGCAGCGCCTATATCGCCTTTGCCGCCCTGGCGGCACTGGGCACCCTGGCGGCCCTCTTGTATCTGCCCAAGGAAGACCGTGTCTCAGCATCGGGACCCCGCCCGATCGCCCTGCAGGCGAGCCGAGAGCAGTGGCTCGGGATCGCTCGGCTGAGCGGCCTGGCCGTCGGCATGGGGGGCGTAAGCGCGGCCTACTGGGTGTTTGCTCCCGATGCGGTGATCAATGCCGGGGGGCTGTTGCCGAGCCAGACCGCCTGGATGTGGCTGGCGGTGGGTCTCGGCGGGCTGTTGGGTGCTGGTGCCGGTGATCTCATCTCGCGTTTCGGGCCGGCCGCAAGCCACGCTGCCGGCCTCGTGGTGACGTCCGCCAGCCTCGCGCTGCTGGCCTTGGACCCCGGCAACTTCGCCCTCGCCCTGGTCTCCGCGGCCCTGTTCGGTGCCGGCTACATGACTCTCAGCGGCTTCTACCTGGTCAGGAGCACCCAGATCATGACCGAGGCACCCTCCTTCGCCCCGGTGCTGCCGCTGCTCGCCACTTCGATTGGCCAGGTCGCCGGCTCCCCGCTGGCCGGCTGGCTTGTCGGGGCCGAAGGCCATGTGGCCACCTTCATGCTCTTCGCCATCGTGGGACTCGCCGTTGCCGGGCTGGGGGCGTGGCTACTGAAAGAGCGAGGTCGCTAGCGGGCTTCTGCATCGAACGCTCGGGCGTAACCGAGGGGGCTGGCCGAATTCGGCGTGACAGGACTCCGCGCCGTCCCCTTGCGCCTGCTTGCCTGTCCCGGGGCAAGGTGTCATCGTCAACAGATAACGACCATCTACCTGGCCATGGGAGAAAATTCCTTGTTCATCGCCATGAACCGCTTCCGGGTCAACCCGGAAAGAGTGGAGGAATTCGAACAGATCTGGCTGGAGCGGGAGACGCACCTGCAGGGCCTGCCCGGCTTCATCGAGTTCCACATGCTACGTGGCCCCGAGAAGGAGGATCACGTGCTTTACGCCTCTCACACCGTCTGGCGTTCGCGCGAGGACTTCGAGGCCTGGACGCACTCCGAGGCGTTTCGTGCGGCACACGCCAATGCCGGCCAGAGCCGACGCGAGGGGCTCTATCTGGGCCCGCCGACGTTCGAGGGTTTCGAGGTCATCCAGACAATCAACAACGAGGACAACGACATGAGCAACAAGGAAGCCTACGAGCAGAAACTGCAGGCCAAGCTGGACGAGTGGCAGGCCGAGATCGACAAGCTGAGGGCCCAGGCCAAGGGCGCCGAGGCTGATGCCCGCCTGGAGAACGAGAAGGAGGCCGAACGTCTCGAGGCGAAGCGCGAGGAGCTGCGCCAGAAGCTCGATGAGCTGCGCAACTCCAGCGATGAAGCCTGGAACGACATCAAGGCCGGCGCGGAACGGGCCTGGGCCTCGCTGAGCGAATCCCTCGAGAAGGCACGTTCTCGCTTCAAATAAACAGCGCCTCTCTTCCCCCGGGTGCCTCGTCAGGCGGCGCCCGGCCGGTAGTGTGACGGCTCCTGGTGCCGTCTGCTTCGGTCCTCGTCCCGCGCCAAAGAGGCCTCCATGCGAAAGATCCTGCTCGTCGACAACGGCTCCCTGCGTGCCCAGGCCACGCTCAACCTGCGCCGCCTGGCACAGGCCCTGGGCCAGGCCACCGGCCAGGAGGTCGAAGCCGCGTCCCTGCTGCATTCCTACAAGATTCCCGCGGAAGACCTCGAAGGGCGCAAGGCGGTATCGCTGGGGCCGCTGGCCGAACAGCTGGCGGAGCAGGGCGCAACCGAGCTGGTGGTACTGCCCTTCTTCTTCGGCCCCAGCCAGGCGTTGACCCGCTATCTGCCCGAGCGCCTGGCCGAGGTGCAGGCCCGCTATCCGCGGCTCGCCGTGAAGGTGGCGTTGCCACTAGTGGATAGTCAGGCGCCGCTGGACCTGCGCCTGGCGCAATTGCTGGCCGACAACGTGCGCGAGCGGATGGAAGGTCTGTCGAAGCCGAAGGTGGTGCTGGTCGACCACGGCAGCCCGATCCCCGAGGTCACGGCGGTGCGCAACTATCTGGCCGGACAACTCAGCGTGTTGCTGCATCAGGAAGCCAGCTGCGTCACCTTTGCCTCCATGGAGCGTCGTGACGGCGAGGCCTACCGCTTCAACGAACCGCTGCTGGTCGACCTGCTGGGCTCAAAGGCGATGGCCGATAGCGAGGTGATTCTCGCCATGCTGTTCCTCTCGCCGGGGCGACATGCCGGCGAAGGAGGCGACATTGCAGAGATCTGCGAGCAGGCGATGGCCAAGTCACCCGGCCTGCGCGTCAGCACGACACGGCTGGCGGGTGAACATGACGCCATCCTGGAGATTCTCGCCAGCCGCCTGGCGCAGGGGATTGCCGGCGCCCCGCTGCTGCTGGAACTCTCGGCCAACCGCTGAGACGGCGAAGTCGCTTGGAGGTCGCTTGAAGAGAGTGCCGCCGACGGACCAGCGTTCTAGGCTGGGAGGAGTCATTGCGGCACAGGGCTCAAGGAGGTGCCATGCCTGATACCCGAAAGAGATCCCTCAGCACCGGCCTGGAGCGGGTCCATCTGGCGTGGGACCTGTTCATCATCGTGCTGGTGATCGCCAACCTGACCCTGCTGCTGTTCGACAGCCTCTTCCTGCTGCCGCCCCTGAACGCCGGATTCGAGGCCGTGGCGCCCGGCCTGTATGACGCTTACGACCAGCACATCCATGCTCGCTTCTTGGCGATCGACCTGGGGTTCGTGGCCATCTTCCTGCTCGACGTGCTGCTGGGCTGGGCGGTGGCCATCGTCGAGCGACGCTACCACCGCTGGTTCTTCTATCCCTTCGTGCACTGGTACGACGTGCTGGGCTGCATCCCGGTAAGCGGCTTCCGGCTGCTGCGCGTCCTGCGCGTCATCTCGCTGCTGTACCGGCTACAGCGGCTGGGGCTGATCGACGTACGCCGCTGGTACCTCTACAGCGTGGTCGCCAAGTATTACGACATCCTGCTGGAGGAGCTCACCGACCGCATCGCCATCCGCTTGCTGGATAACGTTCAGTCTCAGATCCGCTCCAGCGACTCGCTTTCCAGCGGGTTGGTGGAACAGGTGGTACGCCCCCGCCAGCAGGCGTTGGTCCACGAGATCAGCCAGCGACTGGAGGCCATGGCCGGAAACGCCTACACACATAATCGACCCGACATCCTACGCTACGTGCGCGGCCTGGTCGGCCGCACCCTGGCGGAGAGCCCCGAGATTCGCCGGCTGGAACGCCTGCCGCTGGGCAGCCAGCTAACCCGGGGGCTCGAGGCTTCGATCTCCGACCTGGCCTGTCGCCTGGTCAACGAGGCCCTGCAAGGGCTGCAATCGCCGGAGTTCTCCACGCTGGTGGAGCACCTGGCCGATAGCGGCTTCGATGCCTGGCTACGCACCGACCCTCATACCGAACAGGTCACCGAGCAGGTGCTGCTGGACATGCTGGAGCTTCTCAAGGTGCAGGTCGCGGTCAAGGACTGGAAGCACAAGTACGAATGAATTCATCCCGCCCCGGGGGAAACCCGGGGGTATTCCATCATCGTGCTTCCATGACCCGCTCCAGCTCCCGACGATAGGCCGCCTCCTGGCTTGCCGGGTCGACGGGGAAGCGGTCGAGCTCTACCGCCAGCTCGAAGAAGCCCTGCCGCGGCATGTCGCCACGGCGGCTGACCACCAGGGCGGCGATCATCGGGCGGCCGGCGGCAACGTCCTCGCGCATCAGCGCTTCCAGGGCCAGGGCGACGCGCTGGATGGTGCCCGGCGGCGTCAAGCCCAGCGCCTCGGCGGCCTGCTGGTAGGTGATCGGCACGGCCGCATCGGGCAGACCCGTCAGCAGCTCGCGCAGGCGGGGGGCCAAGTTGCTTTCTTCCGTCACACTCATTCTCCCCGCTTCTGTGTCATCGGTCCTTTGCCGTTGCTGAGACTCACAACGGCAGGTGCAGGATGGCGCCGCGCAGGCCGCGCTCGTCGGCCCACAGCTTGCCCAGGGTAATGGGCAGACGGAAGCGGCGCTTGCCCGCCGCGCCGGGGTTGAACAGAAGCTTGCCGTCCTGCCATTCATTGCGTGGCTTGTGGGAGTGGCCGTGGAGCACCGCATCGCAGGGGGTAGCCGGGTCGAACTCGGCCAGGATATGCACCAGGTGCAGGCGCCAGCCGTTGATGGTGAAGTCGTGGGTCATCGGCAGCGAGTCGGCCCAGGGCGCGGTATCGATGTTGCCGCGTACAGCCACCATTGGCGCCAGCTCACCCAGCCGCTCGAGGATGGCGGCATCCTGGTCGCGGCTGCCCACGTCACCCAGATGCAGGATAAGCTCGCAGCCCTCCAGCAGCGTCAGCGCCTCGGGACGCAGCAGCCCGTGGGTATCGCTGATGACGCCGATCGGCCGATCTGGCCGTTGGCAGCGATTTCCAGGGTCGTCATGGGGTAATCCTTTCTTGGCGTTCTTCACTCAGGTTTCCGGGTGATCGCCATGTAACCGGTCGATGATTCGGCGAGCGGTGGCGATGTCGTCGAAGACACCGTGAAGTTCTTCCTCGATCTCGTCGGCTGGAGTGGTGAGCTTGCCCAACGCCAGGAAGTCACCCTCGCGTTCGAGCGCCATGAAGAATGACTCATCGTGAAATCCCGCTTCAACCCCCTTGGCACCACGACGCCCGCTTTCGGCCTCGGCAATCCTTACAAAATTGTCCAGAAACCTTGGTGTCAGCACTTGCCTGGCCGCGTCGGGATTGTCCGAATGGACTTCGAACAGCTTCTCGAATGCGTCATGCCCGGTCTCGATCCTCGGCAGGTCACGACCCACGCCGCCGAACATGCTCATCAACTTGTTGCCCGGCCCATAGTCTCGGGCGATGAGAATACGCGCCGGGATCGGATCGGGTACGCCGACGCGAATCAAAAGCCCCTTGAACTGGGTCGTAGGGGAATTGTTGGAATGATCGTTGTCGGCGTTGGTGCTCTTCTTTCTCTTGTCGTTGATCAGCTTCGCCTCGACGATCTCGAAAGGCACGTCGCGGTAGGTTCCTTCCAGCCGATCGCTGATTTCCGCCCGGCTGAAGCGACGGATCACACCCAGCTTCTGCATTCGCTCGAGTGGAAAGCCCTTCAACGCCTCGCGGTCATGGGTCAGGTCTCCGAGAAAGTCGCAGACCACCGGCATCACCGTCTCTGCGGCCGAACCACTCCATTTCGCGGCCTGGCGTTTCCACAGCAGCAGCGCCGCAACCGCGCCGAATGCCAGCGGAATCCCGAACCCCACGAGCGCGCCCACCAGCCCGTCCGAGCCGGAGCCGAAAAAAAGGAACAGCAGGCCGAGCACCGCACCCGCTGCCAGAGCGATCCCGGCGTGCCGTTTCGCAACCGCCAGAACCGTCTGGCGTTCCTGCTCCAGTTCGCTCAGACGGGGCGCGATACGCGCATCGTAGACCTCAGAGAAACCGGCCTCGATGGGGCTGCATTCGGTGAAATTAGTCAATACTCTCTCCCCTTGATATTGCCTGGAAAAATGGGTTACTGAAGCGCCCGGCTCTTGACCTCAGTTCTCCAACTCACGAAAGTTGAATCGATAATACACAACTAAACAGGCCGAACAACAAGCAGTCAGTCAGCTGGCTGGTCGGACCGGAACAGCCCGGGACACTGAAATACCGCTGCGCCGCGATGTGAAGTAACCAGGCCCACCGCCTTATGGAGGGAAGCATGGTAATCAGGAAACTTGTACTCGCAGCAATCGGGCTCTTCACCGTTTTGACGGTGCCCGCCGCGGCGCAGGATGACGAAGCTTTCTGTGGCGTCACCGATGCTTCGACGTTGGAAGAGGTCGCGAGCCAGCTGGAGGGAAAATGGATCTCGGAAGCCAAGGCGGGATACGTGGTGATGGGCCCGATGGTGATGCCCCACCCAGCTGCCCCGGCGCCGAAGACAGGACGTCTCGAGATGCGCGATGGGCGCTTGACCATCGTTCCCGACAACCCGGAGGGAATAGATCTTTCTCTCGACTGGGAGACGGGGGTCGACTGGAGCTTTGGCAAGCAGCCATCGCTGCCCGAAGGCAACGATGCGACAAATGTTCCCGAGCTGGACATCGACGACGACGAACTCGCTGTGGTCGCGGGATGCCCCGTGAATGAACTGCCACGCCTCGTCGGAGTTGACAGCTTGATGGTCGAGGGCACGTCGATGACCTATACGCTCCGTCTGATAGTCGTCGACCCGGATCTGATCTATGGTTTTCAGCAGGTGCACGGCATCGCCGGCGGTCACTCCATCGTGGAACGCCGCCCGATCGTGATGCACAGTTGAGCTATCAGCCTATAGGGGAGCTGGGCGGAAAGGGTAACCACCAGAAGAGGGTTTCATGTCACGCAACGTTGTCTTTCTAACCACCGCGATGACGCTTGCCGGGTTTGCCGGGCTTTCAAGCGGCAAGGCCGACGCACAGACCCAGGAAACATGCGCAGATGGCGAGTGTTTCGTCGAAGCAGTGCGATCTTGCACAAGCGCAACCTACGGGATCCGCGACGGCATAGGGCTTGGCGCCGCAGCCAGATACAGGGTACTCGGCCAGGAAGGCAGTGCCTGCCGGATCGGGTTCTCCTTCACCGAAAACCCCAATCCCGCCCTTGTCGATCAATCGCTTACTTTCCTGGTGGACCCCGACGCAGCATCGAAAGACATGCTTCTCGGGGCGGTGAAAAGTTGTCTGACCGGAAGCACCGAAGATTACGGGTGCAGCGGCGCACTCGTTGCACAGGTTGGGAATGACACCGCCTCATCGGGGACGCTGGTCGCGGGCGACGGTCCGTTTCCCTGCGGCAGAGAACCGACCGAAGCGGACGAGGCCTCGCTCTATCCCATGCCGAAAGACGGAAAATGGGGCTATGTCGACCGAAGCGGCGACTGGCACATCGCGCCGCAGTGGGATCAGGCTCATGCCTTCCACGAAGGTAGGGCAGCGGTCGGCGGCATGCAGGACTGGGGCATTATCGACCGCGCCGGCAACTATGTCGTCGAACCGCGCTACGAGTCGGGATCCCTCTTTGAGTTCAATGGCCGGCGGTGGGGTACGTCCCCGTTCGTGGCGTATTCAGAGGGCTGCACCGTCGCGGCCATCTTCACCAATGAGCCGCAGCGATCGTTCTTCGTGGACCGCGACGGTAAAACCTATTGGCGCGAGGAACTGCCTGAATCCCTCCAGACGCGCGACATCCGCGACTTCGGTACCTTCTCCGAAGGCTTGGCGTGGTTTCAGGTGGGTCAGTCATTCGATGCTCGCCGTTACGGCTGGATAGATGCCACCGGTAACGTGGCCATTGAATCAGACTTCACGGAAGCGGGCCCCTTTTCCGGCGGATTGGCCCCGGCAAGCGTCGCCGATGGTCAGGCCGGCTTCATCTCGCCGGATGGCCAACTGCAACTGCCGCGCAAATGGACTCTGGACAATACAACTGCCTTTTCGGAAGGCTTGGCGAAAGTCTGGACGGGACCCTTCGATATCGCCTTCATGGACCGCAACGACTTCGTTTTCGACAGCGTCACATTCGGTGCAGAACCAGGCAAAAAAGCAGCCAATGCGGCAATTGATACAGCAGGCAGATTCCAGGATGGCCTGGCCCCGATCGTCACCGACTTTTCCGCCGGCCGCGATCTCGTCTATGTGAAGCCCGATGGCCAGGTGGCCTTCGTGCCCAACGAGATCGACGGCATTGCGGTCTGCGACCCCAGGCAGTTGTCCGAGTACCACAACGGCCTTGTCCGCCTCGTTGTTGCCAAGGATGGAAAAAGCTGTGGTGAGGAGCGTTACCTGAGCGGATTGGCGGAGTACGATCACGCCGTTTATGTCTACCTCGATACCGAAGGGCGTATAGCTTTGCGCCAGGAGCAGCAATAGCACCGCATCGCCGGGTCGCCTGATTGGCGACCCTTTGCGCCGGACCTTGACGGTGGGTCTTTACGGACAGGGTGACGAGCCGCTACGGCAACCTGTCAAACATTGCCGGGAACAAAAGGCGGAAGTCCGGATTGATCCCGTCGAGTAGCATGGGCCACAGAGTCCATGAAAGTAGGACGTGAAGCCGACAGACACAGTGTCTGTCGGCTTTTTCGTTGCCTTGGTTTCTTAGAGGCGGGACATACTGGTATCGATCAATGGGGTGATCCGCCGAACACTGGCGCGGCGGTTTTCCTGGCTGGGTCCCTGCGTTTCCAGTTTCAGATAGCGCTCACCATAGCCCTGTACAATCAGGTTTTCCGGGGGAATGGCGAAGTATTCGGTCAGTGCCAGGGCGACGGCTTCTGCTCGCCGGTCGGACAGTACCAGGTTCATCACGTCCGATCCAACAGCATCGGTATGGCCTTCGACCAGGAAAATCTCATCCGTGTTCTCTTCGATGACCTCGGCCATGGTGTTACCCATCAGAGTCAGCGCCTCGGCCTCGGAGGACTGAATGGCCGACGAGCCGGTCGCGAACTGAACAACATTGAGATCGATGCGCGGCATCATGGCTCGGACACGAGAACTTTCGCGTACCTGGCGCAGGGTAAAGACTCGATCGAACTCCTGAACCGGTGGTGCCAGCAATGCCTCGCGCAGGATCTCCTCATCCGCGCGCCGGTAATCGACCACGTAGCGATCTTCCGGCAGGTCGTAACGAAGCGAAGGCAGGGATTCGTCAACGTCGACGGAAGACCTCCAGTTATCATCCTTGCTCGTTTCGTCGATCAGCACGATAGCGGTGTCATCGGGCAGATAGCGCGTGCGCTTGAGGACGAAGCCACCGGAATCTCGAACGGTCACGATCCGGGTGCCATCATCGCGGGTGATGGTGGAGCGGGTGATGCCATCGTCAAAGGATTCGTTCGTCTCGGTTACCCCTGGGCGACGCAGCAGGAGGTTCTCGTCCTTGCGCACATGCAACTCGCCGTCGCGCTCGACGATCATGCGGTCGCCTTGATTGTCGACGACCCGTCCACCGAGTTGCGGAACCAGGGCCCCGACGACGGCACCCGCCGCGGCGGCTCCGAGGTATTTCCACATCTGGTTGTCGTCATCATCTTCTGCTGACGCCGGCACGGCCTTGACCTCCTCATCGCTGGTACGGGTGGACTCCGTGGTCACGACCGTCTCGGATGTCATGCTGGCTTCCTGGGAATCCAGGCCGGCAACCGCAGCGAGGGCGTCTGCCTCGGCCTTGGCCAGAGCCTCGGCGTCAGCCTTGTCACTGGCCTCCTGCTCGGCGACGGCATCTGCTTCGGCCTTGTCGATGGCTTCCTGCTCGGCGGCGGTGTTTGCCTCCGCTTGCTTGATAGCTTCCTGCTCGGCAAGGGCCTCTGCCTCTGCCTGATCAGCGGCTTCCTGCTCGGCAAGGGCGTCTGCCTCGGCCTGGGCGATGGCTTCCTGCTCGGCCAGGGCGTCTGCCTCTGCCTTATCAGCGGCTTCCTGCTCGGCCTGGGCTTCGGCTTCGGCCTGAGCAATGGCTTCCTGCTCGGCAAGGGCGTCTGCCTCGGCCTGGGCGATGGCTTCCTGCTCGGCCTGGGCGTCTGCCTCGGCCTGGGCGATGGCTTCCTGCTCGGCCTGGGCATCGGCTTCTGCTTGGGCGATAGCTTCCTGCTCGGCCTGGGCATCGGCTTCGGCCTGAGCGGCGGCCTCTTGCTCGGCCAGTAGCTCCTCCTCTGTTTTATCAACAGAGTCAGCAACTTGAGCGAGTGTGATAATCTCTGTATCAGTGGCCGACGACTCTGTCGTCTGGGCAAAGCCAGGGGTCATCAATGACAGAGAGGCCAGGATCACAGCGTGCTTCCTGAAAAGACGCATGCGTTGTTTCATATCGTTTCTCCCGAATCAGCACTGACCGGCCATGAAGACGGTTGCCTAAAGTAAACACTGCCAGCGCGGATTTATTCACGATGTTGGTGATTGAGGAATTCCCGGCGGGGCTAGCTGATACTGATGCGCTAGGCTTGATGGGAAATGGATCCGATCAGGAAGGTGGGGGTTCCTTGTGAGCAGCGCTCTCCCGTCAAAAGGCTAGATATGGCGAACCGATACAGATCCAGGCGTTTTCACCTTCATGTTATTTGACTACATTGTAGGTAATAAAATCCCGTCCATCTGTACGACAGCACACATAGGGGGTTTTAGAGGGCGTGTCGTGTCAAAGTGGGCATTGGACAAATTTTTCATGATATTGATGGCTTAGAAATATCAGAGAACGCTGTTTTATAACTCGACACAAAATAAACTTACCTATAAAACAATCGGATAACAGTCAACGCAATCAATTCATGTTTTTGATTGGATACCTTTCGAATTAACCTCTTGTGGAAATCTCTGCCTTGAGCCAGTATGCACCCAGGTCAACTCACCCAAGGAAGGGTGATACGGCCTCCGACAGAACGAAGTTTCCCAACTTGTCGGCACAAAAGTGTAAAGAAAAAGAAGTTAGTAAGAAAGAAAAAGGCAAACCCGTCGAAAGGCGGGGACGCAAAGTAACCGGTCTAAAGGGTGTAACAGCCCCAAGACAGCGGGACCGCCAACACCCCACCTTGGTTCAGGGCACGTTATTCTTCATGCCTTCCCATCGCAGTGTGAACGGTTCCCCTAACTGGTGTTAACTCAAGTAGTTGCCCACGCAAAACCATCGTGGCAATGGCTTATAGGGGATTGAAAATGAACACATCTTCTTTCATTCGCAAGAATTTCCGCCTTACCGTACTGGCTTCCGTCGTCGCGCTTGGTGCGTTCGGGGCATCCAACAGCTTTGCTGCAACCACGGACACCACGGCTACGGGAACCGTCATTGCGCCCATTGCGATCACCAACCCGGTGAACTTGGATTTTGGACGATTCGTCCCGGGCACCGCTGTAGGTACCGTAAAGGTTGACACTGACGGTAGTCGAACCGCAACAGGGGATGCCATTCTCCCGACCGTTGGCCCCACTCCGACCGCTGCCCAATTCCTGGTCACCGGGGGTGCTGACGCAACCTACACTATCTCATGGACAGGCGCTGTGCTGACCAACACATCCGGAGCGGGAGCTGAGACCATGGCACTGGCAAAAATCAGTGACCTCACCGGCACCGGCGGTGCCTCGGCGGACGTGTTAACAGGCACCCTAAGCGCAGCGGGTGATCAAACCATCTATCTGGGCGGAACGTTGTCAGTGGGTGCCGCTCAGGTCGCCGGAAATTACTCAGGTGTTGTGTCAGCAACAGTAGAGTACAACTAACCGATAACCGACATGTCGAGCCGGGCGCCAGCCCGGTGAAGACCAGGGTGGGCTTATGAAAGGAACTTTCGGAGGCTCCACCCTGATTAAGCGCTGACTCATGTCAGCGTTACTTTCCTCCTGAAGCAAGCATCTTCCGGCAAGCCCGGGGAATCGCCTTTCTATTTATTCATAGAATAAAAACAGGTGATGCACTTATTTCATGAATTCAGGTCTACATCTACAACTAGACCAAGATTAACAATCCAGGGGTATTGCGATGAAGCGTAAATGGGCAGCGATCACGGCTGGCGCCTTATTGGCCACTCTCGTGGCTTCCCATGGCTGGGCGCAGGAGATGGTGATCCAGAATAACCGGGGATTGTCGTTCGGCAGCTTCGTGGCGGGCAGTGGCGGCTCGGTTGCGGTCAGCCCTAGCGGCCAGCGCAGTGCCGGCGGCGATGTGCTGTTGATCCGCTCGGGTGAGGGCATTGCCGCCGAGTTTACGGTAACGGGCGATACCCAAGCGACCTATACGATCCAGTTACCCGGCGACGATTTCGTGACACTCACGGGCCCGGGCAGCGATATGTTCATCAACGCCTTTACCAGTGCCCCTTCCGGCGCCGGCGGCCAGCTCAGCGCGGGCGGGTCCCAGAGCCTGACAGTCGGAGGGACACTCAATGTCGGTATTGCTCAAGGACCGGGGGATTACGCGGGCACCTTCAGCGTAATCGTCAACTACAACTGATGTCTCTCGAGCGTCTCGACCGGGTGGCGCCCATCGTTCCACATGCTTTCCGGTACTCACGAAACAAACGATTAATGGATTCCAAAATGATTCCCAAGACCTTGACCCTGAAAGCACGTGGCATGACGCTCCTCTCCCGCTCCACCCTGTGCGCCCTGCTGTTCATGTTGCCGGCGAGCCATGCGCTAGCCCAGTTGATGCTGTATCCCACCCGAGTCGTCTTCGAGGGCAACCAGCGTTCGGCCCAGCTGGAGCTGATCAACAATGGCACCGAAACCGCCACCTATCGCATTTCCCTGGTCAACCGCCGCATGGGTGAAACCGGTGAGTTCTCTGAAATCGCTTCGCCTCTGCCGGGTGAACAGTTTGCCGAGTCTCTACTGCAATACTCGCCGCGCCAGGTGACCCTTGAGCCCGGTGCCGGTCAGGCGGTTCGTATCATGGTACGCAAGCCAGGCAATCTGGCGGCCGGCGAATATCGATCACACCTGCTGCTCGCGCAACAGCCAGACACCAGTGGACGTCGGAGCATCGAGTCCGGCTCTGCCGCCGATGGCGAGATAGGCATTCAACTGACGGCGCTGGTCGGCGCTTCTGTCCCGGTGATCGTGCGTCATGGCGCGACAGACGCCAATGTTGCCTTGACCCAGCTCCAGCTTCAGCGATCCGCAAGCGGATTACCGCTGCTTGCCCTCCAGATGCAGCGCAGCGGTACGCAATCTGTCTTCGGCGATCTGACCGTCAGCTTCACCCCGCAAAGCGGCGCCGAGCAGGTCATCGGCCGCGCCAATGGGGTGGCCGTCTATACGCCCAACCCCCTGCGCAACGCGGGCATTGCACTGCAACCGCCGAGTGGACTGCCCCTCAGCAACGGCACCCTGCGCGTCACTTATCGCGAACAGGCAGAGGACGGTGGCGACTTGCTGGCCGAGGCGGCGTTATCGCTATAGCCTCCTGGCTGCATGGCGCACGTAAATGACATCCGCTATCGCCCATCGTGCCAGTACGTTGGCCGTGCTGGCGTCTAGGCTGGTGTTGTTGTTAGTGCTGCTGGCCTGCGTACTGGTCTACGCCCCGGTTCTTTCGGCCCAGGAACCGGCCGTAGAACCGGAGCTCCTGATCCTGGAAGTGCGCCTGGACCAGGCTATCCTGTCAGGCGCCATTCCGGCCTATGAGGTGGGTGAGCATACCCTGTTGCCGCTGGGCGAACTGGCCAGGCTGTTGACCATCGCCATCCAGACTCAGCCAGGAGAAGGCGTCGCCAGCGGTTTTATCCTCAGCGAGGATCGCGGGTTCAGCCTGAACCTGGACAGCGCCAGCGTTACCCTGGCCGGGAAGACCGAGAGCTTCGATCCGGCGCTGGTGCTGGTAGAGCCGGACGATATCTATGTGGCGGTGTCCCTGCTCGAAGATTGGCTTCCGCTGTCACTCGAGATCGACCGTGCCGGTCTCTTCCTGCGCGCTCATGCCCTCGAGGCATTGCCCCTGCAGACCCGCCTGGCTCGGGAAGGTCTCGGGGCTCGTGTCGGAATGCCGGGTGGCTATGAGGATCCCGGCTATCCCCACCACGAGCAGCCATACCGGCTGTGGAGCATGCCATTCATCGATCAGACGTTGACCACCGAACTGCAGCGAAACAATGGCCGTACCCAGAGCGACGCGACCTATACCGCTTTCCTCACCGGGGATCTGCTGGGCATGGAATCCTCGCTCTACTTTTCCAGCGGCCTGCAGGACCCTTCGCCGGAGATACGCGCCACGCTCGGGCGCCACGACCCCGGCGGAAACCTGCTGGGCCCGCTGCATGCCCGGTCTTTCCAGTTCGGCAGTCTCTCGACCCCCAGCGTCGAGAATATTTCCCGCGGTATCAGCGGCGAGGGGGTGACGTTGAGCAATCGCCCCCTGACACGGCCCACCAGCTTCGATAGTCAGACGTTCGAGGGCGACTTGCCGCCGGGATGGGACGTGGAGCTCTATTACAATGGTGCCCTCGTGGGTTTCACCCAGGCCGATGCCGATGGCCGCTATCGTTTCGAGGACCAGCCCCTGAGCTATGGCCGCAATGACTTCCGGCTGATTTTCCATGGTCCCCTGGGCGAGACACGGGTAGAGCCATACAGCTTCCCCCTGGATCAATCCATGGTTCTCCCCGGCGAATTCCAGTACAGCGTGACCGAGCACCGGGACGACGACGGGCAATCTCGAACCATCGCCCAGTTCGACCTGGGTCTCGCGCGCGCGCTGACCGCCTCGGCCGGGCTGATCCGGGCACCGGTGGACGGCGACGAGGAGCTCTATTCCACCCTGGGGGTACGCACCTTCTGGCAATCGCTGAGCCTCGGCGGGGGCCTTGTCCAGGCGATGGACGGTGGCTCGCTGGCCGAGCTCGATGTCCAGACCCGTATCGGCGGCGTGGCCGTGGACGCGAGCCGCATTCTGCTGACCGATTTCACCAGTGAGCTGTTTCCTGACACCAGCGATCCCATTCTCACCCGTGATGCGCTTCGACTCACCGGCACCCTTCCGCTGTTGGCGCGCTCGCGCATGCCCGTCACCCTCGAGGCCAGGCGCGACGAGCGGGAGTCCGGCAGGACCAGTACCGATGTCAGCGCCCGGGTTTCCGCTTATGTGTATCGCACGGCCCTCACCAACACCCTTCGCTGGCGCGCCTCCGATGACAGCGAGCACACTGACGGCAGCCTGCAGGTCAGCCGCCGTGTTCGCGACATGAGTTTGCGCAGCCAGATCGATTACCAGCTGGGCTCGGAGAGTGACATCTCCTCGTTAGCCCTCTCCGCCGAGAAATATCTGGCAAACGGCTACCGCGGGACCCTGGGCATCGCCCACACCTTTGCCTCCCCCGAAACCCAATATTCCGCCGGCTTTACCAAAAACCTGGGCCGCTTCGGGTTGGGCGTTAATGCCAGCTATGCAGACACAGGAGATATCGCTCTCGGGGCGCAATTGTTCATTGCCATGGGTCGAGATGACAGGCGCTCCGACTGGCGCTTCGATGCCAAGCCCATGGCGAACACCGGCGCCGCTTCCGTGCGAGTGTTCCTGGACGAGGACAACGATGGCGTAATGGGCGCCAATGAGGAGCCGCTGCCGGGGGCTGGATTCATGGTCAACGGCGGCAGACACCGGGCCCGCACGGATGCGGAAGGTATCGCCTATGTTGATCACTTGCCGGTGAAGCAGCATCTCGACATCGGGATAGACACCGCGACGCTGGTAGACCCGCAATGGGCGCCGGCAATCGAAGGCTTGAGACTGGTGCCGCGCCCGGGCAACGTGACCAGCCTGGAGTTCCCGGTGCGCATGAGCACGGAAATCGATGGCACGGTCTACCTGCTGGAAGATGGTGTCGAGCGCGGTGTCGGAGATATAGAGCTGGAATTGCTCAACAACCGGCAAGAGATATTGGCCCGCACGACAAGCAGCTGGGACGGTTTCTATATTGTGCCAGGCGTCATCGCCGGGGAATACCGGTTGAGAATTTCACCAGAGCAACTGCAACGCCTGAACCTGATCGATAGCGGCACAATGGAACTGAGTGTGTCGGGCGACGGCGCCTTCATCAGCGGCGTCAATCTGACGGTATCGCCAGCATCGCCATAGCGGCGTGATAGCATGGCGTAATCCCACCTATCCTCATCTCGACAGCGGATATTTCCATGGAAGAGATCGGCCTGAGATGGCTGCTGGGCCAGGGCGTCAGCCTGGTGGCCCTGGCGCTGTGCCTGGTGGCCTTCGCCAGCAAGCGCGACGACAAGCTGTTCGTGCTGCTGCTGTTCGCCAATGTCGCCTTCGCCGCGCAGTTTGCGCTGTTCGAAAGCTGGGTGGCAGCGGGCATCTCGGCGCTGATCGTACTGCGCATCGCCCTGGTGCGCCGTTTTCCACGCCACCTCGTGCTCATGCTGGTGATGCTGGCCGCCACCCTGGCGGTGGCGGCGCTGACCTGGAGCGGCCCACGGGACATCCCCGCACTGACGGCAGGGCTGCTGGGCACTTGGGGCATGTTCATGCTGAGCGGGATCGCCATGCGCGCCGCCCTGGCCATCGCAGCGCTGTGCTGGGTGATCAGCAATCTGCTGGCCGGTTCGATCGGCGGTACCATCGCCGAGAGCCTGATCTTCCTGACCAATGTGATCACCATGTTGCGAATGCGCCGCGATGCCCGGCTACGCTACATCCACGGCTGAGGCGGTGACTCACTTCATCTCGAAGCCGCGCTTCACCAGGAACTCGCGCATGTGGGGGCGCAGCTTGGTGTCGAACAGCGGGGAGAGGTTCTGCGACCAGGTGCTCGCCTTGTTGCCGCCCTTTCGCGACTGGTAGTAGGCGTTCATGGTCTCGTCGAAGGCCTCCACCTGCTCGCGGTTGTCGCGGTAGGTGTCTTCCTTGAGGATCGCCGCCACCGGCAGGCGCGGCTTCACGTCCGGATCGTGGGCCGGATAGCCGAGACACATACCAAACACCGGGAAGACGTGGTCCGGCAGCTCAAGCAGGTCGCTGATCTGCTGGGGATTGTTGCGCACCCCGCCGATGTAGCAGATGCCCAGCCCCTCGGATTCCGCGGCGATGGCCACGTTCTGAGCCATCAGGGCGGTATCCACGCTGGCCACGAGCAGTTGCTCGGTCATGCCTCGCACCACCCGAGCACCGGTACGCTCGGCGGCCTCGGTGGGACGCTTCATGTCGGCACAGAAGACCAGGAAGGCGCCGCCGGTGGCCACGTAGGACTGGCCGCCGGCCAGCTCAGCGATCGTCTCGCGGTTGGTGGGATTCTTCACATGGATGACCGAGTAGGCCTGGACGTGGCTGGAGGTAGCCGCGGCCTGGCCGGCCTCGATCAGCGCCTCAAGCAGCTCGCGAGAGACCGGCTGGTCGGTGAACTTGCGGATGGAACGGTGGGACTTCAGAAGTTCGATGGTGGAATTCATGGGGCCTCGTTGCAGGGTGCCGATCAGTGTCACATTCTCTATCACTACGCAACGCCTTGCACCACCCAGGGCCGTGCTGTTCTCTGCCAGGCAGCGTGTCGGCATGGCATCGCTTCCTTCACACCAACCTGAGCTGTACCTTGGACCTCATCGAATCAATGACAGGGATGACCGCCCCATGCTGACGAGACATACCACGCTTCCCGACCCTCGCGTCTGGCGATTGGCGATTGTGCTGATCATGGCGATGTTGTTGACGGGTTGCGGCATCAACAACATTCCCACCTATGACGAGCAGGTGAAATCGGCCTGGGCCCAGGTGGAGAACCAGTATCAGCGACGCGCCGACCTGGTGCCCAACCTGGTCGAGACGGTCAAGGGGTTTGCCCGGCAGGAGAAGGAGACCCTGACCGCCGTAGTGGAGGCACGGTCCAAGGCCACGTCCATCCAGATCGATGCCGAGTCGCTGGACGATCCGGAAAAGTTGCGCCAGTTCGAGCAGGCTCAGCAGCAACTCAGCGGGGCACTGAGCCGCTTGATGGCAGTGTCCGAGCGTTACCCCGAGCTGAAGTCGAACCAGAACTTCCTGACCCTGCAGTCGCAGCTGGAGGGCACTGAAAACCGCATCGCCGTGGCGCGCCGCGACTTCATCACCGCGGTCGAGCGCTACAACACCGAGATCCGCACCTTCCCCGGCCGCCTGTGGCACAGCATCCTCTACAGCGACATGCCGCTTCGCGAGACCTTCGACGCCACGACCGAGAACGCGGACCAGGCCCCTCAGGTGGAGTTTGAATGAGCGATCTTCTGCGCATTCCGTTATTGGTATTGCTGCTGTCGGCGGCGGTCGGCCTTCAGGCCCAGGAAATTGACTTTCCCGAACTGACCGGTCGCGTGGTGGACCAGGCCGAGCTGCTGGATGAGACCACCGAATCACGACTGAGCGAGCAACTCGCGGCCCACGAAGAGGCGACCACCGAGCAACTGGTCGTGGCCACCCTGCCCGACCTGCAGGGCGTCACCATCGAGGAATATGGCTATCAGTTGGGGCGCCACTGGGGTATCGGCCAGGCAGAGGAGGACAACGGCGCCCTGCTTATCGTCGCGCCGAATGAGCGCAAGGTCCGCATCGAGGTGGGCTATGGCCTCGAGGGTCGACTGACCGACGCCCAGTCCTCGGTGATCGTCAACCAGATCCTGACGCCAGCCTTCCGCGAGGGCGACTACGCCCGCGGCATCACCGAGGGCGTGGAGGCGATCATCAAGGTGCTGGGCGGCGAGCCGATGGATACCAGCGACGCCGCCAGCCCCCAGGCTCGGGGTCAGGAACCCGAAGGACCAGCCTCGATACTCTTCTTCGTGATGATGGCCATCGTCATGACCCTGGTACGCGGCGGTCGCGGCGGCCTGCTTGCCGGTATGTTGCTGGGCGGTGCGCTCGGCGGCGGGTCGCGCGGCGGTGGTGGCGGCCTCGGCGGCGGCGGTGGTTTCGGCGGTGGGGGCGGCGGCTTCGGTGGCGGTGGCGCTTCCGGCGGCTGGTAACCCGGCATTCCGGCCGGTGGCGGCACCGACACGACAATCAAGATTCGGAGATCACGACCCCCATGGCTTTATTGAGTGAAAACGAGCAACGTCAGGTCGCAGAGGCGATCCATCGGGTCGAACGCGATACCGATGCCGAGCTGGTCACCGTACTGGCTCCGCGAGCGGACAACTATGCCTATATCCCGCTGCTCTGGGCCGGCCTCCTGGCCTTGGTGGTGCCCGGTGCGATCAACTACTTTCCCGGCTGGTTGACGGCCTACGAACTGACGCTGGTGCAGTGGGCGACCTTCATCGTGCTGGGGCTGGTGTTCCGCATCCCCACCATCACCACCAAGTTGATCCCACGATCGATTCGCCATTGGCGGGCGGCCAACCTCGCCCGGCGGCAGTTCCTGGAGCAGGAGCTGCACCATACCGAAGGGGGAACGGGGATGCTGATCTTCGTTTCCGAAGCCGAACGCTACGTGGAAATCCTGGTCGACCGAGGCATTTCCGAGCGCGTGAGTGACGAGGCCTGGCAATCCATCGTGGCGGCGTTCACCCGGCAGGTGAAGGCCGGCGAGACGCTGCAGGGTTTCCTGACGTGCATCGAGGCCTGCGGCGAACATCTCAAGGAGCAGGTGCCGGCCACCCACGAGCGCAACGAACTGCCCAATCACCTGATCGTGCTGGATTGACCCTCGTCTGCCCATGCCCCGGGCATGACGAGCGCTACTCCCTTTAAGGGGACACCGCTGACCGACGCGAGGAACCGGCATGACACGAGAGTACATGACATCGGGCCATCGAGGCGTGGGACTGGCCTTCAAGCTGGCGCTGGCCGGGGGCATCCTGGCCCTCCTGGCGGCCCTGTCCATGGCCGGCGCGGGGCCGACTTATCGTACCGGGCTGCTCTCGCTGGGCGATGCCTTCAGCATGCTTCGCTATGGCGCCTACATCGCCCTGGGTGCCGCCGGGCTGGGCCTGCTGGCGCTGCTCATCGCCGCCTTCACCCGTCGCGCACTACCGGCGCTGCTCAGCGGGCTGGTGATCCTGGCCAGCCTCGTGCTGGTCACGGTGCCCTGGATGCAGCTGCAGCAGGCCCAGGCGGTGCCGCCCATCCACGACATCACCACCGATATGCAGGACCCGCCCGCCTTCGACGCCCTGGTGCAGGCCCGGGAAGCCGCCCCCAATGCCGTGGACTACCCCGGTGAGGCAACCGCCCGCCAGCAGCGCGAGGCCTACCCGGCGATCCAGCCGCTGGTGCTGGATGCTCCGCTCCCCGAGGTACTGGCCGCCGCCGAGGCCGAGGCACGCGACGCCGGCTGGGAGATCGCCGCGGTGGACGATACCCGGATAGAGGCCACCGCCACCACCACCTGGTTCGGCTTCAAGGACGATGTGGTGATCCGCCTGACCGAGACGCCTGACGGCGTGCAGGTCGATATGCGGTCTGCCTCGCGGCTAGGCCGCGGCGACGTGGGCACCAACGCGGCCCGTATCCGGGCCTTCCTGAAGGCGCTGGAAAGACGCCTCACGCCGCAATAGCCGGCCTCGCCCTCGCCGAGAATTGGCCGGCCGCGCCCTCTATCGCAACCGCTACCGCGTCAAGCAGGCGCCGCTGCGGAAGGAGGTCTGAAGTGACGCCGGCGACACGCCGCGGCGAATTGATCCACGGCAAGCCCAATGGCTAATTCAGGTGAAGCTCAATGAAGTTTAGGGTAGCGTGACACCATGGCCGCCCTAGACCAGCGAGACAACGCGATGTCCGATCAAGACCCCTTGCCGCCCCTGGAGTGGGATCCCCAAGGCGTGCAGATCCAGGGATTTTCCGCTGGTCTCTATCAGATCGAATGGCTGCTGGTCACCATCGTCATGCTTTATCTGGTGATCATGGGCCTTCCCGACGAAGGGGGGCTGGGCGTGCTGACCGCGACCTTCGGCTATTTCGGTTTCAGCCTGCTGGCCAGCCGGCTGTACTTCTTCGGGGAAAAGCAGCGCTGGCTGCTGGCCCTGCATACCTGGGCCATGATCGTCTTCATCACCTGGTTTCTCTACAACACGGAAGGTGTGACCGGTCCGCTGGCGAGTCTCTACCTGCTGGCGGTGGTTACCAGCGCCCTGACCCTGGGCGTGCTGGTCACGATGCTCGAGGTGGCGGCTATTGCGGCTTGCCAGCTGTTGCTGCTCCATCTCCTGGGCACCCACATCCTGACTACTGCCAACCTGGCGCCGGTCGGCACCAGCATCGTCGCCCTGCTGATCGTCGGCTACCTGACCGCGGCACTGGTCGATGCCATCCATGTCTCCAACCGTACCCTGCTGAAGATGGCCAGCCGCGATGCCTTGACCGGCCTGTTCAACCGACGTGCCTTCGACGACCTGGCCAAGCCGATCCACCTGATGGCCAGGCGTTCGGGGCGCCCCTACTGCGTGATCGCCATGGATATGGATGGCCTGAAACGCATCAACGATACCAAGGGACACGGCGCCGGTGATCAGGCCATCCGGGGCCTGACGCAACGGCTGGTGGAGTGCAAGCGCAGCAGCGACGTCCTGGCTCGCTACGGCGGGGACGAGTTCGTGATGCTGCTCCCTGATACCAATGCAGCCGGGGGCAGGAACATGATGCAGCGTCTCGTCAATGCTGTGAAGGACGACAAGCTATCCATCAGTGTGGGGGTAGCGTCCTATCCCGAGCAGGGTGAGTCGCTCGAAGAGCTTCTCGACCACGCCGACAACGCCATGTACTTCAGCAAGGCCTCGGGCGGCAATCGCGTATCGATCCGCGCCGTGGCCTGAGCAGAGCCCCGGGGCCGTAGGGCAGCGACCTGCAGAGAACGCAGCCCTCATCGCGGGAGGCTGCGGCAGGGGTCGAGTGGCCCTGTGGTCAGTGATTCTTGACGCGATGTATCCGCCAGGCGAGCAGGCCGATGATGCCCAGGCTCAGCGGTCCCAACACAGCGGCGGCAACGATAGGCTCGATCATCACGCCGAGGGCGCCGAGGCTCTGCAACCCCAGCTTGAACAAGCTGAAGAGGTAGTAGCTGATGACGATGACCGACAGCCCCTCGACGGCCTTCTGGATCTTCAGCTGGCTGCTGGTGCGCTCGTTGAGGCTCTGCAGGATCTCGGAATTCTGCGCCTCGATCTCTACCTGCGCACGGGTCCGCAACAGGTCGTTGAGCCGCGCCACACTCTCCGCCAGGCTCTCCTGGCGCTGGTTAATCGCGGCGCAGTAATGCACCGTCGGCCGGAAGCGGCGAAGGATGAAGGTCCCCAGCCGAGGGCGATCACCGAGGCGCTCCTCGCGCAGCTCGTCGATGCGATTGAAGACGATCCGCGCATAGGCCTCGGTGGCACTGTAGCGCTGGCGCGAGCGGGCACCGGCGCGTTCCAGCTGGGCCGAGAGCGCGGAAATGGCCGCCAGCAGCGGTCGAGAGGTCTCCTCCCCGTCTTCGGTATTGCGCTCCGAGAGTTCGCTGAGCTCGAGCTCGTAGTCGCGCAGCTCGAGGCTCATCTGCTTGGCCACCGGCAGGGCCAGCGAGGCCATCATGCGGTAGGTCTCGATCTCCAGCAGCCGTCGGGTCATGCGCCCAAGGCGGAAGGCATTGAGACCGCGATTGACCAGCAGCAGGCGGTTGACGCCTGCCGCCGTGAGCCGGAAGTCGCTCCACACGGTGGCATCACCATCGCCCACACTTGACCCGGCGGGGTCACGAAAGCCGAAGGCCTCGGCGTCGCCGCCCCAGGAGGCCTCGGCCTCCACCAGGATCAGGGTGGCGCTGATCAGCGCCCAACTGTGCTCGGCGGCGACCTCCGCCAGCAGCGGCGGAGGCGCCGGCCAGGGCTCGCCGCGGTCAGGCCTCGGTACCAGCAGAGTCAGGGTGAAGAATTCGGTATGACGCTCCCATTTCAGAGTCTGGTCGCCGAGTTCGAGGATCTCCTGGGCCGCCTCGATGTCGGGGGTCCTGCCGGATACCTCGGCAACCCGGCCGAGGATGTCCGCGGCGATGCCGTCACCATCGAGGAAGGCGTAGTGGTGAAGGTGCGCTGGCTCCTCGAAGTAGATCGAGGGCCGGGCATGGAGCTCGTTGTGCAGTCGGGCGCGCTGTGGGTGCATGTCGGGGCCAGAAATGAAGAAAGTCCCATGAGACTAAAGGCTAGTTTTGTTCTGGCCAAGTGTTCCGCGTCAACGTGCCACGCGGGCCGCCAGGCTCAAAGCCACTTCCTGCGCCGAAACAGCCACAGCAGGCCGAAGCCGATGGCGAGCATGATCCCCAGTACCACGAAGTAGCCCCAGCGAAAGGCAAGCTCCGGCATGTGGGCAAAGTTCATGCCATAGACGCCGGCGATGAAGGTGAGCGGGACGAAGATGGCGGTGATTACCGTGAGCACCCGCATGGTGATGTTGAGCTGGTGCGAGGAGAGCGAGATGTAGCCGTCGATCAGGTCGCCGCAGATGTCGTAATACATCTGGGTCAGGCTATACAGGCGCTCGAAGCGCTCGTGTACGTCGTTGATGGCGTGCAAGGTGTCATCGTTGTCGCGTGGCAGATGCTCGTAGTCGTAGGCGGTGAGCTCCTGGGTGATGCCGACGTGATAGCGGAACACCCGGCGCATCTTCACCAGCCGCGAGCGGTAGGCGATGACCCTGCGCATCAGCGCGTCACTGCCATCCTCCAGCAGCGCATCCTCCAGGTCACTGAGGGCATTCTCGAACTCGAGCAGGCTGTCGAGATAGTAGCCGGCGGAGACGTTCATGACCTTGAGCGCCACGTGCTCGGGGGAACGACGCAGCAGCGTCTCGCCCTCATGGCCCAGCACGCGGTCGATGCTCAGTGCGGTGCCGGGGTGCAGGCTGATCAGCGAGCGCTGACCGACGAAGAAGGCAACCTGCTGAGGCGTGAAATTGAGCTCGGCATCGAAGGAGGAGATGCCGCGATAGAGGATCAACGTATGAGTCTCGAACTCCTCGATCTTGGGCGGGTGGCGCTCGCGTTGGGCGTCGTCGATGGCCAGGGGGTGGCAGTCGAAGGCCTCGAGCAATTCGCGCTCGCGCACCTGGCCCTCGCCCTGCAGGTCGATCCAGATGCGGCTTCCCGCATCGTCGCGCCAGCACGCAATCAGCTCCTCCCCGCCCTTCGTCACTCGGCCATCGGCCTCCAGCAGCAGCGTACGCATCATCGGGTCGTCATCCTCTGGCGAGACAATTCCCGAACCTTACGGCACGGCCACCGCCCTTGCCCAGCACCGGCCGGCGCGATGCCGCAACACCAGCGCGAACCTGGCGGACCTACCCCTCGACACCGGCTGTCGATTACAGTATCTGCATGATCGCGGTTATGAAACGGGGAGGGGATGTCGATGAGTGAGCCGATCTCGCTGGTGATCGTGCCCGTGGATGGATCACCGTCGTCGCAGGCGGCGGCGCGTCATGCCAGCCTGCTGGCCAGGCTGCTCGAGACGCCGCTGCAGCTGCTGCACGTGATGCCGCTCAACCCGGCGGAGCTTAGCGATATCCCCGCCAACCGCCAGGCGGAGGCCGACCACGACAGGGCACGACGCCAGGACAAGGCCACCGAGGCCTTTGCCCGAGCGCGAAAGGCGCTGGACCCGGGCCTGGCGCAGGCACCTGACGAGGTGCTGCTCGAGGACGCCAGCTTCGTCCGCCATCCCGACCGCGCCATCCTCGAGCACGCCGATCAGCAAGCCGGCTGCCTGTTGGTGCTGGGGGCCCGACAGTTGAGTGACGTCGGCAAGTTCATGAAGGGCAGCATCAGCAACGAAGTGGTGCACCAGGCCCGCTGCCCGGTGACCATCGTGCATGCCAAGGCTGGCCTGTCCGACGCGGCGCGCCTGGGGCAGGTGCTGGTGCCGGTGGATGGCTCCACGCACTGCCTGAAGGCAACTGCCCTGGCAGGCGAGTTGGCCCGTCACGCCGAGGTGGCGGTGGAACTGGTCTTCTGCCGGCCGGACGGCCGCCCTGCGGGCACCAAGGAGAAGGATGACAGCCCGTCCGGCGAGGCCTTCCGGCGGGCCAGGGAGGCCCTGGGCGAAGTGCCGCACGGCATCGAGGAGGTGGTAAGCGAGGGAGAGCACGTCCCGGAGGCTATCGTCGCTCGGGCCCGGCATCACGCCGAAGCGGCGCCGATGGTCGTCATGGGTCGCCGTGGCCTGGGCAAGTGGCAGTCATCCCTGCTGGGCAGCGTCAGTCACCGGGTCATCGACCTGGCGCCCTGCCCGGTCACCGTGGTGACCTGAGATTCAGGCCTAGGCCTCGTAGGCGGCCTTGAGGCGGTAGAACTCGGCGACCACCTCATCCATGGCCTCGGCGTCATAGTCACAGAGTCCACTGACCACCAGCTTCTTGGAGCCGGTGCCGATGGCCTCGTCACCTGCCAGGATGCGGAACTCGAGCAGCGCATCGCCGCGCTTGCCGGTCACCTCCAGAGAGGAATCGACGAACTTCAGGCCCGGCGCAGGAGCATCCAGGCGGTCCAGACAGAACCCCATGCTGTCGTAGATCACCAGCGGTCGGCGCGGGTTGAACATCACCCCCTTCTCTTCCATCAGCGGCTTGAGATAGTGGGGGAAGTTCTTGCCCGAGAAGGCAACATAGCTGCGGGTGAAGGCCTCCACCACCGCCTCATCGCGGGTCGTCTCGCCGCTGCGCTCGACGTCCAGGTAACACTTGCCGCTCTCGTCGAGGACGAGAATCCGGCCATCGTCCTGCTCGTCGAAGCATAGCGGCGTGCCGTCCCCGACCATGTTCAGAAAGCGGAAGGTCATGTGCTGGGAAAGGCCGAAGCGCGCCAGCACCAGCGCAAAGAGCAGATCGCCGGGCACACAGAAGCGGCGCGCATCCGGATTGTGGATGGGGTTGTAGTCGCCGGCAATGCGCTTGGCGAACTGGCTGGCCTGCTGTGCGGAAATGCGGATACGCCCATCCGTAAGCGTATGGAAGTCATCGAGAAACATGCACTCTATGCCTGCGTCGTTGGCGGTCTGTACCCTGCCGGCGGTTGCCGGGAAGGCAGATGATGCCACAAAACCCCACGACAACGCAGGCTGACGAGGCCGTGTACCATGACCCCGGACACCGCAGCTCGAGAAAACCGCATGCAGCACCCGAATGCTGTTTCACCCGGACGTCGTCGCCTGGCCTGGCTGATGGCCTTTCCCTTGTTAGCCTTCATCCTCTACCTGGTCGTGGCCAACGGGCTGATCAACCTGCCGAAAACCCAGGCGTGGCTGGCCGAGAGGGCCGACATCTCGATCCGCTGGGAGGCGGGCTGGAGCGCCTTCCCCGGCCATATTGCCCTTGAGGGGCTGCAGGTCGAAAGCGACAACCCGCCCCTTCGGCTGGCGGTGGACCAGGCCCGTCTGCGGATATCGCTGCCTGCTCTGCTCCAGCGACGTCTGGCGGTTTCCAGCCTTACGGCACAGGGGCTACGCCGCTTCGGCCTTGACGAGCTCAACCTGGAGGGGGATGGCGAGGTCGCACTGTCCTACCTGACGCTGAACGATGGCCAGATATCGATCCAGGGGCTCGAACTCGGCATGGAGACGGCCCGAGTCAGGCGCGACAACACGGTGTTGGCCAACGATATCCGCCTGGCGACCTACCTGCAGGTGGCACCCTTCGACTTTAACGAACATCCCGGCCTGGCAGCGGCACGTTTCGTCTCGGGAACGCTGTCTCTGGAAGCCACGGCCGATGCCTGGGACGTCTTCACTCCTTACCTGCGCCAACTGGACTGGCTCGACCTGTCCGGGCGGGGCAGGCTGACCGGGGAGCTGTCACTCGAGCGCGGCGAGCTCGTCCCGGGGAGTGAACTCACCCTGGACTCTCCGTCGCTGCTGGTGGAGCTGGACGAGCAGGTACTGCTGTCGCCATCCGAGGAATCCCGGGATTTGGCCGAGGCCAAGATGGACCGCCTTCGACTCAGTGGCGACGGCCGGGTCATCAGCCGGGTCGTGGAAGGCGACGAGGGACCGGTCATGGAACTCGCGGTGACCCTCGACAGGATGGAGATGCTGCGGGCAGGCCTGAACCACCCTTTCATGACCAGCCGGCGCTTCCACCTCTCCACCCGCGTGCTCGGCACCGGTCTCGCCGACACCCAGTGGCAACTGACCTCCGCTCGACTCGAGTGGGAGGAAGCCCGCCTGCCCGACGTCGGCGCCCTGTCGGTTTACCTGCCGGAGGAGGGACCACTGACGCTGCAGAGCGGCAGTGCCCGACTGGAAGGATACCTGGCGTATCGGGATGGCTTGTTCGAGGGCAATTTCCTCCTGGCCGGCGACCAGGTGGCCCTGACCCTGGCCGGACGACCGCTGGAAGGCAGCATGATGCTGGACCTGGCACTGCCCGAGATCGATCCACGCCGGCGTCGATTGGACCTGACGGGCACCCATCTCGCGGTCTCGGCTCGGGGAGAGGGAGACGAAGTGCCGTTGACCACCGAGATCACTCTCGAGGAGGCCAACCTGACCTCACTGGGCCCCTTGGCCAGGCTCATCAAAGAAGAAGGAGCGCCACCGATTGAGGGCCGAGTCGTCGTCAGGGGACGCGTGGCCCGGCTCGATGTCCTCGATGACTTTCTGGTTCACACCGTCGACGGTGGCCTGACGCTGGAAGGCGGTGGCGACCTGGTTGCCAGCCTGCAACTGGAAGGGGGCCGTGTGGCCTCGGGCAGCCGCCTGGCGGTGACCACCGAGTCATTGGCAGCTCACTTGTTCGACCTGGAAGCCCGGGGACGCGGCAGCGTCACGGCCAGCTGGCAGGATGCCCCGGACGGTCCCCTTACCCGGCTGGACGCCAGCCTGGAGGAGGCCAGTGTATCGAGATCTTCCGACGGTGGGCTGCTGATGGGGGATGGACGACTGGTCCTGACAGCCGAGAGCGATACCCCCAACGCCGGTACCAAGGTGGCAAATCCGCGGCTGTCAGTTTCCTGGCACGACGCCACGATGCCCGATGTCGCGGTGCTGCAGGCCTACCTGCCAGCGGCCGTACCGGGAACGTTAATCTCCGGAAGGGCGATCACTCACGGCCGAATCGATATCCAGGACCACCTGGCCCGCGGCCAGATCGAGCTGACCGGGCAACATACCGTCGGCCGGCTGCTCGAGAGGGAGGTGGAAGGGGAACTGGCGCTGGAGCTGCAAGTGCGGGAAGCCAACCTGGCCAATGGTCGCCTGGACCTTTCCGGGTCACGGCTGGCAATGCAGGCGGCTGCCTCGGGCCCAACCTTGCGCACCCGGATCGTGGCCCGCGAGGCACGACTCGGCCCCCTGCCAATGCTGGGCGGAGAAGGACCAGCGCCGGCGCTTGACGGCGACATGGTGCTAGAGGGGATGGTCGCCAACCTTGGCTTCCTCGACGACTTCCTGCCTTCTGCCCACGGCCTGACCCTAGCCGGTAACGGCCGTTTCAGGGCCAGCCTTCACGTCTCGGATGGCCAGCTTCGTCCGGGTAGCCAGCTCCGGGTCGAGGCAGACGACCTGGCAATCGGCTTCCTCGAGTACGAGGCCAAGGGCCAGGGTCGCCTCGAGACCGAGATCGATGGCGAGCAAGAGACGCCGGGAGCCCGACTGAGCCTGACGCTGCCCCGTTTCAGCCTGAACCGGACAGGCGAAACGCAAGCCTACGTCGAGGGCCGCCACTTCAGCCTCGAGACCGAGACACCGCGCTTCGGCCTCGACCACGACGAGCGCTCCCTGCAGCATTTCACCACTCGCATTCAGCTACCCATCGCCGAGGTGGACGACCTCTCTCGCTACAATGCCTACCTCCCGGACGGGTCGGGGCTGACATTGCTGGGAGGCCGCGCCGGGCTGGAAGTGGACCTGCACCTGGAGGGACTCCAGGCCCGCGGCGACGTCACTCTCCAGGCCTTCGACACGACCATCCGATTCGGCGAGCAGCACCTGGATGGCGACCTGCGACTCGAGGCCCGACTGCGTGATGGCAACCTGGTCACCCGTCGCTTCGATGCCTCCGGCTCACGGCTGAGGCTGGACAACATCCAGCGCCGGGACGAGCAGACGCGCGGCGAGGCAGGCTGGTGGGCGCAGTTGGACATCACCGAGGGCCATCTTGACTGGACCCGTCCCCTGCAACTGGATGCGCGGCTCGACCTGGCGATGCGCGACAGCGGCCTGCTGGCGCGCCTGTTCCTGTCCCGCGCCCGGGAGTGGGCGTGGCTGGGGCGGCGCCTGACGGTTAACAACATCCGTGGTAACGCCATGCTCCACCTCGACGACGATACCCTCCAGTTGCGCGAGGCGCGCCTGACGGGCGACTCCCTGGAGATGCTCGCGGATCTGGTCTTTCGTGACGAGGTGCCGGAAGGATCGCTCTTTGCGCGCCTGGGAATCCTCGCCGCCGGCGTATCCCTTGAGGAGGGGGATCCCGAGGTTCGCCTGCTGCGTCCACGCCAGTGGTATGAACGCCACCGCCCCTCACCGCAAGAGGATCTGGAGGAGGCCACCGTGAGCCAGTGGCAGCGGGCCCTGGACGCCCAGGTTAGGCCCTCCGAAAACCCCGACTGACCTCTCCCTCACCAAAAAAATCGAGGGTAATAAATAAGTGGCATACTGCATTGCAACACGCTGTGATAAGATTCTGCCGCTTTTGACCCTTCCCCCACCTCCTGCCTCAGGATGATCGCAGCCATGCTGACAACCTGTCGTATACCTCCCCGGCCACGGCAATTCGCCCGTTGGCCGGGGATGTTCGTGCTCGCCTTACTCACGATGCTCGCCAGTAGCCCCGTGTTCGCCGTCACCGGTGAGCTCGACCTGACCGGCTCCTTCGTGGGCTTTCTCGCCGTCGCCGTCTTCGTGCTGGCCTACGCCCTGGTCATGGCCGAAGAGAAGATCCACATGCGCAAGTCGAAGCCGGTGCTCGTCGCAGCCGGCATCATCTGGGCGTTGATCGGCTGGGTCTATGTCAAGGCGGGCATGCCCGCCGAGTCGGAGCATGCCTTCCGCATGACCCTGCTCGAGTTCACCGAACTGATGCTGTTCCTGCTGGTGGCGATGACCTACATCAACGCCATGGACGAACGCCGGGTGTTCGACGCGCTTCGCTCCTGGATGGTCCGCAAGGGCTTCAGCTACCGTCAGCTCTTCTGGATCACCGGCGTGCTGGCCTTTGTGATCTCGCCGATCGCCGACAACCTGACCACCGCGCTGCTGATGTGTGCCGTGGTGACCAAGGTCGCCGAGGGCGACAAGCGCTTCATCAATCTCTGCTGCGTCAACATCGTGGTAGCGGCCAATGCCGGCGGCGCCTTCAGCCCCTTCGGCGATATCACTACCCTGATGGTCTGGCAGGCCGGCATCGTCCAGTTCTACGAATTCTTCGACCTGCTGATTCCGTCGCTGATCAATTTCATGATCCCGGCCGTGGTGATGAGCTTCTTCATCCAGAACCGCAAGCCGGCCAGCCTGGAGGAGGACGTCTGGCTCAAACGCGGCTCCCGACGCATCATCGCCCTCTTCCTGCTCACCGTCGCCACCGCCGTGGCCTACCATGTATTCCTGCATTTGCCGCCGGTGCTGGGCATGATGACGGGCCTTGGCTACCTGCAGTTCTTCGGTTACTACCTGCGCCGCACTCTGCCGCGTTCCCTGGAGCGCAAGCGTACCCGCTACAGCCAGCGCGGTGACTGGAAGAAGCTCGAGAGCCTGGGCAGCGTGGTTCCCTTCGATGTCTTCAACCGCGTGGCCCGCGCCGAGTGGGACACCCTGCTGTTCTTCTACGGCGTGGTGATGTGCGTAGGTGGCCTCGGCTACATGGGCTACCTGGGCATGCTCTCCGAGGCCCTCTATACCGGTTGGAACGCCACCGGTGCCAACATTGCCCTGGGGGTGATCTCGGCGGTGATCGACAACATCCCGGTGATGTTCGCCGTGCTGACCATGGAGCCGGATATGTCCCATGGCCACTGGCTGCTGATCACCCTGACCGCCGGCGTAGGTGGCAGCCTGCTGTCGATCGGCTCGGCGGCCGGCGTCGCCCTGATGGGCCAGGCTCGTGGCAACTATACCTTCATGGGCCACCTGCGCTGGACCCCGGTGATCGCCCTGGGCTATGTCGCCAGCGTGATGGCCCACCTGTGGCTCAATGCCGAAAGCTTCCACGTCTTCGGTTGATCCCTGCCCCGGCGGCCATCATCTGCCGCCGGGTTTTCTCCCCGCGTTGATACTCCGACCTGTACATTTCATTAAAGTGATGTAGCGTATAAGAATGACCTGTGCCGAAATGGCACAATGGTTTTCCTGGTGTCTGTCGTGGGTAATCACTGACACTCGCTGGGCATAAAAAGAAAATGCCCCCAGGGGCTGCAGGGAGAAGGCGTCATCGACTCATACACACGTGAAGTGCAGACCACGCCTGCATGGTGCATGAACCTGACGTTCATCAGACAACGGGAATATAACCCCCGATGCCATCAACTGTCCTGACCCGCTCCCTGGCGGCGCTGGAGGCTGCCCGTGTCCGCCAGCCAGGGGGAGGTGCTCAATGCTTCGCCTGAGCCTCCTGGCCCTGGCTTCCGTGCTGCTGGCCAGCCTGTCGCTGGCCGGCACACCGGCCATTGCCCGAGAGGCACCGATCCTGCTGGTGGCACATCCCGATGTGAATACCCGCCAATTGAAGCGCGATACCACTCGCGCCATCTTCGCCATGAGGCAGCGCACCTGGCCCGACGGTCAGGCCGTGCGGGTCTTCGTGCTCGGCAACAATCACCCTGTGCATGCGCGGTTTGCCAAGGAGCAACTCGCCGTCTATCCGCACCAGCTGCAGCTGGCCTGGGATCGCATGGTGTTCTCGGGCACCGGTCAGGCACCCGACCGTGTTCGCAATCAGGTGGAGATGCGCGAGCGGGTCGCTACCACGCCCGGCGCTCTGGGATATCTTGAAAGGGAGTACCTGGATGATCGTGTCCAAGTCATTTCGATGGAGTGATCCTCGCTCCATAACTGCCATGGCTGCCGCTCTGGTCTTGGGCTTGTCAGCCCAGGTCCGGGGTGACGAAGGCGTGCTTGATACCCTCCAGGTGCATGGCTTCCTGAGCCAGGCGCTGATCATTAGCGAAGACAACGACTTCTTCGGCCCCAGCAGCGAGGACGAGGGCAGCTTCAAGTTTACCGAGATCGGTGCCAATGCCTCGCTACGGCCCCATCAGGATGTATTACTGGCCGCCCAGGTACTGAGCCGGCGCGCCGGGGGAGATGGGGATGATGCCCGCCCGGTTCTCGACTATGGCGTTATTGACTACCAGATGCTCTCCGACCAGCAACGCACCTTCGGCATCCAGGTCGGCCGCTTCAAGAATCCCTTCGGTTTCTACAACCAGACCCGCGATGTGGCCTTTACTCGCCCCAGCATCCTGCTGCCCCAGTCCATCTACTTCGATCGCACCCGATCCTTGGGCCTGTCCGGTGATGGTGTCAGCCTCTATCACGAGGAAAGGCTGTCGAATGGAGTGCTTAGAACACAGGTTGGTGTTGGACAAGCTCAGGCAGGGGATGACCTGCGGCGTACGCTTCGTCTGGAGAATGTCCCTGGATCCCTGGATCCAAAGCAATCTGCAATCGGCCAGGTTCGATATGAACATGATGGAGGTCGTATCGTTGCAGCTCTGAGTGCCGCCCAAGCAAAGGCAAGATTCGACTCGAATACGCCTCAGCAATCCGATATCACCTTTCGCTTTCGTCCCGTTGTTTTGTCTTTACAGTACAACGAAGAGCTCTGGAGCCTTACTGGTGAATTTGCGATGCGGCCAACGAAGTTGAGGGGGGTAGACAATCCTTGGCTCAACGATGTCACCGGCGAAAGCTGGTATATCCAATATACCCGGCGCTTCCTTGATGACTGGCAGTGGCTGGTTCGTTACGACAGTCTGACCAGCAACAGGGATGACCGTTCGGGGAAGGGCCTCGAGGAATTTACCGGTGGCAGGGTGCCCGCCCATTCACAGTTTGCCGATGACATCACGGTGGGACTTCAGTGGACCCCTCATCCTCGAGTCATGCTGGCCGGCGAATACCACCATGTCGATGGGACCGGCTGGCTGCCTGTCCAGGATAACCCGGACCCCTCGGAGACCAGTCGTCGCTGGAATATGCTGCTTTTCCAGCTGTCGTTGCGCTTCTGAGGTCTCCATGCTCCTGGCCAGGACCCTGCAGAGATGACTCTCCCCGCGTCCCTCCGGACTCGCCACCGACTCAGCCTGACATGGCGGGTCATCGCCCTGAGCAGTTTGCTGCTGGTCGGTCTGGTGGTGCTGTTCACCTGGCTGGGCCACAACAATCTGACCCGCCAGTTCCAGGAGAGCCGCAACCAGCACCATGAACGTCAGCAGCGAGAAATCCGTCTGGCCCTCCAGCGCTCGGCGGAGAACCTTCGTCAGCTGGCGGGCCTGGCCGCGGCCTCGCCACGCCTCGGCTCGCCCCTCAAGGCAGGTAATGCGGAAGAGGTCGAGAAGGCACTGGCGTCCCAGTGGCCGACCCTGCAACTCGAGGCCGGCATCGACGAGATACTGGTGGTAGATACCCAGGGACGGCCCATGGGTCGCTGGGGCTCCACCCAGCCGGAGAGCAAGCTGCCGATCCAGGCCTGGGTGCAGCGGATCATGGACACCGAGTTGCCTATCACGGCACTGCGCTGTACGACGGACTGCCGGCAGTATGCCGCCGTTCCGGTGCTGGTCAGTGGCGAGAGCGTCGGCCTGGTCGTGCTTTCCCGGTCGCTGGCCGATGTGACTCGACAGGCCCGGGAGGTTTCCAATGCCGAGGTGGCCCTGCTGGTGACCAATCCCTTGGAGAGCCGCGACCTTTCCGAGGATCGCCATCTCGCCCCCTGGAATGGCTATCTCCTGGCTCTGACGCGCCAGGAAGAGAGCCTGCCTGTCTTGCAACGGGTCGCCGAACTCGGACCGATCAGCGCTCTGCTGCAAACCCCCTTTCAACTGCAAGCCCAAGGCCAGTACCTCGAGCTAAGCGCGGTCCGTATGGACGAGGACTCAGACCGACGCAGCACCGGCTATTTCCTGCTGATCTCCGACATCTCGGCCCAGATCAGGGCCATCAACGAGGACACACGAATCCTTCTGGGGGTCGGCCTGGTGGGCTGGATCGCCGCGGAATTGCTGCTGCTGATGATCCTGCTGCGCCCCATGGCTCGCCTGCGTCGGATCGCCGGCTTGCTGCCGACACTGGCCAGCGGCGGGTTCGACGATATCAAGGCCGCGATTCCTTCCACTCGCCACCGCCTGCCGGACGAGATCGACGTGCTGGAAGGCACTACAGTGGAGCTCGCGCGACAGCTCGAGATGCTGGAACAGGAGGTTCAGGAACGCGGCGACCAGTTGGCAGAGCGGGTCGAGGAGCTGGCCCAGGAGAGGGACTTCGTTAACAGCCTGCTGGATACCGCCAGGGTGTTCATCATCGCTCAGGACGGCAGGGGACGGATCAGCCTGGTCAACGACTACACCTGCAAGATGCTGGAACTGGACGAGCCTTCCCTGCTTGGCCGCCATTTCGTGGACGTGTTCGAGGCGGGCAGTCCCTCTCTGGTCGGTACCTTCGATACCCCGCAGCAGGAGGAGCGCAACCTCCAGACGCCCGATCGACGCCTCCATACCATCGCCTGGTACCATGCACCGCTGCCGTCCGGCACCGACGGCAGCATGTCGCGGATCTCGGTAGGGCTGGACATCACCGAACGCAAGGCCGCGGAAGCTCGACTGACCTGGCTGGCCGAGCGTGATCCCCTGACCGAGCTCTACAATCGGCGCTACTTCCAGGACGCCTTGCAGAAGGCAATGTGGCGAGAGTCCCGCGGCGCCGTGCTGCTGCTAGACCTGGACCAGTTCAAGGAGGTCAACGAACTCAGCGGTCACCATGTCGGAGACCGTCTGCTGCAAGAAGTGGCCGAGACCCTCCTGCTGAACCTAGGCCATCGCGGCGTCATCGCTCGCTTGGGAGGTGACGAATTCTCGCTGTTGCTGGCGCATGCCGACGGGGACCAGGCGGTACAGGTTGCCCTTCATATCGACCAGTTGCTCGACAGCCTGGGGTTCACGGCCGCAGGACATCGACACCGGGTCACCGCAAGCATCGGCATTGCCCTTTTCCCGATACACGGCGCGACACCGGCGGACCTGATGGCTAGTGCCGACGTGGCGATGTACAAGGCCAAGGAGAGTGGTATCCAGCACTGGCACCTGCTCTCCAGGGCCGAGAATGCCAAGGACGAGTTACAGGAGCGGGTCTACTGGGTCGAGCGTGTACGCAGCGCCCTGGCAGAGGACAGCTTCGAGCTGATGGTACAGCCGATCATGCGGCTGGAGGATCGCGACGTGAAGCACTTTGAAGTGCTGCTTCGCATGCGCGATGTCGACGGCGGCCTAGTGGCTCCTTCCTATTTCATCCCGGTCGCGGAGCGCAGCGGGCAGATCGTGCAGGTCGATCGCTGGGTGCTGCGCCACAGCCTGCGGATGCTCAGTCGACTGCAGGAGCGAGGCATCAGCCTGGCGGTCAACCTCTCCGGCCAGTCCCTGCATGATGAAGGACTGAAGCAGTACCTGGCCCAGGAGCTGGCCACGAGCGGTGCCGATCCCCATTACCTCATCCTGGAGGTAACCGAGACCGCCGCCGTCACCGACTTCTCCACCGCACGCGGCGTGCTGCAGGCGGTCCGCGACCTCGGATGCCGAACCGCTCTGGATGACTTCGGCGTGGGATTCAGCAGCTTCCACTACCTGGGGCAGTTGCCAGTGGACTACATCAAGATCGACGGCTCCTTCATCCGCAGTCTGACGATCAGCCCCGACAGCCGCGTCATCGTCCAGGCCATTGCCGATATTGCCACCGGCTTCGGCAAGCAGGCGATCGCCGAATTCGTCGACCAGGAATCTCTGCTGCCGATACTGAAGTCCTATGGCATCACCTATGGCCAAGGCTTTTACCTAGGACGCCCAGTCCCGATCCAAATGGCTTTCAGCGATGACATTTGAATATTTTAGCATTCAATTTAACCACCGGTTACCGCTTGATAAGGAAGGCTCTAGATGGAAGCATCTCCCAAAATGAAGCACAGCCAAAGCTCGACTTCCGATCTATTTGCGTCCTTCATTGAAGACTTTTCCTTTAATGTTGCAATCAGTGATGCGGAAAAGAATAGAATATATAAACTTCGTCATGAGGTTTATTGTCAGGAAATCGGCTATCACCCGCCCGGAACAGCCCCGAAAAACATAGAGATCGATGCTCACGATTCACATTCCATTCATTGTCTGGTTGAGCACCGGAGATCTGGGCTTGCAGCTGGCTGCCTCAGGCTAGTGTTGCCAGCATCTATGTCTGCAGGAAAGAACCACAGACTTCCTCTTCAAGAATATGGCGAGCAGAGCCTCTCGCATGGAACCCTCCACCCTGCCAAGCTCCCCTACGATAGCATTTGCGAAATATCGAGATTTGCAATTGCCAGAGCATTTCGTCACAAACCTATAAAGCATGAAACTCTTGATGTGGACGCCACAATCCATGAGTTCACACCTGAAGAGAAAAAGACGTTCTCCTTGATAATCATTGCATTATTCCTTGCAACCTATGCACTCGTCGGCCTTATGGACAAGCGTCACGTGTTTGCAATGATGGAACCTAGGCTACCCCGACTCCTGTCGATGTCAGGCTTCCATTTCACGAAAGTCGGGGAGAGTATCGAGATGCACGGCACCCGAAACGCTTTCTACATCGATCACCGGAAAGCTGAACAGGAAATGCATGAAGACCTGATGCCACTCTACCAGCATATTCGCAAGGAGCTTTCATCCCAGCTGGAAGAACTTCCGATAAGTGAAACCTGGGCTTCCTATTCCTGAAGGGAATAAAGCTTTGGTCCGGGATGGAGCCTGTCCGGCCAGTCCAGCAGCATGATGGCCAGCACGTTACGGTGCTCTCCGCTGGCAAGATCAATGCGTCCCCGCTCTGACGGCACCATCCTCGCCTCGGGGTCATAAGCCGCGACCAGCGCATCCCGCAGGCGCATAACCGCCGGATGATCCTCCTCCCCGGCCAGCAGGAAACTGATCCCCACCTCCGTGTAGATGTCTTCCTTGGTATCCGCGAGGATGCGATCCAGGCTGGCGGTGAACTCGTCCAGCACCCAGCGGAACTCTTCGGCTGCCACCGGCTGCTGGTAGTAGTCGCTGGCGGCGATCACGAAATGGGTCATGCCGTAGATCTTGTTGCGGTACTCGGCCGTGGAGAGCCTCGGATCGCGCTGCGGCGGGTACTGTTCCCGGAAGGCCGTGATGACCTCTTCTCGCAGGTCGGTGACGCCCAGATCCTCGAGGTAATACACCAGGTTGGCCACCTGGGCGGCATAGATCGCCATCACCTCGGGATCGAGCAGGAAGGTGCGAAAATCGACGCTTGCCAGGTACTCCAGCACTCGGTCATGGCCGGGGAGGTCGGTCTCGTTCAGCAAGCCATGGTACTTCGCCTGGGTCAGGTCGAAGGCCAGGCCGTTCGCATAGGCGATCTCTCCCCACTCGGCAAGCATCTGCTTGCGGCGACGCTGTTTCTCGCTGTTGACCGGATAGGCCGCCACCTTCTCTCGGGCCCGACGCTCAGCATGCCCCGGCGTTGCCAATGCCTCGATCTCATCGCGAACCCTATCCACAAGGCGGCGACCATACTCATGGTTGAGGGGCAGATAGCGGGCGTCTCCGGTCACCCGGTAGAGTCGCTGGGCGTAATGGCGTTGCTTGCTCGGGGGCAGATCCGGCAGCGCCTGCTCATAACGCTCGCGAATCGCCTCGGCCACTACCGCATGGCCCAGCCCCTGCTCCTGTTGCTGGAGGTCCCGTTGCTGAAGGTCCTGGGGCAGCGAGGCACAGCCGGCCATCGACAGCACCGCCACCAGCAGCCCGCTCAGAAGCGTAGGGAGTGTCGGGGCCGCCCTCCTTCGCCCCATCAGGGATATGTTCATTTCGCCTTTCCTCCTCGCCTGGTTCGGCCCGGCGGAATCAGCCTGACCCTGACCTTGGTTCGCCGAGGGGATGTCACCGTCGTCCTCTCCGACCCGTCCTGTTCAAGGTTCTGAGGTGTCGCTGGCGGCTGCACCACCACCCAGGCAAACACCGGCAGCGACAGGTGCCAATGGATCGCCGAGAGTCGCAACCCCAGGGTGACCACCAGTCCTGAAGCAATCGAGACGGCCAGGGGCACGGCGAGTGCCTCCAGGCCCACGAAGACCACGCCACCGGCAATCGAGGCGGTGGCATAGACCTCCTGCCTGAGCACCATGGGCATCCGACGCGCCAGCACATCGCGGACCATGCCACCGGCCACCCCGGTCAAGAGCCCCATCAGTACCGCCACCACGCCCGGCGCCTCCAGCATCAGTGCCTTGTGAGCCCCGATCACCGTGAACAGCGCCAGGCCGAAGGCGTCCGCCACCGGCAGGAAGCCTCGCGAGAGGCGATGGATATAATGGAAGCTGAGCATCGACAGCCCCACCGTGGCGAGGATCACCCAGAGGTAGGTAGGGTCCGTCACCCAGAACACCGGGCGCACGCCCAGCACCAGGTCGCGCAGGGTACCGCCACCGATCCCGGTCACCGCCGCCAGCACCAGCATGCCGAAGGGATCCATCCTCGAGCGGCAGGCGAGCATCACGCCCGAGAGGGCGAAGACGATCACCCCCGCTATGTCCAGCCAGTAGACCACGCCCGTCACTTCGTCTCTCCCTTGTCAGCTGGCCTGAAGAATAGGGTATCGGGCGGCTGAATCGATCTCGGCGCATCCGGCCTGCTGCCTGGCAGGCTGGAACCATGCACGGATGAGGCCACCTCAACCCCGCTGAAAAGGGTAGACGGCGCCGATGGCCAGGATTCCCGTCAGCTCGTCCAGCGCCACCAGGCTCTCCTCGGCCAGCTGCGGGTCGGCCAGGTCCTTCGGGGCCAGGCGATCACGATAGTGACGCTCGACCCAGGTGGTCAGTTCACCGTGCAGCGCCTCGGTGAGCAGGACGCGCCCGGAGAGGGACGCACGCTCGGCCGCAGAGAGTACCACCCGCAGCCGCAGGCAGGCGGGCCCGCCGCCATTGCGCATGCTCTGCTTGACGTCCTTGACCACCACCTCGGCGATCGGATTGTGGCCGGCCAGCAGATGATCCTGGATGGTGCGCCACACGCTCTCGCGTTCCTGGCACTCCCCGGGCACCACCAGCGTCATGCTGCCATCCGGGTTGGAGAGCAGTTGGGAATTGAAAAGGTAGGAAGCCACGGCGTCCTCGAGACTGACCGCCTCCTCGAGAATCCGTATCGGGATCAGTGGCGTGGCCATCTTCGCCCTCAGCTCGTCCAAGGTGGCCTGCTCGTCGAGGAAGGCCCGCTCGTGGTAGAGCAGCACCGGACCGTTGCCCACGCTGATGACGTCATTATGGAAGACGCCGGCATCGATGGCCTCGGGGTGCTGCTGAGCGAACACCCGTTGGGACTCCGTGAGGCCATGTTGGCGGGCAATCGCCTGGCTCGCTTCCAGGGTCTGGCGCGCCGGGTAGCGCCGGGACACCACATCCTCCTCCGCTCCCGCACCCGAAGCCGCCCGACCATAGACGAACAGATGCACGCCGGGCTCGCCGTGGTCACCGGCGAGGCGGGTATGGTTGGCCGCGCCCTCGTCGGAGAAGGCCGGGGTCGCCGGCAATACCGGATGGTGGGCGAAGCGCGCCTCGTCGCGGAAGATCGCCGTCAGCACCCGGGAGGTGGTCGCCGGCTCCAGGAAGCGGTGGAAGCTCGACTGCAGGTTGGCCGCGGTAAAGTGTACCCGGCCATCCGGGGCGTCCACGGAGGGCGTCACCGTAGCGGCATTGGCGGTCCACATGCTCGAGGCCGAGCAGACCGCGCGCAGGAGCTGCGGGGCCTCGCCCGCCGTCCGGGCCAGCACCTGCGCATCGCTGCCGGTGAAGCCGAGCTGGCGAAGTGCCCACAGATCGGGGCGCTGCTGGGGCGGCAGCACGCCCTGGGCGTAGCCGGCTTCCATCAGTGCCTTCATCTTGCCCAGGCCCTGCAGCGCGGCCTCGCGGGGATTGGCCTCCAGGCCACCGTGGGTCATGGAGGCGACATTGCCCAGGGCCAGGCCGGCGTAGTTATGGGTCGGGCCGACCAGGCCGTCGAAGTTGACCTCGAGAACGTTGACCTCGCTCCCGTCCGGGGCCGACTGGCTCATAGCGTCACTCCTGGCGGCAGAGTCTCGGGCAGGACCAGCGCCTCGCTCTCCATGGAGGCGACCGGGTAGGCGCAGTAGTCGGCAGCATAATAGGCGCTCGGGCGATGGTTGCCGCTCTCGCCCACGCCGCCGAAGGGTGCGTCGCCGGAGGCGCCGGTGGTCTGACGATTCCAGTTGACGATACCGGCGCGGATGCGCAGCAGGAAGTCGTCCCAGTCATGTCGCTCGCCGCCAATCAGCCCAGCGGAGAGCCCATAGCGGGTGTCGTTGGCCAGGGCGAGCGCCTCGTCCCAGTCACGGTAGCGATGCACCTTGAGCAGCGGACCGAAGTGTTCCTCGTCGGGCACCGCCAGGCCGGTGACGTCGATCAGTGCCGGGCTGAGCAGGCTGGTGCCGGGCTCGATGCGCGCCATGCGTGCCAGCACGGTGCCACCCAGCGCCTCGAGGTCGTCCTGGGCCTCGAGCAGGCCATCGGCGGCCGCCACGCTCACCAGGCCGGCATAGAAGGGTGCGGGGTCGCTGAACTGGCCGGCCACCCGCAGCCGCGAGATGGCCTCGACCAGGGCATCCAGCAGGTGGTCCCCCACCTGGCCCTCGGGGACGATCAGGCGCCGGGCACAGGTGCAGCGCTGGCCACCGGAGAGGAAGGCCGACTGCAGGATGCTCAGCACGGCCGCCTCCTGGTCGGGAACGTCCTTCACCACCAGCGGGTTGTTGCCGCCCAGTTCCAGGGCCAGGATCTTGTCCAGCTGCTCGGCGAACTGGCGATGCAGGATGCCACCCACCCGGGCGCTGCCGGTGAACAGCAGGCCATCGATGCCGGGGTTCGACGAGAGCGCCTGGCCGGTTCCGGCCGCGCCCTGCACCAGGTTGATCACCCCATTCGGCAGCCCCGCTTCCTGCCAGCACTGCAGGGTAAGATCAGCGGTCAGCGGGGTCTGCTCGCTGGGCTTGAACACCACGCAGTTGCCTGCCAGCAGCGCCGGCACGATGTGGCCGTTGGGCAGGTGGCCGGGGAAGTTGTAGGGGCCGTAGACCGCCATCACCCCGTGCGGGCGATGGCGCAGAACGGCGGTGGTATCTCCCAGGTCGCGGCTGCGCTCGCCGGTGCGCTCCTGGTAGGCGCTGATCGAGATCGCCACCTTGCCGATCATCGCACCAACTTCCGTGCGGGCCTCCCAGAGAGGCTTGCCGGTCTCCTGGGCGATGGCCGTTGCCAGATCCTCGCGGTGACGCTCCAGCACCTCGCGGAAGCGCTCCACCAGCGCCTGGCGCTCGTTGAAGGCAGTGCGCGCCCAGGCCGGGAAGGCGCCACGGGCGGCCGCCACTGCGGCGTCGACCTGGGCGTCGGCAGCGGCGGCGCCCTCCCAGAGGCGTTCGTCAGAGACCGAGTCATGCTTGGTGAAGGTCTCGCCCTCGCCCGCCTGCCAGGCGCCACCGATCAGCAGCTGTCGTCTTGCCCTCATCACGCTTCCTCCTCGGTATCCAGTATGCGCAAGGTATCGCCGGAGGCGACCTCCAGCAGACGCGCCTCGGCCTCGTCGAGCGTGACCACGCCCTCGGCGTCGGGCCCTCGCCCCAGCCAGGCGGCACGGAAGCCGGCCATCCCGGTGGTGGCCGCCATCCAGCGCGGCCGCGGCGAGTGCTCAAGCGTGCCGGCCTTGACCTCTATCCGACAGTGCCGCGACAGCCGCACGCCGCGCACATCGTCGATATAGGCCTCCACGGTGGGGCCGCCGTCGAAGATGTCGATGAAGCCTTCCCAGCGCAGGCCCTCCTTCTTGAGCATGGCCAGCGCCGGGCGGGTGTGCTCATGGACCTGGCCGATGCAGGCGCGTGCCGCCTCGCTGAGGAAGGGGGTGTAGATCGGGAACTTGGGCATCAGCTCGCCGATGAAGCTCTTCTGGCCAAGCCCGGTGAGCTTGTCCGCCTCGGCGAAGTCGAGCGGGAAGAAGTGGCTGCCCAGGCACTCCCAGAAGGGACTCCTGCCGTGCTCGTCGAAGACGCCGCGCATCTCGGCGAGCACTTTGTCGGGGAAACGGTCGCGGAACTCGGCCAGGAACAGCCAGCGCATCATCGACAGCAGTGCGCCGTTGCGCTCGTGGCGCCGGTCCGCGCCGCGGTACTCGGGACGCAGGAACAGCGAGGCCACCTCGGCATCGCCGGTATGGTCGGAGCTCAGGAAGAGGGTATCGATGGTGCGGTGCAGGTCGAGCTGCACCGAGGAGTGGGCCAGGGTCCCCAGACGGTAATGGTAGAAGGGGATCTCGCGCCCCACCTGGCCCTCGATGGCGCAGCAGCCGGCCAGCCGCCCGTTCGCCTCGTCCTCGAGGACGAAGAAATAGAGCCGCTGGTCCTGCGGCGTGCGCTCCTCGAAGGCGGCCACCGTCGAGGCGATCTTGGCCGCCAGGAAGTCGCGGTTGTCGGGCAGCGAGGTGAAGCCCACTCCGGTCTCCCGGGCCAGGGCCTGCAACTCGTCCAGGTCGCCTTCGGCGATCGCTCGAATGCGCATCACAGTTCTCCCTCGTCATAGCCGGGATCGTGCTCGTCGACGCTCCCGTCGCCCATACCGGGCAGCGCCAGGGGAGCGGCCAGCACGGCGCGCCCCTCCTCCACGCCCAGCCGCTCGGCATGCTCCGGGGAGAGCATCAGCTGGCCAGTGGGTGACAGGGCATAGCGAGCCACCATGCAGCGGAAGTCGCCGAGGCGCTGGTTGGCGACCATGGCCGGCTCGGCATCGGGCAGCGCCTGGGTGGGTCGGATACGAACCGGGTGCCAGGCGGCCTTGCGGAAGCTGGCCAGGCGCTCGCGCTCGCCCTTGATCACTGGACCGGCATCGAAGATGTCCACGTGGCGCGAACGCAGGAAGCCTTCGGCCAGCATCTCGGCCAAGGCCGGTTCGTGGTCGGGATGCTCTCGGCCGATGGCGGCCCGGGCCTGGGGCGTGAGCAGCGCCAGGTAGAGCGGGAACTGCGGCATGACTTCGGCGATGAAGCTCTTCGAGCGCACCCCGGCCAGGTAGTTGATCTCCTGGTAGTCGCGCACGAAGAAGTGACGCCCCACGCTGTTCCAGAACGGCGATTGACCCTGCTCTTCCAGGAAACCGGGAAAGGCCATGGCCAGGATGCCGGCGAAGCGCTCCGGGTACTGGGCGATGAACATCAGACGCGCGCGGCGCAGCAGACTCTCGGCGCTGGTGCCCTTGTAGCGGGCATCCAGCGACAGGGCGCAGAGCAGGGTCGCCTCGGAGACCTCGTGGGAAAGCGACAGGATCGGCACCTCGCGACGCACGTCGAGCTGCTGGGAGGCATGGATCAGCGTCTCCTGGCGATAGGTGTAGTAGGCCTCGCGGGCGCCAGCCTGGGCACGGATGGTGGCGGTACCCACCACCTCGCCGCGCGCCAGGTCCTCGAGCACGAAGGTATAGTGCTCATCGCCGGGTGCCTCGACCTCGGCGGCGAAGGCCTGCCGGGAGCGGGCGATACGCTCCTCCAGGCGATCGCGGTGGGCCGGCAGGTTGGTCAGCCGCGGCGTCGCGCTGCCGGCCAGCCGCTCCAGGGCAGGCAGGTCCGCCGGGTGGACGGGGCGTATGACCAGCATGGCGGGGTCTCCGGAAGAGGATGAGTCGTCACGCATCGGCGAAGCGGGGCTCACTGCCCTGCCACCAGCCGCGCCACTGCCCGCTCGAGGCGCGCCATGCCCTCGGCGATGTCGGCCTCGGGGATCACCAGCGAAGGCGCCATGCGCAACACATTGGGGCCGGCGACCAGCGCCATCAGCCCCTCCTCGAGGGCCAGCGGCAGGATGTCCTTGGCCCGCCCCTCGTACGCCGGCGCCATCTCGGCCCCAACCAGCAGGCCCATGCCGCGGATCTCCTTGAACACGCCATGCTGGCGGTTGATCGCCTCGAGATGCTCGCGGAAGAGGTCATGGCGGTGCTTGATGCCCTCGAGCACCTCCGGGGTGTCGATGTACTCCACGGCGGCCAGGGCCACGGCCGAGGCCAGCGGGTTGCCGCCGTAGGTGGAGCCGTGGGTGCCGATGGCCATGGCCGGGGCCACCCGGTCGGTGGTCAGCATGGCGCCCACCGGGAAGCCGCCGCCCAGCGACTTGGCGCTGGTCAGGATGTCCGGGGTCACGCCGTATTGCTGGTAGGCATACAGCGAACCGGTACGCCCCGCCCCGGTCTGCACCTCGTCGAAGATCAGCAGCACATCGAAGGCGTCGCACAGGTCGCGTAGCCCCTGCAGGAACTCGGGGTCGGCGGGGATGATACCGCCCTCCCCCTGCATCGGCTCGACCATCACCGCGCAGGTGTCGTCGTCGATCAGGTTGCGCACGCTGTCGAGGTCGTTGAACTGGCCATGGACGATGCCTCCCGGCACCGGGCCGAAGCCCTGGGAGTACTTGGGCTGGCCGCCGACGCTGACCGTGAAGAAGGTGCGGCCGTGGAAGGACTGAGCGAAGGAGACGATACGGTGCTTGTGCTCGCCGTGGTGGTCATGGGCCCAGCGCCGCGCCAGCTTGAGGGCCGCCTCGTTGGCCTCGCCCCCGGAGGAGCAGAGATAGACCTTGTCGGCGAAGGTGCGCTCGACCAGGCTGCGCGCCAGGGCCAGGGCCGGCTCGTTGGTGTAGACATTGGAGAGGTGCCAGAGCCTGTTCGCCTGGGCCGTGAGGGCCTCGACAAGCACCGGGTGGCAGTGCCCCAGGCCATTGACGGCGATGCCCCCGGCGAAGTCGATGTACTCGCGGCCCTCCTGATCCCATAGGCGACTCCCCTCACCACGCACCGGAATCGCCTGCTGGGGGGCGTAATTGGGGACCATGTAGTGGTCGAAGTCGGCGCGGGTCGGGGTCTGGCTCATGTCGCTCTCCATTTCTGGCATGACGGATCAACTATCACTCGGGTCGATGAATACGCAGGTCAACTAACACTCGAGTATAGGGAGGGCTACCGCGGGAAGCTTTCAACAATGGGACGGCGAGTTGTGTAAAAGGCAGCTGCCAGGCCGTCCCGGGCGTGCCGCAGGATGGGAGAAGCCGAATGGGGTAGGCTGGATGGCCTAGTCTTGAGAGATACGCCGACAAGGAGTCCGACATGTTCAACACCACGGCCTGGAACCGGATCCGCTACGGACTCTACGCCCCGGTCTACGACCTGGTGGCCGAGCGCGCCTTCCGTGGCGCCCGCCGTACGTCCCTTGGCCAGGTGGCCTGGCAGCCCGGCATGCGGGTACTGCTGGTCGGCGCCGGCACCGGGCTCGATCTGCCCTGGCTGCCGCGGGACGTCGAGCTACATGCCAGCGACCTGTCACCCGCCATGGTCAGGCGCCTCGAGCAGCGTGCCGAGACTCAGGGCCGGGATGTCCAGGCCCAAGTCATGGATGCCGAGCGCGTCGCCTACCCCGACGACCACTTCGACGTGGTGGTGATGCACCTGATCCTCGCGGTGATGCACGACCCCGCGCGGGGTCTCGCCGAAGCCCGTCGGGTACTGAAGCCGGATGGCCAACTCTGCGTGATGGACAAGTTCCAGGCCGACGACCACCCGGCCAGCCTGGCTCGACGCGGCCTCAACGCCCTTACCTCGGCCATCGCCACCGATATTACCCGCCAGGCCCGGCCGCTGCTGGAGGCGGCCGGCTTCGTCATCGAGCAGGACACGCCGGTGATGATGGGTTCGCTGGTCCGCGCCCTGCTGGCGCGCCAGCGAGACGATGCGCCCACTACCTCAGCCGCTCCTCGCGGGGCGTGATGCCGAAGTGGTTGCGATAGGCGGTGGAGAAATGCGCCGCCGAGGAAAAACCGGTCTGCAAGGCGATCTCGCCGGCGGGACAGTCGCTCTCTCGCAGCAGACGACGCGCCCGCTGCAGGCGCAGGTCCAGGTAATAGCGGCTGGGCACCGCCTGCAGGTACTTCTTGAACAGTCGCTCGAGCTGGCGACGGGAGATGCCCAGATGCTCGGCCAGCTCGTGGGTGCTCAGGGGCTCCTCGACGTTGGCCTCCATCAGGGCCACCGCCTCGGCCAGGTTCTCGGGCGCATGGCCAAGCCGCGAGCGCAGCGGCACAAGCTGGGGCTCGTCGCCCATGCGGATACGCTCCAGCACGAAGTGCTCGGAGATGCGCTCGGCCAGCCGGGGACCGTGCTGGCTGCCCACCAAGGTCATCATCATGTCCATGGCGGCGGTCCCGCCGCCGCAGGTCAGGCGGCCACGGTCGATCTCGAAGAGCTGGCGGGAGAGACGGACACGGGGGAAGGCCTCGGAGAAGGCATCGAAACGCTGCCAGGGAAGCGTCGCCCGGTAGCCATCCAGCACCCCGGCCCGGGCCAGCACCTCGGTGCCACCACCGACACCTCCCAGTGGCACACCCGCCCCGGCCAGCCGGCGCAGCCAATCGATCAGGGGAAGGGGGACACTGCCGGAGAGTGGGCCCGGCGCGCATACCAGCAGCAGGTCCAGGGGATCATCCACCTCGCCGAGGCTGGCCTGGGGCATCAGCACCTGATGGGAGGCACTGGCCACGGGGCCGACAACAGTGGCTAGGGTAGTGAGCCGATAGAGAGAACGTCCCTCGAGGCGGTTGGCCACCGCCAGGGGCTCGGTGGCACAGGCCTGGGCCAGCAACGAGAAACCCGGCAGCACCACGATACCCACATGCCGCGTCAGTGACGTCGTATGAAGAGAAACGTTGGGCTCGGGCATGCGGGTGTGACCTTGGATCGGTGCCGGGGGCACTGGGAGGTCCCCCATCCTACCCAAGGTCGTGCGAATCCACAGCCCCGCCGCGAGGACAGGGCAATGGCGGGCAGCCTAGTTGGAGTTGCCGCTCAGAAACAGCATGATCGCCGCCAGCACCCCGACCGCCACGATGACGATGGGCAGCACACGATGCAGCCCATGGGGAGAGCTCTTCGCCTCGGGTTGCTCGGCGTCCGGCTCGGGCTCGTCGAAGTCCTCGGGCTGGCTGACTTCCTTGAAATGCTGCAGCTCTTCTTCCGGCGTCTTGCTTTCACGATTATCCATGGCGCACCTCCTTTGGCTTGGATCTGCTTGCCGCGTCTCCCCGAGTATCCAGGAAATCGCGGGGACTTACAGGTTCACGACATCGAAGTCCGCTACCGGGTTCACGTCCGCATCGTAATCCACGTCGTCACGCTCGAAGCCGAACAGCTTCAGGAACTCGTGCTTGTACCCAGCATAGTCGGTGATCTCGAAGAGGTTCTCGGTGGTCACCCGGGGCCAGAGCTCCTTGCAGGCCTGCTGGACGTCATCGCGCAGTTCCCAGTCGTCCAGACGCAGCCGACCGGCCTCATCGGTCTCGAAGTTGCCGCCGTAGAGACGCTCGCCGAACAGGCGGTTGAGCTGGTCGATGGTGCCCTCGTGCAGTCCCTTCTCCTTCATCACCTTGTAGACCATGGCGATGTAGAGCGGCATGACCGGGATGGCGGCGCTCGCCTGGGTCACCACCGACTTGAGCACCGCCACGTTGGCGCCACCGTGGCGCTCGGCCAGGCGGTCATCGATCTCGCCGGCGGCGCGGTCCAGGTCCTCCTTGGCCTTACCCAAGGCCCCGTGCCAGTAGATCGGCCAGGTGATCTCGGTGCCGATGTAGCTGAAGGCGACGCTGCGCGCACCGGGCGCCAGCACGCCGGCGCGGTCGAGGGCCTCGATCCACAGCTCCCAGTCCTCGCCACCCATCACGGCCTTGGTATCCTCGATCTCCTGCTCGGTGGCGGGCTCGACCTCGGCCTCGATAATGGCGTCCTTGTTGGTGTCGATGGCGGTGGCACGGTAGGTCTCGCCGATCGGCTTGAGCACCGAACGCTTGACCTCGCCGCTGTCGGGCAGCTTGCGCACCGGCGAGGCCAGCGAGTAGACCACCAGGTCGATCTGCCCCATGTCCTGCTGAATCAGCTCGATCGCCTTGTCGCGGGCCTCGTGGGAGAAGGCGTCGCCGTTGATCGACTTGCTGTAGAGCCCCTCGGCCTTGGCGAACCTGTCGAAGGCGGCACTGTTGTACCAGCCGGCGGTGCCGGGCTTCTTTTCGGTGCCGGGCTTCTCGAAGAACACGCCCAGGGTATCGGCGCCATAGCCGAAGGCGGCGGTGATGCGCGCCGCCAGTCCGTAGCCGCTGGAGGCACCGATTACCAGCACCTTCTTCGGTCCATGTGTCTTGTCGAGGCTGCGGGCGCGGGTCGCCTCGATCTGCTCGAGCACGTTCTTCTCGCAACCCACGGGGTGGGTGGTGGTGCAGATGAAACCGCGTACCTTGGGCTTGATGATCACGTCAGACCTCGTTGTTGTCCGGCGGACGGGGAAACCGCTTTCGTCCGCATGGGAAATGAATGAGCCGGATGCCTGGATCGAAGGGGCAATGGGCGACATTCTAGCGGCCCCGACGGCGGCTGTCCGCCCTTGAGACCACGGCAGGGCTGGTGCAGGATGCTTCTCCCGGGTAACGAGCGTGGCAGGAGGGTAACGATGGATGCTCAGACACTGGTCGACGAGCGCGGCGAACTGTGGCTCACACTGGCCCCACTGTGGCTTGAGCGCGAACCCCGCGAGACCGACTACGCGCACATGGTCGCCGTCATCCAGCGCCACGACCTGACCCTTCGCGAGTTGGAGTGGATCTTCCGCCTGGAGCTGGCCCCTGTGCTCGCGCGTCACCAGATGTCGGTGGCCGGCGAATGGCGCTCGTTCGACGACTACAAGCTGATGAAGCAGCTGGTGGGCCACAACCTGCGTCTCAACGGCTGGCGTCGCAAGAGCTGGATGCTGTTCTCGGGACTGACCACCATGATGACACGCCATCGCTGGAACGAGCTGATGGGGCGAGTACTGGTCGAGCGCGGCGAGATTCCCCACTGACGATCTGAAGCCCCCTTCCCCGGCGTGAACCGCAGGGGGAGCTCAGGCCTCGTCCAGGGCAGTTTCCAGCGCTTCACGCAACTCGGCTTCGCCCTCCCGTGGCGAGAAGCGGCGGATCACCCTACCGTCGCGCCCCACCAGGAACTTGGTGAAGTTCCACTTGATCATGCCGGTTCCCAGCACCCCGGGTGCCTCTTGCTTGAGCTCCGCGAACAGGGGATGGGCGCCACTGCCGTTGACCCTGACCTTCTCCATCAGCGGAAAGCTGACCTGATAATCGCGAACGCTCAGGGTACAGAAATCCAGCGCCGACTCCGGCGACTGGCGAGCGAACTGGTTGCAGGGGAAGCCGATGACCGTGAATCCCCGGTCGCGATAGCGACGATAGAGACGCTCGAGCTCGCGCAGTTGGGGCGTGAAACCGCAGCGACTGGCGACGTTGACGATAAGCAGCACCTGCCCGCGCAGCGCGCCGAAGTTGAAGGGCTCGCCCTGGGCGGTGCGGCACTGGTGGTCGTGAATGGACATGCTGGTGCCTTACTGGTCGTTGTATTTCAAGATGCCACGCCGCCCGCGGCGGCGCCACCCCTCAGCGCCGGGGACGGCCCAGGCGCCGACACACTTCCGCCACCCGGTTCGACAGCCGACGCCTACGCTGGTGCCGCTCGGCTTCCTCGAGGGGCGCATAGGCCAGCCGCTCGAGGTCCCGGGCACACTCCTCGAGCGCCCGTCCCGCCGGCCCTGCCTGGGGGGCGACGCGCCGCAGGTGGGAAGCGGGAGACTCTCCGGGATGGGCCGCCAGGCCGTGCCGCGCCAGCCAGCCCTGCAGATGGCCCACCAGCCATCGCTCGTCACCCTGGCGTCGCCGGTGTCGCCAGCCCCGGTGGGCCAGCAGGGCGAGGCCCGCCGCCACGACCAGCGTCGTCACCAGGCTCAGCGCGGTGGACAGGCTCCCCCGACCGGGCAGCAGTGCATCCAGTCGGGCCCAGGCCTCGCGCCACCAGCTGACCAGCTGTGCCATCAGGGAGCGACGCGACTCGCGCTGGTAGCCGATTACCCCGCGCTGCCAGCGATACTCCAGCCGTTCCCACTCCTGGCGCAGGCGGTTCGCCCAATCCACCTCGCGCATGCGCAGCGGGGAGAAGCGGGCATCGGCCAGGAAAGCCTCGGCACCGTCGTCGACCGCCTGGGTGCCCTGCTCGACGCGCTCCGGGGCGATGACCGCGGTGGGGTCCAGACGCTGCCAGGCACCGTTACGCCACACCTCCACCCAGGCGTGGCCATCATAGTCACGCACCGTGAAGTGGCCGTCCGGGTTACGCTCGCCGCCCAGGAAGCCCGCCACCACCCGTGCCGGGATGCCCGCCATGCGCGCCATCACGGCGGCCGCCGAGGCGTAATGGGTGCAGTAGCCGGCCTGGCTGTCGAACAGGAAGTCATCGACGCGGTGCTCGCCGACCAGGCGCGGCGGCGAGAGCGTATAGCGATAGGGGGCCTCGCCGAAACGCGCCATCATCGCCTCGAGATAGGCATCCGGATCGCTGCCGCTCTCCCGCCACAGCCGCTCGGCCAGGGCCCGGGTGCGGGGGTTGGCGTCCTCGGGCAGCAGGCGGTACCAGCGCTCTCCGGCGGGGGGCGAGTTGGTCGGTGGCGAGCCGCTGCTGGAGAGCCTCATCAGGCTGCGCGAGCTCAGCGGGGTCAGCCCCTCCAGAGTGCCATCGGCCAGGTAGCGCTGGAGCTCCTCACTGGACAGCGGCGTGCCCAGCGAGGGTCGCCAGGGGCGGTTGTCGGGCTCCAGCAGCAGCTCGGCGCTGAAGCCCGCGCCTTCCGGCGACTGCCAGGGGGAGCGTACCGCCTCGCGGACGAAGGCATCGACCGGGCGATCCAGGGTAGCCGCCAGCTGCTCAGGCGTGGCCCGCGACCAGCGGATGCCATCGAAGTGCGACAGGGTATAGACCCGCCAGTAGCGCTCGCCAGGAGCGGGGTCGCGGCCCTCGAAGCTGGCGCGGAAGGCGCGCGCATCGCTGCGCGAGAGTTGGGCGATGTCACCCGGGGAGATCTGGTCGGTCAGGCCGGTGGAGGCCCGGTCCATCTGGGGCATACTCCACAGCGGCCCCAAACGCGGGAAGGTGACGAACAGCACGACCATCAGCGGCGCCGAGAGCGCCAGCAGCCAGGCCGTCTCTCGCCAGGCCTGGCGAAGGCCGGTGGCACCGGAGAGCCAGACCAGCGATTGCAGCAACCAGGCCACCGCCAGCAGGGCGCCCGCGGCCATGGGAATTCCCTGGTCATGCAGGAAGGCCACGGTCGTGGCCACCAGGCCGATCACCACCACTACCCGGGCGTCGCGCCGGTCATGGGTCTCGAGCAGCTTGAGCAGGTAGACGCCGAGCAGCAGGCCGACCAGCCCGTCCATGCTGCCCAGGGTGCCGAACTGCAGCCAAAGCGCCAGCACCAGGCTGCCCACCGCGGCCAGCCGCAGCAGGATGCCGGCGCGCGGCAGGCCGCGGCGCAGTTGCACGAGCCGATAGCCGGCCACCAGCAGGGCCAGTCCTACCAGCCAGGCCGGCATCCAGGCCAGGTGCAGGGCCAGCACCAGGCACTGGCCGATGAACAGCTGGCGAAGCATCCCCCCGCTCAATCCACGGCCATCCGCCAGCACGGCCGGCATCGTCAGCCGGGTGGATCGCAGGGCTCTCATGCTTGCCCCTCGGACCGGCTCGCCGGGAAGCGCGCCAGGGCATCCAGGGCCCGGCGACGCTGGGCCTCGCCTTCGCCCTGGGCCAGGGTGAGGCCCGGCAGGCGCAAACCATAGCGATCACCGGCCTGATGGTGGGCCAGCACCCGGGCGCAGAGCACCGAGAGGCGTCGCTCCGGGTCGCCGCGACAGGCCTCGTAGTCCAGCCACAGCTGCTGGCGCGGTGGAACGCTGAATACCTTGGTGGTCAGCACGCCGGTGCGGCTCCACTGCTTCCAGGCCACCCGGCCCGGACTGTCGCCGGGCTGGAAACGCCGCAGGCCCGCGAAGTCGACGGCTTCCAGGCCCGCGCCGGCGTGGTGCGCGACCGGCTCGTCCTCCTCCACCGGATGCGGCCACACCAGCAGTTCGGCATCGTGGCGGACCCAGGCCACCACCCGGACCAGTCCCAGCGGCCAACGGGTCTCGACCCGCAGCAAGGGCAGCGCCTGGATACCCCGTCGGGGAGTCGGCAGCGCCAACTCGGTCTCGCCGAGGCCATCGACGATATCCACCCGCCCCCGGGCGCCATCGCAGCGGAGCTCCAGGGCCGTGCGGTCGCTGCGCGCCTTCAGTACCACGCCCAGGCGGGCCTCGCTTCCGGCGAAGGCCTCGCGGGGCAGGCGCAGGCCGGGGGTCACGCCAAGCAGGTTGAGCCAGCCGCGCAGCACCACCACCACACCCACGCTGAACAGCCAGAAGGCCAGCCCGTAGGCCAGGTTGTTCTGGTAGTTGATACCGAACAGCAGCAGCACCACCACCAGCACCGCCCAGCCCAAGCCGAAGCGGGTGGGTATCAGGAACAGCTGGCGCTGGGGAAGAGGCTGCTCCACCGAGGCGGCCAGGCGACGCAGCCACCAGTGGTGCAACCGTTCACGGTGGCTAAAGCCGACAGTGGCCAGACCAGCCACATTCACCCCATCACCGTCACGCGGGTGAGCAGGTGGCGAGCCAGCGCCTCGCCCTCCTCCCGCGGGCCACTGCTCAGCCGATGGCCCGCCACCGGGACCCAGACCGCCTGGACATCCTCGGGCAGCACATGGTCTCGCCCGTCGAGCAGTGCCCAGCCCCGGGCCGCCTGCAGCAGGGCCAGGATACCGCGGGTGGAGAGCCCCCAGGCCATCTCGGGATGCTCGCGACTGGCGGCGGCCAGGGCCTGGACGTAGTCGAGCAGGGCATCGGACACATGAATCCCGTCCAGCCGTGCCTGCCAGCCGTGCAGGCGCTCGGCATCGAGCAGGGGCATCAGCGCATCGAGCTTCACTCGCCCGGCCTGGCCGCGCAGGATCTCGCGCTCGGCCCGGGGGGCCGGATAGCCTAGCGAGAGGCGCATCAGGAAACGGTCGAGCTGCGACTCCGGCAGGGGGAAGGTCCCGGCCTGCTCCTGAGGGTTCTGGGTGGCGATCACGAAGAAGGGATCGGGCAGCGCCCGGGTCTCGCCCTCCACGGTCACCCGCCCCTCCTCCATCGCTTCGAGCAGCGCACTCTGGGTCTTGGGAGTCGCGCGGTTGATCTCGTCGGCCAGCACCAGGCCGTGGAAGACGGGCCCGGGATGGAAGTGGAAGCGCGCCTCCCGCGGGTCGAAGACCGAGACCCCCAGCACGTCGGCGGGCAGCAGGTCGCTGGTGAACTGCAGGCGTTGCATATCCAGGCCGGTGACCCGCGCCAGCGCCTGGGCCAGGGTGGTCTTGCCGAGCCCCGGCAGGTCCTCGATCAGCAGGTGACCGCGAGCGAGCAGGCAGCAAAGCGACAGGCGAACCTCCCGGGACTTGCCGAGCACCACCCCCTCCAGGGCGGCAAGCACCGACGCCAGGTCAGGAAGCCGCTCCGCCCGGTTCATCGTCCCGCCTCCCGTTCTCCATAGCCCAGCATGACCTGCACCGCCTGTCGGGTATCCGGGGTCACACCGTCCAGAGCCAGGGCCTCGTCGGGCGACAGCCAGAAGGCCTCGGCCACCTCCTCGGCCTGCAATGTCAGGGGGCCGTCGTGCTCGACCAGGAAGAGGCTGCCGAAGATGTGGTTACCCTGCGCATCGTGGACGAACTCGCCCAGATGGCGCAGCGGCACGCCCTGGATGCCGAGCTCCTCGGCTAGCTCACGGCGAGCCGCCACGTGGACCGCCTCGCCGGCCCCCACCACACCGCCGGCCGCAAGATCCAGGCCACCGGGGAAGACCTCCTTGGTCAGGGTGCGACGCTGCACGCAGAGCTCGCCGTGGCGGTTGCGCACCACCACATAGGTGGCCCGGTGCCAGAACCGGAAGCGACGCATGGCGGCCCGGGGCGCACTGCCGCAGGGGCGATTGCGAGCATCCACCAGTTGGATCTGCTCGTCGGCGATATGCGGCGCGGGCAGCGGTTCGGGCAGGGAAACGTCGGCGCTCATGGAGGACTCCCGGGGAAATGCCTTCAGCCTACCCAGTCACGGCGGCAGCGTCACGCCGCGCGTTGACCGCACCCGGGGCGACGGCCATGCTCATGGCAGGCCTCTACCACGGAGCCCGACTATGTCCGACCCTGCTCCCCGCACTCGGCTGGCCACCCATGAGGTGACCAACCAGCCCTCGCCACCGCCGGACCGCGACCTGCTCGCCGGGGATGCCCCGCTGCAGGAAGCCCTTTCCCGGGAGGCCCCGGAGTGGGTCGCCAGGCGCCTGGTTCCTCTGGGGCGCGAGGTCGGTAGCGCTCGGGTCCAGGCCCTGGGTGAGGCTGCCAACCGTCACCCGCCCGAATTGCGCCTCTTCGATCGTCACGGCCGACGGCTGGACGAGGTGGTCTACCACCCCGCCTACCATGAGCTGATGCAGCTGGCCATCGACAACGGCTGGCATGCGGTGGCCTGGCAGGAGGAGGGGCGCGGCGGCCACCAAGCCCATATCGCCGCCCTCTACCTGCTGACCCAGGCCGAGCCCGGTTTCTGCTGCCCGGTCACCATGACCCATGCCGCCATGCCGGTGCTGCGCCAGATGCCCGCCATCGAGGCGCACTGGGCCCCGGGGCTGCTGGCCTGGGACTACGACCCACGCGTGCTGCCCGCGGGAGAGAAGAGCGGGCTGACCTTCGGCATGGCGATGACCGAGAAGCAGGGCGGCAGCGACGTACGCGCCAATACCACCCGTGCCGAATTCACGGCTGAGGGCTGGCGGCTGACCGGTCACAAGTGGTTCTGCAGCGCTCCCATGTCCGATGCCTTCCTGACTCTGGCCCGCACCGACGAGGGCCTCACCTGCTTCCTGGTACCGAGATTCACGCCGGAGGGCGAGCGCAACGCCATTGAGCTGCAGCGCCTCAAGGAGAAGTGCGGCAACCGCGCCAATGCCTCGGCGGAGATCGAGTACCGCGGCGCTCGGGCCGAGCCGGTGGGCGAGCCCGGCCGCGGTATCGCCACTATCCTCGAGATGGTCCAGCAGACACGACTCGATGCCGCCACCGCCCCGGTGGGCATGATGCGCCAGGCCCTGGTCGAGGCCTGGCAGCATGTCGGGGAGCGTCATGCCTTCGGCCGAGCACTGGCCGAGCAGCCACTGATGCAGGTGCTGCTGGCCGACATGGCCCTGGAGGTGGAGGCCGGCCTGGCGCTGGTGATGCGCGCCGCCCGGGCCTTCGATGGGGCCGCCCGTGACGATGCCCGAGAGCAGGCCCTGTCACGGCTGCTGCCGACCCTGGCCAAGTACTGGCACAACAAGCGCACGCCGGCCTTCATGGCCGAGGCCATGGAATGCCTGGGCGGGATCGGCTATGTGGAGGAGACGCCGCTGGCCCGTCTCTACCGCGAGGCACCGGTCAACTCGATCTGGGAAGGGTCGGGCAACGTGATCTGCCTGGACCTGCTGCGCGTGCTGGGCCGTCACCCGGAATCGCTGGAGGCGCTGCAGGCCGAATTCGGCGCAGTTCGCGGCCAGCAGGCCGAGCTCGACCGCGCCCTGGCCCTGCTGGAGGCCGAGCTGGCCGAGCCGCCGGAATCGCTGGAACCGCGTGCCCGCTGGCTGGCTCAGCGGCTGACCCAGTGCCTGCAGGCCGCCCTGCTGCTGCGCCATGCCCCGCCGGAAGTGGCCGAGACCTTCTGCCGCTCACGGCTGGGTGACGAGAGCGGACCGGCCTACGGCGTGCTGCCCGGAGATGTCCCGCTGGCGGCACTGCTGGCACGCATCGGCGATTGAGCATTGGCCAATTCCAGGATATCCGGCGCGGGCATGGGCCGGGCCAGGCCGAAGCCCTGCACATGGGTGCAGCCGTAGCGCTCCAGGCTGGCCAGGCAGGCAAGGTCCTCGATCCCCTCGGCCACCACCCGGATACCCAGCCGGCGCCCCAGCAGCGCCACCGCCTCGACGATGGCAGCATCCTGGGCATCCTCGAGTAGGCGGCTGACGAAGCTGCGATCGACCTTGAGCTCGCTGATCGGCAGCAACTGCAGCCGGGCCAGTGACGAGAAGCCCACCCCGAAGTCATCCACCGAGACCTCCAGGCCCCCCAGGTGCAGCCGGGCTGCAACCTCGCTGCCGAGCAGCTCGTCCTCCATGGCCGCGGACTCGGTGATCTCGAGTATCACGGGGGTGTCCCCCGCCGAACATCGCCCCTCGCTAACCAGGGAGAGCAGCTCCGGGCTCATCAGGTCATCGGCGGTCACATTGACCGACAGCGACAGGGAGAGGCCGGCCTCGCGCCAGCGGGCGGCATCCTCAAGCGCCAGCTGCAGCACGCGGCGCGTCAGGTGACGATTCTGGTCGGGTGTCAGCAGGGGCAGGAAGCGACCGGGCACCAGCAGGCCCGCCTCAGGGTGAGCCCAGCGGACCAGCGCCTCGACACCACTGAGGCGGCCGCTGGCGAGTTCGAACTGGGGCTGGTAGTAAAGAGTGATCTCCTGGCGAGCGAAGGCCCGGTCGAGCTCCTCGATGCGACAGGGTGGCGTGTCGGGGCAGGCGACATCCGGCGGATGGACCATGGCCAGAGCCTCGAGACACTCACGCAAGTCGATGAGCCGCATCGGCTTGTCCAGCGAGCCCAGCATCTCCAGCCCCAAGGCCTGGCCGAGCCGCTCGGCGATGCGCACGATCTTGCGCTCGACCCCGCTGAGCAGCAGCACGTGGCCGCGGTAGCCGCATTCGGCCAGCCGGCGCAGCATGGAAATACCATCCTGCTGGCCGAACTCCAGGGCCATGATGACCAGTTGAGGGCGGCGCGCCATGACCTCGCCGATCAGATGCTGACCGTGTCGACAGTAGCGGGACTCCATGCCCAGCGTACGCAGCTGCAGCGACAGGGTGGCGGCGGCCTCGGGATCCTCCTCGAGTACCACCGCCAGTCGCTGGGTCTGCATCGTCAGGTCATTCATCCCGGGGATTCCCGTCAGGGCACTGGGCTTAAGCGTATCAGCAATACGCCTGGGGCCAAGGAACACGGTATGACATACGTCAACGCAAGGCTCAGAAGATGGGCCCAGCTATTACCCGCAGCGCCAGGGCCAACAGCAGCACGCCGGTGATGCGATTGATCCAGTGAGCCCTGGCTTGCAGCCAGGGCAGCACCCGCGAGTGCGAGAGGCCCACCGCCACCAGCACGTACCATCCGCCGTCGATGACCATCGCCGTGAGCACCACCAGTGCCTTGGCCGCCAGGCTCATCCCGGGGGTCACGAACTGGCTGAGCAGGGCGATGAAGAAGAGGATCAGCTTGGGGTTGCCCAGCGCCACCAACATGCCCTCGCGCGCCGCCTGGCGACGGCTGGTGGCCATGGCCGAGGCATGCAGGGCGCCGCCCCGCCCGGCACGCAGGGCCTTGATTCCCAGCCATGCAAGGTAAGCCGCCCCACCCCAGGTGATCGCCTGGAACAGCAGGGGAAAGCGCACGATCAGCGCCCCCAGCCCCCACACCGTGAGCAGTGCATAGAAGCCTACGCCCAGGGCATGGGCGAGGGCCGCCGCGACGCCCGGCAGGCGCCCTCCCCCCAGGGTATGGCGCAACACCAGGGCCAGGCTGGGACCGGGCGACATGGCCCCCATGGCACAGACCGCGGCCAGTGACAGCCAGAGCGAGAGGGGCATGCAGGGATCTCCAGTGAGCGGGATAACCAATGAAAACAGCCCTCCACCCGAGCACGGGGGAAGGACTGTATTGCCGCCACCTTACGCCATCCCGGGGCAAGGCAACAGCCCGCGGGGCTGCAGAGCCCCGGGCCACGGCGCTACACTGTCGGCACACCTCGACAGAGACGCTGCCCATGACGGTCCGGACCTTCGCCATCGCCCTGCTGATCCTCGGCGCCCTGCTGCCCATCATCGGCTGGTGGGCCTCGAGCCCGGTCGCCTTCGTGGGACCGGCGCTGCTGCTGCTCGGCGCCCTGCTCCTCTGGACCCGGGGACAGCATGGCCGGTGACACCAGCGACCCACCGGAGCAAGCGCCCCTGACCGGCCTGCTGGACAGGGTCCAGCAGGCCGGTCAGCGCCGGGACAGCGTCAGCCTGGGCGCCATCCTAGAAAGCGTGGGGCGCCGCTCCTTCGCCCCCTTCCTGCTGATCGCCGGGCTGATCACCCTGGCCCCGCTGATCGGCGACATTCCCGGCGTGCCTACCCTGATGGCCACCCTGGTGATCCTCTCCTCCGGCCAGTTGCTGGTTGGCCGGGACCACATCTGGCTGCCGGCCTGGCTGCTGGAACGACGGGTCTCGCGGGAACGATTCGCCAAGGCCACCCGCTTGATGCAGCGCCCGGTACGCTGGGTCGACCGCCTGCTCAAGCAGCGACTCGTCTGGCTCACGCGGCCACCGGCCCACTTCCCCGTGGCCCTGACCTGCCTGCTGATCGCCCTGGCCATGCCTCCCATGGAGGTAGTGCCCTTCACCGCCAACGGGGCCGGCCTGGCGCTGACACTCTTCGCCCTGGCGCTGCTCGCCAACGACGGCCTGATGGCCCTGCTGGGCTACCTCCTGACCGGTAGCACCCTGGCGCTGGTGATCCTCAACCTGGTCTGAGCGGCTAGGCCCCGTCATACGGAGGGCCGTGTTAGCCCGTCACCACCCGGTTGCGCCCCTGATTCTTCGCCTCGTAGAGCGCCTTGTCGGCGGCCTGCAGCAGGGCGTCACCCGTCAGCTCGGCCGTCTCAACGAAGCGATCGCCGCCGGCCACCCCGATACTCACCGTTACGGCAATGCACTCGCGACCCAACCTGAACGAGAGCGTCTCTATCTCTGCCCGCATGCGTTCGGCAATGACGCTCGCTCCGTAACTCGAGGTATCCCGGAGAATGATGGCGAACTCCTCGCCGCCGTAGCGACAGACGACGTCGGTATCGCGGGAGAGTCGATTCAGCGCGCCGGCGACACCCTGGATTATCCTGTCACCGAAGGGATGCCCATGGGTGTCATTGACCGGCTTGAAGAGATCGATATCCACCATGGCCAGGGACAGCGCAAGGTCGCTGCGCTGTAGGTGGGAGATTTCCATGGCCAGCTGATCGTTGAGATACCCTCGATTCCACAGGCCGGTCAATGCATCGATCCGCGCCTTGGTGGTCAGGAGGTCATGATAGCGCTTGGTGCGCAGGGCCGCCCTGACTCTCGCCTTGAGTTCAATGGTATCGAAGGGCTTGGTGACGTAATCGATGGCACCCAGGTCGAAGGCCTGGACCTTGGTCGCCACATCCAGAGTGCCGGTGAGGAAGATCACCGGGATGGGTACCAGGTCCGGGTCCTCCTTGAACTGGCGGCACAGGGTCATGCCATCGGTTCCCGGCATGTCCAGATCGAGCAATATCAGGTCGGGGAGATGGTCCCTGGTGGCCTGCAGCCCCTCTGTCGCATCCTGCGCATGCAGATATAGCCAACCCCTCGGAGGCCAGGCGCGCCCCCACGAGCCGGTGGATGTCCGGGGAGTCATCGACGACGAGTACCGTCTGGGTCAGGTGTTCAGGTGGCATCGCGTCACTCCTGTTCCGGGTCATGGCGTACCCGGGAGCAGGTATGCACCAGGCGTTCAAGGGCCGTCGTGAGCTCGCCGGGCGCAGCCTCACTGCGTACGGCCGTCTCCAGGGCAGCGGCATCGCGGCTGACCGGCATGAAACCGTAGCCACCTGCCGCACCCTTGAGCTGGTGGGCCAGTCGACGCAGCCCTTCGAGGTCTCCCTGCTCCAGCGCCGTGCGCAGACCCTCGATGGTAGCGGGCAGGCGCTCGACGAAACCGGCAACCAGCTCGTCCATCTCGTGGTCGTCGGCGAAGTCGCTGTAGAGGAGCCCGGAAGCCTCTTGCGGCGTGTCCGTCGCGGCGGATGTCTCCGTTGCCGGGGGGCTTCCCCACCGCGGATGCGCTGCAGATGCGACTCCACAGCCTCGAGCAGCACAGGGCGTTCGATGGGCTTGGTCAGAAAGTCGTCACAACCGGCGGCAATACAGCGCCTGCGTTCCCCTGCCATGGCGTGTGCCGTCAGTGCGACGATGGGCCCACGTAGCCCTTGCTTCGAAGCTTGGTCGTGGCCTCGTAGCCATCCAGCCGGGGCATCTGCATGTCCATAAGGATGAGGTCAAAGGGTCTGGCGTCAACCAGCGCCTCCAGTGCCTTCTTGACGGCGACTTCGCCATTGTCGGCGATCTCCACGTCCAGCCCTTGCCGACGCAGGATGGTGGCGATCAGCAGCTGGTTGTCGATGCCGTCTTCCGCCAGCAGTATCCGCCCGGAGAGCTGATGCGATGCCTTCGTCCTGCCGGGCTCTTCCTGGAGCGCATCGGATGCCAGGTAGTGCTCTGCGATCATTTCCGTCCCGGCGTCGATCGGCTGGCGAAGCACGAAGGTGAAGGTGCTGCCCCTGCCCGGAGAACTCTCGACCTGGATCTCGCCGCCCAGGGCCTCGGCCAAGGACCGGCAGATCGCCAGCCCCAGGCCGGTGCCGCCGAACTGGCGGCTGGTCGATGGATTGGCCTGCTGAAAGGGTTGGAAGAGGGTCTCGATCTCCGCCGCGTCCAGGCCGATCCCGCTGTCACTCACGGCGAGTTCCACCCGGGCGGCCACGCTGCCTAGGTCGAGACAGCGAGCGGTCAGCCTGACCTCGCCCTCCGCGGTGAACTTGATGGCATTGCTCAGCAGGTTGAGCAGGATCTGGCGGAGGCGCATGGGGTCGCTTCGGACATATCTCGGGATGGCGGTCGCATAGTGCACATCGAATACCAGGCCCTTCTCGTGGGCGCGAACCTGCATGATCGAAGTCACCTCGTTCAGCAACTGGTGCAGGGAGCAGTCGATGGTCTCGACGGTCATCTTCTCCGCCTGCAGCTTCGACATATCCAGCACATCGTTGATCAGGCCGAGCAGGTGATGGCCGTTGCGCAGGATGGCCTGGATATAGTTGAGCTTGTCGCTCTCGCTGAGATTCGCACTCATCAGCAAATCGGCGAAACCCAGCACCGACGTCAGCGGCGTGCGGATCTCGTGGCTCATGTTGGCGATGAACTCGCTCTTGGTGCGGGAGGCCGCCTCGGCATCGTTGCGGGCCTGGCGCAACTCCCTTTCCACTGCCTTGGCCTGGGTGATGTCATGGAATACCACCACGCCGCCGATCTGCTCTCCCGCGCCGTCCTTGATTGGCCGGGCCGTGGACAGGATATGGACATCGTGGGCACGCCCCGGTGTCTTCACCACCAGCTCCTCGTCATCCACGGCTTCCCCACGCATGGCACGGGCCAGGGGCAGCTCTTCGGAGGGGCAGGGTGTGATGCCGTCCGGGCGGAAGAAGCCGTAGATCTCACTCCAGCCTTCATCTTCCTTCTCGACGGGCCCCCTGCCCAGGAGCTTCCTGGCGGCCGAATTGAAGACGAGCAACCGATCCTGCGTGTCGCTCACCACCACCCCTTCGACAACGGACTCCAGCACGGTACGGAAGATGGCCTGCTCCTTGAGCGCCTCGAAGATATCGGAGGTCGAGCCCCTGGCGGGGAAGAACGCCTGCAGCTCCTCTTCCAGGGTGATGACATCGGCATCGAGCCCCTCCAGGGTTCCATCGATCCCGGCGTCGCCGTCCTTGTCGATCCAGCGCCTGATACGACGCTGCATCTCCTGGATGCGTGCCTCGGAACTCATTGCTTCGTCTTCCCTGACCAATCAGCCAACTCGTTCATGCTCGCTCTCCGGATCTCGACAAGGGGAAATGGCCATCGCATCAGCAGCGCCGGGGCTTGACTTTGCGCCGCGATGGCGGACGCCGACACAAGCATGGGCTAGGTGTTTCCGCCGGCTTGGGCCACGGTGGCCTTCTGCGCCCGATGATGCTCATCGAGAAATACTTTCAACCGGGCCAGGGGCATGGGCCTCGCGAAATGGAACCCCTGGTAAAGGGTGCATTGATGGCGCGAGAGATAGGCGTACTGGGCATGGGTCTCGACCCCCTCGGCCAGCACTTGCAGCTTCATCGCCCGGGCCATGGCGATGATCCCCTTCACGATGGCGGCATCACGATGGTCGCTGACGAGATCATTGATGAAGGTGCGGTCTATCTTGACCTTGCTCACCGGCAGGTGCTTGAGGTAGCTGAGACTCGAGAAGCCGGTGCCGAAGTCGTCGATGGCCAACTGAAGGCCTTCCCGACGCAGGACCCCCAGCGTCTCGACGGCCCAGGCGGCATTCTCCATGAGCACGCCCTCGGTGAGCTCGAGTTCGAGCAGCTCGGGCGCAAGGCCGCTTTTCTCGAGCATACGGAGAAGGTCACTCACGAAATGGGTACGCTGGAACTGCATGGGCGAGATGTTGACCGCCATGGTGAAGTCGCTCATGCCCAGGGCATTGAGTTCTCGGGCATCTCGGAAGGCGGTTTCGAGCACCCAGTCGCTTATGGGAATGATCTGGCCGGTGCTCTCGGCCAGGCCGATGAAGTCGACAGGCGAAACGAAACCGCGCTCAGGATGCTGCCAGCGGATCAGCGCCTCGAAGCCGGTGACCCGCCCGCTCGGGCCGTGCAGCTGGGGCTGATAGTGAAGCTCGAACTGTCCGTTATCGATGGCTTGTTGAATGTCGCGGCGTAGTGAAACGCTCTCGCTTGCCTTTATCGCGAGCTCATGGCGGTACCAATAGATGGTGTTGTGACCCTGGCGCTTGGCCCGATACATCGCCATGTCGGCCCGCTGCACCAGGATCATCGGCGAATCCAGAAGGCCCTCCTTCACGGCGACACCGATGCTTGCGGTGATGCGCAGCTCGTTTCCCCGGATGCGGTAGGGCCGGGCAATGGCGGCAAGAATCTCCTCGGCCATGGCCTGCACCGCTGCCTCACCCGTGCAAGCCCCCATCACTACCACGAACTCGTCAGCCTCGAAGCGGGCCACGCTGTTGCCGGGCCCGGCCTGTCGGGACAGGCGCACGGCCACCTGCTCGAGCAGCATGTCGCCGATCTGATGGCCCAGAGTATCGTTGATGGGCTTGAAGCCATCGAGATCGACGAAGAGAACCCCAAGCAGGCAGTCATCTGGCGTATCGAGGGCCTCCTCTTTCAGGTGCTCTTCCAGCAAGTTGCGGTTGGGCAGCCCGGTCAGCAGATCGTGGGTAACGCTGAAGGCCAGGCGCTCCTCGTTGTCGCGCTGGGTGGTGATGTCGTGCTGCACCCCGATGAAGTGGGTGACCTGGCCCTCCTCGTCAGGCACCGGTGAGATGTTCAGCTCGTTCCAGAAGGACGTGCCGTCCTTGCGGTAGTTGCGAAGCACCACCCGGGTTTCCCGGCAGTCGCGGATGCACGCCCGCACCTCGGCAACGGCCTTGGGGTCAGTGTCCGGCCCTTGGAGGAAGCGGCAGTTGCGCCCCAGGATCTCCTCGCGCCGGTAGCCGGTAAGCCGCTCGAACGCCGGATTGGCATAGATGATCGGCTGATCCTCCTCGCCGGCATCGGCGATGATCACGCCGTTGGTGCTCGCCGCAATGCTGCGCTCGAGGATGTTGAGCTGCTTCTCGGTAGACTTGCGACTGCTGATGTCGCGGAAATACACCGCGAGCCCTTCCCGGGACGGGTAGGCATTGACCTCGAACCAGAGTCCCTTATCCGGGTAGCGGGTCTCGAAGGAGACGCTGACGTTGTCGTCGAACGCGCGCCGGTACTTCCGCTCCAACGGGGTGCCGAGGCACTCGGGAAAGGCGTCCCATAGGCTCACGCCCTCTAGCTCCTTCAGGTCGTGCTCGAGCAGGCGTTCCGCGGTGGCATTGAGGTAGCTGAACCGCCACTGGGTATCCAGGGTAAAGAAGCCGTCGGTAATACTGTCGAGGGTGGTGATGAGGCGCTCGGCCAGGCGGTCGACCTCCTGGCTCAGGCGCCTGTTGTGGGTGATATCCCGGGCCACCATATGGATCAGGGCCTCCGCACAAAGGGCGGCATTGACCTCGATCCAGTGCAGGTGTCCCCACGAATCCTCGACCCGCACGACCAGTTCCCGCACGGGGCGCTCCTGGTCCAGGCGCGCCAGTGCCTCCTCGACCAGTGGGCAATCCTCAGCCACTACGAGGTAGGCATAGGATTTACCCTTCAACTCCTCGAGCTCGTAACCCAGGAAGCGCTTGAAGGCAGGATTGACCTGCATAAAGTTTCCTGCCCGATCCACCCAGGCGAAGAGGTCGAGGGACAGGGTGAAGAAGGGGTCCTGCTCGAGCAGTAATTCAGAAATTTTCATGGCATCTCGCAGAGCATGAAAGCAGGTTCATACATCGCAGGAGTCTGCTTTCGGGATCATCAGTCACCGTTTTCCATCCGCTCCAATCGAACAGTTCAGCCTTGTACCGAATGCAAGACATCAGTTCCTGCTACCACCCGATCACGCCCCAGGGCCTTGGCCTCATAGAGACGCTGGTCACCGATACGCATGAGTGAATCCATGTCGTCGCCGTCCTGGCCCATCTGCGCGCAGCCCAGGCTGACGGTGATCTTCACCACCTTGTCACGCAGCCGGATCTGCAGGTCGTGAAGGGTCGAACGAATACGCTCGGCGACCTCGCCCGCCTGGTGAATATCGGCCTCCGGCAGCAGGACCTGGAACTCCTCGCCACCCACCCGTGCCAGCAGGTCGTGGGGTCTCAGGCTCTCTTGCATGGCCGAGGCAACCTGCTTGAGCACCTGGTCACCGGCCTCATGGCCATGAGCGTCGTTGACTTTCTTGAAGTGATCGAGATCCAGGCACAGCAGCGACAGGGATGTGCCATAGCGCTTGGCCCGGGCGAGCTCCCGCTTCGCCTGCCTCACGAACTGACGTCGATTGGCCACGCCGGTGAGCCAGTCCGTGGCAGCCTGCTGGCTCAGGCGGGTATTGGTTGTCTCCAGTTTCCCCAGGGCATCCTGGGTCCGGGTCTGTTGCTCGCGAAGCTGTTGCATCACCTCCGCCTGGCTGTAGACGGTGGAGAAGGAGCGGGTGGTATGGAAGGCGTGAACGACGCCGTAGCTGAGCAGGAAGAACCCCGCGATGAAGATGGCGTGGGCCAGCCACCACAGATGGCTCCACAGGTCGGAGATCATGAAGGCGATCGATGCCTGGGCGAAGACCGCCATGGAGAGCAGGTAGATGATCATCAGCGGCAGGCGGATGCGTCGCAGGGTAATGACCATGATACCCATCACGAGGAGCGCGAGTGCCAAGGCTTCCATTCCCTGGATCACACTTTCTGCCGGCACCACAGAACCCAGGATGAGGGCCGCCAAGCCCAGATCGATGGCCAGAATGATGCCCAGGGCCATTCCCCAGGTGGTGGGGCGCCGGCGTGCCTCGGGGGGATCCGCGGGCGCGCCGAGGCGCTCCAGCGCGACCAGGAAGCAGGCGCCCATGGCCAGGCGCGAGGCCGGACCATAGGCGATGAACAGGTGCATCATCTCGTCGGAAAACTGACTGAGCAGGGCATGGGGCAGGTAGATCAGGGTGAAGCCCAGGAACGCCAGGGTCAGCCAGCGCAAAAAGACCTCGCCTGAGGTGAGATAGCAGCGCCATGTGACATAGGTGACGAAGGCGCCCAGGACGATGGCCAGCATGGAGGTCGCTTCGTAGAGGCCATGGGCCTCGAAACGCAGCGCGGGGTCCTGGAAGAACGTCAGATAGCCGATCGCCATCAGCGGCACCAGGGCAACCAGTACCCCCAGCAGGTACAGATAGACGCCCGTCAGCCGCCGCATGACGGCATCGGCCTGTCTCTCGGTATCCGCCTCCGCGTCGCGTTTCCATGAATCGACGAATCGCTGAGCCGCCGAGCCGCCATGCATCAGGAGCCGGCTCGTCCGTAGCCGGTTCCACCAGGGCATGCCCTTCTTCATGACACTTGTGGCCAGCTTTTGAGTAACGCCAGGGCATCATCGGCCAGCAGCGGACGACTGAACAGGTACCCCTGCACCACATCGCACTTCGCCTGATGCAACAGAGTGCGCTGCGACTCATGCTCGACCCCTTCGGCGACGACCTGCAACTCGAGGCCATGGGCGATGCGGATGATGCCGTCGACCAGGTCGACGGCGCGCGAATCGTTGGGCAGGTCGTCGATGAAGCTCTTGTCGATCTTGAGGGTGTCGATCGGCAGGCTCTTTAGATAGCTCAGCGACGAATAGCCGGTACCGAAGTCATCCAGGGCCACGGTGATCTTGTGACGGCGGAGCTCGCGCATGGTCTGGATCGCCTTGTCGACATTGGCCAGCAGGCTCTCCTCGGTGAGCTCCAGGGTCAGGCGCTCGGGGGCCAGCTCATGCTCCTCGAGGGTGCGCAGCACGCGATCGAGGAAGTCCTGCTGGTAGAACTGCCCGGCGGGAATGTTGATGGCGATTCGCAGGGGCGCATCACTGGGCTGGATGGGCCAGTGCGGTGCTCTCTCGCAGACCGTCCTGATCGACCATTCCGTCATCAGCCGTGACAGCCGGGCATTCTTCTCGGCAATGGGCACGAAGTCGCCGGGGCTCACGCTACCCAGTTCGTCATGCTGCCAGCGCGCCAGCGCCTCGAAACCCACGATGCGGCTGCCGTCGGTGGCGACCAGGGGCTGGTAGTGCTTGATCAGGCGATTTTCGAGCAGTGCCGGTTCCAGAAACTGTTCGATCGTGTGTCGACGCAGGGCCGTTTCCTCTGCCTCGTGGCTGAAGACATGCACGCCTTCATGGGACTTCGGCCCACTGAGGGCGGCACGTGCCCTTTCCAGCAGGTCCTCCGGCGTCAGGCCATCGAGGGGGGACAGGCTGATGCCCACGTCGATGTCCGGACGAATCGTCACCTCGTCCAGCTTGATGGGGCCGGAGAGCTTGTTGACGATGGGCGTGATGACGTCGAAGAGATCACGTACCGAATGCAGCGGCACCACGGCGCCGAAGCGGGCCTTGCTCAAGTGGCCGGCGGCCAGCACCTTGATGTCGGTCGCGGTCAGGCGTTCGGCCAGGGCGTGCAGGATGGCGTCCCGGGTGCGGCGCCCATTGACGCGGCTGATCTCGTCGACCCTGTTCAGGCGCAGATGCAGCACGGCCAGGTAATGCCCCTCCTTCTCCGACATGCGCAGCAGGTGGGTGAGGGTATCGCCGAACAGCGTCTCGTCGGGAAGGCCGGTACGGGTATTGCGCTGGCCGTTCTGATTGCCCTGCTGACGGGCAGCGGTCAGGGCATGGTCGTGATTGATCAGCTCTTCCACCAGGTGGCCGAAGGTTACCAGCCAGGTACGCTGCGCTCGGGTGAGATAGCGAGAGTGGGTGTCCATGATGCAGAGCGTGCCGAGAGGCTGGCCGGTAGGGCCGCGCAGCACGGTACCCATGTAGAAGCGAATGTGGGGGCTGCCCACCACAGCTGGGTGATCCCGGAAGACGTCGTCTTCCAGGGCATCGGGGACCTCCAGCATCTCCTGTTCTTCGATGGCATGGACGCAGAACGACTCCTCGAGGGGCGTTTCACACACCTCCATCCCGATGGATGACTTGAACCACTGGCGATCCTCGTCGACCAGCGACACTGCGACCATGGGCACCTTGAAGATCTCTGCCACGAGATGGGTGTAGCGATCGAAGTATCGCTCCGCCGAGGTGTCCAGGATGTCGAGGGAGTGGAGTTCGGCAAGCCGCGCCTTCTCGTCGCGGGGCCGGGTGGCCTCGGGAGAGTGGCTGGACTCGGGAGGCTGGGTAGAGCTCTCGTCCAGGGCCTGGGTGAAGCTGATGTCAGGTTCGTTCATGACAATCCTCCTAGATCTCGCACCACGTCTGCGGTGCTGGCAGGTTTCCTGCCGTCGTTGTCATGCGAGCTGGTGCCGCTGAGTTCATTCATGCCACCCGGTTTCCTGTTCCGCCTGCAGTCGAGCCCGGGTCGGTAGGTCATGCCTGATCCGGGCCCTGGGGCTTTCCCAGTACCCAGCCAGCCTAATGGCGTGACAGCGCTGCTTCCGTGCGCTAGCGTACACAGGATCCATTCCTGCCGCGGGTGTGGGCGATCGGGGATGGACACCTCCGCTTTTCGTGCCCTGTTGTCAGGGTGGCTCCACCGTTACAGGAGTAAACGTCATGGCCCAACCACATGATCCCCGTCGAAATAACTTGCTGGAGGCCCTGACAACGGAGGAATACCAGCGCCTGGAGCCAAACTTGGAGCGGGTCGACTTGACGCTGGGCGCGTCGCTGGTCGAGTCGGGGGAGAAGATGAAATATGTGTATTTCCCGACAGATTCCATCGTATCGCTGCTGTGCGTCATGGAAGAGGGGGATTCGACGGAAATTGCCGTCGTCGGTGCCGAGGGTATCGTCGGTATCTCGCTGTTCATGGGCGGTGAAACCACCCCCCAGCCGTGCCATCGTGCAGAGTGCCGGCACCGCCTATCGCCTCAAGGGACAGCTACTCAAGCATGAGTTCTACAAGTCAGGACCCATGCAGGGCCTGTTGCTGCGTTACACCCAGGCATTGCTCACCCAGATGGCACAGACGGCGGTATGCAACCGGCATCACAGCCTCGATGAACAGCTGTGTCGCTGGCTGTTGCTGAGCCTGGATCGCTTGCCGACCGACGTACTGCTCATGACCCAGCAACTGATCGCCAACATGCTTGGCGTGCGCCGAGAGGGCGTTACCGAGTCGGCCGGAAAATTACAGAAGGCGGGCTTGATCAACTATCAGCGCGGGCGCATCACCATCCTCGATCGAAAGGGGCTGGAATCGCGAGTCTGTGAATGTTACGAGGTTGTCAAGAAGGAATACGATCGATTGCTTCCCTATTCTCATTCCACCTGACTTCATTCTTCACGATTAAATTTAAAACAAGAAATAAAGGGGTATTTAAATAATTATTTTTCCTGTTTATGTACAGCACCGTACCGACTGAATAAAGGGGAGAGTGTTACGCTTTCAGATGTCGCCGACGGAGAACGAGGTTTTCTCGTCGGTTTCTGACATCGGAGTTTCACTTAGTTTGTTCCATGTGCCGATGGCAATTATTCACGCCAGGAGCCGCAACATGGATTGCACCACTTCCCCTTCATATAGCAATCGACTTCTCGACAGCCTGCCGGAAGAGGACAGAAAACGTTTTCTCGCCGACTGCGAGATCGTGGATCTGGCGTTCGGCCGGAAGTTGGCCGAGCCGGGCGAAACGATCTCCTATGCCTTCTTCCCCATCGACTGCCTCGTTTCCCTGATTGCCACCCTGGAGAGCGGCGGTCGGCTGGAAGTCTCCATGGCCGGCAACGAAGGCATGGTGGGGTTCCCCTTGATGCTCGGGGCAGAGAAGAGCTCGCTTCAGGCGGTCGTCCAGGGGGCAGGAGCGGCTCTGCGCATGTCGTCGGCCTGCTTCCAGGACCACCTGGAGCGCAGTCCCGCGCTGGAGAGGCTGATGAAGCGCTATCTCAATGTCTTGATGAGCCAGATCTCCCAATCCGCGGCCTGTGCCCATTACCACAGCCTGGAGGCGCGCACGGCACGCTGGTTGTTGATGACCCACGACCGGACCCGCGGAGACGAGTTGCGTATCACCCACGAATTTCTTTCCGGAATGCTGGGCGTGCGGCGAGCCGGCGTCACCCTGGCAGCCAAGGCACTGCAGAGGCGCGGCCTGATCGACTACCAACGGGGCAGGATCACCGTACACGATCGCCCCGGCCTGGAGGCGGCCTCCTGTCGCTGCTACGCCACCGATCGCAAAACCTACGGGCAGATGATCGAACGGTTAGCCTGATCGCGAAGGCGAAACATCTCTCCCCCTCCCCTAGGACGAAAAACGCGTCGCGAACGCCTATCGTAATTTTTCGGTTGCGCCGCGCACGCTCAGTAGCGACGTCTTGAAAGCGGCTACACTCATGCTTGTTGGTCTACCCAAAATTCCAATAAGGATCCTCGCATGAAACCGCAGCGCTTACTCGCCGCTATGCTCCTCGCGACAACCGTCCCTCTCGTAGCCGATCCCGCCTTCGCCGGCCGCGCCTCCGGCACCATCGACGGCCATGACGTTGACGTCGAACTCGACTGCTCGGGCTGGCAAGGCGCGATGATGTCGGCGACTTCGACCGGCCCAGACGCGGATCTGCTCTTTGACGCGATGCTCTTCGTCGAAATGAACCGCTTGGCCATTACCTACAAGCCGGAGGAGAAGCGCTACCAACTGCTCTTCGGGATAGAAGAACCGGGCGAGAAGCTTGAGGTCGCCAGCACCTTCAGCAACAAGGCGACAGGCGATCGCTATGAGGCCGAGCTCTCGCTGGACTGCAGCGACTGATCCAAAGGCGTCGGCAACGCAGGAGCCCCGAATCATCAACGATCGAGTCGGGTGTGGCAATGTTGCGTTTCAAGGAGCTCGTCCATGTTCTCGATCCTCAAACCCTCCACAGCCCGGCCCGGCACTCAAGGTCGAGAACAGGTATTTGGAGCGCTCCCCCTGGCTGCCGCACTCACCGCTGGCCTGCTAATCGGCGGGGCCGCCACCGCCCAGGAGGCCGGTCCGGGGAGCATCATCGTCCTCGACGCCTCCGGTTCGATGTGGGGCCAGATCGCCGGGGAGCCGAAGATCACGATCGCCCAGCGCGTCGTTGGTGACCTTCTCGATACACTGCCGACCGACCAGACGCTCGGCCTTGTCGCTTATGGCCACCGCCGGAAAGGCGACTGCGGCGACATCGAGACCTTGGTCGAGCCGGCCACCGGCTCGGCCGAGGCGATCCGTGCGGCGGTCGAGGCAATGTCGCCCAAGGGCAAGACACCGCTTTCTGCGGCGGTGCTCAAGGCCGCCGAGCGGCTGAAATACGAGGAGGAGATCGCTACGGTCGTCCTCATCTCGGACGGCGAGGAGACCTGCAACCTTGATCCCTGCGAGGTCGGCCGCCGGCTCGAGGAGACGGGCGTAGGCTTCACCGCCCACGTCGTCGGCTTCGGCGTCACAGAGGAGACGGGTGCGGGCCTCGCCTGCCTCGCGGAGAACACCGGTGGCCTCTATCTCGCCGCCGACGACGCCGAGGGGCTCGCCGCGGCACTCGAGCGCGTCAGCGCGCCACCGGACCCCGTCCCGGCCACGTTTACCGCCGAGATCGCGGGGACGGGCGAACCGATCACCGAGGGGCTCGTCTGGACGCTTCGCGACCTCGGCACGGACGCCGCTCTGGTCGAGAACGCCATCCAGGCCGAGCTCCGCCATGAGCTGGCGCCCGGTCGCTACGAAGCCGAGGCGTTGTGGATCGATGCCGAAGCCTACGCCTCCGTGACCGTGGAGATCGAACCCGGCGGAGAGCCGATCCAGGCGTTGGTCAGCTTCGAGCGGCCATTGCCACAGGCAAGCGTGGATGCACCGGAAAGCGCACCGGCGGGCGCGACGGTCGAGGTGGCATGGACAGGGCCGGACGCCGAGAAAGACTATCTCGCGGTATTTCCCGAGGAAGGCAACTACACCGCCTACACCTACACGTCCGAGGGCTCATCCCTCCAACTCCTGATGCCACCCGAGCCCGGACGCTACGAGATTCGTTATGTCCTCTCCGCGAGCGGTGCGGCGCTCGCCGCCGCTGCGATCGAGATAGCGCCGGTCACCGCAAGCGTGACGCCCCCCGAGTCCGCCGTGGTCGGCGAGACGGCCGCCGTCGCGTGGACCGGGCCCGGCTATGACGGCGACTATATCGCGGTCGCCGAGCTCGGCATGGAAGACCGCCGCTATCTTACCTACGCCTATGTCGAGAGCGGCTCACCGATCGAGATCCAGATTCCGGGCGAACCGGGCGAGTACGAGCTTCGCTACATCCAGCGCCAGGGGGCGAAGGTGATGGCACGCGCGCCGCTTATCGTCAGGGGCGCCGAGGCGACGCTCGCCGCGCCGGAAACGGCCACGGCCGGGACCGCGGTGGCCGTCGAGTGGACGGGGCCGGCGCGGCCCGGCGACTTTCTCACGGTGGCGCTGCCGGGGGCGAAGGGCGGCGACTACGAGAACTATGTCTACACGCGGAATGGTTCGCCCGCGAGCCTGGTCATGCCGGCCAATCCCGGCGATTACGAGATCCGTTACGTGCTCGACCAGGATCGCGCCGTGCTGGCGACGCGGCCGATCCGGGTCGAGACGGCACAGGCGGGCGTGAACGCCCCGGCGACAGTCGTCGCCGGCTCGACGGTCGAGATCTCCTGGACCGGCCCCGACAGCGACAAGGACTACCTCTCGGTCGCCACGCCAGACGACGCGCCGACGCGCTACGTGAACTACGTCTACACGCGTGAGGGCTCGCCGGCGCCGCTGATGATGCCGGCCGAGCCAGGTACCTACGAGATACGCTACATCCAGCGCGAGGGTGGGCGAGTCATCGCTCGCCAGCCGATCGAGGTCGGCCCGGTCGAGGCGCAGATCGCCGCCCCGCCCTCGGCCCCGGCTGGCGGAACGCTCCAGGTCATGTGGCGGGGCCCCGCCTATAACGGCGACTACCTCGCAATCGCCCGTCCCGGCGACGACGGTGGGCGCTACGAGAGCTACGTCTATGCGCGAGAGCCGGGGACGGCGACCTTCACCCTGCCCGAGGCACCGGGCGAGTATGAGCTCCGCTATGTCATGCGCCAGGGCAAGCGCGTCATCGCGCGGACGCCGCTGACGGTGGCTGCGCCATGAGGGCCCGGGCGGCGCTAGCGATGCTGGCTTCGCTTGCAGCGCTCTGGGCGGGGCACGCCACAGCAGGCGAACTCGAGGTCACACTGACCGTGCTCGACCCCGAGAGCTTCGCGACGCGCCCGCCTGAGGGCCAACTCGAGTGGCGCCTGCAAGGGCCTGGGGCCAAGCTCGCAGAGGCGCGCGAGGCATCACCTCTGGCGGTCTTCGACCTCGCCCCGGGGCGCTGGCAAGTGGTCGTCTGGGAGGCGGAGACGCGCGCGGCCACCAGCTTCACCGCTCAGGTTCCGGAGAGCGGGACGGCCGCGGTAGCCGCGCTCCTCTCGCCAAGCGCCGCCGGAGTGATCCCGGCCGAACCCGAGCCCTCCAAGCCTTCACCACCCCCCGCGGTGGCGACTGAACCCACGTTGCCCACGCCCCGCTCGGCGAGTGACACGGATCAGCGCTCCACGGCGGGCTCCGCCGCGCTGCCACCCTCCTTCGACACGCCCAGATCGGAGGCGGCACCCGCGCTGGCGCCGGAGACGATCGCGCCGCTCGAGATCGTCCGCACCTTTGCACCCGGCGCCAGCTTCTCGGTACGCCTCCCGGCGGTCGCGAACTGGAGCAACGACCTCGTGGTGATCGTGGGTGGCGGACCGGGGCGGCGCGCCACGCAGGTGCGCGGCGACCTCGGCCAGATCGAGCTGACCGCCCCCGAGCGTCCAGGCGTCTACCGAGTCGAGTATCTCGCGATTCCCGAGGAGACGGTTGTCTCTCGAACGGAGTTCATCGTGGAATGAAATATCTGCTTCCCGCGGTGGTTGCGCTCCTGATTCCAGCGGCCGCCGCCCATGCCGACTGGCCGCACCCCCTTGTCTGGTCCTGCGACAAGCCCGGGACGGATCTCGTCGAGCCGCAGTGGTGCTACGAGCAGGGCGAGCGCCAGCCGGTCGTAGATACGACGAAATGGCTCGTCGAAGAATCCGCCGACTGGCTCGAGAAGCTCCGGGCGCCGCCGCCGGTCATCCCGACTGTCCCGCACCGCAGCGCGCAGGCCTACTACATCGAACTCTTGAGTGACGGAGAAAAAGCCAAGACGCCTCTTGGGCCCAATACGCTCTCCAGCACCGAAATCGATACCATCGTTCACGGCGTCTTCCCGCCGGACGCGAACATTCTCGGTGATGACGTCGCAATCACGCAGCTGCCGATTTTCATGTGGCTGAACTCGGCTGCAGCGATGCCGGCCGGCGACTGGCGTAACCCCTGCGGCCGATGGCTGCGCGGCGGCCTGGCCCAGGCCTTCGGGAGCCTGGCGGCAGAGCGGCTTGACGGCGTTGACGTCGCCGATCGGTGGCTACGGATGGGGACCGGCTTCCATCCTTACCTGGACCTGTCGCTTCACACGCCCTGGGACTTCGACGGCTCGGGCGAGGAGGATCCGGGATGTCAGACCGAAGCCGGCTTCAACCTTTCACGTGAGATCACCACGGCGGACTTGACGCGCGCCCTGGGACAACCGAATGCGCTCTTCTTCACACGGCTGGCGGGCCTGGTGTACGGCGGCGCCGGGCATCTCGACTTCGAACTCAACTCGCTCCTGCAGATCGCCCGCTCCCTCCCCCCGGGCATCCAGGCCGAGCCAGACCGTCTCGGCGTGGTCCAGGCGCTCGACCGGACGCTTCGGACCTGGTTCCCGCGCGGCCTTTACGAGGCCTACCCGACGGTCGCTGCCGGCTTCACGCGCCAGATAGGCGGCCAGACGCGGGGGCGGGTCTTCTTCACGGAGGAGGCGCCGATCCGTGCCGCGCTTGGCGAGACCATTGCGAGCGAGGTGGTCGTGGTCCGTCCATTGGCGACGGAGCTATTCACCGTGTTCTTGCCGGCGGCACCGGATCATCGGGTCCGCATCGAGGTCGAGGTCGAACCGGTGGATGCGGCCGCCGTTCGCGACGTGCACCTCCTGGTGAACGGCAAGCCGCGTCGAGACCACTTCAACCTGCCCCGTTGGACGAAGATCGTCGAGTCGGTTCCAAAACTGAGCAAGATCTACGTCGCGGCCGCGGCTGCGCCAGAAAGCCTCGATAGTCTCGAACCCGAGGAGGTTCGGGTGAAGGTCACGCTGACGAGTGTCGGCGAGTGTACGCCGGATCTGATGACGGCGATGACCAACCCGCGCAGCCTGGAGGCGATCGGGCAGATGGGAGACGCGCTTGGCCTCGGCGATGGGGACATGCCGGGGAAGCTGATGGAGATGCTCGGTGCCCTGACCGGTGCGAACGAACCGGCGGACCCGGCACTCTCCCCCGCAACCGGCGAGCTCTCGATCGTGATAGGCGGGCGCGAGGCCGGCGGCGCAATCTGTGCCGATCCGCTTGCCGCCGTGCAGCGCTCAGACGAGCCGTCTGCGCGCGACGTCGCCCTCAGCTTCTACACGCCAGGACCCTCGGCGACGATGAATACTTACGATGCCATGATCGTCGCTCATGACGGCTGGGAGGGCTGGCCCGCCAATGCCCAGCTCCAGCTCCACCTTCGCCTGCCGGGCGTCGCGCCGGAAGAGCTCGAGGCGGGCTCGAGCTATCCTGCCCGCCTCCTCGGCCTGCAGCGGACCGGCTTCTTCCCGATATGGTCGCGCTACGAGGGCGAATTTCACCCCTACTTCCCGTATCAGGAGGCCTTCACCGGATGGAGCGAGTTCGCCAACGCCGGCCCGCTCGCCGGGACCGTCTGGATCGACACGATCGAGGGGGGGCGAGTCTCGGGCCGGCTCCTGCTCGAAGGCGAGGCAGAGATGGCGCGGGTCGAGCACACGATGGAGGAGACCGGCGAAGCGACGCCCTCCTTCTCCTGGGAGGGAGAGGTGACCATGGAACCCGTGTCCATTGAGGCCGAGTTCACGATCCCCGCGCAGGAGGAGGGTCGGCAGCGCATGCGCGGGGGCGTCTTCGTCCGTCCCGCCCGGGTTGCGACGGACGAGAGCACAGGCACGGACGACGGCTCGACACCCAGCCGGTAACGAACGCCCTGCGCCCTTTCAGTAGAACCCGACCGAAGGAAGTGTGTGTTTTCCTGAATTCAAGACGTGGTGAACACCGCTTCCTATACGAGGGCGAGATGGTGCCGGACTTCAAACGCGAGTTACTTACCTTTCTGTTAGCGCATTTGATGAAGCAAAAGGTGAGCGGATGTCGGAGGAAAAGAGGATTTATGTTGACTACGCTTAGAATGCGCTAGGCCCGGTCGGGAATGGTTCGGTACGACCAATGGCGATCCTGACCGGGACTTGACGGATCGACGGCTTCGGCCTCGCTCCCTTGAGGCGTTGACCGTCGCCTTTTCCGAGAAGAGGGGACAGCATCATGCGACAACGGCACAACTACACAACAAGCTTGATAGCCGCAGCGGTATCGATGAGTCTTGGTCTTCCTGTAGCGTTTGCCCAGAATCAGGACGATCAGCAAACGACCTTCAATCCACAGCTGGAAATGCCGTCGATACAGACACCCCAGATCAATCGTGACGCTCTCAGGACCCAGCCGAAGCTTCAATCTCCCGACTTGCACACGATGCCAGAGATGGACCCCGAAGGCCCCGGGCGCAAAGAAATCTCGATGAACGAGCTTCCCGAGTGGCTAGTGAAGACTCCGCTCATTCAGGACATCTCAAAGCAGTCATTCGTGATCGATCGCCCGCGCCGCACCTCGATTGACACCCAAGACATGCAACTGATGCCATCGGTCGAATTCGATAATGATGAGGATATCGACGAAGAAAGACTCACCCCGCCGGACTTGGGTGAGCTGAGACAGCAGGCCCGCCTCGTGGATTTCGAGTTCTACGACATGGGCTCCGGACGCTCCTTCCAGGTCGTGTCGCCGCGCGCCAGACTCGCTGCCTTCGCGCGCGAGGTCAATGAGCTGGTAGACGAGACCAACCCAGAAGGCAAACCCGTCTCGGACGAGATGATCGAGCAGGAAAGCCGCATCGAGAAGGCCTGGAGCAACAGAACCGATAACCGGATCCGGCGTGCCATCGCGGACGGCTTTTCGGACAGGCACTCGATCTACCAGCGCATCGCCGATTATGGCGGCTGTTCAGCCAACGTACTGGTCGCCAATTCCAGGCGCATGATCGCCATCACGGCAGCGCACTGTGTCTTCACGTCCAGCGGCAACATCTCGAACGCTTCGATCCGTCCACGTCGTGACGGTGGAACATCCCCCACTTGGGGCTCCTGGTCGGTCTACGGCTATGGTTACTATCCCCAGTTTTTGAACAATAATTGCGACAGCAGTTTCAGCGGGGGCTGCATCCGCCATGATATCGCCCTGATATTCGCCCGCCCTGACAGAGGCGCGACACCGCCGGCTGGCATGGGCTGGGGGTATCGCAGGAAAGGCTTCCTCAACGGACACAATGCTTACCGCCGAGGCTACCCTGGCTGTGGATCGCCGCACAGCCCCTCCGGGTGCACGACAAACGCACTCTACGGCGATGGCGACGTCTTCAATCGATTCTTTGCCTTCAGGGATTCAGATGGCTGGCCGCGCCAGTTCCGATTCAGCTCAGACACCAACCCCGGGGATAGCGGATCCGGCCTGTACTACTACAGAAACGGTTACCCGTATGTTTACGGGGTCACATCCGCCGAGCGGAATTGCCGGCAGAACTGCCGCGGTCGCACTCCGAGCTTTGGACGACGGATCACACCTGAGTTCTTCGATTTCATCAACTCCGTGCGATAGCGGCGGGCCATGGTAACCCCCGGCTTTCGCTATTCTGACAAGGCGGTGCTCATGTTTCTCATGGGCGCCGCCGCTCTTTTCCTGTTTCCCGGCAATGCTCTGGCCCAGTCTTCTTACGACTTCCATTTCATCGCACACGCCGATGATCGCGGGGAGACTATCGAGCGGATGTGCGGTGCGACCCATCTAGCGTCCAACGTCGCCATAACGGCCCGGCACTGCCTGTGGGGAATCGGCGAAGAACTCACATTGGCCTGTCATGCCGGCACAGGGGTGGCCCTCGATAAGGTGCGAGTGGACCGGATCGTCTTTCATCCCTCCCACGACATTGCCCTTTTCCGGATTTCAGGGGCGGACGCATGTGGCGCACCACAAGAGCCGCCCACTATCGAACCGGCATCGACCGACCCCTATCACATCTGGACGATGGCGCCGCCGGACTTGCCAATCGACGTGTCAGACTGGATCCGCTCGAAAATCACCGTTGCGGAAGTCGAGGTGGATGGGCCAGTTATCCGCATGCAAGTCGGGCAAGACTGTCCGATGCGTGGAGATTCCGGTGCCGCACTAATTTCGATTAGAGGCGAAAAGCCATCCCTTCACGGCCTGCTCATCGGTGGCAGCCCCGATTGTCCCGGCAGCTCCGTTTTCGTTCGCTTCGCACCTGTCAGAGACTGGATAGAGCGCCATGTGGCAACTGTAGCGGAGGAGGTTGATCGATGATGGACTCTTCTCCTCCAGAGAGTCCTGTGGTTTCGTTCGCGACGCCGGAATTCAAGCGATACGTGCAACATCTGCGGTATCCACGGTTCCTGAGCAGTCTGTCAGGAACATCGGTACGGTCTGCCGTGTGCGAGAGCTATTGCCGCAAGCGCTGCGCCTGTGCGCCGCTGATCCAGGCGGCGCTCACCACGTCGTCCCAGGCCAGCTCCCGATGCAGGATTACCGTGCCGGACGACGGGTCTATCAAGCGCAGCCGTTCGGCGCCGAGCACGACCTGCAGCGCCTGGTCGGGGCTGGTAAAGGTGTGCCGGGCGCTTGCATCGGTACGCTCGTCCGATTTGCCTGCGGCCGCACCGGTTTGTGCCGCCGGCTGAGGGGCCAAGCCCGCGGGGACGTTAACTTGCAGGTCGTAGGTCGCCGAAAGCGCGTAAGGCGCGGAGGCGTCCGCCAGGACGAAAGCGTAGAGAGCGCCCACCTGGTGGTCCAGCAGAAGGCGCATGCCAGACAGATCCAGATCGCCCACCGCCTGCAGGGCCTGAGGCGACAGTTCATCTTCGAACTTTCCCGAACTGTAGCGATCCTTGATCCGTTCGCGCGCCTGCTCCAATTGCGCTTCGGAAAGCAGATACTCAGGGGGCAAAGGGTTCTCTGTGGGCCTCAGGCGGCCTGTGGTGAGCGGCACACAGCCGCGGCGGTCTATATGCGTAGGATGGGGCGCGCCGGACTCCCACCGTGCCCGCGTATGCCCGCAGACAATACCCTCGGCGACCGTGAGCACCAGTGTCTCGCGGCGGTAACGGCTGTCCGTCCCACCACGCTGCATGGCCGCTTCCATCTCCTGGCGTATCGCTTGGTGGGCGTTGCCCGGGATCAGCTTCTGTCCCCACCGAGCGGCGTAAACGTCGCGGGACGTTCCGCGACAGCCCTCCCCCGTGCAGCCCCGGGGCAATCGGACCGTCAACGTCTGGAGGCGCATCAAGCCCTGTGGTTGTGGGGATACGATCATCCCTTCAATCGGAAAAATATCCGCGCCCTGTTCTGCGCCTTGTCCCGAAGGGACGGATGGGGCGCGGGACAGGAGAAGGGAGCGGTAGCTCTCTCCGGTGCGCAGGCTCAGGAGCAGAACGCTGGTATCGTCTTCGGCCTCCTGGCCCAAAGCGCTGCTGCTGGTGGCGGCACCGCCCTGCTGCTCGGCATCATCGGGCCTCAATGTCTGGGAATCTGGACGCACGCAACCCATCGCCGACTCCAGATACCAGACAGCTGCACTTCGGTCGCCCACCCCCAGCGGCTCGTTACTGCAGTCAAAACCCGACGCCAAGCGATCGGCGGCTCGCCACGCCAGCATATTGGCTGACGGATTGGCCCGCGCATCTATATACGCCACATGACAGGCTTTGTCGGCGCTGTACGTCACCGATAGCCAGGCACTTATTGCCAGCGCGAACAGACTGCTCATCAGCCTGTCCGGGAACTGGAACGCCCACCGTCTGACCAGCCGTGAAGCTCGGCTCGTGTTGGTCATCACATCCTCCGGCTCCCGTTGCCGGTGCTGGCGGCTTCAGGAACCAATATCAGACCACCGCCGCTAGCTGTTTTACCGGCCAGCCCGTCACCCGGCTTACGAACCGGTTCAAAATACACTCGCTTCCAGCGAGCCTCTGTCACTACCCTGCCAGTGCCAGATTGGCTGGGACAAACAGGCAACGGCGGCGGGTTTTATGACGTGTTTCCCTGATGATCAAGCATCAAGTAGGATGACAAAGTTCAAAGATTCAAGAAACTGGCTGCCTTTCTTGATATAAACTATTGTTTTTATTAAAAAAAGCAACCTGTTCTCGGGTATGCCCATCATCCTACTCCGGGCCAGTGGTCGAACCCTTACCTGCCGATAGGTCCTAAGTGAACTCAGTTTTTGATCACGCTCTTCCCGCCTGGACTCGCTCGCTTTTTGATGTAGCTATCTGGCACTCGCTCGATGCGGTGATCGTGACCACGGCCGAGCTCGAGTTGCCGGGTCCGCAGATCCTCTATGCCAACCCTGCCTTCTGCCGAATGACCGGCTATAGCGAAGAGGAGCTCCTCGGGCAGACTCCTCGCCTTCTTCAGGGCCCCGATACCGACCCCGGCGTATTGCAGGCATTGCGCGATTCTCTGGTGCATCAGGACCCCTTCATCGGCTCCACCATCAATTACCGCAAGGATGGGACTCCCTATCAAGTCGAGTGGAGCATCTCCCACGTGCAGGGTGAGGAAGGCAATACTGAATTTTTCGTCTCCCTTCAGCGCGTCGTTAATTCGGATTCGGCTCGCCTGCTGCACATGGAAGCGATACTTCAGGCAGCCCCGGTCGGTATTTTCCTGACAGGACCCGGCGGCATCATCGAGACAACCAACCGCGTCGCCGAGCAGACCTTCGGTTATCCGCCCGATGAGCTCAAAGGGCAGCCGATCGATATCCTGGTACCCGATGAACTCAGGGCTAAACACGTCGACCATCGTCAGGACTTCGCTCGATCACCCGAGACTCGCCAGATGAAGCCTGAACGAGAACTCCAGGGACAGCGTCGAGACGGGAGTCGCTTTCCCCTGGAAGTCGGCCTGGCCCCTGTTGTCATCGACGGTGTGACACACACTGGCCTCGGTGAGCGACATCAGCGAGCGCAAGCAGACAGAGCAGGCGATGGCGTTTCACACCCGCCTGCAAGCCGCGCTGGCGGCCTTTGGTCGGGCGGGCCAAGGCGCCTCCCTCGAAGAACTCTATCGACAGACGGTCGAGCTGGCCATCGATGCCCTGGGCTTCGAAGCGGCCCTGTTGATCGAGGTTCAGTCATCGAACGAGGAAGGGAACGTGGTGGCAGGCATCACCAGCACCGGGCAGCCGGACGTGCACTGGCCCGACGCCCTGCCATTGAGTCGCGACAACCTGGCCAGGCTGGCGATGGAAAGGGGAGAACCCGCCATCGGCGAACTCCCGCCCCTGCTGGATGAGACGATGAAAGGCTGGACTCAGCCCCTTCAGACCCTGTGTATCCCGGTAAACGAGCCTGACCGATGCTGGGGCCTGTTATATGTATTCCAGAGTGATCAGGTCATCCTCAGTGAGGCCTGTTTACAAGGGCTTTCGAGCCTGGCGGATACCTTGGCCTCGGCTACCCGGCGGGAGCGTGACCAAAGAGAAATGCGGCAAGCGGATCACTTGCGCCTGATTGCCGGTCGCGCGGCAAACCTGGGAGGCTGGAGCTATGATCCGCATAGCACGGAAGTCCATTGGTCCGATGAAGTATGCGCCATCCATGAACTGCCTTCGGGCTGCAGATTAACCGGGGAAGAGGCACTCAGCTTCTATCTCCCTGAATATCGAGAGCGTATCGTCTCACTCGTCGAAGCCTGCGCAAGAGCTGGCATGTCCTTCGATGAAGAAGCCGAGATCCTAACCGCCATGGGCAATCGACGGCAGGTCAGAGTCATCGGTAATGCCGTCAGTGGTACCTCCAATGACGTCCGTGAGGTTCAGGGGGCCTTTCAGGATATCACCGATCAGCGACACATAGAGAAGCGCCTGGCCCGGAGCCACGAGCAGTTCAGGCAACTCTCCGATGCCATGCCCGGTATCGTATGGACTGCAGACAAAAATGGACAACTGGATTACGCCAACCGGCGTTTTCACGCTATTACCGGCATCACCAATGACGTCTTTCCGGGGGATGGCTGGGTCCATGCCCTGCATCCCGATGACGTAGTCAGGTGCATGGAGGAGTGGAGGAATTCCATCACGAAACAGGAGCCCTATGACATTGATTTTCGCCTGTATCACAAGAGCGAAGACGACTACCGCTGGTATCGAGTCAACGCCGATCCAGTTCGTGATGAACAGGGTCAGGTTTACAAGTGGTATGGCAGCACGCTGGACATCCATGATCGTAAAGTGCTAGAGGAAGAGCTTACTCAGGCGGCCGATACACTGAGCCGGACACTGGAGAGCATTACCGACGGTTTCTTCACACTTGACAGGAACTGGAACTTCACATACTTCAACCTTGAAGCGGAACACTTGCTGCGAAAATCGAGAGACAAGGTCCTGAACCGTAGCATCTGGCAAGTCTTCCCCGAACTTTCTGGTTCGGAGCTCGAAAAGAGATATCGCCGAGCCATGGCCGAGTGTATCAGTCTAACCTCCGAGCAATATTACGCCCCACTTGATACCTGGTTCGAGAATCACATCTACCCCACAGAGGAAGGGCTTACCGTCTATTTTCGAGACGTAACTGAGCGGAAAAGAAGCGCGGACAAGATAGAATTCCTGGCGTACCAGGACCCTATGACGCATCTTCCCAACAGGAGACTCTTTCAGGAACGGCTTGAAAGGATTATCGCGACAAGCCAGGAGGCCCCAGCAAACGCCGGCGTGATGCTCATAGACCTAGACCACTTCAAGGTTCTCAACGATACCTTGGGACATAGCCGGGGAGACCAGCTTCTCAAGGCGGTTGCTCGTCGTCTCGAATCCCTCGAGGAGGAAGGGTTCCATACAGCACGCCTGGGAGGTGATGAATTCGCTATCTTGCTCGAGCATCTCCCTCCTTCCTTGGAAGAGGCGGCCTTCCGGCTGAAACGTGTTGCCGAAAAAGTGCTGGCCTTGCTCGGGAAACCCTATGAGTCCGAGAATCTCGGACTGCAGCGCACCTGCAGTATCGGAATAACGCTGGTAGATCCAGAGGGTGACAGCATGGAAGAGGTGATGAAGCGTGTCGATCTCGCTCTCTATGATGTCAAGCATCGCGGCCGCAACGCGGTGAGCCTGTTCGATCCGGATTTGCAAGCCGAGGCGAATGCCAGGGCATGGCTTGAACGCAACATTCCAGCGGGTATCAAGACGAACGAATTCATTCCCTACTACCAGCCCAAGATGGACAGTGAGGGCCGCTGTGTAGGGGCAGAAGCCTTGCTGCGATGGATTCATCATGAGCGGGGTGTTATCTCGCCCGGCGAGTTCATTCCCATCGCCGAGGAGACCGGCTTGATCAACGCGCTTGGCCAGTCGGTTCTCAGGCAAGTGTGTGCGCAGATGGCTCACTGGACGAAGCTGGATGCATTAGATGGAATGGCAATATCCGTCAACATCAGCGCAAGACAGTTCCATGAAAGGGGGTTCGTCGACGAGGTCATCACCATCGTCGAGGAGACCGGGATCGATCCTGCCAGGCTTCAGTTGGAGGTGACAGAGACGCTCCTTCTCGATGACATGAACCAGACCGTGGAAAAGATGAGTGCCTTGCGCAATCTGGGCATCAGCTTCGCCCTGGATGACTTCGGCACCGGCTACTCCTCTCTTGCCTATCTCAAGCAGCTACCGCTCGATGTTCTCAAGATCGATCAAGGTTTTGTTCAGGATCTGCCTGACGACAGCAACGATGTCGCCATCGTCCAGACCATCATCGCACTGGCCCACAGCCTGGGTCTCGACGTGCTGGCTGAGGGCGTAGAAACGGCGGAAGTCCAGGATTTTCTGATACAGGAAGGCTGTCGTGTCTTCCAGGGCTATCTCTACAGTCGGCCCGTGCCAGCGGAAGATTTCGAACGCTACCTGCAGAACCTTGATGATCCAGCGAACTCCAAGTCTGAATGACGGTAGCTCGCCTGGGCCAGAGCCGGGCTACGCTGGCCATCTTGCTGCTGCCCAGCCACAGGAGGGATACAATGACAGGCACTGGCTGGCCTCCATTGTGACTTGCTGCAAGACCACTGTCCTCACACCGGCACCCATGAACGCCATGTTTGCCCTATCGGAGCGCGTTCCCGCCCATGCCAAGCCCAACCACCATGCCCAGCAACGTCGACACTTACTCGTCCAAGTACGAGAAGCAGCGATTACAGGCACTTGCCAACTACCAGGTCCTCGACACGCCGGAGGAATCGGCGTTTGATGAAATCGTCGAGGTGGCCTCGATCATCTGCGAAGCGCCCATCTCGGTGGTCAACTTCGTTGATCGTGATCGGCAGTGGTTCAAGTCGGAAAAGGGGCTCGGCGTACGAGAGACCCCGCTGGATGTCTCGATCTGCAAGCATGCCATCCTCCAGCCGGGCCTGTTCATCGTACCCGACACCACCCAGGATCCGCGCTTCGCCAACAATCCCCTGGTGACCGGCAAACCTCACCTGCGCTTCTATGCCGGCGCACTATTGGAAAGCCATGATGGCTATCCGCTGGGGACGCTCTGTGTACTCGACTATCAGCCCCGCGAGCTGACCGAACGCCAATGCTTCGCTCTCCAAGCCCTCGCCAACCAGGTGATGGCGCATCTGGAATTGATGCTGGCCCATCGCGAACAGGCCGAATTGATACTTGAGTTGAAGACAACGCGACACGAGCTGGCCAAGCGCGCCGCCACCGATCCGCTCACCGGCCTGCTCAACCGTCGGGACTTCGAGCAGCGCCTCAACCAGGAATTGGCACTGATTCAGCGTGGCGCTCCCCCGGCTGCCCTGATCCTGATCGACCTGGACCACTTCAAGAAGGTCAACGATACCCTAGGGCACCAGGCGGGGGATAACGTCCTCCTGCGTTTTACCGAACTGTGTCGGGAAGCATTCCGACAGAGCGATGTGATTGGTCGCTGGGGCGGCGAGGAATTCGTGGTCATGCTGCCCGGCTCCAGCTTGGCGGAAGCCCAGCAAGCCGCCGAGCGGTTTCACGAACTCCTGGCCACCACGCCAATGCTGGAGGACACCTCTCCGCCGCTTTATATCACCGCCAGCGCTGGAGTTTGCTCACTGACCGGCTCCAGCACCCTGGATGAGTGCTTGCTCAGAGCCGACGAGCTTCTCTATCAAGCCAAGGAGCAGGGCCGCAACCGTACGGTCTGCGAGGAGCAGTGAATGCCCCTTATACCCTTGAATTCAAGCAGTAAGCTGTAAACGGCAACGACGAAAACCCCAATACCTATCCGAATAATTGAAATGTACTTGGGCGATACGGGATACCACCTCTTGCCACACTCGTCGGCTTCCTCATGAGGCATGATGCGTCAGGTCGCGGAAGTGAATGCCTGTCGCCTTTATGACGGCGGTCATGGTTCGCAGGGTAGGGTTGCCCTTGGGTGACAACGCTCGGTAGAGGCTTTCGCGTGAGACCTTGGCACGCTCAGCCACGGCAGCCATACCGCCCTGGGCTTCCACCACATGGCGCAGCGCCATCAGAAAGGCAGACTCTCCACCCTCCTCGTCCAGCTCGTCGAAGGCAGTGCGAAGGTAATCGAGCGCCATGTCAGGATCGTCGCGCAGCATCTCAATCACAGCGGTGTCGTGGCTTTTCATGTCCGTGCTCTCCTTCGATGGTCAGCTAGAAACGCCTTGGCCTGCTCAATGTCGGCCTGCTGGCGCTTCTTGGTGCCGCCGATCAACGACATCACCAGGCGCCTGCCCACTTTGGCGTAGTACACGCGGTAGCCAGGACCATAGTCGATTCGCAGCTCCTGCACTCCGTCACCAACGGCCTTGGCATCGCCGGGCATTGCCAGCGGCCAGGCGGTTCAGGGGAGTCAGTACCCGCATGGCGGCCTGACGATCCTTGCCCTTGGTCGTATCCAGCCAGGCTTGGAAGGAGTCATGGCAATCAGCGGTCAGGTAGTGCGTTAGCTCCATCATCAAGAGCATTGTAGCCTAAAAGCTACAGAAGGAAACGGCAACGAAACGAACTCAGATCAGCTCACACATAGCAAGAGTCCGGGCGTCAGCGTCCCCTGGTCCCGGTGGAGCGTCGCAAGCACCTTCGTAATAAACGCTCGAGACCAAGACACCTCGATGCACTTGACGCTTTGCTCGGAGCACTTGTTGCGAAGCACACGGGCATGCAAGTAACAATACAAACAGCCGCCCATAGGCGGCTGTTTCAAATACGGTTTAAGGCTGGTACCGGCGGTCGGACTCGAACCGACAAGGGCTTGCACCCGGCGGATTTTGAATCCGCTGCGTCTACCAATTCCGCCACGCCGGCAACGCGAGTGGCATTATACGTGGGCGCCGGTGCAGGTCAATCGGCCGGCTGACTTCCCTGCCTCGAGAAGGTATCCTGTCGGGCTTTTGTGCGGCTCGCCGAGTCGCCAGACACGCCTAGAGCCGGACCGAAACGCCCCATGCAACGCGCCGATTTCCACTATGCGCTCCCCGAGGAGCTGATTGCCCGCTACCCCTCCGAGCAGCGCAGCGACTGTCGTCTGCTGTGCGTCGATGGCGCGAGTGGCGAGCTGGCCCACCGTCGCTTCACCGACCTGCTCGAGCTGCTCGAGCCCGGCGACCTGCTGGTGTTCAACGACACCCGGGTGATTCCCGCTCGCCTGCACGGCCACAAGGCCAGCGGCGGCAAGGTGGAGATGCTGCTCGAGCGCCCCCTGGACGCCCATCGCGGCCTCGCTCACCTGCGCAGCAGCAAGTCGCCGAAACCCGGTACCGAGATCGAGTTCGAGGGGGGAATCCGCGCCGTGGTGGAGGGTCGCCGCGAGGCGCTTTTCGAGCTTCGCTTCCTGGGCGAGACACCACTGATCGCGCTGCTCGAGCAGCACGGGCACATGCCGCTGCCGCCCTACATCACCCGCGAGGACGAGCTGGCCGACCGCGAGCGCTACCAGACCGTCTATGCGCGCCGCGACGGCGCGGTGGCCGCCCCCACGGCGGGGCTGCACTTCGATGAGCCGCTGCTCGAGGCCCTGGCCGCCAGGGGCGTCGAGAGCGCCTATGTCACCCTGCATGTGGGGGCGGGCACCTTTCAGCCGGTGCGCGCCGACGACATCCGCGAGCATCACATGCACAGCGAGTGGATCGAGGTCAACGAGACCGCCTGCGAGCAGGTGCGCGCCGCCCGCGCCCGGGGCAACCGGGTCGTGGCCGTGGGTACCACCAGCGTGCGCTGCCTGGAAAGTGCGGCTAGAGAAAGCGCCTGCCTGAAGAGCAACGATGGCCAGATCGCCCCCTACTGCGGCGAGACCGATATCTTCATCTACCCGGGCTACGAATGGCGCTGCGTCGATGCGCTGATCACCAACTTCCACCTGCCGGAGTCGACGCTGTTGATGCTGGTTTCCTCCTTTGCCGGATTCGACACGACCCTGGCGGCCTACCGCGAAGCCGTGGCCGAGCGCTACGCCTTTTTCAGCTATGGCGATGCGATGTTCCTGACCCGCAAGGAACGCTGAGATCGATCATGCGGCGTTGGGCGCCCCTTGCCAGACATTGAGATTCTCATGCGAGACGAAAGCTTCATGACATTCGAGCGCCTGGCCAGCGATGGTAGGGCGCGCCGCGGTCGACTGACCTTTCCCCGCGGCACCGTGGAGACCCCCGCCTTCATGCCGGTGGGCACCTACGGCACCGTCAAGGGTATGACGCCGGTCTCCGTGGAGGAGATCGGCGCCGAGATCATCCTCGGCAACACCTTCCATCTCTGGCTGCGCCCCGGCACCGAGGTGATCGAGGCCCATGGCGACCTTCACGACTTCGCCCAGTGGGACAAGCCGATCCTCACCGACTCCGGCGGTTTCCAGGTCTTCTCGCTGGGCGCCATGCGCAAGATCACCGAGCAGGGCGTGCACTTCCGCTCACCGGTGGATGGCGCCAAGGTGTTCATGGGTCCCGAGGAGTCCATGGCCGTGCAGCGCTCGCTGGGTTCCGACGTGGTGATGATCTTCGACGAGTGCACCCCCTACCCAGCCACCGAGCGCGAGGCTGCCCGCTCAATGGAGCTCTCGCTGCGCTGGGCGAAGCGCTCCCGGGAGGCCCATGGCGACTCTCCCTCGGCGCTATTCGGCATCATCCAGGGCGGCATGTACCCCGAGCAACGCGAGGCGTCGCTCAAGGGCCTGCTGGAGATTGGCTTCGATGGCCTGGCCATCGGCGGCCTCTCGGTGGGCGAACCCAAGCACGAGATGAACGAGGTCCTGGACTACCTGCCCACCTGGATGCCTGATGACACCCCGCGCTACCTGATGGGCGTGGGCAAGCCTGAGGACCTGGTGGAGGGCGTGCGCCGCGGCATCGACATGTTCGACTGCGTGATGCCTACCCGCAACGGCCGCAACGGCCACCTCTTCACCGCCGAGGGCACGGTCAAGATCCGCAATGCCAAGCACCGTTTCGACACTCGACCGCTGGAGGCGGGCTGTGACTGCTACACCTGCGGGCACTTCTCGCGTGCCTACCTGCACCATCTCGATCGCTGCGGAGAGATGCTCGGCTCGATGCTCAATACCGTTCACAACCTGCGCCACTACCAGCGCCTGATGGCCGGTTTGCGCGGTGCCATCGAAGCGGGTACATTGGCGAACTTCGTGGAAGGCTTCTATGCGCAGCGCGGCCTGCCTGTTCCTCCCACACCAAATTGACCCACGGCCGGCCCGCAAGGCCGGCCGTAGAACATACGGCTTTCATCACTCAGGAGATTGTCATACATGCTGGACTTCTTCATTTCCCCGGCCATGGCCCAGGACGCCGGCGCCGCCGGTGGCGGCATCGCCCAGATCGTCATGCTGGTCGGCTTCGTGGCCATCTTCTACTTCCTGCTGTGGCGCCCCCAGGCCAAGCGTGCCAAGCAGCACAAGCAGCTGATCGGCAACCTCTCCAAGGGAGACGAGATCGTCATCGGCGGCGGCATGCTGGGTCGCATCACCAAGGTGAGCGACGACAGCGAGTTCCTGAGCATGGAAATCGCCGAAGGCACCGAGGTCAACGTGCAGAAGAACGCCGTGGCCGCCGTACTGCCCAAGGGCACGCTCAAGTCCATCTGACCCGGGCGTCTTCCCGCCTCCACCGCGGCCCCTTCCGGGCTGCGGCGGGGCCGCCCTGCGGCCGCTGCGGCAGGAGCCGCGCGACCGGCTCCCGCCCTCACCGGTCGCCTCGTCAACCTCCAACGTCCGCAACCTGAGGTCAGGGCTCCCATGCTCAACCGTTACCCCCTGTGGAAGTATCTGCTGATACTCGTCGTGCTTCTCGCCGGCCTGGTCTATTCCCTTCCCAACCTCTTCCCCGAGGACCCGGCGGTCCAGATCAGCAGCGAACGGGGCGACGCCACCATCGATGCGCGCCAGCTGGAGCGCATCCGCACTTCCCTCGGCGAAGCCGGTATCGACATCCAGGCCGTGGAGGAGCAGCCCAGCAGCGCGCTCATCCGCCTCTCCGATGCCGACGACCAGCTCAGGGCCCGCGACCGCATCAGTGACATGCTGGGTGACGAGTACGTGGTGGCGCTGAACCTGGCCGAGTCCACGCCAGCCTGGCTGCAGTCGCTCTCCGCCTCGCCCATGACCCTGGGCCTCGACCTTCGTGGTGGCGTGCACTTCCTGCTGGAAGTCGACATGGACGCCGCCCTGGAGCAGCGCCTAGAAGTCAACGCCAGCGCCATGCGCGAACAGTTGCGCGGCGAACGGATCCGTTATCGCGATACCGAGATCGAAGAGCGCACCATCTCCATGGCCTTCGCCAATGCCGAGGACCGCGACGAGGCGCGCAGCCTGATCGCCCGCGAGTTCCCCGACTTCGACTACCAGAGCGTAGGCGAGGACCGCGGCGCCCGCCTGGTCATGACCATGAGCGACCAGGCCGTTCAGGAACTCCAGGACTACGCCATCAACCAGAACCTCACGACCCTGCGTAACCGGGTCAACGAGTTGGGCGTGGCCGAGCCACTGGTGCAGCGGCAGGGGCCGGACCGTATCGTCGTCGAACTGCCGGGCGTGCAGGATACGACCGAAGCCAAGCGCATCGTCGGCGCCACCGCCAACCTCGAGTTCCGCCTCGAGGCGCGCCCCGACACCCCGGAGAACGAGACCGAGACGATCCCGTTCCGTAATAGTCCCAATCGCACGGCCGAACTGATGCGCGACGTGATCATCACCGGCGACAGCGTTTCGAATGCCAATCACAGCTTCGACGAGAACGGTCGTCCCCAGGTCAACATCGACCTGGACGGTACCGGCGGCACCCTGATGAACCGCGCCACCCGCACCAATATCGGCCGCAACATGGCCGTGGTCTATATCGAGCACAAGACCCGCGACACTACCGTGACGGTGGACGGCGAGGAAGTCGTGGAGCGCGAGCCCTACACCGAGCGCGGCATCATCAGCCTGGCAACCATTCAGAGCGCCCTGGGCAACAGCTTCCGCATCACCGGGCTCGATTCGCCCACTGAAGCCGCCGAACTCGCCCTGCTGCTGCGCTCCGGCTCACTGGCGGCGCCCATTTACTTCGTACAGGAACGCACCATCGGGCCCAGCCTGGGCGCCGAGAATATCGAGCGCGGCGTGATGTCGGTGCAGATCGGCCTGCTGCTGGTGGTGCTGTTCATGCTGGTGCGCTACAAGGTGTTCGGCGTCTTCGCCAACATTGCCCTGGCGCTCAACGTGACCCTGCTGATCGCCGCCATGTCGCTGCTCGGGGCCACCCTGACCCTGCCCGGCATCGCAGGTATCGTGCTGACGCTGGGCATGGCGGTGGACGCCAACGTGCTGATCTTCGAACGCATACGCGAGGAGCTGCGCACGGGGCTGTCGGTGCAGCAGGCCATCTCGGCCGGCTACGAGCGTGCCTTCACTTCGATCATTGATGCCAACATCACCACGCTGCTGGTGGCGGTGATCCTGTTTTCCATCGGCACCGGGCCGGTCAAGGGCTTCGCCGTGACCCTCTCGCTGGGGATCCTCACCTCGCTGTTCACCGCTCTGATGGTGACGCGGGCGATGGTCAACCTGACCTACGGCGGCAAGCCGGTCAAGAAGCTCTGGATATAAGAGGTAGCAATGAAATCCCTCGTCAACCGACAGATCGACTTCATGGGCAAGCGCCGGATCGCCTTCGCGATCTCGGGCCTGATGCTGCTGGTGTCGATCGCCTCGCTGCTGTTCCAGGGACTCAACCTGGGACTGGACTTCACCGGCGGCACCTTGGTGGAGGTCCGCTACGCGGTGGCGCCCTCGCTGGATGCCATTCGCCAGACCCTGGAGAGCAGCGGGTTCCGCGACGTCTCGGTGCAGACCTTCGGTGCCTCCACCGAGGTACTGATCCGCCTGCAACAGGCCTTCGATCCGGATGTCGGCGAGCAGGTGGTAAGCCTGCTGCGCAACCTCGGTGACGATGTGCAGCTGGTGCGTGCCGAGTTCGTCGGCGCCCAGGTGGGCGACCAGCTGCGCGATCAGAGCGGCATGGGCCTACTGGTGGCGCTGGGCATCGTGATGCTCTACGTGGCCGCCCGCTTCCAGTACAAGTTCGCCATCGGCGCGCTGCTGGCGCTGCTGCACGACGTGGTCATCGTGGTCGGCATCTTCTCGCTGTTCCAGTTCGAGTTCGACCTCACCGTACTCGCCGCCCTGCTGGCAGTGATCGGCTACTCGCTCAACGATACCATCGTGGTCTACGACCGCATCCGCGAAACCATCCGCAAGTCACGCATCGATGACATGCCGGCGATCTTCAACGAAGCGATCAACATGACCCTGTCGCGGACCCTGGCGACCTCCGGCACCACGCTGCTGGTGCTCTTCGCGCTCTTCTTCCTGGGCGGTGACATGATCCACTTCTTCTCCATCGCCCTGATCGCCGGCGTGGTGGTGGGGACCTTCTCGTCCATCTACGTGGCCTCAGCGCTGCTATTGACCGTGCATCTGGATCGCGAGGACCTGATCCCGGCGAAGAAGGAAGATCCCGAGGCAGAGGAATTGCCCTAGCGCCGAGCGCCGAGCGCCGAGCGCCGAGCGCCGAGCGCCGAGCGCCGAGCGCCGAGCGCCGAGCGCCGAGCGCCGAGCGCCGAGCGCCGCAGAATGATGCCTCGATTATCGTGATCACCAACGAAAACCCCCACCGGAGCCTATCCGATGGGGGTTTTCCTTACCTTGGCGCTTTTAGCTCGGCGCTTGGAGCTTAAAAGTGCGGCTTGAGCTGCTGCACCAGCGCCTTGTAGAGGCGCGGTCCGGCGGCCATCAGGCGGCCCTCGATCTCGACACTCGGCTGGCCATCGGGTGTGCCCATCAGGGCGCCGCTCTCCTTGAGCAGCAGCGAGCCGACGTGAAGATCCTGCTCCTCCAGGCCCAGCACGAAGGCGGCATCCGCACGCCCTGCCGCCAGCTCGGCGATGTCGAGAAGGCCGCTGCCCGAGGCACGCTGGAGCTCGATCTGCGGGCCAAGCTGCTGTACCAGGGTCAGGTAGGAGGGCAGGAACCGCGAGCGCAGCCAGGTCTCGGGCAGGCTCATGGCGATCCGGGTACCGTCCACGGCGGTGTTCTTCGACACGCGCAGACGCTTGCCGTTGAGCTGGGCACCGCGCCCACGGCTGGCCAGGTATTCGTCATCGCTGAAGGGACAGATCACCACCGCATGCTCCGGGCGGCCCTTGACGAGACACACCACCGACAGCGCGAAGCCGGGGGCGGCGACGCTGAGGTTGGAGTAGCCGTGGAAGGGTTCGATCCTCCATAGGGTGTCGGCGCCCTCGCCTTCACCGGCGCGGTGAGGGGTGAAGCGTCCTTCGATGCCGTGCTCGGGGTAGCCGCGGGCGAGCTGACGGGCGATCAGCGTCTCGGCATTGCGGGCGGCATCCTCGAGCAGGCGGTCGAGGTTGTGCTCCTGGTGGGAGTTCTCGATTCGCTCGCGGATGCGCAGAAACTGTTCGCCGGCGCTGCGTGCCGCACGCAACGCGAATTGGACCATCGGATGCATGATCGGGCCTTGGGGAGTCGGTGGTGTTAAAGAACGGGACGGCGCGCATCCTAGCAGAAGCGCGCGGGGCGCGCCATTCGACGCACCCGGCCGGCGTGATAGAATCGTTCGCTTTCGCCTCTCTCCAGGATCTACAGGCCCCACCATGCTCGAGCGCATTCGCATCGTCCTGATCGGCACCAGCCACCCCGGCAACATCGGCGGCACGGCCCGCGCCATGCACAACATGGGGCTGGCTGACCTGGCCCTGGTGGCGCCGCGCTGCGAGCCACTCACCGCCGATACCGTGTCCCGCGCTTCGGGCGCCGATCACATCGTGCATGGCGCCCAAACAGTGGAAACCCTGGAGCAGGCGGCCAGCGACTGCACCCTGGTCGTCGGGGCCAGCGCCCGCTCGCGCACCCTGCCATGGCCGATGATCACCCCCCGCGCCCTGGCTGACCGACTTCCTACGGAGCTGGCCAGTTCCGAGGCACGTGTCGCGCTGGTCTTCGGCCGCGAGGACAGTGGCCTTTCCAACGCGGAGCTGCAGCGCTGCCATGCCCATGTGCACATCCCCACCAACCCTGACTTCAGCTCTCTGAACCTGGCCGCCGCGGTGCAGGTGCTGGCCTATGAATGCCGACAGGCCTGGCTTGCGCAGCAGGAAATGCCCGGTGAGGCCGACATGGCACCGGCCCAGCCGCTGGCCAGCCACCAGGAGCTAGAGAACTACTTCGAGCACCTGGAGCGCACCCTGGTCGCCATTGGCTTTCACGACCCGGCCACCCCGCGTCAGCTGATGGCCCGGCTGCGTCGCTTCACCCTGCGGGCCCGCCCCGAGCGCATGGAACTCAACATCCTGCGCGGCATCCTCACCGCCACCGAGCAGCATGCCGAACGCCGCGACTAGAGCAGACGCAACTTGAAGCCGGCTCACCGCGCCCCCACTATGAAGGCCATTCCCCTTCGCCCCGCCACCCAAGGACCGCTGCATGCTTGAACGTCTGCGCGAGGACATCAACAGCGTATTCGCCCGCGACCCGGCGGCACGCAACTTTCTGGAAGTGTTGACCAACTATCCGGGCCTGCATGCTCTGCTCATCCATCGCTGCAGTCACTGGCTGTGGCGGAAGAACCTCAAGTGGCTGGCGCGTAGCCTCTCCAGTTTCTCACGCTGGCTGACCGGCATCGAGATCCACCCCGGGGCGACCATCGGCCGACGGTTCTTCATCGACCACGGCATGGGCGTGGTCATCGGCGAGACGGCCGAGGTGGGCGACGATGTCACCCTCTATCAGGGCGTGACCCTGGGCGGAACCAGCTGGAACCAGGGCAAGCGCCACCCGACCCTGGAAGACGGTGTGATCATCGGTGCCGGCGCCAAGATACTGGGCCCCTTCCGCGTGGGTGCCGGGGCCAAGATCGGTTCCAACGCCGTGGTCACCAAGGAAGTGCCTGCCGGCGCCACCGTGGTCGGCATTCCCGGCAAGGTGGTGCAGCGCGTCGATCCGGACCAGGCCGAGGAGCTGGAAGTGGATCCGGCGCGTCGCGAGGCGATGCAGCGCAAGTTCGGCTTCGATGCCTACGGCGTCAGCCAGGACATGCCCGACCCGGTGGCCCGCTCCATTCAGGCGATGCTCGATCACATGCACGCCGTGGACGAGCGAATCGAGCGCATGTGCTCGACACTGCGCAAGGTCGACGCCAACTACCGTGACGGCCGCCTGCCGGAGCTGCGCGACGAGGACTTCGCCGAGATCCTCGCCGACGTGGACAGCTGCTGCCCACCCCGAGAAGAGCAGGACGAGCGGAGCGCGGATGACTCGGCTCAGGGCGACCAGGACGCGGCCCCTCGCCGGCACAATGGTTGACCGCGATACTCGGTCTTTACCATAATGGCGGATCACGTTCATTGACTGCCGACCCGCGTGTCGGTGCCGAGGTGAGTTCCTCATGCGCCTGACCACCAAGGGACGCTACGCCGTCACCGCCATGCTCGACCTGGCCATGAATGCCGACACCGGCCCCATCAGCCTCGCCGACATCTCGAAACGTCAGGAGATCTCGCTCTCCTACCTGGAGCAGCTGTTCGCGCGGTTACGGCGTGCCCGGCTGGTTGACAGCGTGCGAGGCCCGGGCGGCGGCTACTTGCTGGCCCAGGCAGCGGAGGGCATCACCGTGGCCCAGGTCATCGAAGCGGTGAACGAGTCCGTGGACACCACCCGCTGCGGCGGGCTATCGGATTGCCAACAGGGCGACACCTGCCTGACCCACCACCTGTGGTGCGAACTCTCCGAGCACATCCACGACTTCTTGCAGAAGGTCACCCTGGCCCAGTTGGCCGGGCGCGGGGAGATCCAGGCCATCGCCAACCGCCAGCGTGGCCGGTGGGATGACGGCATCCTTGCTTCCACCACCTGAATCGCCGTCACTGTCACCCCTTCCCGCAGCCCGATTGCATAGCAGAACAGCGAACCCATGATCGCACCCGTCTACCTCGATTATGCCGCCACCACCCCGGTCGACCCGCGGGTCGCGGAGGTCATGAGCCAATATCTGACCCTCGACGGCATCTTCGCCAACCCCGCCTCGCGCAGTCACATGCTCGGCTGGCAGGCGGAGCAGGTCGTAGAGAGTGCCCGCCGCCAGGTCGCTGACCTGATCGCTGCCGACCCCCGCGAGATCGTCTGGACCAGCGGCGCCACCGAGGCCGACAACCTCGCGCTGACCGGCTTCATGCGGGCCAATCGCGCTCGTGGTCGCCACCTGGTGACCTCCATCGTCGAGCACAAGGCGGTGGTCGACACCGCCTCGGCGCTGGAAGACGAGGGCTTCGAGGTGACCTGGCTGACACCGGGCCGTGACGGACGTGTCACGCCCGAGCAGCTGCGCGAGGCCATGCGCGACGATACCGTGCTGGTCTCGCTGATGGCCGTGAACAACGAGTTGGGCGTCATCCACGATCTGGCGGCGCTGGCCGAGGTGACCCATGCCTTCGGTGCCACCTTCCATGTGGATGCGGCCCAGGCGATGGGCCGCATCCCGCTGGACGTCAGCCGGCTCGGCATCGACCTGATGTCACTCTCCGGCCACAAGGCCTACGGCCCCAAGGGTATCGGTGCCCTCTACGTGCGGCGCAGCCCCGACATCCGCCTGGAAGCGCTGATCCACGGCGGCGGCCACGAACGCGGAATGCGCTCCGGGACCTTGTCCACCCACCAGATCGCCGGCATGGGCCAGGCCTTCGCCATCGCCGCTGCCGAAGGCGGGGCCGACCAGGCGCGCATCACCGCGCTGCGCGACCGCCTGCTCGAGGGGCTCGGCAATCTCGACGGCATTCACCACAACACGGCGGTCGAGGTGGCGGTCCCCAACATCCTCAACCTGGCCTTCGAGGGAATAGAGGGCGAGTCGTTGCTGATGGCGTTGCGCGACATCGCGCTGTCCACCGGCTCGGCCTGCAACTCGGCGAGCGTCGAGCCCTCCTATGTCCTGAAGGGCATCGGCCTGCCGCGCCCCCTGGCGCTGGCCTCGCTACGCTTCAGCTTCGGCCGCTTCACCACCGAGGCCGACATCGATCGCACACTGGATGCCCTGCGACACGCCCTGGGAGGGCTGCGTCGCCGGGCGGTCTGACCCTACCCCATTCAGGAGAGAGACCATGGCGCACCTTTCGATCACCAATGCCGCCGCCGAGCAGATCCATCGGGTGCTCGATGAGCGGGGCCACGGCCTTGGCCTGCGGGTCTCGGTCAAGCCCAGCGGCTGCTCCGGCTACAGCTATGTGCTCGACTTCGCCGACGAGGCGGCCAATGACGACGTGACCTTCGAGGAACACGGCGTGACGGTCTTCGTCGCCCCCGAGGCCCTGGAGATGCTCGATGGCAGCGAAGTCGACTATGTCTCGGAGGGGCTCAACCGCTTCTTCCGTTTCAACAACCCCAACGTCAAGGACCAGTGTGGCTGCGGCGAGAGCTTCAGCGTCTGAACGATTGTTCAACGCCGGCCCGGGGCGTTATACTCCCCGCCCGGTTCGGCGACCGCTGCAGACACGCCGGCCCATCTTATCCGATTTGCAGTGCCGCCCTCTCCCCTGCGGAGCCTAGGGCGGTGCGTCGCTATCCATCGCACCTGCATCCATAGCAACTTCATCCAGCCAACCGGAGACATGCCCCCATGGCCAACCAGCGCACCCTGTCCATCATCAAGCCCGATGCCGTCGCCAAGAACGTGATCGGCGAGATCGAGAGCCGCTTCGAGAAGGCCGGCCTGAAGATCGTGGCCGCCAAGATGCTGCAGCTCTCCGAGGAAAAGGCCGGCGGCTTCTATGCTGAGCACAAGGAGCGGCCTTTCTTCAAGGACCTGGTCGGCTTCATGACCTCCGGGCCGGTGGTCGTGCAGGTGCTCGAGGGCGAGGACGCCGTGGCCAAGAACCGCGACCTGATGGGTGCCACCAACCCCAAGGAAGCCGCACCCGGCACCATCCGCGCCGACTTCGCCGAGACCATCGACGCCAACGCCGTGCATGGCTCCGATTCCCCGGAATCCGCCGAGCGCGAGATTGCCTATTTCTTCGAGGCTGATGAGATCTGCCCGCGCGGCTGATCATGCCTCTCCCGCGGGGGTGGCCTCACCCCCGCCTTGCTCCAACGACTCGCTGACCGCCATGACCGCCACCACTGTTCCCGCTCTCACCAACCTGCTCGGCATGACTCGCGAGGAGATGGAAGCCTTCTTTCTCTCCATCGGCGAGAAGAAGTTCCGTGCCGCCCAGGTGATGAAGTGGATCCATATCGAGGGCTGCGATGACTTCGCGGCAATGACCAACCTCTCCAAGGCGCTGCGCTCGCGCCTGGCCGAGGTCGCCGAGATCCGCGGCCCGGGTGTGGTCTACGAGGGCAGCTCCAGCGACGGCACCCGCAAGTGGGTACTCGAGGTGGAGGACGGCAGTTACGTGGAGACGGTGCTGATTCCCGCCGACAACGGCAAGCGCCGCACCCTGTGCGTCTCCTCCCAGGTCGGTTGCTCGCTGGACTGCAGTTTCTGCTCCACCGGCAAGCAGGGCTTCCAGCGCAACCTCACCGCTGCCGAGATCATCGGCCAGGTATGGGTGGCCCAGCGCAGCGTGGGCCCGCGCCGCAACACTGCCAACCGCCCCGTCACCAACGTGGTGATGATGGGCATGGGCGAGCCGTTGTTGAACTATGACAACGTCGTGCCGGCGATGAAGCTGATGCTCGACGACGACGGCTACGGCCTCTCCAAGCGTCGCGTCACGCTCTCCACGTCGGGCGTGGTGCCGATGATCGACAAGCTCGGCGACGAGCTCGACGTGAGCCTGGCCATCTCGCTGCATGCCGCCAACGACGAGCTGCGCAACGAGCTGGTACCGCTCAACCGCAAGTACAACATCCGCTCCCTGCTCGACGCCTGCCAACGCTACCTGGCCAAGTGCCATGACACGCGGATGGTGACCATCGAGTACACCGTGATCAAGGACGTCAACGACCAGCAGGAGCACGCCGAGCAGCTCGCCGCCCTGCTCGAGGAGCTGCCGTGCAAGATCAACCTGATCCCGTTCAATCCTTTCCCGCACTCGGGATACGAGAAACCGTCGCGCAACCAGCTGATGCGCTTCCAGCAGTGGCTCTATGAGCTGGGCTACACGGCACCCATCCGCACCACCCGCGGTGACGACATCGATGCTGCCTGCGGCCAGCTGGTGGGCCGCGTCAAGGATCGCACCAAGCGCCACGAACGCTATATCCAGTCCATCCAGATCGACGCCGACTGACCGGGGGCGCCTTGACTTCAACCGGGCTCGGCGCTTTGATGGACGGGCCTTTTTTCACCGCCGGCCGCGTGTCGAGAGCCAACCACGGCGACCGGTTCCGCGCCCACCCGGAGAGGATGCCATGACTCGTCGCCAGCACATGATCGGCCTGAGGCAGATACCCGCCGCCACCATGCTGCTGGCCTCGCTGTGGCTGACCGGCTGCGCCACCCAGACCAACCTGGCCGGGAGCAGCGGCAACGAGGCCGCCGAGGCCTATACCCGTCTCGGTGTCGCCTACCTCGAACGCAACAACCTGCAGCGCGCCATGAATGCCCTGGATCGTGCCCTGGAGATCGAACCCCACGATGCCGAGGCTCTGCAGGCCATGGCCATGGTCTACCAGCGCCAGGGCGAGACAAAGTTGGCCGGCGAGACCTTCCGACGCGCCGTCGAGGCCGACTCGTCGTTCACCCGGGCACGCAACAACTACGCCGCTTTCCTGTATGATCGTGGCCGCCTGGCCGAGGCCTGCGAGCAGCTCGAACAGGCCTCCCGCGATACCCAGTACGACAACCGCGGCCAGCTGTTCGCCAACCTCGGCCAGTGCCGGCTCGAGATGGGCGACATCGAGGCCGCCCGCGAGAGCCTGGCCCGCGCCCAGGCCATCGCCCCGCGTCGATCGCGCAGCTACTTGCTGTTAGCCGAACTCGAGTACACCCAGGGCAACCTCGAGCGCGCCGAGCAGCAGCTCGAAACCTATATGCGTCTGGCAGGCCCTCGTGCCGAGGCCCTGCGCCTGGCCCGTGACATCGCCCGGGATCGCGGCGACCCGGCCACTGCCAGCTTCTATGCCGACCAGCTGGAGTGATCCCATGCCGGGCTCTGACCACCGTTTTCTGACCAAGGATGCTCAGCCATGAGCGACATTCACACCGATGATGCCGCCGAGACCGCACCACGCCAGGCCTCGCCGGGCGAGATGCTGCATCGCGAGCGCGAAGTCCAGGGGCTCGACCGCGAGGAGGTCGCCGCCGCCCTGAACTTGCGGCCGGCGGTGATCCGTAGCCTGGAAGAGGACAGCTACGAGGAGGTGCCGATTGCCACCTATCGTCGAGGCTACCTACGCGCCTACGCCAACTTGCTGGGCATCGATGATACCCCGGTGCTGGAGGCCTATCGCACCCTCTACGGCAGCGATGATGCCATCCAGCGCAAGGTCACCCCGGTTCAGGTCACCCGGCCGCCTTCGCGCCTGGGCGTCTGGCTGTTCCGCCTGATGACCCTGCTGGTACTGGCCGGCCTGATCGGCCTGACGCTGATGTGGTGGCAGAGCCGCGGCGGCAACGAGCCACCGGGCATCGGTGATAGCGATCCGGTAGCCGTCGATAGACTCGATGGCTCCAGCGTCGTTACCGATTCCGCCAATCCGCCCCCCGAAGCCGAGCCGGAGAGCCTGCCGCCGCTGCCTGAGGAAGACATCGAGGCCATCACCGGCACGGAGGCGATCGCCACCGAGACGCCGCAGGATGACGCCGGCCCCGACCCCGCCCCGACCGAGGAGGTCGATACCGGCCTCGCCGAAACGGCCGTGGACGAGGACGCCGCCGAGGTGGGTGCTGCGGAGGAAATTGCCACAGAGCAAAGTGCCACGGAGGAAAGTGCGCCCGAGGAGCCGACCGCCCCGGAGCCGGACCCTCGCCTGCTGGAGCTGACCTTCAACGAGCAGTCCTGGACCGAGATCTTCGACGCCAATAACCAGCGCATCTTCGTCGGCCTGCAGGAACCTGGCACCACCGCCAGCGTCGAAGGCGAACCGCCGTTCCGCATGACCGTGGGCAACGCCACCGGCGTCGAGCTGGTCTGGCAAGGCGAGCCCGTGGACCTCGAGGCCCGCGCCGGTGCCAACAATGTCGCCCGCTTCACCCTGGGAGAATGATTCCGTCACCATGCACGCACAATCCCCCATCGTTCGCCGCAAATCGCGCCAGATCCATGTCGGCAAGGTGCCGGTCGGGGGCGATGCCCCCATTTCCGTCCAGAGCATGACCAATACCGATACCCTGGACGTGGCCGCCACCGTGGCCCAGATCCGCCAGCTCGAGACCGCCGGCGCCGATATCGTGCGCGTCTCGGTGCCCGACATGGACGCCGCCGAGGCCTTCGGGCGCATCAAGCGCGAGGTCGAGGTGCCGCTGGTCGCCGACATTCACTTCGACTACAAGATCGCCCTGCGCGTCGCCGAACTCGGCGTCGACTGCCTGCGCATCAACCCCGGCAATATCGGCAAGGAAGAGCGCGTTCGCGCCGTGGTCTCGGCCGCCCGCGACAACGGTATCCCGATTCGCATCGGCGTCAATGCCGGCTCGCTGGAGAAGGACCTGCAGAAGAAATATGGCGAGCCCACGCCCGCGGCCCTCGTCGAGTCTGCCATGCGCCATATCGACCACCTCGACCGCCTCGACTTCCCCGACTTCAAGGTCAGCGTCAAGGCCTCCGACGTCTTCATGGCCGTGGCCGCCTATCGTGATCTGGCCACGCGCATCGAGCAGCCACTGCACCTGGGCATCACCGAGGCCGGTGGGCTGCGCTCGGGCACTGTCAAGTCGTCCATCGGGCTGGGCATGCTGCTGATGGACGGCATCGGCGACACCATCCGCGTCTCGCTGGCGGCCGATCCGGTCGAGGAGATCAAGGTCGGCTATGACATGCTCAAGAGCCTGCGGCTGCGCAGCAAGGGCATCAATTTCATCGCCTGCCCGAGCTGCTCACGCCAGAATTTCGACGTCATCGCCACCATGAACGCCCTCGAGGAGCGTCTCGAGGACGTCATGACGCCACTCGACGTCTCGGTGATCGGCTGTGTGGTCAACGGCCCGGGCGAGGCGAAGGAGAGCGATATCGGCCTCACCGGCGGCAGCCCCGCCAACCTCGTCTACATCGACGGCAAGCCGGCGAGCAAGCTGCGCAACGACCACCTGGTGGACGACCTGGAGCGGATGATCCGTGACAAGGTCCGCGAGAAGCAGCAGGCCGAACAGGATGTCATCGCCCGGGACGCCTGAACGGCGTCCGGCGAGAAGACAAGGAGCAAGCATTGAGCAAGTCCCCAGCCAGTCAGAATGAACCCGGCAAGAAGAAGATCCAGGCCATCCGTGGCATGAACGACCTGCTGCCGGAACAGTCGGCGCTGTGGCAGTACGTCGAGGGTCAGGTCCATGCGCTGATGCAGCGCTATGGCTACGCCGAAATTCGCACGCCCATCGTCGAGCAGACCGCGCTGTTCAAGCGCTCCATCGGTGAAGTCACCGACATCGTCGAGAAGGAGATGTACACCTTCGATGACCGCAACGGCGACAGCCTGACCCTGCGCCCCGAGGGCACGGCGAGCTGCGTGCGCGCCGCCATGGAGCACGGCCTGCTGCACAACCAGACCCAGCGCCTGTGGTACCAGGGCCCCATGTTCCGTCACGAGCGCCCCCAGAAGGGCCGCTACCGCCAGTTCCATCAGGTCGGCGTGGAGGCCTTCGGCCTCGAGGGACCGGACATCGATGTCGAGACGATCCTGCTCTCGGCCCGCCTCTGGAAGGTCCTTGGCCTGTACGAGCATGTCACCCTCGAGCTCAACTCCCTGGGCTCAGCCGAGGCACGGGCCGCCTACCGCGATACCCTGGTGGCCTACTTCGAGCAGCATCATGCTCTGCTCGACGAGGACTCCCGCCGGCGCCTGACCAGCAACCCGATGCGCATCCTCGACTCCAAGAATCCCGACATGGCCGAGATGCTCGATGCCGCGCCGCAGCTGATGGACCACCTGGATGACGAATCCCGGGCGCACTTCGAGCAACTCTGTGCGCTGCTCGATGCCGCCGGCATCGACTACGTGATCAACCCGCGGCTGGTGCGCGGCCTGGACTACTACGGCCGCACCGTCTTCGAGTGGACCACCACGGCCCTGGGCAGCCAGGGTACGGTGTGCGCCGGTGGCCGATACGACGGCCTGGTGGAGCAGCTCGGTGGCAAGTCGACCCCGGCGGTGGGCTTCGCCATGGGCATCGAACGGCTGGTGCTGCTGCTCGATACCCTGGGGCTGGTACCCGACACCGTGCATGATGAGCTGGACGTCTATCTGCTGCCCATGGGCGAGGCGGCCACCGCCGCCGCCCTGCTGCTCGGCGAACGCCTGCGCGAAAGCCTCCCCGAGCTGCGACTGCAAATGCACTGCGGCAGCGGCAGCTTCAAGAGCCGCATGAAGAAGGCCGACCGCAGCGGCGCCCGACTGGCCCTGCTGCTCGGTGAGGACGAGCTGGCCGAAGGCAGCGTGGCCCTGAAGTTCCTGCGCGAGGAGCGCGAGCAACGGCGCCTCTCCCTGGCAGAGCTCACCGACACCCTGACATCCCTGCTGGAAGGCGAATCCTTCGCCTGACGGACACCTGCATCAGAGGAGACCGCCCGTGGCGGAGCTGAAGACCGAGGAAGAACAGCTAGAGGCGATCAAGCGCTGGTGGAAGGAGAACGGTACCTCGCTGATCGCCGGCGTGGTCATTGCCGGGGCCGGCGTATTTGGCTGGAACGCCTGGCAGGACTATCAGGCGAGCAAGGCCGAGGCCGCCTCCCTGCGCTACCAGCAGCTGCTCGACCTCACCGGCCGGGATAACCTGGACGAGCAGGCCCGACAGCGTGCCGACGAGCTGGTCAGGGAGATCACCGCCGAGCACGGCACGACCCTTTACGCCGACCTGGCACGGCTGCTCGACGCCCGCCTGGCCGTCGATGCGGGTGACCGGGCCCAGGCGCAGGCCGCCCTGGAGACAGTAGCCGAGGGCAGCGAACGCGACTACATCGCAGGCCTGGCGAGGCTGCGCCTAGCCCGCCTTCAGCTCGCCGAGGGCAGCGCCGAGACGGCCCTGACCACCCTGGAGGGCGTACCCGAGGCCCTGGCGGCCCAGCGCGCCGAGGTACGGGGCAATGCCCAGCATGCCTTGGGGCGCGCTGACCAGGCCCGTGAGGCTTGGCGCCAGGCCCTGACGCTCGCCGATGAACGTGACCAGCCGCTGTACGGCGTCCAGCTCAAGCTGGATGACCTCGGTGCCGAGGAGGCCACCCTATGAGATCGACCCTGAGACCGAGCCTGTTGATTGCCGCCACCACCGCCCTGGCCCTACTGGCCGGCTGTGCCGGCAAGGCCGAACCCGAGTACCCCCAGCGTGAGTTGCAGTCCCTGAACGCCACCACCGAGGTGACGACCCTGTGGCGCGAGCGCGTCGGCAAGGGACTGGGAGAGGCCGGCTACCCGGTGGCGCCGGCCCAGGACGGTGACACCCTCTTCGCTGCCGACGGCCGTGGCCTGGTGGAAGCCCTTGATGCCAACAGCGGCAACTCCCGCTGGGAGGTCGAGCTCGACACCCCGGTCTCCAGTAGCCTGACCGCCGTGGCCGGCAGCCTCTATCTGGCCACCCGCAACGGCGAGGTGCTCTCCCTGGACCAGGCCGACGGCGAGGTCCAGTGGCGCGCGCGGGTCACCAGCGAGGTGCTGGCGGCACCCCAGGCCAATCAGCAGTTGCTGGTGGTCCAGGCGGTCGATGGCAGTGTCACCGCCCTAGACCGTGCCAACGGCGACGAGCGCTGGGTCTATAATGGCTCGCGTCCCTCGCTGACCCTGCGCGGCACCGGCACACCCACGGTGATCGACCCGGTCACCTTCGCCGGCTTCGCCAGCGGCCGCCTGGTGACACTGGAAAACAGCAGCGGCCAGCCGCTCTGGGAGCGCCGCATCGCCATCCCTCAGGGGCGCAGCGAGATCGACCGCCTGGTTGACCTGGCCGGCCAGCCGGTCCTCACCCAGGACGGCCGGCTCTTCGTGACCAGCTACAACGGCCGCCTGGCCGCCCTCGATGCCCGCTCCGGCGAGATGCAGTGGTCACGCGAGCTTTCCAGCTACCACACCCCGATCCTCGTGGGGGACTTCCTGTTCGTGGTCGACGAGGCCAGTCACGTCATCGCCGTGGATGCCGCGTCCGGCAGCGAGATATGGCGCAACGAATCACTCGAGGGGCGCGCTCTCACCGCACCCGCCTTCGCCACCGACCACCTGGTGGTGGGCGACGTCGAGGGCTACCTGCACCTGATCGATGCCCGCGAGGGCGAGATCGTCGGGCGCACTCGCGTCGACGGTTCGGGGATCGGCGTGCGCCCGCTAACCGACCGCCGCCGCATCTATGCGCTGGCCAACGACGGCACCCTTGAAGCCCTGGAGCTTCGTCCATGACGACGCCGGTGATCGCCTTGGTCGGCCGCCCCAACGTCGGCAAGTCGACGCTGTTCAACCGACTGACCCGCTCACGGGACGCCCTGGTGGCGGACTTCCCCGGGTTGACCCGCGATCGCAAGTACGGCAACGGCATGCTCGGCGACAAGGCCTACACCGTGATCGATACGGGCGGCATCAGCGGTGACGAGGAGGGCATCGACGCGGCCATGGCGGAGCAGTCGCTGGTGGCCATCGACGAGGCCGACATCGTGCTGTTCATGGTCGACGCTCGTGCCGGCCTCAACGTCGCCGACGAGGCCATCGCCAACCATTTGCGGGTCAACCAGAAGAAGACCTGGCTGGTGGTCAACAAGGTCGACGGCCTGGAAGAGCACAGCGCCATGGCCGACTTCTGGCAGTTGGGACTGGGCGACCCGCATCCGGTCGCCGCGGCCCACGGCCGCAACGTCACCACCCTCATCGAGGAGGTGCTCGAGCCCTTCCCCGCGCGCGACGAGAGCATCCCTGCGGACACCGGCACCAAGGGCATCCGCATCGGCGTGATCGGCCGCCCCAACGTGGGCAAGTCGACCCTGGTCAACCGCCTGCTCGGCGAGGAGCGGGTGGTGGTCTTCGACGAGGCAGGCACCACCCGCGACGCCATCGAGATCCCCTTCGAGCGGCGCGGCAAGCCCTACGTGCTGGTGGATACCGCAGGGGTACGCCGCCGCAAGAACGTCCGCGAGGTGGCTGAGAAGTTCTCGATCATCAAGACCCTGGAGGCGATCAAGGAGTGCCACGTCGCCATCGTGGTGCTGGATGCCCGCAGTGGCCTGGTGGAGCAGGACCTGCACCTGCTGGACTACGTGCTGACCAGCGGGCGTGCCCTGGTGCTGGCGGTCAACAAGTGGGACGGCCTGGAGCACGAGGCCAAGGAGTCGATGCGCAGCGAGATCAAGCGCCGCCTGGGCTTCACCGACTATGCCGACCTGCACTTCATCTCGGCGCTGCACGGCACGGGGGTGGGCGACCTCTACCCCTCGCTGGAGCGCGCCTTCGCCTCGGCCAACGCCCACTGGTCCACCAACCGCCTGACCACCATCCTCCAGGATGCCGTGGATGCCCACCAGCCGCCCCTGGTGCGCGGGCGACGCATCAAGCTGCGCATGGCCCACCAGGGTGGCAGCAATCCGCCGATCGTCGTGGTCCACGGCAACCAGACCGGCTCGCTGCCGGAAGCCTACAAGCGCTACCTGACCAACACTTTCCGCAAGGTGCTCAAGGTGCGCGGTACCCCCATGCGCTTCGAGTTCCGGTCGGCGGAGAACCCCTACGATCCCTTGGCCGGAGCCAGCGACCGGGAGAAGGCCAAGAAGCGCGAGCTGGGGCGCACCAAGGAAGCGCGTAACAGCCGTCGCCGCTGACAGCACTTTGCAGTTGCACATAGGGGGGGCGCCTGGGACAGGACGTAGAGGGAGTCCTACGCCAGGGGTGAGGAGCATTGCTCCGAACGGGCTGGCCAAGGATGTCCAGCACCGGACCTGCAAGCGCAGCGGGACGCGAGAGCGCAGCAGGGCGTCGGTAGCGCCCATGGAAGGGTTCACAGCGCCCCCGGAGGGCCGGCCCCGCTCGAAGGCCTGTCGCCGGATCAGCCCCGCCGCCAGGATCCAATTCTGGAATAGTCTGCTACTCTCCGTGCAGGCGGCGCTTGCCCACCCATTGGGTGGCGAACTGCCAGGCGCCGCGGCCGCTGCGACCGCCGCGCAGAGTGGCAAAACGGATCGCCTCGGCCCGCGCCTCCTCGTTCCAGTCATTGCGATGGCCCAACTGGGTAACCCAGTGACAGCAGGCCTCCAGGTAGACATCCTGATTGAAGGGGTGGAAGCCCAGCCATAGGCCGAAGCGGTCGGACAGCGAGATCTTCTCCTCCACGGCATCGCCATGGTGGAGTTCGTCACCCACCAGCCGCGAGCCCTCATTGTCGCTCATCGACTCCGGCAGCAGGTGGCGGCGATTGGAGGTGGCGTAGAGCAGCACGTTGGGCGGCGGGCCGGTCAGGGCCCCGTCCAGCACGCTCTTCAGCGCCTTGTAGGCATCGTCGTGGCCCTCGAAGGAAAGATCATCGCAGTAGACGACGAAACGCTGGCGCTGGTGGCGCAACTGCTCCACCAGCATCGGCAACGCCGAGAGGTCATGGCGGTCCACCTGCACCAAGCGTAACCCTTCGTCGCAAAGGCTGTTGAGCAGGGCGCGGATCAGGGACGACTTGCCGCTGCCTCGCGAGCCCCACAGCAGGGCGTGGTTGGCCGGAAGGCCCTGAAGGAAGGCGCGGGTGTTATCGACCAGCGCCAACTTCTGGCGCTCGATCCCCAGCAGGTCATCGAGCGTCAGGGCGTCCCGTGGCGGGACCGGCAGCAAGCGCCCGCCGAGGGCATGACGCTGCCAGAGGGCGGCGACGTCCCGCTCCCAGTCCACCTCCACCGGCGGTGGCGGCAGCCAGTGTTCGACGCGATCCAGCAGCTTAAGCAAACGACGCGACAGCTCGGCGTCCATGATGGCTTCCTCCCGGTGTGCATTTTCCGCGGTTGACCTCACCGGCGTTCGGGGTATCTTGTGGCGAACCTCGCCCCCCGTCCAGAGTCTCAGTGATCTGGAACCAAAAGGAGCTTTCCATGCGTTGGACCCATCTGCTCGCCGTTGGCGCCCTTAGCGTCAGCCTCGCCGCCTGCACCACCTCGCCCACCGGGCGCTCGCAGCTCACCCTGATGTCCGACGAGCAGCTCGACCAGATGGGGGCCCAGGCCTTCGCCCAGTACCAGCAGGAGCTGCCGACAGTCGGCGGCGCACCGCTGCGCTACGTGCAGTGCGTCACCGGGGCCGTGATCCGCGCCCTACCCGAGCGGGAGCGCAACCAGAACTGGCAGGTCAAGGTCTTCCAGTCCGAGCAGGCCAACGCCTTCGCCCTGCCGGGTGGCTACGTGGGCATCAACACCGGCCTGCTCAATGTTGCCCAGAACCAGGACCAGCTCGCCGCGGTAATCGGCCACGAGATAGCCCATGTGCTGGCCCGCCATGCCAATGAGCGCGCGTCCACCCAGACCGCTACCCAGCTGGGCCTGTCGGTGATCTCCTCCGCCTCAGGCATGCAGGGCGCGGGGGGCGAAACCATGATGGCGGCACTGGGCATGGGCGCCCAGTATGGCATCCTGCTGCCTTTCTCGCGGCGCCACGAGAGCGAGGCCGACACCCTGGGCCTTTATCTGATGGCCGAGGCCGGCTTCGACCCGCGAGCCAGTATCGCGCTGTGGAACAACATGGCAGGCGGTGCCCGCCCGCCGGCCTGGGCTTCGACCCACCCGAGCCACGGCCAGCGCATCGGCGGCCTGGAAGCATCCATGGGCGAGGCCATGTCGCGCTATGAGCGGGCCCGTAACGCCGGCCGCACACCCAACTGCCCGCGCCCCTGAAGGAACGCTCGACTCGCATGCTGAAGATCGGATTGCTGCTGCTGATACTGCCCATCCTGGTGCTGATGGGCGTCTATTTCATGGAGCTGAGCGACGTACGGGAGTGCTTGCTCGTCCAGGAGGGGCACTGGGACTACCGGTCGGGCGTCTGCCGCGAGACCGCTCAGCCTTTCGTGCCCTGGATCGACCGCCATCCCTGGCTGGTCAACGGCGGCATGCTAACCTCGGTGGCCGGCGTGGTGCTGTGCATGGTGGGGCTATATGTCAAAAGACGCTGAAGGCTCCACGTCAAGAGACGCTGACGGCATCCCTTAACCGCCACCCCTCGCGCTCCGAGAGTCGGTCGCGCTTCCTTAAAGCGCCTGCCTGAGCATCTCCAGCACGGGGGCGGTATCGGGACGCCTGCCGCGCCACTGGAAGAAGGATTCCGCCGCCTGCTCCACCAGCATGCCCAGGCCGTCGATGGTCTGGGCACCGCGCTCGGCGGCCCAGCGCAGGAAGACCGTGGGTTCGGGGCCGTACATCATGTCGTATGCGGTGGCGTCCCGGGCGAAGAGATCATCGGGCAGCGGCGGCAGATCGCCGGCGAGGCTCGTGCTGGTGCCGTTGATCACCAGGTCGAAGGGCCCGTCTACCGCTTCGAAGCCGCCGCCGGCGATCTCACCCAGGTCGCGGAAGTCGGTGGCCAGGGCCTCGGCCTTGGCCGCCGTGCGATTGGCCACCAGCAGGCTCGCCGGCCCCTCGGCCAGCAGCGGCTCCAGTACGCCGCGTACCGCCCCCCCGGCGCCCAACACCAGGATCCGTGCCTCGGCCAGTTCCACGCCATGGCGCTTGAGATCGTGCACCAGGCCGATTCCGTCGGTGGTATCGCCATAGACCTTGCGATCGGTACTGGCGTCGTTGCTGCCCACGATCAAGGTATTCACGGCCCCGGCCCGTCGCGCACGCTTGCTGAGCGTATCGCAGAGTCGAAAGGCCTCCTCCTTGAAGGGCACGGTGACGTTGGCCCCGTGACCGCCCTCGGCAACGAAACGCCACCAGGCACCGGCGAAATCATCCAGCGGTGCCTCGATGGCGGTGTAGTCGATATCGTCCCTGATCTGCGCGGCGAAGGCGGCATGGATAGCCGGCGACTTGGAATGGCCGACCGGGTGGCCGAAGACGCAGTAGCGATCGGTCATGAGTAGTTCTCCTCTTCCCCCAGCCAGTCGCGGGGACGAAGATAGTCGTCATACAGCCGTGCCTCCGGGCTGCCGGGCTCGGGGTGCCAGTCGTATTCCCAGCGCGCCAGGGGCGGCATCGACATCAGGATCGATTCGGTGCGTCCGCCGCTCTGCAATCCGAACAGGGTGCCGCGGTCCCAGACCAGATTGAACTCCACGTAGCGCCCACGACGATAGAGCTGGAAGTCGCGCTCGCGCTCGCTCCAGGGCGTATCGCGACGGCGTCGCACGATGGGCAGGTAGGCGTCCAGGAAGGCATCGCCCACCGCCTGCTGGAAAGCGAAACACTCGACGAAGCCGCCTTCGTTGAGGTCGTCGAAGAAGAGTCCGCCGACACCGCGAGTCTCGTCGCGATGTTTCAGGTAGAAGTAGTCGTCGCACCATTCCTTGTAGCGGGGATAGACGTCGTCGCCGAAGGGGGCGCAGGCGTCGCGCGCCACCCGGTGCCAATGCACCACGTCCTCGTGCACCGGGTAGTAGGGCGTCAGATCGAAGCCGCCACCGAACCACCAGACGGGGTCTTCTCCCTCCTTTTCGGCAATCAGGAAGCGGACGTTGCCGTGGCTGGTGGGCAAATGGGGGTTCTCCGGGTGCAGCACCCAGGAGACCCCCAGCGCATGGAAGCTGCGCCCGACGAGCTGCGGCCTCGCCGCGGTGGCCGAGGGCGGCAGACGCTCGCCGAACACATGGGAGAAGTTAACGCCGCCCTTCTCGAAGAGGCGGCCATCCTCGATCACCCGAGAGCGGCCACCTCCACCCTCCGGCCGGTCCCAGGCATCCTCGCGGAAGTGGCTGCCGTCCTCCTCGGCCAGGGCTGCACAGAGGCGCTCCTGAAGGTCGAGCAGATAGGTCTTGACGTCATCGAGGTGGGCGTGGGCCAACGGAGTCTCCTGGGCTGGAAAGGGGATGCTTCAGGAACGCAGCACCCGGCCGGAGACCAGGTCGCGGATGGTACTGGGACGCTCAAGGCCGCCCAGTGGGCCGTCAAGGACGGCATCGAGTTCATCGTCGAAGGTGGCACGGATTTCCGCGGCACTCATCGCCGGGGGCTCGCCTGCCCGGTTGGCCGAGGTCGAGACCAGTGGTCCACCGAAGGCCTGGCTCAGCGCCACGACCAGCGGATGGTCACTGACTCGCAGCGCCACGCGGTCGTGGTCGCCGCGCACCAGGGCGCGAGAACGGCCGTTGTCGGGCACCAGCCAGGTGTGGGGGCCCGGCCAACTGGCCGCCAGGGAAGCCTGCTGCTCGGCGGGCAGCCCCTCCAGCCAGGGCGCAAGCTGGTCGATGCTCGCCGCCACCAGGATCACGCCCTTGGCGGGATCGCGTGCCTTGAGGTGCAGCAGGCGTCTCAGAGCCACATCGTCGTCGGGGTCGCATCCCAGCCCCCAGACGGCCTCGGTGGGATAGGCGATCACGCCTCCCGCGCGAAGGGCCGCGACGGCCTCATCAAGAGCACTGGCCTCGATCATGGGTCTCCTCGCCTTGCCTCGACATGCCGGATGAGCGGCTTCAGGGGGCGTATGCTATCACGCTCCCGGCCGGGTCAGCAGGCGCACCCAGCCACCGGCAGTCTGGGTCACAGCGCCCTCCAGCTCCAGTTCGAGCAGGCCGCGTTGGCAGTCGGCCACGCCGCGGCCGGTCAGGGCCACCAGGGCATCCACCGGCGTAGGCGTGTCGCTCAGCCAGCGCAGCAGCGAATCCTCCCGCGCCTCTGCCGGCTCGGGCGCTGAAGTAGCCGGCGCGGGGGCACAGGCCACGGCCCACTGGCTGAGCTCGGCGAGGATATCGTTGAGGTCGCGGACCAGCACGGCACCATCGCGGATCAGCTGCAGGCAGCCCCGCGCCATGGGATTGTGGATCGAACCGGGCAACGCGAAGACCTCGCGGTTCTGCTCGAGGGCCAACCGGGCACTGACCAGCGAGCCGCTTTTCTCGGCGGCCTCGACTACCAGCACGCCCAGCGAGAGACCGGTGACGATGCGGTTGCGTCGCGGGAAGAAGCCGGCCCGCGCCGGGGTACCGGGAGGATGCTCGGAGACCAGCAGTCCACCGGGCTCCTGCAGGCGCCGGTGAAGGCGATGGTGGCGGGGTGGGTAGACGACGTCCACCCCGCAGCCGAGTACCGCCACGCTTTTCCCGCCGGCGTCGAGCGCCGCCTGCTGGGCGGCGGCATCGATGCCCAGTGCCATGCCGCTGACCACGCACCAGCCCCGTCCGGCCAGTTCCCGGGCGAAGCCTGCGGCATTGGTGAGCCCTTCGCGGGTCGGCCGCTGCGAACCGACCATGGCCAACCGCGGTGGCGCGAGGGCCTCGAGATCACCGAGCGCCCAGAGCACCGGCGGAGGATCGGCAATCTGCCCGAGCAGTCTTGGCCAGGCCGTGCGGTCGGGGTGGATCAGGTGTCGGCCTGGTTCGGCACCGAGCCAGGCCTCGTCGGCTGACAGCTCGGCCGATAGGGGGCTGCGGGCGGGATGGTCGAGCCACAAGCGTAGGGCCATGGCCGCCTCATGCGGCAGCACGGCAAGCCAGCCGTCAGGCCAGTCAGGACGTGCTGCCACCAGTTCGGCCAGGCGCGCAGCCCCCATGCCGGGCAACCGGGCGAGTGCCAGCCATTCGCGCGCCTGCACCGTCGGGCTCCGCCCTAGCGCAGCGCCGCATCCAGCAGGCGCTGTGGGCTGTGGATGCGATCACCCACGGACAGAGTGCTGCTGGCCTGCATCACCAGGCCGTAGCTCATCTTCTCATAGGGGCGGAAGATCATCACCAGGCCGGCATCCTCGCCGGGCAGGCGCAACATCTCGCCGGTGCGTGGATCTTCGACCAACTCGCCACGCTGCTCGACCGTCAGCACATGGCCCGTCTCCAGGCCGTCGCGCCGGCCGCGGTCGATCGCTACTACCTGCAAGCGACCGATGAAGCGTACGCCGCCTGGCACTGCCAGAATGCGCCCCTCGACCTCATGGTCGGGGGCCCGGGGCAGGAACTCGGTGACCAGTTGGCGATCCTCGAGCGGCAGTACGATATCGTTGTTGCGCACCTCCTGGTTGGAGGAAGTCACCTCCATCACTGCGATGTCGTCTTCCTGACGCAGGTGACGCGCCTGCCCGACGCTCTCCAGCTCGAGGCCTAGCGACTCACCGCTGGCGCTGTCGATATAGTGCTCGCCCACCCGGTAAATGCCGAAGCGACCGCTACCCTCGACCCGGCCCCGGGCGTAGAAGAGGTCACCACCGCCGCTGACCAGGCGGCCATCATCCCCGGCAACCACATAGGCCAGTTCATCCAGCGCCTCGGGGTCGTCGACAACGCGGTGCTCACTCAGGAAGTGGCGAACGACATCCAGGGGAATCGGCTCGATGGCCTCGCGGTGCGAGGTGGTACGGACCTTGGGTGACAGCCGGACGATGCCCTGGCCACGCTCGAGACCGAGGCAGGGGCGCCCGTCGCAGTCATAGAGGTAGACGACATCGCCGGGATAGATCAGGTGGGGGTTCTCGATCTGCGGATTGACCTGCCACACTTCGGGCCACTGCCAGGGATGCTGCAGGAAACGTCCGGAGATGTCCCAGAGCGTGTCCCCCCTGACCACCGTGTAGCGATCCGGGGCATCGCCCTTCAGGCCATCCTCCCAGGAGAGTCCCTGGGCCTGGGCCAGGGTGGTAGCGAGGCCGAGGACCCCACCCAACAGCAGGGTACCGAGCCCCCCTTTCAATCGCTGGCACCACCCCACTGCACATCCTGTCTGTCTCATCCCTGCTCTCCCCCCGCGTTACTGGCCTCACGCCTGACGCCATGGAACGACGGCGACGTGGTATAGTCAGATACAATCGGTATGATGCACGCTCGGCAGTTTCGCCACCAAGCGCGAACTCCTAGAATAGTGTCATCTTGTAAATGACAGCATAACGGTGATTCCAACGCCATGGCCAAATTACCCATCCTCGAATTTCCCGACGAGCGCCTGCGTACCGTCGCAACGCCGGTCGAGACGGTAGACGACGAGGTGCGCCAGCTGGTCGACGACATGCTCGAGACCATGTATGACGCGAGCGGCATCGGACTGGCCGCCACCCAGGTGGATGTACACCGCCGGGTGGTCGTCATGGATGTCAGCGACAATCGCATGCGCCCGCTGGTAATGATCAACCCGGAATTCACACCCATCGGCGACGAGCGGGAACCGATGCAGGAAGGCTGCCTGTCGATTCCGGAATACTATGCCGATATCCCCCGCGCCCTGAGGGTTCACCTCAAGGCCCAGGATCGTGACGGCCAGCCCTACGAGCTGGAGGCCGAGGGCCTGCTCGCCCACTGCATACAGCACGAATACGATCATCTGGAAGGGGTGCTGTTCGTCGACTACCTTTCTACACTCAAGCGCGACCGGATAACGAAGAAGATGCAGAAGCGTCATCGGCAGATGCAGACCGCCTGACCCCCGCCCTGATCTCCTGACAGGCTCCCCGAGAAGGCCGACGCCATTGCGCCGGCCTTCGTCGTTTCCGGCCAGCTCCGTTATCATGAAAGGCATCGCCCACTGGCAAGGCCCTGAACATGTCCCGACCCCTGCGCGTCATCTTCGCCGGCACTCCCGACTTCGCCGCCGAGAGCCTGGCGGCGCTGTTGGCAAGCCGCCACGACGTCGTTGCCGTCTATACTCAGCCCGACCGGCCGTCCGGCCGCGGCCGCAAGATGACCCCGAGCCCCGTGAAGGCCCTCGCACAGGAGCGTGACCTGCCGGTCTTCCAGCCAGCAAGCCTGAAAGCGCCCGCGGTGCAGGCCGAGCTGGCGCGCCATGAGGCCGACATCATGGTGGTGGTGGCCTACGGGCTGATCCTGCCCCGTGCGGTGCTCGAGATTCCCCCGCTGGGCTGCCTCAACGTACACGCCTCGCTTCTGCCGCGCTGGCGCGGTGCGGCCCCCATCCAGCGTGCCATCGAGGCCGGCGACGAGGAGAGCGGCGTGACCATCATGCAGATGGACGCCGGCCTCGACACCGGCGACATGCTGCTGGTCAGGCGCACGCCGATCACCGCCACCACCACCGGTGGCGAACTCCACGACCGCCTGGCGAGCCTCGGCGGCGAAGCCATCGTCGAGGCCTTGGATGCACTGGTCGGCGAGGGGCTTGCCGCCATCCCACAGCCCGAGGCTGGGATCACCTATGCCGCCAAGCTCTCCAAGGCCGAGGCGGAACTCGACTTCCACCGCCCGGCCGCCGAGCTCGCGGCCAGAGTCCGCGCCTTCAATCCCTGGCCAGTGGCCTGGTGTGCCTTGGGAGAGGACCGCCTGCGCCTGCTGATGGCGCGAGCGGCCTCTGCCGCGCCGGGCGAGGCACCGATCCACCCCGGCACCCTGCTCGCCCATGGCCCCGATGCCCTGCGCATCGCCTGCGGTGAAGCTGGCGACCAGGTGCTTGAGGTGACCCGTGCCCAGCTACCCGGCGCCAACCCCCTGGCGGTGCACGAGCTACTCAAGGCCCGCGCCGATCGCCTCGCGCCAGGCACCCGACTGGGACACACCGATGAGGAGGCCACGGCATGAGTCAGGAAACCAGCGCGTCCCGTTCCCGGGGAGGCAGTCGCGACAACGGCCTGGCCGTACGAGCCGCCGCTGCCCGCGCCCTGGCCCCGGTGATCACCAGCAAGGGCTCGCTCACCGGCCTCGACGACCATCAGGTGGTGGCCCGTGACCGGGCACTGTTCAAGGCGCTCTGCTATGGCACCAGCCGCACCCTGCCACGCCTCGAGGCGCTGGCCGGCAAGCTTCTGGACAAGCCCTTCAAGGCCCGCGACGCCGACGTCCAGGCCCTGCTGCTGCTGGGCATCCACCAACTGCTCTACCTGCGTATTCCGGCCCATGCCGCCGTGGGCGAGACCGCCGGCGCCGCCCGCCTGCTGGGCAAGGAGTGGGCCACCCGGGTGCTCAACGGCTGCCTGCGCCGCCTGCAGCGCGAGAGCACGAAGCTGCAGGCCGAGGTCGACCGCGACCCAGCCGTGGCGCTGCTGCATCCCCAGTGGTGGCTCAAGGCCCTGCGCAAGGCCTGGCCCGACGACTGGCGCGCCATCTGCGAGGCCAACAATACGCCTGGGCCCATGACGCTGCGGATCAACCGTCGCCATGGTGATCGCGAGGCCTACCTGAACCGCCTGATCGCCGCCGGCCTGGAGGGCCGGCTGTGCCCCCATGCCCCTGAGGGCATCACCCTGGAGACGCCCGTCGACGTCCTGGCCCTGCCGGGCTTCGCCGATGGACATGCCAGCGTCCAGGATGAGTCGGCCCAACTCGCCGCCGTTCTGCTCGGCCCGTCCCTGGCCCCGCGGCCCGGCGCCCGGGTGCTGGACGCCTGCTGCGCCCCCGGCGGCAAGGCCGCTCACCTGCTGGAACTGTTCGACATCGACCTGCAGGCCGTCGACAGCGATGCGGCGCGCCTGGCTCGGGTCGAGGACACCCTGGCGCGCCTGGGCCTCGCCGCCACCCTGGCCGAGGGTGACGCCACCAGCCACGACTGGTGGGATGGCACGCCCTTCGATGCCATCCTGCTCGATGCTCCCTGTTCCGGCAGCGGCGTCATCCGCCGCCACCCCGACATCAAGCGGTTGCGGCGATCCTCGGATATCCCCAAGCTGACTGAGCTCCAGGCTCGCCTGCTCGACAATCTCTGGCCACTACTGCGCCCTGGTGGCACCCTGCTCTATGCCACCTGCTCGGTGCTGCCCGAGGAGAATGCCGAGCAGATCGAGCGCTTCCTCGCCCGCCGCCCGGATGCAGTGGCGAGCACCCTGGCCGACATGGCCTGGGGCCGCCCCTCGGGCGCCGGGCGGCAATTACTGCCGCAACCCGACAGCCACGATGGCTTCTTCTATGCCAGACTGGAGAAGCGTCCCGCCTGATGGCGGGCTTTTCATTTCCACGACACTGGAGGCCCCATGAGCCACCACACCTACAAGCACATCGAACTGACCGGCTCCTCGGAGAAGAACATCGAGGACGCCATCCAGAGCGCCCTGACCAAGGCCTCCGAGAGCCTGCATGGCATGCGCTGGTTCGAGGTCACGGATACCCGCGGGCACATCGAGGACGGGCGGGTCTCCCACTGGCAGGTCACCATCAAGGTCGGTTTCACCCTGGACTGACACGCGCGACCTGTTCTTCTCACGGCGGCTGGTTTAGGCTTGTCCCGTCATGTTGCGGCGCACAAGGTGCGCCGCCCTCGATTCCCGCGGTCTGACTAGAGCGGACAGCAACGACCATGAAGATCATCATTCTCGGCGCCGGCCAGGTCGGCGGCACCTTGGCCGAGCACCTGGCCCGGGAGGAGAACGACATCACGGTGGTGGACACCGAC
>NZ_FOBC01000017.1 GCF_900109725.1 Halomonas daqiaonensis
CGGAAGACCCGGCTGAAGGTGTCGTGGCTGGGAATGCCATGGGGCAGCGTCAGGAAGCGGCGTAGGAAAGGTTCTTTCGACTGTCCGAAAAGCGCCATATCTGAACAGTCCTCAGCCCCACAGAGCACAGCGCAGAGGGCAATAAACAGGATCTCATCCAACTCGTGACGGGCGTTGGGCCCCCTGGGGTCAGGCAGATCGGAAAAGCAGCTGGTGACAGATGCCATATCACTCCTTGATACCGGCACATAGCGGATACCGGCAAGAGTGCCTACGATGCGGGCAGCGTGTCTATGGACGACTACTTATCTAACTGCGATAGCCCTGGGGGTTGGCGGGAACGTCTTGCACCTTGGTCTAGGTTGTACCAGAATGATTTTTGCAAAAGGAAACACTGTTTCCTAAAAAGGAGGAACGCCATGAAGACCCTCACGATTTCCACCGTATCCGCTGCGCTGCTGTTGGCTGGGGCCACCGCTCATGCTCAGGGTAGTCCGATGAACTATCAGCCGAGCCCTTACCTGGGCGGCGATGTGCTGTTCTGGGAGCTCGATAGCGACGGTGGCGACGACTTCAACAGCACCGGCCTGCGCCTGCGCGGTGGTGTGGCGTTCAACGACTACTTCGCCCTGGAAGGCCATCTCGGTACTGGTGGATCCGATGGCAGCCTCGATCTGGAGTACCTGACCGGGGCCTATGCAAAGGGCATCGTGCCGATTGCCCCGGAATTCCGCCTCTATGGCCTCGCAGGCTTCAGCGAGGTGGACGTCGATGCGGATAGCGAGAGCGGCTTCTCCTACGGTGCTGGCGCCGAGTTCGACGTGGCGCCCAACCTCGCCGTAGGGGCAGACTACATGCGCTATCTGGATGAATCGAATTATACCTTCGATGCCGCCAGTGTCGGGGTGACGTTTCGCTTCTGATGTTCCTGCAATGACCAGCACCGTGGCACGAAACGCGCCCCGTCGGAAAAACGGCGGGGCGCGCTGCGTTTAGGACGTTCCGGTCGATGTCTAGTCGGTGCGGTCCAGCCCCATCTGCCAGAAATCGATCTCCAGGCGCGTGGCGTCGCGAAACACCGTGCACAGCTCGGCGAAGCGTGCCGGGGTGACGTCGGCCAAGCGGGCGTCGAGCCATTCGAGCTCGGCGCGCATGGCGGCCTGGAAGTCGTCGCTCTCGTACATGGCGATCCAAGCATCATAGGGATTGCCCTCGCCGCGTACGGTTGAGGGCTGAGCATTTAGCCAATCGGCAATCTCGCCATAACCCACCACGCAGGGGGCGAGGGCCACGTGCAGGTCGAGCAGATCGCCGCGGTTGCCGGTATCCAGCACATAGCGTGTGTAGGCAAGGGTGGCGCGGGCTTCGGGTAGGTCGGTGAGTTGCTCCTCGGCGATGCCCCACTCGCGACAGTAGCCCACGTGCAACTCGAGCTCCACGTCGAGGATCGCCTTCAAGCCCTCATGGGCCTGGCGCAGGTCGGCCAGTGTCGGACTCTTGTAAGCGGCCAGGGCATAGGCCCTGGCGAAGTGGATCAGGAAGAGGTAGTCCTGCTTGAGGTAGTGGCGAAAGGCGTCGTCGGCGAGGAGGCCCTGGCCGAGCTGGAGAACAAAGTCATGCTCGATATAGGCACGCCAGTCGTCCTGGCAGGCGGCGGTGAGGTCGTTGAAACGGTAGCCCATCTTGTCTCCGTCAGGGGGTGTCGATTCGGTGGTTCGGCTATTGCCTGATCGCCTCCAGTTCGAAGATCAGTTCCACCTCGTCGCCGACCATACCGTTGTCGACTCCGTAGTTCATCCCCCAGTCGCTGCGGTCGATGGTAGTGCGCGCCGACAGCCCCAGGGTGTGCTGTCCATGACCGAAGGGGTACTCGGCGGCCTTGTTGAGCGTGACCGCCAGGCTCACGAGGCGGGTCTCGCCGAGCAGGGTCAGGTCGCCTTCCAGCGTGCCTTCGCTGTCGCTGTGTGCTTCGAAACCGGTGACCTCGAAGACGATGGTCGAGTAGCGTCCGGCATCGAGGAAGTCATCGCTGCGCAGGTGGTTATCGCGCTCTTCATGGTTGGTGAATACGCTGTCGGCGGCGATCTCGACGTTTCCGGAGTGCAGCTGTCGAGTCTGCTCGTCGTAGACGAATTCGCCCTGGCCTTCCAGAAACATGCCGAGGATGTCGGCGTAACCGACGTGTTTGGTCAAGAAGCCGATGGAGAAGTGCTCGGGATCGATCTCGTAGGTGCGAGGCTCGGCACTGGCCGAAGGCATCGAAAGGGCGCCCAGGGTCAGGGCGAGCCCTGCGGCGATCGGCAAGGAGGGGCGTTGGGTATGATGGAGAGGCGAGGGCATGAGAGTATCCTTTTGATTCATGAGTGGTTGCCGGTTTGATAGTCCTCTGGCCGTCTTGCTGGGGCATGGCGATATAGCCAGCGAATATCGATGATGAAAGACCAGAGCAGACCGATGAGCGCACTGCCTGTCAGCCAGCTCGTGGCTGTGGCGCCGGCGATGGGCAGAAGAGAGATCATCAAGGCGGCGACCTGCCAGACGCAGATTGCCTTGCGACGACGACTCTCCGGCAAGGCGGCGGTCAGCCAAGTCAGCTTGAGTCCGGCCATGATGAAAGCGTAGCGCATGGCACCGATGGCCAACACCCAGGGGCCTGCTTTGCCGAGCAGCAGCAGTGCCAAGCACAGCACTAGAATCAGGAAGGCGTCGAGCTCCATGTCGAAGCGCGCCCCGAAATCGCTCTGTGCGGACGTGCGGCGCGCCACCCAACCATCAATACCATCCAGCAGCAGGGCCAGCAGGGCCAGGGCGGCAAGGGGGGTGGCGTATCGAACCAGCAGGTCGGGCTCGGCCAAGGTGCCCGTCAGCAGTGCAATCAGTATTCCCCGCCCCAGGGTGACGCGGTTGGCCCAGCCGAGACCTCGCCAGTGGCAAGGCACGCTTGCAAGGATGAGCCCGGCCATGCCCAGGTAGGTGATCGCCGCCAGCAGGGGCACCCAAGGGCTCGACTTCCACCACGACCACAGCAGAGCCGCCGAAACCAGCAGACAGAGGGCTCCCACGCCCAGGTCGCGGAAGATCGGAACGGCTCGCCCCATCGTATGGCCGGTGCCTGATTGACAGTGCTGCATTGTGCACCTCAATATTGCTGTATCGATATTGTAGAAGAATGAGCTAACGGCCAACAGTGTTGTCACACCGGTTCGATGGCAACGAGGTTGCTCATTGCCTTATTACGCCTGTCATGACCGCTGATATTCCCGATACGGACACTGCCATGCTGCATGCTACCGCTACCGCCTTCTGGACCTTGGCCCCGGGCCAGGGGGCCCTGCGCCAGGAGCCGGTGCCGACGCCAGGCCCCGGCGAGGTGGCCGTTCGAACCCTGTTCAGCGGCATCAGTCGCGGTACCGAATCGCTGGTCTTCCAGGGCCGTGTGCCGGAAAGCGAGTGGCAACGCATGCGCGCCCCCTTTCAGGAGGGCAATTTCCCCGCGCCGGTCAAGTACGGCTACGTCAGCGTCGGTGTCGTCGAGGCCGGTGAGTCCTCGTTGATCGGACGCGAGGTGTTCTGCCTCTATCCGCACCAGGACCGCTACGTGGTGCCGGTCGACGCCGTGACGCCGCTACCCGAAGGCCTGCCCGCGGCTCGGGCCGTGCTGGCAGCCAACATGGAAACGGCCATCAACGGCGTCTGGGATGCCGCCCCCGGCGTGGGCGACCGGATCACCGTGGTCGGCGCCGGGGTCATCGGAACCCTGGTGGCTTGGCTCTGCGCAGCGATTCCCGGTACCCGAGTCTGCCTGATGGATGTGTCGCCGGGGCGGGCCGAGCTTGCCGACACGCTGGGCATCGATTTCAGCCTGGCCGATCAGGCGCCCACCGAGAATGACCTGGTGATCCACGCCAGCGGCAACCCCGAGGGGCTGCGCCAAAGCCTGACACTGGCCGGCGACGAGGCCCGGGTGGTCGAGATGAGCTGGTACGGCGACCGCGAGGTTAGCCTGCCGCTGGGGGAGGCCTTCCACTCCCGGCGGCTACGCCTGGTCGGCAGCCAGGTGGGCCGCCTGCCCTTCGAGCGCACGCCGCGCTGGGACCATGGCCGCCGCCTGGCGCTGGCGCTGGAGCTGCTGCGTGAGCCCTGCCTAGATGCGCTGATCAGCGGCGAGAGCGATTTCCAGGAACTGCCCGCCCTGATGCCTCGGCTGGCCGCCGCCTCAGGCGACGTGCTCTGCCATCGAATCCGCTATCCGACCCTCTCCTGACGCGAGTTTATTGCCTTATGTATCGTCTGAACGTTCGTGACCATTTCATGATCGCCCACAGCTTCCGCGGCGAGATCTTCGGGCCCGCCCAGCGCATGCACGGCGCTACCTATGTGGTTGACGTGACCTTCCAGCGCCGCGAACTCGATGACGACGGCCTGGTCGTGGATATCGGCCTGGCCGGTGAGGCCCTCAAGAAGGTCCTCGCCGAGTTCAATTTCCAGAATCTCGATGGTGTGGAGGAGTTCCAGGGCCATAACACCACCACCGAGTTCATGGCGCGGGTGGTCTTCGAGCGTCTCGCCACGGCCATTCAGCTCTGTCACCTCGGTGAGGGCGCCATGGGGCTCGATTCCCTTTGCGTGACCCTGCATGAATCGCATGTCGCCTGGGCCAGCTACGAAGGCGAGCTCTGATGCCTCTGACGGCGATGCCCGAGCTGACCCTGATCGTCGCCGGTGATCCCGACCAGTGGACCGGCGGCTATGTGTACGATGCTCGCATGATGGCAGAACTTCGCAGTCAGGGGTGGCGGGTCGACGTGGTAGGACTGGAGGGACGTTTCCCGTTGGCTGACCAGAAGGCCCGCCACAGTCTGTCCCAGGCCCTGGCGACGTTACCCGACAACGCTCGCGTGGTCATCGATGGCCTGGCCATGGGCGGCCTGCCCGATGAAGTCGAGCGACATGCCGCGCGCCTTCAGATCATCGCGCTCGTCCATCATCCTCTGGCCGACGAGACCGGCCTCGACGTCGTCCAGCAGAGAGACTTTCACCACAGCGAGACCCGGGCGCTGGCCTCGGCCCGCCGGGTGGTTGTCACCAGCCACCATACCGCCCGTGCCCTGCAAGAGTACGGCGTCCCCGACGAGCGAATCCGAGTGGCCGAGCCCGGTGTCGACAAGGCTCCCCTGGCGCGCGGCGCTCTGGATCACGAGGAGGTGGGCCGGCCCTGGCGGCTGCTCTGTGTGGCGACCCTGACACCTCGCAAGGGGCTCGGTGTGCTGGTCGAAGCGCTGGCCGGCCTCATCGACCGGCCCTGGGTGTGCGAGGTTGTCGGCAGTCATGACCGCGATGCCGGGCACGCGGCCGCCCTGATGGCCGAGACGCAACGCCTCGGCCTTGCCGAACGGCTGTGTTTCGTGGGCGAGCGAAATGTCGACGACCTGGCTGCGTCTTATCGTGAGGCCGATCTCTTCGTTTTGCCCTCCTTCTACGAGGGCTACGGCATGGTCGTGACCGAGGCGCTGTCCTGGGGGCTGCCGGTGATCACCACCACGGGCGGGGCACTGGCCGACACCCTGCCGCCCGAGGCGGGCATCGCCGTGCCTCCCGGTGATGCCGATGTACTACGCGAGGCGCTGTCGCGCTGGATGGACGATACCGAGGTCAGACGCCGTCTGCGCGGCGGTGCCAGCCGGGCCCGGCGAGGGTTGACCGATTGGCAACAGGCGGGGCAACGCTTCGCGGCCGCCCTGGAGGCCATTCCCGAGGCGACGATAGACGCCGTGGCTCGCCCTGAGCGGAGGCAATTATCATGAGTACTTCCACCGCCCATGCTGTGTTCTCGGCGGAGTGGCTCGAACTGCGCGAAGGGCTGGATACCCGGTCACGCAGCCATCGACTGATCGGGCTGGCCGCCGACTGGCTGAACGCGCGCGCCGCCCCGCATGGCATCGTCGACCTGGGCAGCGGCAGTGGCAGCAACCTTCGCTTCCTGACCTCACGCCTGCCGGGCCCCCAGCGCTGGCGACTGGTCGATCACGATGCCCAGCTGCTGACCCATGCCCGTCGGCGAGGTGCTCTGCTTCGCGATAGTGAAGGAGCCCCGGTCGTCCTGGAGACCCATTGCCGCAGCCTCTCCCCGATCGATCGGGACCTGCTGGCCGATGCCGATATGGTGGTCGCCTCTGCGTTGTTCGACCTGATGCCTCGGTCCTGGGTGGAGTCGCTGGTGGCCGCCTGCGCTGTCCATGGCCAGGCCCTGCTGCTGACCCTCAGCGTGGACGGCGACTGGGCCTTCCTGGACCGCCAGGGCGCACGCGTCGAGGATAGCGAGGATATCGCCGTGCGTACCCTTTTCCAGACCCATCAGTATCGCGACAAGGGCCTGGGGCCCGCGCTGGGCGGCGAGGCACCCGCGGTGTTGACCAGCACCCTGCTGGCCGCCGGCTTCCGGGTGGAGAGCGACGCCACGCCCTGGCACCTGGCGGCCGAAGACACCACCCAGCAATGCCTAGCCGAGGCCTTGGTGACCGGCTGGCACGACGCCGCCGTCGAAGAGGCACCGACACAAGCGGCTCGTCTCGGCGCCTGGCGAGACCGGCGGTTGGCGGCCATCTTCGCCGGCGAGCTGGGCGTGACGGTGGGGCATCGTGATCTCTTCGCCTGGCCGTTGCCGCCAGCGGGTCGGGGATAACCATGGTATTGGCTCGATCCTCCCGCCTGTGGCGGCCGCTGGCCAGCCTGCTGCTGCTGTGCGGGCTCTGGCTTTGGCTCGAGCCGGGGGAGGTGATCGATGCGGTCGGCCCCCTGGCACCGGGCTGGATACTGCTGGCCCTGGCCTTGACGCTGCCGCAGATGCTGCTTTCCGCCTGGCGCTGGCGACTGACGGCGTCTCGTCTCGAGCTGTCGCTGAGCTGGGGGCGTGCGCTGCGGGAATACTACCTGGCCATGTTCCTCAATCAGGTGCTGCCCGGCGGGGTGGCGGGTGATGCCACCCGCGCCTGGCGCCATTCCCGGGCCAGCGGTCGGCGCGGAAGCGCCTGGCGGGCAGTTATCATCGAGCGCGCCTCCGGCCAGCTGGCGATGCTGGTTCTGACGTTGCTGGTCGTGGCCATATCACCGTTGTGGCAGGGGCTGATCGGTGAGGCGCTGGCGAGCCTGTCCTCGCCGGGCTGGCTGATAGGCGCAACGTTGATGTTGGTCATCGGTGTGCCGGTCATGCGCCATCTAGTGCGCCAGCCGCCAGCGGCTTTGGCCGGGCTGGGAGAAGACCTGCGGCGTAGCCTGCTGGCGTCGTCGGTCTGGCCGCGACAGCTCGCCGGGTCCCTGCTGGTGGTCTTGAGCTATGCCTTGGTGTTCGTCTGTGCGGCCCGGGCGATCGGCGTCACGCTCCCCCTAGGCACCTTGATGTCGCTGGTGCCTCCGGTCCTGATCGCGATGTTGATCCCGCTGTCGCTGGCCGGGTGGGGCCTGCGCGAGGGCGCGGCGGCGCTGGTCTGGGGGTTGGTCGGCCTGGCGCCGGCCGAGGGGGTGGCGGTGTCGATGGCCTATGGTCTGCTGGTGCTGCTGGCGAGCCTGCCCGGGGCGATGTTTTTGCCGGGCCTGGTCCGACGCTTCGCTACACCATCGGATGTCGGCGCCTTAGACCCCGACGGATCAGGGCCGGGTGAGGTCCAGATCGAAGAGGGTATCATCGCCGCAGCGGAAGGTCCGCGCGACGGGACGACGCGCCTGGTCCAGGGTGGCGATGGGCGTCATGGCCAGCCCCGGCCGGCCGGAGCCGATCAGCAGTGGTGCCACCAGCAGGTGCAGGCGATCGAGCACGCCGGCCTCCAGGAATCTCGAGACCGTGATGCCGCCACCCTCGATCAGCACGCGCCGCAGGCCCCGGTCGGCAAGCGCCTCGAGCACGTTGGCAGTATCAAAGCCGTCGGTTGCCGTCGGCAATTGCACGCGGGTGACGTGCTCGGCCGACGGCTGGGCGATATCGACCTGCTCGCCGACCAGGTGCAGGCAGGGGGCCTGGGCTTCGCGCAACAGACGGATCGTCGATGGCACCCGGCCCCGAGGGTCGAGGATCACCCGTACCGGTTGCCGCCCGCTGACGTGTCGCACCGTGAGCAGGGGATCGTCCTCGCTGGCGGTGCCGGCGCCGATCACCACGGCATCAACCAGCGCCCTCAGCCGGTGCAGATGTGTCCGGCTCTCGAAGCCGTTGATGTAGTGGGAATGCCCGCTCTCGGTGGCAATGCGTCCATCCAGGCTCTGGCCGAGCTGGGCCAGAGCCAGTCGGCCGGGATGCATCGCCAGCGGGACCAGATTGTCGAGCAGTTCCCGGGCATCATCGTTCGCAGGAATGTCAGACGTCCATCCGCTGGCCGTCAGGCGCAGCGGGCCTTCCCTGTGCACCGACGCCGCGGTACTGGCCACGCTCTCTCTCGCTCGACAGAGGGCCAGCCAGGCCGTCGTTTGGTCCAGGGTGTCGGGCAGGGTCGGGGGCATGAGGGCTCCGGGCCAGGGCAAAGCAAACATCATGCGCAGTCCGCCTCGGCGGAGCAAGGCATGCAAGGAGGGCACCATGCATCAGGTTGAGCGGGCCATCTTCGATCTGCGTCGCGGGCTGCCGGTGGTGATCACCGATGGTGACACGCGCGTTCTGGTCCAGGCCATCGAGGGGGCAGGTGAGGACACGGTCTCGCGCTTGGCCAGCCATGCGGGCAACACGCCCTCGCTGGTCCTGAGCCGCCATCGGCTGGCGGCTCTCGGCGAGCCGGAAGCCGGCCATCTGGCCCGCCTTCCCTTGACGGAGGGCGCCGGTCGCCAGCGGCTGGTCGACCTGGCCTTCGGCTTCACGCCGGAAGTCGCAGTGGGATGCGATGAGTTGGCCGGCTGGCGTCGCTCACTGGAACCAACGCAGGCGGCCGATCGGGCGGCCCTGGCACTGATGCGCCGGGCGCTGCTGATTCCGGCGGCGCTGGTGGTTCGGGTCAGTGAGGCGCAGCGGCCCGCCGTGGAAGCCCGGCTGGAGGACGGCGCCTGGCTCGCGGTCCGGGCCGATCAGGCCGAGCACTGCCTGGAGGGGGGGATCGGTATGCTCAAGCGCGTCAGCGAGGCGCGGATTCCCCTGGCGGATGCTTTCGACTGTCGCTTCATCCTGTTTCGCGAACCCGACGGTTTGCGCGAGCACGTGGCCGTGGTGATCGGCGACCCCGGCAATGGAGACGCAGCGGTGCCGCTACGCCTGCATTCGGCCTGCCTGACCGGCGATCTCTTCGGAAGCCTGCGCTGCGACTGCGGTGAGCAGCTTCGCAATGCCGTGGCCGACATCCAGGCGCTGGGTGGCGGCGTGCTGCTCTACCTGGCCCAGGAGGGTCGAGGCATCGGGCTGGCCAACAAGCTGCGGGCCTATACCCTCCAGGACAGCGGCCTGGACACCCTGGATGCCGACCAGGTCCTGGGATTCGGTGAGGATGAGCGACACTATGGGGTGGCAGTGGACATCCTGGACGCCCTGGGGATTCGCCGCGTGCAGCTGCTGACCAACAATCCGGGCAAGGTCTCGGCGCTGGCCGAGGGGGGTATCGAGGTGGTCGAGCGCCAGGCGCTCTACGGCAGCCTCAATGATCACAACCGCCGCTACCTCAGCGCCAAATCGGAGCGCGCCGGCCACCTGCTCGATGCGGTGTTCAGCGCCGATCAGGACTCGAACGCCGGGCCTTGAGGGGACTGCGCTAACGGCTGAGGGTGGCGTCGATCTCCCTGCGCTGGGTCTCGCGCAGAATGCGAGCGATGCGCTTGCCGTAGTGGGTGACCAGGCGCTCGCCGAGTTCGGCCGTGCCGAGATGGGCATTGCCCACCACCCCCGCAGGATGCAGATCCTCGGCCAGCCAGGCGAAGGCGGCTTCTCCCTCCGGGCTAAGCAGCAGCCCTTCCTCTGCCAGGGTCTCCCCCTGTGAGCGCGGGTGATCCAACTCGCCGAGTCGTACCTTGTGCGGGGCCAGATGGCGCATCATGGCGGTTTCCAGCGCGCCCCCGTGCAGCCCGTGGCGCAGCTCCTCGGTGGGTAGAGCGCCGTCGGGCAAGGGCGGCATTCGAGTGTAGTGGACCTTGACCACCAGCATGCCGTGCCGGCGGCGCAGACGCAGGGCGGCCAGGTCCATCATTGCCTTGTTGCCGCCGTGACTGTTGACCAGTACAAGCCGCTGCAGGCCGGCCCGAGCCACGGCGTCACCATGGGCCTCAAGGGTCGCAATGGCCAGTTCCGGTGACAGGCTCAGGGTCCCGGGAAAGCTCAAATGCTCGTCGCTGGCGCCCACCGCCATGGGCGGCAGGATCACCAGCGGGAAGCGCTCGGGGAGCTTGGTCAGCGCCTCCGCCAGCAGCCCCTCACCGATATCGAGGTCGGTGGAGAGCGGCAGGTGGGCGCCGTGCTGCTCGATGGCGCCGACGACCATCACCGCCACGCTATTGCGCGGCAGGGACGACAGCTGTCGGCTGGTGAGATCCTGCCAGCGGGTACAAGCGGTCGGGTCACTCATTGGCTCGTGCGCTCCATGTCGTGTTCATCATCGTTATGCCGTGCATAGAGGTCGCCCGAGGCCAGGCCGTTGGCACCTGCGGCCAGCCAGTCGCGAATGGCCGACGGTGTGCGCCACGTTGCCCACTCGAACCGCCGACCTTCGCCGGCGATGGCATTGAAGCGATAATCGCCCAGCTCGGCCAACCGCACCACGCAGCGGTCGGCCACGTCCAGGGCGCCGGCAACGAACTCCACCGAGATGCCCGCGATGGGCCGCGTCAGTCCGGCCAGCACCTCGGCCTCGAAACCTTCCACGTCGATCTTGCAGAAGCGCGGCAGCCCGTGCTCGGCGATCAGCGTATCGAGAGTGGTCACGGGGACGCACAGGCGACCTTCCCAGCGCACCTTGCGAAAACCGGGGTTGCGTTCGCCGATACCCCGGCGCCACTCATGGGCCAGGGTAGAAACCGTGGGTGTCGCTTCGCTCACCGCCAGTTCGGCCTCGCCGGGCTCTGCTCCCGCGGCGAAGGGCAGCAGGGTCACACCCTGACGCTTTCCCACCAGGCGCTTCAGCCAGAGAAAGAGGGAAGGCTGGGGCTCCAGGGCGACCACGCGAGCGCCCAGCCCCTGGAAGGCCGCGGTGCGATCGCCCAGGTGGGCACCGATGTCGAACGCCAGCTCGCCGGGCCCGACGAAGTCGGCATAGAGCCGCTGGAGCCCCCGCTGGCGTCCCGGACGCCAGTAGATGACCAGCGAACGCGCCAGCCCCAGGCCGCGTGACACTCGGCGGGTCGTGGCGGCCAGTCGGGTGGACATGGAAGAGGCTCCGGTATGCTTCATTCGGTTTTCGTCTTGAGGTTGGCGCTGGCCCGGGGAGATGGTGACATGGATGCCGTTCGCGGGGCGGGTACCGGGTCACGCTGCGTCGCTGCTCCCTGGGGTGGCCAGACGGTAAACGACTGCACCGGCATGTCGCCGGGTGATTCCAGGGGTGGTGGTGTCAGGCGGGTCGAAGCAGGGCTCGGTGACGCCGTGGCCAGCCGTTGCAGCACCGTGGTGGGCATCACCTCCGCCGGGACCCTCAGCAGGCCGGCGCGGTAGAGCCTGCGCCCATGGGTGAGGCTGCTGGTCATCTTGATCAATGGCGCCGCCAGCAGCAGGCCCAGCCAGACCGGTGATAGCCACCAGAAGAACATCGGGGCGAACAGGTAGGTTGTTCCGGCCCAGGCCGCGCCGATCAGGGTCGCGGGCCAGGCATGGCGCAACGCCTGCCCCCAGGGCACCGATCGCCCTTCGCGGACCTGGGCGTCCCAGCTCACCTGTCGGCCACTAAGCACACTCAGGATGAACCCGCTGTGGAGCAGCATCATGAGGGGGGCGATCAGGATGGCGATGGCGATCTCCAGCAGGGTGCTCGCCAGCAGGGGGGCTCTGCCTCCGAAGGCGGCGGGTCGCTGGATGAACGCCAGCAGGCATCCCAGCACCTTCGGCAGCAGCAGTATCACCGCCGTGCTGATGAGCAGGGGAATGACCAGGTCGGGCGTGGCAACGGGCCAGTCGGGGAAAAGCTGGTAGCCGTCACTGAAGAAGTCGTGGCGACCCTGGGCCCGGCCGATGGCGTCCAGGGTACTGATCACCAGCATCAGCCCCCACAGCAGCGAGGTTAGGTAGGCCAGCGCGCCGAACAGGAAGTGCAGGCGGTTCATGGGGTGCAGGCCGGCGGCACCGAGCAGCCGGATATGCTGCAGGTTGCCCTGGATCCAGCGCCGGTCGCGCTTGGCAAATTCGAGGATGTTGCTGGGCACTTCCTCGTAGCTTTCGCCGAGGCAGGCATCCAGGTGGACCTCCCAGCCGGCCCGACGCATCAGCGCCGCCTCGACGAAGTCGTGGCTGAGTATGTCCCCACCCAGCGGTGGCGTGCCGGGAAGCGCCGGCAAGCCGCAACTGGCCATGAAGGCCCGGGTGCGCAGGATGGCGTTGTGTCCCCAGAAGTTCACGGCATGGCCTTGCCAGAAGCATTGCCCGGTGGCGAGCAGGGGGCTGTGAAGCGCAGCGGCGAACTGCGTGAAGCGCCCGAACACGCTCGCCGAGCGGACTGGAATGGGGACCGTCTGGATCAGGCCGATGCCGGGGTTGGCCTGCATGGCGCTGACCAGTGATATCAGGGTCCTGCCCCCCATGAGGCTGTCTGCATCGAGCACGACCATATAGTCGTAGCGATGGCCCCAGCGGCGACAGAAGTCTGCCAGGTTGCCGGCCTTGCGACCCCGGTTGTTATCGCGGCGACGATAGTGAACTTCGAGCCGAGGCGCCAGCCGCTGTTGCAGGCCGACGATGGCGGCTTCCTCCTGGCGGGCGATCTCGTCGTCCCGGGTATCGCTGAGCACGAACGCCTCGAATCCCCGGGCGTAGGGCTGTTCGAGAAGCGAGCGACAGGTGCTTTCCAGGCCCGCCACGATGCGCTCGGGGTCCTCGTTGTAGATGGGCATCACCAGGGCCGTGCGATGCGCACCCGGATCGGTGGCCGACGGCTGCTGTTCCAGCCGGGCCAGGCTCAGGGGGTCGCGGCGTGTCAACTGCAGCACAAAACCGATGATGGCCGTCCAGAAGGCGACGGTGATCCAGCCGAAAGTGATCACGAACAGGCCCAGCACGATGCCCTGCAGTGCCGTGATGCCGTTGACACGCAGGATCTCGAACATGGCCCAGCTGCCCAGGGCGGTCGTGGCGAGCACCAGCAGGGCGAAACCCACCTGCCGTGCGGCCAGCCATGGCACCCGAGTCGAGCGATCAGCGGAGTTCATCGGGGTTCCAGACATAGTTCCAGGTTTCACTCATCGGGGTGTCACGCAGCGTCAGTCGAAGTCGCATGTCCACGGGATTCGCCCCCTGGGGCTGTACCCTGAAGGAGGCACGCCAGGTCTCGCCGTCGGGAAGGCGTTGCACCTGTAACTGCCGTGTCTCGCCGCTCGAGACCACGAGTTCGGCCTCAACCGGGTGAGTGCCGTCCAGGCTCGAGAGCTCACCCCCTCGGAAGTCGATCACGAACTGGCGACGACTGCGCGGCGGAGGGTCGCTCTGCCCCGGCACGGCTCCCCATCCCTGTCGGGTGCGCACGGTGCTGCCCAGCCTCTGCTCGGGGCGCTGAGCGTCGAAGGTGGAGAGTCGATAGCGATACGTCCGTGACTCGCCGGCCGTGAGCGGTTGCTCGGGGACCCAGTAGACGACGATGTTGTCGTTGGTCTCCGACTCGCTGGGTATCTCGACCAGTTCCACGCTGCCCGGTCCCCAGTCACCCAGCGGCGCGATCCAGTTGCTGGGGCGACGCTCGTAGCGCGACTCCATGTCGAGGTAGCGGTCGAAGTCACGGTCGCGCTGGGCCAGGCCGAAGCCCGTCGGGTTTGTGTCCTGCAGGCGGGTGATGCGCAGCTCACGCGGGTTGTTCAGGGGGCGCCAGATCCACTCCCCGGCATGGGTCTGCATCAGCAGGCCCTGGGAATCATGCACCTGTGGCCGGAAATCGTCGGCAGGGTAGGGGCTGACGTCACCGTGCATGAACATGCTGGTCAGCGGGGCGATGCCCACCTTCGCCACATCGCGGCGGGCGAACAGGCGGGCCTCAACCTCCACGTCGATCTGCTTGCCGGTATGCACCCGAAAATGGTAGGCCCCGGCGAGCGAGGGGCTGTCGAGCAGCGCGACGATGTCGATACGGGTCGCTTCGGGTTCGGGCTGTAACAACCAGAATGCCGTGAACGCCGGGAACTCCTCGCCACTGGAGGAGGCCGTATCGATGGCCAGACCGCGAGCCGAGAGGCCATAACCCTGATCGCGGCCGACCATGCGTAAGTAGCTGGCGCCCTGGAAGACCAGGAACTCGTCGTGGTAGTCCTCGCGGTTGAGGGGAAAATGCAGGCGAAACCCCGCGTAGCCGGCGCCACCCAGGTCCGCTTCCTGAAGTGGCGTTGCTGGGCCATCGTAGCGAAAGAAGGACGACTGGAAGGGCAGGTGCTGCTGTTCGCCGTTCTTGATCAGATGCAGTTGGACCGGTCGCTCGAACAGGAAACCGGTATGGAAGAGCTGCACCGAGAATAGTGTCTCGTCCCGCCACAGGGCCGCTTCCGGGCGAAAGCGGATCGAGCGGTAGGCATCGTAGTCGATATCGCGCAACGCGGGGGGCAGATCGCCGGCCCGCTCCTCGTAGGGGGAAGCCGCGAGTTGGCGAGCGCGTTCGGTGACCTCCTCGAAGATGCCGGGCAGGTTAGGCGCGGGCTCGGCCCAGGTCGCAGGCGTGAATCCCACGATGAGCAGGCTGGTGGCCAGCCAACATAAAGGAGACAAGAGTGGAGACAAGGGTAGGGACACGGGGTGATTCTCCTTGACCAATTTCTCCCGACGGGATGACAACAGGGTCGACTGCCAGTTGTCGGGACGCATCTATACAAACATTATACACTGAGAGCTTCCTGGTCCATTCAACCCGGTGATTGTCCATGTCGTTACCCTCTCCAGTCCGCTGGTGCTTGAGCCTGGTACTGCTCAACGGCATGTTGCTGGCACCCGTATGGCTGTTGTACGGCGATCCTCTACGGCACTGGGTTGCCCTCGAGGCCGTCCTGTTGGCGGGTCTGCTGGCGCTGCTGCCGTTGGCTGGGTGGGTTGCCGGGCTGCGCTGGCTGCTGGTGGCGCTGATCCTGGTGTTTCTGCTGGTCGGCCTGGGCGATGTGGCGACCCATCTGGCGTTCGGACGTTCCTTGAATCTCTATCTCGACCTCCCCCTGCTGCGTTCCGCCTTCCACCTGCTGGAGGGCAATCTGGGATTCACCCTGGCCGTCCTGGTCACCCTGGGGGGCACGGTCCTGCTGGCCTTCGTGGCCTGGCTGCTGGCCAAGGTGATCGCGAGCCTACAGGGCGCGGCGCGCGGTGCCTTGGGAGTCGCAGGTGCCTTGAGCATGCTGGTGGTGAGCGGCGTATTGATCGCGGCTGATAGCCAACAGGTCCGGCCGCTACCGGTGGTGCGCACGCCCTTGCTGGACACCCTGCATTTCCAGGGGCGTCAATGGATCGAGACGCGCCTCGCTCACCGAGACTTTGCCGAGCAAATGGCGGCGGCGCCCGTTCAGGTCACCGCCTTGCCGGGGCTTGCCGGACGCGATGTGTTGCTGGTCTTCGTGGAATCCTACGGCATATCGGCACTGTTCGATGACCGCTACGCCGAGGTCCTGGGTCCGCGGCTGGTTGACATGGCCGAGCGGTTCGACGCCGCCGGTCTGTCGGTGGTCTCGGGTCTTCTTGACTCGCCGATCCGCGGTGGCCAGTCCTGGCTTGCCCATGCCACGGTGCTGAGCGGCCTGCGGATCGACAATTCGCTCTGGTATCGATTGCTGCTGGACAGCGAGCGCACCACGCTGGTGGACGATTTCCGCGCCACCGGCCATCGCACCCTCACCGTGATGCCGGCCATTACCATGGCCTGGCCGGAGGGCCGCGCCTACGGGTTCGACGAGATCCACGCCGCCGCGGACCTGGATTACGCCGGCCCACCCCTGAACTGGGTCACCATGCCGGACCAATACACCCTGCACCATTTCGAGACGCGGATTCGCAATGGTGGGGTATCTCGCCAGGCCGCCGAGGCACCCCCGCTCTTCGCCCAGATCGCGCTGATCAGCAGCCACGCTCCCTGGACCCCGATCCTGCCTGTGCTCGACGACTGGAGCGCGGTAGGTGATGGCAGTGTCTTTTCGCGCTGGGAGGACGCCGGCGAGACACCCGAGCAACTCTGGCAGGACCTGGAACGCGTGCGCGATCACTACGCCAGATCACTGGACTATGCTCTGGGGGCCAGTATCCGCTGGGCCGAGGACTTCGTCGACGATCAGACCCTGATGATACTGCTGGGCGATCACCAGCCGGCGCCGCTGATCACCGGTGACAACGCCAGCGGCGCTGTCCCGGTCCATGTGATCAGCGGCGACGTCAGCCTGCTCGACCCCTTCCTGGCGCGGGGGTTCGTGTCCGGCCCCGTTCCGCCACGGCCCGATGGCTACCCTGGTGGAGATGTTGCCGGTCAGGAAGCGCTGCGCGGCTGGCTTCATGAGGCGTTCGGTGCCGACGATGCGTCGGGCGCCTCTGTCTCGAACCCCTGAACGTCGGGCCGGATGGCCCGGGAGGCAAGATGTCACGATTTACCCCGAGGATAGCGAGCCTTGTGTCGATAGCCCCGGCAATCCTGTTGTCCGGCCTGCTCGTCCTGATGAGTGTTTCGCCCGCCGCGGCCTGGGAACTGGATCAGGATGCGAGTCGTATCGAACTGATCGGCACCGCCGACGGCCGTGAGGCGGTGACCCGTGTCGAGGACTTCGAGCTCGAGCTCGAGGGTGACCTGGACCAGCCGGCCGACGGGCACTTGGTACTGACGCTTCAGTCAGCCAGCATCACCGGCGGTAACGACATCGTCGATGGCATGCTGCATGGTCATAACTGGTTCGATGTCGAGAATTACCCCGAGATCGTCTTTCGCAGTACCGATATCCAGGCGCCGGCCGAAGGCGAGCTGCGAATCGAGGGCGAGCTAGAGCTGCGGGGCGACACCTATCCGCTGACGGTGCCGGCGAGCTGGACGCAGCAGGGCGAGCGGGTCAGCGTCAGCGGCCGGCTGACCCTGGATCGTACCGATTTCGACATGGGACGTGGTGCCTGGCGCACCGAGGGCACGGTGCTGCATGAGGTCCATGTCGATTTCGCCCTGGAACTGCTGGCGACCTCGCGTTCCTGAGTCCTGAAGGAGATTTGCCCGTGTTCACGCCCGTGATCCTGGCCGGTGGAAACGGTGTCCGGCTCTGGCCGCTGTCCCGCCGGCAGCGACCCAAGCAGTTCCTGTCGCTGGAGGGCGAGGGCAGCCTGCTGACCAACACCCTGGCGCGGCTCGAGGGGCTCGGCATGGCGGCTCCCATCGTCATCTGCCAGGAGGATCATCGTTTCCTCGCCGCTGAGCAGCTGCGCCAGGCGGGCGTCGAGGACGCGAGACTGCTGCTCGAGCCGGAGGGTCGCGGCACGGCCCCGGCCATCGCCTTGGCTGCCCTGCTGGCGCGCAGAGAGGGTCGCGGTGAGCCGCTGCTGGTGCTGCCGTCGGACCATCACCTGGCAGATGAAGACGCCTTCCGCACGGCCCTTGGTCAGGCGGCGTGTCTGGCTGAGGCGGGGCACCTGGTGACCTTCGGTGTGGTGCCGACCCGCGCCGAAACCGGCTACGGGTATCTCCAGGCCGGCAAGGCACTGGGTGATGATGGCTTTGCCGTGGCGTGTTTCGTGGAGAAGCCGGATCTCGCCTCCGCCGAGCGCTTCCTGGCGGCCGGTGAGCATTTCTGGAACAGCGGTATCTTCGTGCTGCGACCGGATGACTACCTCGAGGCCCTGGCGGCCTTCGCGCCCGCCATGCTGGCGGCCTGTCGGGCCGCCATGGACGGGGCCGTGGTCGACCTCGATTTCCTGCGTCCGGATGCGCGAGCCTTCCTGGAAAGTCCCGCCAACTCCATCGATGTAGCGGTGATGGAGCGTACCGACAAGGCAGCCATGGTGCCGCTTTCAGCCGGCTGGAGCGATATCGGCTCCTGGCAGGCCCTGTGGGAAGCCTTGCCCCACGATGCCGACGACAACACCCTGCGCGGCGATGTGATCTGTGAAGAGAGTCGTGGGCTCTTGGTGCATGCCGGTTCGCGGCTGGTGGCCACCCTGGGGGTCCAGGATCTGGTGATCGTCGAGACCGATGATGCCGTGCTGGTGGCAGACCGCGCCCAGAGCCAGCGGCTGCGCGGCCTGGTCGAAAGGCTGGAGGCCCAGGGGCGACCGGAAACCCGTTTCACGGCCAGCGTGCATCGCCCCTGGGGCCACTACCTGAGTGTCGACGCCGGTCCGCGTCATCAGGTCAAGCGCATCACCGTGCGCCCCGGGGCAAGGCTCTCCCTGCAGCTCCATCACCACCGGGCTGAGCACTGGGTGGTGGTTAGCGGCACGGCCCGGGTCACCCTGGACGATGAGGTCTTTCTGGTGGGCGAAAACGCCTCGACCTTCATCCCGGTGGGGCGCGTTCACTGCCTGGAGAATCCCGGCCTGATTCCGCTGGAACTCATCGAGGTGCAGTCCGGCACCTACCTGGGTGAAGACGACATCGTGCGCCTGGACGATCGCTATGGGCGACGGTGATCGGGGCGTTAGTCGTCGGCTCGGTCAGTAAATCCGGAAACGCTTGAAGTCGGGACGACCTTCGGCTTCCTCCGGGGTCTTGCGGTAACGCTTGTACTCCCACTGGTACTGGGCCGGGTCCAGGGCAATGGCGGCCTCCACGCAGGCATTGACGCCGCTGGCCGAGGTGACCTCGTCGGCGACATAGACACGCGTGTCGGCGGCCAGGAAATGAATGGCGAAGCCCCTGCCCGGCAGGCGCAGTGCCACCCCGGTGACGACCCTTGCCTCGGTGCGGGCCACAAGCTTGGGCAGCAGGGTGGCGGTGTAGGCGAGCCGGCCGTAGAAGGGGGCGAAGACGCCGCTTCCCCAACTGGGGACCTGGTCGGGCAGGATGCCCACGGCCTCAGTGCGCTTGAGTGCCTTGAGCAGGGCGGCCACGCCGCGTGGGTTGGTGGGCACCAGGGACGCACCCCGGCGCTCGCGTCCTTTTCGGATTATCGGGTCGAGCTGGGCGAGCTTGGGAGGCTCATACATGGCGGTGAAGGGGAAGTGACCGGAGAGCCAGAAGTTGAGCACCTCCCAATTGCCGAAGTGGGGGGCCAGCACGATGACACCGCGCCCCTCGGCCCGGGCTTCGTCGAGCAGCTCGCGTCCATGGACCTCGAGGATAGAGGTCTCGACTCGCCCGGGTTCACCCATCCAGGCGAAGCCCAGCTCGAGCATGGTGGCGGTGGAGTGGGTCAGGCTCTGCCGAGAGAGCTGGCTGCGCTCAGCCGGGCTGCGGGATGGGTAGACCTCGGCCAGGTTGGCCCGAGTGACCTGGCGCTCCCGGCGGCTCAGCCGCTCAACCAACGGGCCGATCAGGCGGGCCAGCCGCCACAGGGTGGAGAGGCGGCGGCCGGCGAGGCTGCGCCACATGAGAGCGATGGCGCGGGCCTGAAAGGCCCTCGAGCGTGGCTCACCTCCGGCCATGGATCAGACCCACCAGGTGTCCACGTTCTCCGGTGCGCGGTGCTCGTTCAGTGCCTTGAGGCCCTTCACGCAGCGGATCACCAGCCAGACCACCGCGGCCAGCCAGGTCAGAAAGCCGATGAGTACCAGGGTCAGCAGCCCGGAAATACCGAAGTAGAGCAGGGCGATCCAGAAGGTGCGGATCTGGTAGCGATAATGCTCGTCGAGCCACGCCGGCCCGCCGTTGCCGCGGTAGACATAGGCGATCACCACGCCGACCAGGGAGGTGAGGCCGCCGGTAACCATGCCGGCCAGGTGCAGCACGTACACCACGATGGGAATGGTCGTGTCGGGGGCGGTACCCCCTTCGGCGATGGCTCGGTCGTTGTCTTGTGGCAGCTGGTCGGTCATTACGCGTCCCTGAAGTTCGAATGGGGTGTGCCAATCATACCGGTCGAAGACGACAATGCCACGGGGGGTCAGCTGGGCTGGTTTTTTACGGGGCGGCTGATCTCGAGCAGATTGCCGTCCGGGTCGCGCAGGTAGAGCGAGGTGATCTCGCCGGTAGCCCCCTGTCGGGGCACCGGGCCGAGCTCGACCTCGACATCCAGCGCCTCCAGGTGGCGCTGGACCTCATCGAGCGGCAGCAGGCTGCGCAGGCAGAGATCCAGGCTGCCAGGAGTGGGTGTGGCGGCCCGCGGCGTCACATCGGTGGCGGTCCAGTGCAGGCGCAGGGCAACGTCGCCCAGCATCAGGTCGACGCGCTCCCGGTCGCGATAGCGTACTTCCAGTCCCAGCACCCTTGAGTAGAAGTCCACGGCACGGGAAATGTCGGTCACGGTGATGACCAGGTGGTCCAGACCTGACAGCATTCGGGGCTCCTTGGCGGGTTCTGGCGATAGCAGGGGGAAGTCCTGAGGCAATTTGTTCAGGCACAGAGGATACGATGATGCTGAGCTGTCCGCTATGCGCGTCCCGCGACACCGAGCACTTTCACCGTGACGCCCAACGCGACTACCATCGCTGCCGGCACTGCGCGCTGGTGTTCGTGCCCCCCGACCAGCGGCTCGGGCCGGCGGAGGAGCGGGCGGTCTATGACCAGCACGAGAATTCTCCGGACGACCCCGGCTATCGCCGTTTCCTGTCGCGGCTCTTCGACCCCTTGCGTGAGCGACTCCCGCCCGGCGCCCGAGGACTCGATTTCGGCGCCGGCCCCGGCCCGACCCTGTCGGTGATGTTCGAGGAGGCGGGCCACCCCATGGCGATCTTTGATCCCTTCTATTCGCCCGACACGAACGTACTGGAGCGCCGCTACGATTTCATCACCGCTACCGAAGTGGTCGAGCACCTCTTCGCCCCCGGCCGGGAACTGACGCGGCTGGCCGACAGGTTATCGGCCGGCGGCTGGCTGGGGCTGATGACCAAGCGGGTCACCGACCAGCCGGCTTTCGCGCGCTGGCACTACATCCTCGATCCCACCCACGTGGTCTTCTTCAGCGAGGCGACCTTCGAGTGGCTGGCCGGCCACCTGGACATGCGGGTCGAGTTTCCCGCGGCGGACGTGGCCCTGCTGCAGCGTCGATAAAACGATTGACTCGCCGCCGGCCGGGAGTATGATTTGCGCGCCCGGAATCGCTCATCGGCTCGCCGAGCAGGCACTAGCCGGCACTTTCCGCCATCATTATTCTCGTGTTCACCTGCTGCTGTGAGGCCTCCCCATGATGTCGCGGCAACTGCTGGCCATGGCCCTGGCCCCCCTGCTGGGGCTGTTCATCCTGGGGATCGGCAACGGCTTTTTGGCCACGGTGATCACCCTGCGCCTGGACGCCGCCGGCGAATCGGCCGTGGTGATCGGCTGGGTCTCCTCGGCCTACTTCATCGGCCTGGCACTTGGCGCCATGCTCAACGACCGGCTGCTGCTGCGCATTGGCCATATCCGCGCCTACGGCAGCTTCGCCTCGCTGGTGGCGGTGACCGTGCTGCTGCAGGGACTGGTGGCCGAGCCTTGGGCCTGGTTCGTGCTGCGCCTGATCGGTGGCTGGGCCACGGTGGGCGTATTCCTGGTAATCGAGAGCTGGCTGCTGGCCTCCGGCGATGCCAAGGTGCGCGGCCGTCTGCTGGCGCTCTACATGATCTCGCTCTATGCCGCCGGTGTGCTTGGCCAGCTGCTGCTGGGCGTCACCGAGGCCATGGGGGGTCCGTCGTCGTTCATGGTGATCGGCATGCTGGCTTCGCTTTCGGTGCTGCCCATGGCGATGATCCCACGGGTCTCGCCGCTGATCGAGAAGGCCGAGCCGCTCTCGCCGCTGCGCCTGATCACCCTGACCCCGACCGGGGTGGTGGGCAGCTTCGGCTCGGGGCTGATGGTGGCCGCCGTCTATTCCCTGTTGCCCCTCTACCTGCAGCGCACGGGCCTTTCGGTCGACCGGATCGGTCAGATGATGGCGGTGGTGGTGCTCGGTGCCATGCTGCTGCAGTACCCCGTGGGACGCTGGTCGGACCGCCACGACAGGCAGCTGGTGCTGATCCTGATCGGGGCCTTCTGCACGCTGATCTCCGCGGCAGTGCTGTGGCTGCCGCTGAATGCGTGGGTCCTGGCCGGGCTGCTGTTCCTGCTGGGTGGTGGCGTCTTCTCGCTCTACCCGGTGGCGGTGGGCCATGCCGCCGACCGCGCCCCGGCCGGCGCCCTGGTGCGCATGAGCCAGGGCCTGTTGCTGATCAACGCCATCGGCTCGGCGCTCAGCCCGCCGCTGGTCTCGCCGGTGATGAGTCTGATGGGCGATGCCGGCCTGTTCTGGGCCTTCGGCGCCATGGGCGGCATCCTGGTGGCCTTCTTCTGCTGGCGGCGCAGCGTGCGCCCGGCACCGGTGCCGGTGGCGCCGTTCTCGGCCTCCACGCCGATGTCCTCGGCAGGGGCCGAACTGGCGGTCACCGAGGAGCACGTTCAAGGTGCCACCGAGCATGAGCACGTCGAGGACCTTTCCGGGGCCGTGCCCGAGGTGGACGTAGCCGAACCGCTGGTCGGCCCGCCGCCGCCCAACGAGTCGCATATCGCCTACTTCGATGAGCCCGAAGCCGAGGACGACGAGGCCACCTCTCGTTCTGATAGCGGTATCGAGCGGGGCTGATCCGTCGGCGGGCCCCGGGTTACTTGCGGCGGGGTGACGCACTTGCTGCACGGGCGTTGATACCTTGGGATAATGGTCGGCGAAAAGTAGTGAATCTACTATCGCCGTTATCATTGTTCCCGAGGTGCACCCATGACTCCTTATGTCGCCCCCGTCCGTGACGTTCGCTTCGTGCTGGAGGAGATGCTCGGGCACGGCTCGCTCGCCCTGCCCGGTTTCGAGGAGGCCAGCCCCGACCTGGTAGAGGCCGTGCTGGAAGAAGCCGCCAGGCTGGCCGGTGAGGTCTGGGCGCCGCTCAACGCCAGCGGTGACCACCAGGGCTGTCGGCTGAAGGATGGACAGGTAACGCTTCCCGCCGGGTTTATCGAGGCCTACCAGGCCTATGCCGAGGGCGGCTGGAACGGCATCGGCGTCTCCGAGGCGCTGGGCGGGCAGGGCCTGCCCGAAGTGGTGGCCAGCGCCGTTCAGGAAATGCTCCACGGCGCCAATATGGCGCTTGGCCTGTGCCCGATGCTCACCGCCGGGGCCATCGAGGCACTGGCCCACCACGGCAGCGACGAGCAGCAGGCCGTCTACCTGGCGAAGCTGGTGGAGGGCGCCTGGACCGGCACCATGAACCTCACCGAGCCTCAGGCCGGCTCGGACCTCTCCAAGGTGCGCACCCGTGCCGTGCCCAGCGAGGACGGCTCAGGCCAGTATCGGCTGTTCGGCCAGAAGATCTACATCACCTGGGGCGATCACGACGCCGCCGAGAACATCATCCACCTGGTGCTGGCGCGCAAGCCGGACGCCCCGGAGGGCAACAAGGGCATCTCGCTGTTCCTGGTGCCCAAGTTCCTGGTCAACGCCGACGGCAGCCTGGGCGAGCGCAACGACGTCACCTGTGCCTCCATCGAGCACAAGCTGGGAATTCATGGCTCGCCCACCTGCACCCTGAGCTTCGGCGAAGGTGAGGGTGCCATCGGCACCCTGGTCGGCGAGGAGGGCCGTGGCCTCAACCACATGTTCACCATGATGAACGAGGCACGCCACAAGGTAGGCATCCAGGGTATCGGCGTGGCCGAGCGGGCCTGCCAGCAGGCCTTCGCCTACGCCCTGGACCGCACCCAGGGGCGCAGCCCGCGTTCCGGCCGAAACGACTGCACCATCAGCGATCACCTGGACGTGCGTCGCATGCTGCTTTCCATGCGTGCCCGCACCGATGCCCTGCGCGCGCTGGCCCTCTATTGCGCCGACCGGCTCGACGTGGCCCGCCACGCCGCCGACGAGGGCGAGCGCCGCCTCGCCCAGGCGCGGGTCGATGTGCTGATTCCGGTGGTCAAGGCCTTCTCCACCGATCAGGCCGTGGAGATCGCCTCGCTGGGTATTCAGGTGCACGGCGGCATGGGCTTCATCGAGGAGGCCGGCGCCGCCCAGTTGCTGCGCGACGCCCGTATCGCGCCCATCTACGAGGGCACCAACGGCATTCAGGCCCTCGACCTGGCTGGCCGCAAGCTGCAGCGTGACGGTGGTGCGGCGCTCGAGAGCCTGGTCGGCGAGGTGGAAACCACCGCCGCGACGCTCAAGGAGAATGGCGAGCTCGCCGAACTGGGTGAGAGCCTGGCCGGCGGCGCCGCCGATCTGCGCGCCGCCATGGTAAGGGTGCTGGAAGAGGGCACCGACCCCGAGCAGGGTGCCGATGCCGTCCAGGCCTATGCCACGCCTTTCCTCAGCCTGGCCGGCCACGTGCTGTGCGCCTGGCAGATGGGCCAGGCGGCGCTGGCGGCCAGCGCCGCCCAGGCCGCTGGCGGCGGCGCTTCCGGACGGGCGGACCCCTTCTATGCCGCCAAGCGGCAGAGCGCCGACTATGCCATCCGTCAGTGGCTGCCGGTGGGCCGGGCCCAGCGCGCGGTGATCGAGGCTGGCATGACGAGCCTCGCCGCCTTCGATGCCGCCACCCAATAAGCCACATCGACTCGCCGCCGGCCCCGTGCCGGCGGCGGTTTTTCCACACGCCACGCAATGCCACTCACGGAGCCAGCCATGAGCCAGAGCATCTTCGAACAGGGCCTGCCCAAGACCCCCGCCAACTTTGTGGCGCTCTCGCCGCTGACCTTCATCGAGCGCACCGCCTCGGTCTACCCGGACTATCCGGCGCTGGTTCACGGCGAGATCCGCCGCGACTGGGGCACCACCTGGGAGCGCTGCCGTCGGCTCGCCTCGGCGCTGGAGAAGCGCGGCATCCGGTCCGGCGAGACGGTAGCGGCGATGCTGCCCAACGTGCCGGCGATGTTCGAGGCCCACTTCGGTGTGCCCCTGGCTGGCTGCGTGCTCAACACCCTGAACATTCGCCTGGATGCCGAGGCCATCGCCTACATGCTCGAGCACGGCGAGGCCAGGGCGATCCTGGTCGATCCTGAGTTCGCCGATGTCATCGAGGAGGCGGTGAGCAAGCTCGAGCGCAAGCCGCTGATCATCGACGTGGCGGACGAGCAGTTCATGGCCGGCGGCCGCGCCATTGGCGAGCTGGAGTACGAGACCCTGCTCGCCGAGGGCGATCCGTCATACCCCTATCGGCTGCCCGAGGACGAGTGGCAGGCGATCTCGCTCAACTACACCTCCGGCACCACCGGCAAGCCCAAGGGTGTGGTCTACCATCACCGCGGCGCCTACCTGAATGCCGTCAGCAACATCCTGGTCTGGGCGATGCCCCAACACCCGGTCTATCTGTGGACCCTGCCGATGTTCCACTGCAACGGCTGGTGCTTCCCCTGGACCATTGCCGCAGCCGCCGGCACCAACGTCTGCCTGCGCAAGGTCGAGGCGAAGAAGGTCATGGACCTGATCGCCGACGAGCAGGTGACCCACTTCAGCGGCGCGCCCATCGTGCTCAACGGACTGGTCAACCTGCCCGCCGAAGACAAGCGCCACTTCGATCATCCGGTGAAGGTCACCACCGCCGGCGCGGCACCGCCCGCCTCGGTGATCGCCGGCGTGGAAAAACTGGGTATCGACGTGACCCATGTCTACGGCCTCACCGAGGTCTATGGCCCGGTGACCACCTGCGCCTGGCGAGAGGCGTGGAACGAGTTGCCCATCGAGGAGAGGGCCAGGATCAAGTCGCGCCAGGGCGTTCGCTACCACATGCTGGAAGCGCTCTGTGTCGCCGATCCCATCACCCTGGAGCCGGTGCCCAAGGACGGTGAGACCATCGGCGAGATACTGATGCGTGGTAACAACGTTATGAAGGGCTACCTGAAGAACGAGGCGGCCACCGAGCAGGCCCTAGAGGGCGGCTGGTACCATACTGGCGACCTCGCTGTCTGGCATGCCGATGGCTACATCGAGATCAAGGACCGCTCCAAGGACATCATCATCTCCGGCGGCGAGAACATCTCCACCATCGAGGTGGAGGACGCCATCTATTCGCATCCGGCGGTGGAGGAGGCTGCAGTGGTGGCCAAGCCCGACGAGAAGTGGGGCGAGACCCCCTGCGCCTTTGTCAAGCTCAAGGTCGGCTACGACGAGGTCACCGAGCAGCAGATCATCGACCACTGCCGCCAGCACCTGGCCCGCTTCAAGGTGCCGAAGACGGTGATCTTCAGCGAGCTGCCCAAGACCTCCACCGGCAAGATCCAGAAGTTCGTGCTGCGTGACGAGGCCCGCAATCAGTAGGCGCATACCACCAAGAGTAACCTCAGATCCAAGCGAGGAGCGCAGGGGGCAAGCCGTAGGTGAGGTCCTACGCCATGGATGGCGTCGGTAGCGCCCAGGAAGAGGTTCACAGCGCCTCTCCGGAGGCTTGCCGACGGAAAACCTCTGAGCAGTCCACAAGACAACATGGGAGAGTGTAAATGAGCCAACAACCGATCGGCGTGGTCGGCGCCGGCACCATGGGCCAGGGCATCGCCCAGGTCCTGGTCACCAGCGGTTTCGACGTCAAGCTCTACGACGTGGCCGACGAGCAGCTCGAGCGTGCCCGGGGGGCCATCGACAAGGGCCTGGCCAAGCTGGTCTCCAAGGAGAAGCTCAGTGACGCTGACCGGGAGGCTGCCCTGGCGCGCCTGGATACCACCACCGCGCTGGACGCCCTGCGTGACTGCGAGGTGATCATCGAGGCGGCCCCCGAGCAGCCGGCGCTCAAGGAGAAGCTGTTCCGCGACCTGAGCCGCCTGACCCATGAGGCCATCCTCGCCTCCAATACCTCCTCGCTGTCGCTGACCCGGCTCGCCGCCGTCTGCGAACGCCCCGAGCGGGTGGTGGGCATGCACTTCTTCAACCCGGTGCCGGTGCTCAAGCTGGTCGAGGTGATTCGCGCCGAACAGACCAGCGACGCCACCGTGACGCGCATCGAGCAACTGGCCGCCGACCTCGGCAAGACCGCGGTGCCGGTAGGCGACTCGCCGGGCTTCGCGGTCAACCGCCTGCTGGTGCCGATGATCAACGAGGCGGCCTTCCTGGTGCAGGAGGGCGCCGCCACCCCCGAGGCGGTGGACGAGGCCATGAAGCTGGGCGCTGCCCATCCGATGGGCCCGCTGGCGCTGGCTGACCTGATCGGCCTGGACGTCTGCCTGGCGATCATGGAGGTGCTGCAGGAAGGCTTCGGCGATCCCAAGTACCGCCCCTGTCCGCTGCTCAAGCGCATGGTCGATGCTGGCTACCTTGGCCGCAAGAGTGGCCGTGGTTTCCACGTCTATAACTGATTTTCACTCGAGAAACAGGGTTATCGCAGTTATTCATAGCGAGGCGCGCCGGGGACAAGTCGTAGGGGAGGTCCTACGCCAGGGATGGCGTCGGTAGCGTACAGGGAGGTATTCACAGCGCCTCCCCAGAGGCTTGTCGTCGGTATAGCTCCGAGCGTTCTTGCTATCTGCGATAATCTTGACCCGACAAAAGAGGGGATTGCCGCCCAACCAAGCGTTCGCTAGGGTTGGGCGGTCTATCCTTCAAGAACTACGCAGAACCACGCCAGGAGCCCCCAAATGAGCGAGTCCCCGATCGAGGTTGTAGAAAACGCCGGCATCGTACGCCTGACCATCAGTCGTCCCAAGGCGCTGAATGCCCTGAACAGCGATGTGCTGATCGAGCTGGAACGCGTGCTGGCAGAGCTCGAGGCCCGTGATGACCTGCGCGCTGTGCTGATCACCGGCGCCGGCGAGAAATCCTTCGTGGCCGGTGCCGATATCGCCGAGATGCGTGACAAGACGCCGGAAGAGGCGCGCGACTTCGCCCGTAAGGCGCTCGATACCTTCAAGCGCCTGGAGACCCTGCCTGTTCCCACCGTGGCGCTGGTCAACGGCTTCTGCCTGGGCGGCGGCTGCGAGCTGGCACTGGCCTGCGACTGGGCGGTGGCCAGCGACAACGCCATCTTCGGCCAGCCCGAAGTGCTGCTCGGTGTGATCCCCGGCTTCGGCGGCACTCAGCGCCTGCCGCGTCGCATCGGACCGGCCATGGCCATCGATCTGTGCACCACCGGTCGCAAGATCGACGCCAAGGAGGCGCTGCGCATTGGTCTGGTCAACCGCGTGATGCCTCAGGCCGAGCTCGAAGCTTATGCGGATGAGCTCGCCAAGCAGATCGGCGGCAATGGTCCGCGCTCGGTGCGTGCCGCCAAGCAGGCGATCCATGACGGCATGGACCAGGACCTGGACAGCGCACTGGCGCTGGAGAACGCCCTGTTCGCGTTCTGCTTCGCCGGTGACGAGCAGACCGAGGGCATGAGCGCCTTCGTCGAGAAGCGCAAGCCCAACTTCTGATTCTGCCGTGTCTGAACGGGAACGGCCATGGCGAGGACGCCACGGCCGTTTTTCCTTTCGGGCTACCTCGCCGGTCTGTCTTGCCGGTCTATCTTGGTGAGCGATGTGCCTTCAGTCGCTCCACCCGCTCCTCCATGGGTGAGACATGGCTGCCGTGCCAGTAGAGCTGGCCGCAGCTCTCGCACTCCAGGAAGTCCTCCACGTAGCGTCGTGTCAGGGGCTCGAGCCGATCGATGATGTCCGTCTTGTCGACGGCGACGAGCCTGCCGTTGCACTTTGTGCAGCGAGTGAAGGGCGCGAAGGCCGGGGCGAGGTCGAACTCTCGGCACACTTCCTCAACCTGCTGCCAGGGCGCGTCGGCGCGCACGTAATGGGCGATACGGATTCGCTTGCGCTTGAGCAGGTTACGGTCGCGGGTTAGCAGGATGCGCCCTTGCTCATCGGCCCGGGCGGCCAGCTCGGCGTCGCCGATGTCGTTGTGGTAATGGCAATCGAAGCCGAGCAGTCGCAGATAGCGGGCGAGGCGGCCGAGCTGCGCGTCCAGCAGGAAGCGCGGGCATGACGGCGGGAGTGGGCGCAGATGACGGGCCACCGCCGGGGCAGTCGTCCAGGGGTAGATCTCCACTCGCTCACCGCCGGTGAGGATGTGATCGAAGTCCACCGAGGCGCCGTCGACCAGGATGGCGTCAACCTCGGTATGCGGTATCCCCAGCGACTCGATCACATCCTTGATGGACGCGCGGCGCGATACATTACAAGAGAGGATTCCGTCGCGTGACGCCGGCGGCAGGAAGTCATTCAAGCGGTCGTGGAATTGGAACGCGGCACTGGCCATGGCGTGTCTCGTTGATGTCACCTTGCGATCGCCCCTCTGGCAGGCGCTGAGTCACTCTAGGTCATCTGGGGGCGGCTCCACCGCATCATCCATGTGGCGATGGCCGTGCCCGCCAGGGTAATCTCCCTGGCCACGAGAATCCGCAGGCTGAGGGTTTTGTCGACCAGCCGGTAGCGCAGGGTAAACAGCAAGGAACTAAAAGCAGGGCACCTACTCCCATTTATAACAGCACCAAGGAATGGGAAGGCTCGGTCGACGAGCCGCCTTACCTGCTGATGAGGTGTATTGGTTGACGTGAGATTAAACAAGAAGTCAAAGCGTAGAAATAGCCGGAAATTGCCTTTTGACTCGTTCTAAGCAGGGATTTACAACATGCGAAGATGATACGCAAATCTGCCAGGAGTTACCTATGACAGCCCCCGACGACGAACGGCTTCTTACCGGCGTGAGCGGCTTCGACGAGATTCTCCATGGGGGTTTGCTGCCTCGGCGCGCCTATCTGATTCGCGGCGGTCCGGGCTCGGGCAAGACCACTTTGGGGCTACATTTCCTGCTCAGCGGCCCACGAGAAGATAGCCTCTTCGTTACCCTGGGCGAGTCGGAACGGCAATTGCGTGAAAATGCCGCGCGCTGCGGCCTGCCCATGGACGGGGTCGACGTGCTGGACCTCTCGCCGGGACAGGACGAGGAGAGCAGCGGTGCCTACAGCCTGCTGGAAAGCTGGGATGTCGAGGGCAATACCGTTCATGACGGTATCCTCGAGCATGTCCGCGAGCACAAGCCTCGGCGCATCCTGATCGATTCGCTCAGCCAGATGCGTTATCTCTCGGTAGATACCTTCCAGTTTCGCAAGAAGGTGCTGTCGCTGCTGCGCAAGCTCATCGCAGAAGAGTCGACCGTGGCCTTCACGTCCGAGCAGGCATCGGTCGAGGACGACGAGGCCCTGCCTTTCCTGAGCGATGGCGTCATCAACCTGGAAAATAGCGAGATTGGCCGCCAGTGCCGCATCACCAAGCTGCGTGGTTCCTCCTTCGCCGAAGGGGCGCACTACTTCTCCCTGGGCGAGGAGGGCATGACCCTCTACCCGCGCCTCATGCCCGAACAGCACGGTCGCAGCGTGGAGCATGAGCCCCTCGGGTCCGGCATCGACGAGTTCGATGCTCTGACCCACGGGGGCATCGAGCGTGGCACCGTGACCCTGCTCTCGGGTCCTACCGGCGTAGGCAAGACCACACTCGGCGCCCAGTTGGCCTGCGCAGCCGCCGCTCGTAACGAGCGCTCGGCCATCTACAGCTTCGATGAAGGCGCCTCGACCTTCTTCACCCGTTGCGAGCAGGTCGGCCTTCCGGCCCAGTCGCTTGTCGACAGCGGCAACCTGGTCTTCGAGGCCGTCGAGCCCCTGCACTACAACCCCGACCGATTCGCGGCCGTGGTACGCAAGGAGATCGAGGAGCGCGGCACAAGCCTGGTGATGATCGATAGCCTTTCCGGCTACCAGCACTCGGTACACGGGGAGGACCTGCAACTGCGGGTCCATGCCCTGTGTCGCTACCTGGTCAACATGGGAATTACCGTCGTCCTGGTGAACGAGGTCTACTCCATCGCCGGCGCACAGACAAAAGTGACGGAATATGGTCTGAGCTACATTGCCGACAACATCATCATGCTTCGCTACATGGAGCTGGACGGCGAGTTGCGCAAGTCCATCGGCGTGCTCAAGAAACGCGCCGGCAGCTTCGAGCGTAGCCTGCGTGAATTCGAGATCACTTCGGAAGGGCTGCGGATCGGCCTCCCCTTGCGGGGCATGCGCGGCATCTTGTCAGGCACTCCCGAATTGACGACTTCCTCTCCTCGTGACCCGACATGATTACGCCGGTGACCATGAATCAGCGCCTGACGAGCATTGCCGTCCTCCTGACGAACCCCGCCAATGCCCAGTTACTCAAGCGCATACTGGGCGGGCAGTACGCCCTGCGTCACGATCTGGCCGATGGCGTCGAGGGTTCTGCTTCGGCGGGTCCCGACCTGATCGTGGTCGACGTGGTGTCCCTGCGCCGTCATCGCGAGCGAATCCGGGAGCTGCGTCGCCTCGCCGATCCTCTCGTCCTGCCGGTGCTGCTGGTCAACGACAGGCGACTCGGGACGCATGCACCCATCGCGTCCGAGCTCGGCAACACCGTCGATGACATCCTGCGCATTCCCACCAGCCAGGAGGAACTCAAGGCCAGGATCGGCAACCTACTGCGCCTGGGGACTCTCTCCCGCGAGCAGGAGGAGGCTCGCCGGCAGCTCGAAGGGCTTGTCAGCGCCCTGCATACCCTGAACGCCTGCGACAATGTGGTGGTGAGGGCCAAGAACGAAGAGGACTTGATCAAGACCCTGTGCCGGACGATTGTCGACGAGGAGGATTACAACCTGGCCTGGATCGGCTTTGCCGACGAGGACAGCGACAAGCGAATACAGATCCGCGCCAGCGCCGGCCCCGCCAATGCCTTCGTCGCCGATCTGAACCGCGACTGGGAACAGGACCCCCAGGTCAGCACGGTACTCGAGGGGGCAATGCACTCGGGCAGGACGCATATCATCGATGACGTTCCTGCCACCTTCGCCTCTGCCGATATCCGTGATCGGGCGAGGAGCCACCGGCTGGGCTCTGCCATCATCCTGCCGCTGAATATCGAAAACGGGCCACCAGGGTGTCTCGCCATCTATGCCAGCGGGCCGGAACACTTCGGCACTAAACAGCGTGAGTTGCTGGAACGTCTCGCCGACAACCTGGTGTTCGGATTGAGCGCACTGCGCAGCCATTTCGAGCGCGTGCAGCAGGCCGCCGAGATCCACTACCTGGCCTACACCGATGCACTCACCGGGCTGCCCAATCGGCGTCATCTCCTGCATTACCTGGAAGGTCTGCTCTCTCGCCCCGAGTCCGGCGAGGAAGCGGGGGCGATCATCTTCATCGACCTGGACGGTTTCAAGCTGATCAACGATGCCCTGGGCCACGACGTGGGGGACCAGGTGCTCAAGCAGATCGGGCAACGCCTGCAGGGGGCGGTACGTGATTCCGACCTGGTGGTTCGCCAGGGGGGCGACGAATTCCTGGTGGTCATGTTCGATGCGCCTCGCCATTCCGCTTCTCTGGACCCGGAGGCCCTGGTTGAAGCCTCCGTCGACATGGCCAACCGGATCATCGCCCACCTCAAGGAACCCCTGATGGTGGATGGCCATAGCCACCGTCTGAGTGCCAGCGTGGGGATCAGTCTGTTTCCCCGCCATGGTCGGGAACCCGCCCTATTGATCGAGAATGCCGACAAGGCGATGTACGAGGCCAAGGCCCGAGGTGGTAGCTGCAGTCGCGTCTTCTCGGAAGAGATGTCAGCCAGCCGACAGCAGCGTTTCTCCCTCGAGGCGAGGTTACGTCAGGCCCTCGAACGTGATGAATTCGAGCTCTACTACCAGCCGGTCTTCGATCTCGACACTTGCCGGATCATGGCAGTCGAGGCGCTGATTCGCTGGCCCCAGGAAGACGGCAGCATGCTGATGCCGGGATCCTTCATGCCCCTGGCAGAAGAGATAGGCTTGATCAAACCGCTGGGCGACTGGGTACTCGAGACCGCTGTTCGCCAGCTGCGAGCCTGGCACGACCAGGGGTTCACGTTAGCGATGTCGGTCAATATCAGCGTGAACCAGCTCCATCCTCACGGCGATGTCGAGCATTTCGCCGCCTTGGTGCGCCCGCATATCGACCCCCGCTGGGTCCATCTGGAGGTCACCGAGAGCACCCTGATGGTCGATCCGTCGGCGATAGAGACCCTGCTCGCCGGGCTGCACGAAGAGGGCTTCCAGATCGCCATCGACGACTTCGGCACGGGCTTCTCGTCACTGAGTCGACTGCAGCACCTTTCCATCCAGACCTTGAAGATCGATCGCAGCTTCGTCAGCGAACTGGATTACCCGAACAGCAAGGGAGCGGCACTGGTGGGCATCATCCATAAGATGGCAAGCAACCTGGGCCTGCAGATCGTGGCCGAAGGTATCGAGACCGAGCAGCAACGTCAACGGCTGCTGGCGATATCCGGCGGCAAGGGCTGGGGACAGGGTTTCTGGTTCAGTCCCGCCATCTCCGCCGAGGAACTGGAACGCTGGCTGCAGCGCCAACGGGACGGTTGATGCCGTGGCGATTCCGGTGAATATCCCTGCCTGTCGCCTTGGGGTAGGCTGATGACAGCGAGGCCCACTGGGAGTTGGGTCCTATATCATCCAGCGTGCTGCTGTGAAGGTCGAGGTCAGGTATGGCAAAAGGCAGTCTTCCGACCCATGTCGGTTTCATTCCCGATGGCAATCGTCGTTGGGCCCAGCAGCACGGCATGCCCAAGGAAGCCGGATACGCTCACGGGATCGACCCCGGCATACAGCTCTATGAGCAGTGCAAGGCCTACGGCATCCGGGAAATCTCCATCTACGGCTTCACCCAGGACAACACCCGGCGCGCCTCCGTGCAGAAGCACGCCTTTAGCCAGGCCACCGTGGAATTCGCCCTGGAGGTGGCGCGACGCGGTGCGGCCCTCCAGGTGGTCGGTGACGACACCTCGGCGCAGTTTCCCGATGAATTGAAACCCTTTCGTGAGCGTCGCGGCGAAGGCATCAAGGTCAACCTGCTCGCCAACTATGGCTGGGAGTGGGATCTGGACGGCCTGCGCGAGGGCAGCCTTCGCTCCAGCGACGTATCGCGGGTCGATCTGATCGTGCGCTGGGGAGGCGGGCGGCGATTGAGTGGCTTTCTGCCGGTGCAGTCCGTCTATGCGGACTTCTATGTCAGGGACGAATACTGGCCGGATTTCGACCCTCGGCATTTCGAGCAGGCCCTTGCCTGGTTCAGGAAGCAGGATCGCACCCTCGGCGGCTAACCGTCTGGCCGGCCTGAATATCGATAAGGCCTGCCCCGCTTTCCGGCCGAGCGACTACGCTATTCAGTGATGACCGGCGCGAGGCGCCGTTGGATGGGCCGAGACGCCCCGGCAGGGGCGGCGCTGAGAGCGGGAGGCTATCCCATGACTGACCGTCCCCTGATTCTGCTTCACGGCTGGAACGACGAAGGTAGCTCCTTCGAGCGGCTGGCCGGACACCTTCACCGTCGCCTGGGTGGTGCGCGAATCCAGCGTATCGCCATCGGTGATTACCTCTCCAAGGACGACGCCCTGCGCTTCGACGACCTGCAGGCCGCCCTGGATCGCGCCTGGACGGAGCGCGGCCTGCCGCGCGACACCGCCAGTGTGGACGTCATCGTCCATTCCACCGGCGGCCTGGTGATCCGCGACTGGCTGGCACGCCACTTTCCCCCCGACGCCGCCCCGGTCAAGCACCTGGTGATGCTGGCCCCGGCCAACTTCGGCTCGCCGCTGGCCCACCTGGGCCGTTCGATGCTGGGGCGTGTCGCCAACGGCTTTTTCAGCCGTCAGGCGGGACAGGCGGCGTTGGAGACCGGGGCCGGCATCCTGCGTGGCCTGGAGTTGGCCAGCCCCTACAGCTGGGATCTGGCCATGCGTGACCGCTTCGCCGAAGGCGATGGCATGTACGCCCCGGGGCGCGTGCTTTGCACCGTGCTGTGCGGCAACAGCGGCTATGGTGGCATCCGGGCGGTGGCCAACGAGGAGGGCGGCGACGGCACGGTGCGGCTCTCCACTGCCAACCTGAACTGCGCCCGGGTGCGCATCGCCTTTCGCGAGGAGCTCCGTGAGGAAGGCCGCGAGAAGGTCCGTGTCACCGTGCCGGAGGTGGTCGAGTACCGGCCCTCCATCGGGCGCACCGCCTTTCGCATCCTCGACGGCCTGCATCACTCGGCGATCAAGCTCGACGACACCTACAGCCAGTTGAGCCAGGCGCGGCGCGGGGCGCTGGACCTGATCGAACGGGCTCTGGGCATCGAGGACGCTGCCTTCGATGATTTCTGCGACGAGTGCGAGCAGGCCAACCGGCAACTGACTCGCCAACCCGGAGAGCGCCGCGGCAAGCCCGGCTTCCAGAATACCGTGGTGCGGGTGCACGACCAGTTCGACGTGCCCGTCGAGGACTACCTGATCGAGTTCTACGATCCCCGCGACAACCGTTCCGACGGCGGCGGCCTGGCCCGCACCATCCACGAGGAGGCGATCCGCAAGGTGCATTCCTACCAGGCCGATACCTCGTTACGCAGCCTGTACATCGACACCGTCCGGCTGTACGACGCCGTCGCCCGTGCCGGCACCCAACTGGGCATGTCGATCACCGCCGAGCCCATGCTCGAGGAGGACGAACAGGCGGCCCGCCACACTCCGGTAGGCTTCCGCACCCTGGCCGACGAGGACATCGACGACCTCCGCCTGGACGACACCCAACTGACAGAGTTCTTCCAGCCCCATCGCACCCTGCTGGTGGATATCTGCCTGCACCGTTCACAGGCGGCCAATGTCTTCCGGTTGAATGAGCACCGGGCAGGCTCCTAGGTGCTGTCGGATTTGCCGCCGACTCGCGGCGCCGCGCGCTTGAGGCGCAGCATGCGGGTAGCGATGGCGGTGCCGACCAGGGTGATCGCCATGCCGGCCAGTATCTGCAGGTCGAGACGCTCGCCCAGCAGCAGATAGCCCCACAGCAGGGCGCTGACCGGCACCAGGAAGGTCACCGTGGAGGTGGCCGTGGCCCCGGCACTGGCGATCAGCCCGAAGTAGAGCAGGAAGGCCACCGTGGTGCTGAGCACCGCCAGTGCCAGGCCGTTGGCCCAGGCCAAGCCGCTGATCGGCTCCGCGGGCCACAGCATCAGCCCCGGAATCAGCAGGATCAGCGCCGACATGGCGGTACTGCCGGCAGCCAGCACTCGTACCGGCAGGTGAGCAAGGCGGGTCTTCGAGTAGTTGCCGGCCACCCCGTAGCAGAAGGTCGCCCCCAGCACAGCGAGGATGAACCAGCCGTCGCCGCCCAGGGCGAAATCCAGCCGATCGGCCGAGAGCACGTAGACTCCCAACAGGGCCATGGCCAGCCCCAGGTATTGCTGGCGCTGGATGGGCGTGGCGAAGAACAGCGCCCCGAGCAGTGCCGTGAAGATCGGCGTGGTGGCATTGATCAGCGAGGTAAAGCCTGCCTCCAGGCGGGTGGTGGCCAACGCCAACAGCGAGAAGGGCAGCACATGGTTGATCAAGCCCAGCACGAAGAGCTTGCCGGCGTTCTCCCGTACCAGCCGGAGGTAGCGAACGCTGAGCAACAGCGGCACCAGCAGCGCCGCCCCTACGCCCATGCGCACCAGCACCAGCGGCACCGGGCCGAACTCGGGTGATGCCACCCGCATGAAGATGAACGACAGGCCCCACAGCGAAGAGAGCAGCAGCAGGCGCAGGGTATCGGCGGGTGACATTCCGGTTCCTTGGATGGCGAGAGCGCGCTCGGGTGAACCCGAAGGGTACGGCGGCTCAGGGGCCATGGGAAGCCGTGAGGCCATGCAAGGTGAGGGATGCCATGCCGACGCTCGGGATCATGACGGCAATGATGTTGCACAAGGTGCAAAGCGCCGCACGATGACGCACAGGGCCTGTCCCTCCGTTCCCATCAAACAGTTCAGCCTTGTACCGAATGCAAGACATCAGTTCCTGCAACCACCCGATCACGCCCCAGGGCCTTGGCCTCATAGAGACGCTGGTCACCGATACGCATGAGCGAATCCATGTCGTCGCCGTCCTGGCCCATCTGCGCGCAACCCAGGCTGACGGTGATCTTCACCACCTTGTCACGCAGCCGGATCTCCACTGGGTCCGGGTCTGTTGCATCACCTCCACCCCGACGGATGACTTGAACCATTGACGGTCCTCGTCGACCAGCGACACCGCGACCATGGGCACCTTGAAGATCTCGGCCATGAGGCGTGTGTAACGATCGAAACGCTCCTCCGGCGGGGTGTCCAGGATATCGAGGGAGTGGAGTTCGGCAAGCCGCGCCTTCTCGTCGAATGGCTGGGTGGCGCCGAAAAGGGGGGAGGGGCTCTCGTTCAGGGCTTGGATGGAGCCGATGTCGGGTGCGTTCATTCCTCCTTGATCTTGCACCAGATCAGATTCCTTGCGGTAGACGTCACGCGAGCTGTCGCCGCTGAGTTCATTCATGCCACCCGGTTTCCTGTTCCGCCTGCAGTCGAGCCCGGGTCGGTAGGTCATGCCTGATCCGGGCCTTGGGACTTTCCCAGTACCCAGCCAGCCTAATGGCGTGACAGCGCTGCTTCCGTGCGCTAGCGTACATAATCACTCATTTCGATGCTGTCGTGAATGTGGGCGGATAGGGATAGTGCAGTGAGGCCCGCATGGCGGGTGAGAGGGCGGCGACTGGCAGGGAACTATACGTTGGGCATGGGACTGTCTGGGAGAAGGGCGAATATCGATTTTATTGCCATTGAGATCAAGGGGTAGAAGAAACCCAAGGGGTCGGCCTCATGGACTCAGCGTGTAGTAAGTCCACCACGTCGTGGAAGGAACGGTTCCTTTCATCTGCCATCTATGAGCGCTACCGCACAGACCTTCCCCTCGATACAGGCTAGGTTACGACAACATGCTCGCATAACGAGGGTCTCGCCAATGCGCGATTGTTCCAGATTACCCGAACGGCTGAGTACAGGGGTGGAAGGACTCGACCTGGTGCTTAAATCAGGATTGATTGGCCATCGGCGTTATCTGGTGCGCGGCGGTCCCGGTCTGGGAAAGACCACGCTGGGGCTGAGCTTTCTCGCTGCCGGGAAGGAAGGGGAGCCCGCCCTCTTCATCGGCTTCCAGGAGCCCCCCGACGAGGTTCGGGCCAACATTGCCTCGATGGGGATAGACACGTCGTCCATCGAATTCCTGCGGCTGTCGCCGGATGATGATTTCTTCATCGAGAACGATGCCTATGACGTTTTCGCTTCTTCCGATGTCGAACAGGAATCGCTGTCCTAGACCATCACCGATGCGGTTGAACGTGTCCGCCCCCACAGGGTATTCATCGATTCGCTGACGCAGTTGCGCTTCATGTCAGCGGACGTCTACCAGTTTCGCAGGCAGGCCACGGCGCTGCTGAATTACCTGGTGAGCCGCGGCTGCACGGTGCTGTTTACCTCGGAGTCGAGCAGGGAGATGCCCGATAACGACCTGCAGTTCATTGCCGACGGCGTCATCAATCTGGAGCGTACGGCGACCCGCAGCAACATCCAGGTCTCGAAACTCCGGGGCTCCGACTTTGACGCGGGGCCACACCAGTACCGTGTGGATGAAGACGGATTCAAGGTGTACCCGCGACTGCTGCCACCCCTGCCGCTCAAGGATCTGCCCGATACCTGGCAGGTGGGCAGCGGGAACACGGACCTGGATACCATGTTGAATGGCGGGCTGGAGTCATCCACCGTCACGCTGGTGACCGGACCTTCCGGTGTCGGCAAGTCCACCTTGGGCGCCTGCTATGCGCTCGAGTCGGCCAGGCAGGGCCATCCTGCCGCCGTCTATATCTTCGAGGAAGAGTGCGGCACCTACATGGGTCGCCTGCGCAGCCTGGGGTTCGAACTGGATGCGCTGCTCGATAGCGGCAATCTGTTGGTCGAGCAGATCGAGCCGCTGCGCTACCTGGCCGATGAGTTCACCAGTCAGGTGCGGGATCATGTGGAAGACAACGGCATTGAACTGGTGGTGCTGGACAGCATCGAGGGTTTCAATATAGCCCTGGAGGCCGATGAGGGCGTGGGCCGGCCGCTGCACGCCTTCGCCAAGACCTTGGCACGGCTCGGCGTCACGGTCATCCTGATCAACGAAAACCATGTCACCACCGATACGCTGGCCATATCGGACAGGAAAATCAGCTATCTGTCCGATAACGTCATCTATTTGCGCTACCTGCAGACAGATAGCACGCTGCAGAAAACGATAGGCATTCTCAAGAAACGCATGACCGATTTCGACAACCGCTTGCAGCTTTTCAACGTGACAGCGGGCGGCTTCGAGATAAAGCGACTGTCAGAGAGTGCCCGGGAGCAGCTGTAATCCCTCTTCCAGGTGAGACTGCCATGCCAGAACAGGACGATAACCTGAACCCCGACCCCGCGCGGGTACGCCGCGATATTGCGCTACGCTCGGGGCATGACGAGGCCGCCGCCGGCGACTCGACGCTGCCGCGCATCTTGCTGTTGATTGACAAGCGCGGCAATCGCGATCAGGTGGCGAGGCAGCTGCGCCGGCATGGCGAACTGCTGATACCCGACAGTGGCGCCTTGCCCGAGCAAGGTTTCGATCTCGCCATCGTCGATGGCGCGGGCCTGAGGCGCTGGCACCACGAACTGACGCTGGCCCGGCAGGACGAGATGCCGGTCTTCCTGCCCGTGATGCTGATACTGTCGCGCGCAGAACTGCGCCACCAGGCCAAAAAGAACCGTGACACCATCGACGAGTTCATCATAACGCCTATCGATACAGAGGAATTTTTAGAACGCACCTCTATGCTGTTGCGTGCCCGGCGGCTTGCCGAGCAACAACGCCAGGATCTGGTGTACACCATCAATCACGACCGGACGACCGGGTTACCGGCCCGTGAACTCTTTCTGAGGCACCTTGAAACGGCTATCCAGCGGGCCGACACCAGACTTGAAAAGCTCTATGTCGTCGCGGGTCGAATACCCATGGAACGGTTTACGCAGGGCCTGGGCCAGAGCGTCACGGAAGACATCATCGAAGCCGTCGTCAGCGATCTTCAAGAGGGTCTTGGCGTCAATTTCGTCATGAGTCGGTTCGACCGCGAACAGGGTGCGACGCTGCTGCCCGCCGGTTCGTCCCTGAACGACGCTACCCGATTCAGCCAGCGGCTTATCCAGACGATACAGTGCCCCCGATTGATAAGAGGCGAATGGATACGCCCCGTGGCCCGGGTAGGTATCGCCATTTATCCCGATGATGCAAAGGATGCCTCGGGGCTTCTGGAGGCGGCGAGCACCGCCATGAACGATGCGTCGCCCACCGGGGTGCCGCATTTCTACTCACCTGCTTTACAGGATCGTACCTTATATTTTCTGCGCATCGAATCCGAAATGCATCGGGCCCTGGAACAGCAGGAGTTCGAGCTGTGGTTTCAGCCCAAATTCCGACTCAGTGATCTGACTATGGCGGGGGCTGAAGCGCTGATCCGCTGGCGCAAGCCCTCCGGCGAAATGGTGTCGCCGGGCGTTTTCATCCCGATCGCCGAAAACGCAGGGCTGATCCAGCGGATTGACAACTGGGTGATCGAAGCGGCCTGTGCGGCAATGGCCCGCTGGCGGAAGAGCGGGCTGGACTGTCCGCGGATTGCGGTCAACATCACACCGCAGGATCTGGCCGCGGACGGTTTCGTACCCTGGCTAACGCAGCTGATTAGCGAGTACGGGCTGACGCCCTCCTGCATTGGAATCGAGATGACGGAAACCATGTTGATGGACGTGGATCAGAACATCCAGGATAGCCTAAAAGCCCTTAGGGACTACGGCATAAGAGTGTCGATTGATGATTTCGGTACCGGCTACTCGTCACTGAGTTACCTGCAACAGCTGCCCGCCGATATACTGAAAATCGACAAGAGCTTCATCGATCATGTGCCGAACAATGGAGGTGGCCAGCTGATCACCAACGCCATCATTGCGCTGGGCGAACAATTCGGCCTGGAGCTGGTCGCCGAAGGTATCGAAACCCGTGAGCAGCTGGAGTACCTGAGAAAGCGCGGTGTGCAGACCGGTCAAGGCTACCTGGTCTCACGGCCGTTGCCCGAACCGGCCTTCATCGAGGCGATGAAAAATGGCCTCAGCATCAGTCAGGCCAGCGAAGCGCCTCATGAAATGAAAAAACTTGGATAAGAGGGAGTGTTTCAATAACCTCAGGGAGGTCGTGTGCCGACTCTCGATTCTCCAAAGGCACGCTGACGCTGTATCGCCCATAAGAAGCTGTATCGCCCATAAAGAGGAGCGACTGCGAGAGTAGCGCCAATGCCCTGGTCCACCTCGGTGAGCATGGCCCAGAACAAGGAGCAACCATGGCACATGGCAACGGTCTGGAGACGACCCAAGAGGATGTGGCCCGAAAACGACAGAAGTACCAGTTGGCGTTCGAGCAATCCCGCGATGCTATCATTTTTTTTGCGGGAGAGCGTTTCCAGGATTGCAATCCCGCGACCCTGGCGATGTTTCGGGTGCCTGATCTGGCCACCTTTGTGAGTATCCATCCCGGCGACCTCTCCCCCCTTTACCAACCTGACGGCCGCATCAGCCGTGAGGCGGCGGCAGACCGCATCGACGAGGCCCTGAGCGAGGGGCAGGCGTTTTTCGAGTGGCGTCACCGCACATGGGATGGTGTCGATTTCCCTACCGAGGTCTTGTTGAGCCGGATTGACACGGATGATGGCGCGTTGGTGCAGGCGCTAGTGCGCGACATCAGCGAACAGCGCCGGCTGGAAGATAGTCTGCGGCGTTTTGCAGCGGTTCTGGATAGCACGCCGGACATCGTCGCCATGCACGACGGCGATGGCGCTATGTTCTACCTGAACGCCACCGGTGCGCGCCTGGTGGGACTGCCCGAGCGCTCCAGTGGGGATCTCTGGGGTCGATCCGAGCTGCCACCCGAGACGAAAAGCCTGGAAGGGACGTTGCGGTGGATCCATCCGTCCTGGGCGGCGGAAAAGATTGCCAACGAAGGGCTGCCCATCGCCACGAAAGAGGGATCCTGGCGGGGGGAAACAGCGGTGCTGGATCGGGAGGGGAAGGAGGTCCCTGTTTCCCAGGTCATTATTGTTCACCGGGACGACGCCGGGGATATCCATCAGATTTCCACTTTCCTTCAGGACATCTCCGAGCGCCGGGGCCTTGAAGACCAGCTTCGGCGCGAGAAGGCCATTTCGGAGTCGATTCTGGCCGGTTTGCCGGGCATCTTCTACATCCTTGATGGGCAGGGCCAATTGGTCCGGTGGAATGATCGGGTGGAAGCGGTGACGGGTCGTAGCTCCGAGGAGCTCGACGGCCTCGACGCCTTGGTGCTCATTCCGCAGGAAGAGAAGAAGCGTGTCGCCAAGGCCATCGCCAAAGTCTTCTCGGAGGGCAGCACGGTGATCGAAAGCAAGCTGTGCACTGTCGAGGGGGACACCCCCTATTTGTTCAACGGCTTGCGGATCGAGCTGAATGGGCAGCCTTACCTGCTGGGTGTCGGGCTGGACATTGCCAGGCAAAAGCAGCTGGAAGTGTCACTGGAGCGGGAGGCCACCACCGATCCCCTCACCGGCCTCTACAATCGGCAGCGCTTCGATGCGGAGATGGAGCGCGCGCTGGCACGCCACGCACGCTATGGCACGGAAACCGCTCTGGTAATGATCGACCTTGACCATTTCAAGAAGGTCAACGACACCTACGGGCACGACGTCGGCGACCGGGTGCTGGTGGAGCTGACCAAGCGACTCGCCGGGGAAATGCGGCAGCCTGATTTTCTGGCCCGTTGGGGAGGCGAGGAATTCGTGGCCCTCCTTCCGGAAACCGACCCCTCCGAGGCCGCTCGAATGGCGGAACGACTGTGCCGCTGTATCGAGGTCGAGCCCTTTCCCGAAGTGGGGGGCTTGACCATTAGCCTGGGCATCACCAGCTTTCGGAATGGTGACACGCTCAATATGTTGCTGAAGCGTGTGGACAACGCTCTCTACGAGGCCAAGCGGACCGGCCGCAACCGGGTGGTGGTCAATGGCGAGGACTCGGCGGCTAGCGCCGGACAAGTTTCGAGTTTTTCCTTGTGACAAACTGCGAAGCATTCGGAGTGCCTGGGAGCTCCAAAGGAAAATTAATGGCAGAGTGGAAGCCGGGCGGCTTCGAGATGCTGAAAGACCGGGTCACGGTGAACGTACCTCCGGCGACCAGGAGCCCGAGGGAGTGGTGGCAGCAGGGTTACATCACGACTGGGCGAGCCATCAAACGATCGTACTCGTCTTTGACTACCTTGTAGCACTCGCAGACCCGCTCTTCGAGACCTGGCCGGTCGAGCACAGTGATCTGTCCACGATGATAGGCAATCAATCCTGCCTGCTGGAGCTTACCCGCCGCTTGGGTAACGCCCGATCGGCGCACCCCCAACATATCGGCGATCAGATTCTGGGTCATGGCCAGATTCGTATCCGGCAGGCGGTCCAGGCAGAGTAGCAGCCAGCGACAGAGCTGCTGGTCGAGAGTGTGGTAGCGGTTGCAGATCGCCGTCTGAGACAATTGCGTCATCAGCGCCTGGGTATAGTGGAGCAGGTGCTGCTGCATCTCACCGGCCTGATAGAATTCATTCTTAAGGCGCTGCCCGTCGAGACGATAGGCCTCGCCGGCGCTCTGCACAATGGCCCGACTGAGCGTTGTCCTGCCTCCCATGAACAATGACACGCCAACGATCCCTTCATTGCCCACCACCGCGATTTCCGCCGAGGTACCGTTTTCCAGTACACATAGCAACGATACGATGGCGTCGAGGGGGAAATAGACATGGTCCATCTCGACCCCTGATTCACAGAGTGACTTCCCCAGCGGCAAGGTTACTCGCTCGAGATGGGGTAGCAGTCGCTCCAGGTCTTCCTCCGGCAAAAGGGTCAATAGCCGGTTCCGAGAATCATATTGTGGTAATGACATCCCAGTCCTCCCTCGTTCTCCCGATTCGAGCGGCTACGAACACCACCCCGCAGATCGCATTTGTCCAGTTCCACCAGCAAAGCTGTATCACATTGGGAATTTGAACCTCTGTACGCTAGCGCACGTAATGAGTCTGAGGGCGTCGCTGCCCGACCAGCTGTCCAGCGGATCTGTCTTCGCGTTGCTTGCCTAGCTCAAGGCATCATGGCAACACCGTACCGGATGGATCAGGTGTTGTGCTTATTGCTTGAATTCAGGGTGAAAGCGGGCGTTGCTCCAGGTTGTGCCGACCTTCCGCCTCTGGCCGCCCTCTCCTTGGGCGAGGTAAGGACTCACTGACCCGCTACACGCTTGACACGGCTGCAAGGGATGGCAGCCGCGCGAGTTCTGGTACACTCTCGCCATTACTGTAGTAGGTAGTAGACGGAGACACGATGGAAACGGAATTGAACGAGTTCGAGCAGCAGATGCGCCGCGAGATCAATGACTTCATGGATAACGAGCAAGAGGCCCGGCGCAAGGCGGCTACCTCACCCCCCGAATGGCCCAGGGAAGCCGGCGATGAGGCCAAGCCCAAGGCGCCGCGCAGCAAGCCGGGCGGCGCACCGAAGACCGGCCATCTGGTGAAACTGGCGGTACGCACCAAGCAGCTCGAGATGGATAGCGTCTTCGAACACGTTTCTTCCAGTATCTCGAAGATCGAAGCCCAGCTCGAGGCCGAGAAGGCCGCCCGCGAGGCGGGCTATCCGATCATCGGCTACGTCATCGAGACCCAGCGGCTGTAAGGTCCTGCCCACCGATCCCGCAGGAGCAAGGTGGCGGCCGAGACCCCGGCTCCGCTGACAGGCTAGCGCCGGTGACAGGAGACCCCCGTGAAGATCACCCGGCTCAATATCTATCCAGTGAAGTCGCTGGGCGGCATCACGCTCGACCACGCCGAGCTTGCCACCCGCGGCTTGCCCTACGACCGCCACTGGATGGTGGTCGACGACATCGGCCGCTTCGTTACCCAGCGCCAGTTGCCGCACATGGCGCAGATCGTCGTGCGCCTGGATAACGAGGCCCTGGTGCTGGACCACCCCGAGGCAACCCCGCTGTGTATTCCGCTGCAGCGCGACGACCAGCCCCGGCTGCCGGTGTACGTGTGGGACGACCAGTGCCAGGCGCTGGACGAGGGGGCGGAAGCCGCCGCATGGCTGGGCAACGTGCTGGGGAGCTACCAGGGTAGCGGCTTGCGGCTGGTGCGTTTCGCGCCGGACCAGCGCCGCGGGGTCGAACCGCACTTCCTGGCGCCCGGCGAACTGGCACACACCGCCTTCGCCGATGGCTATCCGTTCCTGGTGGTATCCGAGGCCTCGCTTGCCGAGGTCAACCGGGTACTGCAGGCCAAGGGCCTTGCACCGGTTCCCATGGAGCGCTTCCGGCCCAGCCTCGTCGTGGATGGTGACGAGCCCTTTGCCGAGAATGGCTGGTCAGCGCTGAGCACGTTCGATGAGGGTATCCGTCTAGGGCTGCGCAAGCCCTGCCAGCGCTGCAAGATCACTACCGTGGATCAGGCGACGGGCGAGATCGCCGTGCCCGGCGAGCCGCTGCGCACCCTGGTGGAGATGAACACTCGCCATGCCCCCGGTGGCTATTTCGGCCAGAACGCCATCCTGTTGGCCGGAAAGGGGGAGACCCTCGCTGTCGGCGATCGGCTGACAGCGTTCCGGCGCTGATTCCCGAACCGGCTGCAATGACAGCATGGCCGAAAGGAGACCGATGATGAGCATTGCCCTGAAGCGTGCCTTCGAGGCGCCGAGCGCCGAGGATGGCTACCGTGTGCTGGTCGATCGACTCTGGCCGCGCGGGGTGGCGAAGGCCGATGCGCGGATCGATGAGTGGCGCAAGGAGGTCGCGCCCAGCGATACCCTACGCAAGGCTTTCCATGCCGGTGAGCTTGGCTGGGGCGAGTTTCGCCGCCGCTACCTGGCAGAGCTCAAGGCACATCGTGAGACGCTGAGAAGCCTGGCCGAACGGGCGGCCAGCGGAACCGTCACCCTGGTGTTTTCTTCCAGGGACGAGCGTCACAACAACGCCGTGGTGCTCAGGCAATACCTGGAGATGCTGCGGCGTTGAGTCTCGCGCCTCCGTATCGATAGGCCTTGGGCCGCCAGACGGATTCTTACAGCCTGGCGGCCTGCACGTGCATCCAGTCGAAGTTGCGATGGCGGCCCAGGCTGACCCAGCCTTCCTCCTCCCAGAAGCGCCACCAGTCTTCATACTCTGGCCTGGCCAGCCGCGCGCGATCGCGCCCCCACTTGAGCCGATTGCGGGCCGGGTCCCAGTCGATGGCGACGCCCCAGGCGTGGGTCGACCAGCTGCTGCCCCCGCGCTTGCGGCGCTTGTTGTAGCAGCCGCCGTACAGGTGCAGCCCCAATTCGCGGAGCCGCTCGTTTCCGTAATGGTCGTGGACACGTTCGAGCACACGCGAGAGGCTCTCGGCGACCTGCTCGTGGCAGCCGATGCCGGAGGGGCGGGTGCTGGGGTCCCAGGCCAGTGCCAGCGGCCAGGGGCAGGGCACCACCACCAGCGGTGGCTTGCGGCTTGGCGAACCCAGCGTCTGCTCCAGCTCAGCCTCGTGACACCAGCCATTGGGGTTCGCGTCCAGCGGTTGCTGATCGCGCCACAGAGGCGGTTTCTTCCCGGTCTCCAGCAGGGTATCCAGCACCTCATGGGCGTAGTCGGTCTGGGGCCCCCACAGGCCATCGATGGCGCCCACCTCGATGCGTTTCTCGTGGCAGGCCAGCTGCAGGCAGGCAACGGCGAGACGTCGCTCGCTCCAGGCGTCGCTACCCGAGGGCAGCTTGTCGACATGCCGTTTCATGGCGGCGTCCACGGCGGCACGCGTCTTGGGGCCTCGAAGGCCATCGATGGCACCGGTGTAGTCACCGCTTTCGGCGAGGTATTGCTGCAACGTGCGAATGGCTGTCTTGTTCATGTTGTACCTCCCCCCTGCCGGGATCCGGGCGCCGCGGTCACCATGGCCGGGCTGCTTCTCCTAGTGTAGGCCGGCTGATGCAAATGGCGTTCGGAGGCACCGTTTTCTCATTCGAGTGAGCGTGCGCCCGGGCGAGTTTTAGGCAATTTGCGCCACACCTCTTGGCAGATTGCCGATATCTCAGGAGGTGCCGCATGACATCCATCGATGTCGAAGAGCATGCCGAGACCGCAGAACCGCATGCCGATCTCGACGCGCTGCAAGCTAAGCTCGTCTTGCTCATGGCCGGCCACAACAAGAGGCGCAGCCCTGACGAGCTGATTCGTGAGGGGGTGCCCCTGGAAGCGCTGGACCGACTGGCGGCGTTGGGCGTCAACGTCGTCGACCTGGGTATCATCAAGCCGCGCACGCTGACGCACCGGCGTTCACGTGGCCAGGCTCTCTCCACCGAGGAAGGCGATCGACTCTACCGCGCCGGCAAGATGCTTCTCCTGGCGGAGGAGCAGCTCGAGCAGCTACGTCATGGATTTGCGGCGTGACAGGGATGGTTCTCTAGCGTATCTCGAACTTCACGGATCTGGCGGGGATCGGTGGGACCGTGACAGCGGGTCGGTGGCATCACAAGGGACGCCCGATCGTCTATCTCTCGGACTGCCCCGCCACCTCGCTCCTGGAGGTGCTGGTTAACTTCTAACTGGAACTGGACGAGTTGCCGGGCTCGTTTACCCTGCTGCGGGTCGAGCTTCCTCACACCGTCAGCCTCATCGATGTGCGCGGTCGCCTTTCATCTTCCCTCTCGACCCCCGGCTTCTCGACAAGCACCGCGAAGTTGCTCCTTTCTATGCCCGTTCAGCAGTGCATTAGCCCCTGGCCCCATCGGGCAGCGTCTCCACCAGCCCCAGCGCGACGCACAGCCGCACCAGTTCGGCGAAGTTTCCGGCCCCTAGGGCCTTCATGGCGCGTAGCCGGTAGATCTCCACCGTCTTGGCGCTGATGTCCAGGTGCTCGGCGATCTGGCGGCTGGTCATTCCCTCGGCGACGTGGACCAGGATTTTCTGCTCCTTGGGGCGCAGGGCCGCGTAGCGTGCCTGCAGTTCGCCCAGCCGCCGCTTGGCCTGCCGGCGGCTCTGGTGCTCGGCGAGGGCCTGTTGGACGGTATCGATCAGCTGCTGGGGGTTGAAGGGCTTTTCGATGAAGTCGAAGGCGCCGCTCTTCAGCGCCGAGACCGCCATGGGTACGTCGCCATGGCCGGTCATGAAGATCACCGGCGTATCGTCGCCGCGCTCGAGCAGCCGCTGCTGTACCTGCAGGCCGGAGAGGCCCGGCATGCGAACGTCGAGCAGGATAGCGTCATGCTCGCCAGCGTCGGCGGCGAGGAAGGTCTCGCCATCGGCATAGGCGCAGGTGATCAGGCCCACGGATTCGAGCAGCCAGGTCAGCGAATCGCGAAGCGCCTGATCGTCGTCGATGATGGCAACGAAGGAAGAGGGGGGCTCGGTCACGGATGCCTCGGGGGTGTGGATGAAGTGGGGAGGCTAAAGCGTCTTGAGGTACTCGACCAGCGCATCGCGATCTTCTGCCGGCAACTCGGTGCCGTATTCGTGGCCGGCGTTGCCGTTACCGGGTTCGTTGGTGTCGTAGCGGAAGCCGTGCCGCTCGGCATCCTCGCCTTCGTGGATGAAGCCCAGGAGGTCGGGGTGATAGACGTCGTAGCCGCGATGGAACACCTCGGGGCGTTCCTCGGCGGGGCGCAGCAGATCTTCCACGGTGGGCACCGAGCCGTTGTGCAGGTAAGGCGCGCGCAGCCAGATGCCTGTCAGCGGCTTGGCCACGTAGCCGTCGGTCTTGACGAAGGCGTCGAAATCCCAGGGGTAGTCCTCGGCATAGGCGTTGTAGCGCTCGGCGGCCTCGGCGGTCCACATCGCCAGGCGGTGGTTGTCGGTGCCTACTTCCGGCTGCGGGATCACCGTGCCGGTGCGAGCCCCCCCGGGGCCGTGGCAGCCGGCGCAGGTCTCCTCGAACAGCACCTCTCCGCGTGCGGCAGCCTGCTGGTCCAGGGAGTTGAAGGGGTAGGAGGGCGGCGCCAGCTTGCGCAGGTAGGCCTCCAGTTCGCCCAGTGCCTCCACTGGCAGGGAGTCGGGGCGGGCGCCATCGCCGATGGCGCCGCTGAGCACCACCTCGGTGAGCGAGTCGTTGAGCCCGTCCCAGTGCAGGGCGTAGCCCTCCTGCTCGTCCATCGCCCAGAGCGGCATGATGTCGGAGTTGCCGATGGTGTCGTCCTCGGCGGGGTTCAGGGCCAGCAGGTCGGGGTGGAATTTCACGGGGTTGAAGGGATCGATGCGCCCCGGTCCCCAGCGGGGCCGATCCTCGGTCCAGGTGAAGCGCTCGGCCTGTTCCAGCAGCCCGTCGCGGGTGCGCGGGATGATCAGGAAGCGGTAGAGCAGGCGGTCGAGCCAGGAGAGCTCGGTCTCTTCGCGAATGGCTGCCAGCAGGTTGTCGGCGGTGAAGTCCGGGTCCGCGGCGGCGTCGCTAAGGAAGCGCAGGTACGCCTGGGGGTCGAAGGTCTGGTGCGGGCCGGCAGGCACGATCCGGCGTTCGCCGTCCGGTGCCGTGCGGTAGGTGGCGGTATGGCAGGCCGCGCAATTGATGCCGATGCGTGGGAAGCCGATGGTCTTCAGCGAGAAGCCCACCGGCGAGGGTTGGCCTTCCTCCCAGGCCACGCCCAGGGCGGCGTAGCTGTCATCTTCCCCATCGCCCGGCAGGTGCTGCGGGAAGAGTGTCGGCAGCACGCGCCAGACCCAGTAGGGCAGGCCTTCCTCCGGCTCGGTGCCAATGGAGCCGTAGCGATAATATTCCTCGACGCTTTCGAACTGCTGGGGCTCCTCGCGGAACAGCTTGTACCAGCCGATCGCCGCCACCGCGGCGCCCAGTATCAGCAGCAGGGCCAGCCAGGCGAGCCAGCGGCGGGACTTGGGGTGGGTGTGATCCTTGTGAGCCATGACCGCTTCCTCCCGAATGAGTCGTAGACACCGCTCAGCGTCGGCCGAGCGCCAGTAGCAGCGCGCCCTGGGTGACACCGAAGAACAAGTCGAACAGGGCGAGCAACAGGAACTGCGGATACAGCAGCGTGAAGAATACGACCCCGGCGAAGCGTGCCAGCACCGTCAGCACTGCAACCATCCGGAACCGATCGGGGTCCAGGGCTGCCGGCAGGTAGAACAGGCTAAGCAGGATCAGCAGCCAGCCGGCGAAGGCCGGCCACACCGTCTCGGCTACTGGCGCTCCGCCCACCAGTGCGATCACCGTATTGGGGACGAAGACCGCAGGTATCGCCAGGGCCAGATTGGCTACCACGCCCAGCAGTACCATGAGGCGGAATCCCGTCGCGTAATGACGCTTGGCCACGCGTCCTCCTTGGGCCCCGCGAGGCAGGGCGAGACATCTTGCGGAGTGTATCCCGAGACCCCTCGTTGAAATCCTTTCCTGCTGACAATGAACTTCTGGAGGGGGGTGAAACCCTGTGCTAAAGGTTAGTTGTCAAGTGCAGTATGGTCACGTTCATCCTCGCGAGAGTGGAGTCTTCAGGCTTCATATTGGCCAGGGATGGCAGGGTCACTGCGCGTCCGTTCCTTTGGCATCGTGACCAGGGAGGAGCTTCATGTTCGGTCAACGCGGCAGCGGTCTGCTCGGTCGGCTCTTTCGGCGCATCAACCGGCGCCGGCAGTGGCATCAGTTTCCTTTTCTCATCGCCGTACTGAACCTCGTCGCCCTGCGAGGGAATATGCGCTGGCACAACCTTTACGACACCGAGCGCGAGCGCCCGCCGGACCCCGACAAGGGCGAGCTTGACGTGCGCAGCTGCCGTACAGCCGATGGCAGCTATAACGACCTGGCGGCCCCCTGTATGGGTAAGGCCTATACCCGCTTCGGGCGCAACGTGCCCATCGCCGAGACCTTCGGCGAGACCGATGAGATGCTGATGACGCCCAGCCCGCGTGTCATCAGCCGCCGGCTGATGACACGCGAGACCTTCACGCCGGCCACCACGCTGAACGTCCTGGTGCCCGCCTGGCTGCAGTTCATGGTCCACGACTGGTTCAGTCATGGCAGCAACGACACCGAGGCGACGCCCTACGAGATCCCCCTCGATGAGGACGACGACTGGCCCTGGGGGCGCATGACGGTGCTGCGTTCGCGCCGCGATTCCACTCGCGGCCCGGCCGACGAGGGTTTCCCGGAGACCTTCCTCAACACCGAGACCCAGTGGTGGGACGGCTCGCAGATCTATGGCAGCAGCCTCAAGCGCCAGCGCCTGGTGCGCAGCGACCCCGAGAGCGGCGAGCTGCTGACCGACGGCAAGCTTTACCTGCGTCCCGATGGCCACCTGCCCCAGGACGAGCACGGCATCGAGCTGGCGGGGGTCAACGGCAACTGGTGGGTGGGACTGTCGCTGATGCACAACCTCTTCGTCCGGGAGCACAACGCCATCGTCGACCGGCTGCGCATCGATCACCCGGATCGCGACGGTGAATGGTTGTTCCAGAAGGCGCGCCTGATCAACACCGCCCTGATCGCCAAGATCCACACCGTGGAGTGGACGCCGGCCCTGCTCGACACCCCGGAGCTGCGCCTGGGCATGCGTGCCAACTGGTGGGGCATTCTCGACGAGCACTTCTACCGCAGCCGTGGCCGGGTCAGCGACAGCGAACTGTTCAGCGGCATTGTCGGCTCACCGGTGGATCATCACGCCGCGCCCTATGCCATCACCGAGGAGTTCAGCGCCGTCTACCGCATGCATCCGCTGGTACCTGATGACTTCGATTTCCGTCGCCTGGCCGACGACAGCCCGCTCAAGACGTGCGGCCTGACCGAGGTGGCCGGCTCGCGGACCCACTCGCTCTACGACGAGGTGCCGCTGGCCGATGCGCTCTATTCGCTGGGCACCAGCCACCCCGGCGCGCTGGTGCTGCACAATTTCCCGAGTCATCTCCAACAGCACGCCAAGCAGGCGCCCCATGAGCGCACCATCGACCTGGCCTCCATCGACGTGCTGCGCGACCGCGAGCGCGGGGTGCCGCGCTACTGCCGCTTCCGCCGTCTGATCGACATGCCGGCGCCGGCGAGCTTCGCCGAGCTCACCGACAATCCCGAGTGGCAACGCGAGCTGGAGGCAGTCTATGGCAACGTGGAGCAGGTCGACCTGCTCACCGGCTGCCTCGCCGAGACGCCGCCGCCGGGTTTTGCCTTCAGCGACACTGCCTTCCGCATCTTCATCCTGATGGCTTCCCGGCGCCTCAAGAGCGACCGCTTCTTCACAGACGACTACATCCCCGAGGTCTACACCCCGGCGGGGATGCAGTGGATCGACGACAACGGCCTGCGCACGGTGATCGGTCGCCACTTTCCCGAGTTGGTGCCGCGGATGGAAGGGGTGCGCAATGTCTTCTTCCCCTGGTCTCGTGAAACCAGGTCTCGTGAATAGGGAGGCACCATGGCCAGGCGCCTGAGCATTCCCGGTCTCGTCAACCTGCTGGAGGTGAGCGATGCCCGGGAGATCCGCGAGCTGGATGCCGAGCCGGGCATCGACCGCCACCTGGCGCCCGCCGGCGGGCTGATCAATCGCCTGCGACTGGCCCGCCTGCGCCAGGCCTTGGTGTTCGATGACCAGCCGCTGCCCGCCTTGCTGCCCCGCGAGGCGCAGGGCCGCGAGTCCCGCCACGCCGAACTGGGCCAGCGCCTCGATGAGCGCGCCGAAGCAACGGCCTGGCGCCAGGATCCGGCCTTCAAGACCCTGGTGGAGGCGGTGGCCGGCCAGGCCGAGGGCGAGGCGCTGGGACCCGCCGCCCAGGGGTTGTTGGGGCGGCTGTTTCACGATGAGTACCATGCCGACCAGGAAAGCTATGCGGCGGCCCGGCTGCTCAACGCCTATCCGCGCATCAACGTATTGCGTGCCCTGGGCCAACGGGTCAGTGGGCGCCTGGGCCGTGCCCGGCGATTGCTGGCCGAGCGCGCCCGGGCCGAGCCACTGGCGCTGCATGCGACCGGCATCGCCGTGCACAACCTGGTGGCGTCACTGGCGGCGATGCGTGAGCTGGCCGCCTCGCCCCAGGCCCATGGGCTCTCCCTGGCGGCGGTAATGGGCCGCACCCTCTCGGCGCCGGAGACGCTGCTGCGCCGGGTGAGGAGGCCGCTGTCGACGCCTTGCGCACCACGACGGCTGGAACCCGACGACCTGGTGGTGCTGCGCCTGGCGGATGCCGCCAGAGGCAGCGGTGACCGCGAGCTGGCTTTCATGGGTCAGAGCTGGGCGCGCTGCCCGGCCCAGAGCTTCATTCTGGCGCTGCTGGCGGCGGTCTGGGAGCAGGCCATGACCGTGCAGCAAGGAGGGCGAGGCGCATGAGCGAGGACGTCATCTTCACGCCGCTGAAGTGGCGCAACATCGAGATCAAGAACCGCCTGCTGCGTTCGAACATCTCCGGGCGCTTCGACAACGAGGACGGCAGCCTGACCCAGACCCGCATCAACTGGGAGTGCCGTTTTGCCCGCGGTGGGGTGGGGGCCATCCTCTCATCCTTCGTGCCGGTGCAGATGGAAGGGCGCATCGTCGCCGGCTACGCCACTATCCATCGCGACGACTTCATTCCCCTCTGGCAGCGTCTCGGCGAGGCGGTGCATCGCTTCGACTGCAAGTACATCCTGCAGCTCAGTCACTCCGGCCGGCAGATGGACCTGCCCGGGGTGCACAACCAACATCGGCGAGCACCCAGCGCCACCGGCCACAAGGAATCGCTGCATGGCTTCCTGTGCCGGGCGATGACCGGCCACGAGGTCGAGTGCACCGTCGAGGCCTTCGCCCGCGGCGCCTGGCGAGCCCGGGAAGCGGGGCTCGACGGCGTGGAACTGCACGCCGCCAACGGCTATCTCTTCACCCAGTTCCTGAGCTCGGCGATCAACGACCGAAACGACCGCTACGGCGGCTCGCTGATGAACCGGGCTCGCTTCCTGCTGGAGGTGATCGAGGCAATACGCGACCGGGTGGGGCCGGATTTCCACCTGCAGGTCAAGATCAGCGCCGTGGACCACAACGACGTGCTGCCCTGGGAAGGCAAGGGCAACAGCCTGGCAGATACCGTACAGGTGTGCCGGTGGGCCGAGACCGCCGGCGCCGACGCCCTGCATGTCTCGCTGGGTAGCCTCTTTCCCCATCCCCTGAATCCGCCCGGCGACTTCCCCTTCGAGACCATCGTCAGCACCTACGACGCCATGCTCTCCGCCGGCGTCGACACCTTCCGCAACTACCTGCTGTTCCGCTACCCGGCGCTGCGCTGGATCTTCCGCTGGCTGTGGTTCCGCCACCGGCGCGGCCGCGAGTTGGAGGGCATCGGCCTGGACGAGGCACGCGCCATCCGCGCGGCGGTGAACATCCCGGTGATCAGCACCGGTGGCTACCAGCGCGCCTCCCTGGTGCGCGAGGCCATCAATTCGGGTGCCTGCGATGCGGTCTCCAGCGCCCGGGCGCTGATCGCCAACCCTGACATGCCGCGCCAATGGCAGGCCGGCCACGACACGCCGGAGAATCCCTGCACCTTCTGCAACAAGTGCCTGCTCAATGCGCCCAAGAATCCCCTGGGTTGCTACGAGCTGGATCGCTTCGGCGGTGACCACGAGCGCATGCTCGAGACCCTGATGGCCATCTACGAGACCCGGCCCGAGCTGCAGTTGCCGCCGGTGGCGCCGTCTCGAGAAACGCAAGCGCATACCCCGTGAGGCCGCCATGAGACGCCAGGAGCCCCCCGTCACCGCCGTGCAGCACGAGACCCGCCGTCGTCGGCGGCGGTACCTGCCGTTGACCCTGCTGGCGCTGGCCGTGGTGGTGGCCGGCGTGCTGGTGCTGGCGATCGGTGTCCCTACCCTGTGGCGCTACAGCGGTGAGTCGGTGCGCCACTACGCCGATCCCGAGGCGCACTTCCGCCATGGCTCCATCGGCAGCGAGCCGGAAAGCGGCCTGCCGGTGCGGCTGTGGCGGGTGCTGCCCGAACTCTTCCCCGAGGTACTCGCCGAGGAGGGCTACGCGGCCTTCGGCTTCCTCTACGCCTCGGGTGACAGCCTCGAGGCGGGTGACCTGCCCATCGGAGTGGGCACACGCGAGGTGCGCGGCGTGGAACTGGGGTGGCTAAACTGTGCGGCGTGCCATACCGGCACGGTGCGCGAGTCTCCTGGGTCGCAACCGCGGCTGATATCGGGTATGCCCGCCAACAACCTGGACCTCAACGGCTTCATCGCCTTCCTGCTGGAGATCGCCGACGACCCGCGACTCGCGCCGGACAGCGTGTTCGCCGCCATGGAGGAGCAGGGCCAGGAGCTTGGCTGGATCGAGCGCCTGGTGTGGCGGTACGCGGTGCTGCCGCGGGTACGCGAGGGGCTGCTGGAGACCCGGGCGCGGCTCGCACCGCTGCTGGCGGAGCAGCCGGCCTGGGGGCCGGGACGGGTCGATACCTTCAATCCCTACAAGCTGATCCAGTTCGACATGACCCTCGCCGACCTGGCGGAGGACGAGCGGATCGGCACCGCGGACTTCCCGTCGATCTTCCTTCAGCGTCCTCGCCAGGGCATGGACCTGCATTGGGACGGCAACAACGCCTCGCTGCAGGAGCGCAACCTGAGCGCCGCCCTGGGTGCCGGGGTCACCGAGGAGAGCGCCGACCATGCCGCCATCGAGCGGGTCGCCGACTGGCTGCTCGACCTCGAGCCGCCGCCGAGCCCCCACGACCCAGATGCCGACAGCGTGGCGGCCGGCAAGGCGCTCTACATGCGCCACTGTGCCGATTGCCACGGCTATCAGGAGGGCGAGCGCTACGTCTTCGAGGGCGAGCAGCTCGGCGAGGTGGTACCCAACGCCACGCTAGGGGCTGACCCGGCGCGCCTGGACAGCTATACCCAGACACTGCGCCTCTATCAGCTCACCCTCTTCGCCGATGACGAGCGCTACCGCTTCCGCCACTTCCGCAAGACCGACGGCTACGCCAACCAGCCCCTCGACGGACTCTGGCTGCGCGCCCCCTACCTGCACAACGGCTCGGTGCCGACCCTGCACGACCTGCTGTTGCCCCCGGAAGAGCGCCCCGTGGCCTTCTTGCGTGGCCTGGACGTGCTGGATGGCGAGAAGGGCGGATTCTTGGCTCCCGACTGTATCCCTGGGGCCCCCTTGGACGAGGGCTTCTGTTTCGATACTCGTCTGCCGGGCAACGGCAAGCAGGGGCATACTTATGGCACCGCGCTGCCGCCGGATGACCGGGCGGTTCTGCTCGACTACTTGTTGACCTTCTGAATATTGACCTTCTGAATATTGACCTTCTTCGCTGAGTTTTTATGCGCTGACGCATCTGGCCCCAGGGAGTACCGACATGCAGACTTCACAGGACACCTTCCGGACCTATCGGCGGGTGATGCAGGTGGGCATCGCCCTCAACGTGCTGATCGGCCTGTGGCTGTGGTGGTGGCCGGCCAGTTTGCTCGAGATCATCAGGGCCGACCTGGCGGCGCCCTTGACATGGCCCCGCTACGCCGGCCTGGCCATGCTGGCGATGGGGCTGCTTTACCTCCCGGCCGCTTTGTCGCCGCTGCATAACCGCCTGGTAGCGCTGCTGTCGATCCTGTTCCGCGGGCTCTTCGCGCTGTTCTTCCTGTTCGCCTCGGGACTGTTGTGGCTACCTGCGCTCTACGAGGCGGTACTGGCCGTGCTGCAGGGGATAACCTTCTGGCGAGGGTGGCGCGCGGACCTGATGGCCAAACCTTAGGAACTTGCCACTCAGAAAAGACCAGGGGCCCGCGATTGCTAGCGGGCCCCTGCTATGGTGCGGCTGTCGGGAGTCGGGTAGAAAAAGCTGTGACGCTAGTCGACAACGGCCCCATTCCGGAAGTTTTCCCAGGCATGGTGGTAAAGCACGCCGGCATAACCGTTGCGCTGCATGACCTTGAGGATCTTCGCCGGGTCGCTGCCTTCCAGGGCCTTGTGCAGTTTTGCCCGCTGCTCGTCATCGAGCTCCTCGTACCAGTGGTAGGGCTCGCCCTGGGCGTTGCCGTCCTCGGCCTTGCGCATCAGGTCGATCTCGATGCGCCCACCATGGCGATACAGGATGTCGTAGCCCTCCTGCAGGTGACTCGTCGGCACATCGCTCGGTTTCTCGAGACCTTCCAGCACGTTGTAGTAGTAATAGCTCAGCGGTTGCATAGGGCTCCTCCAGCGGTATGCCGTTGCGCGTTCATCCTTGACGGCTGTTCCTGATTCCATCCTGACCGAGATAGGCCGCCGAGCTCAATCGAAAAATGACGATCAGCGTATTTCGGGGTAATGGCACCGACAGGCCCAGAGCTGGGTGACTATTGCCGGGAAGGCCCCGGCGTCAGGCTTCCTCACGTACCAGCTGGATCAGGCTGCCGTTGCGGATCATGTCGACCTGTCGCTTCGACAGACCATGGTGCATGGTGTAGTGCTCCTCCTTGGTGCGGTTGTGCAGCGTCACCTCCTCGTCGCTTTCCAGGGCCGAGACGATGTCATCCAGGGCCAGCTCGTCGTCCTGGTCGATACTGTCGAGGTCGTCGGGATTGGCAAAGGTCAGCGGCACGACGCCGAAGTTGGCCAGGTTCTGCCAGTGGATGCGGCCGTAGGAGATCGCGCAGACCGCGCGCAGACCCAGGTAGCGCGGGGCGATGGCGGCGTGCTCGCGGCTCGAGCCCTGGCCGTAGTTCCTGCCGGCGACGATGAAGAAGCCGTCACCGTCGAGCTCCTTTGCCCTTTGGGTGAACTTCTTGTCGACGGCGTGGAAGACATACTCGGCGATGGCCGGGATGTTGCTGCGCAGCGGCAGCACCTCGGCACCGGCGGGCATGATCTCGTCGGTGGAGACGTCGTCGCCCAGCTTGAGCAGCACCGGCCCCGAGAACTCGGCCGGAACGGGCTCGAATTCAGGCAGCGACTTGACATTCGGCCCCTTGATCACCTCCACCAGACGACCATCCTCGGCGGGGGCGACGAGCATCTCGCGATTGATGACGATCTTCTCGGGCTCCCTGAAGGTCGGGTAGCTCATCTCCAGGTCGCGCGGGTCGGTGATCTTTCCGGTCAGCGCGGCGGCGGTGGCGGTTTCCGGGCTGCACAGGAAGACCCTGTCCTCGGTGGTGCCGGAGCGTCCCGGAAAGTTGCGTGGCACGGTGCGCAGGCTGTTGCGGTCGGTGGCCGGCGCCTGGCCCATGCCGATGCAGCCGTTGCAACCGGCCTGGTGCAGGCGCGCACCGGCGTGGATCAGGCGCGACAGATAGCTCTCGATGGTGAGGTTCTCGAGGATCTGGCGCGAGGTGGGGTTGATGTCGAACGAGACCCCGGGCCTGATATGGCGACCCTCGACCATCATCGCCGGCACGGCAAAGTCACGAAAGCCGGGGTTGGCCGATGAGCCGACATAGGCCTGGTAGACCTCTTCGCCTTCCACCTCGCGCACCTTCTTGACGTTGCCGGGACTGCTGGGCAGGGCGATCATCGGCTCCACGCGGGAGAGGTCGAGGCTGACGTGCTCGTCATACTCGGCCCCCTCGTCGGGAAGCAGTTCGCGCCAGTCGTCGCCGCGCTCCTGGCGCTCCAGGAAGCGCTTGACCTCACCATCGGAAGGAAACACCGAGGTCGTCGCCCCCATCTCGGTGCCCATGTTGGCGATTACGTGGCGATCCATGGCGCTCAGAGACTCGAGGCCGGGGCCGTAATACTCGAAGACCTTGCCGGCGCCGCCCTTGACGCCGAAACGGCGCAACATCTCCAGCACCACATCCTTGGCGCTGACCCAGTCGGGCAATTCGCCGGTCAGCTCGACCCCCACCACTTCCGGCATCTTCAGGTAGAGCGGCTTGCCGGCCATGGCCAGGGCGACTTCCAGGCCGCCGGCCCCCGTGGCGAACATGCCCAGTGCTCCGGCCGCCGGGGTGTGGCTGTCCGAGCCGACCAGCGTCTTGCCGGGAATGCCGAAACGCTCCTGATGGACGGGGTGGCTGACCCCGTTGCCCGCCGGGCTGAACCAGACCCCGAACTTGCGACAGGCGCTCTGCAGGAAGAGGTGGTCGTCGGGGTTCTTGAAGTCCTCCTGGATGAGGTTGTGGTCGACGTACTGAGCCGAGAGTTCGGTCTGCACGCGGTCGATCTGCATGGCCTCGAACTCCAGCATCACCAGGGTACCGGTAGCGTCCTGGGTCAGGGTCTGGTCGATGGCAAGCCCGATTTCTTCGCCTGGTACCATCCTGCCTGACAGCAGGTGGGACTCGATCAGCTTGTGGGTCACATTTTGCCGCGTCATGACACGCTCCCGTCATTGTCTCGCCTTCAGTCTAGCACTCTGTTGGTGGCGGCCCTGCCAGGGAGGCGGCTCGACGGGAGCGTCAACCTTGTCTAGCGTTATATTGCTAATGTTCTTTATTCTTTGTGGTTCGATTTTCATTCATCATAAAATGAATGGTTAACTCATTCCGCAAGGTCGGAGGTGTCGTCATGTCGGATTGCTGCACTGATCTGCGTCCGATGGAATCGGACAAACTGGATATCATTCACGTCAGCCGTGGCGTCGATCGCCGTACTCTGCTCAAGAGCATGGCGGGGGCCGCGGGCCTGGCGGCACTGGGCGACGTGAGCACGGTGTTCGGCCAGGATCTCAAACGGATCCGCCTGGCGTTCTGCAGCCAGCTGCTTTGCGTGGTGCCCTACGAGGCTACCCGGGCGGCCGGCTTCTTTGCCGAGGAAGGGTTCGACGTCGAACTGGTCTACACCCGCGGCGGCAGCGCCGCGCTACAGGCACTCAACGGCGGCGCCGTCGAGTACGCGGCGACGTCCTTCGATGCCGCGCTCAACGCCTTCGCCAGCGGTGCCGACATCCAGCGTTTCGCGTCCACCGGGCGCCTTCCGCTGTTTGCCCTGGCTACCAGTGTGGAAGGGGCAGATACGATCACCGAGATCAGCGATCTCGAAGGCAAGACCGTCGGTGTCTCTGCGCTGGGCAATGCCGACCACGCCTTCCTGCGCTATCTGCTTCAACGTGCCGGAGTCGATCTCGACAGCGTCGCCTTCGCCACCGTGGGCACCAACCTCTACGATGCGCTGCGCCTTGGCCAGCTCGATGCCGGTATGGTCCAGGAACCGGCCTTGTCACTGCTACAGGAGCGCGGCGCCCGGGTGCTGGTCAATGGCATGGACATCGAGGACGCCAACGAATACCTCGGCGGCGCCTACGAGTTCATGGGCGTGGCCGTGCGCAGCGAGGAGTTCGACGAACGCCGCGATGAGATGAAGCGCCTGGCGCGTGCCCTGGCCAAGGGCCTTCGCTACGTTCAGGAAGCGGAACCCGAAGAGCTGGTCGATGCCCTGCCGCGCGAGATCATCACCGGCGGTGACCGCGAGATCGTGACCAAGAGCCTGGCGCGCTACCGGTCTTCGCTCTATCCCCGTGACGTGGAGCTCGATCTGGAGTCCATGCAGCGCGTGATCGATGTGCAGAAGGCCGCCGACGGCCGCGGGGGCAGCGTCGAACTCGAGCAGATCGCCAGGCCTGACCTGCTGGCTTCATGATGCTGGATATCCGCAACCTGCAGATGAGTTATGGCGATGAGCCGGTACTTGAAAATGTGGATCTCGGCGTAGCGGCTGGCGAATTCGTCAGCCTGATCGGTCCTTCGGGGTGCGGCAAGAGCACCCTGTTGCGAGCGGTGGTGGGCTTGCAGAAGCCCAGTGCCGGTGATGTGCGTCTGGACCTGAAACGCCGCGAGATCGGCCTGCTGTTCCAGGACGATGCCCTGCTGCCGTGGCGCACCGCCCGCGACAACGTGGCCTTGGGGCTGCGGATACGCGGCGCCACCAAGGCCGAGGCACGACGCACGGCCATGCGCTGGCTGGAATCGGTCGGGCTGGGCCAGTTCGGCGACCGCTATCCCCGTGAGCTCTCCGGCGGGCAACGCAAGCGGGTGGCGATCGCCCAGGTGCTGGCACTGCGCCCCAAGCTGTTGCTGATGGACGAACCCTTCGCCTCTCTCGACGCTATCGTGCGTCACTACCTCACCGAGGACCTGCTGGGCTGGGTGGATGAGGAGGACCTCACGGTGCTGATGGTCACCCACGACCTGGAGGAGGCGGTGGCCGTCTCCGATCGAGTAGTGCTGCTCGGCAACGGGCCGCGCGCCCACGTCAAGGGACGCTGGGAGATCGACCTGCCGCGACCGCGCGATCTCTTGCGTGTCAAGGAGGAGCACCAGTTCGCGGTGACCACTCGAGCGCTGTGGAATGCCCTTTCCGAGGAGGTGCGAACCCCCACTACTCGAAAGCGACCAGAACCAGAGACGGAGGAAGCGACACCATGAAGCAGAAGCAGGCGATGTTCTGGTTGCAGGTGCGCCGTGCCACGGCCCTGGCCGTGGTACTGTTGCTCTGGGAAGGCATCAGTGCCCTGGGTTGGGTCGACCCCTTCTACGCTCCACCCCCCTCGGCGATCGGCGGCGCCATCGCCGAATTGTTCGCCGATGGCGAGATCTACGGCCACCTCGAGGCGACCTTCGGCGCGGCGCTTCTAGGCCTCTTCCTGGGCCTCATCGGCGGCGCTCTGCTCGGCTTCATCGCGGCATTGTTGCGCCCGGTGGCGGAGCTGCTCGAGCCGGTGATGGCCATGCTCAACGCTATCCCGCGGGTCATCCTCGCCCCCTTGTTCATCATCTGGCTGGGCATCGGCATCGCCTCGAAGGTGGCACTCTCCTTCATCCTGGTGGTGGTGCTGACCTTCTTCGCCGTCTACAACGGCATCCGCGACGTGGACACGCGGCTCGTGGAACGCGTGAAGACCCTCGGCGGCGGTTCCTGGACGCTGCTACGCGAGGTCTACGTGCCCTCGGTGGTGGCCTGGGTGATGGGCAGCCTCAAGGTGGCGGTGGGCTTTGCCTTCACCGGCGCCGTGGTGGGTGAATTCGTCGCCTCCAGCCGCGGGCTGGGCTACCTGCTGGCCTTCGCCCAGAGCACCTACAATGCTGCGCTCACTTTCGCGTTGATCGTGCTGGTGCTGGTCTTCGTGATGATTCTCTTCGGGCTGGCCGGTGCCCTGGAGCGCTACCTGTTGCGCTGGAAGTATCGCTGATGACGCGCCCTGAGGCGCTGACGCGCACTCTGCGACTCCCTGATTGCCTCGAGCGCGGCCTGCGCACGCGACGCGCACCGCCGCTGCCGCACCTCGGCGAGTGGGTCGAGATGCCCCAAGGGCTGCGCGCCCGTTTCAGCGTTGCGATCCGCGATGACGCTCTCGCCGATGTCCGCTTTGAAGCCACGCCCTGCGCCACCCTCGTCGCTTACTGCCAGGCGCTCGCCGAACACGAGACCGAACGGCCGCTGCATGCGACGCCCGGCCTGGACGCCAAAGGGCTGGCCAATCTTCTCCATGGCGTACCTCCCATACGCCAGGGCCGAGCGATCCTCGCCGTGGCCGCCTTGCGCGCCGCACTCAAGATGACAACCAAGGAACCTTCCCCATGAAAGTCGCCTACCTCTTCGCCACCCAGCGTCATAACATCTCCTACGTGCTCGCCAAGATGATCCTGCCCCAGCTCGAGGAGGGCCGACACGGCGTCGAGGTGGTCGGGATGTTCTTCTTCGAGGACAATAACTACGTGCTGGTGGACGGCAACCCCATCGGCGAGCGTCTGCGCGCCGTGGCCGAGCGAAGCGGCATGCTGCTGATGGGCTGCGACCAGTGCTGCTACGAGCGCGAGATCGCCGACCGCCTGATGCCCAACGTGCCCATTGGCTGCTTCCCGGACCTCTACGCGGCCCTCGGTGGTAATTCGCCCGACCAAGTCATCACCCTGTAAGGCGGGGGTGGCCGAGCGCGCTGCCGGGACCGCTGTAGCTGGCACGATGAACAATGAGGTCGCGGTCTACCGGTTCCCGTCGGTGTCCCCCCTGGGCGCCTCGGCAAAGGAGACCAGGCGATGCTGCGCCTCGTCCCACAACACCAGCCGCACCGATTCGAGGCTTTGCCGCAGGTCGATGCGCCCGATATGGCGCAACTCGGGATGGTCGCGCAGGACTTCGGGCAGCCGGTAGCAGGGGATGCGACTGCAGAGGTGGTGGACATGGTGAATCCCGATATTGGCGGTGAACCAGCGCAGGGGGCCGGCAGGTCATAGTGTGAACTGCCGTGTAGGGCCGTCTCGTGGAATGTCCATTCGTCGTCGTGCTCCCACAGGGTGTCCTCGAACTGGTGCTGGACATAGAACAGCCAGACGCCGATCGATGAGGCGAGAAGCGTGATGGGCAACTGCACGAGCAGAAAGGGTACTACACCGACCAGCCACATCATGGTGGTGACGAGCAGCGCGATCCCTGCGTTGGTGCCCATCGTGCTCAGCCAGGGCATCCAGCCGGCCCGCATGAAACCCACTGGCAGGCGATGGTCGAGGAGGAACAGGTACGTCGGGCCGATGCCGAACAGCACCAGTGGGTGTCGGTACAAGCGATAGAGGCACCGCTGCGTTCGCGACAAGGCTCGGAATTCACGCACGGTCAGGGTGTTGATGCCACCGATACGCGGGCGATCGAGATTGCCGGAGTTGGCATGGTGGAGGGCATGGCTGTGTCGCCAGAGATCAAAGGGGGTAAGGGTCAAGACGCTGATGGCTCGACCGACCCAGTCATTGGCCCGCCGCGAGTGAAAGAATGCCCCGTGACTGCAGTCGTGCTGGATCATGAACAGGCGCACGAGTAGCCCTGCGGCAGGCACGGCGAGCAGCAGGCCAAGCCAGACGCCGGCGCTCAGGGTGCTCCAGAGGAGTAACCAGAGGGTGGCGAAGGGAATCGCAGTGACCAAGAGTTCCCCGACGCTACGCGCCAGGCGTGGCATACGGTACTCGCCCAGCGCCCGCTTCAGTGTTCGGGGCTCGGTGGTGATGTCGATCGTCGGCATTTGGGAGTCCATGTGCAAACTCCTGGCTGGACCCGGCACGCCACTCTATGGTCTACCGACCCGGCGGGATGCGTGCCTGGGAGGTTCGGGGTAGGGCGCTTCGATCCACTCCGGCTTCGTCAGCGGATCTGCATGCCCTGACCCTCAGGGTGGCGTTCGTCACTCACGACGTCTGTACGCTATCGCACACATGTCGCGTCTCCCGTCGGGGTGGCCCGGCACCTTCGTTCTTGGGGCACCGGCCTCAAGTGCTCACGCCCTGGGCGTGTCGATCAGCGACATCGTATCGACGGCCCTGGCTCGGAGAGCAGGGTGCTGGAAAAGCTGGCGCCGCCGTCGCCGTCGTCAGGCATCAGCCGCAGGTCTCCACCCATGGCCTCCATCAGCGAGTGGCTGATGGCCAGCCCCATCCCCAGCCCCTCGTGACGGTTCGTATGGAAAGGGGTGAAGATCTGCTCGGCGTGGTCGATCGGTACGCCGGGGCCTCGGTCGCGCACCGTCAGGGTTACCTCGCGGCGGCCGCTGCGCCGGGCATGGATCGTCACCCGGTCGGCGCCGGCGTGGTCGCGGCTCGCCTCCAGGGCGTTGAGCAGCAGGTTGACCAATACCTGCTCCAGGGCCAACGGGTCGGCGATCACCCGGGGCAAGGGCTCGTGCAGGTCTTGCTCCAGCGTGACCCGGCCCTGCTGGAACTGCCATTCGCAGAGCCGGCAGGCGGCGTCGACGATTTCGTGCAGGGCTATCGGTCGAGGGCGCGTCTGGCCCTTGCGCACGAAGGTGCGAATGTGGCGCAGCCGCTCGGCCAGGCGCTGGACTTGCTCGTTGATGCGCGTGAGGGGCAGGTGCAGATCATCGGCGGGGCGGCTGGGGTCGGTTTGCAGCAGCATCAGTGCACCGCTGGCGTAGTTGGCGATGGCGCCCAGCGGCTGATTGAGCTCATGGGCAATGTTGGAGGCGAGTTCGCCGATGGTAGCCAGGCGGTTGGCGTGGGCGATCTGTTCCTGATGGCGTTGCTGCTGGGCCTCTGCGGCCTTGCGCAGGCTGATGTCGCGATTGAGCAGCGAGAGGTGGTCGGGCTCGGCACCGGGACCCGAGTGGGCCATCACTACGCTGAGCACCGGCACGGCCCCCTGCGAGCCGCGCATCTCGAGCTCGCCGCTCCAGGAGCCGTAACGCGCCACGGCAGGCAGCACGATCTCGCGTAGCACTGCCAGCGACTCCGGCGTGTAGGCCTGCTCGAGGGGCGTCTGACCGCCTTCCCGGGGCAGGTGAAGTAGCCGACGGCCGGCCTCGTTGGACGAGAAGATCCGCTCCCGGGCGTCCATGAACAATACATAGTCGGTGGTCGACTCCACCACCCGGGCGAGACGTTCGCGGTTGGCCTCGACCCGGATGCGCCGGCTCACATCCCGGGAAACGCAGAGAATGTCGAGCAGTTCGCCGGTGGCCGGGTCGCGGCGGGTGCGGCTGGTGGTCTCGAACCAGACGTAGTGGCCATCCTTGGCGCGGAAGCGGTAGGTCTGCTGATAGAAGCCGTCGTGATAGTAGACCCGCGGTGACTTGTTGAGCAGGTCACTGAGGTCCACGGGATGGAAGAGGTCGTAGGCGGAGACGCCGATCAGCTCCTCGGGCTCATACCCCAGCAGGTCCCGGGCGGCCCGGGAGGCATAGAGGAAGGTGCCGTCCCTTGCGTGGCGAGAGATCAGGTCGGTGGTGCTCTCGGCGAGCCAGCGGTAGTGTGCCTTTTCCTCCTCGAGGGCCGCGTTTTTTGCTTCCAGTTCGGCGACGCGTGCCCGCAGTCGCGCCGCGTCACCCATCGCCGTTTTTTCTGCCATCAGTGTGCGGGGTCCACGAGACCGCCCAGGGAGGCGTTGCGCCTGAACCAGCCGGCGATGCTGATTCGCGGCAGGCGGGTGGGCAGTACCTCGTGGGGCACGCTTTCGGAGAGAAAGCAGGCGAAGGTGCCGGCTTCGGGACGTACCCGGGCCAGCTCGCGCTCGGGATCAATGGTGTCGAAGATCACCATCTCGCCACCGCCGTCGGCGGGCCAGGCGGGGTTGAGGTAACCCACGGTGGAAACCACACGGTTGGCACGACCGCGGAAGCTGTCGAGATGTCGCCGGTAGAAGGCGCCGGGCGGATAGTGGGCGAAGTGGGCTTCGTACTCGAACAGCCCCAGAAACAGCGCCTGGTTGAGCTGCTGTTGCAGCTCGCCCATGGCCTCCAGATAGCGACGCCGAGCCCGGCTCTCGCGGTCCAGCCAGTGGATGGCGTCGCCGCGGATGTCCCGGCGCAGGGCGTGCTCGGTGCCGCGACCGATGCCGGCGGCCTCCAGGGTCTCGTGGTCGGCCATGGCGGCCACTTCATCGTAGAGCTCGGCGCACAGTTCGGCGGGGATGAACCCCTCGCCGACGTACCAGCCCTGGTCCACCAGGGCATCGACCAGCTCGGCCAGCCGTTCGTGAGGCAGAGCGGTGGCATGGGGTGAAGTGAGCGCCGTCATGGGTTGGAGACTCGGCGCTCGGGACGAAAGAGCAGCTCGCCCGGCGGGCGCTCGTAGAGGCTAATCGGCATGGCGAAGCCCTCGGCGAGCAGTTCTACCAGCATCATCGCCGATAGTCCCCAGATCACGTGGCCATCGGTATGGTAGCTGGGCACATAGTAGTCGCGGCCGTCCACCCGGATCACATCGGTATGGGTGCGCTGGTCTTCGAGGAAGTGCGAAAGCGGCACCTCGAAGATGGTATCGAGCTCGTTCGGGTCAGGGACGAGTGGCAGGTCGGGCGGGATCAGCCCCACCCAGGGGGTCACGCGCAGGCCGTGCAGCGAGACCACGTCCGACAGCCGACCGAGCAGTTCCACGCGCTCCGGTGGCAGGGCGATCTCCTCAAGGGATTCGCGCAGCGCCGTGGCCAGCAGGTCGGCGTCCTGTGGCTCGCGCTTGCCGCCGGGAAAGGCCACCTGGCCGCGGTGGGTGTTGAGGTGGTCGGCACGGCGGGTGAACAGCAGGGTCGGCTCGGATCGGTCGACGATGGGCAGTAGCACCGCGGCCTCGGGCAGGCGCAGGCCGACCCGGCGTGGCCGGTGTGCTTGCAGGCGTTCGCGAAGGTTCTCTAACATGGGGTTTCCATCGGGTTTGATTCCTTCTACTCGGCCGCCATGAGCGGCGTCAAGCCCTGACCGGGCGGCCGTCATGCTGCCCGCCAGCCTGCCAGGGAGCGCCATGAACTTCTGCAGTCACTGTGGCCATACCGTGCGCTTCGCGATTCCCGACGGGGACGACCGGCCGCGTTTCTTCTGCGATGAATGTGGCACCATCCACTATCAGAATCCGCGCATCGTCGCCGGCACCCTGCCGGTGAGTGGCAGCAAGGTGCTGCTGTGTCGCCGCGCCATTTCTCCGCGCAAGGGCTACTGGACCCTGCCGGCGGGCTACATGGAGAATGCCGAGACCACGGTGGAGGCCGCCGCCCGCGAGACCCGCGAGGAGGCCTGTGCCGAGGTCGAGATCCACGATCTCTACACCCTGATCAACCTGCCGCACATCGACCAGGTCTACATGATCTTCCTCGCCGATCTCGCCGGTGGCTTCGCGGCGGGGCCCGAGAGTCTCGAGGTGGCGCTCTTCGAGGAGCACGAGATCCCCTGGGACGAGCTTGCCTTTCCGACCATCGAGCGCACCCTGCGCCACTTCTACGACGACCGGCGGGATGCCGCCTTCCCGCTGCATGTCAGCGACATCACCGCCGAGGATCGCGAGCGCTACTTTGGCAGTGCCTGAGCGTTCAGTCGCGATCGATGGTGAAGGGGGACCAGGTCTGGCGTGTCGGCATGACTTCCAGCCGGTTGATGTTGATGTGGTCCGGAAGCGTTGCCACGTGGAATATCTGCTCGGCGATGTCTTCGGCTTGCAGCGGCGTGGTGCCGCTGTAGAGGGCATCCGAGGCGGCCTGGTCGCCCTTGGTGCGCACCAGGGTGAACTCGGTCTCGGCCATTCCGGGCGCGATGTCGGTGACCCTGACGCCGGTGCCCTTGAGGTCGCAGCGCAGGTTGTAGCTGAACTGTTCGACGAACGCCTTGGTGGCACCATAGACGTGGCCACCGGGGTAGGGCCAGCTGCCGGCCACCGAGCCGATGTTGATGATGCTTGCCCCGGCACCGGTGGCGATCAGCCGTGCCAGCATGGCATGGGTGACGTTGACCAGCCCGGTGATGTTGGTGTCGATCATGGTGTGCCAGTCGGCGAGGTCCACCTCCTGGGCCGGCTTGGGGGCGAGCGCCAGGCCGGCATTGTTGACCAGGCAGGTGACCTCACGAAACTCGGCGGGTAGTTCCTCGACCGCACGGGCCACCGCCTCGGCGTCTCGCACGTCCAGGGTGAGGGTCAGCACCGGGACCTTGTTGCCGATGTCCTGCTCGAGTGCCTCCAGGCGTTCGCTGCGACGGCCGGTGAGGATCAGCGACCAGCCAGCGGCGGCGAAGCGGTAGGCGGCGGCGCGGCCGAAGCCGGAAGTGGCACCGGTGATCATGGCGACAGGCATGGAAGTTCTCCTCCTCGAAAATTGTCGTTTTGAATTCCGCATCATAAGCCGAGCCTAGCTGCGTCTCCAGCGGTCGGACGCCACGGGGCCGTATTGACGCCGGGTAATGGCCGACGTTTACAGGTCTGCCAGTTGCCAGACGTCATAGGCCGGCTCTTCGTAGGGATGGGCGAGTTTCAAGGCGGCGATCGCCGGCTGGATCAGCTCGTCCGCGCAGGCCAGCTCCACCTTCAGCTCCTCCACCTGCTCCAGGTCGCCGACCTGCCCGATGTGCGGGTCGGCGCCTTCCAGGGGCCGGAACTGTCCGGTGCCCGGGGTCTGGAAGCAGCAGGCCTCGTAGTCGCCGATGCGCCCCGCCCCGGTGGCGAAGACGGCTTCCTTGACGGCCTCGGCATCTTCTACTGGCACGAAGAAGGCTAACTTGTACATGGTCTCTACTCCTCTCTTCCTGCGTGAACGTCCTACCGTTGTGCCATATCACGGTGCTGACGTCAGCCTTGCCATTCCCTGCCATAGCCGCCGATAACGCCGCTTCCGTTTAGGGCCAGGATATCTCCCTCCTGTTTTGACAGCCCCGACCGGACTGGCGACCCTCATGGCATCGAATCAAAGGAGCGCAGCCGCATGTCCATCAACGAGACCCTCGTATCACTGCTGTCGGATGCCGGGCTGACGCCGCGGGGCGAGCCGCAGGCCCTGAGTGGAGGCGATATCGCCGAGGTCTTCCGCCTGGCGACCGACCAGGGTGAGGTGGTGGTCAAGCATGATGACCCCGAGCGGCTGGCTGGCGAGGCCGACGGCCTTCGCGCGCTGCGCGGGGCCGGCAGCGGCTTGATCGTGCCCGAGGTGCTTGGCGAGGATCAAGGTTACCTGGTAATGGAGGCATTGGCGCCGGGGCGATCCTCCGGTGACGAGGCGAGTCTCGGCGAGGGGCTGCGTCGGCTCCACTCGGTGACTGGTGACGCGCATGGCTGGCCGCGGGACAACGCCTGCGGGCGCACACCCCAGCCCAATGCCCCCTTGGCCGATGGCCGTGCCTTCCAGCGTGAGCGGCGCCTGCTGCCGCTCGCCGAGGCCTGCCAGACGCGCGGGCTGATGGATGCGCGGCTGCGGCGCCGAGTCGAAGCCATCGCCCACGGCCTGGAGGCCTGGCTGCCGGACGCTCCGGCGAGCCTGATGCATGGCGATCTCTGGTCGGGCAATGTGCTCTTTTCGCCGCAGGGGCCAGCGATTATCGACCCGGCCGTCTATCGCCACTATCCGGAGGTGGATCTCGCCATGCTGACGCTGTTCGGCTCGCCCGGCGAGAGCTTCTTCGAGGCCTACTGGAACGGCGGGGCCCCGGCCGACTGGCCGCGGCGCGAGACACTCTTCCAGCTTTATCCTTTGCTCAACCACCTGCTGCTGTTCGGAGGCAGCTACCGTGGGGCGGTCGAGCGGACGGTATCGCGACTGGAAACCGCCTGACCAGGGCACACCTTATACATTCGCTCAACCTTTGCCGATCACCTTCAGCCAGCGCAGGCCTCGCTGCCACAAGCTCGGCGCCTCGCTGGCATCGCTAGGTAGCAAGCCGGGGCGAGGCCGGTCGAGGAAGTCGGCGATGGGACGGACCTGGCTGTCTCGGTCGAGCATCGGGGCGTGTCCGCAGCCCGGCACCTCGAGACTGGCCAGGTCGGGCTGTGCCTCGACCATGCGGGTCACGCTCTCGGCCTTGAGCAGCGGTGAGTCCTCGCCGCGGACGACCATCACCGGGCAGCGGATCGCCGCCCAGTCGGTCCAGGTGTCGCGGGGTGTGTCGTGGACGAATTGCTCACTGATGCGCGGGTCGTAGTGGTAGGTCCAGCTACCGTCCGGCAGCCGCCGGGCGCTGTCCAGGGCGAGGCGTCGCCAGGCGTCGTCGCTGTCGATGCCGAAGCCGGTGTAGTGGCGTCTGAGCTCGGCCTCGAGCTCGCTGAAGCGGGGGAAGCGATGGGGCACACCGAAATAGCTGGCCAGCTCCGCGAGCCCCTTGGGGTCGAGTTCTGGGCCCACGTCGTTGAGCACCAGCCGCTCGATGCGCGATGACGTTTCGGGCTCGGCGGCCATCAGCATGCCGATCAGCCCGCCCATGGAGGTGCCTACCCAAGGCACCTGCTCGAGGCCGAAGTGGTCGAGTACCGCGACTGCTACGTTCATGTAGTGGGCGTAGAGATAGTCCTGGGCGGGGTAGAGTGACCAGCTGGACAGGCCGCGTCCGGGGGTGTCCGGGGCCAGGACCCGCCACCCGGGGCCAAGCACGCGGGCGAAGGCGGCGAAGTCCCCGCCGTGACGGGCCAGGCCATGCCAGGCGATGACGGTACGTGGTGCGTTGGGGTGCCAGATGCGCACGGCGATCTCAAGCTCCCTCACCCTGACGAGTTTCAGAGCGTCCATGGGCGTTCTCCCTCATTGGCTATGCTGCGTGGCAGCATAGCGGAAACTCCCGAGCTTTCGACAAAGATTGCTGTTTTCCCGAAAAGACGACAGTGGATTCGCTACTGAAACATGCGAAAATGAATGTAAGTCTGACCGTAAAGAAACCGAGGATGTACCGATGACCCGTCACCGCACCCTTCGTCGTGCTCTGCTGCCGGCACTGATTGCATCGGCCTTCGCCGTGCCCCTGCAGGCGGCCGACCTGTTGACGATCACCCGAGACGCGCTAAAGAACAATGCCGAGCTGGCCTCGGCCCGGTCACAGACCGATAGCGTCGAGGCGGGGCTGGACGTGCAGCAGGCGGACCTGCGGCCTCAGGTCAACGGTTCGGGGAACCTGACCCACAATCGCCAGTACGAGAGCCAGCAGACGGATACTCGCTTCAGCGGTGGTGGTGGGGGAGACGACTACAATGGCGTCGGCTTGACGCTGGAGGCCACCCAGGCGCTCTTCGACGCTCGCAATGCCCGTGAGGTAGAGCAGGCCGAGCGTCAGATCGACCAGCAGACTTACCAACTGGCCGCCACCGAGCAACAGGTACTGATCGACGTGTCCACGGCCTACTTCGAGATCCTGCGGGCCTTCGAGGTACTGGAGGCGCGACGCGCTCAGGAACGTGCCATCGGCCGTCAGCTGGAGCAGGCCCGCGAGCAGTTCGAGGTGGGGCTGATTGCCATCACCGAGGTAGAGGAGGCTCAGGCCCGCTTTGACCAGTCGCGCGCCGAACGCATCGCTGCCGATAGCGACCTGCAGGTGCGCTTCGAGGTCCTCGAGCGCCTGACCGGCCAGCGCTACTCCAGCATCGATACGCTGGGGGAAGAGCTGCCCGTTCAGTTGCCCACCCCTAACGATCGCAGTGAATGGGTTGAGCTGGCCATGGCCAACAACCCTCTGGTCCTGGCCAGCGAGGCCGGCGTCGAGGTCTCGCGCAGCAGTGTCGAGATTGCCCGTGCTCAACGCCTACCGACGATCAATGCCTTCGCCAACTACAACTATGCCGACAATGATCGGAGTGGCGTGGAGGGGCACAGCTCCGCCAGCCAGGTTGGCCTTCGTGCTAGCCTGCCGCTTTATACCGGTGGGCGTACCCAGGCGAGTATCCGCCGGAACACCTACCAGTTGGAGTCCAGCCAGTACGACTTCGAGGCCCAGCGCCGCGAGACTGTCCAGCAGGTCCGCTCTCGTTTTACTCAGGTAAGTAATGACGTTTCCACGATAGAGGCCCGTTCCCAGGCGGTGGTCTCCAACCAGAGCGCCCTGGATGCCACGCGCGCCGGTTACGAGGTGGGCACCCGCAACATCGTCGATGTGCTCAACGCCGAGCAGAACCTCTACAACGCCATCGCAGAGCTTGCCAGTGCGCGCTACGACTACGTGATCAACCTGCTCTCCCTGCGCCAGCAGTCGGGGACCCTGGACGTGCCGGCCGTGGAGAAGGTCAACGCCTGGCTGGATGGCGATAGCGTCTCCTTTACCCTGCCGGAGGAGGGCGACCGCTATGACGGGGCCATGGATATCGGGGAGCCGCCACGTCCCCAGGGATGAACTTTAGCGGCCTAATGTTTACATCCATACAAGGATGAATGTAAGCTTCGTCAATCATCGACGACGCCAACGGGAACGACTGACACCATGAAAAAGATCTTCCGACACGGCCGGACGACGCTGCTCGTGCTGGCCGCGAGCCTGTTGCTGGCGGCTTGTGGTCAGGATGACGCCCCCCAGCAGGCCTCCGGCAACCAGGAGCGGCCCCCGCATCCGGTGGAAGTGACGCAGATGAGCCGTCAGGACATTCCCTTGGACAAGTCCTACCCTTCGCTGCTGAGAAGCGATGGCGAGGTCACCCTGGTGGCCCGTGTCACCGGCTTTCTCGAGCAGCGCCACTTCGAGGCCGGTCAGTTGGTGGAGCAGGGGCAGAAGCTCTACACCATCGAGCCGGACCTCTATCAGGCGGCGGTCAACCAGCGCGAGGCCGACCTGCAGAGTGCCCGCGCCGAGCTGGCTCGGGCCCAGCGTGATGCCGAGCGTTTCGAGCGGCTGCTGAGCCAGAACTCGGTGAGCCGCCAGCAGTATGACCAGGCGCGGGCCGAGCTGGCCGTCGCTCAGGCCGGTGTTGCCCAGGCGGAAGCCGCCCTGGCCAGCGCGCAGATAGACCTTGACTATGCCGAGGTCACCGCGCCCGTGTCCGGGATGATCAGTCTGAGCCAGGTCAACGTCGGCAACCTGGTGAGCTCCGGCACCGAGCTCGCCACCATCACGCCGCTCGATCCGCTGGAGGTTCGCTTCCAGTTGCCCCAGCGTGACGCCTTCGAACTGCGCCGCCAGATCGGCGAGCAGTCCGTCGAGGCGATCACTGCGGTGCTGCAGGTGCCGGGCATTGATGGCGACGCAGCGTCCCCCCTGCAGGGACGTTTGGACTTTCTGGATTCACGAATCGACCGGGATACTAGCACGGTGCAGGCCAGTGCCACTTTCCCTAATCCGGATGCCCAGGTACTGCCGGGCCAGTTCGCGCGAGTGAGCCTGGAAGGACTGAAACGTTTCGACGTGCTGGCTGTGCCCGAAATCGCCATCGGCCAGGGGTTGATGGGGCCCCAGGTATTTGTGCTCGACGGGGAGAGCGTGGCCCGGGCCCGCACCGTTCAACTGGGCGAGGTGGCCGGCCCCTGGCAGATCATCCGCGGCGGCCTGGAGGTTGGCGAGCGGGTGGTGGTCGGCGATCTCGCCGGCATCGAGCCCGGCACGACCATCGAGCCTCAGCCCTTCAATGGCGACGCCGAGCAGCTTATTGAGCAGTCCATGCAGGCCAACGCCCAGCAGCAGGGCGGGCCGTCGCAAAGCGGTGCGCCCGAGCAGGGTGGCCCATCGCCGCAGGGCGAAGCGACCGAAGGCGTCGAGGCAGAGCAAGCCGAGGCCGGCGGAGACGACGCCTCATGAGCTTCTCCAACTTCTTCATCAAGCGGCCGATCTTCGCCTCGGTGCTGGCGATCATCCTGACGCTGATCGGGGTGATGAGCATGCGGGTGCTGCCCATCGAGCAGTACCCCAGCGTGGTGCCGCCCACGGTCTCGGTACGCGCCCAGTTTCCCGGCGCCGATGCCGAGACAGTGGCCCAGACGGTGGCTGCCCCCTTGGCCGAGGCGATCAACGGCGTCGAGGACATGCTCTACATGACCTCGACCAGTGCCGACAACGGCACCATGAGCCTCAACGTGGCCTTCAACATCGGTACCGAGGGCGACATCAACACCATCAACGTCAACAACCGGGTGCAGGGGGCGCTGTCGCAGCTGCCCGAGGCAGTACAGGCTCAGGGCGTGACGGTGGAGCTGCAGTCGAGTTCGATCCTGATGCTGGTGGCGCTGATCTCGCCCGAAGGCGACTACAACAAGATCTTCATGCAGAACTACGCGACCCTCAACATTCTCGACGAGCTGCGCCAGGTACCCGGTGTCGGCAATGCCGAGGTGCTCGGGGGTGGCGAGTTTGCCATGCGCATCTGGATGGACCCCGACAAGCTGGCCCAGTATGACCTGACGCCCACCGAGGTGGCCGGCGCCATTCGTGCGCAGAATACCGAGGTGCCGGCGGGCAGCTTGGCGATGACGCCCCAGAGCGATCCGCGGGCCTTCAGCTATACCATTACGGCGGGGGGACGGCTCAACGACGTCGATGATTTCCGCGAGATCTTCCTGCGCACCAACCCGGACGGTTCGGCGCTGCGCCTCAATGACGTGGCACGCATCGAACTCGGCGCCTCCTTCTATGGGGTGGATGCCCGCCTGAATGGCGCGCCCATGTCACCGATCATCATCAACCAGCAGCCCGGGGCCAATGCCCTGGAGACGGCCGCGGCGGTCAAGGCGACCATGGCCGAGCTTGAGGGGCGTTTCCCGCCCGGGCTCGAACAGGTGGTGCCCTATGACACTACCCTGTTCATCGATGCCTCCGTCAATACCGTGACCAAGGTGTTCATCGAGGCCTTCCTGATCGTCGGCGTCATCCTGTTCATTTTCCTGCAGAACTGGCGCTTCACGGTGATCGCCATGTCAGTAGTCCCGGTCTCGGTACTTGCTACCTTCGCCGGCTTCTACATGTTCGGTTTTTCCATCAATCTGCTGACGCTGTTCGCCCTGGTGCTTTCCATCGGCATCGTGGTGGATGACGCCATCCTGGTGGTGGAGAACGTCGAACGGGTGCTGAGCGAGGACGAGGAGATCAGCGTTACCCAGGCCACCGTTCGCGCCATGAAGGAGGTGGGCGGTCCGGTGATCGCGACCTCGCTGATCATGGCCGCGGTGTTCGTGCCGGTGGCTTTCCTCGGTGGCTTCACCGGGCAGATCTACCAGCAGTTCGCGCTCACGGTGGCCATTTCGGTGGCGTTCTCAGCACTGATGGCGCTGACCTTCACACCGGCCCTGTCGGCAATCTTCATCAAACACAAGCCGGTAAACGGCAATGAAACGCGGTTTCGGCGCGCCATCAACACCCCATTGCGCCTCTTCGATCGCCTCTTCGCTGCCATCACCGCCGCCTACATGTGGGTGGTCAAGGTGCTGGTGCGTTTCTGGGGGCTGGCGCTGTTGCTCAGCGCCCTGGTGATCGGTGGCTCCTGGTGGCTCTACCAGAACACGCCCTCGACCCTGGTGCCGGAGACCGACCAGGGCATCGTGATGGCCAGCATACAGCTGCCGGACTCCGCCTCCCTGGCACGCACCCAGAGCTACATGGCCGAGCTGAACGCCCAGATCGAGGAGATCGATGGGGTCGAGTACAGCTCTGCCGTGGCGGGTTACGATATCCTTTCAAGCGCGGTCAACACCGCACGTGGCGTGATGTTCATCAACATGAAACCCTGGGGCGAGCGTGACCTGACCGCCAATGAGCTGGTCGGTAAGATCATGCAGCTTGGTGCCCAGACGCCTGGCGGTTCGGCCATGGCCTTCAACATGCCGCCGATCATGGGGCTCTCCACCACTGGGGGGTTTACCGGCTACCTGCAATCCTTCGAGGGCGTCTCTTCCCAGGAGCTTTTCCAAGCCTCGATGCAGGTGATGCAAGCGGCGGGCGAACATCCGGCGCTGCAGCGAGTCTTCACCACCTTCAACGTCAACGTGCCGGGCTACCGGGCCGAGATCGACCAGCAGAAGGCGCTCAGCTACGGCGTGGCGTTGAGGGATCTCTATGCCACCATGTCGAACACCTTCGGCAACGGCTTCGTCAACTACTTCAGCTATCAGAACCGCAACTTCCAGGTCTATCTGCAGAACGAGGACGAGTATCGCAAGACGCCGGATGACATCGCCAACGTCTATGTGCGCGGGGGTAACGGCGACAGGATCCCGCTCTCGGAGTTCGTGACCCTCGAGCGCCAGGCCAAGCCGGCGGTGGTGTCACGTTTCGGGGTCTACCTGGGTGCCCAGTTCCAGGGCGGCCCGGCGCCGGGTTACAGCTCCGGCCAGGCGGTTGCCGCCATGGAGGAGATCGTTCAGGAGACCCTGGGGGAAAACTGGGGCATGGGCTGGACCGGCACCGCTTACCAGGAGACCCAGATGGGCAACACCGCCACCCTGGCCATCGTCTTCGGGCTGCTGATGGTGTTCCTGATCCTGGCGGCCCAGTACGAGAGCTGGTCGCTGCCGCTGGCGGTGCTCACGGCGACGCCGTTCGCTTTCCTCGGCGGCATCGGCGGCATCGTGTTGCGTGGGCTCGACACCAGCGTCTACGTGGAGATCGGCATGCTGGTGGTGGTGGGACTGGCAGCCAAGAACGCCATCCTGATCGTGGAGTTTGCCGAGCTGCAACGCAAGGAGCAGGGTCAGTCGATTCGCGAGGCGGCCATCAGCGCGGCCCAGCTACGCTTCAGGCCCATCGTGATGACCTCGCTGGCATTCATCTTCGGCACCTTGCCGCTGGCGCTGGCCACCGGAGCAAGCGCTACCAGCAGCCACCATATCGGCACCACCGTGGCGGTGGGCATGGCCACAGTGGCGGTGCTGGGTAGCTGCTTCGTGCCGAGCTTCTACGCCATGATCGCAGTGATCTCCGACTGGCTGCGGCGCAAGGTACTCGGTGGTGACGTCGACCATCGCCCGACGGCAGGTGCCAGCCAGGGCTGAAGCCCGGGGCAGGTTTCAGCGCTCGACGCTGGAACCTCATGATCCTCAACCAGGACAAGGGGCGCCCCATCGGGAGCGCCCCTTTTTGTCAGGCGGGCCCTTGGAGGGTTTGTGGGGGCGACGGAGTGGGCGAAGGCGGGCAGCTCCTTGCCCCCTTCAGGCATGAGCTATCCACGCGAGTATCCGATGGTCTACGCTGAGGGCAGAAAGCTCATTCGTTGGCTAAGTATTGCCGGGAGATGCCAGCATGGAAACCGTAAGCCAGATTGCCCTGAGTTTCCCTGTGGTTGTGTTCAGCGTGCTGCTTGCGCTAGCCGCCCTCTATTGGCTTCTGGTGACACTGCGCCTGGCGCCGGTGGAGTGCTTCGAGCGCGACAGCCTCAAGGGCGACCACCTGGCCAGCACCCTGGTGGCGCTGGGCTTCGCCGGGGTGCCGGCCTCCTTTGCGCTGACGGTGTTGCTGGTACTGGCGGGGGCTATCACCCTGGCGGTGGAGCTTGCCGTGCTGCGCTGGCTGCCGCTGGGGCTGTTCCGAATTCCCATAGGGGTAGTCGTGCTCTGGGGAGCCTTTGCCCTCGCCTCGCCGCTGGCTGCGGCGTTATGCCATGCCCTGCATCGTTGGTTCCATCGTCATGCCCCGCAGCAGCGACGCTGCCTGCTCGGCGAGAGGGTGGACGTTAAAGCACAAGCGGATGCCGACGGCTTCGCCACGGCGGTGCTGGTCGACGACCCTGCCTGTCAGGTAACCCTGCATGGCAAGCCCGGCAATCTGCCGGAGGCAGGCGAGCGTCGGGTGCTGGTCAAGTACGTGAGCGAGGAGGACGCCTACCGCAGCGTGGTCGAGGCCGACTATCGCGAGGCGCGGGCTCATCTGAGCCGGCTGCGCCTGCATCAGCGAGGCGGCGGCGAGGGGCGTAACGGTGCCGCGGCCTCATCCTGAGGGGGGTGAGCGCATCAGTTGCAACTGGGTGTCCAGCAACAGCGTGCCGCGTTCGAGGATCGAGAACCGTTCGTGATTGCGCAACCAGTCGTGGAAGAGCCCGCCGAGCATCGCCTGCAGCAGTTCGGCGGCCACTTCCGGGCTGATCCCCGGACGCAAGTGGCCCAGGCGAGCTGCACAGCCGAAATAGTCGATCAGGGCCCCGCACGCCTCCTCGGCCATCTCGTTCTGCATCGCTAGCGGGTCGATGTCGCCGAAGACCTCGCAGTGATGGATGAGAATGGCGTGCACGCGCCGATACCGGGGCTGCTCGAGACGCTCGAAGCCCTTCAGGCAGGCCAGGCGGATTGCCTCGAGAGGGCGCTCGACGAGACTCGGGTCGCCAACCTCTTCCACCAACTCCTGGAAAGGCATGCGCACACGCTGCAGCATGGCGTGGAAGAGGTCGGCCTTGTTGCGAAAGTGCCAGTAGAGAGCGCCGCGGGTCATGTCGGCGTGACGGGCAATCTGTTCCAGGGAGGTGCGGGCCACGCCCTTTTCGAGGAAGACCTCCTCGGCGGCGTCCAGCAGGGCTTCCCGGGTAGCGGCGGCCTCGGTCTTGGTGCGTCTGGCCATGAAAGCAGGCCCTCCAGCGTTCTGGTGATGCCCTTAGTTTACTTGAATCGCCTCGCCTTTTACATACAATGATGTATGGATAATGACGTGCCGAGCATACCGCCCGGGCTCGTCTTCGGCGCGGCAGTGGCGTATAAGGGAACCATGAAAAACACCGTTCTGTAATGCAAGGAGCGCCCATGGCCCGTGCCCCCTTCGAACTCGCCGGCACCCGCGTGGCGGCAGGCTCGCGTAGCCAGATCGACGTGCCGGTAGCGCGCCTCTACACTCATGCTCCGCTCTATATTCCCGTCGAGGTGGTGCACGGCCGCCAGTCGGGCCCGGTGATGCTGGTCTGCGGCGGGATCCACGGCGACGAGATCAACGGCGTGGAGATCGTGCGCCGGCTGCTGCGCTCGAAGCAACTCCAGGGGCTGCGCGGTACGCTGATCGCCTCGCCGATTGTCAACGTCTTCGGTTTCGTTCAGCACAGCCGCTACCTGCCGGACCGTCGTGACCTCAACCGCTGCTTCCCGGGCAGTGAGTCAGGCTCGCTGGGTGGTCGGGTGGCGGCACTGTTCCGCGAGCAGATCGTCGATCACGCCACGCACATCGTCGACCTGCATACCGGCGCCATTCACCGTACCAATCTCCCGCAGATCCGGGCTCAACTGACCCCCGGGGGGGAGACTGAGCGCATGGCCAATGCCTTTGGCGCGCCGGTGATTCTCAACGCAGAGCTGCGCGAGGGCAGCCTGCGCCACTATGCGCAGAATCGCGGCATCCCGGTGCTTACCTACGAGGCCGGCGAGGCGCTGCGCTTCGACCAATGGGCGATCACCCCGGGGGTGCGGGGCGTGCTGCGCGTGATGCGTCGGCTGGGCATGTTGACCGGTGAGCATCGCCGTCGCCCGGTACCGGCTGCGGAGGTTGCCAACGGTTCGAGCTGGGCTCGGGCACCCATCGACGGCATCCTGCGCCCGAAGGTGCGCCTCGGGGCACGGGTATCAGAGGGCGAACTGCTGGGGCGAGTAGCGGACGCCTTCGGTAACGCCGAGGGCGAGGTGCGCTCCGTGGCTGATGGCATCGTCATCGGCATGAGTCGGTTGCCGCTGGCCAATGAAGGCGAGGCGCTGTTCCATATCGCTCGTTTCGATGCCATCGAGGAGGCCGAGAGTGCCATCGAGGACTTCCACTCCAGCCTGGAATCGCCTCCCGACCCGCTCAACTGAGCCGGCTAAAATACAGACGGCGCCGATTGCTCGGCGTCGTGTCCTGTCCGGGGGTGGGCCGACGGCCTCAGGCCACGGCGGCGGCTTCGTGCTCGGGAACCAGGCTCAAGGCATCGTCGAAGACACGCAGGCAGGCGCCGTCGAGATGACCGTTCTCGGAGAGGTGACGGCGGAACTTACGTCCGCCCGGCTGGCCCTGAAAGAGACCCAGCAGGTGGCGGGTGATGTGGTTGAGCTTGGCCCCTTCTTCCAGCCGCCGTGCGATGTAGGGGCGTAAGGCCCGGGCCGCCGCATGGCGGCTTTCTGCCGGGCCCGGCACGCCGTAGAGGGCCTCGTCGACGCCAGCGAGCAGCCAGGGGTTCTGGTAGGCCTCGCGACCGACCATCACGCTATCCACGAGTTCCAGCTGTTCCCGGCAGGCCTCGAGTGTCTTCAGGCCGCCGTTGATGCCGATATGCAGCTCGGGGCGGCTCGCCTTGAGACGGTGCACCCGCGGATAGTTGAGGGGCGGGATATCGCGGTTCTCCTTGGGCGATAGCCCCTCCAGCCACGCCTTGCGGGCATGCACGATGAAGGTGTCGCAACCGGCATCGGCCACAGTGGCGATGAAGCGCTCGAGATCGGCATCCTCGTCCTGGTCATCGATACCGATGCGGCACTTGACGGTGACCGGGATCGACACCGCCTCCTGCATGGCGTGCACGGCGGCGGCGACTTTCTCCGGATGACCCATCAGGCAGGCGCCGATCAGGTTGTTCTGCACCCGGTCGCTGGGGCAGCCGACGTTGAGGTTGACCTCGTCATAGCCCCACGCCTCGGCGATGGCCGCGCACTCGGCGAGCTCGCCCGCGTCGCTGCCGCCCAACTGCAGGGCGAGTGGATGCTCCACGTCATCGAAGCCCAGGAAACGCTCGCGCGGGCTGCCGTGCAGGATGGCGCCGGTGGTCACCATCTCGGTGTAGAGCAGGGCGCGCCGGGTCAGGGTCCGGGCGAACGCGCGGTAGTCGCGGGTCGTCCAGTCCATCATGGGGGCCACTGAAAATGTGCGGTCGAGTTCGGGCATCGCTATCACGGGGTTATGCGGGAAAGGGCCGGCATTCTAGCAAGACGGGGCGAATTTTGACCATCGTTGGTGGTCGCGGTGGGTTATCCAGAGCTCAGTGGCCTGGGTGTGAACCATTCTCGCCGGCGGCGCGGGCGATGGCGTCGGAGGCCCACTGGTTCAGGCTCTTGCCGGAGGCTTGCGCGGCGATGCTGGCCGCGGCGTGTACCTCGGGGGGAATGCGCAGCATCACACGGCCGGATGCCGGCTTGAGCGGCTCGCGGCCGGTGGCGCGGCAGTCCTCCAGGTAGTGGTCGACGGCCACATGGAAGGCGTCGGTCAGCTCCGCGACGCTCTCGCCGTGGAAGCTGATCCGGTCGGCGATCCCGAGCACATGGCCGACGAACACCTCGTCTTCGGCGTCGAACTCGATGCGGGCGGTGTAGCCCTTATACTTGATCACGTTGGTCATGGTCTGATTCCTCTCTCGTCCAGCCAGGCGCGCACGTCCTCGACCTGATACTTCTTGGCCTCCTTGCCGGGGTGGGGGCGGTGCAGGTAGAGCCGGCCACCGTCGCCCAGCTCGAAAGCGACGCGCGACCCGTCGCCTTCCCGCACCTCGCCGCCCAAGGCAACGACAAGCGCCTCGATGTCGGCGAACGCTATCCCGCTGGCTGTGGGATGACGATAGACGGCGCCAGGGTCCTGCGGTGCTTGGTTTTCATTCGATAATGATAGCGCCGGATGATATCAGCGTGCAACGCTCAGGCGTCGCGGCCGATGGCTCAGAGAGGGGAAACTGTTTCGCGTTGCTGCGAATTTGCTACAGGAAGGCTGTGATGCCCGTGAATGCTGGGGTGGGTTCCGATCCACATCGGTGCGACGGAGAAAGTACGTTCGAGCTGGGGTATCGGCATCACGGAACCGTGGGCCGCAGGGGTAGACGGCCCAGCCCTTGTTCTGTGGGGGCTCAAGATATTTTGCACCGGGCCGATCTATTGGTTGAACAGCGTCTTCACACCATAACAACGGCGAACCTCCATGCTTGCACGACTCAACCGGATAAACGTCAAATACACACTCGCCTTCATTGGCGTCGCTCTGGCGCTGCTGATCGTCTTTGCAGCCGATGCGCTGCTGGTCAACTCGATCAAGCAGCGCATGACCACCTTTAGCGGGGCCTTCAATCCTGCGATTTCTGCGGTGCTGAATGCCGATCGTGACCTCTACCAGGCCCGCCTGGCCGAACGGGAGCTGCTGGATGAAGCCCCCGGTAGCGAGGCCGCCGAGGCCTGGCGCCAGGACCACCTCGAGAACGCCGCCCAAGCCCAGGAGCGTATGGAGGCCTTTCTCGACTTGCTGAGTGACTACCCGACCATTACCCAGGCGCTTGGCGAGTTTGAAGCCCGTTTCTCCAAGTGGTTCGACGCCTCCACGGCGGTCTTTGACCTTCATGCAGCGGGCGACCTGGAAGGCGCCGCCGCCCAGCAGCAGAACGCCTCTCGCGTTGCCTTCCATGATCTGCGCGAGCTCTACAATGTGGCTGGCGAGCGCGCAGACGATGTCGGAGGGGCGCTCGAGGAGGAGACGCTGGCTAGCGTGGCCGTGCAACAACGCTGGGTGGCTGGCTTTGCCATCATCGTGTTTCTGCTGGCCTTGGCGGTGGCCCTGGTGGGTCCCAACCTGATGTCGCGGGCCATTCGCCAGGTGAGCGAACGCATACGCGACATCACCGAAGGCGAAGGGGACTTGACCGCGCGTATCCAGAGCCGCCGCCGCGATGAAATCGGCGAGCTGGCTTGCGAGTTCAACGCCTTCATTGCCCGAATGGATCGCAGTTTCCAGGCCGTGCGTGATAGCGCGCGCAGTGTCGGCCAGTCCTCCAGCAGCATCGCCGCTGGCAGCGAGGACCTGGCTTCTCGTACCGAGCAGCAGGCATCGGCGCTGCAGGAGACAGCCTCCAGCATGGAGGAGATGTCGTCCATCGTGTCCCAGAACAGCGAGACGGCCCGCCATGCCGACGGCGTTTCTACCGAAGCCGCCAACAAGGCCGAGCTGGGCATCCAGGAAGTCGAGCGGCTTGCAGAGATGATGCAGGCTCTCGAAGGCAGTTCACGTCGCGTGGGGGAGATCATCGAAGTCATCGACTCCATCGCCTTTCAGACCAACATCTTGGCGCTGAACGCCTCGGTGGAGGCGGCGCGGGCCGGTGAGCACGGCAAGGGGTTCGCCGTGGTCGCCAGCGAAGTGCGCATGCTGGCCAGTCGCAGTGCCCAGTCTGCCCAGGAGATCCGCCGCATGGTCGGGGAGATCAGTTCGCATATCGCCGATGGGGTGAAGCAGACCAACCGAAGCAAGGAAGGTTTCGAGGCCACTGTCACCGGTATTCGTCGGGTCTCAGGCCTGATGAACGAGATTGCGCTGGCGGTTAAGGAGCAGGAATTAGGCATTCAACAAGTGGGAACCGCCGTCACTCAGATGGATAGCGCCACTCAGCAGAATGTAAGTCTCGTCAGCGAAACCTCTCACGCCGCCTCAGAGATGCAAAGCACCGCCCAGCGCCTGCTCGACCTGGTCATGGCATTCAAACTGAGCGAAACCAGCGACACCATGCCTTCGAGGCCGGCCGTCTCACTGCCAGCGAAATCCGCTGCTCGTTTGTCGCTAGCCGATGCCAGTGAAGCTGAATGGGAGGCTTGGGAGACAAGTCACAGCTAGGGACTGATAGGCCCTCATGGCTGACAGTCACGGCAGCCTGTAGCCCGAGCTGTTCCTGCCGGAGTCCACAGGCCTTCACGATGCCACTGCTGGGTAAGATCATCTCGGTAGGGGCGGCAAAACTCGACACGCAGAAACACCAAGGCCCGCATCAGCGGGCCTTGGTGCTCGGCGTCTTGCGACGCGATGGGTCTGTCTGATCGGTGATCAGATGACTTCGATGTTCGAAGCCTGCAGGCCTTTCTTGCCCTGAACCACATCGAAGGAGACCTGCTGGCCGTCCTGAAGGGACTTGAAGCCGTCTGCCTTGATTTCGGAGAAATGGGCAAAGAGATCATCGCCACCGTCGGTCGGGGTAATGAAGCCAAAGCCTTTTGCGTCGTTGAACCACTTAACTGTGCCAGTAGACATATTCTGTCTCCTTTAGCGCTATGCGCTTGATACGAATTACCGGGTAATGCCCCGAGTGCTAGTGGGTCAAACAAGGGGATATAACCAGACAACCGAAAGGATTCGACTACTACTGACAATATGCATCTTGCTTACCAACTGCTGCTACGGTGTCACGTATAGCGCCCGTCGTCAATGCCTTGTGTGACGTTGCGGGTATCCCGATATGGTAGAGGAGGAAGTCGAGGTCGCAGCTGGCGTCTCTCGACCATAGCCACCCCTAGCTACCACCATTCAGGAGGAGCAGAACATGAGCGGCGATCTTACCGAGAATCAAATGGAGCTTCTGGCTCGAGTGCTGCAGCATGGCGGGACCTTGGCTTCACCCTTCGGTCACCCGGGCGAGGACAGCCTGCTGGAGGAGGTGCTTGAGAACATCGACGACCTCGAGGCCAGGGGACTGATCATGGTCAACCGCACGCGAGGGAGCGATGAGCCTGAGCGTATCACCCTGAGCGAGCAGGGCTATGACGCCCTGGGCATGGCTTAGGAGCCGTCCGACGACGCGGGAGGCCATCGACTTGACCCTGATTACCGGGGGCAGGTGCGATAGGGTATCCAGGGAGCAGAGCAGTATCGTCCCGGCATTGCCGGCAACAGCTGTCGGCAACAACAGGAGGCAGATTCATGGCGGAGAGGAAGCAGGAACTGGAGGCACTGCGTGACGAGCTGATCGACCGGTTCGAGCGCTACAAGGCCCACAAGGAGCAGCGGGACGGCCCGCTGGATAAGGACATGGAGGACCAGTCCATCGAGTTGCAGAACGATGAGGTGGTCGAGGCGCTGCAGCAGGAAGCCGAGGATGAGCTTCGCCAGGTCATGCATGCCCTCAAGCGCATAGACGAAGGCGAGGGTGATGTCTGCGAGCAGTGTGACGAGCCCATCGATGCTCGCCGGCTGAAGGCCGTACCCTACACTACGGTCTGTCGCGAGTGTGCCGAGCTCGGCTGAGCGGCCGCCCCGTGGACGGGAATGATGGTAGTCTAGCGTCTCAGCGACCGGGCGGGAGGCGTGCATGACGGCGTGGTATCGAGTAATGGGGGCTGGTTTGCTGCTGGTGTGGCTGGTCGGCTGCAGCGGTGGCGAGGAGGAGGCGGCGTCCGAGCCTGCCGAGTCGACCACCACGGCCGAGCCCCGCGAGCCTTCGTCGGAGGCGTCCGCCGAGGCGCCCGAGGTGCCTCCCTTCGACCAGCCGGTGATGATCGACGTCTCGTCCCGCTTAGGTAGCGATCGGCGCCTGACAGTGGAGGGCGAGACCAACTTGCCCGAGGCGACCCGCTTGCAGGTCCTGGTGAAACGCGAGCTCAGCGGGATGCGCTGGCGCGAACGCGTCTCGGTGGAGGAGGGTGGCTTCATGGCCGGCCCCTTCGGCCCCGGCAGCGGTCTACCCGATGGTGGCTATCGCGTCACGGTCGAGGTGCAGGAGGGTAGCGTGCAGCCACAGTCCGTGCGTGATCGCCTGGGCGCTGAGAACGAGCACCTCAGTGGTCCCCTGGTGGAACAGTCGCGTCATGGCCTGGGGCAGGTGGCCAGCTACAGCCAGCGTTATCTGGTGGGCAACGAGGCGCGCCGCACCGTCGATAATGTCGAAGTACTGGAGGTGGAGTGACGCCTCAGAGCGGCTGGAGGCGCCAGTGGGCCACGAGCTTGCCGACCAGGCGGCAGGCCGGAGACCAGGGCATGGCTTCATCGCTGTTCTTGCGATAGAACACCAGCTCACCGGTGGGGCCCTGGTTGACCCGGCGAATGGCCAGGATGCCGTCATCGTCGATCAGGTAGAGGCCGGGCTGGCGGAAGATTTCGCTGGGAGCGATGGCGACCAGGTCCCCCTCAGCGAGGAAGTCGAACTGTTCGCCCGGGGCGGGGGTGACCAGGTGGCAATCGCCGTCCCAGCGTTGGCCGGGGACTAGCTCGATCGGCAGGTCGATGCCCTTCTGCCTGCCATCCTGCCACGGTAGTGGCGGGTGGCTGTGCAGGAAGAGGGGCGTAGCCCGAGTGCCCGTTTCTTCGAGCAGGCGCGACAGCGGGCAGTTCAGGGCCTGGGCCAATGCCACCAGCCTCTCGTGGCCGATCTGCCTGATGGCACCGGATTCCCAGTAGGAAATGGTGACATCGGACACGCCGACCCGGCGCGCCAGGGCCGCCTTATTGAGCTTGGCCTCCAGCCGAAGTTCCTTGATTCGCGGGCCGAGGGTATCCATCTAGGCATCCTGTGGGATATTGAGTCGGGTGATCATCTGTGATCGATTTTCATGGTGCAAGGGCCGGTATCAACGGTGATTCTGCATTCAACCCCTGCATCAATGCTGGCTCATCACTCGCCACGACACTTGCTCGCCAGTCCCTTCCCCGCTCTGCTCGAGCTTTCCAGCAGCGCATCGACCACGGCCCGGCCGATGCCGCTGGAGGCACCGGTGACCAAGGCCGTGAAGCCGTCGGGGAGTCGCGAGAGCATGAAGAGCCTTGTGTGGGGAATTCGGGCTCAAGCATAAATCACGAAGCGGGGGAGATGATTCCCGGTCACGGCTGCCCGGCGTCGACCAGGTGCGTATAATGCGGGGCATTCGCCCGCCCGGCAGGGCAGGGCAAGCCTCACACCACCGACAGGACCAAGGACGACATGACCGTACGCACTCGTATCGCGCCGTCACCCACCGGCGACCCCCATGTGGGCACCGCCTATATCGCCCTGTTCAATCTCTGTTTCGCCCGCCAGTACGGTGGCCAGTTCATCCTTCGCATCGAGGACACCGACCGGGTACGTTCGACCGCGGAGTCCGAGCAGATGATACTCGACTCGCTGCGCTGGCTAGGGCTGGAATGGGACGAAGGTCCTGATGTGGGGGGGGCTCATGGCCCGTACCGCCAGAGCGAGCGCGGCGACATCTATGGGGAATATGCCCGTCAGCTGGTCGAGGCCGACCATGCCTTCAAGTGCTACCGCACCAGCGAGGAGCTCGACGAACTGCGCGAGGCGCGCAAGGCCGCCGGCATGCACCTGGCTCTCAAGCCTGCCGACCTCGCCCTGTCTGCCGAGGAGCAGGCGCGCCGAGAGAAGGAGGGCTGGCCCTTCGTGGTACGCATGAAGGTGCCCGCCAGCGGCAGCTGCGTGATCGATGACATGCTGCGTGGGGCGATCGAGGTCGATTGGGCCCAGGTGGATGCCCAGATCCTTCTCAAGTCCGACGGCATGCCCACCTATCACCTGGCCAACGTGGTCGATGACCACCTGATGGGTATCACTCATGTGCTACGCGGCGAGGAATGGATCAACTCGGCGCCCAAGCACCAACTGCTCTACGAGTACCTTGGCTGGGAGATGCCGCAGCTCTGCCATATGCCGCTGCTGCGTAACCCCGACAAGTCCAAGCTCTCCAAGCGCAAGAACCCTACCTCCATCAACTACTACCGGCGCATGGGCTACCTGCCCCAGGCGGTGATCAACTACCTGGGGCGCATGGGCTGGTCGATGCCTGACGAGCGCGAGAAGTTCAGCCTGGACGAGATGATGAGCCACTTCGATGTCCAGCGAGTGTCGCTTGGTGGGCCAGTGTTCGACCTGGAGAAGCTGACCTGGCTCAACGGCGTCTACATCCGCGAGGAACTCGACGACAAGGCCTTCCTCAAGGCGCTGATGGAATGGGCCTTCAATGAAGAGTACGTCAGCCAGATCCTGCCCCAGGTGCGTCCACGGGTGGAGACGCTCTCCCAGGTAGTGCCCCTGGCCGGTCATTTCTTCTCGGGCCTGCCGGCCATTGATGAGGGGAGCTTCGATGAGGTCAAGCTCTCCCGTGAAGAGCTGCTCAGGCTGCTGCAGTTCCTGGTATGGCGCTTCGAGGGCGTCCCGGCCTGGCACAAGGAAGCGTTGCTGGAGGAGGTCAAGACGCTGGCCGGCCACTTCGAGCTGAAGATGAAAGCCTTCCTGGCCCCGGTGTTCATCGCTATCACTGGCTCTAGCTCGAGCACCTCGGTGATGGACGCCATGGCGATACTGGGTTCCGACATGACCCGGGCACGCCTGCGCCATGCCATCGAGGTGCTGGGCGGCGTTTCCAAGAAGCAGGCCAAGCGCTTCGAAAAAGAGTATCGCGAGCTCGCGTGATTTGCTGTTGACGAAGATGGGGCTTATCAGTAACATACGCCCCGTCTTCGAGAGATTGGGGCCTTAGCTCAGCTGGGAGAGCGCGACACTGGCAGTGTCGAGGTCAGCGGTTCGATCCCGCTAGGCTCCACCAAGATTTCATATCGAGGATGCTGCGTCCCATTCGTCTAGTGGTCCAGGACACCGCCCTTTCACGGCGGTAACAGGGGTTCGAACCCCCTATGGGACGCCACCTTCTGACGCATTATCCTCCCTCGTGCTTTTTCCTGATCGGACGGTAACTTCGCGTGCCTGTTGTTTTGCCCTTACTGTCTGTGCGGCAGCGTGCTTAGCGAAAATCCGCGTAAACCCTCGCCCATTCGGGCGGGGATACAAGCGAGAGTCGCGCAGCGACTCTATTCGGGGGTCGCTTGCGCTTGCACATAGCCCTTGAGCATCTCGATCGTTGCCCCACCCGCACTACAAGCAAAATACGACCGTGACCACAAAGCAGTGCTTTTGCTCAACATTGGGATATGCGTGTTCAAGAAGCACACCCGCCGGGGGACGTGGATTTCAAGTTGTTGACCATCACGCTGACCAACAGCTTCGGCGGATATTCAACGAGCAGGTGAACATGGTCTTCTTCACCATCGAACTCAAGGATGCGGCAGTCGAGTTTCTCGCAAGCCG
>NZ_FOBC01000001.1 GCF_900109725.1 Halomonas daqiaonensis
CGCCATCAAGAAGCTGGAAGACAGCCCCATGAAAACGCTGCTGCTGGTGATCGAGAAGACCAAGGCCAGTATCCGGGCCAAGGTCGAGCATCCGTTTCATGTCATCAAGAACCTCTTTGGCTATCGGAAGGTTCGCTACAAGGGGCTGGCCAAGAACCAGGCGCAGCTGTTCACCCTGTTTGCTCTCGGCAATCTGGTGTTGGCAGGACGATGCCAGGGATGCGTTGACGGGGTCAGTGTGTCTTGAATCCGGCCTGGCAGCCGGATAACCCGGCTGTCGGGTAAAACAGACCACCTGAGGTGGTCAGGTAGGGATCGCTGAAGCGATGATCGGGCCATTTTGGCTCTTCAACTATCCAGAACAGCATTGTTCAGCGGTTCCCTATCCTGCACATATTAGATGATATGTTGTCGCTCTTGAGCAATATTGTGCGCAGAGGTGCGTGTTGGAACTGACGCTGCAGGTACATTTTGACCAGAGTTGGCATGATGCGGCGGTTCTGGCGTTGCCGAATCCCGACCGCGGGACGCGGGGCGCGTCTCGGCTGCGCTATGAACCTGATTATGCTGTCGACTGGATGTTCCGCGACGATCACCACGCCTGCAGCCTGCTTCTTCCCGTGGAACTGATGCTGACCCACGATTCGACGCGCTGGTTCGGTTTCCTGGAAGACATCATGCCGGCGGGTGCCAGCCGTCGCTTCTGGGTGAACACTCTTGGCCTGCAAGACCAGTCTGAAGGCCGCCAGGACGCGGATCTGCTGGCCAGGGGAACCATCGCCCCGGTGGGTAACCTACGTATCAAGGAGGCCGTTCCCGAAAGGCCCGCTGACAACTCGCTCAGCGAGCGACGCTTCCCTATATCCAATGTGGTGGAGCGCCACACGGACTTCCTGGAATACGCCCAGCAGATGGGGGTCGCCAGCGGGGGGGCGACGGGAGCCGGCGGGGAGGCCCCCAAGTTGCTGTTGCGGCTGGACAAGGATGAGCGGGTCTGGATCGATACCTGGCAGGAAGAGTGCCATCAGCAGGATACACCCATGCTGGTCAAGTTTCCTCGCGGCAGGCGGTCCAATGATGACTGTGACATCCTTCGGGCCGAGTACCACTACTATCAGGAACTTGCCGCGCTGGACGTCGAGACCATCAACACTCGAGAGATGCGCCTGATCGAGGGCGAGCGTTATCCTTCACTCTGGTTGCCACGCTTCGATATGCACTACCTCGAGGGGACCTGGATTCGCTACGGGCTTGAGTCGGTCTATTCGCTGATGGGAGCGGCACCCGGGAGTTTCCTCCGGCATGGCGATACGCTGCGCCGACTGGTGGCGCTGCTGGAGAACCAGTATCGGGTACGAGAGTTGGGCGCTACTTTCGACAGTCAGGCCTTCGTCATCGAATGGGTCAAGCGGGACCTGCTCAATGTCGCTTTCGGCAATTCCGACAATCATGGTCGTAACACGGCACTGCTCAAGCGTCCGGAAGGAATCGGGCTCTCGCCGGTGTATGATTTTGCCCCGATGAAGGCCGACTCCGAGGGGGTGACGCGCACAACCCAGTGGCGACCGCCGCTCGAGGCGGGAGGGGAGTTCGATTGGCATGGTATTGCGGATTCTCTCGCTGATCTGGTGGCGCCGGAGAACCTGATGAGAGAACTGCAAAAGCTCGCTATTGAGCTGGAAGGCCTGGATGAGCGCCTGGCAGCGCGTGGCGTACCTTCGCGTATTCTCGACATGCCAGCGGTCGGACTGCGCTCGCTGAACGACAGGCTGGGCCGCTGGGGGCTCTTGTGAAGCAACGCAATCCCGCTGATCGAGAGGCGGCGCTGGTGGCGCTGCTCAAGCAGTGCTATGCCGGTGAGCTGACTGAAGGGCAATTGCTGCGGGCACTGCGTCGCGAGGTGCTGGGGCTCTCCCAGACTCGCTATGCCGAGCTGGTCGGTATCAGTCGTCGTACCCTCTCCGACCTGGAGGGTGATAAGGGCAATGTCACGCTGGATGTCATGAACCGTGTCTTCAAGCCACTGGGACTCCAGGTGGGCCTGTTGCCCCGCCAGCGGCGCCTGCTTGAGCAGGCACTGGCGCCAACCGAGTAACCGGGAGCGATCTTGGACTACACCCCGTTCAGCTATGTCACCGCCGAGAAGGCCGACCTCTATCGCGAGGTGATGCGCGCCTTCGTCGAGGCCAAGTCACACTTCCTGGTGCACCTGCGTCCGGAGGACGTCCAGCAGCAGCTCGGTGAACGGGAACTGGCCACGGTGCAGGCGGCGCTGACGCAGCTGGTCACCTGGGGCAACCTGGACGCCGAGCGCGACAACGCCCGGGTCACCAGCGTCGAGGATTACTATCGTGCCCTCTACGTCTACCAGATAACCCGCCAGGGCGAGGCGGTTGAGTCGGCGCTGGCCACCTATGACCAGGAGCTTGGCCGCCGCGGCGCCCTTCAGAGCGTGGCGCTGGAGGATATCCGTGCCCGCCTGCGGGCGCTGCTGGCGTTGTCACGCAGCGAGGCGCCGGATGCCACCCAGAGCCAGCTGCTGTTGCGCGACCTGGCCGGCGTCTTCTCCGATCTAGCCGAGAACGCCCGCGCCTTCATGACCGGCCTGAACCGTTCCCTGGAGAGCCAGGATAGCGATGCCGATGCCTTCCTGCTCTACAAGGAGCGGGTGATCGGCTATATCGAGCGCTTTCTCGGCGACCTGACCACCGCGTCAGGCGAGATCGCCGAGCTGATCCGCACCCTCGATGGCGATAGTGAGGACGGCGTGGCTCCGGTGGAGCAGTTGCTGCGCCAGGCCGCCGAGCGGGAGCTGGCCGATCTGGCCCCCGGCGAGTCGCCGGATGACGGCGACGAGCGCGAGCGCGCCTTCACCGAGGCCTGGCGGCGCTGGCACGGCCACTGGGAGGGGCTGCGCGCCTGGTTCCTCGATCAACCGGGGCGCCAGGCCCAGGCAAGGCTGCTGCGCAGCAGTGCGCGACGATCGGTGACCCAGCTGCTGGAGATGGTCGCTCGGCTCAACGAGCGGCGCATGGCGCGCAGCGACCGCTCGGCGGACTTTCGCACCCTGGCGCGCTGGTTCCTGGAGTGCCAGGACGACGGCGATGCCCACCGTCTGTGGCGCACCGCCTTCGGCCTGACCCCGGCGCGTCACCTGGTCATCGACGCCGAGACCAGCGAGCGCTGGCAGGAAGAACCGGTGCCGGCCAGCACGCCCTGGGCCGAGGCGCCGGGGATGCAGGTGCAGCCCCGCCTGCGCGCCACCGGCAGCTATCAGAAGGCCGGTCCTCCGCCCAGGCTGCGCAGCCGGTCGCGGGAGCGCGAGCTGCTGTCCCGTCAACTGGCCGAGGAGGCCAGTGCCGCTCGCGCCGCGCGTCGCCAGCTGGTGGAGCGAGGCGCCGAGCGGCTCTCCGACCTGTGTGTGCGAGGCGAGCTGGATGACGGCGCCTTTCGCCTGCTGCTCAACTTGCTGGGGGATGCCCTGGCGGCAAGCCAGGGCGATGATGCGCCCGTCACCACCACGACCGCGGATGGAGGCCTGCGCATGACCCTGAGCCCGCTGGGGCCCGAGACCTCCGCCACCATCCTTACCACCGCCGGCGCCCTGAGCGGCCGCGACTATCGCCTCGAGATCATCGATCTGGAGGAGAGTGCACTGGAGGAGTGCGCACTAGGGACGAGCACATGATCGAGCTGAGCGATACCCTGGAGCGCCAGCGCCAGGAGGAGCAGTGCCGCGCCCTGAGGGCGTTGCTGGCCAGACCACTGATTCGCGCCGACGACACTGCCTTTTCCCTTGTGCGCCGTCATGCCGCGACCCTGCGTGACTGGCTGGCACGCGAGACCGGCTGGCACCTGCAGAGCGAACGCGACTTCGTGCGTTTGCACAAGCGACCCGCCGACAGCCGTGATGCGACCCGGCCGGCCCGGGTGGGCCGGGGTACTCAGCGCAAGACCTTCAACCGCCGCCGCTACGCGCTCTTCTGCCTGCTGCTGGCCGACCTCGAGCGTGGCGATGCCCAGATCACCCTGGGCAGGCTGGGCGAGGGGCTGGGCCAGGCGGTGAACGATCCGGCACTCGCCGAGAGCGGCATGGCCTTCACCCTGGACCATCAGGAAGCACGCCGCGATCTGGTGGTCGTGGTGCGTCTGCTGCTGGAGCTGGGTGTACTGATGCGGGTGGCCGGCGACGAGGAGCAGTTCCTGCGCCGCGGCCTGGATGGCGACGTGCTCTATGACGTCGATCGGCGCGTGCTGTCGGCGCTGCTGGTCACCTCGCGGGGGCCCTCGCTGGTGGCCCTGAACGGCGCAGACAGCGAGCTCGACCTGGAGGCGCGGCTGCATGCCCTGGCCGAGACCTTCGTCCCCGATACTCCGGAGGGACGCAATCGCGAGCTGCGACATCGACTGGCGCGGCGTCTGCTGGATGACCCCGTGGTCTATTGGCAGGAGCTTGAAGAAGACGAGGCGGCCTACCTGACCAACCAGCGCGGCGTCATGCTGCGTCGCCTCCAGCAGGCCAGCGGCCTGGTGCCCGAGGTACGGGCCGAAGGGGTGGCGCTTGTGGATCCCGACGGCGAGCTGACCGACGAGAAAATCCCGGCGGAAGGCACCGAGGGACACCTGGCGCTGCTGATGGCCGAACAGCTGGCCACCGCGGGCGCCGATGGCGTCAGCCTGGACGAGGCGGAAGCCTGGATCCAGGGCTGGCAGACGGAATTCCGCCGCTACTGGCGCAAGGCGGCCTGCGAGCCGGGTGCGGCTCATGGCCTGTGCCGTCAGACCCTGGCGCGCCTCGCCGCGCTGCGCCTGGTGGAACGCCGTGGCGAGCGAGTCATTCCCCTGCCGGCCCTGGGGCGCTTCCGCGTCCAGCCGGCGGCCACGCCCGACGACGATGGCGAGCGACTTTCCGGGCAATCGATGCGACAACCTAGCCGACAACCCGACCTGGCGGATCCTTTTAGCGATGAGTGAGCTTCCCGAACCGCGCAGCCAGCGTTGGCAGCCCCTGCGCTGTGGCCTGGTGGAGATCTTCTACTACGACGAAGAGACCTTCCACTTTCACGACGGCCGCCTGCTGCTGCGCGGCAACAACGGCACCGGCAAGTCCAAGGTGATGGCACTGACTCTGCCGTTCCTGCTCGATGGCCAGCTGACCCCCTCTCGGGTGGAACCCGATGGCGACAGCGCCAAGCGCATGGAATGGAACCTGCTGGTCGGCGAGTACCAGGAGCGGCTGGGCTATACCTGGCTGGAGTTCGGCCGCCAGGGGGACGCAGGGCCCGAGACCTTCACGGTGGGTTGTGGCCTCAAGGCGGTGGCGGGGCGTCCGATACGCTCCTGGTTCTTCACGACGCCCCAGCGCGTCGGGCATGATCTCTTCCTGGTCGAGAATGGGCGTAGTCTCGGCCGCGAGCGGTTGATCCAGGCGTTGGGCAACGAAGGCCAGTTCTTCGATCGTGCCGCCGACTATCGGCGTGCCATCGACGAGGCGCTTTTCCACCTGGGTGAGCAGCGCTACGGCGCCCTGCTCGACCTGCTATTGCAGTTGCGCCAGCCACAACTGGCCAAGAAGCCCGATCCCAACCGCCTCTCCCAGGCGCTCAGTGATGCCTTGCCGCCCTTGGGCCGCGGCCTGATCGGCGAGGTCGCCGAGGCCTACCGCAGCCTGGATGCCTATCGCGAGGAGATTCAGGGCCTGGAGGAGACCGCCCGCGCGGTGGAGGCCTTCCTGGACCACTATCGCCACTATGCCGGCATCGCCGTGCGTCGCCGGGCTGAAACCCTGACCGGCGCTCATGCCGACCATGAGCGCAATCGCGTGCAACTGGGCAAGGATCGCCAGGAGCTTGAGGCCGCCGAAGCCGAACGCGATAGCCTGGCCGAGTCGCGCCAGGCCCAGGAGGGCAAGCTGCTTGACCTGGCCGCTCGGCAGCGGACCCTTGAGGCCAGCGAGGCCATGCGCTCCGCGGAGGCGCTTGCCAATGCCGACGAGCAGGCCCGTCAACGTGCCCAGCACGCCGAGAAGCAGGCGATACTTCATGAGAGGGCGCGCCGCGACGGTGAACGAGCCGAGTCCCGTCTGCGCGATGCCGACCAGGCGCAGCAGCAGGCCTGCCAGGTGCTGAGCTTGCGGTGCGAGGAGAGTGCCGGGGTGGCCGAGGCCGCTGGGCTTGCCGCCGAACATCATCGGTACGTCGGAAATCTCGAGGTACAGCCCCCGGCCGATGGCGAGGCGCTGCAACAGTCGCTGCGTGAGCTTCAGCGGCGTCGCCTGGCGGGCGTCCAGCACCTGCAGGGGCGTCTCGCCGAGGTGGAACAGGCCGAGCGGCGTTTCCATCAGGCCGAGCACGAGGCGCGTCGCGAAGAAGAGACCCTGGCCAACCGTGAGGACGATCTGCAGGAGGCCATCGAGGTCCGCGCCGAGGCGGCCGAATCGTTGCAGGCGGCATGGCGCCATCACCTGGCCCAGCTGAGCGAGCTGGCACCCGAGGACCCGGAAGCGCTGCTCGGCGAGCTCGAGGGCTGGTGCGATCACCTGAGCGGCGAGGATCCCGCCGAGGCGGGCCTTTCCCGAGCCCGGGATGCGCTGCGCGAATGCCTGGGCCGGCAGCGTCTCACCCTGCAGCAGTCGGGCAACGAGATCGAGACGGCTCGCCAGGCGCTCGAGGAGGAGCGCACTCGCCTGGAAGCCGGTGGCGAATCAGTGCCACCCGCGCCCTACACTCGTGGCGAGGCAGTACGCGAGGGGCGTCCGGGCGCACCGCTCTGGCAACTGGTGGACTTCAAGCCCGAGCTTTCCGACGAACAGCGCGCCGGTTTGGAGGCGTCTCTGGAGGCCGCCGGTCTGCTGGACGCCTGGCTGATGCCCGAGGGCCAACTGCTTTCGGCGGATACCTGGGACACTCTGCTGGTGCCCGACGCCGAGGCGTCGGGCACTCGCCTGGCCGACGTGCTCTGCCCGGATCTGCATGGCGAGCCGCCGGTGGCCCGTGAGGTGGTCGAGCGCGTGCTGGCGAGCATCGGCAGCGGCGAGTCCGAGGCCTTCGCCTGGGTCAGCGATCAAGGCCACTGGCGACTGGGGCCGCTGCGCGGCCAGTGGGGCAAGCCGGCGGCGGTGCATATCGGCCATACGGCGCGGGAGGCCGCCCGGCTGCGTCGTCTGGCGTCCATCGAGGAAGAACTGTCCGCGCTGGCCCATCAGCGTGCCGATATAGATGCCGAACTCGAGGTCCTGGCAAATAGCCTCGCGGCAGCAGAGCAGGAGTGGCGGCAGCGGCCTACCGCCCAGGCACTGCGCGACGCCCATGCCGGCGAGGCGGCGGCTCGTCGCGCCCGTGATCTCCAGGCCGAACGACTGGAGCGGGCTCGGGGGGCGCTGGACAGCGCCCGGGAGTCGCTTGAAGCGCAGCGAGGCGAGCTTTACCGGGCCGCCGAGGATCTGCGGCTGCCTGCCGAGCGTGGGGCACTCACACGGATCGAAACCGCCCTGGGCGACTACCGACTGGCCATCGGCGAGCTTTGCCAGGCGCTTAGGGCGAGAGACGAGGCCCGGCGAAACCATAGGGAGCGAGGCGAGGAAGCCGAGGCCGCCCGGGAGGCGCTGCAGCAGGCACAGCGTGAATACACCGAGGCCGCCGAGCAGGCCAGGGAAGCCGAGGTGCGCCGGGATACCCTGCGCGAGTCCATGGGGGCCGAAGTCCAGGCCCTGGAGCGCCAGCTGGAGGCGATTCGCCTGGAGCGCGAGCAGCTGACGCGCGAACAACGTGAGCTCGAGCAGCGCCACAGCGAGCTGCTCGGCAAGGTGGCGCGCTTCGAGGAGAAGGTCGGCAACGATGAGCAGCGCCTGGCCGAGCTGGACGGGCGTCGCGCCCAGGCCATCGATGCCTTCCGTGCCTTGGTCGAGGAGGAGCTGCTGCGCGTCGCCGCCCCCGACACCTTCGCCGAACGCGAGCCTCCCGCCTCCTGGGCGCCGGATCCTGCCATACGCCTGGCCCGGGCCGCCGTCCAAGCCACCTCGCGCCTGAATGCCGACGATGACAGCTGGCATGCCCACCAGGGCAGGCTGCACGAGCATATCAAGTTGCTCACCGATGTCCTGTCGCGCGGAGGCCACGATTGCTTGGCCGAGGCCCGTGACGACCTGCTGCTGGTGCGCATCGTTTTCCAGGGACGGCGCCAGGATCCCGATGCGCTGGCGCGTCAGTTGAACGAGGAGATCGCCCAGCGTCAGGCGCTGCTCAATGCCCGGGAGCGCGAGCTGCTGGAGAACTACCTGATCGACGAGGTGGCCAGCCATATCCAGGAGCGCATTACCGCCACCGAACGCGACGTCATGAGAATGAACGGCGAGCTGGAGAGGCGCCCCACCAGCACCGGCATGCGCCTGCGCATCCGCTGGGAGCCGCTGAGCGAAGGCCAGAGTGCCGGCGGGCTGATGGCCCCCGCAGGACTGGCCGATGTCTGCCAGCGGCTGCGCCGCCAGGCGCTGGACGCCTGGTCCCCCGAGGATCGCGAGGTAGTGGGTGATTTCCTGCGCCGGCGCATCGAGGAGGCTCGGGCCAGCGACGAAGGTGGCGCCCTGCAGGAGATCCTTGAGCGTGCCCTGGATTACCGCTTCTGGCACCGCTTCGTGGTCGACCGCCACCAGAACGGCCAGTGGCGCCCGGCCTACGGGCCCGCCTCCGGCGGGGAGCGGGCCCTGGTGATCACCCTGCCGCTGTTTGCCGCCGCGGCCAGCCACTACAGCAGCGCCCATCACCTGGCGCCGCGTCTGGTGATGCTCGACGAGGTCTTTGCCGGCATCGACGACGACGCCCGAGCGAAGAGCATGGGCCTGCTGGCCCAGTTCGACCTGGATGCCATCATGACCTCGGAGCGCGAGTGGGGCTGCTACCCGGACGTACCGGGCCTGGCCATCGCCCAACTGGTGCGGCGCGAGGGGGTCGATGCGGTCCACGTCACCCGCTGGCAGTGGGACGGGCGCCGCCGGGTGCGCGACGAGGAGCCGGTCTCCCAGGCACGCGAGTCCGTTCCCCTTGCGGCTGATGAATCAGCGGGTGGCGGCATGGACAGCCTGTTCTGATGGATCCCGAGCGTCTGCAGCGTCTGCTGGGTGGTCCGGAGCTTGTCCGTCTGCGCCAGAAACTAGCACGCAAGCTTCTGCGAGATGGCGGCGGGCGGCTTTCCCTGAACCGGGCCAGCGAGACCGAAAGGGCGACCGTGGAACGCCTGATCGGGCGGTCTCCCCGCCAAGGGAAATCGTTGAGTGTGGATTTGGAGGCCCTCTCTCAGGCGCTGTCACGCGCCGGGGTGGCCGAGAACCTTCGCGTTGCCCTGGAGGTGCTGGACGGGCCTCTTGTCGATGATCGCGCTCGTCGAGAGGAGGCAAGTCGTCGCTGGGCCACACTCATCGCAGACTATCGCCGGCGGGCAGATGCACTGGGGCTGGGAGATTGGCTCGAGGCGTTGCAGGCCGGTGGGCTGCTCAAGCGACTGTCCGCGCGCAACGAGCAGCGCGGCGTAGCGCTTCTCGAGCAGGCGCTCGACGTGCTGGAGCGCCTGCCGGTCCAGGGCCTGAGCCTGAGTGCCCTGGCGGCGGAGTGCCTGGGCGATGCCCATGGCCTGGATGCCGGCAGGCCGGTGGCCGCCCTGGTGCGTCGGGCCCTGGCGCGCTACTGGCGGGGCGGGGTCGCCCGGGTGGATCCCGACGAGCGCAGCATCTGGGCCCATGCCGGCGTGCTGATGGGCGGTGACATTACCAGTGCAGTGCTGACCTTGCGGCTGCCCGTGCACCCCGGTCAGACGCTGGATGAGGCCCTGTCGCGTTACTGCCAGCAGGCGGAGCCGACCTGGCTGACCCTGCGCCAGCTGTTGCGTCATCCCACCGAGTGGGACTGTGCGGGACGGGACGTCTTTGTCTGCGAGAATCCCGCCGTGCTGGCCGAGGCCGCCGAGCGCCTGGGGGCCGACTCTGCGCCGCTGATCGCTACCTGGGGCCGACCCGGTGCCGCCGTGCTCACTCTCCTGGAGCAACTGGAGGCCGCCGGTGCCGTGCTTCACTATCATGGCGACTTCGACTGGGCGGGCATCAGCATCGCCAACGCCCTGCTGGAGCGTTTTGCCATGCGACCCTGGCGGATGGGAGCCGGTGATCTCATGGGGTACGCGGATCTCGACGGCAAGCCCTTGGCGGGACGGCCGACCGAAGCGCGCTGGGATCCCAGGTTGCGCACCGTCCTGGAGGCACGGGGCAGGGCAGTTCATGAGGAGCAACTGATTGATGTCCTGCTCGACGACCTTCGCGTCGGTTGATCCTGTTCTCTGTCTCAAGGTGGCGAGCCTTAGGGTCGCGGCGGCAAGGGGATCTGCCGTGGCCAGTCATCGGCGACCACGAACACCCGGCGCCAACCCATATCGATGTGCCACAGGGCTAACTGGACGGGAAAGGCCAGTTCGGTGAAGTGTTGCGCCAGTCGAGCCTCGAGGTCGCGAACTCCCAGCAGCGTCTCGCGGCGGGGCAGGGCGAGCCAGTGGGGCTTGTGTAGCCAGGCGCCGCTGGTTCCCCGGGGCAGGCCGTCGCGCATCCGGTACCAGTCCCGTGCATACAGCCAGTGGCCGCTCAGGTGGCCGAGGGTGGCCTCCCGCGGGGCCGGCATGGGGGCATGCCAGGGGTAAAAGAGGACGCCAGGTATCGCCAGCCGCACGGCCATGGTGGGCGCAGGGCAGTCCCGTTCGGCGGGCCAGTGTGGCGACAGCAGTTGCATCAGGGTCTCACGGGCCTCGGGGGAGCTGGCAAGCCTGAGCTGATGGCGGTGCAGGTGCTCGCGCTTGGCGGCCAGGCTGTCGGCCCCACCCGGACCGATCCAACGGGCCTGGCTATTGGGCGCTCCCGGCCCCTGCGGTAGGCCCAGGTAGAACTTGATGGCGACCTCGAGATGTACGGGGTTGGGGTCGTCCCGTCGACAGTAGAGCAGATCCAGCTCGCCCAGGGTGCGCTTGCCCTGGTGGATGCGAAGGTTATGGCCCAACAACCGGGTACCGAGCGCCTCGTCGAGCAGGAACTGCCAGAGCCGCTCGTGGTAGAGCCCCATGCGTCCCTTGAGCGCCGGTGTCAGGTGAGCTTCCAGTGCACCGGGGGCCGCTTCCAGCGCGTTCAGCCAGGCCGCCAGGCGGTCGTCATCCTCCAGTCCCAACTCGCCACGCGAGGGGCGCCCCGAGCAGGGTATTTCGATCAAGTCAGGCGCCAGCAGGATCCACGCCAGGTCACGAACCAACGGGTGGTGGCAATGCTCGAGGAGTCCGCTTCCGGCTAGGGTCATGCTGATGTCCAGGCGTTGATCGGGGGGTCTGACAGCCAAGCTGTACAGGCCTTATACTCAGGATACATTCACAAGGAATCGGGTGAACATGATGAACCGTCCCCTCTCTCGTTGCGCGGCCCTGGTCGCCGGTACTTTCATCGCCCTGTCAGCCCAGGCGCAGGATCCCGTGGTGGTGTCTTCCAAGATCGATACCGAAGGCTCGGTACTCGGGCAACTGATCCTGCAGCGCCTCGACCAGGGCGGTATCGAGGTGGAAAATCGCCTCCAGTTGGGCGGCACGAGCATCGTGCGCGAGGCGCTGATCACCGGCGAGATCGATCTCTATCCCGAGTACACCGGCAACGGTGCCTTCTTCTTCGACATGACCGATAGCCCGGTATGGAACGATGCCGACAAGGCCCTCGAGACGGTGCGCGAGAAGGATCGTGAGGCCAACGACCTGGTCTGGTTGACGCCGGCCGAGGCCAACAATACCTGGGCGATCAGCGTGCGCGGTGAGCTTGCCCGCGAGCATGATCTGGAGAACCTCGAGGACCTGGCCGCCTATCTCGATGACGGTGGGAGGTTCAAGTTGGCCGCCAGCGCCGAGTTCATCGAGTCGCCCCAGGCGCTGCCCGCCTTCCAGGAGGCCTACGGGTTCGAGCTCTCCGAGGATCAGCTGCTGGTACTCTCCGGCGGCAATACGGCGGCCACCATGCGTGCCGCCGCCCAGCAGACCAGCGACGTGAATGCCGCCATGACCTACGGGACCGACGGCGGCCTGCAGGCCCTGGATCTGGTGGTCATGGACGATACCCTTGGGGTGCAGCCGGTCTACCAGCCCGCCCCGGTAGTTCGCGAGCAGGTGCTCGAGACCTACCCCGAGATCGAATCGCTGCTCGAGCCGGTCTTCCAGGCGCTGGATCTCGAGACCCTGCAGCGCCTCAATGGAGACGTGGCGGTGAACGGCCGGGCCCCTGCCGCGGTCGCCGCCGACTTCCTCGATACGCTGGAGGACTGAGGCCGTCTTGCGCCCGGAAGGCCGCGGCCCCAATGTCGTCCTGCTGAGCCTGACGCTGGTCGCCCTGGCGGCCTGGTTGGGCCTGGATTCGGTCAGCGTGGCCGCCAATCGCATCGTCTCCGGCACCGGCTATCGGGTCGACGAGGTCATTGGGGCGGGTGGCGCCTTGGCCACGAGCCTGCCCTGGCTGGCCCTGGCCGGGCTCGCCTGGCAACCCGCCCGGCGCCATCTCTTGCTGGCCCTGGCGCTTGTGGTGCTGATGCTCTCGGCCCTGCCGGGATGGCTAGCGCTGTCGGCCGTTTTTCTGGTCGATGGTGCTCAGGCACGGCTGGGCATCGGGGCGGGTATCTGGGTGGTGCTCTTCTTGTTGCTGCTGGTCATGATCGAGCTGCGCAGTCGCCTGGCGCTGACGCGGCTCCTTGGATGGGCTCTGCTGCTGCCCCCGGTGCTTAGCATGGGATTCTGCCTTGCTCGCTGGCTCGAGCCCTTGGCGCTGTGGCAGGAATATCGCGGACGCAGCGGCCAGTTCCTGGGGGCGGTCGGCGAGCACCTGCTGTTGGTCGGCGTGGCCGTGGGAACGAGCCTGGTGCTGGGCGTGTTACTGGCGCTGGCCATGCGCCGCTGGCCCGGTGTGCAGAAGATGGGTTTCGGCGTGCTCAATTTCCTGCAGACGATTCCCAGCATCGCGCTCTTCGGCCTGCTGCTGGCGCCGCTCGCCTGGCTCTCGGCCAACGTCGACTGGCTGTCGGCTCTGGGCGTCAGTGGCATTGGCTGGGCACCGGCCCTGCTGGCCCTGGTGGGCTACAGCCTGCTGCCCATGGTACGCAACACCTTCGTCGCCCTGGAGGCGGTAGACCCCGGCGTGATCGACGCCGCGCGCGGCATGGGGATGAGCCGAAGCCAGGTATTTCGCCAGGTGCGCCTGCCGCTGGCGCTGCCGGTGATCCTCGAGGGTATCCGTATCACTACGGTACAGGCCATCGGGCTGACCGCCGTAGCCGCACTGATCGGCGCCGGCGGCCTTGGCACCTTCATCTTCCAGGGCCTGGGACAGGCCGCCATGGACATGGTGCTGCTGGGGGCTCTGCCCATCCTGCTGCTGGCGCTGCTGGTGGATGCCCTGCTCGGTGCCTTGACAGACATCCTGCGCCCGGGAGGGGCCGAATGATCGAGCTGATCCATGTCACCAAGCGCTTCGGCGCCGCCGTTGCGGTGGATGACATCTCGCTTAGCGTGGCCCGGGGTGAGCTCTGCGTGCTGGTGGGGACCTCTGGCTGCGGCAAGTCGACCACACTGCGCATGATCAACCGGTTGATCGAGCACAGCGAGGGCGAGATTCATATCGACGACCAGCAGATCCGCGCCTTTCGCGAGGAGACCCTGCGTCGGCGCATGGGCTATGCGATCCAGAGCACGGGGCTCTTCCCCCACTGGACGGTGGCCCGCAATATCGGCCTGGTGCCACGCCTGCTCAAGTGGCCGACGGCAAGAATCCAGGCGCGAGTCGAGGAGCTGATGGCGTTGCTGGGACTCTCCATGGAAGAGTTCTCCGGCAAGTATCCCCACCAGCTTTCCGGTGGCCAGGCGCAGCGGGTGGGTGTTGCCCGGGCGCTGGCCGCCGATCCAGATATCCTGCTGATGGACGAGCCCTTCGGCGCCCTGGATCCCATCACCCGCGAGAGCCTGCAGGACGAGCTGTGCGAGCTGCAGTCCCGGCTGCACAAGACCATCGTCTTTGTCACCCACGACATGGACGAGGCGCTGCGACTCGCGGATCACCTGGTGGTGATGCATCAGGGGCGTATCGTGCAGCAGGGTCGGCCCCTCGAACTGCTTCGCGAACCGGCGGACGGCTTCGTCGAGTCGCTGCTCGGGGGCGAGGATCGTGGCCTGAAGGAGGCGGCGCTGCTGCCGGTCAGCCAGCGGATGCTGCCGCTGGGGCCGCGCCTGCTGGCTCGCGAGCGGATTGGCCAGCATGCCAGCCTGCGCGAGGCGCTCTCGGTGATGCTGTGGCGGCATGCCGAACGACTCACCGTGGTGGACGACGATGACATGCCGGTGGGCGAGCTTTCCCTGCGCCGCCTGGTGGGAGCGCGCAGCGATGAATGAAATTCGCCGCTGGGTTGTGCCATTGGGCTGGCTGGCACTGCTGCTGGCGACCACGTTCGGTATGGGGCAACTGGAGGGGCTGTTTCGCTGGATCGAGGCCGATAGCCGCCAGGTGATCTATGCCCGGGCCGATTTCGTGACCCTGTTGGGGCGCCATCTGCTGGTGGTGAGCGTGGCCGCGGTGCTGGCCATAATGCTGGGAGTGGGCGCCGCCATCGCCGCGACCCGCGACTGGGGGCGTGACTTCCTGCCCCTGGTCAGCCAACTGGCCTCGATCGGGCAGACCTTTCCGCCGGTGGCGGTGCTCGCGCTGGCCGTGCCGGTGCTGGGTTTCGGCACCCTGCCGATCATCGTGGCGCTGCTGCTTTATGGCCTGCTGCCGATCGTACGCAACACCCTGGCCGGCCTCGAGGGCATCGACCCCGGGGTGATGGAAGCGGCCCGTGGCATGGGCATGAGCGGCGGCCAGATCCTGCGCCAGGTGGAACTGCCGCTGGCCGCGCCGGTGATACTGGCCGGAATCCGCACCTCGGTCACCATCAATATCGCCACCGCGGCCATCGGCGCCACCGTGGGGGCGAGCAACCTGGGTGACCCCATCATCTCGGGGATCGTCAACGGCAACACCGCCTATGTGGTGCAGGGGGCATTGCTGATCGGGTTACTGGCGATCAGCGTGGATAGCCTGTTCAGCCGCCTCCCGCTGGCCGGTTCCCGCTGATCGATTGATGCCGGCGCGAGCTCATCTCTGGCCTTACGGGGCTACCCAATCTCTCCAGTTTACGTTAACGTCAATCCTGTTGCGTTGACCGGCCCCGGGGTGACCCCCTGGCGGATCGGAATATTAAAGACAACACTGCCCCCAAAAGGGGCACAGGATCACGACGATGACAACAACAGCGGATATCCACGAGCCGACCTTCCTGGCCGGTGACGAGTTCAGCATTCCCACCTTCCGGCTGCTCAAGCAGGACGGCACTCTCTACGAGGGCGCCAAGGCGCCCGATCTCGATCATGACAAGGCGCTGGCCATCTATCACGCCATGGTGGCCACTCGCGTGCTCGACGAGCGTATGCTCGCCGCCCAGCGCCAGGGGCGGCTCTCCTTCTACATGCAGTGCACCGGCGAGGAGGCCGCCGTGGTCGGCGCCACGGCAGCGCTGGATGATGCCGACATGATCATGGCTCAGTATCGCGAGCAGGGTGCCCTGGTGTATCGCGGCTTCACCTTCGACGAGTTCATGAACCAACTGTTCGGCAACGAGCTGGACTACGGCAAGGGCCGCCAGATGCCGATCCACTACGGGTCGCGCAAGCTCCACTACATGACCATCTCGTCTCCGCTGGCCACCCAGATTCCTCAGGCCACCGGTTACGCCTATGGCCAGAAGCTCGCCGGCGATGGCCAGTGCACCACGGTGTTCTTCGGCGAGGGCGCTGCCTCCGAGGGCGACTTCCACGCCGCCCTGAACATGGCGGCGGTTCACGAGGCGCCGGTGATCTTCTTCTGCCGCAACAATGGCTATGCGATCTCCACCCCGTCCATCGAGCAGTTTGCCGCCGATGGCGTGGCGCCGCGGGCCTTCGGCTATCGCATGCACGTGATCCGCGTCGATGGCAACGACATCCTGGCGGTCTATTCGGCCACTCAGGAGGCTCGGCGCATGGCTGTGGAGCACAACCACCCGGTGCTCATCGAGGCCATGAGCTATCGCCTGGCCGCTCACTCCTCCTCGGATGATCCCTCCGGCTACCGCTCGAAGAACGAGGAAGAGGCCTGGCGGGAGAAGGATCCCATCCTGCGCATGCAGCGTTGGCTGATCGATATTGGCTGGTGGAACGAGGACGAGGAGAAGGCCCTTCAGGAGAGCCTGCGCCGCGAGGTGCTGGAAACCATGAAGCGTGCCGAGAAGCGTCCGCCGCCGCCCCTGGACAGCCTGGTGACCGATGTCTATGCAGACGTTACCCCGGAGCTGCAGCGTCAGCTCGACGCGCTGAAGACCCATATTCGCCAGTATCCGGACACCTATCCGAAAGGCGCGCGCTCCCTGGATCCAGACGTTCGCGCCGGTGACGATGTCGCTGCCAAGGGAGGTGAGTGAGATGCCGACCAAGAACATGCTGCAGGCCATCAACAACGCCCTGGACATCGCCATGGGTGAGGACGACAAGGTCCTCTGCTTCGGCGAGGACGTGGGCAGCTTCGGTGGCGTCTTCCGTGCCACCAGTCATCTGCAGGAGAAGTACGGCCGCGCGCGCTGCTTCAATACGCCGCTGGTCGAGCAGGGCATCATCGGTTTCGCCAACGGCCTGGCCGCCCAGGGCTCGGTGCCGGTCGCGGAGATCCAGTTCGCCGACTACATCTTTCCGGCCTTCGACCAGATCGTCAACGAGACGGCCAAGTTCCGCTACCGCTCCGGTGACCTCTTCAACGTCGGCGGCTTGACCATTCGCGCGCCTTACGGCGGCGGCATCTCCGGCGGCCTCTACCATTCCCAGTCCCCGGAGGCCTACTTCGCGCACACGCCCGGTCTCAAGGTCGTGGTGCCGCGCGACCCCTACCAGGCCAAGGGCCTGCTGTTGGCGTCCATCCGCGACCCCGATCCGGTGATCTTCTTCGAGCCCAAGCGCCTCTATCGTGCCGCGGTCGGCGAGGTGCCGGAGGAGGACTACCAGCTGCCCATCGGCGAGGCCGAGGTGACCAAGGAGGGCACCGACGTCACCCTGGTGGGCTGGGGGGCCCAGATGGAGGTGATCGATCGTGCCGTGGAGCTGGCCGAGAAGGACGGCATTTCCTGCGAGGTGATCGACCTGCGCACCCTGCTGCCCTGGGATCAGGACAGCGTGGCCGAGTCGGTGTTCAAGACCGGTCGGCTGGTGGTCACCCACGAAGCGCCACGCACCGGGGGCTTCGCCGGCGAGATCGCCGCGGCCATCCAGGAGCGCTGCTTCCTGTACCTGGAATCGCCCATTGCCCGGGTGACCGGCCTGGATACGCCCTTTCCGCTGACGCTGGAGAAGGAGTACCTGCCGGATCACCTGAAGATCGTCGAGGCCATCCGCGCCAGTGTGAATTTTTGACGACCGGGTTCAGGACAGGAGAAAGAAGATGACAGATTTCAAGCTGCCCGATATCGGCGAAGGTATCGTGGAGTGTGAGGTAGTGGAGTGGCGCATCAAAGAGGGTGACGTCATCGAGGAAGACCAGCCGGTGGTCGAGGTGATGACCGACAAGGCGCTGGTCGAGATCACCGCCCCAGAGGCGGGGCGAGTCACCCGGTTGTACGTGCCCAAGGGCGAGATCGCCAAGGTACATGCGCCGCTGTTTGCCTACGAGGCCGAGGGAGAGGCGCCTGCGGAGCCGAGTGCCCAGCAGCGCAGCTCCAACAAGGAAGAAGTCACCCCGCCAGAGCCGGCACCGTCGACGGCATCGCCATCGGGTGGTGCCAGCAAGGACTTTATCCTGCCGGATATCGGCGAGGGTATCGTCGAGTGCGAAGTGGTGGAGTGGCGCATCGCCGAGGGCGATATGATCGAGGAGGACCAGCCGGTCGTGGATGTGATGACCGACAAGGCGCTGGTCGAGATCACCGCGCCGGAAGCGGGTAGGGTCACCCGGCTGTACGTGGCCAAGGGTGAGATTGCCAGGGTCCATGCGCCGCTGTTTGCCTATGCTCCGGAGCATGCCGAGGATACCGGCGAGACCGCCTCGACGGCATCTTCGCTACCCCAGTCTGCAGCCCGCCAGGCTCCTCGCTCGGACATGCCCGCGACCTCTTCGGCTTCGGCCTCGCAGGCCAGTGGTCAAGGCCCACACGGGCGGATTCCGGCGAGCCCTGCGGTGCGTCGTCTGCTGCGCGAGCACGGGCTGCGCCTCGAGCAGGTACCCGGGTCCGGCAAGCAGGGGCGGGTGTTGAAGGAGGACGTTCAGGCCTTCCTGGAGCGCGGCGACACGGCCGCTGCGGCGTCGACACCCGCTCGGGAGGCAGTTCCCTCGACCCGGCCGGCGACCGGCGAGGGGGAGGTGCGCGTCGAACCCTTGCGCGGTGTGCGAGCCGCCATGGCTCGCCAGATGGTGGCCTCGGCCTCGACGATCCCGCACTTCCAGTACGGTGAGGAGCTCGACGTCACCGAGCTGCTGGCGATGCGCGAGCGCCTCAAGCCCGAGGCCCAGGCCTTTGATGCGCGCCTGACGTTGATGCCCTTCTTCATGAAAGCCATGGCGTTGGCGGTCCGCGACTTCCCGATCCTCAACAGCCGCCTCAACGAGGCAGGCGACGAGATCCACTACCTGCCATCCTGCAACATTGGTATGGCCGTGGACGGCAAGGCGGGACTGATGGTGCCCAATGTGAAGGGGGTGGAGCGGCTGACCCTGCTGGAGATCGCCGGCGAGATCCAGCGGCTGACCGCCGAGGCCCGTGAGGGCAGGGTGGCGTCATCCGACCTCAGGGGCGGGACCATCACTATCTCCAATATCGGGGCACTGGGCGGAACCTATGCGGCACCGATCATCAATGCCCCCGAAGTCGCTATCGTCGCCATCGGCAAGACCCAGTGGCTGCCACGCTTCGATGCCCAGGGTGCGGTGGTCAAGCGGGCGATCATGAGCGTCACCTGGGCGGGGGATCATCGCCTGATCGACGGTGGCACCATCGCTCGCTTCTGCAATACCTGGAAGGGCTATCTGGAAGCGCCGGAGACGATGCTTCTGCATCTGGGTTGAGCCATGCCACGACCATGGGGGCGTTGCCTCGCCATGGTCGTGGCCTACCGTTTCGACGGCGAGATCGACGTAGCCAGCCTGCCCCAGTACCCTTGGCAAACTACCGAGCCGCAGGTCGATCATGTCACCTTCCGGACGGCAAGCGCCTGCTGCTTCGGCTTTTCGGCGGGCTATCGATTCACCAGCGGCGGGAGAATGCCAGATGCGGAGCCCGGTGGCGCGTTCGGCCACTCCGGACGAGTTCGTCCTGGAGGCCGTGCCGCCAGAAGTCGAACGCGGGGAGGCCGGTATAGAGGCGGCGGTGGAACGCGTCGCTGAGCTGCACGCGGCCCTGGGCCTGGATGCCGTCAATATCCCCGAGATCCATGAGGAGAAGGCCAAGAGCCGGCAAGGTGAGCGACGCCGCCCTTTCTTGCCGCGGGTGGAGCCACGCGTGCTTGCCGCACACATCCAGGAGCGCCTCGACATCCCCTGCATCATCAATCGTGTGGTGGTTCACCTCGAGCGCGACCGCCAGCTCGACTGGTTCCGCGAGACCTGGGAGCACTACGGCATCCGGCGCTTCGTGCTCGTTGGCGGCGAGAGCAGTGACAAGCGCTATCCCGGCCCCTCGGTTCCCGAAGCCAATACGCTACTGCGCGAGCACCTGGCGATCCCCGGCGGGGAGGTCGGCAACATCTGCATTCCCTCGCGGCGCGGGGAGGTCGAACGCCTGCAGCACAAGCTGCGCTCCGGCGCGACATTCTTTACCACCCAGGTCCTCTTTCATGCCGAGGAGATCACGGCCCTGCTCGATGCCCTCGGTGAGCGTATGGAAGAGGGCACCCGTGCTCCCGCCTTCCTGGTGTCACTCGCGCCGGTGCGCTCTGAGCGCAACATCCGCTTCCTGCGCTGGCTCGGCGTGAGCCTCTCCCATGAGCTGGAGGCCTGGCTCACCGCCGATGAAGCGGCGGTGACCGAGCGCTCGCTGAGCCACCTCCACGAGACATGGCGCCACATCGTCGATCATGCCATTACCCGGCATTCCCCTTGTTCGCTCGGGGTCAACATCGCCCCCATCGGACGGATTCCCTCAGCCACCACCGTCGCCCTTGGCCGGGCGTTGCGTGATGTTACGCCTTGACCCCGAATAGGAGACTGTCCATGAGTCGTGAACTGATCCAGGCGTTGCAGGATCCCGAGTGCTACGATCACCCGGTCAGCGACTTCGAATTGCACGAGACCCACATCTCCTGGGTGCTGCTCACCGGCGAATACGCCTACAAGATCAAGAAGTCCTTGGACTTCGGCTTCCTCGATTTCTCCACCCTGGAACAGCGCCGCCACTTCTGCGCCGAAGAGGTGCGCCTGAATCGCCGTCTGGCGCCGGATCTCTATCTGGAGGTCGTGCCGATCACCGGCAGCGCGGCGGCGCCAACGCTGGGCGGGGAGGGGGAGCCCTTCGAATACGCCATTCGCATGCAGCAGTTCGACACGTCGCAGATGCTGGATCGATTGCAGGAGGAGGGACGCCTGGAGGTGGTGCACCTGGATGCGCTGGCCGACCAACTGGCCGATTTCCATCAGGGCTTGCCGGCGACTCGTGAACAGACACTGGGCTCACCGGCGCGCGTGCGTGCCGATGCCGAGGAGAACTTCGAGCAGATCCTCGCCTTGCTCGACGATCCACAGCAGCGTGACCAACTGGAACGTCTGGCTGCCTGGACTCGTGAGACCTTCGAGCGCCTGGAACCCCAACTGACGCGTCGCCACCGGGAAGGACATGTCCGTGAGTGCCACGGCGATCTGCACCTGGCCAACATCGTCCTCTACCACGGCGAGGTCACGGTGTTCGACTGCATCGAGTTCAACGACGGCCTGCGCTGGATCGATACCAGCAACGACCTGGCCTTCCTGCTCATGGACCTCGAACATCGCGGGGAGACGGAGCTGGCCAACCGGGTGCTGAATCGCTACCTGCAGGGGTACGGGGATTTCGACTGCCTGCCGCTGCTCGACTTCTACAAGGCCTACCGAGCCACGGTGCGTGCCAAGATCGCGCTGCTCACCTGTGGCAGTGCGAACCTGGATGCCACCGAACGCGCTCGCCTGCTGGACACCTATCAGTCCTATATCGACCTGGCGGAGCGCTATGCCCAGCCTCGCCAGCCCTACTTGCTGGTGACCACCGGCGTTTCCGGCAGCGGCAAGAGCTGGCTGAGCCAGCGCCTGTCGGCGTCGCTGGGGCTTTTGTGGCTGCGCTCCGACGTGGAGCGCAAGCGCCTGTTCGGGCTGACGCCGCTGGCCGACAGCCACGCCCGGCCTGACCTGAACCTCTATACCCCGGAGGCTACCCGCGACACCTACCGGCGACTGGTCGACCTGGCCGCCAAGGCCCTGATGGCCGGCTACCCCGTCATCGTCGACTCCGCAGCCCTGGCACGGGCGCAGCGTGACCAGTTGATCGAGGTCGCCCGTGCACAAGGGGTTCCCTACCTGCTGCTCGAGTGCCGCGCGGCCGAGGAGCAGCTTCGCCAACGGCTGCGCGGCCGGGCGGCGGCGGGGGGCGACCCCTCCGAGGCGGATGAGCAGATCATGGAGCGTCAACAGGCCGATGCGCGGCCCCTGGCCGAGGCAGAGCAAGCCTACTCCCTGCGCGTGGAGACCGTCGACCTGGGCGATGCCGAGCCCGTGGCCCGTCAGATTCGCGAGCGGCTGCTCGCCACTCAAGTGACTCACCCCTGACATGACCCAGGCGTCCCTGCAGCAGTTCTACATTCCGGAAGAGCAGTCGATCTACCTGCTCAGCCATGACGACGCCCGCAAGCTCAAGGCGTGGGTGGCGCTGTGCCAGGCCCAGCTCGAACAGCTGGGCTACCGGGACATCGAACTGATCGGCAAGGGTGCCTACGGCTTCGTCTTCGCCGGGCTCACCGAGCTGGGTGAGCAGTACGTCTTCAAGTTCACGCGCGTCAATCTGTCCCAGCGCCTTCAGGACCGCCTCGAGGAAGAGGCCTTCATGCTGGAGCAGGTCGACCATCCTCGGGTGCCCAAGCTGATCGTCTTCCAGCGGGTGCGCAGCCAGTCGGTGCTGGTGATGCAGCGCGCCCCGGGCTTCAACATGGAGGAGGTCTCGCTGCATGAAGGGCGTCTGTCGCCACGCCTGGTGGTGCGCATCGCCGACCAGCTGGCCGATATCCTGCGCACCCTGCGCCGCGAGAGTGGGCCGGCCGGCAAGCCGGTGGTGCATGGCGACATCAAGCCTTCCAACCTGGTCTTCGACGATGCCCACGAGACCATCGCGCTGATCGACTGGGGCTCCTCGGTGTTCGCCCAGCTCGATGCCAGCCTGCAGTTCGTGTCGACCAACGTCATGGAGCTGATGTCGGACAACCTGCAGCAGACCAATGCCCGCCTGGGGGACGTCTACTTCATCGGCGATGAACAGCTCAACGGGGCGCTGTCGTCGCCACGTTTCGACGAGCAGGGAGCGGCGGCCACGCTCTATGCGCTAGCCTCGGCCCAGTCCTGTCGCTTCGGCCACCGTGCCATCCCCGCCACTTCCCTGGGGCTACCCATGGAATTTGCGCGCATGCTCGACGGCATGCTCGATCCCGACCTGCGAACGCGCATGCAGGCCGGCGATCATTTCATCCGCGAGATGCCTCAGCTCGCCCGCCTGGTGATGCTCGATCTGCCCACCCCCCAGGAGGCCCCCTTGGTGCCGGTCTGGAGCCGGCCGGCGGGTCACGAGATCGACACCGTGGTCTACAGCTCGCGCAAGTCCTTCCTGCGCGAGGAGGGTGGGCGTGAGACTCTCAACGACGTCAACGATGTCCAGCTCGATCGCTATTACAAGAATTTCATGCAGAACATGGGCGAGACCGAGAAGGCTTTCCTGGCAGCGGTGAGCCGGCTGGGCAAGTATCCGGTGGTGGGCGGGCTGGCGGTGCGCTGGGAGGCCGACGGGGTCTATATCGACACCTCGCTCAATCTGCATGACCCGCAGCGGCGTGGTGCCTTCATCGCCGCGGTCAACAACATGGTGACCCTGGCCCGGGCGATCCACCGCCGCGGCATCTTCAAGAGCTGCCTATTTAATGCCCGTGACACCTTGCATCTGGATCGGCAGAGCGTCGAGGCGCCCTTCGAGATCCAGCCCGGGATGCGGCTGCACTATGAAGTCAGCGCGGTACCCGAACTCGAGGATCGCACACGCCTGCACAGCTACTTCGAGGATGGTCCGGACCCGGAGGAGTTCCTGGTGCTGCCCCAGGCGATCATCGCCTCGCTGGAGGCACTCAACGACATCCACCACACGGGCATGATCATCTTCGAGGCGCTGCCTCAGCACCTCAAGATCCACAGCCACTACCGGCTGCTCGACCCCTCCCGGGAGGAAGAGTTCCGGCGTCGCCTGGATGACATCCTCGACGCGGTGGGGCTGATCGAGGGGCTCGGCGTCTCGGGCTTCATGAAGATGCCCTACAAGGACACGCGCTTCTTCGCCCATATCGAGCGCCAGCCTGAACGTTTCTATCCCCGCGATCCCCGGGCGGTGCTGGCGCAACGCTCCCGCGGATAAAGGTGGACTCCTCGTTCGTCGTTGGCCTTTACAGCGAGGCGGCGGAGCGGGCGGCCTGGTCATAGAGCCCGGACATGGCCCGCAGCAGTCCCGCCAGGCGACTCATCTCCTCGCGTTCGATACCCATGGAGGAGAGTGAGTCGACCAGGCAGGCCTCGCGGATCTCGGCATAGCGGCCACAGGCCTCCCGCCCCGGCTCGGTGGTGCCAAAGAAGGTCTCCTTGCCCTGCTTTTGGCCGGCCACCAGACCCAGGCGGGTCAGCTTCTTCAGGGCATAGGTCACCGTATGGGTGTCCTCGACGTTGAGCACCAGGCAGATGTCTGCCTGGCGCTTGGCGCGCTCGCGATGATTGACGCTGTGCAGTACCAGCACGTCCAGGGGACCGAGTTCCGGATAACCGGTGGCCGTCATGCAGCGCACCATCCAGCGGTCGAAGGCATGGCCGGCGATGATCAGGCCGAACTCGAACTCCGAGAGTTCCTGACTGCTGCGCGAAAGATGCTCCGAGGAGACGATGGGTCCGCGGGGTGTCCTTGCACTTGTCACCTGGTACTCCTTTTCCATGATCAGTTGCCCATGGCCTGGGGCAGCCAGGTGACGATGCCGGGGAAGAGACTGATCAGCACCACACCCAGCATCATCAGGAAGAAGAACGGCATGGCCGCCCAGGCGATCGACAGGATATTGCGACCCGTCATGCCCTGCAGCACGAAGAGGTTGAAGCCGATGGGCGGGGTGATCTGCGACATTTCCACCACGACCACCAGATAGATCCCGAACCAGATCAGGTCGATACCCGCGGCCTCGACCATGGGCAGCATGATCGAGGTGGTCAGCACCACCACCGAGATGCCGTCGAGGAAACAGCCCAGCAGGATGAAGAACAGCGTCAATGCCGCCAGCAGCATGAACGGCGACAATCCCATGGTGCCGATCCAGGCGGCGAGCTCCCGGGGAAGGCCAGTGAAGCCCATGGCGGCGGTCAGGAAGGAGGCGCCTGCCAGGATGAAGGCGATCATGGTCGAGGTGCGCACCGCCCCCAGCAGAGCGTCGCGAAACACCAGGCGATCCATGGTGCCCTGAATCCGGGCCAGCAGCAGCGACAGCACCACCCCCACGGCCGCTGCCTCGGTGGGGGAGGCCAGGCCGGCATAGATCGAACCGATCACCCCGACGATCAGCGCCAGCAAGGGAAGCAGACGGCGCGTCCGGCGCAGTTTCTCGACCAGCGGCAGGCCGGTCTCGGCGGGGGGGATCTTGTCCGGGAAGCGCCAGGACCAGAGCATCAGGTAGGCGGCGAACAGCGAGATCAGCAGCAGGCCCGGGAAGATGCCGGCCATGAACAGGCGGGCGATGGACTGATCGGTGGCCACCCCGTAGACGATCAGGATGATCGAGGGTGGGATCAGCAGGCCGAGGGTCGCGGAGCCGGCCAGGGTGCCGATGATGAGCTGCTCGTCGTAGCCGCGGCGGGTGAGTTCGGGAATGGTCATCCGGCCCATGGTGGCGCAGGTCGCCGCCGAGGAGCCGGAAACGGCGGCGAACAGGCCGCAGCCCACCACATTGGTATGCAACAGGCGCCCTGGAATGCGCTGCATCCAGGGTGACAGGCCGGTGAACATGTCGTCGGCGAGCCGTGAGCGAAAGAGAATCTCGCCCATCCAGATGAACATCGGCAGGGCGGTGAGCTCCCAGCTGTAGCTTTCGCCCCAGACATTCGAGGCGAGCACGTCGCCGGTGGGTACCGAGGTGAACTGCGAGAGCCCCAGCCAGCCCAGCCCCAGCAGGGAGAAGGCCACCCAGACGCCGCTGCCGAGCAGCAGCAGCAGAGCGGTGAAGAGGACCGCCATCATCACGAGCATGCTGTGTCTCCCGGGCTCATTGCTGGCCGCTGTCGTCGATGGTGAAGGTGGACGGCCGGGTCAGTGCGGTCGCCAGGGTCGCCAGCCAGGCCTCGGCCAGTGCCAGGCAGAACAGCACCACGCCGGTGAGCATGGCCGACTGAGGGATCCATAGCGGAATGTTCACCAGGCCGTAGGAGGACTCGTTGAAGGCGATGCTGTCGGCCAGTAGCCAGTAGAGGTACCAGCCGAGATAGAGGCTGAGCACCAGGGCCACGCTCAGGCAGAAGAGCTCGACGAAGGCGCGCGGGGCGGCGGGAAGCCGCCCGATCAGCAGCGTCACGCGAATATGGCCGCCATGGATGAAGGTGTACGCGAGCCCCAGGAAACTGGCACCGACCAGCAGGAAACCGGAGATTTGCGCGAGGCCGGGAATCGCCAGACCGATGCGGTCGCCACCGATGGCGGTGGCGATGAGATCGATGATGCGCCCGAGGATCTGGGCGGTGATCAGGGTACAGATCAGGCAGAGACACAGGGCGGCCAGGTAGCCCCCCCACTGGTAGAGCGGTCGCAGGCGATAGGTCATGGTGAGAACCGGAGGTTGATGCCGGGACGAGGCGTCCCGGCGGATGGCGGATCAGTCGCGAGCGGCCTCGTAGGCCTCGAGGATAGCGGCGCCCTGGTCACCGGCGCGGCCGGCCCACTCCTCGGTCATGGTCTCGCCGACCTCCTGGAGCAGGCTGGCGAGTTCGGGCGTCGGCTCGCTGACGTCGATGCCGTTTTCCTTGAGCGCCGCAATGGCGTCGTCGGTCTCCTGGCGGCTCATCTCCCAACCGCGCGTCTCGGCTTCGGCGGCCGCGTCCAGTACCGCCTGCCGGGTGGTCTCGTCGAGACGCGAGAAGGCCTGCTCGCTGACGATCACCATATTCTTGGGCAGCCACAGCTGGGCGTGGTTGAAGTGGCTCAGGTAGTCCCAGGCCTTGGTGTCGGCACCGGTGGCCGGCGAGGTGATCATGGCGTCCACTCGGCCAGTGCTGAAGGCGGTGGGGATATCCGGTACCTCGACCTGGGTCGGTACGGCACCGACCAGCTGGGCGATCCGTTCGCTGGCGGTGTTGTAGGCCCGCATGCTCAGGTTCTTGAGGTCGTCGGGCTCCTCCAGGGCATGCTGGGTGTAGATGCCCTGGGGTGGCCAGGGAACGGCGAAGAGAATACGCAACTGCTGTTCGGCGAGTTCCTCGGCAATGATCTCCCGTGAAGCCTCCCACAGGGTCTGGGCTTCCTCGTAGCTGGTCGCCAGATAGGGCACCGAGTCGACTTCGAAGATAGCATTCTCGTTGGCCAGGCGGGACATGATCAGCTCGCCGATGGGCACGATGCCGCGACGCACCGAGTTCTTGATCTCGGCGTGGCCAATCAGCGAACCGTTGGAGTGCACGGTGATGTCCAGTTCGCCATCGGTTGCCTCGCGCACGTCGTCGGCGAATTCGCGGATATTGACGGTGTGGAAGGTCATGTCGCCGTAGGGTGTCGGCATGTCCCATTCTGTTGCGGCCTGGGCGGTGCCGCCCAAGGTGGCTAGGCTGATACCAATGGCGACAGCCGAGGTCAGATGCAGGATAGGGAGGCGGGCAGTCATGGCGGTTCCTCGAATCGGGTTCTTGTTGTCGCTGCGGGCTGTCCTGCAGCGGGTCCTCCAGAAGGAGTCTAGTGATTGTTCGGCAAAAAGGTTAGGTGGCAGGGCAATGCCGAGTCAACGATATGTAGACTAAAGGGCGTTATTTAACCTATAAATTATTGATAAATTATACCTAAAACCTAGCTCAGAGGAGGTGGATCATGAAATCCCTGCTGCTCAATGCCGACATGGGCGAGAGCTTCGGTCCCTGGGTCATGGGCTTGGACCACGAGGTGATGCCCCACGTGGACCTGGCCAACGTGGCCTGCGGGTTCCACGCCTCCGACCCCGACGTGATTCGCATGACCGTGCGGCTGGCCAAGCGCCATGGCGTCACCGTGGGCGCCCACCCCGCCTACCCGGACATGGTTGGCTTCGGGCGGCGTTCGATGGCCTGCTCGGCCGAGGAGGTCGAGAACCTGGTGCTCTATCAGCTCGGCGCCTTGGCCGGGGTCTGCCGAGCCGAGGGCCTCGAGGTTGGATACATCAAGCCCCACGGGGCGCTCTACAACGACATGATGCGTGACCCGGAAATCCTCGAGGCGGTGATGCGTGCGCTACTGGCCTTTGACGCCCGCCTGCCGTTGATGGTGATGGCCACCCGAGATACGTCTCCAGCCCGGGAACTGGCCGAACGGCATGGCGTCACGCTGTGGTTCGAGGCCTTCGCCGATCGCGCCTATGATGCCGAAGGGCGGCTGGTCTCCCGGCGAGAGCCGGGGGCCGTGTATCACGACCCCGAGGTGATCGTCGATCAGGCGCAGCGCATTGCCCGTGGCGAGCCGCTCACGGCCATCGACGGCAGCGATCTCGTGCTTGCCGCCGATACCCTCTGCGTGCATGGCGACAACCCCGAATCGATTGCTGCCATCGAGGCGATCCGTGAGGCGCTCAACGGCATGGCGAGCGCATCATGAACCGTTACTTCCCGCAGGGGCTGCCGCGCCTCGAACCCGCCGGGCTCGATGGCTGGATGGTGCGCCTGTTCGATGCGATCGACGAAGGCAACATGCCCTGGCTCACCGCCTTGGTGAGAGACTGTGAGTCGGCATTCGGCGATGGGCTGGTCGATCTGGTGCCCTCCTATACCACCCTGCTGGTGGTCTTCGACCCACTGCGACTCACGCCAGGTGAGGCCAGACAACGGCTGGTCGAGCTTCTGCAGTGGCTGGAACCCGATGAAGAGGCGCAGGATGCACCGGTTCAGGAACTGCCGGTATGGTACGACGCCTCGGTGGGGCCCGAACTGTCGCGACTGGCCGAGCTTGCTGACATGAACCTCGAGGAGGTGGTGGCCTGCCACAGTGAACGTAGCTACCGGGTCTTTGCCCTGGGCTTTGCGCCGGGCTTCGCCTTCATGGGCAGCGTCGACTCCAGGATCGAGGCGCCGCGCCTGGAGTCCCCGCGGCGCCGCGTGCCGGCGGGCAGTGTGGCCGTGGCGGGACAACAGACCGCCGCCTATCCCGCCGTCACGCCGGGCGGCTGGAACCTCATCGGTCGCACTCCGACGGTGCTTTTCGATCGCGACCGGGAGGGATTCAGCCTGCTCCGGGTCGGCGATCGGGTGCGCTTCGTGCCCATCGATCGTGCCGAGTTCGAGCGCCTGGGTGGCGACCCCCGCCCGATGGAGGAGGGAGCATGACACATTCAGTAAACGGCCTGAGTGTGACGAGGGCCGGCCCTCTGGCACTGCTCCAGGATGCCGGGCGCTTCGGCGTGCGTCGGCTGGGAGTGACTCAGGGTGGTCCGCTGGACCTGCACGGCTGGGCCTGGGCCAACCACCTGGCGGGTAATGCCTGGGGAACCCCGGCACTGGAGGTGACCTTCGGCGGGCTCGAGCTGGTAGCCGAATGCGACCTGGTGCTTGCCGTGGCAGGGGCGGATCTGTCCATGACCCTGGATGACGAGCCGCTGGCCGGCTGGCAATCGCTGTCGGTGAAGGTCGGCCAGCGAATCGCCTTCGATGCGCCGGTAAATGGCTTGAGGGCCTATCTGGCGGTGGCCGGTGGCTTCTCGGCCGAGCCGGTGCTTGGCAGCGTGGCCTGTGTGGCACGCGAGGGACTGGGCGGTCATGATGGCCAGGGGCACCGACTGGCCAAGGGCGATTGCCTGAAAGTAACGCCACGCAAAGCTTCCACCGGAAACGAGGCTCCCCGGGAGGAACAGTATGACTATTGCCAGTCGGTCGACCTGGCGCTGCTGCCAGGTGCCCAGATCGGCGAATTCAGCGGGGTGAGCCTCTTCCAGGCATTCAATGCGCCCTGGCACGTGGATGATCGTGCCGATCGCATGGGGGTACGCCTGACCGGTCCGCGGCTCCATTGTCGGATGAACAGCATGATTTCCGAGGGGATCGGCCTGGGAGCGGTGCAGGTGCCGCCCGACGGCCAACCCATTGCCCTGCTCAATGATCGCCAGACCATCGGCGGCTATCCGCGACTCGGGGCGCTGACGCCGCTGGCCTGCTCACGGCTGGCTCAATGCCTGCCGGGACAGGAGGTACGGCTGAAGGCGGTATCGACCGAACAGGCCCTGGCAGCCTACCGAGGCTTCCGCGCCGGATTCGCCTGATGCCCTCTCACCCGATAACCTCGTATCAGATGCCCAGGCCGCTTTCGCGTAGCAGTTGATCGATGCTGCGATCGACGCGGGGGGCCGCGGCATCTTCGAGGAATAATTGGGTCTCCAGGTCGGCCAGGCCGGCCTGTACAAGGCGCTCGATCAGCTCGGCCTTGGTGATACCGGTGTGGTGGCTGGCACGCTCCAGGCGGGCTTCCAGGTCGCGAGGAAATTTCAACAGGTGGGGCATATCGTCGTCTCCATAAAGCCCGGTCCCGGGCGGCCTTATTATATCGACACCATAAAATGCCGGTGCGTTCCTGTCATGCTCTCGAGTCTGGCGCGCCCGGGTGACAGCATCGTGACAATGTCTTGATGCTTGTATGGCAGTGGGTCCTGTTCAGGCCAGTCCCCGATGACGCATGGCCTCGGTGATGATGGGGACCGGCGTCATCAGGTGCTCGCGCATCATCTCGGCGGCACGCTGGGCATCGCGAGAGAGGATAACCTCCACCAGGGCAGCATGTTCACGCCGCTTGCGTTCCAGGGCTTCGGCAGAGAAGACCGTCTCGCGCAGCCAGAGATGGCGGTAGCGCTCCACCTGGTCGAACAGGCTTTCACGAACCTTCAGCAGGTGGGGGGAGTTGCAGCCAGCGGCGATGGCTGTATGGAAGGCCTTGTGGCGGGTATCCCAGACGTCGAGCAGTTCCTCGGAGCTGTTGACTTCGGTCACCTTGGCCAGCGTATGGGCCTTGGCCAGAATGTCGGCCTCCCAATCATCGCCCCCGCGCTGGATGGCGAGCTCCAGGGTAAGCCCCTCGAGCTGGGCCCGGGCGTCATAGAGGTCGGCGAGTTCCGAAAGCGACATGGGCGCAACCCGATAGCCACGCTGGCTGATGGCCACCACCAGGCTCTCGGCCACCAACTGCGAGAGTGCCTCGCGCAAGGGACCGATGCCAAGCCCGTAACGCTCCTTGAGACCGCTCATCAGCAGCTTCTCGCCGGGCATGAAGACGCCGCGGATGATGTCGCGTTTCAGCCAGTGGTAGGCACTGACACCGAGGTTCTGTTTCGAGGAGGTGTCCATGGCGCGCTGTCGTTCCGAATGTGGCAGCTATCATACCCAATCATCGCCACTGTGGTGAATCGTGCCGTGTCGCATCGAAAAATGGAAACGGGCCGAGATCATGGATATTCTCCGGTCACAAGCCTGTCATTGTGAGGTGAGCCGTGTACGACTTCATCATCATCGGCGGGGGTATCCTCGGCATGTCTACCGCCATGCAGCTGAGTGAGACCTTTCCCGACCGGCGCATCCTGCTGCTGGAGAAGGAGTCAGGCTCGGCCCACCATCAGAGTGGTCGCAACAGCGGTGTCATTCATGCCGGCGTCTACTACGCGCCCGGCAGCCTCAAGGCGCGCTTCTGCCGCGAAGGCAACCGGGCCACCCAGGCGTTCTGCGAGACCCACGGCATCGAGACCCGTATCTGCGGCAAGCTGCTGGTGGCCACCAATGACCTTGAGCTTGAACGCATGCAGGGACTCTGGGAGCGAACCGGTGCCAACGGCCTCGAGCGTGAGTGGCTATCCGCCGAGGCACTGCGCGAACGTGAGCCGGCAATTACCGGCGTCGGGGCCCTCTTCGTGCCCTCCAGCGGTATCGTCGACTATTCCCGGGTAACCCGTGCCATGGCCGAGGCGTTCGAGCAACGCGGTGGACAGCTTCGTTTCGACCAGGAGGTCACCGGGATCGACGAGCGCCCCGGCGAGGTGGTGGTCAGGACCCGCAGCGACGAGTTCTCGACCCGCTACCTGATCTCCTGTGCGGGGCTGATGGCCGACCGCATCGTGAGGATGCTGGGACGTGATCCCGGCTTCATCATCTGTCCCTTCCGCGGCGAGTATTTCCGCCTGCCCGAGGGGCGTAACGGAATCGTCGATCACCTGATCTACCCCATTCCTGATCCGGCCATGCCCTTCCTCGGCCTGCATCTGACGCCGATGATCGACGGCGGCATCACCCTTGGCCCCAATGCCGTGCTGGCACTGGCACGTGAGGGGTATCGCAAGTCGGATGTCTCGCTGCCGGACATGGCGCGGCTGTTCACCCATCCCGGGGTGTGGCGGATGCTGTCCCGTAACGTGCAGCCGGGGCTGGAGGAGCTGCGCAACTCCTTCTCTCGTCGCCGTTACCTGGCGCTGGTGCGCCGATACTGTCCGGAGCTGACGCTCGACGATCTTCAGCCCTGTCCCGCCGGAGTGCGCGCCCAGGCTGTCTCCCGCGACGGCCGGCTGATCGACGACTTCCTGTTCGTCAACACGCGGCGTACCGTCAACGTCTGCAATGCACCCTCACCGGCGGCCACCTCGGCCCTGCCTATCGGGCGCTACATCGTCGACAAGGTGACGGAACAGGTGGAGGTCGGCTGACAGGCTGGCCTTCAATCCGTGTCAGGCGGACGCTTGAGCTCCTGCCAGGCCGCATAGGTGCTGAGAAAGACCCTTCCCGAGAGGTCGTCTAGGAAGTCGCTGTGCTTGAGGCGGTCCATCACCGGCCCCTTGACTTCGGCCAGGTGGAGGGTAACCCCGGAGTCCTTGAGGCGGGCGTTGATGGCATCCAGGCTCCCCAGCGCCGAGGCATCGATCAGGTTGACGGCCGAGCAGATCAGCACCACATGCTCGAGTTCGGGCCGGCTGGCCACCAGGGTATATACGGTGTCCTCGAGATAGCGGGCATTGGCGAAATAGAGGCTCATGTCGATGCGTAGCATGGCCAGGTGGCTGACGGTCTCGGTCTCGTGGCGTTTGACGTTGCGGAAGTGCTCGGTACCGTCGATGCGGCCTACCAGCACGCTGTGTGGACGGCTGGTGCGGTAGAGAAACAGGGCGATGGATAGCAGGACACCCGAGATAATGCCGGCCTCGACGCCTTCCAGCAGGGTCAGCAGAATGGTAATCGCCAGGGCCGAGAAGTCGCTGCGCGAGTATCGCCACGTCTGACGGATGGTAGCGGTATCCACCAGGGTCAGGACGGCCACGCTGATGGTGGCGGCCAGGGTGGCGATGGGAAGATGGTAGAGCCAGGGGGTGAGGGCCAGGGTCACCAGGCCGATGCCGATGGCGGCGAAGAGTCCCGCCATCGGGGTCTGGGCACCCGACTCGAAGTTGATCACCGTTCGCGATAGCCCTCCGGTCACTGGCATGCCGGCAGTGAAAGCGGCGGCCAGGTTGGCGCCGCCGAGCCCGATCATCTCCTGGTTGGGGGAGATTCGCTGGCGCCGCTTGGCCGCCAGCATCTGGCCCATGGAGACCGATTCCACGAAGCCTACCATGCTGATCAAGAAGGCCGGCATCAGCAGGGTGCTCCACAGCGAGGCATCGAAACCCGGCAGCGTGAGGGGCGGCAGTCCGCGAGGGATCTCTCCAACCACGGCCACACCCTGCTCGGCCAGCCCGAACTGCCAGGTCACCAGCGTGGTAACCACCACGGCCGCGACCGGGCCAGCGCGGGCCAGCAGATCCGCCAGGGCCGGTGGAAGATGCAACGCCATCAGCGCCTGCTTGCCTGCCTTGCGCACCGCGATCAGGAAAACGAGGCTGCCGGCGCCGATGGCAACCGTCGGCCAGTGGCTCTCGGCCAGGTTTTCCACCAGACTCAGGCCGAGCGCCATCACGGTGTGGCCGCTGGCCTCGATGCCCAGCAGGTGGGCAGCCTGACTGGCGGCGATCAGGATACCCGAGGCGGACAGGAAGCCTGCGATCACGGGGTGACTCAGGAAATTGACGAAAAAGCCCATTCGCAGTAGGCCCATCAGCGTCAGGATGGCGCCGGAGAGCAGTGAGAGTACCAAGGCTGCCTCGAGGTATTCCGGCGATCCCGGTGCGGCCACGTTGCTCAAGGCCGCACCGGTCATCAGGGCGATGATGGCCACGGGGCCCACTGCCAGGGTGCTGCTGGTACCGAGTAGGGTATAGAGCAGCAGGGGCAGGATGCTGGCATAGAGACCGACCACCGCCGGCAGACCGGCGAGGATCGCATAGGCCAGTGACTGGGGAATCACCATCACGGTGACGATCACGCCGGCCAGCAGGTCGGCCCCGGCCAGTCGGCGGGTGTAGTGAGGTAGCCAGGTGATGATCGGCAGGTAGCGCTTGAGCATCCTTGTTCGCCATGTCGTTGGCAGGGGCGACGGGAGCGACCCCGAGGCATGGCTACCAGACTAAACGATATTGGTCCCCGCGTTCAGGGTTCGTTAGCATCGGGTAAAATAGTGGATATCCCACGACACCCCAGAAGGACACGCCATGAAGCTCGAGACCCTCGCCCTGCACCACGGCTATGCCCCGGATGACCAGCACGCCGTGGCGGTACCCATCCACCAGACCACCTCGTTCTCGTTCGACAACGCCCAGCATGCGGCGGACCTCTTCGACCTGAAGGTCGAGGGCAATATCTATTCGCGGATCATGAACCCCACCTGTGCGGTGCTCGAGCAGCGCGTGGCGGCCCTCGAGGGCGGCATCGCCGGATTGGCAGTGGCCTCGGGCATGGCGGCCATCACCTATGCCATCCAGACCATCGCTGAGGCGGGCGACAACATCGTCTCCATCAGCGAGCTCTACGGCGGCACCTATAACCTCTTCGCCCATACGCTGCCGCGCCAGGGCATCGAGGTACGCTTCGCCGACAAGGATGACATCGCCGGCCTCGAGCCGTTGATTGATGCCCGCACCAAGGCGGTATTCTGCGAGAGTGTCGGCAACCCCTCGGGCAGCGTGGTGGACATGGCTGCCCTGGCCGAGGCCGCGCATCGCCACGGCGTACCGGTGATCGTCGACAATACCGTGCCGACCCCTTTCCTGTGGCGGCCCATCGAGCACGGTGCCGACATCGTCATCCACTCGGCTACCAAGTATATCGGCGGCCACGGCACCACCGTGGGTGGCGTGATCGTCGACTCTGGCCGATTCCCCTGGGCCGAGTACCCCGACCGCTTTCCGCTGCTCAACGAACCGGACGTCTCCTACCATGGTGTCTGCTATACCCGTGACCTGGGCGAGGCCGCCTTCATCGGCCGTGCGCGGGTGGTGCCGCTGCGCAACATGGGAGCGGCACTCTCCGCCCAGGCGGCTTGGAACCTGTTGCAGGGCCTCGAGACCCTGTCGCTGCGCATCGAGCGCGTCTGCGACAACACCCTGAAGGTGGCCAAGTATCTCGAAGAGCACCCGTCGGTGACCTGGGTGCAGTACGCCGGCCTCGAGAGCCACAAGGATTACGCTCTGGCGCAGAAGTACATGAACGGACACGCCTCGGGCATCCTCAGTTTCGGCCTCCAGGGCGGACGTGAGGCCGGGGCGCGCTTCTACGACGCCCTGGGCATGATCCTGCGCCTGGTCAACATCGGGGATGCCAAGACCTGCTCGTCGATCCCGGCGTCCACCACCCACCGTCAGCTCAATGACGAGGAGCTCGAGGCGGCTGGCGTGAAACCGGACATGGTGCGCCTCTCCATCGGCATCGAGCATGTTGATGACATCCTCACGGATCTGGAGCAGGCCCTGGCCGCCAGCCAGGCCTGATCCTGTCTCGGCTCACCAGCGGGATCGGAGGCAGGTCAACGCGATGAGGTGGCCGAGGTTCTCGCCGCCCGTGGGCGTGACCGCCAGGCTGACCAGGAGTAGAGGGCCAGCCCGATCCAGATCAGCAGGAAGGTGGTGAGTTGCACCGGTGCCAGGGGCTCATGGAAAACCAGCAGGGCGATGACGAACTGGATGGTCGGGTTGAGGTACATCAGGAAGCCGAGCGTCGCCAGGCGAAGGCGGCGCGCGGCCCCGGCGAACGCCAGCAGGGGCAGGGCAGTAATCACCCCGCTGGCCACCAGCAGCGCGGTAGTGCGGCCATTGTCGAAGAAGTGGGAGAGCTCGGCCTGGCTTAGCCACCCAAGCGCCATCAGGGCCAGGGGCAGCAGCAGCAGGGTCTCGACGAAGAGCCCCGAGAGGCCGTCCAGTGGCACCTGTTTGCGCAGCAGGCCGTAGGTACCGAAGGAGAAGGCCAGGACCAGGCTGATCCAGGGCAACTCGCCCAGCAGCACGAGCTGGATCGCGATAGCCAGTCCGGCCAGTCCCACCGCTACACCCTGCAGGCGCGCCATGCGCTCTCGCAGTACCAGCATGCCCAGCCCCACGTTGACCAGTGGGGTCATGAAGTAGCCCAGGCTCGCCTGCAGCACATGGTGAGTTTCCACCGAATAGATGTAGAGCCCCCAGTTCACGGCGATGAGCAGAGCGCAACCCAGCACTCGGCCGAGGCGCTTCGGCTCGGCAATGGCTCGGCGGATGGGTGACCAGCGGCCGAGCAAAGTGACCAGCCCGGCCAGGAAGAGGCAGGACCAGATTACCCGGTGAAGTAATATCTCAAAGGCGGGCACGCCCTGGAAGAGGGCGAAGAACAGCGGGAAGCAACCCCATGTGATATAGGCGGTCAGGCCGAAGGCAACGCCCTTGGCGGCTTCGCGGTCGGGCAGGGAGACGGGGATGGCGGACATGCGAGCCTCGCAATAAAAAGGAGCTAACCTAGCAGGCTACAGGTTTGCTTGCCATGGCCTGTGAGCATCGGCTGACGGCGGCGGGGCTCCTGGGGTAGGCTGTGTTCGAGCATGTTATCTGAACGGGAGTCCCAGGATGAGCGAATTGAGAACCACCCTGGTGCAGTGTGACCTGCGCTGGGAAGACCCCGACGCCAACTGCCGGATGCTCGAGGAAACCCTTGGCGATCTGGACGGCAATGACACCGATCTGATCGTGCTGCCGGAGATGTTCGCCACCGGCTTCACCATGAACTCCCGGGAGATGGCCGAGCCCATGGCCGAGAGTCGCACCGTGGCCTGGCTGCAGGGCCAGGCGACTCGCCGGGGTTGTGTGGTGACAGGCAGTGTTGCCGTGATGGACAACGGCGACTACTTCAATCGCCTGGTCTGGGCGCGCCCGGATGGCAGCCTGGTCACCTACGACAAGCGCCACCTGTTCCGCATGGCCGGAGAGCACGAACGCTACGCCATGGGGCACGAACGGGTGATCGTCGAGCTCAAGGGTTTCCGGATCCTGCTCAGCGTCTGCTACGATCTGCGCTTTCCCGTCTGGCTGCGCCAGCAGCCCGGCCCCGACGAGCACTTCGAGTATGACGCCCTGCTGTGCGTGGCCAACTGGCCGGCACCCCGGCGCCATCCCTGGCGAGTGCTGCTGCAGGCCCGGGCCATCGAGAACCTCTGCCCGGTGATCGGCGTCAACCGGGTCGGCGAGGATGCCAAGGGGATGAGCTATGCCGGGGATTCGATGCTGGTCGATGCCAAGGGCGAGGCGCTGCTCGACGAGCCCCGTGATATCCCCTTCCTGAAGACCGGCAGTCTCTCACTCGAGGAGCTGCGCAGCTTCCGAGAGAAGTTTCCTGCCTGGCGCGATGCCGACCACTTCGGCCTCGCCGACGGGGTCGGCTACTGATGCGTCTGGACCGTTTCCTTTGCGAGACCACCGATCTCACACGAAGCCTGGCCAAGAAGGCCTTGCACCGTGAGGAGGTTCTGGTGGAGGGAAGGGTGGTCAAGAATCCTGCCACTCAGGTCGACGACCAGAGCCGTGTCGTCTGGAACGGCGAGCACCTGGCCTTGGTCGGCCTGCGCTACGTGATGCTCCACAAGCCCGAGGGCGTCGAATGTAGTGCCCGTCGTGGCCTCTACCCGTTGGTTCGCGAACTGGTCGACTTGCCCCATGTGGAGCGCCTGCAGACGGTCGGCCGACTCGACGTCGACACCACCGGGCTGGTGTTACTGACCGACGACGGCCAGTGGTCGCACCGCGTCACGTCGCCGAAGCGGCGCTGTGGCAAGGTCTATCGGGTCATGCTCGACGAGCCGTTGGACGGCGCGGCGCTGGATGACGCCGTGGCCCGTTTCGCTGAGGGCCTGTTGCTCGACGGCGAAGAGAAGCTGACGCGTCCCGCGGACCTGGCCATGCGCTCGCCGTGCGTTGCCGAGCTGACGCTCTTTGAAGGCAAGTACCATCAGGTCAAGCGGATGTTCGCGGCCATCGGTCACCAGGTGGTGGCCTTGCACCGTGAGTCGATCGGTCCGCTGTCCCTCGGCGAGCTGGCGCCCGGTGAGTGGCGAGAGCTCAGCGAGGACGAAGTGGCGCTGTTCTGAGTCCAGGTTCGCCCCGGTGAGCCTTTGAGACCCTCTGGCGTCGGGCGAGGTGCCTTCATGCATAGATCTCGATTCTCGCCCGCCCGCGATGTTTGGCCGAATATAGCGCCTTGTCGGCGAGCCCGATCAACGTCAGGGGGTCGCCGGCATGCTCGGGGTAGGTGGCAATGCCGCAGGAGATCGTTAGGGGCCCAAGCTCCCGGTTCCGGTGACGGAAATGCGTTCGGCTCAGGATCTCCAGCAGCTCGGCGAGGCGGGCCTCGGCGCTGGCTGATGTTGCCCCGGGCATGATGATGACGAACTCCTCGCCGCCCATCCGGCAGACCACGTCGGCGTCGCGGAAGTGATGGCTCAGCACACGCCCCACGCCCACCAGCACCGTATCCCCCGCCTCGTGTCCCTCGCGGTCATTGAACTGCTTGAAGTGGTCGATATCGATCATCGCCAGGGTCAACGACGTGCCCTGACGACGCGCGACCGCCGCCTCGTGCTCGAGAAGCTCATCGAAGTAGCGACGATTGTGCAGCCCGGTCAGGGCATCCTGGTAGGAATAGGCCTGCAATGTCTCGACCATGTGCTCCAGTTCCCCTGTGCGCTCGGCGACCTGCTTTTCGAGGGAAAGGTTGAGTCGGTGCAGTTCGCGCTGGATATGCCGGTAGTGCCAGAGCGAGATCATCACGATGGCCAGCGCGAAACCCAATGCGCCACCACTCACGGGAACCCGGCGCCAGGGCAGCAGGCCGTGGGCCACGGCCATGTCGACCAGCAACAGAAGGGCGAAGAGCCCGTAGCTGGTGATGATCAACTTCTGCTCGGCGTTGAGAGCGTCTAGGCGCACGACGATGGTGGTGAACATCACCAGCAGAGTGACCAGCAGCAGGGCATCGAAGGTGGGGAAGGTGCTGGAGAGGTCGATGATCCCGGCCAGTGCCAGTCCCGGCGCCAACACCAGGTAGCCTAGGTGCAGTTGCCAGATGCGGCGCAGCAGTATCGGACGTTGGGCGGCGAACCAGTGTTCCAGCATCAGTCCCATGGCCACCGGCAAGGTATAGTAGCCGACGGCTGCCAGGTAATCCCACAGCAGGGGGATATCCAGAAGCAGCTGACTGGCCTGAGTCTCGGCCAGCAGCATGATGCCTGAAGCCAGAGAGAACAGTCCGATACCGAAGAAACTTCGCCGGTTGCCCTGTACAAGGGCGAATATGGAGGCGAGCAGGGCCAGCAGTAGCAGGAAGGCGCTGACGATCAGATCAGCGGCCGAACGCTCGAGGATGTAGCGCAGCAGATCGAGGCGCTCCATCAGCTTGACCTCGCCCCATAGGCCGATGTCGGTGTAGTCGGAGAAGACGCGGAAGTAGAGCGTCTTGCCCGCAAAGGCTTCGGGCAGGCTGATCATGTGCCAGGGCCAGCCCGCGAATCGTCCTTCCCCGCGATCATCGAAATGCCCGTGCTGGTAGATCAGTTCGTCCTCCAGCCAGGCCTGGGTGATCAGGTCGACGCTGTAGATGTAGAGCACCGGGTCGCGCCATTCTCCCTCGGGGAGGGTGATGCGGAACCAGGCATGCTTGCTGCCACCGCGGACAGGCGGGTTGGAGGGGAAGGCGATCGGCTGCCACTCGCCCTGTGCTGGTGGATCATTGACCCACGCCGGGGTGCCGTCGTCTTGGAAGGGGGAGTCTCCCCAACGATATTCCCAGCCCTCATCGAGTGACAGCGGGGCAGAGTCGGCACTGGCGGGTAACGCCATCAAGAATGCCAGGAACAGTATTCCAAGCAGGGAAGGAAGGAGTGTGCGCATGGCGTCCTGAAGCCTTTTAACAGGCGGTCAGTGTAACCCAGCGTAACCACTGGCGGATGCTTACCTTGTCAACGCGCCCAGAAATGTCACGCGGCACCTTGGATGTCAGGAGTCTGTTTTTATACCGTTATCTTGCTTTTGACTACCAATATCAGGCTCGTATCAGTAAACAACAACCAAGGTGACGTGACTTGCTCATTCGCGTGGCGAAAGCCCGGCGGCCGCTACCAGGGCTCGAGTATAGTCGCTGGCGGGATTCTCCAGGACCTGCAGGCAGTCACCCTCTTCCATCACCTCGCCGTCCTTGAGCACCAGCACTCGATGGGCCATGGCCCGAACCACAGCCAGGTCGTGGCTGATAAACAGATAGCTGAGATGCCGCCGGGCCTGAAGGTCGCGCAGCAGTTCGACGAGCTGCTTCTGTACGCTGCGGTCCAGGGCCGAAGTTGGCTCGTCGAGGACCACCAGTCGGGGCTCGAGGATGATGGCGCGGGCCACGGCGATGCGTTGGCGCTGGCCGCCGGAAAACTCGTGAGGGTAGCGGGAAGCGCACTCCTCGGGCAGACCCACCTCCCGCAGAGTGGCACGCACGCGACGGTCGACGTCGGCTTTAGTGAGCTCCGGATGATGGAAGCGTAGTCCTTCGCTGACGATATCGAAGACCGGCAGGCGCGGCGAGAGCGAGCCATAGGGATCCTGGAACACCACTTGCAGGTTGCTGCGCTGGCGACGCAGGGTGTTGCCGGTCAACTGGTCGAGGCGGATACCGTCGAACTCGATCTCGCCGCTGCCCTGACCCAGGCGCAGCAGCGCAAGCGCCAGGGTGGTCTTGCCGGAACCAGATTCACCGACGATCCCCAGGGTCTCGCCGGGCGCGACGTGGAGATCCAGCGGCTTGACGGCTTCGAACGGGGGCGGGCGGCGAGCAAACAGTCGAGTCGGGCGCGGGAAGCTGACGCCGATCCTTCGGGCGTTCAGCAGCGGAGCGACTTGTGTGGCGGGGGTTGGGCGGCCAGTGGGTTCGGCCTCCAGCAATAGTCGCGTGTAGTCACTGCGGGGATGATTGAAGACTTCGGTCACCGGGCCGGTTTCCTGTTCGCGGCCGCCATTCAGCACGCAGATGCGGTCGGCGTGGCGACGCACCAGATTGAGGTCGTGGGTGATGAAGAGCATGCCCATGCCGTGCATATCGCGCAGTTCAGCGAGCAGGATGAGGATCTCCTGCTGCACGGTGACATCCAACGCGGTGGTAGGTTCGTCGGCGATCAGCAGCTCCGGTCCATTGGCAATGGCCATGGCGATCATGACCCGCTGGCGCTGGCCGCCGGAGATCTGGTGCGGCCAGGCATCCAGCAGTTCTTCGGCACGCGGCAGTCGCACCTGCTCCAGCAGTTCCCGGGTGCGCGCCCGGGCGGCCTTGCCGCTGAGCCCCTGGTGCAGGCGCAGGGTCTCGCCGATCTGCTTGCCGATGGGGTGAAGCGGATTGAGCGAGGTCATGGGTTCCTGGAAGACGAAGCCGACCCGGCCGCCACGCAGTCCTCGCCACCCCCGATCATTCAGGGTGGTGAGGTCGGTTTCGCCCAGTCGACGTCTGCCTTTCACCCGGGCATTGGGGGGCAGCAGGTTCATGGCGCCGAGTGCCGAGACCGACTTGCCGGAGCCGGATTCGCCGACCAACGCCAGCGTCTCGCCACGGTTGACGGTGAGCGACAGCCGCTCGACCACGGTGACCTCGTCGAAGGCGATGGTCAGGTCGTGTAGCTGCAGCAGGGGGGTGGTGCCAGGCTCACGCATCGGGCCCGCTCCTCCGGGATTCGTTCGTTGCCGGGGACGGGCTGGCGGCATGCTGGATATGGCGTGGGTCGAAGGCATCGCGCAGCCCCTCGCCGATAAACACCAGCAGCGAGAGCATCACCGAGAGGGTGATGAAGGCAGTGATCCCCAGCCATGGGGCCTGAAGGTTGTTCTTGCCCTGGGCGACCAGTTCCCCCAGCGACGGAGACCCTGGGGGCAAGCCGAAGCCCAGAAAGTCCAGGGCGGTGAGGGTGGTGATGGCCCCGGTGAACAGGAAGGGAATGAAGGTCAGGGTCGCCACCATGGCATTGGGCAGCACGTGGCGCCACATGATCAGCCACGAGGGTAGGCCCATGGCCCGAGCGGCACGCACGTATTCCAGGTTTCGCGCGCGCAAGAACTCGGCACGTACCACGTCGACCAGGCCCAGCCAGGAGAACAGCAGCATGATGCCCAACAACCACCAGAAATTGGGTTCCACCAGGCTCGCCAGGATGATCAGCAGGAACAACATCGGTAGCCCTGACCAGATCTCGGTGAAACGCTGGCCGATCAGGTCCACCTTGCCGCCGAAGTAGCCCTGGATGCCGCCAGCCAGTACACCTAGTACCAGCGATCCCGCGGTGAGCACCAACGCGAAGATCACCGAAAGCCGAAAGCCGTAGATCACTCTGGCCAGAACGTCGCGGCCCTGGTCGTCGGTGCCCAGCCAGTGGCGGGTCGTGGGGGGTGACGGGGCCGGATGGTCCAGTTGCATGTCCAGGGTCTCGTAGGAGAAGGGGATCGGCGGCCAGAGCATCCAGCCATTGGCCGTGATCTCGTCGTGCACGAAGGGGTCGCGGTAGTCGGCGGGGCTGGGCAGGAAGCCTCCGAACTCGGTGTCGGGGTAGTCGACCATCACCGGTACATACCACTTTCCCTCGTACTGCATCACGATGGGCCGATCATTGGCGATCAGCTCGGCCACCAGGCTTACCACGAAGAGGGCCGCGAAGATCCACAGCGAGACTCTCGCGCGGCGGTTGTCGCGGAAGACCGCCAGGCGGCGACGCGTGATGGGGGAGAGCTCGCGCGAGAGCAGTGACATCGGTTCAGGACTCCCGTGACTCGAAGTCGATGCGCGGGTCCACCCACACATAGGTCAGGTCGGAGATCAGCTTCAGGATTAGCCCGATCAAGGTGTAGAGGTACAGGGTGCCGAAGATCACCGGGTAGTCGCGCTGCATCACCGCCTCGAAGCCCAACAGGCCCAGGCCGTTGAGCGAGAAGATTACCTCGATCAGCAGCGACCCGGTGAAGAAGATGCCGATCAGGGCGGCCGGCAGCCCGGCGATGATGATCAGCATGGCGTTGCGGAACACATGGCCGTACAGCACCCGTCGGTCGCTGGCCCCCTTGGCGCGGGCGGTGAGCACATACTGCTTGTGGACCTCGTCGAGGAAGCTGTTCTTGGTCAGCATGGTCAGGGTCGCGAAGCTGCCGATCGCCGAGGCGATCACCGGCAGGGTGATGTGCCAGAGGTAATCCTTGACCTTGCCCCAGGCGGAGAGCTCGTCGAAGTCCGGCGAGGTGAGGCCGCGCAGCGGGAACAGGTCCCAATAGCTGCCGCCGGCGAACAGCACGATGAGCAGGATGGCGAACAGGAAGCCGGGAATGGCGTAGCCGATGATCACCAGTCCCGAGCTCCAGACATCGAAGCGTGAACCGTGATGGAGTGCCTTGCGAATGCCCAGCGGGATCGAGACCAGATAGACCACCAGCGTGGTCCAGAGCCCCAGCGAAATCGACACGGGCAGGCGCTCGAGCATCAGGGTGGTGACCTGCTCATCGCGGAAGAAGCTCTCGCCGAAATCGAAGGTGGCGTAGTCGACGATCATGCCGAGGAAGCGCTCATGGGCGGGCTCGTCGAACCCGAACTGCGTCTCGAGCTTCTCGATGAAGGCGGGAGGAATACCCCGGGCGCCTCGCGATTCGCTGCCCGACGCGACGTCACCACCGCCCCCTTCCATGCGGGTGCTGGCCTGGCTCGAGAGCCCCTGGAAGCGGGCCAGCACCTGGTCGATGGGCCCCCCCGGGGCAGCCTGGACGATGATGAAGTTGAGCAGCATGATCCCCAGTAGGGTGGGGATCATCAGCAGCAGGCGGCGCAGTACGTAGCGGGCCACGGCGTATCCTTACTCCACGGATGATGGCAAACGGCGGGCCGGGTTGACGGTAATGCTCCCTCAGCGGTTGCGCTGGCGCTCCTCGATCTCGGCGCCGCGCTCGGGGTCCACCCACCAGGCGGCCAGGTCCAGATTGTACTCGGGGAAGGGTTCCTGCCAGCCGAACTTGTCCCACAGGGCAATACGCGTCTGACCCAGATGCCACTGGGGAATGACGTAGAAGCCCCAGCGAAGCACCCGGTCCAGTGCCCTGGCAGCCGTGTCCAGTGCCTCACGGGAGTCGGCGGCGATCAGGGTGTCGACCAGCTCGTCGATCACCGGATCGCTGAGCCCGATCAGGTTGCGGCTCTGGGGGACCTCGGCGTACTCGCTGGTCCAGAAGTCGCGCTGTTCGTTGCCGGGGTTGGCCGACTGGGGAAAGCTGCCGACGATGATATCGAAGTCGAATTGGCGCAGTCGGTTGAGGTACTGGTTGACGTCGACGATGCGGATATCGCCCTCGATGCCGATCTTGGCCAGGTTCTGCAGCAGCGGCTGCACGACTCGTTCGAACTGGGTGTCGAAGAGCAGTACCTCCAGGGTCAACGGGTCACCGGAGTCGAGGTGGGTCATGACACCGTCGCGCACCACATAGCCGGCTTCGTTGAGTAACTCCAGCGCCTTGGCCAACCGGGGTCGCATCTTTTCGGGTTGCTCGATGGGCAAGGGTTCGTCGAAGACCCGTGCAGGAAGCCCCTCGCGGTGCGGCTCGAGCAGGGCCAGCTCGGCCTCGCTCGGAAGGCCTTCGGCGGCCATCTCGGAGTTGGCGAAATAGCTTTCGGTACGCTGGTACGCGCCGTAAAAAAGGTTGCGGTTGAGCCACTCGAAATCGAAGGCCAAGTTGAGGGCCTCGCGGACCCGCACGTCCTGGAACTTTTCGCGCCGCAGGTTCATCACGTAGGCCTGCATGCCGGCGGGCTGGCCGTCGGGTACCTCGAGCCGCTTGACGAACCCCTCCTCCATGGCCGGGAAGTCATAGGCGGTGGCCCAGTTTCGGGCACTGGTCTCGATCCGCATGTCGAGGTTGCCGGCCTTGAAGGCCTCGAGGGCCACCGTCTGGTCACGATAGTAATCGTAGACCAGACGGTCGATGTTGTGACGGCCCCGGTTCACCGGGAGGTCGCGTCCCCAGTAGTCGCCAACGCGCTCATAGACGATGCGCCGTCCCGGTTCCACCGTGCCGATGCGGTAGGGGCCGGAGCCCAGCAGGGCATCGCGAGTGGTGGCCTCGAAGTCACGACCCTCCCAGAAATGGGCCGGCAGGATCGGCAACTGGCCGATGATCAGCGGTAGCTCACGCGAATCGCTGTCGGCGAGGTCGAAATGGACGGTATCCTCGTCCACGGCTCGGATGCCCGCGACGTCGGCATAGTAGGCGCCATAGAAGGGTTGGCCCTGCTCGGTCAGGGTCTCGAAGCTGAACACCACATCCTCGGCGGTGACCGGTTCGCCGTCATGGAAGCGTGCCTTGGGGTGCAGGTCGAATTCGATCCATTGCCGATCCGGATCCAACCGCACGCCTTTGGCGAGCAGGCCATACATCGAGAAGGGCTCGTCAGGGTTCTGGGTCAGCAGAGTGTCGTAGATCTCGGTCAAGCCGGTGGCCGGGGTGCCACGGATGATGAAGGGGTTGGTGGAGTCGAAGCTGCCGATGGCCGAACGCACCAGGCTGCCACCCTCGGGGGCCTCGGGATCGGCATGCGGAAAATGCAGAAAGTCTGTCGGCAGGCGAGGGTCACCATACAGAGCCAGGCCATGCACAGTCGGCACATCGGCCGGGTCGGCCGCCATGACATGCCCACTGAGCAATGTACCCAGCAGCAGGCCCAGGCCAGGGGCAGCGTATCGCATCGATCAGATTCCTCGCAGCAGGCGGGGCCGTGGCCCCGGACATCAACTACCGGAAAGTGTCAGCTGTTGCCCCGGTTGTAAAGCGTTGGGCCGCTCGATGCCGTTCCAGCGAGCCAGGTCGGCCGGGGTCACGGCATGACGGGATGCGATGGCCGAGAGACTGTCCCCGCGGCGGACCACATAGACGTCATCGCCGTCAGCAGTGGCCGTGCGACCGCTTGCGTCGCCGTTGAGCCGGGCCACCAGCCGCTCGGCACTGTCGGCAGGCACCAGCAGTCGCTTTACATGGCGGGGATCAGCATTGCTGCCCAGCAGGCCGGGATTGAGATCGGCCAGGGCCGCGTGGGAGACGCCCGCCAGGCGTGCTGTCTCGCCGAGGTCCATCGGCCGAGTCACCGGGACCTCGGCGACGGCCGGTGCGGCCTCGATGTTGGGCAGTTCGACGTCGTAGCGTTCCGGTTCAGCGACGATTGCCGAGATGGCGATCAATTTTGGGACGTAGGCCATGGTCTCCCGTGGCAGCTTTAGGTCCCAATAGCTACCCACCTGCCCGCGGGAGCGCGCGGCGCTGCGGGCATTGTTCACGGTACCGGCGCCGGCATTATAGGCCGCCAGGGAGAGCTCGATGTCACCCTCGTACCACTGCTCAGCCTGCATCTCGATGTAATCGAGGGCGGCATGGGTGGAGCGCGCGACATCCAGGCGGCCATCGTAGCCGCCACCGCGGCGCAGCCCCAGGGCATTACCGGTGCCGGGCATGAACTGCCAGAGACCGGCAGCCCCGCGGTGGCTGCGAGCAGTGGGATCGAAGGAGCTCTCGATGAAGGGAATCAGGGCGATCTCGCCAGGCAGACCACGCTCCTCCACTCGCTCGGTAATCCAGGCGAGCCAGGGCCTGGCGCGCTCGGTGATCTCGGTGATGTTGTGAGGGCTCTGGCGGTAGTGGTCGATCCACTGCTGGACTCGTGCCTGATCGACGTCGTCCTGCCAATGGAAGGCCTCGGCGAGGCGCGACCAGGCGTCCGTGGGTTTGGGTTCCAGCGCCAGGGCATCCCAGAACGTCTGGTTCGAGGGAAGCGCGGTGGGTTGGGCCGTGTGGCTGGTCGAATCGTCCGTGAAATCGCGCTGGTGCGTCGTTGAGGCCTGGCTGTTACCAGTGGCGGCCATCAGCGAACCCATCAGCGCGAGACAGCTGGTTAACCCCAGGATCCGTCGACGTGTCGTGTGGTAAGTCATCGAGAGGTCTTCTCCTGGTCGTGCATAATCCTGCCGCCATGGGCAGGCATGGTGTCATTCGGCAATGGCGTGTTCAGAAGGTATCCTTCCACGCGCGTAGTGTGGTGAAGGTCGCAAGGTTGCCGTCGGTGTCGCCATGCGCCGCCGCGGCTCGGCGTACGCCGGCCGACTCGCAGCGCAGGAAGGGATTGATGCTTCGTTCGCGACCCAGGGTGGTGGGCAAGGTCGGACGGTCGAGCTCCCGAGCCCGCTGGCACTCTGCCTCGGCGGTCTCGACATCGGGATTGTCCGGGTCGGCGGCGCGGGCAAATGCCAGGTTGGCCAGGGTGTACTCGTGGGCGGCAAACACCAGGGTGTCCTCCGGCAGTGATTCGAGGCGCGACAGCGATTCATGCATCTGAGCCGGGGTGCCCTCGAAGAGCCGGCCGCAGCCACCGCTGAACAGCACGTCGCCGCTGAACAGCAGCGGTGGGATGCCGGCTGTGAAGAAGGCGATATGGTCCAGGGTATGGCCGGGCAGGGCGAATACCTCGAACAGCCTGCCCATCACTCGCACCTCGTCTCCTTCACTGACCCGCTCGTCGATGCCCTTGATCTCGGGATTGTCCGGGCCGATCACCCGCGGTGAATAGCGCTTGATCAGCTCCGCCAGGCCACCGGTATGATCGTGATGGTGGTGGGTAATCAACACGGTGCTGAGCTCCAGCCCCTCGCGTTCCAGCCACTCGATCACCGGCGTTGCATCGCCGGGATCCACCACGCAGACTGCGTGGCTCGTATCCTGGCGCAGTAGCCAGATATAGTTGTCGCTTAAGGCGGGTATCGGTGTCACGCTCAACATGGGCTCGGGGTCCTTGACGGAGGCGTTGCCAGACGCTGCCGCGATTCGCTGCGATATGGTTTACAAAACCTGGCACTGTGGAGGGAAAACGGCACTATGTCAAATTCGCGGGATCCCCATGTCCTGGCGCAACTGGTCCGTGAGGGGCGGCGTTACTGGGCGTCGCCGGCGGGCCAGGCGCTATGGCGGTCCGAGCGCGCCTGTCTGGGGCCGGTCTGCGAACGCCTCATCGGGCAGCACAGCCTGGAACTGGGTATGGCGCCCATGCTCAGTGACATCTGTCCGATCCGCCATGCCCTGGGCTGGGCGCCGAGCTGCGAGATGGCCGACCATGAGTCGACCCTGGTGTGTCCGCCGGATGCCTTGCCCCTGCCCGATGACAGCCTGAGCCTGGTGGTGGTCCATCACCTGCTGGAGGTGGTGCCTGACCCGCATCACATGTTGCAGGAAGCAGCGCGTGTCACCGCCGACAATGGGCGACTGATCATCTTCGGTTGGTGCCCGCTGAGCGCGGGGGGGATGTCGCGTGCCTGGCCGGGCAGGCGACGTCGCATGCCCTGGCGAGGCCAGTGGCGGACCCCCGGTCGGCTTGGCGACTGGCTGGCGTTTGTCGATTTCGAGATCGAGCGGGTAGACTATTGCGGCTTTCATCTGCCCGGCAGCCTGCCGCGCAATACCATGCTGGAGACCCTCGGGCGGCGCCATAACCTGCCGCTGGGTGACAGCTACATGATTCATGCCCACCGCCGGACGCAGCTCGCCCAGTCGCAGCGCTCGCGCTTCGAGCTAACACGCCCCTTGGCCGGGCCGGCGTTGGGCAGCGCCACGCGGGCCCGGCCACAATCGGAAAGGAACCGCAAGGGTGACTGACAGACACCACGCCGAGCCCCCGCAGACCGAGCCTTCACAAACAGTGACGATCTATACCGACGGGGCCTGCCGCGGCAATCCCGGCCCTGGTGGGTGGGGGGCACTGCTGGTCAGTGGTCACCACGAGAAGGCGCTCAAGGGTTTCGAGGCGGTGACCACCAACAACCGCATGGAGCTGATGGCAGCGATCATGGCGCTGCGCGAGCTCAAGCGCCCTTGCCGCGTGGCACTTTGGACCGACTCCGAGTACCTGCGCAAGGGCATCACCGAGTGGATCCACAACTGGATCAAGCGTGGCTGGAAGACCGCCTCACGACAGCCGGTCAAGAACGCCGAGCTGTGGCGCGAGCTCCACGAGGAGACCCATCGGCATGCGATCGAGTGGCACTGGGTCAAGGGACACAGTGGCCATCTCGGCAACGAACGGGCCGATGAGCTGGCCAACCAGGCCATCGACGAGCACCGTGCCCGCGCCTAACGCCACGCCTTTCCTGCGAGCCGACGAGAGACTGCCATGCGCCAGATCATCCTGGATACCGAGACCACCGGCATCGATCCCCGTGACGGTCATCGCCTGATCGAGATCGGCGCGGTGGAGATGGTCAACCGCCGCCTTAACGGCAACCGCTATCACCAGTATATCAATCCCCAGCGCGACATCGAGGCCGAGGCCGTGGGCGTACACGGCATCACTAACGAACGCGTGGCCGAGGAGCCGGTCTTCGCGGAGATCGCCGACGCCTTCTGGGCCTTCATCGAGGGGGCCGAGCTGGTGATCCATAACGCCCCCTTCGACGTGGGCTTCATCGATCACGAGCTCGGCATGCTCAACGCCCGGCGCGGCGAGCCGCGGCTGGGTCCGGTGGCCGATTATTGCCGGATCCTCGATACCCTGACAATGGCGCGCGACAAGCATCCCGGCCAGCGCAACAGCCTGGATGCCCTGTGCAAGCGCTATGAGATCGACAACGGGCACCGTGTCCTGCACGGCGCCCTGCTCGATGCCGAGATCCTCGCCGACGTCTATCTGGCCATGACCGGGGGGCAGACCCTGCTCTCGCTGGATGCCTCGGCGACATCGGAAGGGCGCGTCGGTGAGACGCAGGGACTGGCCATTCGCCGGTTGTCCCTTTCGCCGGGGCAACTGCGGGTGATGCCGCCCGACGAGGCGGAGCTGGCGGCTCATCGGGCCACGTTGGAGCGCATTCGAGACATGGCCGGTGAGTGTCGCTGGGATGCTTGCCCGGGTCTGCCTGGCGGCGAGACCCCGCCCTGATGCTGCGTCGGGAACTACCCAGCGAGGAGACGGCAGGACGGGTCATTCGCCTTGCCAGGGGGCGCATCGCTCCCGGGGTTGACGAGGGGCCACTGCAAGCCTTCCAGTCCTGGCATAACCAGATGCAGCCGCTTTGCTGGTGGCATGAGGAACCGGTGGCGCTCTCGGTGGAGACACAGCCAGGCGATGACTGGCTCGACGCGAGGAGCTGGCTGACCCGCCTGCCGGAATCCTGGTTCCCGCTGCTCTCCACGGCCCTGCAGGTGGCGGCCTGGCTCGACAATCATCGTTTCTGCGGTCGTTGCGGTGCCCCGGCGAGACGGCTCGATGCCGAATTCGCCATGCATTGCGGTCAGTGCGGGCATCGCAATTATCCTCGCATCTCGCCCTGCATCATCACTCTGGTCACCCATGGGGAATCGCTGCTGCTGGCCCGCAGTCCACGTTTTCCTCCTGGGCGTTACTCGACCCTGGCCGGTTTCATCGAGCCCGGTGAATCGGCAGAGGAGGCCGTGCGGCGTGAAATCTTCGAGGAAGTGGGGCTCAGCGTGGGGCGCGTCAGTTATTACAAGAGCCAGGCCTGGCCGTTTCCCCACTCGCTGATGCTGGGATTCTTCGCCGAGGCGGCCAGTCGGCGCATCCGCATCGACGGCGTCGAGATCGCCGACGCCGCCTGGTTCAGCCCGCGGCACCTGCCTCAGTTGCCGCCGCTCTATTCCATCTCCCGGGCGCTGATCGAGACCCACCTCAGGGAAGTCGGCCCTCGCGGATAGCGGTCCGCATCGGCCGAGGCTCAGTGGCCAGGGAAAAGGTGGCTCAACTGCGTCGCCAGCATGACATTGCCGGTGGCCTTGAGCTTGCCGGTCATGAACGCCGTCATGCCGTTGATCTCGCCGCTCATTACCCCCTTGAGGGTGTCGCTGCTCATGCTCAGGCTGACAGAGGGATCGTCGTGCTCGCCCTCGTGGACTTCCAGGGTGCCGTCGTCGACGACCAGGTAGTAGTCGCCGGCATCGTTGAAGTGGAACTGGAAGACTTCCTGCATGCCGCTGGCGGCTTCGGCGTCGAACCGGTCCTTTAGTTTGTCGATAGTGGCGTCTGACATGGAGATCCTTGATCGCTTATGGGGGAGAGGGGTTTAGAGAGTATTTGAAACGACCGTTTGAATCAAGCGCTCTGTGTCGGCAGGAAGGCGCCGGGCAGGATGTCATGACAGCGAGACGAGAGGAGTAAGGCAGTGAGTGAGTGGCTGACGGAATTCGGAATGTTCGTGGCGCAGCTGTTGACCCTGGTGGTGATCGGCGTTCTGGCGGTGACGGTGATCCTGCGAGTCAGGGGCGAGACGGGAGAGCGAACCCGGCTGCGGCTCGATGAGCTCAACGGCACGCGCCGAAACCGCCGTCGGCGGATGCAGCTGGCGGCCAGCCAGCCGGGAGCACGCAAACGCCTGGCCAAGGCCTTCCGACGCGATGACAAGGAACATGACCGTCGCGGCCGCAAGGGGGAGGGCGAGGTCTTGTCGACGGTCTGGGTGCTCGATTTTCATGGTGACATCAAGGCCAGCGGTACCGGGCAGCTCGCCGAGGAGGTCTCGGCGGTACTGGCGGTGGCTGGCCGGGAAGACGAGGTGGTGATTCGGCTGGAATCGGCCGGCGGCCTCGTACATGGCTATGGTCTGGCGGCCGCCGAGTTGGATCGTCTGCGCGAGGCGGGTCTCTCCACCACGGTGTGTGTCGACAAGGTGGCCGCCAGCGGTGGCTACCTGATGGCTTGCGCGGCCGACCAGCTTCGAGCGGCACCCTTTGCAGTGATTGGCTCTATCGGCGTGGTGGCCCAGTTGCCCAATCTGCACCGACTGCTCAAGCGCCACGACGTCGACGTTGAGATGCTGACGGCAGGACGCTACAAGCGCACCCTCACGGTCTTCGGCGAGAATACCGAGGAGGGGCGCGAGAAGTTTCGTGAAGATCTCGAGACCACCCACGAGCTCTTCAAACGCCATGTGGCGGAGCGGCGCCCCGGCCTCGACATCGAGGCGGTGGCCACCGGTGAGATCTGGTATGGCAGTGATGCAGTGTCGCGGGGTCTGGTGGATGCTCTGGGGACCAGCGAGGCCTACTTGGTCGAGCGCATGCAGCAGGCTCGGGTGATCAGCCTGAAGCTGGAGCACAAACAAAAGCTTGGTGACCGCCTAGGCATGGCGGTCTCGCGGGGTGTAGAGCATGGCGTCGAACGTGGGTTGGAGATGCTCGATGCCGGGCGCTGGCAGAAGCGCTGATCAAGTCTGCTTACGATCTGCCTTCCAGTCCCAGGCTACCGAGGGCCTCGATCAGGGTTCTCGCTCGCTTGCCATGCAGAGAATAGTAGATGGTCTGGGACTCGCGACGGGTGCTGACCAGATTCTCGCGGCGCAGGATCGCCAGATGCTGCGAAAGCGCCGACTGGCTGAGGGAGAGTCGTTGGTTGAGTTCGGTCACCGACAGCTCGCTGCCGTCGAGCAGGCAGAGTATCCGCAACCGGTTGTCGTTGGCCATCGCCTTGAGCAGGGCACTGGCCTCGTCGATGACCGCTGTGCCGCCTTCTAGGAGACGTGCTGCAGCACCGCTGGTATCGCCCATGATCTGTCTCCTGTCGGGCAGGTCCGACATCCGGTGGCCGGTTGCCTGCGCTGTTGAAGCCTTTCCATCCTGCTTTTCGCGGATTGCGTCTGTTGTTCGCTAACAGTTCGTCAACATTCTGATTCAGCTTATTCTCAATAATAGTTCAGCCTGGCAGCTGTCGCCGGGACAACGCTGGATCAAAGCCGCAAACCATGTTCAGCAATGATTTGTTGTCGACAATAGTGCCAAGGATACCTTGCACTTTTGTCGAATATTAGCCGATGGTATGAGGTTGTCGCCGTTAACTTGCTCTAGAGTGTCAACAATCAACACTCCCCTCGATTGCCGACAGGATGCAAATGAGCATGTACCAAGACGAGTTCCGCCGTTCGATTGATCACCCGGAGGCTTTCTGGGCCGAGCAGGCCAGACGCATTCCCTGGTTCACGCCGCCCACGACCATTCTCGAGTATGACGAGGCGGACCATGCTCGCTGGTTCGTGGATGGCGAGCTCAATATCTGTCATGCCGCTCTGGATCATCATGTCGAGCAGGGGCGTGGCGATCAGCCGGCTATCTTCTGGGACTCGCCGGTTACCGACAGCAAGCGGACCCTCAGCTTCGCCGAGATGCGTGATCAGGTGGCCCTTTTCGCCGGGGCCCTGCAGGGCCTGGGTGTAGAGAAGGGCGACCGGGTCGTGATCTACATGCCCATGGTGCCCGAGGCGCTGGTCGCCATGTATGCCTGTGCTCGACTGGGTGCCGTGCATTCGGTGGTGTTCGGCGGCTTCGCCCCCCATGAGCTGGCTGTGCGCATCGAGGATGCCGAGCCGAAGGTGGTTATCGCCGCATCCTGTGGCGTCGAGGTCGGCCGGGTGATTCCCTACAAGCCGATCATCGATGCGGCCATCGAGCAGAGTCGCTACAAGCCCGAGGCTTGCGTGGTATTCCAGCGCGACCAGCATCAGGCCGAGCTGGGGGCAATCGACCACGACTGGGCTGCCCTCGTCGAGAAGGCCGAGCCGGCGGACTGCGTTCCGGTCAAGGGCAGTGATCCGCTGTATGTCCTCTATACCTCCGGGACCACCGGAAAGCCCAAGGGGGTCGTGCGGGATACCGGGGGCTATGCCGTGGCACTGAGCTATTCCATGGACACCATCTACGACGTCGAGCCTGGCGACGTCTTCTTCTCCGCCTCCGACGTGGGCTGGGTGGTAGGCCACTCCTACATCGTCTATGCCCCCTTGCTGCGCGGCTGTACCACCGTGGTCTACGAGGGTAAGCCGGTGAAGACCCCCGATGCCGGTGCCTTCTGGAGGCTGATCAGCGAGTATCGGGTCAAGAGCTTCTTCACCGCGCCCACGGCCTTCCGCGCGATGAAGAAGGAAGACCCGGATGCCAAGCTGATGGCCCAGTACGACATCTCCTGTCTGAAGGCGTTGTTCCTGGCCGGCGAACGCCTGGATCCACCGACGTTCCATTGGCTGGATGACCTGATAGACGTGCCGGTGATCGACCACTGGTGGCAGACCGAGACCGGCTGGCCGATTGCCGCGAACATGCAGGGCCTGGAGCCGATGCCCACCAAGGCGGGTAGCGCGACGGTGCCGGTGCCGGGTTTCAACGTACAGATCCTGGATCGCGAGGGTGAACAAGTCGGCCCCATGGAGCAGGGCAGCGTGGTGATCAAGCAGCCGTTGCCGCCTGGCTGTCTGACCGGTGTATGGGGTGACCCGAAGCGCTTCCACAGCGCCTACATGGCGGCCTTCCCCGGATACTACTTGACCGGTGACGGCGGTTACTTCGATGAGGACGGCTATCTGTTCATCATGGGCCGCACCGATGATGTCATCAATATTGCCGGCCATCGCCTCTCCACCGGCGAGATGGAGGAGGTCGTCGGCGCACACTCCGCCGTGGCCGAATGTGCGGTGATCGGCATCCACGATGCCTTGAAGGGCCAGTTGCCGGTGGGGCTGGTAATCCCCAAGGACGGCTTCGAGGGCCGCGAGGTAGATCTAGAGCAGGAATTGATCGACTTGGTACGCGACAAGATCGGGCCTATTGCCTGTTTTAAGCAGGTATTGGTGGTCGACCGCCTGCCCAAGACGCGTTCGGGCAAGATCCTGCGCAAGTTGCTGCGCAACATCGCCGACGGCAAGGAGTTCGGCATACCCTCGACCATCGACGACCCGGCGAGCCTGCAGGACGTGCACGAGGCCATGAAGGAGCGCTCGGTGGGTGCTGCCCATGACGCCCGTCAAGTCTGACGTCAGCGGCATTTGAGCCTGTCCACCACGCCGCCGCCCCACAAGGGGCGGCGGCGTCGCTTCCAGGGCAGCAGCCCCTCACTTCGAGCCTTGTCCGAACAGGGGGCCATGGCCAGCCGCCGGGCCAGGCCGTATAATGCGTCTCCTGTCCGCCCAGGGCGGCTCCCGTGCCACGAGGGTTCCCTCACCCCTCCCCAAAAAAGGATGCCGTGATGTTCGTGCTTTCCGATGCCCAGACCCGGCGCTGTATGACGCTACTGGTCGTCTTCCATATCCTGGTCATCGCCGCCAGCAATTATCTGGTCCAGCTGCCCTTCACCCTGTTCGGGTTCCACACCACCTGGGGCGCCTTTAGTTTCCCCTTCATCTTCCTGGCCACCGACCTCACCGTACGACTGTTCGGCAAGGAACCGGCGCGGGCCATCGTGTTGAGGGTCATGCTTCCGGCCCTGGTGATCTCCTATATCGTCTCGGTGGTCTTCCCGCGCGGCGGCTTTGCCGGTCTCGAAGGGCTGGGCGAGTGGGATCTCTTCGTCGCGCGGATCGCGCTGGCAAGTTTCATGGCCTACGTGCTGGGCCAGTTGCTCGACGTGCAGGTCTTCGACCGGCTGCGTACCCTGAAGGCCTGGTGGGTGGCGCCGGCGGTCTCCACGGTGCTCGGCAACCTGGCCGATACCTTTGCCTTCTTCTCCATTGCCTTCCATGAGAGCCCCGATCCCTTCATGGCCGCCAACTGGCCGGAGATCGCCTGGGTCGACTATGTGATCAAGCTCGGCATCAGCCTTGCGTTCTTCCTGCCCCTCTATGGCGTGTTGCTGACCTGGCTCAGCCGCCGCCTGGTGGCCGTGACGGGCAGCGCCGACCTGATGCCTGGCGAGGTACAGGCGCGAACCTGATTCCATTCAGCCGAGGAGACTTAGATGCCCATCGAACTCCACTATATCGACACCGGCGGCGACGAAACCCCGGTGGTAGTCGTGCACGGCATGCTCGGCAGTGCCGACAACTGGCGCTCGCACCTCAAGCAGTGGCAGCGCCGGCATCGGGTGATTGCCGTGGATCTGCGCAACCATGGACGTTCGCCGCATGTCGCGGGAATGGGCTATGAGGCCATGGCCGAGGACCTTCTCGCCCTGCTGAATCGGCTCGGCGTCGAGAGGGCCCACCTGTTGGGACACTCCATGGGCGGCAAGGTCGTGATCAGCCTGGCACGGCTGGCTCCATCCCGGGTGGCTTCGCTGATCGTTGCCGACATCGCGCCGCTCGCCTATGGCCATGACCACGATAGCGTCTTTGCCGCCTTGCGCCGCGTCGAGGCTGGAGAGCCGACCAATCGCCGCGAGGCCGACGCGCTGCTTGCCGAGCATGTCGAGGAGTCCGCCGTGCGCCTTTTCCTGGCGACCAACCTGGAGCGCGACGATGAGGACATCCTGAGGTTGCGCATCGGCCTCGATGAAATCCAGGACGACTACGAGACGATCATGGGGGAGCCGGCGGGAAAGGGCGTCTTCGACGGCCCGACCCTGGTGCTGCGCGGTGCGCATTCACCCTATGTGACCGACGAGATGCTGCCGGCGCTGCGTGAGGTACTGCCACGGGCCGAGGTCGAGACCCTGGAGGCAGGCCACTGGTTGCATGCCGAACAACCCAAGGCCTTCCAGACAGCGGTAAACGCCTTCCTCGAGCGTGTGGAGAGTTAGTGAGGCAGCGCCCCGGGGTCGATGGCCAGTCGTGATACCGGATGACGTTCCTCGATCAGGCCGGCCTCGAAGAGATAGTTCTCGAAACGGCGGTAGCGGCCCTGATCAAGGGCCGCCGGGCTGAGATTCAGTCGCGTGCGGATCATCTCCCAGGCTTCACGGTTGACCGCGGTGTCCAGGGCCGGCTCCGCGCTCGCGATCAGCGACCAGGCCTCCCCCGGGTGGTTGGCGATCCAGGCCGTGGCCTCCTCGATGGCGTTCACCAGGCGGCGGATGGCATCCCGCTTCTCCCCCAGTTGGTCGCGGTTGGCAAGCAGTACCAGGCCATCATGGAGCGGGATACCCAGCTCCTCGATACGCAGTACCCGGGTGGCCAGCCCCTCGTCGGCAAGTTGTCGAGGCAGCAGGTGGCGCATGGCGCCGATCACGCCATCCACTCGCCCCTCACGCAGCGCATCGTCGAGCCGGAAGTGCAGCGCCTCGGTCTCGATCTCATCGTCGCGAATCGATGCATCGCGCAACAAGACGGCCAGCAGCACGTCACGGCTGTCCATATCGGAGTATCCGATGCGCGAGCCTGCCAATCGGGCGGGGGTTTCGATCCTGCCGTCCTCACGTACCACCAGGGCGCTCAAGGGAGTGGCGATCAGTGTGGCGACGCGGACCAGCGGCAGGCCGCGATCCACCTGAAGGTGCAAGAGGGGCTGGCGGGCCACTGCCAGATCGACCCGCGATGCCGCCAGCAGCTTGCTGGGCACATCCGGGTCGGCTGGGGTCGCGAGGATCACCTCCAGTCCGCGGCTGGCAAACATGCCTTTCTCTCTAGCTACGAAAAGGGCGGCATGGCGAGGACTTGGGTAGTCGTCGAGCATGATCTTGAGCGAAGTGACTGGCGGTGGCGCGATCGGTTCCGCCGGGCGCAGAGCGATGGCAGGGACGCTGGGCCGCGACGGAGTGCCGACGCTGGGCCCGCTCGGCGCCTCCCGGTAGCGTCGTCGAGTCTCCGCCCTTGCCGCCTTGTCGGCAAGGGTCTCGAGGTCCGGTACCTGCACCTCGGTGCCCAGCGGTGGGTAGCCCTCCTGCGATGGCACGGTGGCGTCCGTCGTGTCGGCCATGGCGAAACTTGTTGACATCAGGACGGCTGCCGACAGTAGCAGGCTCCAGCGGAGAGACCGCCGAAAAACGGATGAAATCATCGAAATGGAACTCCTGCCATGCGGCCTGTCGGCCTACGGTTGGTGCAGCGCAAGCTTAACCGTTGCTCGAGGACCGCTGCCAGTCGCCACCATAAACGGAAATCGCCGTGCCTGGTCCGGCATGCGATAATCCCGGCTCTTAGCTGGGACAGGACGTTCATGGATTCGATCAATACCCTCTTTCTGCTCAGCGGCTTCCTGCTGGCCCTGAGCATTCTCGCCAGCCGGCTCTCCTCGATGGCCGGGGTTCCCCTGCTGCTGATCTTCCTGGGGCTGGGCATGCTGGCCGGGGAGGAGGGGCTGCTCGGCATCCAGTTCGACGACTATTCGCTGGCATTCCTGATCGGCCACCTGGCGCTGGCCATGATCCTGCTCGATGGTGGCTTGAGAACCCGTCTCAAGACTTTCCGCGTCGGCTTCCGGCCGGCGCTCTCCCTGGCCACCCTGGGGGTCTTCATCACCAGCTCGCTGGTGGGCGTGTTTGCCATGTGGCTGTTCGACCTGAGCCTGGTGCAGGGGCTGCTGGTAGGCGCCATCGTGGGCTCCACGGATGCGGCGGCGGTGTTTTCCATGCTCAGTGGCCGGGGGGTCAACCTCAACGAACGGGTCGGGGCGACGCTGGAGATCGAGTCGGGAACCAACGATCCCATGGCGATCTTCCTCACGCTGATGCTGGTGGAGGTGCTGGTCGGCGAGATCGGCGGAGTGGGCGAGACCCTGTTTTTCCTGGTTCAGCAGTTCGGCCTGGGTATAGTCATCGGCGTAGGCATCGGCTGGCTGAGCGCGCGTTTGCTGAGCTGGCTGGACCTGGCGCCGGGTCTCTATGCGCTGCTGGCATTGGGGTTGGGGTTTTGCACCTTCGGCCTGACCAGTGCCCTGGGGGGCAGTGGCTTCCTGGCCATCTACCTGGCTGGGTTGATGATCGGCAACCGGCCCGGTCGCCATCTCACCTTCATCCTGCCGGTGCATGATGGCCTGGCCTGGCTCTCTCAGATCGGGCTCTTCCTAGTGCTGGGCCTGCTGGTCACACCCAGCGAGTTGCTCGACTATGCGCTGCCGGCAATGCTGGTGGCCCTGGCGCTGATCTTCGTCGCGAGGCCGTTGGCGGTGCTGGTCGCCGTCAAGCCCTTCTTCAAGTTCCGCTGGCGGGAGATCGGCTTCATCGCCTGGGTAGGCCTGCGTGGGGCGGTCCCCATCGTGTTGGCGATCTTCCCGGTCATCGGCGGGGTGGAGAATGCCGCGCTCTATTTCAACGTCGCCTTCGCGGTGGTGCTGCTTTCACTGCTGATACAGGGCGGCACCCTGCCGTGGATGGCGCGGCGCATGAAGGTCGAGCTGCCGCCTACCGTTTCGCCTAACCATCGTGGACCTTTGGGCATCCTGCCGGAAAACGACTATGAGCTGTTTGTCTACGAGGTGGAGAACGCCGACCTCGAGGATGTACCGATCCGGCTGCTGCGTTTCCCCTCCGGGGCGCTGATCTCGGCGCTGTTCCGCGAGCATGCCATGCTGCACCCCAAGGGCAGCACTCGACTGCGACTGAGCGACGTGATCTGCGTGATCGGTCGCACGGACGATCTGCCGGCGCTCAACCGCTTGTTCAACGGGGATGCCAAGCTCAAGCGCGAGCGGGCCTTCTTCGGCACCTTTACCTTCGATGGGGAGGCTCGCATGGGAGACATCGCCGATGCCTATGGCCTGACCCTGACCCCCGGCGAGCAGGACATGACGCTAGCCGAGTTCATCTCCCTGCGGGTTGGGGGGCATCCGGTGGTGGGCGATGACGTGGACTGGCACGGTATTCATTGGGTGGTCAGTGAGATGGATGGTAATCGTGTCACCCGGGTTGGGCTCAGGCTCTACTGAGGCGATGGACCAGTGGCCTGCCGCGAAGGGTCAACCGGCGCGTGCGCGCTGTCGAGCTTCGAGCTCAACCTCGACAGCACCTCGCTCTGGACTGGTCAGCCAGACCCCGCCATCCTCGATCATGCAGTTCAGTGTCATGCTCTTTGCGGCCAGCGCGGTAAGCGCCTCGACCGATACCGGGGAGACATCGACCACCGTCAGGTTGTCGAGGGTGGCGAGCTTGCCGGCCAGAGAGTCCCACCAGATGGCTGATGCCTGGCCGCTATAGGGGTAGAGGACCACGCGGTCGGCTCGGGCGCATGCCCGGCGAACGCTTTTCTCATCGGGCTGGCCCAACTGGATCCACAGTTCGATGTCGCCAGTCAGGTTCTTGCGCCAGAGGTCCGGTTCGTTCTCGGTGCTCACGCCACGTCCGAAGGCAAGGGATTCATCGGCGTTCAGGGCGAAGGCCAGCAGCCTGACCATCATCCGTGCATCGGTTTCCGACGGATGGCGCGCCACGGTCAGCGAGTGGTCCGCATAGTAATGCCGATCCATGTCGGCGATCTGCAACTGGACCTTATGGATCATTGACTTTAGTGCCATCTGACTAGGTCACTCGTCCGGCTTGGAAAAAGTGTCTGCCATCATGACATAGTCGGCGGGGCGAGGGGATGGATGAGGAGGTCGTACCATGCTGACCAGGCATGAAGCGAACACCAGGGGCCGCGATTTCTTCGTGGGTGACCTTCACGGCCAGTACTGCTTGTTACAGGAAGCCTTGCAGGGGGTCGACTTCAGTACGACGGAGGATCGCCTGTTCTGCGTTGGCGATCTCATCGACCGAGGTGCCGATTCGCTCGACTGTCTGAAGCTTGCCTTCATGCCGTGGTTTCACGCCGTGTGCGGCAATCATGAAGATTTGGCCTGGAACGCTTTTTGCGACGGGGAGGGCAGCAGCGCCTGGGAGCTGTGGATGATCAATGGTGGTGGCTGGGTCATCGATAGCGGGGTGAACGAGACGCGAAGGATCCTGCAGGCGGCGCTATCCCAATTGCCTCTGGCGCGCGAGGTCGCGATCGACGGCAGGAAGTTCGGTATGGTGCACGCTGAACCGCCAATCGACTGGTTGCGCATCGAGGAGGCCGACCGAGATTCCTTGATCTGGGGGCGTTCGCGGATTCAGCAGAGCGACGAGACGCCGGTGGTTGGGGTCGACGCCGTCGTCGTCGGCCACACCATCGTGGAACGGCCGCTGACCCTGGGCAACGTGCATTACCTCGATACCGGGGCATTCAGCACGGGTCGCCTGACGCTGGTCGATGCTAAAGAACTACTGAGGTGGTGAAGGCGACGACATGGCAAGCGTTGCCCGGGAAAGAAGGCGGGACGTCGGGTCCATGAAAAAAGCACCTGCAGGTGCTTTTTTCTAAAGTAGAAGTGGCGGAGGGACAGGGATTCGAACCCTGGGTAGGCTATTAACCTACGCCGGTTTTCAAGACCGGTGCATTCAACCGCTCTGCCATCCCTCCGGCTCACGGATAGGCATACTACCAGCTTTCCTCGCCGGGTCAACAGCGCCTAGGGATCAAGACGTTAGGCGTATCATACCAGGTGAGGCCCGATAGAATCGTCGGTGACGGCAGGAGAACAACATGCTTGACCCCAGAGAACACGCCGAGGTGCGTCCGATCCCTGCGGTTTCGGCTGCCGTGATCCGGGGGAACCGCATCCTCATGGTGCGACGACGAAATCCGCCCAACGCGGGCATGCTGGCTCTGCCCGGCGGCAAGGTAGAGGCGGGAGAGAGCCTGCTGCAGGCGGCGGCGAGGGAGCTATTGGAAGAGACCGGGGTGGTTGCAGCGCCTCGGCGTATCCTGACGGCCATCGACCTGTTCGACCACGATGAAGCGGGCCTGCTGAGGATGCATTTCGTCATCGTTGTGGTTCAGATGGATTGGCAGGGCGGCGTGGAGGCAGCGGCTGACGATGCCACCGAACTGCGTTGGATGGACCTCGAGGCTCTTGCACAGGAGGTCGGGGAGGTCAGTGAATCGGCCTCTCGGGTGGCACGCCAGGTGCTGGTTGAGGCAATGACCGCAGAAGGCGCGTTGAAGCCAGTCTAGCCAGTCTCTTGCGTCGGGAACCTTCTCGCGGCATTCTAGGTCTAGTGCCTAGATCAACTACTCAGGGAGCTACCGATCCATGGCTTATCAAGACACGCAGAACACGCAGATGACACGGCAGCAGACCCAGGCCGTCGAGACCAGCAAGGTTCTGCGCAATACTTATGGCCTGCTGGCGATGACCCTGCTGTTCTCCGCCGCGACGGCCGGTGCCGCCATGGCCATGGGCATCGAGCGGATGAACATCTTTGTGTTCTTCATCGGTGCCTACGGCCTGATGTTCCTGGTGCACAAGACCGCCAACTCGGCGCTAGGCCTGCTGTCCACTTTTGCCTTCACGGGCTTCATGGGCTTCACGCTAGGTCCCATCCTCAGCGCCTATCTCACCCTGCCCAACGGTGCCCAGCTGATCATGACCGCGCTGGGCATGACCGGTGTGACCTTCGTTGGCCTATCAGCCGTGGCGCTGATCACACGCAAGGACTTCAGCTTCCTGGCTAATTTCTTGATGGCCGGTGCCATCGTGCTGATCATTGCCATGTTGGCGGCCATCTTCCTGCAGATTCCTGCGCTGTCGCTGATGGTGTCGGCTGGCTTCGTGCTGTTTGCCTCGGCCGCCATCCTCTACCAGACCAGCGAGATCGTGCATCGGGCCGGCGAAACCAACTACATCCTCGCCACCATTACCCTCTATGTCTCGATCTACAATCTGTTCGTCAGCCTGCTCTCCATCCTGGGAATCATGAGTCAGGACTGACGGCGAGCGTCACATCTCGCAATCCTGGCCCCGCCTCTCGGCGGGGCCAGGCTGTTTCAGGAGGACCCCATGCGCTACGCCATTCTGTTGATGGGTGCCCCATACAGTGATCAGGCGAGCCACTCAGCCCTGCGCTTCGCCCGTGCCCTCGTGGCACGTGGCCACCGGCTCGAGGCGGTATTCTTCTACCATGATGGAGTGCACAATGCGGCACGGTTGGCCGCGCCTCCCCAGGATGAGCCGCATCTGGTGGATGCATGGGCGTCGCTCTCCAGCAAGCATCAGGTTGCGCTGCAGGTCTGTATCGCTGCTGCGCTACGTCGTGGATTGCTGGATGAACGGGAAGCGGCCCGGCATGGCAAGGATGGCGTCAGCGTGAAGGCCCCCTTCGAGCTGACCGGGCTTGGCCAATTGGTCGACCTTGGAACGCATTGCGATCGCCTGGTCACCTTCGGCCCCTGAATCGGTTCGACGGAGTAGCGATGCAAGAACCCCACGATGACGGAGACCTGCTGGTCATCCTGCGCCATGGTCCCCACGGCAGCAGTTGGCTAAAGGAAGGCCTGGATGCCGCTCTGGTCGCCGCTGCCTTCGGGCGCCGCGTCTCCCTGCTGTTCATGGGTGAGGGCGTGACGGCGCTGATAGCGGATCAGCAGGTGGGTGCCCTGGGGCAGAAGGGCACTGCTGCGACGCTGGAGATGCTGGAAATGTATGATATCGAGACCCTGCTGGTGGAAGCGCAGGGGCTTTCACGTCTCGGTCTATCGCGTGACGATTTGATGCTCGAGGTGGAGTGTTTGTCGCCAGTGGCACTGGCGCGCGTCCTCTCCGGACATCGCCTTGTGTTGACCTTCTAGCCCAGTCGCAAGGAGTGCGCCGATGCTGTTGCATATCGTGAACCGTTCACCGGCGACCAGCCGAGTTTATCTGCAGGCCCTGGCCGGCATGTCGCCGGAAGATCGCCTGCTGTTGATCGAGGATGGGGTTCAGGGGGCGCTCCCTCAGCTGGTGCCCTATTACGCCGGCCTGGAAGGCCGGCTCTTCGCCCTCAGGGAGGACTTGGCGTCCCGCGGGTTGCTGGGGCACTGTGACGCCAGTGTGCAGGTGGTCGATGTCGATGGCTTCGTGATCCTGACCGAGGAAGCCGAACGCACGGTGAGCTGGTACTGATGGCAACCACGGAAATATACCGTTATCTATCTATAGCATCCCAACAATACGCCATAGATCCGGAAGGTTATCTCGTCAACATAACAGAGTGGTCGCCCGAAGTGGCCAAGGCCATGGCGAGTGAAGATGGCATCGTGCTTACGCCAGAGCACTGGGAAATCCTCGAGGTACTACGAGATTTCTATGCCCGCTACGAGATGGCGCCTGCCATGCGCCCTCTGGTCAAAGCAGTGGGGCAGGCCTTGGGGCCCGAGAAGGGGCGCTCCATCCACCTGATGCGACTCTTTCCGGGTAGTCCGGCCAAGGTCGCCGCGCGCCTCGCCGGGCTGCCCAAGCCCACTCATTGTCTGTGATCCGCCACTCGTGAACTTCCTTGCCCATGGCTGGCTCGCCCGGGGCGGAAGCGACGACTTCCTCTATGGCAACCTGATCGCCGATGGAGTGAAAGGCGCAGACCTGTCGGCCTGGAATGCACAGCAGGCCGCAGGTATTCGCCACCACCGGCGGGTAGATGCCTTCGTCGATGGCCATCCGGTGGTCTTGGGTGTCCTCGCTCGGTCACCGCGCAGGCAGCGCCGCTATGCCGGCATCGCCCTGGATCTGGTCTGGGACCACTTCACGGCTAGGACGCTGACGAGCGATGAGCGTAACCAGTTGACCGATCGCTGCTACCGGATACTGGCCAGGCGACCCGCCCCGGCTCGACTGGCGGCGATGATGCCGATCCTGGTGGAGCAGGACTGGCTCAATCGCTACGCCGACTTCGCGTTCACCTGTCGGGCCATCGCGGGCATCGGCCAGCGGCTGTCGGGACCCAATCGCCTGGCTGAGCTGGTGCCCTGGCTGGAAGAGGACTACCAGCGACTCGCCAAGGATTTCGCGAGGCTCTGGCCTGCAGTCAATGACGCCCTGGGTGTTTCCCAGGGCAAGGGGCCGATCACTCGACCCTGAGCCACAGGCAGTCAATCGGATCACCTGGCTCGACCCGGCTGTCGGCAGGAATCACCGCCAGGGCATCGGCGCTGATGCAGGATGACAGCACGCCGGAATTCTGGTCCCTGAATGCCCTGGCAACGATCCCGTCCCCGCCAAACTCGAGTACCACGCGCATGTAATGGCGACGCGGACCGGTACGGGTACTGAAATCCGCACGAGCCTGGAGACAGGGCAGATCCGCCAGTGCCGGACAGCCCTGCAGGGCGCCAAGCAGTGGACGCAGGAAAATCCAGGCACCCACGAAACAGGAGACGGGGTTGCCGGGCAAGCCGACGAAGTGTACCTCGCGTCCCTCCCGCCCCGGTAGACGACCCAGGGCGAGGGGCTTGCCTGGGCGGATCGCCAGTCGCCAGAGATCCAGTTGGCCCAGTGATTCCAAGGCGGCCTTGACGTGGTCCTCCTCGCCGACACTAACGCCGCCGGTGCTGATAACCAGGTCGGCCTCCAGGGCGGCGGCACCCAATGTTTCGCGGGTTCCCGCAGGGTCATCGGGAATCGAGGCGACCAGCGTCAACTCTGCCCCGAAGCGCTCGATCAGACGCCTGAGCATCGGCCGGTTGGAGTTGTAGATCTGGCCCGGGGCAAGGGGCCGGCCCGGGTCGATGATCTCGTCGCCGGTGGAGAGCAGCGCTACCCTGGGCCGACGGCGGACCATTACCTCGGTGATGCCCTGGCCGGCCAGGTGGCCCAGCGCTGCGGCCTCCAGGCGCTCTCCGGCAGACAGCAGGGAATCGCCGCAGGCGACGTCACGACCGCGCAAGCGAACATTGTCGCCTGCCGGGATGTCGGGCGGTATCGCGGCCAGCTCGGCCTCCACCTCGACGCGCTCCTGCATCACCACGCAATCGGCTCCCGGGGGGATTTCGCCCCCGGTGAAGATGCGCGCGCAAGTGCCTGGCGCCAAGGGCCTGGCCGGCGAGCCCGCGGCGATGCGCTGGGCGATCGGCAGCCGCTTGCCAGCATCACGGTGGTGAAGGGCATAGCCGTCCATGGCACTGTTATCGAAGGCCGGCACGTCGAGCCGGGCTTCGATGGCTTCGGCGAGCACGCGGCCCGCTGCCGCCTCACAGGGAAGAAGCTCCGCCGGCGTCGTGGTCACATCCCGAAGCAGCGCCGCCAGTGCCGCCTCGACAGTTTGCAGCTCAGCCATGCTGGCCTCGCTCGGGGATGACAAGGTTGGCCTGAACGTATAGAGAGTTACATGGCTTATGTCGACGATGGGTGCTCCTGTCAGACATGTTGGCCTCGCTCGGGGATGACAAGATTGGCGAAGTTACATGGCTTGTGTCGACTGTCGAGTTGCGCGGCCAGAATGCCGTCCCAGCCGGTGCGGCAGGCGCCGGTCGAACCGGGCAGGCAGAACACCACGGTGGCGTTGGCCAGTCCGCCGAGGCAGCGGCTCTGCACGGTGGAGCTGCCAATCTCCTGCCAGGAAAGCTGCCGGAAGAGCTCGCCGAATCCTTCGATCTGCTTGTCGAGCAGTACCGAGACCGCCTCGGGGGTAGAGTCACGGCCGGTGAAGCCGGTGCCACCGGTGGTCAGTATCACCTGGATGTCGGGATCGGCGATCCAGGCAGAGATCACCGCACGAATGCGGTAGACGTCATCGGGCACGATGCGCTTGTCATGTAGCGCGTGTCCTGCCGACGTGAGGCGCTCGACCAGCGCCTGGCCGCTGCGGTCGGTCTGCTCGTCGCGGGTATCAGAGATGGTCAGCACCGCGACGGAGAGGGGAATCATCGGCTCGCTCATCCGTCTTTCTGCTCCTGCTTGGCGGCCTGGCGCGCCTCGAAGGCGGCCATCTGCTCGGGGGTGGACTCCTGTTGATACCTGGCCTTCCACTCCGCATAGGGCATGCCGTAGACGTAGTCACGGGCGGCTTCGTAGTCGAGGTTGGTACCGCGCTCATCGGCAGCGGCCACCAGCCACTTGGAGAGGCAGTTGCGGCAGAAGTCGGCGAGATTCATGAGGTCGATGTTCTGCACCTCCTTGTGCTCGTCCAGATGGCGGAGCAGGCGGCGAAAGGCGGCCGCCTCCAGTTCGGTACGGGTGGCGTCGTCGAGATGCTGCATGAAGGGCTCCTGTGAGTGGCTTTCGCGTCCCTGGTGGCAGCTTAACAAAAGACACCGCCCGAAGGCGGCGTCAAAGGAAGTATCCTAACCAACGCTCAGCCAGAGCGGGGGGCCGGTTCATCGCCCTGAGAGGACGTCCTGTTGGCTTCCAGTTGCTCCTCGGAAACCGCCTGATCCTTGACCTCCTCGTACCAGAGGTTGTGATGCTCCTTGGCCCAGGTCTCGTCCACGTAGCCGCTTGCCATGCCCTCGAAGGAGCCTTCGGTGCCGAGCGTACCGATGTAGATATGACCCAGTGCCACGGCCGTCAGGCCGAAGGCACCCACGGCATGGATGATGTTGGCCCATATCATGGTGTCGCGAGCCTGGCCGAAATTGGGGAAATCCATCACCAGGCCGCTAACGATCACCGCGATGCCCGCGGTGGCCAGCAGCCAGTACCACAGCTTCTCACCGCCGTTGGCGAAACCGGCATCCGGGTGGACGCCCTTGCCGACCAGGCCGCCACCCTTGGCGAACCAGGCCAGATCATGCTTGCGGGGAATGTTGTCGGCCAGCAGGCGCAGCAGCATTATCACCAGCAGGATGCCGAACAAGGGCCCTAGATAGTTATGGATCAGCTTGGTGCCGGACATCATCGCCGCCCAGAAGCCATCACCGAATACTGGACGGAACACCGCCTTGCCATAGGCAAGGTTGAGTCCTGTGAGAGCGAGCAGGATGAAAAGGGTCGCCACCGTCCAGTGCAGGGACCTGACCATCAGGGGCCAGCGCAGCAGCTTCCGCCCCGTTCGTGGCTCATCGAGCTTCTTGCGGCCGACCAGCAGGTAGAAGAGTGCGATCAATACGATCATGCCCACCACGGCGATCACTCCGAAGGGGGAAACCCAGCGCTCACGAAGCTGCCGCCAAGTCTCGCCAACGGTATTGATCAGGTTGTAGTCGGAGCCAAAGCGACTGGACCGGTAGTTGGGCCCGGTCTCGCCGCTCTCGATCTGACGCCAGATATCAGCGTCAACGGCAGGGACGGCCGTAGCCGCCTCCCGTTCCGGGTCCGCCTGGGCCAGGGCAAACTGAGCAAACCCCAGGCTGACCACCAGGGCCAGCATCAACAAGGGTAGTCGCCATAGCGCCCACCAGGGTGTGGTTGTTCTCATGACATGACCTCCTTACCCCTGCTGGGTAGCATCGTAGGCCAGGGAATCGGCATCGGCTCTGGGGTTGCCGGACCAGCCGCCATCCTCGTGTCCCCGCTGGACCACTCGCTGACGGAAGATATCGGCGACCTCCTGGGCATCGCCGGCCAGTAGTGCCTTGGTCGAGCACATCTCGGCGCACAGCGGCAGCTTGCCCTCGGCGATGCGGTTGGCCCCGTACTTCTGGTACTCCTCCTCGGCCGTCTCTGCCGGCCCGCCTGCGCAGAAGGTGCACTTGTCCATCTTGCCGCGCTCACCGAAGGCATTTTCCTTCGGAAACTGCGGAGCGCCGAAGGGGCAGGCATAGAGGCAGTAGCCACAGCCGATACACAGGTCCTTGTCGTGCAGCACGATGCCGTCATCGCGCTGGAACAGGGTTTCGGTGGGGCAGACGGCGATGCAGGGGGCATCATCGCAGTGCATGCAGGCCACCGAGATGGAGACCTCGCTGGGTTCGCCGTCATTGAGGGTGACCACGCGACGGCGCTGAATCCCCCATTCCACCTCGTTGGCATTCTTGCAGGCGGTGACGCAGCCGTTGCACTCGATGCAGCGTTCCGCGTCGCACATGAACTTCATAGTGGCCATGGTATTCTCCTCAGCTTGCCTTCTCGATGCGACACAGCGTGCACTTGGTTTCCTGCATCTGGGTCACCGAGTCATAGCCGTAGGTGGTGGCGGTGTTGGCCGCCTCGCCGAGCACATAGGGTGCCGTGCCTTCCGGATAGCGATCATGCAGGCTCTCACCCTGGAACATGCCGCCGAAGTGGAAGGGCATGAACACTACCTCGCGGGCAACGCGTGGCGTGACCATAGCCTTGACCTTCACACGGCCACCCTCTGCACCCTCGACCCACACCATGTCGCCTTCGGCGATGGCCAGGTCGTTGGCCAGGGCAGGATTGATCTCGACGAACATTTCCTGCTGCAGTTCGGCGAGCCAGGCCATGGAACGGCTCTCCTCGCCGCCGCCCTCATACTCCACCAAACGCCCAGAGGTGAGGATGATCGGGTACTCCCCGGTGACATCCTTCTCCTGGATGGTCCTGTAGAGGGTGGGCAGGCGGTAGTGCGAGGCCACGTCGTCCCAGGTCGGGTAGTCGGCCACCAGGTCGCGGCGACTGGTATAGAGCGGCTCGCGGTGCTTGGGGATGGGGTCGGGGAAGGTCCAGACGTTGCAGCGCGCCTTAGCGTTGCCGAAGGGGGCACACTCGTGGGCGATCGCCACGCGCTGGATACCACCGGAGAGGTCGGTCTTCCAGTTCTTGCCCTCCGCTTCGGCCTTCTCCGCGTCGGTCAGGTCGTCCCACCAGCCGAGGTCCTTGAGCATGGTGTCGGTGAACTCGGGATAGCCGTCCTCGAGCTCGGAGCCTTCGCTGAACGACCCATCAGCGAGGATATTCTCGCCGTCACGCTCGATACCGAAGCGGGCGCGGAAGGTCAGGCCGCCCTCGGACACCTTCTTGCTGGTGTCGTAGAGGATCGGTGTGCCGGGGTGGCCCATCTCGGCGTTGCCCCAGCAGGGCCAGGGCAGGCCATAGTAGTCACCATCGGCCGGGCCGCCTTCGGCGCGCAGGTCGCTGAAGCTGAAGGTGTGCCAGTTCTGCTGGTGGGCCTTGAGACGTTCCGGGCTCTGGCCGGTGTAGCCGACCGTCCACATGCCGGCGTTGAACTCCCGGGTGATATCCTCGATCAGCGGTTCATCGCCGTTCATCTGATAGTTCTTGACCAGCTCATCACCGAAGCCCAGCTTCCTGGCCAGCAGGTACATGATCTCGTGATCCGGCTTGGCCTCGAACAGCGGCTCGATCACCTTGTCACGCCACTGGATGGAGCGGTTGGTAGCCGTGACGCTGCCGGTGGTCTCGAACTGAGTGCAGGCCGGCAGCAGGAAGACACCGTCCTGACGGTCGTGCATGACCCCAGCTACGGTGGGATAGGGGTCGACGATGACCATCATCTCGAGCTGCTTCATGGCCTGCTGCATCTCGGGACCACGGGACTGGGAATTGACCGCGTGCCCCCAGTAGAACATCGCCTTGAGACGAGAACGCTGGGAGATGTCTTCTTCCTGCTCGAGTACCCCGTCGATCCAGCGCGAGACGGTGATGCCGCTCGAGTACATCGGCTTGCCGTCGGTGTACTCGGTCTGATCGAAGCGGCTCTTCAGCCACTCATAGTCGAGATCCCAGACGCGTCCCCAGTGCTTCCAGGCCCCCTCGGCCAGGCCATAGTAGCCGGGCAGCGAGTGTGACATCAGGCCCAGATCGGTAGCGCCCTGGACGTTGTCGTGGCCGCGGAAGATGTTTGCCCCGCCGCCGGACTTGCCGATGTTGCCCAGAGCCAACTCGAGGATGCAGTAGGCACGGGTATTGTTGTTGCCGGTGGTGTGCTGGGTACCGCCCATGCACCACACCACGCAGCCCGGGCGATTCTCGGAAATTCGCCGAGCGGTGTCACGCATCGCCTCCTCGGAAACGCCGGTGATGTTCTCGACCACATCGGGCGGGAACTGGGCCACCTCGTTGCGCACCTCGTCCATGGCGTAGACGCGCTGGTCGATGTACTCCCGGTCCTCCCAGCCGTTCTCGAAGATGTGCCACAGCAGCCCCCAGATGAAGGCGACGTCGGACCCTGGACGAATCCGCACGAAACTGTCGGCCTTGGCCGCGGTGCGGGTGAAGCGCGGATCGACGACGATGATCTGCGCCTGGCTGCGCTCCTTGGCCAGCAGGATGTGCTGCATGGCCACCGGGTGCGCCTCGGACGGGTTGGAGCCGATGAATATGATCGACTTGCTATGCTGGATGTCGTTGAGCGAGTTGGTCATCGCCCCGTAGCCCCAGGTGTTGGCCACCCCGGCCACGGTGGTGGAGTGGCAGATACGCGCCTGGTGGTCGGTGTTGTTGGTCCCGGCCAGGGCCGCGAACTTGCGCATCAGGTAGGCCTGTTCGTTGCTGAACTTGGCCGAGCCCAGCCAGTAGATGCTGTCCGGTCCGTGCGCCTCGGTGAGTTCCAGGACCTTGTTGCCGATTTGCTCGATGGCCTCGTCCCAGCTCAGCCGCTGCCATTCGCCGCCCACCAGCTTCATGGGATATTTCAGCCGGCGGTTACCATTGCCGTGGGCACGCAAGGAGGCGCCCTTGGCACAGTGGGCACCACGATTGATGGGGTGGTCGAAGGCCGGTTCCTGCTTGGTCCAGACGCCTTCCTGGACCTCGGCGTAGACGCCGCAGCCCACGGAGCAGTGCGAACAGATGGTTCGCTTGGTCTCGACGGGTGCTTCGGACCAGGTAGTCTCCTTCGCAGCCTCTGCACGCTGCATCATGGGGGCGCCCATGAAGCCAGCGGCGGCCAGGCCGCCGGTGGTGGCCCCGCTGCGCTTGAGGAACTGGCGGCGGGAAATCCCCAGCCCACCGGCCCTCGGGGTATCGGATCTAGGTGTCAGACGCATGGCATCGCTCTCCTGGCTCGGGGCCGTCAGTCACGCAGGGTGGCGTAGAAGGCACGGATATGGGGGGTTTCCCGGTACTCTCGGGAGGGCTCAGCGGCCTTTGTCGTTGGCTTGGCGTCGGCCTGGGCCAGGGTCACATGGCCTACCGCCGCCGCCGCTCCAGCGGCGGCGGTGCCGGCGCCGAGTGTCTTGAGGAAGCGCCGGCGCTCGGGGTTGCGTGTGTTGGACATGGGGATGTCTCCTCTACTCGTGCTGTCTAGGGCCACTGCCGGGCCCCGTTATGGTTATGGCATCACGGTCCGCTGTGAGGTGTCAGGGTTCGACGATCCTTACCGGATCCTCGAGCGACTCGGCCTCGAGTCGCCGAGTCTCCACTTCCATGAAAGCCTGGCCGAGCAGGCCCAGCTGTGCGTGGAAAGGGGTGTCGACCTGGCCGAGATCTGCCAGGCATTGCGAGGCCCAGGGGGCGAGATGGGCCATGAAGAAGCGCGCCTCATCCGGGGAGCGGGCCTCGATCAGCATGGCCATGACTTCACACAAGGCGGCCAGGTGGTCTTCCGGGTCCCGACTGTGCTCGGCACGCTGGAAGCCCAGTGTCTTGAGGTCGCGGCGCAGGGCGATCAGCGCCGCATCCATCAGCTCGCCGTTGCGGTACCAGGAGGCATAGGGCGTGATGTCGCCCTGTACTACCCCCACCAGATGACGGAAATGGGCGCGTTTGAGGGCCTCAGCCCGGGCCTCTCCCGCCGCGGCGATCAGTGACGCCCAGCGCTCGGCGAGCAGGGTGCCGTCCTGCTCGACCTCCAGCCCGGCTAGCCAGTCGAGCAGCGAGGCATCGGGCGCCTCGCGCAGCAGCCTCGCCAGCAGCCGGTAAACATCGGCTCGCAGGGCATCACGTTCGTTCAATTCGCTCATGAGACTCATACCTTCAGCTGCGCTTCAGGGTCACGGGCCATGGCCTGCCACACATCCTTGACGCGGCAGTCCTCGCACATCTCAAGCCGGGCCAGAGCATCGCCGGCGAAGTAGGGATGATCGGCCAGCTTGGCCTTGAGGGTCGCGACGGTACTCATGGTGGCGAACGGCTTGCCACAGCGAATGCATGGAAAGGCCGCTTCCTCGTGCTGGACCTGTCGCTCTCGTCGGGTCGGGTCGGCCAGAAAACCGGGTACCAGGGTGATGGCATCCTCCGGACAGGCCTCAGCGCATAGCCCGCATTGCACGCAGTCTGCCTCGCGGAAGCTCAACAGGGGACGGTCGTCACCGGTGGCCAGTGCCGGGGTGGGGCAGTTGGATACGCAGGAGAAGCACAGCGTACAGGCCTCGCCATCGACGGCCAGGCCCCCATAGGCGGCGCCGGGCGGCAGGGTGTGGCGCTGTCCATCGGGGCTGCCGAGGGCCTCCAGGTGGGTCAGTACGCTATCGAGGCGGTCGCGTTTGTCATTTCCGGTGAACGCCAGGGGTTCGCCAACCAGCGGCGCCTCGCCCGGCAGGGCGTCGCGAGCGGCCATGTCGCCGGACATCAAGCGGGTCAACCGTGATGGTGAGTGGCCGAGGGCCTGGAGCAGGGCATGGGCTTGGTCGAGCTGATCGTCGATGAAGCTCGTGAGGCGACCGGGCATTCCTGGACGGTACTGGATGCGGACTTCGGCGGCACCGCCGGCCAGGGCGGTCAACCACTGGTCGTGTCCGGCGGCCCCCAACTCTTCAAGCGGAATGTCGAGGACATGGCCTGCGGCATCGTTTTCCCCGACCAGATCACCGGCTTCGGCAAAGCGCACCACCGGCGCCGTGCCACCGGCTTCCCGATAGGCGGCAAGCCAGGCGAGCAGGGTCTCCTGCTGGCGTGCCGTCTCGGGGAGACGGAACTGGATCGCCCCGGTGGGGCAGGCGCTGCTACAGCTTCCGACGCCGTGGCAGCGGAAGGGATCGATCTCGATCCATGCCTCGATACGGCCCTGGTGGCTGTGGACAGCATCGGCCGGGCAGACGTCCAGGCAGCGGGTGCAGCCCGTATAGCCGCTGGCAGAATGGGCACAGAGGGCATTGTCGATCTGGAAATAGCGCGGCTTGTCGAACTCGCCCACCAGCCCGGCGAGGGCCTCAAGCTGGTCGTCACGTTGCGTGTCATGCCATGCGAGGGCGAGATAGCCCGGCGGGGGCAACTCGAGGGCAAGCACCGGGGACTCGCCCAAGTCGAGGATCAGATCGAAATGCTCGCGGTCAGTCAGCGCCCTTGCCAGGTCCAGTGGCCCGTCCTCGACTGCCATGCGGACCGTGAAGTGTCCGAGGTAGCCCTCGATGTCCACCGTACGCGCCTGTGCCCTGGATAGCCGTTGGCTGGTCATGCCGGCGGTGTCGGCGAGAAGCGCCTCGTCCTCTTCGCCTGTCTCGCTGCTGTCCATCGGCTCGGTGAATAGCAGGGTCGGAAGGGGAAGGCCGTGCTCGTGCAGGGCTCGAGCCGCCCGACGAACGTCACGCTCGTTGCCGAGCACGAGGGCATGACCCTGGCTGTGGTAGGCGACACTTGCCGGGGTGAGATTGAGCGGCCAGGAGACACGGCGGTGTGCCGCCTCTCGGGCCTGCCGGTTGCGGTCGTCGTCCACCGGCATGATATTGATTGGCTGGTTCATGCAGTCTCACGGTCGAGTGGCGTAGGATGAACGTGTTCTTATTGTTAAGTGCTTATTTATGAGTGTTGGTCGAATCGGCACCGCGCACAAAGGCTCCCTTGGTCTAAGGCGTACTTGGCGTTCGGCTGGGGTTGCTCACCAGTTCCTCGGGTTGTTGCTCTTCCTCGGGTTGTTGCTCTTCTTCGGGTTGCTCTTTCTCGATGTTTTCGCGTGTCACCTCTACCTGCTTGTCGTGCCCGACGGTAGCCTGCTGGGCATCGGCGTGTGATGCCTCCTTGGCCTCTCGGCCATTTTCTTCCAGGGCGTCGTTGTCGTCTTCCACTTGTCGGCGTGTCCAGTTGCGCAGACGTTCGGCCACCTCACTGGCCAGGGGCTGGAGCTTCTGCCGATAATCATCGTCGTAGTCATCGAGACCGTCGCGGATGCCGTAATGGTCCGCGGCAAAGAGGCGTCGCAATGCGCGCTTGCGCAGGCCGGCACTGACCCCGGAGGCCAGGTAGGCCTTGATGTCGCTGCCGGCGGGCAGGGTATCCGGGTCGGGCAGAGTGTGATCGAGGCTGCCGGACGCCGGCGAAGCGGAGGGCTCGGCAGCCCGGTCGGGGTGATCGGATTCCAGCGTTTCCCGGTCAGGCTCATCGTCCTGGCGCGGCGGTGCCGTGGTCTCCGGCGAGGCCGGGATCTCACCGCGCTTGAGGCGGGACCATCTCTCGAGCCTGCTCATGCCTCGATCTCCCGGGCACGCCCGGCACCCTTGCGTTTCTTCTTGCGCCCCTCCGCCGGGGCCTCGCCATGGTGGGCGATATACGCCTCGATCCAGGCCTGTATCGCCAGCGGCATGTCGACTTCCAACACGCGGTGCTCGCCATCGAGCCAGCTCGCTGCCACATCCTGGCTGGCGGTGATGGCAACAGGTGCTGGGCGGGTCCCGGCCTCACCGGCCTGCACGAACAGGCGGGGGGTACCACTGGTCAGGTTGAAGCGGTAGGCAGCGCGTTCGGTCATGTAGAGTTGCAGGTTCAGCGCCCAAGGGCCGTCGTGCCCCGGTACGAGCTCGATGATCTTCCAGCGTATCGTGGTGAAGCCCTTGATGGAGAGCGGTTCGCCGACGACATCGAAGCTGAGAGGACGGATGCTGGTGATCGATGACATGGGGAGGGGTCTCCAACCTTGTGTACCTGATAGTAAAGACAGTAAGGGGAGACAATGCCATTATCGGCAATCAACGTTTTTATCGAGGAGCCGTGGATGCAAGAGATCAGCCTGAGTCGGGCGCGCTTGCCTGCCACCCTGGAGATCGAGGTGCTCGACGAGTTCGGCGCCGCCAAACGGCAGGCCATCGCCGCGGAACGGGCCCTGACTGTGTACCTCAACAAGCGAGAGATCGTCACCCTGATGACTCTCGGGGCCGACCCCGAGGCCCTGGTGATCGGCTACCTGCGCAACCAGGGGCTGCTCGTCGATCAACGGGACCTCCAGGCGGTACATGTGGATTGGGAGGTTGAGGCAGCCGCAGTGGTCACCCGCCACCTGCCCGAAGATCTTGAGGAGCGCCTGGGTCAGCGGACGGTGACCACCGGCTGCGGTCAGGGGACGGTCTTTGGCCGGCTGCTCGAGGCCACCTCATTGCGTCCGCTGCCGGCCACCGTGATGCGTCAATCGGTGCTCTACCGGCTGCTTGACAACCTCGGTGCCTATAACGAGACCTATCGAAGTGCCGGTGCCGTGCACGGCTGCGCGCTGTGCCGCCAGGAGGGGGTGCTGGACTTCGTCGAGGACGTGGGGCGTCACAATGCCGTGGACACCCTGGCCGGCCGCCAGTGGCTGGCGGCGGCGGAAAGCACCGATGCCGACATCTTCTACACCACCGGACGGCTGACCTCGGAGATGGTGCTCAAGGTGGCGCAGATGGGGATCGGCATACTGGTATCGCGCTCGGGCGTGACCCAGAAGGGCGTGGAACTGGCCGAGCGTTTCGGCGTGCTGCTGATCGCCCGCGCCAAGGGACGCCACTTCCAGGCGATCCATGGCGCGGGCCGGCTCGAGCTAGATGCCGTACCGACGCGTCGGCCGGGAGACCGGGCGCAAGCGTGAGCCTCAGGCGCTGCTATCGCCTCGGCGGGGAGGTCACTCGCCGAAGGGCAGCCCGAGCAGGGCCTTGAGATGTGCCTCGGCACTACGTCCCAAGGAATCGAGGTCATAGCCGCCTTCCAGCACCGACACCAGCCGACCATCGGCATAGAGAGCAGCGATCTCCAATGCCATAAGAGTGATCCAGTGGTAGTCCTCGTCTTCCAGATTGAGCTCCGCCATGGGGTCCTCGCGGTGGGCGTCGAAGCCCGCCGAGACCAGCACAATTTCCGGCTTGAAGGCATGCAGGGCAGGCAGCCAGTCGTCCTCGATCGCCTGGCGGAAGGCAGCGCTGTCGGTACCCGCGTGCAAGGGCGTATTGACCACGTTGTTCCATTCGCTGCGCAGGTAGCGCCAGGGATAGAAGGGGTACTGGAAGCTGGTACAGACCAGCACCTCGGGATCATCCTTGAAGATGTCGATGGTACCGTTGCACTGGTGCACGTCGAAGTCGAGGATAGCGATCTTGCGAGCCCCGTACTTGGCCCTGGCGTGGGCCGCCCCCACCGCCACATTGTTGTAGAAGCAGAAGCCCATGGCGTCCGTGGCTTCGGCATGATGTCCCGGGGGACGCACCGCACAGAAGACGTTGTCGGCCTGGTGCCGGAACACCTGGTCGACCCCGCGCACCACGGCGCCTGCCGCTACCCTTGCCGCCTTGAGGCTATTCGGATTCATCATGGTGTCACTGTCGAGCGTGACGATGCCGTGCTCCGGCACGCACTTGTCCAGTGCCCGCAGATGGCGAAGAGGGTGGACTCGTGCCAGCTGCTCTTCGGTCGCCTCGACGGCATCCGATTGCATGGTCTGCTGCAGCACGCCGGATAGCATCAGCCTTGCCCGGATGGCATCCAGCCGCAAGGGACTTTCGGGATGTTCGGGGCCCATGTGATGCAACTGACAGTCGGGGTGAGTAATGTAGGCGGTGATCATGCACTGGCTCCGAAATGACTGAGGTCACCTTAATCGTGGCGCCCGCTTGCAGGACAGTGTCAATAAGTCGTACACAATGAAGGGCAACGTCCCTTCAGGGAGGATCTTGCGTGAGCACCCGCTTCCTGCGCCATTTCTTCGAGCCCGGCACCATCGCGGTGATCGGGGCATCCGAGAAACCCTATTCCATGGGCGGGCTGGTGATCCGCAACCTCCAGGAAGGCGGTTTCGCCGGCACTGTATGGGCGGTCAATCCCAAGGGCTACGACGACGTCTTCGCGATGCCTTGTGTCAGCCGGGTGTCGCAGTTGCCCGAGGTGCCGGATCTGGCGGTGGTCTGCTCACCGGTGGAGACGGTACCAGCCCTGATCGAAAGCCTGGGGCGCTTCGGGGTCAAGGCGGCGCTGGTGCTGTCCGGAGGTGCCCATCTCGACGATGAGCTTGACAACAAGGAGTCCCTGCGAAGCCGCATGCTCAGTGCCGCCAGGGCATCAGGCATCCGCGTTCTGGGGCCCGAGTGCATGGGGCTGATCGTCCCGGGTCGCAAGCTCAACGCCTCCTATGCGAGCAAGCCGGTCAAGTCCGGTCGCGTGGCCTATCTCGGCCAGTCGGGAATGCTCGGCAATGCCATGATCGACTGGGCCGCCGGCCGCGGCATCGGCTTCTCCCACCTGCTCACAGTGGGGGACAGCGTCGACGTTCTGTTGCCTGATCTGATGGACTATATCAGTCAGTTTTCGCCGGCCCAGGCGATACTGCTCCACCTCGAGCGCATCATGGATGCTCAGCACTTCATGACCGCGCTGCGCGATGCTTCGCGCAATCGCCTGGTGCTGGCCATCAAGAGCGGCCGAACTGCGGAATCCGACATTTCCGGCCTGCCGCCGACGCCCGGTGTCGCCAATCGTGACCGGATCTTCGATGCGGCCTTCGCGCGGGCGGGCGTCGTTAGGGTCGACGACTCCGATGAGCTGTTCGATGCCTTGGAGACGCTGTCGCGGATGAAACCCCTGAAAGGGGACCGCCTGGCCGTGGTGTCCAATGGCCTGGGGCCTGCAATGCTGGCCATCGACAAGCTGATCAACGCCGGGGGCAAGCTGGCACAGTTCAGTGAAGCGACCCGTGACGCCTTGCGCCGCGATGACTTCGACATGAGCAAGCCCGGCGAGAACCCGGTGGACCTCGGCGGCAATGCCACCCCGGAGCGACTCGTGGAGGCCCTGGAGATCGTGGCGGCCGACTCGGGTGTTGATGCCGTGCTGGTCGTCCATGCTCCGACTCGCCTGGCCCCGTCGAAGACCACCGCCCAGGCAATCATTGCGGCACGCAAGCGCTTCAAGCGCAACCTGCTGACCAGTTGGATGGGGCTGGAGGAGGCACTGTCGGCACGTTACGAGTGCAACCTGGCCGGCATTCCCACCTACATCTCCCCGGAGAAGGCGGTGAAGGCCTTCATGCACATGGTCAACTATCAGCGGGTGCAGGCACTGCTCCAGGAAATTCCGCCGAGTCTGCCTTCCGCCACCACCCCGGAGATTCGCCAGCGCTGTCGGTCCCTGATCGAGGAGGCCCGCGAGGCGGGGCGCGAGTGCCTGTCGCATTCCGAGACAGCCCAGGTGCTGGAGGCCTACGGGCTCCCGGTGGCGCCCAGCCGATACCCGCAGACCGCCGAAGAGGCCTCCGAGGCAGCCGATGCTTTCGACGGCGCCATGGCCCTAAAGGTGGTCCATGAGGGCAACTGCCACCCCTTCCGCTATCGCCAGCATCCACACAAGATTTCCGCCGGACTGATCCAGGACCTGGCGAGCCCGGAGCAGGTCGCCGAGGCCGTGGGCCGCCTGGATGACAAGATGAAGGAGAAGTTTCCGGACGTAACGATCCGCGAGTACTGTCTGCAAGGCATGCAGCGCGGCAAGCACTCCATGCAGCTGTGCGCCGGCATCACGCGTGATCCGGTCTTCGGGCCGGTGATCGTGTTCGGTATCGGCGGCTACAAGGTCAATATCCTGGCCGACCGCCAGGTGACCCTTCCGCCGCTCAACATGAGCCTGGCCGCGGACGTGGTGGGGCGCACCCACGCCGCCCGACTGATCCGCGAACACTCCAGCCATCCCGAACGCGATCTGGATCGGCTATGCGAACTAATGGTGAAGTTGTCGCAGATGGCCAGCGATTTGCTGCATCTACGCGGCCTGGAGCTCAATCCGCTGCTGCTCAACCGCGATGGAGTCATGGCGCTGGATTTCGCTATGGACCTCGGCCCTCCCGCCCGCTTCGCGATCATGCCCTATCCCGAGGAACTGCGAGAGTGGTTCACCCTCAAGAACGGTTGGCAGGTCGAGGTTCGTCCGATCCGGGCCGAGGATGCGCCGTTGATCACGCGTTTCCACGAGCAGCTGTCGGAGGAGAGCATCCGCTTCCGCTACTTTCACAACAAGGCCGACCTGACCCAGCGGGACCTGTCGAATCTTTCCCACATCAACTACGACCGGCAGATGGCCTTCATCGCCGAGCACCTCAGCGACGAAGGCAAGAAGGAAATGCTCGGGGTGGTCCGCGTGTGGAACGATCCGGACAATATCCGCACCGAGTTCTCGGTCATCATCCGCGATGACCTCCAGGGGCTGGGCATCGGCAGCCTGCTGATGAAGAAGATGATCAGTTACTGCAAGAGCGTGGGCACCCTGGAGATGATCGGCAAGATCATGGTCGACAACCATCCGATGCGCGCACTGATGAAGCACCTGGGCTTCAAGCAGCGCTACAACATGGAAGAGCAGGTGGTGGATGCGGTACTGCGGCTCAACGAGCCGGAGAGCGACTGGCAGCGGCACCGCCTGGAGAGCCTACCGGACTGATTCATCGCCGGTGAGAACAACGGCCCGCGCCGAGTGGCGAGGCCGTCCGTTGCGGCCAGCAAGTGCCCGCGGTCAGGGCGCCAGCCGGAAGCGGTTCCAGCTGCCGTCGCGACGCTCGTAGCGAATGCGATCATGGAGTCGGCTCGGCTGCCCCTGCCAGAACTCGATCATGTCGGGAATCACCCGGTAGCCCCCCCAATGGATGGGTCGGGGAATCGTCTGTCCCTCGTAGGCACGCTCGAAGCGCTGTTCGCGCTCCGCGAGCCAGGTGCGACCCGGGATCACCACGCTCTGGGTAGCCACCCAGGCACCCAGCTGGCTGCCACGCGGGCGGGTGGCAAAATAGTCATCTGACTCTTTTGGAGGGACCTGTTCCACACGTCCTTCGACGCGCACCTGGCGAGAGAGCGATGGCCACCAGAAGACCAGGGCTGCATGAGGCACATTGGTCAGTTCACTGCCCTTGTGGCTGTGGTAGTTGGTGTAGAAGATCAGCCCCTGATCATCGACTCCCTTGAGCAGCACGATGCGGGCGTGTGGCCTTCCCTGGCTGTCGGCAGTGGCCAGGGTCATGGCATTGCCGTCGTCGCCTTCGGCATCCAGCGCCAGGGTCAGCCACTCGTCGAACATCGTCATGGGCGTATCGGGAGTGGAGGACTCGTCGAGCTGGCCGCCCTCGTAGTCGCGCCGGATGTCGGCAATCTTGCGTGTCATGACCATCTCCTCGAAGTTTATGCCATGGTCGCCGCTTGCCGGGTCGAGCTCAATACCCCGCGCAGGCCGGATGGTGGATATTTTTCGCTAAGCTTATGGTGTCCAATCGCCAGTTGCACCATCGCCATGCAGGTGCGCCGATGCTCGATAGCAGGGCGTAGCGCAGCAGGATCATCACCGCCGGTGCTAGTCGGCCCGCTGCTGCCGGCTGCGGAAGCGGGCGTACGCCGTGCAGCCGACGAACAGGGCCAGGGCCACCAGGGCCTCGGCACTGCCGCGCAGTCCCTGGCCGGGTAGGGTGGCGACCATCACCCCTTGGGTGAAGTAGAGCAGGCTGACAAAGGCCAGCCAGGCATGGCCGCGGGGGCGGCGCGTCAGGATCGAGGGCAGGAAGAGCACCAGCGGCAGCACGAAGATCAGTAGCGGCACCAGGGCATTACCGTCGGTGGTGACGATTACCCCACGATAGACCATCAGCACCAGCAGCAGGCCGTAGCTGCCCAGCACCAGTCGGCGCGACCCTTCGGTCAGCCGGTCGAGCCCCTTGCGGGCTTCCAGTCCTTCCAGCCACTGTCTCATGAGGCCTCCCGACGTGAGGCCTCGAGGGCCTGGGCCAGCCGGGCCAGCCGCTTGCCCTGGGCGAAGGCCAGATGACGTTCATGCTCGTCCAGCGGCCGGTCGCTGCGCTTGCCGGCGACGTGGCTCGCGCCATAGGGCGTGCCACCCGCGTCCGTCTCCATCAACTCGATCTCGCTGTAGGGTAGGCCGGCATAGACCATGCCATGGTGCAGCAATGGCAGCAGCATCGAGATCAGCGTGGTCTCCTGGCCACCATGCAGGCTGGAGGTCGAGGTGAAGGCGGTGGCCGGCTTGTCGACCAGGGCACCCCCGAGCCATAGCTCGCTGGTGCCATCGATGAAGTACTTGAGGGGGGCGGCCATGTTGCCGAAGCGGGTCGGGCTGCCGATGGCCAGGCCCGCACAATGGCGCAGGTCATCGAGGCTGGCGTAGATGGCGCCCTCGTCAGGGATCTCGGGGTCGATGGCCTCGCAGGTGGCCGAGACGGGGGGCACGGTTCGCAAGCGCGCCTCGATGCCCTTGCAGGACTCGACGCCAGCGGCAAGGCGCTCGGCCATGGCGCGAGTGGCGCCATGGCGTGAATAGAAGAGGATCAGCACATAGGGACGGTGTTCGGTCATGGGGGTTCCTTTGACCCGGGATGCATGGCGGCCATTGTATCAGCGGGCTTCGGCAGGGCCAGCCTGGTGTCACTCCCCCGTTTCTTCATCAATCTCGGTCGGCAGGCGACGGTACACCCAGGCCTGACGCCCGTCGGTCAGCGCCTGGCGCACCCGTTCGTAGCGGATGCCGAGGCGCTCGTAGCGATCGAGCCGCTCGAGTTCCTCGGCATTCACGCGAAGCAGCAGCCCTTCGACCCTTGCCTCGGGTGCCGGCGACAGGTCGAGGCCCGTGCGCTCGAAGCCCTCCAGCACGGCAAGCTCGGGGTCACCGGCGCGGCCGTAGACCAGCCAACGGATCGGTGCGTAGGTGAGCGTGCCGTAGACGAAGACCCGGTGGGGGCCTTCCTGTACGGGGTCCAGGTGGTCAGGGCGATCATAGGTCCAGGGGCTGAGCATGGACAGCCACAGCCAGGCTGCCAGGACCAGCACGGCGCCGAAGGCCAGGGCACCCAGCCACTTTAGGGTTCGCATGTGGCATCCTTGTCGTAGGGAAGGTTGTCATCTTGCCATGATCGTCCCGGCGGCTTAAGCCGTCGGAGCGGCTCTGCTAGGATGAGATTTCCCCATCATGTCCAGGAGGTGCCCCATGAGTCAGCCGAATCGAAACGACATGGATTTCCGGGCACTGATGGAGGATGTGCGTCCCTTGAGCCGCGCCACCAACCGGGCCGATGCTGGGCGAACACGCGGCGCGCCTAGCGAGGCTCAACTGGCCAGGCGCGAGAGTGCCGAGGCCGAGGCCTCGGGCCGTGATTTTCTTTCCGACGACTTCGTCGACCTGGTACCGCCCTTCGACCCCGTGGCCTTCCACCGGGACGGCATCCAGCAGGCGGTGGTGGATCGCCTGCGCTACGGCGGCTACCCGGTGCAGGCCAGCCTGCACCTGCTGCGCCGGCCACTGGAGGAGTGCCGGCGCCTGCTGCCTCCGTTCATTCGCGAGGCCTATGCCCACGACCTGCGCTCGGTGTTGATCGTGCATGGCCGGGGCCGCGAGATAGACAGCCCGCCCAACGTGTTGCGCTCCTACCTGGCGAAATGGCTCGGCGCCTTCGACGAGGTCCAGGCCTTCGTTTCGGCGGGCCAGGCGGACGGAGGGCTGGGCGCCACCTGGGTGATGCTGCGCAAGAGCGAGCGGGCGAGGTCGGCCAATCGAGAACGTCAGCAGAAGCGTCGCGGCTGATGCCCCGACCTCAGGCGTGACCCTTCTCGCGCAGGCGACGCTCGAACAATGCTTCGCCCACGTCCACTGCCGGCTGGTAGCTGACGCTGAAGGCACCCAGGGCGCGCATGGCGTCTTCGAGTTGCTGGTCCTCGCGCAGGGCCAGGGCATCGAAGCCGCAGCGGGTCATGTAGAACAGCTGGTCGACCAGGACGTCACCGATGGCCCGGACCTCGCGGCCATAGCCGTAGCGCTCCCGGAGCAGGCGGGCCAGGGTGTAGCCGCGACCGTCGGTGAAGGCGGGAAAGTCGATAGCAACCAGGGGTGCGGCAGTGAGCTCCTCGGCCAGCGTATCGTCCAGCTCGGTATCACTGGGCAGCCAGGGGGCGAGTCCCTCTTCGCCCGCGTGCTGGCGCCAGAGGGCGAGTGGCACGATCACCGGGCGGCGATACGGCAATGCCTCGGCATCGCGTGACAGCGCCCATTCGTCCTGCTCCGGCTGCCCCATCTTGATCAGGGTGCGGGCATGTTCGAGCTGTTGATCTTGCTCGTTGTCATTTGGCATAGACCCGCTCCTTGAACGGCTTGAGGCCGATACGGCGATAGGTATCGAGGAAGCGCTCGTCCTCGTGTCGCTGGTTTACATAGACCTCCAGCACCTTGTCGATCACCTCGGGAACATCCTCACGGTAGAAGGAGGGACCGAGGATCTTGCCGAGCGAGGCATCATCGGTCGAGTTGCCGCCTAGGGATATCTGGTAGTACTCCTCGCCCTTCTTGTCGACGCCGAGAATGCCGATATGGCCCACGTGATGGTGGCCACAGGCGTTCATGCAGCCGGAGATATTGAGGTCGAGCGGCCCCAGGTCGTAGAGGAAGTCGAGGTCCTCGAAACGCTCCTGGAGTGCCTGGGCGATGGGGATCGACACCGCATTGGCCAGGCTGCAGAAATCACCGCCGGGGCAGCAGATAATGTCGTTGAGAGTGCCCACCGTAGGATTGGCCATGCCCAGGGCGTCCAGTTCCGCCCACAGTGCCTCGAGGTCGTCTACCGGCACGTCCGAGAGCACCAGATTCTGTTCATGGGTGACGCGAATCTCGCCGAAACTGAAGCGATCCGCGAGATCGGCCACCGCCTCCATCTGGTCGGCAGTGACATCGCCAGGCGCGTGTTCCCGACGTTTGAGCGACAGGGTGACGGCCTTGTAGCCCGGTACCCTGTGGTCGGTGACATTGTTGGTGATGAAGCGTGCAAAGGCACGATTCTCGGCGCGCAGCTGCTCGAAGTCTTCGATCGCGCTGTCACCCACCGGACGACGCTCGGGCTCGGGGAAGTGGCCTCGAGCGGCCGCCACGGCGGCCGGCGTCAGTGTCTGGGGGCCATCCTTGAGGTGGGCCCACTCGGCCTCGACGCGGCGACGGAACTCCTCGATGCCCAGTGCCTTGACGAGGATCTTGATACGCGCCTTGAACTTGTTGTCGCGGCGGCCGAACTGGTTGTAGACCCGCACGCAGGCCTCGAGGTAGGTAAGCAGGTGCTGCCAGGGCAGATCATCACGGACCACATCGCCGATCATCGGCGTGCGCCCCAGGCCTCCGCCGGCCAGCACCCTGACCTTGAGTTCGTCCTGTTCATCGCGCCACAGGCGCAGGCCGATGTCGTGGACCTGAATGGCGGCGCGGTCTTCTGCAGCACCGGTGACCGCGATCTTGAACTTGCGCGGCAGAAAGGCGAACTCCGGATGCAGGGTCGACCATTGGCGGATCAGCTCGCACCAGGGGCGTGGGTCCTCCACCTCGTCGGCGGCAATACCTGCGAACTGGTCACTGGTGGTGTTGCGGATGCAGTTGCCACTGGTCTGGATGGCGTGCATCTGGACCTCGGCCAGTTCGGCGAGAATCGCCGGCACGTCTTCCAGGGCCGGCCAGTTCAGCTGCAGGTTCTGGCGCGTGGAAAAGTGGCCGTAACCGCGGTCATAGCGACGCGTGATCGCTGCCAGGCGCCTGAGCTGATGGCTGCCGAGCATGCCATAGGGGACGGCAATACGCAGCATGGGCGCATGCTTCTGGAGATAAAGGCCGTTCTGCAGTCGCAGTGGACGGAACTCGTCTTCCCCGAGGCGGCCGGCCAGGTGGCGATCCATCTGGTCGCGGAACTGAGCGACGCGCTCATCCACGAGAGTCTGGTCGTAGGTGTCGTACCGATACATTCAGGCGTTTCCTGCAGGTCGAAGCGGGTGAAGGAGAATGCCGAGAAGGGCAACATACTCCTCTTCCTATATTCTATGAAAGAATAAATGATCATAGATTTTAATTAAATCGTTATTAACCGGCAGTGCGAGGCCAAGGATCGTCTGGCGGCAAGTCGACTCTGACGGCGTTGGCCTTCCGGGTAGGTGAGGGCGTGTGGCCCGCCGCAGCGGGCCAAACGGGTCAGGCCGGATCGTAAGAGAGCACCGGTGCGAGCCAGCGCTCGAGTTCTTCGATGGTCATGCCCTTGCGTTCCGCCAGTGCCTCGACCTGATCCCGGGTGATCTTGCCGGTGGAGAAGTATTTCGACTGCGGATGGGAGAAGTACCAGCCGGCTACCGCGGCAGCAGGCCACATGGCGAAGTTCTCGGTCAGCTCGAGGCCGGCGTTCTCGGTGGCCTGAAGCAAGCGGAACAGGGTCGCCTTCTCGGTGTGATCGGGGCAGGCCGGGTAGCCGGGTGCCGGACGGATGCCCTGATACTTCTCGGCGATGATCGCACTATTGTCCAGGGTTTCATCCGGCACATAGCCCCAGAACTCCTTGCGCACCCGCTCGTGCAGGCGCTCGGCGAATGCCTCTGCCAGGCGGTCGGTGAGCGACTGGACCAGAATGGCGTTGTAATCGTCGCCGGCGGCCTTGTACTGCTCGGCCAAGGCCTCGACGCCATGCCCGGTGGTGACGGCGAAGCCACCGATCCAGTCGGGCTTGCCACTCGGCTCTCCGGTCACGTCGTAACGGGGGGCGATAAAGTCGGCCAGGCTGTGGCAGACGCCGTCGCGGTTCTTGGTGGTCTGTTGGCGGATGTGATGCAGCCGTTCGATCACCTCACTGCGTGATTCATCGGCATAGACCTCGATGACATCGTCGTCGACGCTGTTGGCCGGCCACAGGCCGATCACGCCCCGGGCCTGGACGCGCTTCTCGTCGATCAGCTTGCGCAGCATCGCCTGGGCATCGGCAAAGAGGTTGCGCGCCGCCTCGCCGACCTTGGCATCGTCGAGGATCTTCGGGTACTTGCCGGCCAACTGCCAACTCATGAAGAAGGGCGTCCAGTCGAGGCGTTCGACCAGTTCCTCGAGGTCATAGTCGTCGAATACCTCCAGGCCGGTGATCGCCGGCTGCGGCGGCATGTAGTTGTCCCAGTCCATGACCGGCTTGAGCTTTCGGGCCTCGGCGTAGGAGAGGTCGGCAGCCTTGGGGCGACGCTTGGCGTTACGTTCGCGCACCTTGTCATAGTCGGCGCGGATCTCGTCGATGTAGGCAGGCTTCAGGGTCGGGGAGAGCAGCTTGCCGGCAACGCCCACGGCCCGCGAAGCATCGGTAACGTAGATCACCGGATGCTCGTAACCGGGTTCGATCTTCACCGCGGTATGGGCCTTGGAGGTAGTGGCACCGCCGATCAGCAGCGGCAGGTCGAAGCCCTGGCGCTGCATCTCCTTGGCCACGTGGACCATCTCGTCAAGCGACGGGGTGATCAGGCCGGAGAGGCCGATGATATCGGCGTTCTCGTCGCGAGCGGTCTGCAGGATCTTCTCGGCGGACACCATCACCCCGAGGTCGATGACCTCGTAGTTGTTGCACTGGAGCACGACGCCGACGATATTCTTGCCGATGTCATGGACGTCGCCCTTGACCGTGGCCATGACGATCTTGCCCTTGGCCTGGCTATCGGCGCTCTTCTCTGCCTCGATATAGGGGATCAGGTAGGCCACCGCCTGCTTCATGACCCGGGCCGACTTGACCACTTGGGGCAGGAACATCTTGCCGTCGCCGAAGAGATCACCGACCACGTTCATGCCGTCCATGAGCGGCCCCTCGATCACCTCGATGGGCCGCTCGGCCCGCTGCCGGGCGAGCTCGGTGTCTTCCTCGATGTAGGCGGTGACGCCCTTGATCAAGGCGTGCTCGATGCGCTTCTCGACCGCCCAGCTACGCCACTCCAGGTCTTCCTTCCTGGCCGGGCCGCTGCCGTCGCCCTTGTACTTGTCCGCCAGCTCCAGCAGCCGCTCGGTGCTATCGCTGCGACGATTGAGCACCACGTCCTCGACCGCCTCGCGCAACTCGCTTGGCAGGTCGTCGTAGACGGCCAACTGGCCGGCGTTGACGATGCCCATGGTCAGGCCCGCGCGGATGGCATGGTAGAGGAAGACCGAATGGATCGCCTCACGTACCGGGTTGTTGCCGCGGAAGGAGAAGGAGACGTTGGAGACGCCGCCCGAGACCATGGCGTGGGGCAAGTGTTTACGGATCCAGCGGGTGGCCTCGATGAAGTCCACGGCGTAGTTGTCGTGTTCCTCGATGCCGGTGGCGATGGCGAAGATATTGGGGTCGAAGATGATGTCTTCCGGCGGGAAGTCGAGCTCATCGACCAGGATCCGATAGGCTCGCCGGGAGATCTCGGTCTTGCGGGCGAAGGTGTCCGCCTGCCCCTGCTCGTCGAAGGCCATGATGATGATGGCAGCACCGTAGCGCCGGCACCGAGTCGCCTGCTCGCGAAAGGCGTCCTCGCCCTCCTTCATCGAGATGGAGTTGACCACCGCCTTGCCCTGCACGCACTTGAGCCCTGCCTCGATGATCTCCCACTTCGAGGAATCGATCATGATCGGCACCCGGGCGATATCCGGCTCACCGGCGATCAGGTTGAGGAAGTGCACCATGGCCTCCGCGGACTCGAGCATGCCCTCATCCATGTTGATATCGATGATCTGGGCGCCGTTCTCCACCTGTTCCAGGGCTACGTCCAGCGCGGTGGTGTAGTCCTCCTCGACGATCAGCCGCTTGAAGCGCGCCGAACCGGTGACATTGGTGCGCTCGCCGACGTTGACGAACAATGAGTCGGCATCGATGTTGAAGGGCTCGAGTCCGGAAAGACGACAGGCACGCGGCCGCTCGGGCACCCGGCGTGGTGCCAGCCCCTGGATGGCGGCGTGGATCGCCGCGATGTGCTCGGGAGCAGAACCACAGCAGCCACCGATGATATTGACCAGGCCGCTTTCGGCGAACTCGGCGACGATCGCCGCCATCTCCTCCGGGGTCTGGTCGTACTCACCGAACTCGTTGGGCAGGCCGGCGTTGGGGTGGGCCGAAACGAAGGTGTCGGCCTTGCTGGCGAGCTCCTCGACATAGGGTCGCAGATCCTCGGCGCCCAGAGCGCAATTGAGTCCGATGGAGAGCGGCCGGGCATGGCGTACCGAGTTCCAGAACGCTTCGGTGGTTTGGCCCGACAGGGTGCGTCCCGAGGCGTCGGTAATGGTGCCGGAAATCATCACCGGCAGGCGTTCGCCGCGTGCCGCGAAAACCTCTTCCAGGGCATAGATCGCCGCCTTGGCGTTGAGGGTGTCGAAGATGGTCTCGATCAGAATGAGATCGGCGCCGCCCTCGATCAGCGCCTCGGCGGCCTCGTAATAGTTCTCGCGCAGAGCGTCGAAGGTGACATTGCGCTTGGACGGATCATTGACATCAGGGGAGAGCGACGCGGTGCGCGAGGTGGGGCCCAGAACGCCGGCCACATAGCGTGGCACCCCGGTCTCCTCGGCCACGGCATCGCAGACCGCTCGGGCCAGGCGCGCCGATTCCCGGTTGAGCTCGGGCACCAGCGCCTCCATTCCGTAGTCGGACTGGGAGAGACGGGTGCTGTTGAAGGTGTTGGTCTCGACGATGTCGGCCCCGGCTTCCAGGTACTGGCGATGAATTCGCGTCACCAGCTCCGGGCAGGTCAGGGCCAGCAGGTCATTGTTGCCCTTGAGATCGCTCGGCCAGTCGGCGAAGCGCTCACCACGAAACTCCTGCTCGGAGAGCCCGGCATTCTGGAGCATGGTGCCCATGCCGCCGTCCAGCATCAGGATGCGTTCGTTGAGACGGTCGGTCAGCGTGGCGGTCAGGGCAGTGGGAACGGCGGCCATGGGTCGATCAATCTCCAGCGTGGGCATCAGGGGGGCGAGCCAGCAGCGGGGCGCCTGGGGCGTCTTGTCGAGGGGTTGCGCTGCGGGCAAGGGGCGGTCCTGTCGGACTTCGACACATCGGCAGGCCGCCGGGAAAGACGCTCATCTTAGCAAAAGCCACGGCGCCACGGCAGGGGGCAGGCTAAAACCCAGCAATTCAGTCGGGATTGTGTCGACCGCATAGGTCGCTTACCATAGAGGGCATCACACTTTCAGTACATGTCGCGAGGTCAGCCGCCGCGGCATGTCGCGATAGCGAGAGCACCATGAGCGAAAGCATCCAGATCACCGACAGTGCACAGGACTACCTCGCCGAACTGCTCGAGAAGCAGAACGTCGAGGGCATCGCGGTCCGCATCTTCATTACCCAGCCGGGTACTCCCTACGCCGAGACCTGCCTGGCCTACTGCCGGCCCGGCGAGGAAGAGCCCAACGATGAACTGCTGGAGCTCGAGAAGATCCGTGTCTACCTGGACAAGAACAGCCTTCCCTTCCTCGAGGAGGCCGTGGTCGACTTCAACGCCGACCGCATGGGCGGGCAGCTGACCATCAAGGCACCCAATGCCAAGATGCCCAAGGTCAACGCCGACAGCCCGCTCGAGGATCGCGTCAACTATATCCTCTACAGTGAGATCAACCCGGGACTGGCCTCCCACGGCGGCGAGATCAAGCTGGTCGAGCTGACTGACGACCAGGTGGCGATCCTGGCGTTCGGCGGCGGCTGCCAGGGCTGCGCCGCGGTAGACCTCACCCTCAAGGACGGTGTGGAGAGGACCCTGCTGGAGCGCATCCCGGAACTCGCCGGGATCCGCGACGTGACCGACCATACGGATACCACCAACGCCTATTACAGGTGAATGGTGAATTGAGAGTGGTGACAGAAGAGGTGTGAAGGCCAGGCGTCTTAACTCCTCCTTGCTTCTCTCACTCTCGGGACTCAGAAGGCTCCGCCACGGCGGGGCTTTCGTCGTTCTCGGGCACCTCCTCATGGGGCCGGTCAGGCACCGGTGCCCGCCAGAGGCAGCGGTGGAGCTGGGTCTCCAGATCGCGCAGTCGGCGTACCTGCTCCTCCAGCAACTGTTTCTGCTCGTCTATGCGCGCCTGCATCAGGATCTGTTCATGCTGCAGGGTTCGAGTCCGCTCCTCGGCCTGGTGGCGCGCCCACTCGGTTTCGCGGTGACGCTTTTCCTCTTCGGTCAGGGCGCCGCGCGCCTGCTGTACCAGCTGCTGAGCCTGCTCCAGCCGTTCTTCGAGCTGCTGCGACCTCTGGGTATGACGCTTGTCGGCGGCCTGCCGCTCCTGGCGTGCCTCGTCGAGCAGCCCCATCAGCCGCGCCTCGCTGCTCTCGTGACGCTTTTCCTCCCGTGACAGGCGTTCCTGGTGGTGTGCTGCCTGCTCGGTCAGGGCCTGCTGCTGCTCACGTACCTGGCGCTCGTTCTCCTGCTGCAGGTTTGCCAGTTGCGCCTGGATGCGTGTCTGCCGGGTAGTGAGCTTCCCCTCGCGCTCCGCCAGCGCATCACGCTCAGCCTCGCGACGCGCCAGCTCACCACTCTGTTCCTCGAGGCGCTGCTCGGTTCGCGCCAGGTGGGCCGCCAGCGCTGACTCCCGCTGTTCAGCGTCCTCTGCGTGGCGCAACGCCTCGCTGGCTTCCTCCCGAGCCGCCACCACGCGGCCCTCTGCCTCCTCCCGGTAGTGGGCGAGGGCCTCGTTGGCAGAGGTCTGTGCCTTCTCCCACAACGACTCGGCGAGCTCCTGCAGCGCCTCGGGCATACCGCGCGGTGGGGGTAGGTCGCGATTCTCCTCACGCCGTGTTCGCCACTCTCGCAGGTGTTCGCTGATGGTCGTGAAGCTGCCCGTTCCCAGCACCTCGCGCACCTTGTGCACGCTGGGCGCCTCTCCCTTTTCCAGCAGGGCATCGATGGCCCGCTGGACATCCTCGTAACGTACGCCGCTGCGCGCCATGGCCTTGTCCTCGTAGTGGTCTGCCGGGGGTATTCCTGGCTATCTAGCGCAGTATACCCGCTGGATGCTAGAGATAGAAGATAATTTACGTTTTACGTAAAACGTAAATATATTTATCTTTAGGCAATATAAATCAAGATTACGCGGCTTATCTTGCTTATTTGGAAAGGCGCGACGGACAATAGGTGGCAAGTCAATATAAGGAATGCCTAGAGATGGCGAGGGATACAGACAGCGAGGATCTTCACAACCAGCCGGTTAGCACCGAACTTGCTCGCCTCGACCCCATGACCATGCCCCTCCTCGCTGGGGCGCGGCATATTTCTGCCAGCACGGATGCCGAGGCTTTGGCGCAGTGGCTCGACGAATATCGGGCGAGCCCTCGGACCCAACGTGCCTATCGTCGCGAGGCGCAGCGCCTGATGCTGTGGCTGGTGGAGCAGGGCAGGGGGCTCGACGAGCTGCGCCGGGAAGACCTGGACCGCTTCGAGGCCTTCCTGGCTGATCCGCGCCCCGCGGAGCGCTGGATCGGACCGGTACGCCCGCGAAACGATCCGCGCTGGCGTCCCTTCCGCGGACCACTGTCGCCCGCCAGCCGCCGTCAGAGCCTGGTCATCCTGCAGGGCATGTTCGCCTGGCTAGTGGAGGCGGGCTGGGTGAGCCACAACCCCTTCCGCCTGATGCGCGACAAGCGCCGGCGCCTGGACAATCGCCAGGGGAGCATCGAGCGCTACCTGGAACGTCCCCTCTGGGACTGGCTGTGGGACTGGCTGAATCGACCGGCGGAGCAGGGCACCTCGCCCCGACGCCGTTATGAGCTGACGCGACGGCGCCTGGTGTTCGGCTTCGCCTACCTGCTGGCTCCGCGGATCAGCGAGATAAGCGCGGCACGCATGAACGACTTCCAGCGCCGCGAGGGCCGCTGGTGGTGGAGCGTGGTGGGAAAGGGCGACAAGATGGCGCGCATCCCGGTGCCGCCGGACATGATGGAACTGCTCGGCGAGTGGCGCGGGGCACTGGGACTGTCGACGGAGCCGCTACCCGATGATGCCTCACCCCTGTTGCGGACCCTGGATGGCCGCCGAGGACTTGGCGACAACCGCCTCTATCGGCTTGTCCGCGATGGCTTTCGTGAGGCGGCAGAGGCGCTCGCGCGCGAGGCCGGCGACAACGCCCGGGCCGAGGTCCAGCGCCTGCGTCAGGCGACACCGCACTGGCTGCGCCATACAGCCTTGACGCACCAGGCACAGGCCGGAGTGGAACTGCGCTACCTGGCCGCGACGGCCCGCCATTCGCGACTCGACACCACGGCGCGCTACCTGCATGCCGAGGACGAGGAGTGGCATCGCCAGCAGGCGCGCCATGGGCTGGGAGTCGGAAGGGCGAAGGCGGAACCTACCATGGATGATCGTGAAGGCAGTCATGAGCCGTTATAATGGTGTCAATCACTTCCAGGAGAAACCATGAGTGCCGAGATAACCGCCGAACAGGCCCAGCAGGAGCTTCTCGACGAGTTCGAGATGTTCGACAACTGGATGGATCGTTACCAGTACATCATCGACATGGGCAAGCAGCTGCCGGCCTTTCCCGAGGAGTGGAAAGTCGACGAGCTGAAGATTCAGGGCTGCCAGTCCAATGTCTGGATGCACCACCGGCGCGAAGGCGAGACTCTGCACTTCGATGCGGTCTCCGATGCCGCCATCGTCTCCGGGCTGATCGCCGTGCTGATGCGCATCTACAACGACCGGCACCCGGCAGACATTCGCGCCACCAGCCCGCACTTCATGAAGGACCTGGGGCTCGACAAGCACCTTTCGCCGACCCGCAGCAACGGCCTCAACGCCATGCTGGAGCGGATCTATCGCGTGGCCGAGGCAGAGGTGGCTGCCTGATCAGCGGCTGCCTGGCTCCTGTTCGTCTGTCCGGCAGCGAAACTGCTCGTCCAGTTCCGGGTCCTCCCTGCAGAGTCGCTCGCTGGGGCCATCCGGGACCGGGTCGATGCCCCCTTCGCAGCCCGGGTGGCATCGAGCAATCCGCCGCAAGGCCATGAGCCCACCCTTCAGCGGGCCATGTACCTGCAGCGCCTCCTGCGTATAGCTCGAGCAGCTTGGCCAGTAGCGGCAGCGAGGCCCCAGCAGCGGGCTCAGGGTGAGCTGGTACACCCTTACCGCAGCGATCATCAGCCAGCCGAGGGCTCGGCCCAGCCAGCGCAACAGGCGCTGGACTCCCGTGGCCAGGCAGGACACGTCTCAGCCCTTGCCGTAGAGGGTGTCGGGGTCGATCAAGGGGTCGCTCGCGATGCGCGCCTCGTCGCCCTCGAGTGCCACGTAGAAGCAGCTGCGTCTGCCGCTATGGCAGGCGGGTCCTGTCTGGTCCACCTGTAACAGCAGGGTGTCGCCGTCACAATCCAGCGCCGCGCCCTTGAGCTGCTGCTGCTGGCCGGAACTCTCGCCCTTGCGCCACAGCTTGCCCCGCGAGCGCGACCAGTAGCAGACGCTGCCGGTGCGCAAGGTCTCGTCCAGGGCTTCGTGATTCATCCAGGCCATCATCAGCACCTCGCCGCTGTCATACTGCTGGGCGATGGCCGGGATCAGACCGTCGGCGTTGAAACGGATAGCCTCGAGGATTTCGGCCAAGGGGATGCGGCTGTCGCCGGGGGCCCGTTCGAGGGCCTTGAAGGTATCGCTCATGGAAACTCCGCAGGGGCAGCAGGGCGCACGGGCGCCTGCCGGCAGGCATCACACTGGCCCAGCAGTTCGATGGTCTGGCGCTGGACCTCGAAACCGAGCTCCCGGGCGCGCCGTGCCAGATGGTCATTGATCTCGTCCAGATGCAGTTCCTCGACCCGGCCACAGAGACGACAGATCAGCAACTGGAAGCCGTGAGCATGCTCCGGACAGGGGCAGGCCACATAGGCATTGAGTGACTCGATGCGATGCACCAGCCCCTGATCGATGAGAAATTCCAGGGCGCGATAGACGGTAGGCGGTCGTGCCGCAGCATGCTCCGCCGCCAGGCGATCGAGCAGGTCGTAGGCTTTCAGGCTACCGGGAGCATCGGCGATCATCTCCAGCACCCGTCGGCGGATCGGCGTGAAGCGTGCGCCGCGCTGCTGGCACTGCCGTTCGGCCTGTCGGATCATGTCGCGGGGATCGGTCATGGCACCCGGGCGATGGCTGGGAGAAAGCGACATTCTACGCGCGGGGCCGGCGAGGGACCAGCCGCGGCCGCTGTCAAGCCGTCTCGCGCAGCTCACTGGAGCGAGCGAAATGGTGCTGCGCGAAGGCGACCCTTTCCTCGGCAGCGACTCCCTCGGGCTGGCGTTCGACCAGATCGAGCCGCGAGCGCAGCCCCTCGCCATTAGCCATCTGGATCGCCAGGCCGGGACGGGCGTTGAGCTCCAGCAGCATAGGGCCATGGTCCCGATCGAGCACCATGTCGGTTCCCAAATAGCCCAGGCCAGTCATCTCGAAACAGCCCGCGGCCAATCGCAACAGCGTGCCCCAGTCAGTGATGCGCAGGCTGGCGAGCTCGTGCCCGGTATCGGGATGGTCATGGCGCGTGCGATCGAACTGCACTCCCCGGATCGCTGTGCCGCTGGCGATGTCGATGCCCACGCCCACGGCACCCTGGTGCAGGTTGGCCTTGCCGTCCGAGGCGGCGGTGGAGAGACGCATCATCGCCATCACAGGATAGCCCTGAAAGACGATGACCCGGATGTCCGGCACCCCCTCGTAGGTGTATTCGGCGAAGGATTCGTCGAAGTTGATCAGTGCCTCGACCAAGGCGACATCCGGCGAGCCCCCCAGGGAATAGAGCCCGGAGAGTATATTGGAGACATGCCGCTCCACGTCGGCGAGGGTCAGCTGGACGCCGCTGGGCTTGATGTAGCGACCGTCCTCGAACCGCTCGACGACCAGGATACCCTTGCCGCCGCTGCCCTTGGCCGGTTTGATCACGAACCCGCTGTGGCCGGAGAGCGTGGCACCGAGCTGCTTGATGCCGAACTGGGTCGTCACGGTACCGATCAGCGCCGGAGTGGTGATGCCATACTCCTGGGCCAGCAACTTGGTCTTGAGCTTGTCGTCCACCAGTGGAAAGAGCCGGCGCCTGTTATAGCGGCCGATATAGCGGATGTTGCGCCGGTTCATGCCGATGATTCCCTTGGCACGCAGGCGGGCGGGGGTCGTCCACATGGCGTCAGTCCTCTGTAACCGGCTTGAAGCGACGCAGCTCGAGCAGGCGATAGCCGGTATAGTTGCCGAGCATCAGGATCAACGCCATCAGGATCAACTGGACGCCGAGGAAGTTGAAGGTAATGTGGCGAATCCAGGGGTTGTTCATCGCCAGATAGGCCAGAACCGCAGTGATCAGGCTGCCACCGCCCTGGATCAGCACCTGTTTGGGGCCTTCCTCCTCCCAGAGGATCGACATCCGCTCGATAGTCCAGGAGAGAATGATCATCGGAAAGAAAGTGATGGTCAGGCCGGCGTTGAGGCCGAAGCGGTAAGAGAGCACGGAGAACACCGAGATGATGGCGATGACCGTGATGATCACCGCCGTCACTCGTGCCACCAGCAGCAGGTTCAGGTAGGAGAGGTAGTTGCGGATCACCAATCCCACGGCCACCACCAGCAGGAAGCCGATCAGCCCGGTGACCAGCGTGGTCTGGATGAAGGCCAGAGCAATCAGCACGGGCATGAAGGTACCCGAGGTCTTGATGCCGACCAGTACCCGAAGGATCACCACCATGAGTGCGCCGATGGGGATCAGCAGAATGGTCTGGAACAGCGCCTGCTCTTCCAAGGGCAAACTGTGGATCGAGAAATTCAGCAGGGTGTCATCGGCCAGCTGACTGCGCACGGCTGCCGCAGCTGGCTGGTTGCGGGAAAGCATCGAGAAGTCGACCCGCGAGTTGCTCCCGCCCTGGACCTCGAGCACGGCCTCTCCGGCGGACTCCCAGAGCAGCAGGTTGTCCGGCCGGCCCCGGCTACCGGTATTGGGATCGAACAGCGCCCACTCCTGCTCGTCGAAGACCTGGATCCAGGGCGTCAGGCTCTGACGCCGGCGGCCGTGATCAAGTAGCAGGCCGCTGACCTCGCGGGCCGGCACGCCGGCCTGGTTGAGAAGACGCACGAGCAGTGGAGTGCGGTCGAACTGGGTCAACAGGAGGCGGGCATTCTCGTCCTGACGATCTTCCGTGAAATCACCAATCAACTCGCGCGCGAAGGTGAAAGGGTCGGCACTGTGCGACCAGGCCTGCTCGATCACCTGACTGGCCGCAGTGTCGTAGGGCGTCTCCCAGACGATGTCACGTCGCGGAGGAGGGGAGGCAATCTTCGGATTGCGCGATGCCGGGGCAACCAATGCCTGAACGCTGTAGAAGAGTTGCTGGCTGCCGATGGCATCACGAGTGGTCCATTCGGCGCGGCGATCGCCGTTCTCCTCGAGGAAGGCCAGGCCGTAGCCAGGCGAAGCCGTATGCTCGGTGAGAATGCGAAAGCCTTCCTGGCTCGAGGGCAGCGCCATGTTGACCTTGGCCGGTCCGCCATCGGCGATGAAGTTGACCTGGGCCTCGATCTCCCAGACCTGGCGTTGCTCACCCGGTGTCCAGGGCACCTCGAACTGCACGTGGCGGTGGATGCTGAGGGCAACACCGGCCACCATCAGGAAGGCGACGATCAGATAGAAGGGCAGTCGTGACATGAGTCTTCCTTGAGGGGGCTTGAGTCAGGCGACATCACAACGTCACTCCGCGGCTTCTTCAGCGCGATCAGCGGCTTCGTCGGTGCCGGCCTCCTCCGCCGGACGTCCGCCCGGAAATTCAGGGCGTTCATGGAGATACTGTTCAGCCACATCGATGATGGCGATATCCATCAGGAAGCGGCGACCCAGCAATGCGGGATGGTCCAGATGGGTGCGGTCCGTAAGGGTGAACTGAACTCTCTCGCGCAGCGGCCCCAGGGTCATCAGCAGGCTGATCACGGGGCGGGAATCCGCACCAGAGGCCTGGATAACGCGCACCCGGCGCTCCACCGGCGCCTCGATCCACTCGCCGATCACGCTATCGACCACGGAATCGGCGTCATTGAGTCCTAGCTTGAAGCGCACCCAGTTCTCGCCATCTCGCTCGAAAGGCGTGATCTCGGTGGCCGACAGCGACGATGTCGTAGCACCGGAGTCGATGCGTACCTTGAGGTAAGTACCGACATCGGGCAGACCGATCCACTCGCTGCGCCCCAGGATCTCCTTGTTGTTCAAGCGATCCTGGCTTTCGTTGCACTGGCGGATCACCTCGGGTGTATCGTCCTGGGTGTCGAGTCGCGTGACGTCGTCACCTAGTTGTCGCAGCAGGCTGCCAACCTCATGCACGTTGGCCGTCATGCGCTCTTGGTAGCGCAAATGTTGATCTCGCCAGGCTTGGTGCTCTGTCGCGCAACGGCTGATGAGTGACCCTTCCAGCCGATCGAGTTGCGCCTGCAATTCTGCACTGGTGACGGGCGGAGGCGAGGGCTCGCGGTCGGGTTGCAGCGTGCAGCCGTTCAGCAGCAGGGTGGCAATGATCAGGGTGCCGGCTAGCGGCAAGTAATGACGCATAGACAGGACTCGTACAGGGTGAGGCGTGATGATAAGGAGTTGCCACTAGCCTTGTCCAATATCGAGGGGGCACGGTGGCAGGAAGATCACAGGTATTGGGAGATATACTCATGACCTATATTTAACATAATATACATTATACGAACCTATGGCTGCTGCGACATTTACCTTATTTACCTTCCCTATCCTCAGCTTTGTCCTTTAGGTGATGACCGATCCGGCATAGCGCTGGCATGGGTAATCCGCTAGCATTTTCTATACAAGCACAATACAGGAATTAAATATGTATAAGAAATGGCTTCTCCGCCTGACCTCGCTGGGTCTCCTCCTGGGGCTACTGGCCGGCTGCAGCAGTGTCGATATCGAGCGTTACGCGGGTAGTACGCCGCGCCTGGATATCGGCGAATATTTTGCTGGCAAGACTCGCGCCTGGGGCATGGTGCAGGACTACAGCGGCGAAGTGCAGCGACGCTTCACCGTGGAGATCGATGGACGTCTCGAAGGCGACACCCTGACCCTAGACGAACGTTTTACCTACGACAACGGCGAGACCGATCGCCGCATCTGGACATTCGAGCGCGATGGCGTGGACCGCTGGCTCGGCACCGCCAATGACGTCGAGGGTCCGGTGGAAGCACGTCAGGCCGGCCACGCCTTTACCATGCGCTACAAGCTGCCCGTCGAGGTCTCGGGGCGCGAGATCACCTTTACCCTGGACGACTGGATGTACCTGCAGCCCGATGGTCGGCTGATCAACCGCACAGCGATGAAAAAATTCGGGATTACCCTCGCCGAGATCACCATCGTCTTCGACCGGACCCTATAACGACAACGCCCCCGGCTAGAGAGAACCGGGGGCGTCGACATGTCGGATCGATGATGGCCGGTCAGAGCGGCTTCTTGTCGTCGGCCTCGGCCGGCGCATAGGAGCCATCTTCGCGGTGCACTTCCTTGCCACTCAGACCCGGCGTGAACACGCAGGCCAGATGCATGGTCTTGAAGGCCCGCAGCAGATGTTCGTCGTGCTGGTCGAGGATGTAGATGTCACCCGGCTTGATCGGCCAGATCTTGCCATCGGCCAGGGTTTCGACCTCGCCTTCGCCTTCGATGCAAAACACTGCCTCGAAGTGGTGCTTGTAGTGGATGTGGGTTTCGGTACCTTCGTAGATTCGCGTGATGTGGAAGGAGCAGTTGCCACCATCATCGGCCAGGCTCAGGCGGGTGCTGTCCCAGTTACCGTTCTCGGCGGTAACCATGCGTTCTGTCTCACGGGCAACTTCCAGGTTGCGGACAATCATGGAGAATCTCCTCAGTTTCTTGTAACGGGCCGGCCAGGCGCCGGCCAACAACTGGGCCGCCGCAGCGATTCTTGCGGCGGCCCTCCAGCATAGCCTAGCTGAGTGCCTGTCTGGTACTTTCCTCGAGAATATCCAGGCCCTTCAGCAGATCCTCGTCGGGGATGGTCAACGGGCATAGGCACTTGACTACCTCACCATCCTGACCGCTGGTCTCGATCACCAGGCCATTCTCGAACGCTTGGGTGGTGATCTTATCGGCGATATCGCCACTCCCCACGTCGATGCCGCGCATCAGGCCACGACCGCGCTCAGTGGCGGGCACACCGTTTTCGGTGAGCCAGGCGGCGATCTTCTGGAACCGTTCGGCGACCACCCTCCCCTTGCGCTGAACGTCGCGCTCGAAGGTGTCATCGCTCCAGTACTGGCGTATGGCAGCGGCAGCGGTAGTGAAAGCCAGTGCGAAGCCGCGGAAGGTCCCGTTGTACTGGCCCGGCTTCCAGATATCGAGCTCGGGACGCACCAGCACCTGGGAAAACGGCAGACCCAGGCCGGAGAGCGACTTGGAATTGGTGACGATGTCGGGAACGACGTCGGCGTGCTCGAAGCTGAAGAACTTGCCGGTACGGCCGCAACCGGCCTGAATGTCATCGACGATCAGCAGGATGTCATGGGCACGGCAGATGCCCTCGAGGCGTTTGAGCCAGTCGAGGCCGGCGACGTTGATGCCGCCCTCGCCCTGCACGGTCTCGACGATCACACCGGCAGGGATGTCCAGGCCGCCGGATTTGTCGCCGAGGAGCTTCTCGAAGTAGTCCAGGGTATCGGCGCCGTCGCCCAGGTAGCCGTCAAAGGGCATGAAGCTGCCGCCGACGGTAGGAACCCCGCCGGTGGCCTCGCGGAACTTGCGATTACCGGTAGTGGCCAGCGCCCCCATGGTCACGCCATGGAAGCCGTTGGTGAAGGTGACGATGTTGTGGCGGCCCTTGGCGTTGCGAGCCAGGCGGATGGCCGCTTCGACGGCATTGGTACCGGTTGGTCCGGGGAATTGGACCTTATAGTCCAAGCCACGCGGCTTGAGGATCACCTCTTCGAGAGCCTCGAGGTAGTCACGCTTGGCGGCGGTCCAGAAGTCCAGGCCATGGATGATGTTGTCCTCGGCCAGATACTCGAGCAGCGCCTGCTTGATGTGCGAGTTGTTGTGGCCATAGTTCAGGGTGCCGGCTCCGGCCAGGAAGTCGATATACTCGCGACCGTCCTCATCAGTCAGGCGGGCATTCTTGGCCTTGGTGAAGACCACCGGAAATGAGCGGGAATAGGTCCGAACGTCGGACTCCATGCGTTCGAGGATCTGGGTCTGCATGTGCGACCTCCTGTTGGCAATTTAAAGAGGGATCAGGACGCGCGAGCGCGACTGATAGGGGTGTGGGGTAACTGTCACCTGGAGCGACAGACCCATTAAAGCGGGGTGTTCAGACCCGATCGGTCTGGAAGGGGCCGATGCGCACGAGGTTTTCCGGGTCGTGCTCGCCACCGAGCTGGTCGGTGGAAAAGTACTCGCGGCTGTTCAGCGGGGCCTGCCAGCGTCCAGCAAGCCGCCGGAACAGCCCCCAGGACGCCTGATTGTCGGGCGTGATGGTAGTCTCCAGATGATGGACCTCGGCCATCTCCGCCCGGGTCATCACGGCCTCCACCAGCCGACGGGCCAACCCCGTGCCGCGTGCCTTCTCACCAACCGCCACCTGCCACAGGAAGTAGGTGTCCGGGGCGTTGCTCTTCACATAGCCCGAGACGAAGCCGACGATCTCATCATCTTCGTTGGTGGCCACGGCACAGCTGTCGCGAAACTGGGTTGCCAGCAGCAGATAGGCATAGGCGGAATTGACGTCCAGCGGTGGGCAGGACTTGACCAGCTCGTAGATCCCCCAGCCATCATCGGGGTTGGGTTTGCGGATAAACAGCGGGTATGTCTCGTGGCCGACCACGGCATCCGCTACGGTGGGACGAGCCAGGTCGGCAGAGGGCGTGAAGGGCTCGGTGGTTGCGTTCATTATCATGGTTCGCAGTAGCGAATTTGATACAGATTATAACAGCGGCCTATGGGCAATTCAAAGCCATGATTATTCTGTCAATACGAACTCATAATGGAAAATTTTGCTGCACAAGCGGCTCTCAATAACCTAGCCGTCTATCTTCGTTCATGGACCACTGCGATGACATGGTGTCGTCCCCCGGAACGCAGCGGGCCATTCAGCCAAGCCTAGCGTCGGCTCGGCGTTCGCATGGTGACGAACTCCTCTGCACCGGTAGGATGAATGCCCACGGTAGCGTCGAAGTCGGCCTTGGTGAGGCCTGCGCGCACGGCCACAGCGATGCCCTGGATCACTTCGCCCGCCTCCTCGCCCACCATATGGGCCCCCACCACCACGTCGCTCTGGTCATCGACGATCAGCTTCATAAGGCAGCGCTCACTGCTGCCGGAGAGCGTGTGCTTCATGGGCCGGAATTCGGCAGCATAGACGCGTATCTCGCCACACGATGCGCGGGCCTGCTCCTCGGAGAGCCCCACGGTGCCGATGTTGGGATGGCAGAACACGGCGGTGGGGATATTACGGTAGTCCAGGGGCGACGTCTCGGTATCCTCGAAGTGGTATCTGACCATCTGCATAGCCTCGGCGAGGGCCACGGGGGTCAGCTCGGGGCCACCGCTCACGTCGCCCAGGGCGAGGATCGAGGGCACGGAGGTCTCGAAACGCTCGTTGACGCTCAGGTGGCCGCTATCGGTCAGCGCGATGTCGAGGTGGTCCAGGCCCAGATCCTCGAGATGGGGGCGGCGGCCGGTCGCGGCCAGCACCGCATCTACCTCCAGCTGTTCGCCGTTGGTGAGGTTCACCCTCAGCCCACCCTCGACCTTCTCGATCGAGGCGATGTTGGCCTCGAAGTGCAGCCGAACCCCCTTCTTGGCCATCTCGTCACGAGTGAATTCTCGCACCTGCTGATCGAAGCCGCGCAGGAACAGCTCACCGCGATAGACAAGGTGGGTATCGCTGCCCAGGCCGTTGAAGATGCTGGCAAACTCCACGGCGATATAGCCGCCGCCGAGCACCAGGAACCGCTCGGGAAAGGTCTCGAGGTCGAAGACCTGGTTGGAATTGACGGTCAGCTCCTTGCCCGGGAAGTCCGGCACCCAAGGCCACCCCCCCACTGCGACCAGGATCTTCTCGGCGCTTATCGTCTCGTCGTTGACCGAGACATGGTGCGGGTCCAGCACTCGGGCACGGCCGTTGATCAGGCGCACCCCGGCCGTGTCGAGCAGACGCCCGTAGATGTCGTTGAGCCGCTTGATCTCGCCTACCTTGTTGTCGCGCAGCGTACTCCACTCGAATCGCGGAGCCTCGGGCAGGTGCCAGCCGAAACCGCCGGCATCCTCGAAGGCCTCGTGGAAGTGAGCGGCATAGGAATAGAGTTTCTTTGGCACGCAGCCCACGTTGACGCAGGTGCCACCCAGGTAGCGATTTTCCGCCACGGCGACCCGCGCGCCGTTGGTGGCGGCGGTGCGAGCGGCACGAACACCTCCCGAGCCCGCCCCGATCACGAACAGGTCATAGTCGAAGTCTGACACGCAAGTCTCCTGTCGAAGGGGCGAGCCTCGTTCGGCTCGCCTGGTAATCATGAGGGAATCATACCAGCCGGGGCGACACCCCGGGAGAGCGGTTGACCGACCTGGCAGGCGAGGTTAAAAGAGGCCGACTGTGCTCCCTTGCCACACCTTCCGGAGATTGCCATGAAGCGCGAGATCGAGAGACTGCTGGCCAACAATCGCAACTGGGCGGACAAGATGTGCCGAGATGATCCGGACTACTTCGCCCGCCTGGCCCGTCAGCAGAGCCCGGAATACCTGTGGATCGGCTGTTCCGATTCTCGGGTGCCGGCCAATCAGATCATCGATCTGCCGCCGGGCGAGGTCTTCGTTCATCGCAACGTCGCCAACCTGCTCCATCACAACGACATGAACGCCCTCTCGGTGGTGCAGTTCGCCGTGGACGTACTCAAGGTGCGCCACATCATGGTGGTCGGGCACTATGGCTGCGGCGGCGTGCGGGCGGCCGTCGTCGGCGGCGAGTGCGGCATGGTCGACTACTGGCTGCATTCGGTCCGCGAGCTCTACAGCCGCCACCGTGGGGCCCTTGAGTCGCTACCCCTCGAGGAGCAGGTCGACCGCATGTGCGAGCTCAACGTCGAGGCTCAGGTCAACAACCTGTGCCGAACCAAGATCATTCAGCGCGCCTGGCAGCGCGGGCAATCGCTCTCGGTGCACGGCTGGGTCTACGGCCTGAGCGACGGCCGGGTCTCCGATCTCGACTGCAGTGTCCATGGCCTCGACCAGGTCGCCACCCTCTATCGCATCGACCGCCTCACTCCCAATGGAGACTGAATCAGACCCCGCCCGGCGGGGCTCATTCGCCGGGCGCATGTCCCCTCTCACAATTTCGATTGTGCTGCGGTGGCCATACTCACTATGTTGTTGGCTGGACCTTCGCGGTCGCACATCAACAACAAGCCAACCGGCATGGAACGACACATGACTCTCAAGAAGACCCTGCTGGCGAGCGTGATCGGCGCCGCCATGACCACCGCTGTGCTGCCCTCCATGGCCAGCGCCGAGACCACCCTGCGCATGGCCTATGATGCCGACCCGGTCTCGCTGGACATCCACGAGCAGCTTTCCGGGGGTATTCTCCAGCTCTCCCACATGACCTTCGATCCCTTGGTGCGCTGGACCAGCGACCTGGAGTTCGAGCCGCGCCTGGCCACCGCCTGGGAACAGGTCGACGACACCACAATGCGCATGACCCTGCGCGAGGGTGTCGAATTCCACAGCGGCAACGCCTTCACCGCCGAGGATGTGGTCTGGACCGTTGAGCGCCTCAAGCGCAGCCCGGACTTCAAGGCGATCTTCGAGCCCATCGAGAGCGTGACCGCGGTCGACGAGACCACCGTGGAATTCAAGACCGCCGACCCCTACCCGCTACTGCTCAACCTCGCCACCTACATCTTCCCGCTGGACAGCGAGTTCTACAGCGGCACCGCCGAGGACGGCGACCCCAAGGACGAGATCGTCAAGAACGGCAACTCCTTTGCCTCGGCCAACCTCTCCGGTACCGGCCCCTTCACCGTGGTCGAGCATCAGAAGGGTACCCGCATGGAGTTCGACCGCTTCGAGGGCTATTGGGACGAGGAATCCCCAGGTAACGTGGATCGCATCGTGCTCACCCCGATCAGCGAGAACGCCACCCGCGTGGCCGCCCTGCTCTCCGGCGACGTGGACTTCATTGCGCCGGTGCCGCCCAACGACCTGGACCGCGTTCGCGAGGACGAGGACGTCCAGCTGGTCACCATGTCCGGCACGCGGATCATCTTCTTCCACATGAACCAGGAGCGTGTCGAGGCCTTCCAGGATCCGCGGGTCCGCCAGGCCTTCGCCTATGCCGTCAACCAGGAAGGCATTGCCGATCGCCTGATGAAGGGCTTTGCCACGCCAGCGGCCCAGTTCTCGCCGGAAGGCTACGCTGGCCATGTCGACTCTCTCGAGCCGCGCTACGACCTGGAGAAGGCCCAGCAGCTGATGGCGGAGGCCGGCTACGAAGACGGCTTCGAGATCTCCATGATGGCGCCCAACAACCGCTACGTGAACGATGCCAAGATCGCCCAGGCGGTGGCCGCCATGCTGGCGCGCATCAACGTCACGGTGGACCTCAAGACGCTGCCCAAGGCTCAGTACTGGGGCGAGTACGATGACCGCGCCGCCGACATGATGCTGATCGGCTGGCACGCCGATACCGAGGACAGCGCCAACTTCCACGAGTATCTGACGGCCTGCCCCGATGCCGACACCGGCGCCGGCCAGTACAACGCCGGCAACTACTGCAACCCGGCGCTCGACAAGCTGGTGGCCGAGGCCAACCTCGAGGTCGATCTCGAGAAGCGCGCCGAGATGCTGCAGCAGGTCGAGCAGACCCTGTACGACGAGGCGGCCGTCGTGCCCCTTCACTGGCAGGACCTGGCCTGGGCCTCGGCGTCCAACGTCAATATCGAACCGATCCTCAACGTGATGAACTTCCCCTACCTTGGGGATCTGGTCATCGAGGAAGAGTAAGCCTGCCTCTTGCCGGCCCTGCATGGGCCGGCCATCCGAAACCCTGATCCCTGCGACGCGCTCGTTCGACGAGGGCGTCGCAGTGTGTTGCACACGGGACGCCAGCCATGATCGCCTTTCTGATCAAGCGCCTCTTCCATGCCCTACTGGTGATGTTCGTCATCAGCATCATCGCCTTCGCCATCCAGGACAACCTGGGCGACCCCATCCAGCAGATGGTCGGCCAGTCGGTCCCGGAGAGCGAGCGCGAGATCCTGCGCGAGCAGCTGGGCCTCAACGATCCCTTCCTGGTCCAGTACCTGCGCTTCGCGGGCAATGCCCTGCAGTTGGACTTCGGCTACTCCTACATCTTCAACCAGCCGACCACCGAGGTTATCCTGCGCCACCTGCCGGCAACCCTTGAGCTGGTGTTCGCCACGACTCTGCTGATCGTGCTGCTCTCGGTGCCGATCGGGGTCTACAGCGCGATCCGGCCCCGCGCCTGGTTGTCGCGCTTTTTCATGGGTGTGTCGATCATCGGCATCTCGATTCCGGTCTTCCTGACCGCCATCATGCTGATCCAGCTGTTCGCCATCGGTGTGAGCTGGTCGCCCTTCCCCGCCGCTACAGGCTGGGGAGCCTGGCTCAACGACCTGGTCAGCACCGAGGGCGGCATGCCGGCCTACGGGCGCGGCAACCCGGTGCCTGTCTTGGGTACCTGGGCCACCAACTTCGCGAGCCTCGAGGGGCTCACCTACCTGGTGCTGCCGGCCATCTCGCTGGCCTCGATCATGCTGCCGCTGTTCATTCGCCTGATCCGTGCCGAGATGCTCGAGGTGCTGCAGTCCGAGTACGTGAAATTCGCCCGCGCCAAGGGCATCTCGCTGCGCCGCATCTACTTCGTGCACGCCCTGAAGAACACCATGCTGCCGGTAATCACCATGGGCGGGGTGCAGATCGGTACCCTGGTGGCCTACACCATCCTCACCGAGACGGTCTTCCAGTGGCCGGGCATGGGGCTGATGTTCCTCAACGCCATCCAGCGCTCCGACGTGCCGCTGATCATCACCTACCTGATGATCGTGGGGCTGATCTTCGTGATCACCAACACCCTGGTCGACCTGATCTATGGCCTGGTCAATCCCACCGTCAAGCTGACAGGGAAACCCGCATGACAACCACGACACCCCAGGTGGCGAGCCGCTGGTCACGCTTTCGTGGCTCCTACCTGCTCTACAGCTTCAAGCGTGACCTGATCGCCCAGCTGAGCCTTGTGGTCTTCATTGCCCTGGTCGCCGTGGCGGTGCTGGCCCCGTGGCTTGCGCCCATGAACCCCTACGATCTGGCACAGATCGACATCATGTCCTCGGAGCTGCCGCCCTTCTGGGTCGACGGTAGTGACCCGACCTACCCGATGGGCACCGACGCCCAGGGCCGCGACCTGCTCTCCACCATTCTTTATGGCGCCCGAGTATCGCTGATCATCGGCTTCGGTGCGGTGGCCCTCCAGGCCCTGCTGGGGGTCAGCTTCGGCCTTCTCGCCGGTTACCTGGGTGGACGCGTGGATGCCTTCCTGATGCGCCTGGCCGACATTCAGCTATCGTTCTCCACCCTGATGGTGGCCATCGTGGTGGGCGCCCTGGTCAAGGCGATCTTCGGCGGCGCCACCTTCAGTGCCTATGCGGTGCCACTGCTGGTGCTGATCATCGGCCTGGCCGAGTGGCCCCAGTACGCGCGCACCGTGCGCGCCTCAGTGCTGGCCGAGCGCAGCAAGGAATATGTCGATGCGGCCCGGGTCATGGGCTTTACCAGCCGGCGCATCATGTTCCGCCATATCCTGCCCAATACCCTGTCGCCGATCTTCGTCATCTCCACGGTCCAGGTGGCCAACGCCATCATCGCCGAGGCGGCGCTCTCCTTCCTGGGACTGGGCATGCCCGAGACCCAGCCGTCACTGGGCTCGTTGATCAAGTCCGGCTTCGACTACCTGCAGTCAGGCTCCTGGTGGATCACCCTGATCCCCGGCCTGATGCTGGTGGTGCTGGTGCTGGTGATCAACTTGCTGGGCGACTGGCTGCGTGACGTCCTCAACCCGCGACTCTACAAGGGCTGACCCTCATGGCACTCCTCGACGTCAATCATCTCGATGTGCGCTTCGCCCTTCGCCGCGGCGATGTCCAGGCGCTTCGCGATGTCAGCTTCAGCCTGGAGCGCGGCGAGCGCCTGGGCATCGTGGGCGAGTCCGGCGCCGGCAAGTCGGTGGCGGCCTTCAGCCTGCTCAACCTGATCGCCAAGCCGGGCTACATCGCCGGTGGCAGCATCCAGTTCGACGGTCGCGAACTGACCCAGATGAGCGACCGGGCGCTGCGCCATGTTCGTGGCCACCGCATGTCGATGATCTTCCAGGATCCGATGATGACCCTGAACCCGGTTCTCTCCATCGGCGAACAGATGGTCGAATGCCTCAAGGCTCACCGGCGCATCTCGAACCGCGAGGCCCGGGCGATCGCCCTGAACAAGCTCGAGCAGGTACAGATCCCCTCCCCGGCGGCGCGCCTGGATCAGTACCCCCATGAGCTCTCCGGCGGCATGCGCCAACGGGTGATCATCGCCATCGCGCTGCTGCTCGACCCCGACATCATCATCGCCGACGAGCCCACCACCGCGCTAGACGTGACCATCCAGGCCGAGATCATGGCGCTGCTGCTGGAGCTCTGCGAGAAGCACAACGTCGGCCTGATCCTGATCACCCACGACCTGGGCGTGGTCAGCCAGGTCACCCAGCGCATGCTGGTGATGTATGCCGGCCGGGTGATCGAGCAGGGCCCGACCCGGGAGATCATCAACGATCCCCAGCATCCCTACACCCAGGGCCTGATCAACGCCCTGCCCCAGATGGCCACGCCCGGCAGCCGGCTGAACCAAATCCCCGGCAGCATGCCCTCGCTGGACAACCTTCCGAGCGGCTGCGCCTTCCACCCGCGCTGCGGCTTCGTCCAGCGCGCGGACGGCTCCACCCGACGTGCCTGCATCGACGAGGTTCCGGGCTTCGTGACCTCCGGCAACTGCCGGGTCGCCTGCCACATGGTCGCCGAGATGCTCGAGCGCGAACGCATTCCGGCCGAGGAGATTCGCTGATGAGCTCGACCGTCCAAGCCCCTGACCAGGCCCCCGAGACGGCCGCTCCCCTGCTGGAGATCCGCGGACTGGAGAAGCACTTCTCGCTCTCCGGGGATTTCCTCGAGCAGCTGAAGTTCAAGCGGGGCAGGCTCGTTCGTGAACAGCAGTACGTGCATGCCATCAACGGCGTCGACCTGGATATCCAGCGTGGCGAGGCACTCTGCGTGGTCGGCGAATCCGGCTGCGGCAAGTCCACGGTGGCGCGCACCGTGATGGGGCTGCTGCATCCCAGTGCTGGTGAAATCCGTTATGACGGCCAGCGCATCGACGAGCTCTCCCACAAGGCGATGATGCCCTACCGTCGTCGCATGCAGATGATCTTCCAGAACCCCTATGCCTCGCTCAATCCGCGAATGACCATCCAGCAGACCCTGGAGGAGCCGATCCGCCTGCACCACCCGGACTGGTCGTCACAGCGCATCAAGGAGCAGGTCGCCGAGGTGATGGCCTCGGTGGGCATCGCGGCCGACTGGGGCGCCCGCTATGGCCACGAATTTTCCGGCGGGCAGCGACAGCGTATTGCCATTGCGCGAGCCCTGGTCGTCGATCCGGAGTTCATCGTCGCCGACGAGCCGATCTCGGCGCTGGACGTGTCGATCCAGGCCCAGGTGCTGAACCTGCTGATGGAGGCCCAGCAGCAGCGCAATCTGACCTACCTGTTCATCACCCACGACCTCGCGGTGGTCGAACACTTCGGTACCCGGGTGGCGGTGATGTACCTGGGTCGGGTCTGCGAGGTGGCGCCGACAGCCACACTCTTCGCCCGGCCACGACACCCCTACACCCAGGCGCTGATGTCGGCGATCCCGCGCCTCGAGGACGACCGACCACAGCACATCCGCCTGGAAGGCGAAGTGCCCACGCCGGTCAACCTGCCCTCGGGGTGCGTCTTCCATGGTCGCTGCCCCCATGCTAACGAGCGCTGTCGGCGCGAAATTCCGGTCCTGATCGCCACCATTGACGGCGGCCAGGTGGCCTGTCACGCCGTGGAGGAAGGGCGCATCGACTGACGCCCGTCACGCTATGGCACAATGCCGAGGCCGATTCATGGCCGAGACACGGCCGCGGTACGCAAGAGGAACGACATGGAACTGCGTTGGCTGGAAGACTTCATCGCCCTGGCCCGGACCCAGCATTTTTCCCGGGCGGCGGATGAACAGAATGTCACCCAGCCGACCTTCTCGCGACGCATCAAGCTGCTCGAGGAGGAGATGGGCACCACCCTGATCAACCGCCAGACCCTGCCGCTATCGCTGACGCCGGCCGGGGAAGAGTTCCTCGGCCTCTGCCAGCAGGTGACCCGCCGGGTGGCGGCAACCCGGCAGCGGCTGGCCCACCTGGCCGAGGAGCAGGCCGGACAGCTGCGGCTGGCGGCGCCGCAGAGCCTGCTGGCGCACTTCCTCCCCGAGTGGCTGGCCGGGTGGGCCTCATCCCCTCCGTTGACACCCTACCTTCGTGCCACTGGCTGGCTTGCCGACGATTTCTTCGAGGCCCTGGCCCGCGACGAGTGTGATCTGGTGCTCTGCTACTGGCCTCAGGGCGCCTGTCCCCTGATGCCCGTGACCGAGGGATTCGAACACCGCCACCTGGGCAGCGAGCGGATGATCCCGGTCTCTCCGCCCGAGGCCGATGGTCGCCCCCGCTTCGCATTGGAGGCCGATACCGGCTTCACTTTGCCGCTGATCGCCTACCATCCTCGTGGGTTGATCGATCTGGCCCTGCGCAGCCACCTCGATCACCAGCCAGGCACACCGCGCTTCCAGGTGCTCCACGAGAGCATCCAGAGCGGCAGTATCCGCGAGCTGGTCGGCCTGGGCTACGGCCTGGGCTGGCTGCCCGCGCGCACCGTGCGCGATGACCTGGCCGCCGGCAGGCTGGTGCGGGCCGGCGATACGCGCTGGGAAGTACCCCTTGAGATTCGCCTCTACCGCCGTTGCGGTCACGGTCAACCCGCCCTCGAGGCCCTCTGGGAGGCGCTGTCCCACCATGCCGGTCACCGTCATTCACTGCCGATCCCTTCACTGGAGTTACCATGACCGGAACTGTCACCACCTCGGCCCTCGCCTCCCTGCAACGGAACCACTTGGCAGCCCTGCAACAAGCCTACGACGAGATGCTGACGCGCCTGGGGCTGGATGGGGTGCTGCTATATAGCGGCCATCCCCGCCGCCACTTCGCCGACGACCAGGAGGCGAGCTTCGCCGCCTACGGCCATTTCATGCACTGGACCGGCCAGGTCGACCTGGTACGCAGTTGGCTGCTGATCCGCCCGGGAAAGCGACCGAGGTTCAAGGTCCATGCCCCGGACGATTTCTGGCACCTGCCGGCCAGCCTGCCCGACGAGGCCTGGGTAACAACCTTCGATATCGAGATGAGCCGCGACGACGCCCCGCCCACCCTGCCGGCCGGTCGATTCGCGGTGCTCGGCGACGTGTCCACGTCGCTCGCTGAGGCGCTTGGCGTCGACTGCAACCCGGCACCCTTGGTGGGCGCCCTGGACGAGGGCCGGGTGCGCAAGAGCGACTACGAGATCGCCTGCCTGCATAGCGCCAACCAGCAGGCGATGGCCGGCCATCGCGCCGCTCGACGCGCCTTTCTGGAGGGTGGCGCCGAGCTCGATATCCAGCTCGCCTACCTGGGCGCCTCTCGCCAGCGCGAGACGGCCCTGCCCTACGCCAGCATCGTGGGCGTCAATGCCCATGGTGGCGTACTGCACTACCAGCACTACGACACATTCCCCCCCGCCAGGCGACGCAGCCTGCTGCTCGACGCCGGCCATCGCCACCGAGGCTATTGTGCCGACATCACTCGTACCTGGGCCGGGCCCGGTGCCGATACCGCCTTCGCCTCACTGATCGAGGGCGTCACGGCGATGCAGCAGCGGCTGATCGAGGCCCTGGCGCCGGGGGTTGACTATGTCGACCTGCACCAGTGGATGCACCTGGCCCTGGGGGAGCTGTTGGCCGAGCAAGATATGGTCCACTGTACCCCCGAGGCGGCCGTCGCCCAGGGCATCACCCGGGCCTTCTGCCCTCATGGCCTGGGCCATTCGCTGGGCCTGCAGGTACACGACGTGGCCGGCCGGGTCGACGGCGCGGGGCGGCCACTGCCGCCACCCGAACGGGATCCGGCCCTGCGACTGACCCGGAAACTGGAAGCCGGCATGGTGGTCACCATGGAACCCGGGCTCTATGTGATCCCCATGCTGCTGGCACCGCTGAAGGAAGGTACGGCGGGCCGCGACATCGACTGGCGGCTCGTCGAGCGCCTGGCTGACCACGGCGGCATCCGCATCGAGGATAACGTCGTGATCACGCCCACCGGCTACGACAACCTCACCCCACCAGAGTAGAGCCCTCGAGGGACGAGACCAGGAACGCTGCCGACCCCGTTGCACCCCCTGATGCGGAGGAAACTCACCCGCCATGGGGCTGGCTCGGCCCGGCCTGTTGTTACCATGAGCTCTGCGCATCCTTTCCCGGCAACATGCCATGAACCGAAAAACTGACTTGTTAACACAGGTTGGCAGACCCGCACGGTTTTGTTGCCTAGTCTCAGCAAAAGACAGGACACATGACACCCGCCGGGCAAGCAGTTGAACCACGCCCTGCTCGTCTCCTCAAATAACGATTAAGGGGGTGACATATCATGAGGATGCCAAGTATCAACCATCGTGACGATCATCTTGTTATGCAGCCGGGCAGGCAGCCCTGTGACATCACCTTGACCGAGGATGTACTCGCTCTGGTCAATGACCATGAGCACCATGAGTACTATCGGTATCACTGGCTATCCCTGCGCTTCTTGACGTATAACCTCGGGTTGAGCCGACTCATGCAGGCCCTGGCTGACGAGAGCAAGCAGCGGATCCAGGCGCTGATCGAACAGTCGACGTCACTATCGCTTGGCAAGCCCGCTATTTGGGACCCGTCCACATCCGTCTGGCAGGCTCCTACCCTGCCGTCACAATCCCACTTCTTTATCCTCGATGATGATACGGCGGCCCAGGAGCTCAGCCGCGCATTGCTCGATGAGTGGCGATCGCGACGCTTCTATGAGCGTCTTCAGGCCTACAACGGCACGCCTCAGTTGGATGCCTGGTTGAATGCCTGCATCAGCCAAGCCCAGGCACAATTCCAGGTCCTGCAGGAAACCGAGTGGTTATTGCCGGCTATACCCCGTCAGTCTCATGAAATGACGTGGCCTGACATGGGCCATTCCTCTCGCAGCAAGGCACCCGGGGGGCGCCGCTCGATGCCAGGAAGGCCGGGAAGTAACCATTGACTCGACCACCGGACAGGTATCCGATTCATGGCCTGTCTTGGCGCCGACAGGATGGGCCATGGTGCTCTATAGCACTTACCACTACACTGGGGTCATAAGGGACGGTGAACCGCTATCCTGTTGCCGGCAGATACCTACAGGGAATATTGATATCCACACACCTCATCATACTGCCTCCTCCATCAAGGAAGATGGAACGAGTCTGTTCCAGCGCACCATGGAACGACATGTGGACTTGAGCACATCGGAAAGGGAACTGCTGGCAGGGTTCGAGCAACGTACCCAATCCGCTGCGAAGAATGAGCTGCTCTGGCGTCCCCGCACTAGGGTAGGCGAGCTGTTTATCCTGCAGAGTGGCTGGGCCTGCACCGTCCGTTGCACGGCAGGCGGCGAGCAACAGGTGATCGAGTTGTTGCTGCCCGGTGATATCATCGGACTCAGGGAATTCACCTTCATGAGGCACGTCACCGAGGCCAGTATGATTACCCAAGGCTCGATCCAGCCTTTCCCTCATGAAAATATCGTCGATATCATCACGGCTTCCACGCCGCTGGCGATCGCCCTCTTTGCCATTATCGGCCGCCAGGAAACCCTTCTCACCGAACGAATGCTGATGACGCTTCATCGCAGCGCGCGGTCTCAGGTACTGCATTTCATGGTCGAGACCTTCTTTCGCCTCGAGAAGGTGCAGCCAGTCAATCTGGCATCATTCGAGTTTCCCGTTTCCCAGCGGCTGCTGGGCAACATATTGGGTCTATCACCGGTGCATATCAATCGCATCCTCAAGTCGCTGGAGCAGGACGGCGTGCTGAAAAAGCACCGCGACCACATCGACGTCTATGACACCCAGCAACTTATCAAGGAAGCCGAGTTCGACGCCGATTACCTGAGCGATGAACTTGACGGATTGAAGGAACGGCTAGCGCAACTTCAGCACTAGCTGGGCCTATGTGCCTGCACGATACAAGCATCACACCGGCACGGTATTCGGAGCTCAACCGATCGGACAACGGATGCCGGTCCCCTTCAGGCCGCAGTAGCCACCCGGGTTCTTCGCCAGATACTGCTGGTGGTATTCCTCGGCGTAATAGAAGGACTCTAGCGGCTCGATCTCGGTGGTAACCTCGCCCTTTCCACTACGCGAAAGCGCTTCGGCATAGGCCTCACGGCTGCGTTCTGCCAGTTCGCGTTGAACTGGGGTGGTGGTAAGGATGATCGAGCGGTACTGGCTACCGATGTCATTGCCCTGGCGATGGCCCTGGGTCGGGTCATGCGCCTCCCAGAACACCCGCAGCAGGGTCTCCAGATCGATCGCGCGAGGATCGAACGCCACGCGCACCACCTCGGCATGGCCGGTGCGGCCACTGCACGTCTCCTCGTAGGTGGGATTCGGGGTCACGCCGCCGGCATAGCCCACGGCGGTGACATGCACGCCCGGCTGCTGCCAGAAGAGCCGCTCGGCCCCCCAGAAACAGCCCATTCCCAGCACGATCTCTTCCATGCCCTCGGGCCAGGGAGGCAGCATGGCATGACCGTTGACCAGGTGGGTCCCGCTGATCGGGATCGGCGTGTCGCGCCCCTCGGGCGCACGGTCTGGGTGCAGTGGCATGGTGATGGCTCCATCGTCTGGTGAATATCCGTCTGGCTCGCCTCACGGAGTAGGTGGCTCGCCCGGCAGACTGAACTTGTAGACCAGGTCGACCGCCTGAGACGCCCCCGAGACCGCCTCGAGATAGAGATTGCGCCACAGCTGGTAGCGCAGGGTTAGCTCGGCGATGGGCGAGAAGACGCCCACCCCGTAGCCGATGCTCAGGCGATCGGTAAGATTGCCGGTGACCACCACCTGACTCTCTTCCCCTGCCCCAGCAGTATCGAGGCTAAGATCGTCGATACCGAAAGCCTCGCCGAGGGCGCCTACGGCGCCGCCTGTCTGCCCCAGGGTGAGGCCTATCAGCGCAGAGGTCAGGGCGCCATCGGAGCCGCCGCCGCTATCCGGGGCACGCCCGCGCAATAGATAGGAGAGTGCACTGGCCTCGTCCATGGCTGGCTCGGAGAAGATCTCCAGGGACGGTGATCTCGCCGAGCCGCTGACTCGCAGGCCGGCAATCACATCGTCCTGGGTGGCCGCGGGATTGCGGATTGCCTCGAAGTCGAGCAGCGGTTGTCCTGGTGGCCCGCTGAAGAAGATGGTCCCCTCACGAATCAGCAGGTCCTGGCCGAAAGCCCGGAAGCGGCCATCGACCAGGCTGACGTCACCGTATAGCTGAACCGGTCCGTTCTGTTGGCGAACCTCCAGGCTGCCGGAGAGCCCCGCCTCCAGGCCATAGGCCTCCAGAAGCACATCCGGCCCCAGCGACAGGGTGATCAGGATGTCGATAGCCATGCCGGCCTGGGCCATGGCCTCGGCGGTGGGCTCACCAGGCTTGCTCTCTGTCTCGGCCTTTGCTTCTTCTGTTTCGGCTTGTGCAGCTCGCTGGTCCTGCTCCTCGGTGATGATCACCTCGTCCGAGCTCGGGGCCATGGCCGCATCGGGAACCTCTCCCACTTCGAGCCGTGCCCAGGGAATCTCGACCGTGCCGCGAACCCGGAGCCGCTCGGGGGTGGCGCGGATCCTCAAGTCCGGGGCCAGGCGCAGACGTCCGAATTCGGGCAGGACCGCCAGCAGAGGGTCGTCGATGGCCTGCAGGTCGACGGCGGCCTGCCAACTGCCGCCATCGGACCAGCTTGCATTGCCTCCGATCTGCAGGCGTCCCTCTTCGGCGGCCAGGAAGCCGTCGATGTCAGCCCGATCGCCGGCCAGTTCCACGACGAGTTCCCCATCGCGAATCTCCAGCGGCAGGTCCAGGCCGCCGGCCCTCAGCCCCGACAAGGCCAGGCGGCCATCCAGCCGCGGCGTCTCACGGTTGCCGGTGATGCGAATATCGCCGTCCAGGCCTCCCTGCAGCACCTCCAGGCCAGCGGCCAGGGGGCGATAGGGACCCAGGCGCAAGTCATCGATGCGCAGTTGGCCGTCGAGGGCTCCCACGGTCAACGGCTCGTCGATGGCCAGGGCCAGGCGTACCTCGCCGCTGTCGGCCAGCCCCAGCACCAGGTCGAGATCCGCGCGGGCCTCGCTGGCGGTCACCTCCAGGCCCAGCCGGGTGCCAGGAACCGACCAGGGGCGCCCATAGGCATCCTCGCCGGTGACCTCGGCGCGGCTGTCTAGGTCGGCGGTCAGTTGCCAACGGGCCCCGCCGCTCGACCAGCTGGCCTCGAGGGACCCGGCGTTCTCGCCACTGATGCGCCATCCGGGCGGCATCACGGCATCGGCCAGGTCCATGGGCAGGTCGCGGATCGCGAGCGCCGCCCGGCCGGCCTGGGCCGAAGCCTCCAGCGGTTCGGTCAGGCACACCTCGCCCCCCTGGCGGCGGATCAGGCAGAAGGGTGAGACCCGCGCCAACCCCGCGGGAAGATTGGCGTCGAAGGTCAGCGCCTCGGCGAGGCGGATGTCACCGAATTCGCTGTCGATCTCCAGTGGCGACAGGTTCCCGCGATAGCGCTCACGGGCGCTGTCGAGTCCGCCCTCCAGCGCCAGGACCAGGCGCGACAACGGCAGGTCATCGCCGCCCTCCGCGGCTAGGCGCAGGCGGTGCTGCGAGAGACGGCCGTCAAGGTCCAGAGTAAGGCTGTCGAGACGCTGCCCGCCGGCCTCGAGACGGCTGACCTCCAGGGCCAGAGCCAGGTCGGGGTCCTCCAGCCCGGCGACCTGCGCCGTCAGATCGAGCGACGCCACGCTGTTGTCAGCGAAGGCCAGCGATCGGCCCGTCAGCGTGAGATCGAACTCCGGAGCCTCCAGGCTGCCGGCCGTGGTGAAGCGCCCGGCCAGGGTGCCACCGAGGTCAGGGTAGAGGCTATCCAGGGCGGGCATGTCCAGGTCACCGGCCAGGTCCAGGGCCTGACGGCTCACCCGCCCCGCCACGCTGACCCGATTGGCGCCCTGGCGGAAGTCGAGGGACTGGATGTCCCAGCGCATGTTACTGTCGCCGGAGAAAGAGGCCTCGAGGCTAAGCGGTCGATCGTCCAGTGTGCCCTGGAACTCCAGCCCCGGCACCTCGAGTCGCCAGCCCGTGTCGTCCTGGACGAACGCCAGCTCGGCACCGCCGCCCAGGCGGCCGTCGAGGCCCTCGACGAAGCGGCCAGGGTCAAGGTTGTCCAGTGACAGGCTGGCCTCGACCTCGAGACCGTCGCGCCAGGCGGCCTGGCCTCGGCTGACCAGGGTGGCGTCCTGATGGTTGACGGTCAGCGGTGACCAGCGGAAGTGGCCGAGGTCGCCGCTGCCAATGAGCAGCAGGTCGGTGGGTGGCAGTTGCGGTCCCTGAGCATTCAGCGATACTCGGGTGCGATAGTCGACCAGGCTACCCTCCAGGTGGACCGCAAGATCCTCGATCCGCCAAGGCTCGGCGGGCTCCTCCGCCGCAGCTTCTGTTTCTTCGGTCTCGACCGACGCATCTTCCTCCTGGGCCGGTTCTTCTTCCTCCTCGCTGGTCGCTGTAACCTCGGCACCGGGCAGCGGCCACTGCAAGGCATCGCTCTCCAGTGAGGCGGTGAACGGCAGCGTCGGGTCGAGGGCATCGACCCGCGCCACCAGGTGGGCCTCGACTGGCCCGCGAGTCTTCAGGTCGACCTCGAGGTCGGCCAGGCTTCCGGCCAGGGCGAGCTCGATGCGCTCCCCTTCCAGAGCCGGCATGCGCTCCGGCAGGTAGAGATCAGCGGCCAGACGGGCTTCCAGGGAATAGTCGTCGCGAAGTTCCAGCCGTGCCATCAATTCGGCATCCGCATCGGCGGTGGCGACGGCCAGGGTATCGATCTCGATCTCCTGGCCACGGGCAGTGAGGCTTAGCAGCAACTTCTCGACGCCATACTCGACCGACCCGGCGATCGCGAAGTCCTCAATGACAAGCTCGGGCACCTCCACCGCCATGGGCAGGGTCACCTCGGGGAGCGCACGGCGTGGCTGCTCGTCGAGGGGCAAGTCGGCAAGCCCCTCCAGTTCGGCGGCGGCCTGGGCCGGCAGCGGCGAGCGCACGGCGATGGCCGCGTCGATGGCCACCGCCGAAGGCCGAGGCCCCTCGTACTCGGCCTCGCTCAGGGCCAGGCGAGTGCCGGCCGAGAGCGGCAGGGTCAGCCGCCCCCCGGCGAGTCGGGTGGGCAGCAGGGTCAGGGTACTCTGCTCCGCTCGGATACCGGTGGTGAAGGAGTCCCATGCCAATTGCGTGCCGTCGGCCAACTGTACGTTGACATCAACCAGTGACAGTTCGCGCAGCTCCACCGGGAACGGCAGGCGGATCTCCTCGAGCGGGGCAGCGTCATCCTCTTCTGGCTCGGCCTCCGTTTCGCTGTCCATTTTGGCCAGGCGAATATCGGCGCCTTCAACGGCCAGGCGGTCAAGACACAGCCGGCCCTGCAGGACGCACTCCTCGGACCAGGCCAACTCGAAGCGCCTCAGGGCGATATGGGCAGGCCCTGCCTTCAGACGAAGGTCATGCAGCACCAGGGTATCCAGCGGAGCGCCCTCCACGGCCCCCAGTTCATAGAAGCCGCGCTTGGCACCCTGCTCGAGCAGCACGCCGGTTCCCCAGGGCGAGAGCGCCAGGCCCAGTACCAGCAGCACCAGGCCCAGCAACCAGAGGGGCAGGACGATCAGCAGTCGGGCCAGGGCCCAGATCAAGACGCGGGTTCTCAAGATGCGAGCTCTCAGAATTCCGGACCGATGGCGAAGTGGATGCGGAAGGCATCATCGGCATCGAAGGGATGGGCGACATCGAGGCGAATCGGCCCCACCGGGGAAATCCAGCGCACCCCCAGGCCGGCGCCGGTCTTCAGGTCGCTCGGGCCCCAGTCATTGAAGGCATCGCCGGTATCGATGAAGGCCGCACCCCACCACTTGCCGGTAATGCGGCGCTGGGCCTCGAGGCTGGCGGTGAGCAGCTGCTCGCCGCCGATCAGGCGACCCTCGTCGTTCTCGGGGGCGAGACTTTCATAGGCGTAGCCGCGCACGCTGCGATCACCGCCGGTGAAGAAGCGCAGCGAAGGGGGAATGTCCACGAAGTCGTCGGTGGTGATGCTGCCCAGTCCGACCCGGCCCACGAAGCGGTTGTCGTCGCCGAGCATCCGGATCCATTCGCTGTCGCCCGTCAGTCGCAGGAACTCGGCGGCAGAACCCCACCAGTCGCTGGAATACTCCACGGCCAGGCGCTGGCGATCTCCCCAGGTGGGAAAGGTGGGATTACGGGTACGGATGCGCGACCAGCTGATACCGGGATAGAGCAGCAGCACCTGGTTGGAGACGCCGGCCTGGGTGAAGTCCTCGTAGGTGGCGCGCAGGTAGAGGGTCTGCTCCCAGTCATTGTCGAATTTCCAGCGACGAGCCGCCTCCACCGTGCTCTCCAGCGTCCGCGTGTCTTCGTTGTCCTTGTGGCGCAGGCCGTACTGGAAGCGATAGCTGTCACGCAAGGGGTCCGCCAGCGGCATCGTGTAGATCCCGGTGAAACGCTGCTCGGGCCCCGAGAGGTAGAGATCGTGATCCAGACCATGGCCATAGCGGTTGATCCAGGGTTGGTCCCAGGCGAATCGTAAGCGTGGGCCGACATCGGTGGCGTAGCCTACCCCCACCTCGAACTGGTGGCGGTCGGCGGGGGTCAGCGCTACGTCGATCGGCACCTCGGGAAGGATGGGGCGCTGCAGGCTAGCGGACGCCACCAGCGCATCGGCGGCGATGCGTGGATCGGTGCCGACAGGCTCCACGCCGGCCACGTCCAGCGACTGCCACCAGGTAGATTCCGCCTCCGGCAGCGCCAGGCGCCCCAGTTCCCGTTGGAGGCGCGGACGCACGTTCACCGAGGCGAACCACTCGGTCTGGCCCAGACGCTGGTTGAACCGGGCGACCCTGCTCGCCAGATAGGGCTCGCCGCTGGTGAAGGGAGCCAGGTTTTCCAGCCGCTCGGTCTCGATATGATGGCCCTGGAAGATCACGTCGCCGAAGCGGTGGCGCTGGCCGCTGTCCAGCGCCAGGTAGAGTCGGGCGCTGTTGGCGTAGGGCCTGACTTCCATCCGGCGATCGGTGAAGCGCCAGTCGAAGTAGCCGCGCTCGAGGGCGAGGTTGGCCAGCCGGCTACGCAGGCTGTCGAAGGGGGCATGGCGCAGGCGATCCCCTTTCTCCAGAGGAAAGTCCTCGATGGCCTCGGTGAAGGGGGGATCCTCGGCGGCATCGCCGGTCACGGACAACTCGAGGACCTCGATCAGTACCGGTTCCCCCGGACTGATGGAAAGGGTTACCTGAGTCGGTGCCTCGGGATCGTCGAAACGTGGCTCGATCCGGGGCGAGTAGTAACCGTAGACCCGTAGCGCCTCGCTGCTGCGCCGCAACACCTCGCTTTCCAGGCGAGCGGGACTGTACAGCTCAGCCTCGAGCCCCTCGAGGTAGAGACGAACGTTCTCCGCCAGCGGATCTTCGATGCCCTCGATAGTTGCCTCGAGCGCCAGGGCACCAGGCGCGAGGCCCAGGAAGAATGCCGCCATCCCCAGGCGTGTGTACACGCAATTATCCATTGCTACCGCTTCCTGAACTGGCGACATGTCATTGGCGCAGGACCTCGAGCTGGGCGCTCATGGCAAGCTGCGCCTGGCGCAGCTCACGCAGCCCGGACTCGATGTCCCCAAGCCGATTGCCCAGCGCCTCGATTCGTTCCTGCGCATCATCGCGTGATCCCGCCATCGCTTCAACGTCGGCCTCGAGGCTTGACAACGCCACTTCCAGCGACGCGATGCGAGCCGCTTGAGCACCACGCTGGTCGGCGAAGCGCCCTTCCAGCGTCTCCAGGGTCGTGGCCAGGGCCCGGAGACGCTCGGCCTCTGCCTCGCGAGCCTCATCGAGGGCGGCGAGCCGTTCTTGTAGCGCGGCTCGCCCCTCCTCGCCCGCCCGTTCCAGGGCATCCAGTGAGGTACGGGTTGCGGCCAGGATTGCGGCCTGGGTGTCGTTCTCGTCGCTGATTGCGGCCAGCCGGTCATCGAGAGACGTCATAGACTCTTCGAGTGACATCACCACTTCCTCGAGAGGCGTCAGGCGCCGTTCCTGCTCTGACTCGAACGTGGCCAGGCGTTCATCGATGACCGCATCGAGTTCGGCTTCCAGGTTGGCCAGCTCATCCATGCGGTCCTGCAGCGTGGCGAAGGCCTCTCCTCGACCCTCGTCCGCATCGAAGCGGGCATGCACGTTGGAGAGCTCGCCGCTGACCCGTGAGAGTTCGGCCTGCAGGCGAGTACGCTCCTGCCAGCCGGCCCAGCCAAGAGCGGCACCGGCTGCGATGAGCAACACCACCAGCAGCCACAGCGGCCATACCCGCGGAGGCGGGGGCTGCCGCCAGCGTGGCGCCGACAGGCTGGCATCCGGGTCCGGTACGATCGGCCGGCTGTACCGGGAGGCATCCGGGCGCTCTGCCATGGCGAACTCCTTCTGTGAAAACGGGGTGGCCGGGGCCGCGGCGGAGGGCCGTTCGATTGGCGCCCCCGGAGGCGGGTGCTATGATGCCGCCACGGCACCGACACATCATCCTGATAGTGTAAGGTTTTTTGTCATCGGAACGCACGGGGTACATCAACGACGCTTGCCGGACCTCGTCCCCTGTTATACCGATGAAGCGCCATGGCGGGCTGTACCAGGACCGCCGACGACCAGGAGAGATTCGATGGCATTCGAATTGCCCGCACTGCCTTACGAGAAGAACGCGCTTGAACCGCACATCTCCGCCGAGACCCTTGAATACCACTACGGCAAGCATCACCAGACCTACGTGAACAAGCTCAACGAGCTGACCGATGGCTCCGATGAGGCCAACAAGTCCCTCGAGGAGATCATCACGTCCTCTTCCGGCGGCCTGTTCAACCAGGCAGCCCAGGTCTGGAACCACACCTTCTACTGGCACTGCCTGGCGCCCAACGGTGGCGGAGAGCCGAACGGCGCACTGGCCGAGGCCATCAATGCCAAGTTCGGATCCTTCGACACGTTCAAGGAGACCTTCAACGCCCAGGCGGCGGGCAACTTCGGCTCCGGCTGGACCTGGCTGATCAAGACCGACGACGGTGGCGTCGACATCGTCAACACCAGCAACGCCGACACCCCCATCGCCCATGGCCAGACGCCGCTGCTGACCATCGACGTGTGGGAGCATGCCTACTATATCGATTACCGCAATGCGCGTCCGAAGTACCTCGAGAACGTCTGGAACGTCCTCAACTGGGACTTCGTTGCCCAGAACTTCAGCTGATAGCGCGGCGCTCCAGCACCGAATCTGTACAGCCCAAGCGGCCCCGCCAACTGGCGGGGCCGCTTGCGTTAGGGATCGGCGCGCCGCCCGATGCCACGATAGTGCATGCCACAGGCGGCCACATGGGCAGGGTCGTAGATGTTGCGCCCGTCGAGCAGCAACTTTTCGCCGAGCCGCTTGGCCAGCAGCGGCCAGTCAGGATTCCAGTAGGCCTTCCACTCGGTGACCAGCATCAGCGCATCGGCCCCCTCGCACGCCTCCAGGGGGTCTCCCCGGAACACTTCTAACAGCGGATGCTCGCCGACTTCTGCCAACACGGCAGGGATTGCCGCCGGATCATGCAGGCGAACCCTCACGCCCTGGGCCCACAGCGCGCGAAGCAGCGTGAGCACCGGCGCTTGGTCGATGCGGGCCGTACCGGGTTTGAAGGCCGCACCCCAGATCGCCACGCAGCGGCCCTCCAGGCGTCCATGGAGGTGCGCCCAGAGTTTGCGGAACAGCGTCTCCTTCTTGTGCTCGTTGATATCGAGCACTTGGTCGAGCAGTGCCGAGTGACGCCCGCTAGCCGACTGAACGTCGGCCAGGCGCATCAGATCGCGAGAGAAGTTCGGGCCGCCGAAGCCACAGCCGGGATAGAGATACTCGTAGCCGATGCGTGAATCGGCGCCCATACCCTGGCGAACGTATTCCACGTCCACCCCCAGGCTATCGGCCAGCCCGGCGATATCGTTCATGTAGCTGATGCGCGTGGCGAGCATACCGTTGATGGCCAGCTTGGTGAGCTCCGCGGCGCGCCGCGGCATCCGCTGGAACACCTCGCGGCGGCGATTGAAGGCACGCAGCAGTTCGCGTACCTGACGCTCCGCCCCGTCCGCGTCGCAGCCCAGCAGCCAGCGGGAGGGCCGGGTGAAGGTTTCCCACGCGCGCCCCTCCTCGAGCAGGTCGGCCAGGGCCACTGCCCGACAGCCGTCGAGGCGTGATTCCAGCTGCTCGGTCTCGCCCACCGGAAAGGTGGAGTTGTTGACCAGTACGGCCCCGGGGCAAAGGCCGGTCATCAGGCGTTCCACGCTCTCGGCCGCATCCTGACGCTGGCCTGGGGAGAGGGCGAGCCACAAGACGTCGAAGGCCTCGCGGCCGACAGCGTCCTCTTCGGTGGCGGCCAGGTGCAGGCTGCCCTGACTCATTCCCTCCTCGAGCCGACGCATCAGCTCCGGTTCACTGGTCAGCCAGCCGCTGGTGGAGAGCGCCGACCAGGCAGCCGAGGCATGGGGCAGCCAGGTCACCCGGTGGCCGACCCAGGAGAGTGCCGCCGCGGCGGTGGCGGCGGCCAGCTCGCTGCCATGGATCAGTACCCGCATGGATGTCACTCCTCTCCGGCGTAGCGCGTCAGCAGCTGACGGAACCCTTGGCCGTAGCGAGCATGACGACGACCATAGGCAAGGATCGCCTCCAGGTAGCCCAGCTGGTGGCCACAGTCGTAGGTCTTGCCGCGCATCCGCCAGGCGTCCACGCCCTCCTCACGACGCAGGGTCTCGATGGCATCGGTGAGCTGGATCTCGTTGCCGGCCCCCGGCGGCGTGTCGCCGAGCAGCGAGAAGATCCGGCCCGGCAACACATAGCGACCGATCACCGCCAGGTTCGAGGGTGCCTCATCGACCGGCGGCTTCTCCACCACCCCGGAGATCGGCCGCGACTCGCCGGGGCCGGGAAGCTCGCCGCCGGTGTCGACGATACCGTACTTGTGAACCATGTCATGGGGCACCTCCTCGACCATCAACTGACTGTGCTGGCTGGCCTCGAAGGAGGCAATCATGCCCGCTAGGTCGTTGGGCTTCATACCCTCATTGTCGACCAGCACGTCGGGCAGCAGCACCACGAAGGGCTCCTTGTCGCCCACTACCGGGCGCGCACAGAGCACGGCGTGACCCAGACCCAGCGGCTCGGGCTGGCGCACGCTGATGATGTTGACGTTGGAGGGCACGATGGAGCGCAGCTCCTCCAGCAGCTCCGTCTTGCCCTTGGCCTCGAGGCTCGCCTCGAGCTCGAAGTGCTTGTCGAAGTGGTTCTCGATGGCGCTCTTGGTGCCATGGGTCACCAGTACGATGTCACGAATACCGGCGGCGACGGCCTCCTGGACCACGTACTGGATCACCGGCCGGTCGACGATGGTGATCATCTCCTTGGGGATGGCCTTGGAGGCCGGAAGACAGCGCGTGCCGAACCCGGCAACGGGAAGAACGGCCTTGTTGATCATGATACGGTCCCTGTCAGTGTCGAGATATGGCCACCGGGAAAGCGTGGGAATGCCCTCCCGGGAGCGGGTACAATGCTCAATGATACCGGACCGAGCTCGGCCTGCCAGCGTGTCAGGTCGGCAACTTCATGGAGACAGTAGATGAGTGCAAGCCACCCGGAAGCGGACAACGTCGACCAGACGGAGATCGCCAAGTTCGACGCCTTGGCCGATCGCTGGTGGGATCCGCAAGGCGACTTCAAACCGCTCCACGACATCAATCCGCTGCGCCTGGACTTCATTGATGCCCGGGCCGGACTGGCCGGGCGACGGGTACTCGACGTGGGCTGTGGCGGTGGCATCCTGGCCGAGGCCATGGCGCATCGTGGCGCCGAGGTCACCGGCATCGATCTGGGCGAGGCGCCGCTGGCCGTGGCCCGGCAACACGCCAAGGAGAACGGACTGGCCATTGGCTACCGCCATGTCAGCGTCGAGGAGATGGCCGCTGCCCAGCCCGGTGAGTTCGACGTGGTGACCTGCCTGGAGATGCTCGAACATGTGCCGAATCCCGGCTCGGTGATTCACGCCTGCGCCACCCTGGTCAAGCCTGGTGGCCAGGTGTTCTTCTCGACCCTGAACCGCAATCCCAAGGCCTACGCGCTGGCGATACTCGGCGCCGAGTACCTGCTGCGCATGTTGCCTCGTGGCACCCACGACTATCGGCGTTTCATCCGTCCCTCTGAGCTGGCCGGCTGGTGTCGCGAGGCGAGCCTGGAGGTTCGTGAGCAGAACGGCCTGGTCTTCAATCCGCTGACCCGCCGCTATGCCCTGTCGGCGCGCGATGTCTCGGTCAACTACCTGATGCATTGTCGCCGAGCGGCGGCGTGATGACCGGAGACCTCCCCCAGGCCCTGCTCTTCGACCTGGACGGCACCCTGGTGGACACCGCGCCGGACCTGGCACGGGCCACCAACGCCCTGCGTCACCATCATGGGCTGTCCGCACTACCCTATGCGGTGATCCGTGCCCAGGTCTCCAACGGCGGCAGTGCCCTGGTGACCCTGGCCCTGGGTCTCGACAAGGAAGCTGAGGGCCATGCCGAGGCGCGTACCTTTCTGCTCGAGGCCTATGGTCGGGCGATAGCCGAGGAGAGCCGCGTCTTTCCCCCGCTGGAGCGACTGCTCGCCGACTGGGAGGCAAGCGCCCGTCCTTGGGGAATCGTTACCAACAAGCCCCGGGCCTATGCCGCACCCCTGGTCGAGGCGCTGAGACTTACCCCCGGCGCCCTGCTCTGCGCCGATGACCTGCCGGTCAAGAAACCCGATCCCGAGCCCCTGAGGGAGGCAGCGCGGCGTCTTCAGGTGACACCTGGCGACTGCTGGTATATCGGCGATCACCAACGTGACATGCAGGCCGCCCGCGCGGCCGGTATGCTTGCGGTGGCAGTGGGCTACGGCTATATCGAGGAGGGAGACGACTATCGGGGATGGCCGGCCGACCTGTGGTTCGATACCACCGAGGTGCTGGTAGCGGCATTGCGAGGTATCAGCCAGAAGGCGTAGATGTTAGCGCCGCGGGCGGCCCCGGGGACCTTTCTCTCAACCCTGCTTGGGCGGCTGAGCGTCGAACCTCTCGCCGTTGTGGCCCTGGCTGTCCGGCCCCATCAGCCACAGATAGGTGGGCATGATCTCCTCGGGCGCGCGCAGCGTCATCTCGTTCTCTCCCGGATAGGCGGCCTTGCGCATGGCGGTTCGCGTCGCCCCTGGGTTCAGGCTGTTGACGCGCAGGGTGCCCAGGTGTTCGACCTCGTCGGCGAGCACCTCGACGAAGCCTTCGGTGGCGCACTTGGACACCGCATAGGCCCCCCAGTAGGCCCGGCCACGGCGCCCCACGCTCGAGGAGGTGAACACTACCGAAGCGTCCGGCGACTTCTTGAGCGACGGCAGCAGGGCCTGGGTCATCCAGATAGGGCCGTTGATGTTGACCTGCATCACCTGCTCCCAGAGTTCGGGATTGTATTGCTCGAAGGGCGTGATGCGGCCGAGGATGCCGGCGTTGTGCAGGATACCGTCGAGGCGCCCGAACTCCTTGTCGAGGGTCTCGGCCATGTCATGGTAGTCCTTGAGCGTGGCACCCTCGAAGTTCAGTGGGAAGATGGCCGGCTGGGGGCCCCCGAAAGCCTCGATCTCGTCGTAGACCTTCTCCAGCTTGGCAGTGGTGCGTCCGAGCAGGATCACGGTGGCCCCATGGCCGGCGAAGGCCAGTGCCGCGGCCCGACCGATGCCGTCACCGGCACCGGTCACCAGGATGATGCGGCCATCTAACAGGTCGGCTGTAGGCCGGTAGTCGATCTTGCAGGTCATCACGGTTCCTCTGTCCCTCAGTTGCCTGCCTGGCGCAGGAAGTCGTCGGCCAGCCCGGCGGCGCTGCTGTCGGGATGCTCCTCGCGCACGCGGTCGAGTAGCGCACGGCTCTCTTCCGGGCGTCCCTGGCGAGCTTCGAGCAGCCCCAGCTTGTAGAGGGCGTCGGGCACTTTGCTGCTCTCGGGGAAGTCCTGCAGGACCCGCCGGAAGGCGGCGTCGGCGGCATCCAGCTCACCCTCGGCCGAGTGGAGCTCGCCGAGCCAGTAGTGGGCGTTGGCGGTCAGGCGGCTATCGGGATGCTCGCTGACGAAGGACTCGAAGGCACTGATGGCCTGGCCGAACTCGCGGGCCTGGACGTGCGCGAAGGCCGCCTGGTAGGCGGACTGTGCTTCGGGATCGTCGACGCTCTGCGAGGGAGCCTCGGCGACCTGACGGATGCTCTCCTCGTCCACGGCCGGGGCGGCCTGATCGACCCCGCTGCTCACCGCCATCAGGCGATCCTCGATGTCCAGATATTGCTGGCGGGTCTGACGACGCAGTTGCTCCAGCTGGTGGCGCAGTTCCTCCACCTGGCCGCGTAGCTGGCGAAGCTCTTCCTGGTGCTTCTGCACCTGGTTGAAGATCACCAGGCTGCCGCCGGCCTCCTCGCGAGTGGCCGCCTGGTCATAGAAGCTAGCGGATCCGGAACGCCCGGTGAGGTCCTCCACCACCGGCTGCTGTGCCAGGAGTGGCGCCGCTACGGTCAACGGGAGCACCAGGGCTCCCGCACCGCACAGTCTCTTCAGACCGTGTCTCATCATTCTCTCCCTCTTGGTGTCGGCCCGGCTCAGTAGGCGAAGACCACCCGCCGGTTCTGGGCGTAGGCTTGCTCGTTCTGGCCGCGAGCTGCAGGCCGCTCCTCGCCGTAGCTGACCACCTCGACCTGGGAGGGGGACACGCCCTGGACGTTGAGGTAGCTCGCGACCGCGTCGGCACGACGCTCACCCAGCGCCAGGTTGTACTCGCGGGTGCCACGCTCGTCGGTGTGACCCTGCAGTACGACGCTGGCGCTGGGGTTAGCGCGCAGGAAGCGGACATGGGCGGTCAGCACCGGCTCGAACTCGCTGCGAATGGCGTCACTGTCGTACTCGAAGTAGATGGTGCGGGTCTGCGGGATGCGTCCATCGGCATCGATTCTCTGGCCATCTCGTCCGTCACGGTCGCCATTGACGCCGCGGCCGTCGGCACTGCCCGTGGTGATACCGCCACGGTCGGTGCCACCGGCGCTTCCCGTCAGGTCGCCGTCCTGACCGCCCCCCGTGCTGGAACAGCCGGCCACGAAGGCCAGAGACAGGGTGATGGCCAGAGTTCTGGCATAGGGCTTGATCTGCATCGTGAAACTCCTTGTTGGCTGCATCAGTTCAGAAACGGTGACCATGCGGGTTCGCGGACATCACCCTGAGCCGCCGGCAGGCGGAAGGAGGCGCGCCCATCGGCGGAGATCCCACCCAGCACCCCACTCCCCCCCTGCTGGGTGGCGAAGATTACCATGGTGCCATTGGGCGCGACACTGGGAGATTCGGCATGCCCGATTTCGGTCAGAGCTACCAGACGACCGCTTTCCAGATCCTGGCGCGCTACCTGGAAGCCTCTGTTACCCCGGTGGATCAGGAAGATCGCCTCGCCGTCCGGTGCAAAGCGTGCCCGCGCATTATAGTTGCCGGTGAAGGTGAGGCGTTCCGCCTCGCCACTGCCCAGGTCGAGACGGTAGATCTGCGGGCCGCCACTGCGATCCGAGGTGAACAGCAGGCTGCGACCATCCGGCGACCAGGCAGGCTCGGTGTCGATGCTGGAATTGTTGGTGACACGCCGGACATCACGCGAGCCGATATCCATCAGGTAGATATCGGGCTGGCCATCCTTGGAGAGCGACATCGCCAGGCGGCGACCATCGGGTGACCAGGCTGGCGCGCTGTTCAGCCCCTCGAAGGAGGTAGCCCGCACGCGCCGGCCCGAGGCAAGATCCTGGATATAGATCGCCGGGCGCTCGGTCTCGAAGGAGACGTAGGCCAGCTTACCGCCATCCGGCGACCAGGCCGGTGACATGATCGGCTCGTCGGACGAGAGGATCTGCTGGCTATTGCGGCCATCGGCATCGGATACATGGAGGGCATACTGTGTATCGTCACCGATGCCACTGGAGGTCACGTAGGCGATGCGGGTCGAGAAGGCCCCCCGGATGTCAGTGATCGCCTCAAAGACCTGATCGCTGATGTAGTGAGCAGCATCGCGCAGCCCTTGGCCACCGGATGTCACGGTCTCGCCGAGCATCTGACGCTCACCGCTGATGTCCATCAACTCGTAGCGGATGCGGTAGTCATCGCCATCGCGACTGATCCGCCCCACCACCAGGTAGCGAACGTCCAGGGCACGCCAGTCGCCATAGAGGACCTCCTCGCTCGAGGAGGGGAGTTCGAACATGGCGCGACGTTCCAGCGGCTCGAAATAGCCGCTGCGCTCCAGGTCATCGGAGACGATCTGGGCAATGTCCTGAGGCAGGTCTTCGCCGTCGGCAAGGGGCACGATGGCTATGGGGGTGGCACGGTCGCTGCCACGGGTAATCTCGATGGTCAGGTCGGCGGCCTGTGCGAGGCTGGTAAACAGCATCAGCATGACAGCCAGCCAGGTTGTCTTCAGTAAGTTCATCAGCGGATATCCCCCGGTCGGAATCGCAGGTTGAATTGTCGGTAGTCGCGCTGGGCCGACGCCGGTAACTGGCGAAGCTCAGCGAAAGGCGCGGCAGCCTCCACGGCCTGGACCGCGGAGCGGTCGAAGGCGTTATTACCACTGCTCTGACCAATGGTAGCCGCGAACAGCTCCCCTGAGGGGCCAAGTCGCACCGAGATTTCGGCGGTGGCCCCATCGGGCACGTTAGGGGGAATCACCCAGGCCTGCTCCACCGCACGGCGCACAAGGTTGATGAAGCTGTTGGCCGCTTCGCTGGCCTGGCGGGCATTGGCCACCCGTTCTTCGGATTCCTGAATAAGGCGCTGCATTTCCGCTTCCTGCCGTTCTCGATCAAGCCGGGCCTGTTCCTCGGCCTGGCTCTGACGTTCGGCTTCTGCCTCGGCCTGGCGCTGACGTTCGGCTTCTGCCTCGGCCTGGCGCTGACGTTCGGCTTCCGCCTCGGCCTGGCGCTGGCGTTCGGCTTCCGCCTCGGCCTGGCGCTGGCGTTCGGCTTCTGCTTCGGCCTGGCGCTGACGTTCAGCTTCCGCTTCGGCCTGACGCTGGCGTTCGGCTTCTGCTTCGGCCTGACGCTGGCGTTCGGCCTCTTCCTGGCGGCGTCGCTCGGCCTGTTCCTCACGTTCACGGGCCTGCTGCTCGGCCTGTTCGGCGCGACGGGCGGCTTCCTCCTCGGCGGCCCGACGAGCCTCCTCGCGAGCCTGTGCCTCTTCCTCTTCCTGGCGTAGGCGTTCTGCCTCCATCTCGGCCTGGCGAGCGGTTTCTTCGGCGGCCGCCTCGGCTTCCGCCTGGCGAGCGTCTTCTGCGGCTTCTTCGGCGCGCGCCTCAGCGGACTCTTCCTCTTGCTGGCTGGCCGCCGCCCGGGCGCGGGCCTCCTCGGCACGCTGGGCCCGGTCGGTGGTGGTCTCAGTGCTGACGAGCGTCGCCTGAACGATAGTGCTGCTCTGCGGCTCTATCTCCCGCTCGGGAAAGCGGATCACGCTGGCCACCAAGATCGCCAGGTGGAGGGCAACGGCGAGCACCAGCGGCAGGCCATAGCCCACGCGTCGGTCATATCTGGCCATGTGGGCTCCTCAACTGTCCCCGGGAGGCGGTTCCGAGATCAGCCCGACATTGCTCACCCCAGCGGTCTGCAGCGTGCTCATCAGCGTCACCACCTGGCCATAGGGGACATTGCGATCGCCGCGCACCATCACCGGGGTGCCCGGCTGACGCTCCATCAGGATGATCACTCGCTCGCTGACCTCATCCAGGCTGACTGGAGTCTTGTCCTCGCCAAGGGAAATGTAGTATTGGCCATCACGATCGACCGAGACGATGATCGGCTCACGGTCCTCTGTCTCCTCGATGGGCTCGGAACTGACCTGGGGCAGGTCGACCTGTACGCCCTGGGTAAGCATGGGCGCGGTGATCATGAAGATCACCAGCAGCACCAGCATGACGTCGATGAAGGGCACGACGTTGATCTCGCCCATAGGCTTGCGACGCCCGCCACGATTGAAGGGTCCTAGCATGAAGGCCTCCCCCTCACTCGGTGCCGGGGTCGGCCCGACCCTGCAGGTTGCGGTGCAGGATGGAGTGGAACTCCTCGGCGAAGTCCTCGTACTTGCCCAGCAGGCGGCTAGACTCGGCAGAAAGCCGGTTATAGAAGATCACCGCGGGAATCGCCGCGAACAAGCCCATGGCGGTGGCGATCAGCGCCTCGGCGATCCAGGGGGCCACGGTGGACAGCGTCGCCTGCTGTGTCATGGAGAGCGACTGGAAGGAGCCCATGATGCCCCAGACGGTCCCGAAAAGCCCAATGTAGGGGCTGGCCGAGGCGACCGTGGCTAGGAATACCAGGTGCAGGCTGAGACGGTCTTCCTCCCGGGACCAGGCCACGCGCATGCTGCGCTGGACGCCCTCGAGGATCGCCTGGGGACTGCGAGTCTTGGCCAGCAGGCGGTTGAACTCGCGGAAGCCGGCGCGGAAGACGTGTTCGGCGCCCTGGGTGTCCTGCTCGGCGGGCGTTTCACGATAGAGATCGTTGAGGTCGACGCCGGACCAAAAACGGTCCTCGAAGGCACGGTGTGCCTTGCGCGCCCGGCGCATCACGAAGGTGCGCTGGAAGATCACCACCCAGGAGAGGATGGAGCCGATCACCAGGATCAGCATCACCATCTGCACCACGCCGCTGGCGTTCATGATCAGGTGGGGTATGGACATCGAGTCGTTCACGGGCATCCTCGTCGGTCTTGGTGAGTCGTCACGGGAGTGGGTGTCGGCTAGTCGGGCGCCCGCTCATGAGGCGCCAGGTCGAAGTGTTCCCAGGCCTGACGGGTCACCACCCGGCCACGGGCGGTGCGCATCATCAGACCCTGCTGGATCAGGTAGGGTTCGATGACATCCTCGATGGTGTCGCGCTCCTCGCCGATTGCCGCGGCAAGGGAGTCGATGCCCACAGGACCGCCGTCGAACTTCTCGATCATCGCCAGCAGCAGGCGACGATCCATGTGATCGAGACCGTGGTGATCCACGTGGAGCATGTTCAGGGCCAGGTCGGCGATCACGGCATCCACTCGACCCTCGGCACGCACCTCGGCAAAGTCGCGCACCCGGCGCAGCAGCCGGTTGGCGATACGTGGAGTACCCCGGGAACGGCGCGCGACTTCCATGGCGCCCTCCCGGTCGCTCTCGACCCCCAGCAGTCGCGCCGAACGCACGACGATCTCGGTGAGCTCGTCAATGCTGTAGAACTCCAGGCGCTGGACGATGCCGAAGCGGTCGCGAAGCGGCGAGGTCAAGAGGCCCGCCCGGGTGGTGGCGCCGACCAGCGTGAAGGGGGGAAGATCCAGCTTGATCGAGCGTGCCGCCGGCCCTTCACCGATGACGATATCGAGCTGGAAATCCTCCATGGCGGGATAGAGGATCTCCTCCACCACCGGCGACAGGCGGTGAATCTCATCGATAAAGAGCACATCGCCGGGTTGCAGGTTGGTGAGCATGGCGGCGAGGTCGCCCGCCCGCTCGAGCACCGGCCCCGAGGTAGACTTCAGCCCTACGCCCATCTCGGCGGAGATGATATTGGCGAGCGTCGTCTTGCCGAGTCCCGGCGGGCCGAACACCAGGGTGTGGTCGAGGCTCTCCTCGCGGCCTCGGGCGGCGCTGATGAAGATATCGAGCTGCTCGCGCACCCGTGCTTGGCCGATATAGTCCACCAGCCGCTTGGGACGGATGGCATGGTCGACACTGCCCTCCCCCTCGCGGGGATCGGCGGCGATCAGGCGATCAGTCTCGAGCATCGCGACCATCCTGCATCAGGTGAAAGCGTGGACATGACATCGGTTCAGCCCGCCAGGCGGCGGGTCAATGCTGCCTTGATCATCGCCTCGGTGGAACCGGACTCTTCCAGGCCGACCAGCATGCGCGCTGCCTCGGCGGGCTTGTAGCCCAGGCTGACCAGGGCCGCCTCGGCATCGGCGATGGGATCCGCGGCACCGGAGGACACGCTACCCAGGGTACCTTTGGAGCCGACGGCCAGCTCACCCGGCTGTTCCCAGTGGGGAAAGCGGTCACGCATCTCGATGATCAGCCGCTCGGCGGTCTTCTTGCCCACCCCGGGCAGCCGGGTCAACGCCTTGACGTCGTCGTCCATCACGCAACGCACGAAGGCGTCCTCATCCATGCCGGAGAGGATACCCAGGGCCAGCTTAGGGCCGATACCATTGACCTTGATCAGGGCCCGAAAGAGTGCCCTCTCCTGCTCCCGGGCGAAGCCGTAGAGCAGGTGGGCATCATCCCGAATGGTCAGATGGGTATAGAGCGATACCGGCTCCCCGGTACTGGGCAAGGCCACCAGAGTCGTCATGGAGGCTTCCAGCTCGTACCCGACACCGGCCACGTCCACCACCATCCAAGGGGGCTGTTTCTCGAGCAGGGTGCCCCGCAGACGTCCTATCATGGAAATTCTCTATCCCTCAGGGGGTGAGTTAGGGCATTGAGGCCATCACGGCCCGCGGGGCCGTCGTCGAGCCACTATACTGTTCGCCCGTGCCGCATGCCAGCCCGCGGGAACAGCGTTCGACAATGCTCCACCGCCACTTGGCGGCAACAACGTCACGGGCGGAAGTCTCGCCAGGAGCCTCCCTTGCGGCGACTGCGATGCCCGCCATAGCTTCCCTCTCGCACCAGTCCCAAACGGGCATGGGCATGGGTGAGCGCAATGGCCAGGGCGTCGGCGGCATCCGCTTGCGGCGTGGCCGAGAGGCCGAGGATCGCCGTCACCATGTGCTGCACCTGAGTCTTTTCGGCGTTGCCGCTGCCGGCCACTGCCTGCTTGATCTGGCGAGGGCCGTACTCGCTGACCGGCAGGCCATGATTGGCGGCACAGACGATGGCCGTGCCGCGGGCCTGGCCAAGCTTGAGGGCAGAGTCGGCATTCTTCGACATGAACACCTGCTCGATGGCGAACTCCCCGGGAGCATGCACCGCGATCAGTTCGCTGATCCCGGCATAGACCTGCGCCAGGCGCTGGGCCAGGTCGTCAGCCTGGATGCGGATGCAGCCGCTGGCCACGTAGCGCGGCGTAGGCGTGGTGACATCCAGTACCCCGTAACCGGTGATCCGCGAACCGGGGTCAATGCCGAGGATCAGCATCCACGAGCGTCAGTCGAGCGGGTCGAGGACATCGTCGGTGAACTCCGCGTTGATAGAGTGAGATTCTGGACATGACACCGGCGCCCTGAGGCGCCGGTGGGATGACATCGGCTCGGGATCGCCGTCACTCGCCGGCGGTTTCCGCCTTGGCCTTCTGCCGCAGCCGGATGTTGAGCTCCTTGAGTTGCTGGGCATCGACTTCGCTGGGTGCGTCGGTCATCAGGCAAGCGGCACTCTGGGTCTTGGGGAAGGCGATCACTTCGCGAATGCTGCGTGCCCCGGTCATCAGCATCACCAGACGGTCGAGGCCGAAGGCCAGGCCGCCATGGGGCGGCGCGCCGTATTGCAGGGCGTCGAGCAGGAAGCCGAACTTCTCCCGTGCCTCCGCCTCGCCGATGCCGAGCACCTCGAGCACCGCACTCTGCATGGCACGGTCGTGGATACGGATCGAGCCGCCGCCCAACTCGGTGCCGTTGAGTACCATGTCGTAGGCGCGAGACAGTGCCGCCACCGGATCGGCCTTGAGGGTTTCCACGTCGCAGGCGGGGGCAGTGAAGGGATGATGCAGTGCCTGCATGCGGGCGCTGCCGTCGTCCTCGAACATCGGGAAGTCGACGACCCACAGCGGCGCCCAGTCGCGTGTGTAGAGGTTGAGGTCCTCGCCGAGCTTGACGCGCAGGGCACCGAGTGACTCGTTGACGACGCGCGCCTTGTCGGCACCGAAGAAGACGAGGTCGCCATCCTCGGCGCCGATACGGTCGAGCAATTCCTCGACCACGTTCTCCATGAACTTGACGATGGGCGACTGCAGCCCCTCGAGGCCCTTGCTGCGGTCGTTGACCTTGATCCAGGCCAGGCCCTTGGCGCCGTAGATACCGACGAACCTTGTGTACTCGTCGATCTCCTTGCGCGACAGGCCGGCGCCATTGGGTACCTTGAGCGCGGCCACGCGACCGTCGTCGGCGTTGGCCGGGCCGGAGAACACCTTGAAATCGACCTGCTTCATCAGATCATCGACATCGGTCAGCATCAGCGGAATGCGCAGGTCAGGCTTATCGGAACCATAGCGGCTCATCGCCTCGTCCCAGCCCATGCGGGGGAAGACCGGCAGCTCGACGTCGAGCACCTCCTTGAACAACTGGCGGACCATCGCTTCGGTGATCGCCATGATGTCCTCCTCCTCGACGAAGGAGGCCTCGAGGTCAATCTGGGTGAACTCGGGTTGGCGGTCGGCGCGCAGGTCCTCGTCGCGGAAGCACTTGGCGATCTGGTAGTAGCGGTCGAAACCCGACACCATCAGCAGCTGCTTGAACAGCTGCGGCGACTGCGGCAGGGCGAAGAAGCTGCCCGGATGGGTGCGGCTGGGCACCAGGTAGTCGCGGGCCCCTTCCGGCGTGGCGCGCGTGAGCACCGGTGTCTCGATGTCGAGAAAGCCCTCTCCCTCGAGGAAGGCGCGCACGCTGTGAGTGATACGCGAACGCAGCCGTAGCTTTTCGACCATCTCGGGACGGCGCAGGTCGATGTAGCGGTGCTTGAGACGCACCTCCTCCCCCACCTTGCCATGTTCATCGAGCTGGAAAGGGGGCGTGGCGGCAGTGTTGAGCACCTCGACCTCGCTGGCCAGCACCTCGATCAGCCCCGTGGGCATCTTGGGGTTCTGGGTGCCCTCGGGGCGCAGCCTGGCGCGGCCGGTGATGCGCAGTACGTACTCGTTGCGGGCACTGTCCGCATTGGCGAAGGCCTCGGCGGTATCGGGGTCGACCACGACCTGGGCGATGCCGTCGCGATCACGCATGTCGAGGAAGATCACGCCCCCGTGGTCACGGCGGCGATGGACCCAACCGCACAGGGTCACCGTCTGATCCACCAGGGTCTCGTTCAGCTGGCCGCAATAATGGCTGCGCATGTCAAATCCTGTTTTGTTGCATGAAAGGGGGAAAGGCGGCGTCGGGCGGCTCAGGCCGCCGCCCCGTCCTTGCTCGGCGCCTTGTCGGCCTTGCCGCCTTCGCCGGCCAGGTTCTTCTTGCTGCCGGTCTTGAAATCGGTCTCGTACCAGCCGCCGCCGGCCAGTCGGAACCCGGCGGCGGAGATCAGGCGGCTGAGCTCGTCCGCCTCGCAGGCCGGACAATCTTTCAGCGGCTCAGCGCTGATCTTCTGAAGCTTCTCCAGGCGGTGGCCGCAAGCCTTGCACTCGTATTCGTAGATGGGCATGGTTTGATCACTCCCGATGTACTGACATGTCCCATGGGTCAAGCACGAGCAGGGGAATCCACCGCCTCGCGCTTGCATTGTGCGATATTGGGCTGGCCCGCGGATAATCCAAGCCTGCCCGAAAGCCGGCTATTATAGCCTGTCGCGTCGGGTAAGGCCCAGCCCTGCCGTGGCCTGTTATCCGACTCGTCTGCATCGACAAGGAGCATCGCATGAAAGCCGTCATTCTCGACGCCGCCAGCCTGGGTCCCGACATCGACCTGGCACCGATCCGCCAGCGTCTCGACACCCTGGATGTGCATGACCTGAGCACGCGTGAACAGGCCGCCGAGCGCATCGGCGGCGCCGAGGTAGCCATCGTCAACAAGGTGGTGCTCGATGCCGAAACCCTCGACGCCCTGCCCTCGCTCAAGCTGATCTGCGTGCTGGCCACCGGCACCAACAATATCGACATGGCCGCGGCCGAACGCCTGGGCATCGCCGTGAAGAATGTCACCGCCTACGGCACGGCCAGTGTGGCCCAGCACACCCTGATGTTAATGCTGGCTCTGGCCACCCGACTGCCCCTCTATCAGCGCGACGTTGCCGAGGGGCGTTGGAACGACAGCCCCTTCTTTTGCCTGATGGATCACACGACCCTGCAGTTGGAAGGCAAGCGGCTGGTGATCGTCGGCCAGGGGGAACTGGGCTCGAAGGTGGCACGTCTTGCCCAGGCCTTCGGCATGCATGTCGATTTCGCCGCACGACCTGGCAACGAGATCCATGACAGCCGCCCTGGCCTGCGTGAACTGGCGCCCGAGGCGGACGTGATCAGCCTGCACTGCCCCCTAACCGAGGCCACCCACCACCTGGTGAATACCGAACTGCTGGCCACCCTCAAGCCGGACGCCCTGCTGGTCAACTGTGCCCGGGGCGGGATTATCGACGAGGAGGCGGCTCTCGAGGCCCTGCGCCAGAACCGCCTGGGCGGGCTCGGCGTCGACGTGCTGCCCAAGGAGCCGCCTCGCGAGGGCCATCCGCTGCTCGATGCCTTGGGCGAGCCGCTCAATCTGATCGTCACGCCGCACAACGCCTGGATCACCCCCGAGGCCCGCCAGTGCATCGTGGCCCTCACCGCCGACAACCTGCGTGACTGGCAGGAAGGCTGAGCACGGAGGCTCGCATGCTGCACAACTTCGGCTCCATCAATCTGGACCACTTCTACCGCGTTCCCCATCTGGTGCGTCCCGGCGAGACCCTGGCCAGCCGCGATTATCGGGTCGGCCTGGGAGGCAAGGGCGCCAACCAGTCGCTGGCCATGGCACGCGCCGGTGGGCGGGTCCGCCACTGGGGCCGCCTGGGTCGCCAGGACGCCTGGGTCCGTGACCTGCTGGAGCATGCCGGAGTGGAGGTGGAGGCGATTGCCCTGGTCGACGAGCCTAGCGGCCACGCCATTATTCAGGTCGACCAGCGTGGCGAGAACGCCATCATCCTCTTTCCCGGTGCTAACCACGGCACCACGGAACAGGTCCTCGACGAGCATTTCGCCGCGGCCTCACCCGGGGACTGGTTGCTGGCCCAGAACGAGTGCAATGCCCTGCCGGGGGTGCTGGAACGCGCCGCCGAGGCCGGCCTGAACATCGCCTTCAACCCGGCACCCATGAGCGATGCGGTGCTGGAGCTGCCCCTGGCCCACTGCCGGCTGCTGTTCGTCAATCGCGGCGAGGCCGCCTGGCTGGCCGGCCTGGACGAGGCCTCCCCGACCGAGGCCCTGCTTGACGGCCTAGCCCGTCGCCTGCCCACCTGCGAGATGGTGCTGACGCTCGGTGGTGACGGCGCCTGGTACCAGGCCGGCGATGAACGCCACTTCCAGCCGGCCCTGCCGGTCACGCCGTTGGATACGACAGCGGCCGGTGATACCTTCATTGGCTATTACCTGGCCGCCCTGCAGCAGGGACGGCCGGTGACAGACTGCCTAACATGGGCCGCCACCGCTGCCGCCCTGGGCGTCATGGTCGCCGGCGCCGCCGAGAGCATCCCCGAGGCGACGGAGGTCGAGCGCGCGCTGCGCGATGGCATCCCCACACCCGACCGCCGCGACAAGGAGACATCTTGAGCCATCCGATCATCTTCGATACCGATCCGGGCATCGATGACGCCCAGGCCATCGCCATCGCCCTGCGTCATCCCGAACTCGAGCTGCTGGGTCTGACCACCACCTACGGCAACGTCGACGTGGAGACCGCCACCCACAATGCCCTGCTGCTTTCCGAGCTTGCCGGGCGGGCCGATGTCCCGGTCGCCCAGGGCGCCGCGGCGCCACTGGTCAAGGCGCGTCATCCACCGCCCGCTCATATTCACGGCATCAACGGCCTGGGCGATATCGAGCTGCCGACGGTCAAGGGCAAGGCCGATCCACGAAGCGCGCCGCAGTTCATCGTCGATACTCTCAATGCCCGGCCCGGCGAGGTCACCCTGGTGGCGGTGGGCCCGGTGGGCAACCTGGCCGCGGCTCTGCAACTCGACCCGACCATCACCCGCAAGGTCAAGCAGGTGGTGATCATGGGCGGCTCGATTCGCGAGGGGGGCAACGTCACTCCGGTGGCCGAGGCCAACATGTTCAACGACCCGGACGCCGCCGCGCGAGTGCTTACCGCCGGTTGGCCGCTGACCCTGGTGGGGCTGGACGTCACCCATCGCTGCGTACTCACCGGAGCGCACATGGCGCGCATCGCGGCCGGCCAGGGCGCACTCGGCAAGGTGCTGGCGGGCAGTTATGGCTTCTACCGGGACTTCTACCGGCAGTTCCTGGGTATCGATGGCTGCTGCCCCCACGACAGCTGTGCTCTGGCCTGGCTGTTGCGTCCCGAGCTATTCACCACAGACCGCGGCCACCTTAGCGTGGCTACCTCGGGCGATGCCGAGGGCCAGACGATCTTCGCCCCGGAGGATCGCGGGTTCATCGAGACGCGCTGGTCCCGCAATCCGCTGGTGGAGGTCTGCCTGGGCGTTGACGGCGAGGCCGTTAGCGACTGGATCGCCGATACCCTGGCCTGACAGCCGGCAATCGAACCGGTGCGTCACTAGCGACAAGCATCGCACCGGTTGCTGATGGCGCTAGCCGGTGCGGAAATCATCCGGCTCGTGGGTATCGATCACCGCGAATTCCACATGGGTGACCCGGGCATTCTCCGGCCCCTCCCACAGCCACTCGGCGAGTCGCTTGACCGCCTCGCGCTCGCCGCACATCAGCACCTCGACTCGTCCGTCCGGCAGATTGATCGCATGGCCGGTGATCCCGGCCTTGAGGGCCTGCTCCTGAGTCGCCCCGCGGTACCAGACACCCTGAACCTTGCCGGTCACCAGCGCTCTCGCGCAGCACTTTTCCATGGCCATCTCCTTTCTCGTCGATCAGATCGCATGGTCCTTTCTACCAGCCGGATGCGACCCCGACCAGCCGTCGGGCCTTCCCGTCCGAGGAACGATGCCCTAGTCTTGTCCCTATCCCCGGACGCCACACGGCCACAAGCTCTTCGCGGCCGAGGATCGCCCTACCCGGGACACCACAACCACAATATGATCATCCTCACGAGGGAGTTACAGCATGCCAGTCTTCGACCACCCCGAGTTCGACCACCATCAGCAGGTCGTCTTCGGCAGCGACGAGGCGAGCGGGTTGCGCGCCATCATCGCCATCCATGACACCACCCGCGGCCCGTCCCTGGGGGGCCTGCGCATCTTTCCCTATGCCAGTGATGCCGAAGCACTGACCGACGTGCTGCGCCTCTCCCGCGGCATGACCTACAAGTCAGCCCTCGCCGACCTGCCACTGGGTGGCGGCAAGGCGGTGATCATCGCCGACCCTCACCGTGACAAGACACCCGGTCTGCTACTCGCCATGGGCCGCCTGGTCGATTCTCTGGGCGGCGCCTATATCACCGCCGAAGACTCCGGTACCAGCGAGGCCGACATGCGGCTCATCGCCGAGGCCACCGAACACGTCGGCGGCCTGCCACGCCATGGCAGTGCCTCGGGCGATCCTTCGCCCTTTACGGCCTGGGGAGTGTTCTGCGCACTGAAGAGTGCCGTCCGCCATCGCCTGGGGCGCGAGGATCTCGCGGACGTGCGGGTGGCGGTGCAGGGAGTCGGCAATGTCGGGGCCCACCTGGCGCGACACCTCCACGCCGCCGGCGCCCGGCTGGTGCTGACCGATGTCGATGCCGCCGCCCTGGCTCAAATCGCCGAGGAGCTCGGTGCCGAGACGGTGACACCGGCGGCGATCGCCGATGCCGAGGTCGATGTCTTCGCCCCTTGTGCCTTGGGGGCCGCCCTCTCGGAAGCGGTGGTCGACCGCCTGCAGGCAAGGGTGGTATGCGGCGCCGCCAACAACCAGCTGGCCACCCCCGCCGTTGCCGAGCGCCTGATGGCTCGCGGCATTCTCTACACCCCGGACTATGTGGCCAACGCCGGCGGGGTGATCGAGATCGCCTGGCAGCGCCGTGACGATTACCGCCGCGATGCGGTGATGAGGCATATCGAGGGAATCGGGACCACCCTGGACGAGATCTTCGCCCGTGCCGACCGCGATCGGCTCAGTCCAGCCACCGTGGCCGACGACCTGGCCAGGGAGCGCTTCCGCCCTGCCAATTGAGGCGCACTCTCGTATCCTGATATCACCAAGAAGGTCGGCCATCGCAGGCCTTCTTGTCTTGGTACGGCGGTATCGCTCAGTGCTCCAGCAGCTCGTGGCGGACCAGCACCGCGGAATTTCGCGGCACTACCATCTTGCCTGCCGCCAGCAGGTGGCACTTGGTGAAGGCGGCCCCGAACAGCAGGATCAGCGAACTGTAGTAGACCCACAGCAGGATCATCACCACCGACCCGGCCGCACCGTAGGTGGAGGCCGTGGCCGTGTAGGCCAGATAGATGGCAATACCCGAGCGACCGATGGTGAAGAGCAAGGCGGTAACGACGGCGCCGACCAGCACGTCATGCCAGCGAAGCACCACGTCCGGCAGGACCTTGAAGATGGTGGCAAAGAGCGCGGCGATCACCGCCAGCGAGACCAGGAACTCGGCACCGGTGGTCAGGAAACCGACGAAGGGCAGCAGGTCGTCTGCCGCCTGCAGCATGGCCCGTATCGCCACCCCGAGGACCAGCGACACCAGCAGGATGAAGCCGATGGAGAGCACCACGGTCAGTGACAGCAGGCGGTTCTTGATGAACTTGAGGGCACTGTTGCTGCTGGGCCTGGCCGTCACGCCCCAGAGAGTGTTCAGCGAGAATTGCATCTGGGCGAAGACGGTGGTGGCACCGACCACCAGCGCCCCCACCCCGAGCAGGGTCGGCATCAGGCCAGACTCCTCGATGCGTGACTGAGCAACCGCCTGCTCGATGGCGGCGGCGGCGTCAAGGCCCATGGTGCCCTGCAACTGGGCGACGATCTGTCCATGGGCCGCTTCTTCACCAAGCACCACGCCGATTACCGTCACGGCGATGATCATCGTGGGTGCCAGGGAAAAGAGCGTATAGAAGGCCAGCGAGCCAGCGTAGCTGAAGGCGTTGCGCTCGAGCCAGAGCTTCGCGGCACCCTGCACTACCTTCCCCCAGAACAGTGTCGCGTCCCTGATGGTCGTCATACTCGCCTTGATCATTCCGTTCCCCGTATCCCTTTCATTTTCTTCAGCATACCGGAATGCAGCCGCGTTCGCCGACGGTGGTCCGGATTGCAGCTGACGACTGGCCTGACCATAATGGGCTCCGCCCATTCCTGCCTCTCTCCCCAGGAGCGACCATGACCGCACCACCGGAGCCCGACAGCCCTCGCGACTTCGATTGCCTGGTGTTCATCGGCCGTTTCCAGCCGCCTCATCTGGGGCATCTGGCGGTGATCCGCGAGGCCCTGCGCCATGCGCGCCAGGTCATCGTACTGGTGGGTTCCGCCTGGCAGGCACGCTCACTGCGTAACCCGTGGCACTATGAGGAACGCCTGGGTATGCTGCGTAGCGCCTTCGAGGAGGAGGAAAATGCCCGGCTGGAGGTCGTGCCGCTGCTCGACGCTCTCTATAACAACGATGTCTGGGTGCGCGATGTCCAGCGCAAGGTGCGCGACATCGCCAGCCCCGAACACGCCCGACTGCCGCGCATCGGCCTGATCGGCGCCAGTCGAGGTCAATCCAGTTACTACCTCGCACTCTTCCCGCAGTGGGAATCGGTCAGCGTGCCCCTGGTGGAGGGCATTTCGGCCAGCCGCATCCGTGAGCGGCTGTTCCGTTCCGCGTCATCGGCGGATGACTACCTGAACACCCATGCGGCCCATGACCTGCCTCCCGGGGTGGTGGCACGGATTCGCGACTTCCTGGATGAGGCGTCCTGCGATCAGCTGGTCGAGGAACAGCATCTGCTGGACCAGTACCGCCAGGCCTGGTCCCAGGCCCCCTACCCGCCGATCTTCGTCACCGTGAATGCCGTGGTGGTGCAGTCCGGGCACGTGCTGCTGGTCCGGCGGACGGCCGCGCCCGGCAAGGGGCTCTACGCCCTGCCCGGCGGCTTCATCAGCCCCCATGAACGACTGATGGACGCCTGCCTGAGAGAGTTGCGCGAGCGGGTACGCCTCAAGGTGCCTGAGGCCGTGCTAAAGGGCTCGCTGCGCGGCCAGAAGCTCTTCGACGAACCCCATCGCAGCTGGCGTGGACGTACCCTCGCCGAGGCCTTCTACTTCGCCCTGCGTCCCGAACAGCAGTTGCCCCGGCTCAAGCCGGTAAAGGGCGGTGACCATGCTCGCTGGGTCCCCCTGGCCGACCTCGACCCGGAGAGCCTGTTCGAGGACCATTTCTTCATCATCCAGGACTTCCTGGGGCTGCCCACCGATTTTGGCAGATCGTGAGTCGGCTGAGACTTATGCCTGCAGGAAATCCCGTGGAAGCTTCATCATCTGCCGCCAAAGCTTCTCGACCCCCGGCTTGTGCACCAGTGAACAGCGGTAGAGGCGTATCTCCAGCGGCACGTCCCACTGTTCCCCACCGGCTCGCACCACGCGACCGTCCTTGAGTTCCTGGCGAATACAGAAGTCGGGTATCCAGGCCACGCCCATGCCCTGCATCACCATGCCCTTGAGCCCTTCGGCCATTGCCGTCTCATAGACGGTTCTCAGACGCATTCGCAGAGGATCGTTCTTGAGCAGCATGCGCACGCTACGTCCCAGGAAGGCGCCCTGGGTGTAGGCCAGGTAGGGAATCGACTCCTGGACCTCCAGCGGGAAGCGTGGCCGGCCCCTCGGGTCAGGCAGGCTGACAGGCAGCATCTTGACCTGCCCGATGGAGAAGGAGGGAAAGACCTCGGTATCTAGCTGCATGCTGGCATAGGGATCGTAGTAGGCCAGCATCAGGTCGCAGTTGCCCTCGCGCAGCACATGGATCGCATCCCCAACGTTCATGGCCACCAGCCGGGTAGGCAACTCACCCAGGCCCTGCTGCAAGCGAGAGATCCACTGGGGGTAGAAGCTCAGCGCCAGGGAATGGGCGGCGACGATATCCAGCGCCTCATTGGCCATGGCCAGGCCGCGCAAGTGGCCGAGACTCTCGTTGAGCTGCTCGACGATATTGCGAGCAGTGACCAAGAACAGCTGTCCTTCCGGTGTCAGGTCCACCGGGGTGGTCGAGCGGTCGACCAGGGTCACGCCGACCGCCTGCTCCAGAGAGCGGATGCGTCGACTGAAGGCCGGCTGGGTGACGTGTCGCTGACGCGCCGAGGCGGAAAAGCTGCGCGTACTGGCCAGGGCGACGAAGTCTTCCAGCCACTTGGTCTCGAGGTTCACCGGCACTCCCCAGGCTGTCTGCGTGCACGACTCCCGCCGGGGAGCCCTCAAAGCTTGCTAATGTACCCCAGCGGCGGCCAGGACCCAAGCCGCCTCACTGGATCGGCGAGAGCAGGTAGGCCGCCCGGGACAGCAGCTTGCGCCATAGGGGGCGACGGGTCAGCTCCTCCAGGGCGACGCGACGACAGTCGGTGAAGTCGTGCTCGAGCATCAAGCGGACCTCGGCGGCGAACTGGCGGTCGGGCACCACGGCGGTGATCTCGAAGTTGAGTCGAAAGGAGCGGTTGTCCAGATTGACGGTACCGACACTGGCCGCAGCATCGTCAACCAGCATCACCTTCTGGTGCAGGAATCCCGGCTGGTAACGGTAGACCTTGACCCCGGCGCGCAGCATGTCGGGCAGGAAGGAGAAGGCCGAAAGGAAGACCAGCAGGTGATCGGGGCGTTCGGGCATCATGATGCGCACATCCACTCCGCGCATCGCCGCCAGGCGCAAGGCATCCTGCACCCCCTGGTCGGGCACGAAATAGGGGCTGGTGACCCAGAAGCGTTCATGGGAACTGTGGATCGCCAACTGCACCAGCAGGCTTGCCGTTTCCTGAGTATCCGCCGGTCCGGAGGGCACGATCACCACGTTCTGGTTGGCTAGCGTGCTCGGCCAAGGCGTCCAGTTCAGCGAGAGCATCTCGCCGGTGGCCCAGTGCCAATCCTCCCAGAAGGCTTCCTGCAGGCCCAGCACGCTGGGCCCGCTGAGCTTGAGATGGGTGTCCCGCCAGTGGCCGTGGCGGGGGTGCTGCCCAAGGTATTCGGTGCCGACGTTGAAGCCCCCCAGCCACCCTTCCCGGCCGTCGACCACCAACACCTTGCGATGGTTACGGAAGTTGAGCTGGAAGCGATGCTTGAACCCGCGGGAGGAGCGGAAGGCGCTGACCTCCACCCCGGCCTCGGCAAGGTCGCGAAGGAAACGGTCGCCGAGCCCGCGACTGCCGATCTCGTCATACAGGAAATAGATGCGCACAGCGCGTTCGGCGGCCCGCTGCAGCCGATGCTTGAGCTCGATGCCCAGATCATCGTCGCGGACGATAAAGAACTGAACCAGCACATACTCTTCTGCCTGTTCGATCCCGGCGAAGAGACTGTCGAAGGTCGCCTCGCCATCGATCAGCAGCTCAGCACGGTTACTGCAGGTCAGCGGCATCATCGCCAGCTGCTCCACGGCACGGATGTCTGTATCGACGGTGTCGGGCAGGTAGGGGTCGAAGCGGTCGCGATAACGTGCTAGCAGGCGTCGCAGCACGGTATCGCGCTCGCCCCGTGCCGATACATAGCCGTAGAAGCGCGGCCGGCCGAAGATCCAGTAGGCCGGCACCGCCACGTAGGGCATGGTAATCAGCGAGATGATCCAGGCGATGGCCCCCTGAGAGGTGCGGCTAGACATCAGGGCCAGTACCGCCGAGACGAAGCCCAGCAGATAGGTCAGGAAGATCGCCAGGCCGAACAGCCAGGAGGTCATGGTCGGATCCCCGTTCCGTGGGTGGACGGCAGCGCCGCCCGGAAAGCAGTCAACTGCAGCATACCCCCAAGGACGACGGCCCCACCAGATGGCGGGGCCGCAGTCGGCAGAGGATGATCAGGCGCGCTCGGCGATGATCTCCTTCCACTTGGCGGGGCCGGTCTGGTGCACCGAGGTGCCCTTGCTGTCCACGGCCACGGTCACCGGCATGTCCTCCACCTCGAATTCGTAGATGGCTTCCATGCCCAGATCCTCGAAGCCTACCACGCGGGCCTTCTTGATCGCCTGGGCGACCAGGTAGGCGGAACCGCCCACGGCCATCAGGTAGACCGCCTGATTGTCGCGAATCGCCTCGATGGCCGACTCGCCCCGCTCGGCCTTGCCGACCATGCCCAGCAGGCCGGTTTCCTCGAGCATGGTGCGGGTGAACTTGTCCATGCGGGTCGCCGTAGTGGGGCCGGCCGGTCCGACTACCTCATCACGCACCGGATCCACCGGGCCGACGTAGTAGATGAAGCGGCCCTTCATGTCCACGGGCAGCGGCTCGCCCTTGGCGATCATGTCGACCATGCGCTTGTGCGCGGCATCGCGGCCGGTGAGCAGCTTGCCGTTGAGCAACAGGGTGTCGCCGGGTTGCCAGGTACGCACCTCTTCCGGCGTCACACTGTCGAGGTCGACGCGCTTGACGTTGTCGCCCGTCTCGCGGGTGACCTCAGGCCAGTCTTCGAGCTTCGGTGCCGGCAGCGAGGCGGGACCTGACCCGTCGAGGGTGAAGTGGGCGTGGCGGGTGGCGGCACAGTTGGGGATGATCGCCACCGGCTTGTTGGCAGCATGGGTCGGAAAGTCCTTGACCTTGATATCGAGCACCGTGGTCAGGCCGCCCAGGCCTTGGGCGCCGATGCCGCTCCGGTTGACCTTGTCGAACAGCTCCAGTCGCAGCTCCTCGGCACGATTGGCGGGGCCGCGGGCCTTGAGCTCCTGGATATCGATGGGGTCGAGCAGCGCCTCCTTGGCGATCTCCATGGCCTTCTCGGCCGTGCCGCCGATACCGATGCCGAGCATGCCCGGCGGGCACCAGCCGGCACCCATCTTGGGCAGCTGTTCCATCACCCAGTCGACCACGTTGTCGGAGGGATTGAGCATGGCGAACTTGGACTTTGCCTCGCTGCCACCACCCTTGGCCGCCACATGTACCTCGATGGTATCACCGGGCACCAGCTTGTGGTGGATGACGGCCGGGGTGTTGTCGCCGGTATTCTTCCGGGCGCCGTCCGGGTCGGCCAGCACCGAGGCACGCAGCACGTTGTCGGGAAGCTGGTAGGCGCGTCGTACACCTTCGTTGACCATGTCGTCGAGGCTCATATCAGCCTCGAAACGTACGTTCATGCCGACGTGCACGAAGACGGTGACGATGCCGGTGTCCTGGCAGATCGGGCGCTTGCCGAAGGCGCACATTCGTGAGTTGATCAGGATCTGGGCGATGGCGTCCTTGGCCGCGGGATTCTCTTCGCGCTCGTAGGCGGCCGCCATGGCGTCGATGAAATCCTTAGGATGATAGTAGGAGATGTACTGCAGGGCATCGGCGACGCTCTGGATCAGGTCGTCCTGGCGAATCACGGTCATGGGCAAGGGACTCCTTGGCTTTGTCGGCATGCCCGCGGCGAGGCGATGAAAGGGCCTATCGGCGAGCTTGAACGGCGGGCATTATACTTCACCTGTTAGCCTGTCGACATTGTACGTATGTCGGTTCTGGCAACTGAAGTTAGTAACTAGATAGATAACGGTATAAATACCCTGCCCGATCAGCCCGCAGACTCGCATCGAGGACAGAAGTAGAGCCGCCGAGAGGTCACCATCACCCGTTCGATGGTGGTGCCGCAGGCGTGGCATGGCAGGCCGTCACGCTCGAACACGGCAAAGCGCCAACGCCGTCGACTGGACCCTCGGGCGCGGTCGGCGGCAGCCCAGTCGGCACGATTGGTCACCCCCGCCTGGTCGTAGGCCTGGCGCGTCACCGTCAGGATAGACGATGCGAGGCGCGCCAGGGCGCTCTCCCCCAGGTCCCCCGGCCTGGACATGAAATGCAGTTCAGCAAAGAACAGTATCTCGGCACGCAGGTAGTTGCCGATGCCGGCGAACAGCGACTGGTCAAGCAGCAGCCCAGCCAGCCCTCGCCTCCGGAAGCGTGGATGGAGAAGCCTCGCCGTGACCTCCTCCATCGTCACCCCATGGGTCAGGAGATCGGGACCAAGACGAGACAGGAAGGGGTGCTCATCGAGCCTCTCCTCTTCCCATAGCGAGACATCCGAGGCGCTGTAGAGGCTGGCAGCCCTATCCTGTGCGATCAGGCGGACACGCAGCGAACGGCCGGTATCCGGCTCGCGGTCGGCATCGTGGAGTTTCCAGACACCATAAAGCTGGTTGTGCGAGTAGAGCACGCGACTGTCGTCGAAGCGGGTCAGCAGCGCCTTGCCCCAGCTGTCCACGGCGATGACCTTGCGCCCGATCAGCGAGGCGGCCTGCCCGGCCAGATCGGGAAAGGCGAACCAGGCATCATCGAGACGCCTCCCGGCGATTTGCCGATGCACCTGATCCGCCGCACGACGGATCTCCGGACCTTCCGGCATGCGGGCAACCCGTCAGGCGGAGCCCAGGAGCAGTTGGCGCTCCTTGAGCTCGTGCAGGCGGTCGCGCAGTCGAGCGGCTTCCTCGAATTCCAGATTCTGCGCCGCCTCATGCATCCCGTCCTCGGTCCGCGAGATCTCCTTCAGCAGCTCGCTCGGCGACAGTTCGGCGGGATCGTAGAGGGCTTCACGCTCAGCCACCTTGCGCTCCCCCTTGCGCCCTTTCTTCTTCCCAGGCGTCTTGGCGGCCTCCATGATGTCGGCCACCGAGCGGGTCACCGTGGTCGGCGTGATGTCGTGGGCCTGGTTATGGGCAATCTGCTTGTCGCGACGGCGCTGGGTCTCGTCCATGGCGCGGCGCATAGAGTCGGTGATCCGGTCGCCGTAGAGGATCGCCTTGCCGTTGGCATTACGCGCCGCCCTGCCCATGGTCTGGATTAGAGAGCGCTCATTGCGCAGGAAGCCCTCCTTGTCGGCATCGAGGATCGCCACCAACGACACCTCGGGAATATCGAGCCCCTCTCGCAACAGGTTGATACCCACCAGGACATCGAACTTGCCCAGGCGCAGATCGCGGATGATCTCCACTCGCTCCACGGTATCGATATCGGAGTGCAGGTAGCGTACCCGCACGTCGTGTTCGTCCAGGTACTCGGTGAGGTCCTCAGCCATGCGCTTGGTCAGAGTGGTCACCAGAACCCGCTCCCCCACCTCGCTGCGCAGGCGGATCTCCGAAAGCAGATCGTCCACCTGGGTGGAGGCGGGACGCACCTCGATCTCGGGGTCCAGCAGACCGGTGGGACGCACCACCTGTTCGACCACCTGGCCGGCATGCTCGGCCTCGTAGGGTCCCGGCGTGGCCGAAACGAAGACGGTCTGCGGACAGATGCGCTCCCACTCCTGGAAGGTCATGGGGCGGTTATCCAGCGCCGAAGGAAGCCGGAAACCGTACTCGACCAAGGTCTCCTTGCGCGAGCGATCGCCCTTGAACATGCCCCCCACCTGGGGAACGCTGACGTGGGACTCGTCGATGAACAGCAGGGCGTCGCTGGGCAGATAATCGAAGAATGTCGGCGGCGGCTCGCCCGGATTGCGCCCGGAGAGATAGCGCGAGTAGTTCTCGATGCCGTTGCAGTAGCCCAGTTCGAGCATCATCTCGATGTCGTAGAGGGTGCGCTGCTCCAGGCGTTGGGCCTCGACCAGGCGATCGTGCTTGCGCAACCAGTCGAGGCGCTCCACCAGCTCTGCCTTGATATCGTCGATGGCGCCGAGAATCGTTTCCCGCGGCGTCACGTAGTGGCTCTTGGGATAGATGGTCATACGCGGCACCCGGCCTCGCACTTCACCGGTGAGCGGGTCGAAGAGGCTGATAGTGTCGATCTCGTCGTCGAACAGTTCGACACGCACCGCCTCATCCTCGGCGTCGGCCGGGAAGATGTCGATGACGTCGCCGCGCACCCGATAGGTGCCACGCTTGAAGTCCATGTCGTTGCGCGTGTACTGCAGTTCCGCCAGGCGGCGCAGGAACTTGCGCTGGTCGATCAGTTCCCCGCGCGTAAAGTGCAGGCGCATCTTCAGGTACTGGTCGGGATCCCCCAGGCCGTAGATCGCCGACACCGATACCACGATGATGGCGTCGCGGCGCTCCAGCAGTGCCTTGGTGGCCGAGAGACGCATCTGCTCGATGTGGTCGTTGATCGAAGCGTCCTTCTCGATGAAGGTATCCGACGAGGGAACATAGGCCTCGGGCTGGTAATAGTCGTAGTAGGAGACGAAGTATTCCACGGCGTTGTCAGGAAAGAAGGCCTTGAACTCGCCGTAGAGCTGAGCCGCCAGGGTCTTGTTGGGCGCCATGACGATAGTCGGACGCTGCTGGTTCTCGACCACGTTGGCCATGGTGAAGGTCTTGCCGGAGCCGGTGACGCCAAGCAACGTCTGGTGCGCCAGTCCCGACTCCAGACCGCTGACCAGATCCCGAATGGCGGTCGGCTGGTCGCCGGCAGGCTGGAACCTGGACTGCAGACGGAAGGGTTTGCTCATGGCGGCTCCAATGACGAGACAGGCGCCTACGGCGCCCGCGGGTATATACGAGATCCGGCCCGGAGTCAGGCCTTGGCGTTGATGTCGACAGTGCGGGTGCTCACCTCCACGGTGGAGGAGGTCATCAGCCGGTGGATCGGGCACTTGTGACTGATTTCTTCCAGGCGGACACGCTGCTCGGGATCCTCGATGCCATGGAAGGTCATCGCGACGTCGAGCCGGTAGGTCCCGTGACGCTCCTGGCTGTCGTCCCGGTTGATCTTCACGCTCACCCCGGTGAGCGGCCACTCCTTGCGCCGTGCATACATCTGGGCGGTGATCGCCTTGCAGGCCCCGAGGGAGAGGTCGAAATAGTCATGAGGATCCGGCGCAGTCCCCTCGCCGCCATAAGCTTCTGGCACGTCGACGAAGAGGTCATCGAAACCATCCAACTCGACTCGTTGACGATAGATATGGTTGCGTTCGCTGACGACTTCAATGGTCTTCTTCATCACTTGACCTCGATACCCAGCTTGAGAGATTGCACCGCCTTGATCAGTGCCTCGCGCCTGGCGCGCCCTTCCACCTCGGCTCCGTGACGACCGACTTCGACACTGTCGACGCCGTCCAGCATCATCAGGGCAGTAGTGATGCGATTGACTTGTTCGGCGTCCTCGACGCCCTGGAAGCTCAATGACTGGTAGGTCATGCGCAGCTCCTGAAATGGCATGAAGGAGATGGAGTAGCGAGTCTAGCATGCCACCCGTGCGCCAGGCAGCGCTTGCAAAACCACCGCCTCGCCCGCACCTCACGAGACACGTTCATGCCTGAAGCCGAACCCAAGGAGCGCGGATATGATGGATTGGATCGCTGCCACAGGCGGTCGGCAGGAAACCGGACATCGGGTGACGTTCGACACGCCCGATGCGCCACGGTTGGCCCTGGATGCCACCGTGATCACGCCCCTCGCCCATCTCGGGGCGCTCGACGTCGAAGGGCCGGATGCCGAGACCTTCCTGCAGGGCCAGACCAGCGCTCAGGTATCGCTGGCCGACGGCGAATTCGCCCCGCTGACCTGCTTCTGTACGCCCAAGGGGCGGATGCTGGCCAACGCCCAACTGCTGCGCATCGCCCCGGCACACTACCGACTGCTGATGCATGCCAGCCTGGTATCTTCCCTGTCTGGGCATCTGAAGAAGTTCGCCCCCTTCTACAAGGTCGAACTTCGTGAGCGCAACGATCTGGCGCTGTTGGGGCTCATCGGCCAAGAGGCTCCCGCGCTTGCCGAGGTGCACTTCGATGCCCTGCCTTCCCGACCCTGGCACCAGGCCGGCAATGACGAGTTCCAGATGCTGGCTCACCCCGGACCCCGCCCACGCCTGCTGGTCTGCCTGCCGGCCGAGCGGGCCGATGACGCCTGGCAGTGGCTGAAGGAGCACGCCACACCGGTCGACAATGCCGTATGGCGACTGCACGACATCCAGGCGGGGCTTGCCTGGCTCGATGCCGACCAGCAGGACACTTACCTGCCTCAGATGCTCAATTGGGAGGCGCTCGGCGGCATCAGCTTTAAGAAAGGCTGCTACACGGGCCAGGAAGTGGTCGCTCGCGCGCACTTTCGGGGCCAGGTCAAGAAGCGGCTGATGCGCGGCCAGCTCGAGGGCGACAAACTCCCCGAGCCAGGCAGTGCCGTCGTGGATGCCGAGGACAAGCGGCTGGGCGAGGTAATCAATGCCGAACTCGATGCCTACGACCAGGTCGAGATACTCGCGGTGATGAGCACGAAAGAACCGACTGAGCCGCTGAGTCTCGAGGGCCAGCACCTCAAGCTGCTCAAACTGCCTTACCCCATCGAGCGGGTGGATCCGGAAACCATGGCAACAACAGACTAGCCATCCACCAACTCACTCAGTGAAAGTATGGCCAGCTGATCACGACGTGCCACGCCCGCCTTTTGCAACACCGCTTCACAGTGTCGGCGGGCGGTATTCATGCGAATCCCGAGCTGATGGGCGATTTCACGGGAGGTGAGCCCCCGCAACATCAGCTCGGCTGTCTCTCGCTGCCTGGGGCTTAACGCAAAGCGCTTCGCCAGGGCGGCTGCCAGATCCTCAAGGTGCAAGGCGTCCAGCGATACCTGCAACTGGCCACCCTCTTCCCCGGAAAGTTCGGGTAACGGCAGTCGAATCAGGGGCGTGCCAGCCCTGTCCCGATGAAGATGGTGACCATTGATGCCAGGCCTGTTCAGGGTGGCAGGCACCCTAGCCTCGGCGATGGCCTTGTCGAGTCGCTGCTGATGTCGATGGGCTCGGTCGATAGCACCGAAACCGAAGCTGAATGCCGGCAGCAACAATCTCAGCAGTGTCTCCGTTCTGCCACTGACGAAGCCGGGGTCGTCATCCCCCTCGAACCCGAAGGCGAACAGCGCCTCGCCAACGGCCAGCCGTGTGGTCATGCCGATGACGTGATGCATGCCGGCCGGTGCGAACGCCTCCTGGAAATAGGCGGCTCGCGTCACGCTCTCGCGCTCCGCCAGTACATTCTCGTGATAGACCCCCGACCCCAGGCGTCGCCGGGAGAGATTGATCCTGTCCAGGTCCGGGTCCGTGGCCCTGAGATTCCCTTCGACATCCACTCCGTCGAAGACACGCGCGAAATAGGTTTCGATCTGAGGGCCGGCTCGATGGGTGACGATGATCGGCACACCACCATCGAGCCAGGCCCCCATCGCAGCCTTCGCCTGCACCAGCGCTGCCACCTCGGCGAGCAGGTCCCCTATCCTGCCTCGATCGAGGCGGATATTGAGAAGCGCTTCCTGAAGCCGCGTGATCTGTTGAAGTTCCTTATTGGATAGCTCCATGACTCCAGCCTTGTCGATATGCACGCATAGTGCAACTGCACCATGCGGGGATCGCACACTGCTGTCTAGGCTGAAAGCGTGAACATCCATCAGGGGAGCCGACCATGAAACCCATAGTCACCGGCCTACTAGCCTTTTCGATGATGACGTTCGCCATGGTGCTTGACGCTCAGGACGCAACGAACACCAACCCGCGGCTAGCGCCTGACAAAGGTGAAGACACGAAGCAGTTTCCCGACTCTTTCTTCAATAAGCGAGAGAAACAAACGATTACCTTGCCGAGCGACCAGCAGCAATACCCCGATTCCGTCTTTGATGAGGAACGTCAGAAGCGGGATATCCAACGTAAGTTTCCCGACTCCGTTTTCGACGAGAAGCGTCGTTCTCCCTGACAAGGGGCCATCGGTCCCCTGGCCGGGGTGAAACGCTGAGACAACGACACGCTTAGGGTAGGGAGAAGGGAACCATGAAGCATCCGATCAGGACCGGTCTGTCCATCGCGCTGGCGTCGCTGCCATTCTGCTTGCAAGCCCAACCGGCAGGAGGCGCCGCGATGCTCGTGCTGGATGGCTCGGGAAGCATGTGGGGCCAGATCGATGGCACGCCCAAGATCACCATCGCCCGGGACGCGATCGACACCATGATGGGTGACTGGCCGGCGAACAGCCCCATTGGGCTCATGGCCTACGGGCATCGCCAGGAGGGCCAGTGTGGCGATATCGAGACACTCATAGAACCCGGCTCCCTGAATCGGGCTGCCTTTCGTCAGGCGATGGAGAGCGTCACCCCGCGTGGCAAGACGCCCATCGGGCGTTCGGTGGAGAGAGCCGCCGAGGCCTTGTCCCACGAAGACCGTGCCGCTTCGGTGATCGTCGTGACCGATGGGCTGGAGAACTGCGGGGCCGACCTCTGTGAACTGGGCTCGCACCTCGAGGCCTCAGGCATGGCCTTTACCGCCCATGTCATCGGTTTCGACATCGGCGACGAGGAAGGTCAACTCGCCTGCCTCGCGGAGGCGACCGGCGGGCGCTACCTGCCCGCTTCCAATGCCGACAACCTGACCGAAGCTCTTCAGACAGTCAGCGAACCTGAACCTGAGCCGGCCGAGACACTCTTCGTCGACGAGTTCGAGCGTTCTGAGCTGGGTCCGGACTGGACCATTGACTATCCGGAGCCATCGGGTTTCATCCTCGACAACGGCGTCCTGGTGACAATGACGGTCCGGGCCGGCGGTATTGGCGATGCGGAGGATCAGCCAAACATCTTTCGTTGGACTGGCGCGGAGCTTCCCGACGGTGATTGGGACCTCAGCGCTGATTTCACTGCCCGCATGGGTGAGGTCAAGTCGCTGGGCGGGCGCCGCGCCATCATTCAGGTGAGCCGCTTCGCGGACGCGGACAACCACATCTCCGCCTATGTGGTTCGCCAGGGAAATTCCAACGACGACATGTGGCTCAGGGTCCGCTCCGTTTCGGACGGCAACGCTTCTGTTTCCGATGTCGAGATCGCCGGCGATCTACGTGGCTACGACCTGGCGCAGATTCTGCGCGATTTCGAGGAGAAGGGCGCGCGGCTGACCTTGTCGAAGCGCGGGCGCGACTATCTCGGCCGGCTGGAAATGAACGGCTGGACGATGCAGGAGGGCGGCCCCGAGGCGATCGAGACACCGCCGCTGCAGGTCCTTCTCACCTCAGGTGCCCCTGCCATCTTTGCCGGCACGCTTGGCTCCGAACAGACCGTGGCCGAGTTCGACCGCGTCGAGATCCGGGGAGCGCCATGATACATCGTCTCGTCCTCATAGCATTGCTCGCCACCGGGCTTGCCTCTCAGGCAGCAGCCATGCCGACGCTCACCGCCATGGCGCCGCTGACCCGCCTCAGCGAGAGCGGGCCCACCAGCGCCCTGGTGAACCTCATGCTCAGCGCTCCGGCCGAGGAGCCCTTCATCGTGATGGTCACCACCTCCGACTTGACCGCCAAGAGCGGCATCGACTATGTCCCCATGGCCGAGCCCGTGACCTTCCTCCCGGGAGACATCTACAAACAGGTGGAGGTCGCCATCATCGACGACCCCGAGGATGAGCCGGTTGACGAGATGTTCCAGTTGACCCTCGGCGATGTCATTCCCCTGGGCGACAATCCGCTGCCGCCCGTGGTAGTGGCGTTGCCGTTTCTTCATTTCACCATCGAGGACAACGATCACACGCTTTCGACCGATGCCGCCGACGTCAAGGCGGGCGAACCCGTGCTGGTGAATATCAACCAGCGTTTCGATTCTCAGGATACCGTCGGCACCTATGTGCGCATCACAGGCGGTACCGCAAGGCTCGGCGTCGATATCGCACCGCCACGCCGCACCGGTTTTCTGCGTGCGGGAAAGACCGAACAGACACTGGGCTTCGAGACCTTCGAGGGCATGTCCGAGGAGGACAGAACCGTCGTTTTCGAGGTCGGCGGTAACGCCCCGGGCACCGTGACCGTCGAGCCCGAGACACTCAGGGTCACGATTCGAGTCGAGCCGTCCGAGTTCGAACCCGCCATGCTGCAATATGGCCCGGGCACCGGCTATATCTACTATGCAGGCGATCTCGTGATGGAGCGCCCTTTCCCGCCCCAGAACTTTGACATAGAGATGCGCGTGCATATGGGCGGTTCGCGTTTCACCCTGCGTCAGCAGGGAACCTCCTTGACCTTCGCACGTGTCTGCCGCAACGACGTCGATGCCAGTACGGCCATGGCCTCGATTCAGGGGATGTCGGTCGAGGATATGCGCGAGGCGGGCGAGGAACTGTGGCGTGCGGCCTACCAGGTCGATGGCGTGCCGTTCACCTATGTGGTGGCCGGCGATCCGGCGGAAAAGCTGGTTGGCTATGCCACCTCGAACTACTCCACGGACGGGATGGCCCACGAGCAGTATTTCACTTATATCGTCACCCCCGTTGCACCGGAAGACCCCGAGATGGCTCAGGTCCCCCGCCTGCCCCCCGAGAGGGATCCAGTCGTGCCACCGACGGCGGCACGCGATGCCGTCGCACGGGCCATCGCCGACGACATGGGGCTCTCGGCAGACGCCTTGACACCTTACCTGACGACCTCGCTGGGGTCCGGCACCAACTCGGTCAAGGTGGCCCTGTGGCTGGGCCCGGACGGCCAACTGGTCCAGCCCGGCCGCGACGACCTTGATCCCTGTGACCCGGGCTACGGCGAGATGGTGCCGGCGGTAAGCCGCGTAATCTATACCGTCCACACCTTCGAAGATCGTTTCATCGTCCAGTCCAAGACCCAGGATATCGAGACTGGCCGTTACGAGCGCGCCTACATGGAAGATTTAGACACTGCGTCGAACGCACTGGACGAGGCCGTCACGCGCGCCCACGAGGGACTTTCCCCCGACATTTCCGCCCCGACCGACTGACGGCCGGTGCGAGACATCGCCACGGAGGTCCACTGTGCCTTTACTACGTTCGAGTCTGATCGCCACTACCTGCCTGTTTGCCGTCTCCGCCCACGCGGGTCCCTGTGGCACGGAGTTTGAATCTCAACATCCCCCACTCTACCCTCTTCCCGACGAGGAGCGATGGGGTTATGTCGGCGCCGACGGCGAGTGGCGCCTCGCACCGCAATGGCGACAGGTCCGCCCCTTCTCGGAAGGACGCGCCGCGGTGGAAACCAAGGAGGGATGGGGCCTTATCGGCCCCAGCGGCGCCTACGTCGTGCCACCGGGTCCACGAGATGCCGATGCGGTGATCATCGACGAGACACGCTATCACCTGTCACCTTACAAGCCGTTTTCCGAGGGCTGCAGCGCCGCAACCCCGGAGGAAGGATCGCCGCATTTCATCACCCCTGACGGTACCCGCTGGGATCCGCCCGCATTCACCGAGCATGACATCCTCGATATCGGCGCCTTTTCCGAAGGCCTCGCGTGGGTTCGTGTCGACAATAAAGACGACAGCGAAACAGGCTGGATCGACAGCGATGGTTCCTGGGCGATCGAACCCGAATATCACGATGGTGGAGATTTCGCCGCTGGCCGCGCGCCGGCTGCAATGTCGGACACCAACTGGGGCTATATCGACAGAAATGGTGCACTGGTTTTTCCGAGCAAGTTCGTTCTGAGTGAGTCGGGCCCTTATGCCGATGGCCTTGCCCCGGTGAAGCTTGGCGACGACATCGGCTACATGGACGCCGACGACTGGGCGATCCGCAAGATAAGCTTCGCCGATGGCACGAGCAAGGCGATGGCGGCGGCAGGCCCCTTCGCCGATGGCCTCGCCCCCGTTCGGGAGGCTCAGGCTTACAACCCGGCTCCGGTCTGGATCAACCAGGAGGGCGAGGTCGTCATCGACCCTGAGTCAGACAGTCGCCTGACGATCTGCAATAAAAGCCGTCTGCCTCGCTATCATGACGGTTTGCTGCCGCTGGTCGTAGGCGATGGCACCAATCTTTGCGGCAACACGCCCGAGGTCTCCCATGAGGGGCTCGGCGACACGCGCAGTGGACCGCAACAGATGCTCTGGGCACTGCCCTGGGCGCGCGACAAGCTGGTCTGGCTCGACCGGGACGGCCACGAGGTGATCGACTCTAGCGCGTGCCGTCGCCCCGCTGGCATGGAACCGTTATCAGTCGAAGCCTATGCGGGTGTGCTTGCCGCGGGTGCCTATCGGATGGAAGTGTCTGGCGCCGCCGAGGGCCAGTTCGGTCCTGTGCGCGCCGATGCGCCCTGCAACCGTTCCGAATACACGCTCGCCGATAACGAAGGGACCAATGATGGCGGGCCGTGGCGTTTCAGTTTAAGAGGCGAGGCACGTTGGCAGGGTCACCCCGTCAACACGAACCTGAGCCTCAACCTGCCTGAAGGACTGTCCGCGGGCACCCATGAGGTGGGTGCGTTCGACGACGACACGGCGGTGAACGGTCTGCTCTGGCTCTCCCTTCAGCAAAGCCGTGCGTCAGATTCGGAGCGGCCCGCTACTTACCGCTCGCAAGGCGGGACGTTGACGCTCTCGAAATTCGATCAGGCGTCGGCAACCGGGCATATGGAGGTCACGCTGGCTCCACGCGATGCGCCTGAGCGGACGATCAACCTATCCGCCCGTTTCCGGGAAATCCCCTACACTTTCGCCCCGGAAATCGAGATAACCCAACTCTCCGGCGCCCTCGCCGAATTGCAGGAGGAGATGCCCGACGACCCTCTGGTGAACTTCTTCACCCCCATCGAAGTAACAGAGGCAGACGGACGGCTTTACGTGGTGTTCGGCACACGCGGTCCCAACCTCGAACTGGTCTTCCCGGCCGGGCATTATGGTCCCTTCACCGCCGGACCCGATGAACCGGTTTCAGCCAGCCTGTCCGAGATGCCGGTCAGTGCAGAGGGCACCCTCTCGCGCGCTGACGGTGTTATCGCCGGCGATGTTGCCGTCGAGATCCGGAATCATCCGCGATTCGACGGGGGTGCGGGCATGTCGCTTCGCTTCGCCCATGTGCCGTTGGCAACGTCATCAGACGAGTAACTGGAATAGTCGACGAGCGGTGGCGGTGCTGTCTGCCGCCACCTGCTCCGGGGACTGCTCGCGGACCTCGGCCACCACCCGGCATACCTGGGCGACGTTAGCCGACTCGTTGCGCTCGCCCTGGTGGCCGGCAAGCGGCATGTCGGGGCTGTCGGTCTCGAGCACGTAGCCGTCATCGGGTAACGACTTCACTGCCCGGTGAAGACGCTTAGCACGGTCGAAGGTGACCGCCCCGCCGAGTCCCAGCACGAAGCCCAGGTCGAGGAACTTCCTCGCCTGCTCCGGTGAGCCGGCGAAGGCGTGGATCAAGCCGCCGGCGGGAAGTTCGAGCTGGCGCAAGCGTTTGGCCACCTTGTCGTTGGCCTGCACGCAGTGGATCACCACGGGCAGTTGGCGCGCCTTGGCGATGCGCAGTTGGGCATCGAAAGTGTGCCATTGGGCGTCCCAGCTCTCTTCGAAACGCCCATCGATCCCGCACTCTCCCACCGCCACCACTCCTGGATTGGTATCGAGCGCCTCCTCCAGTGCCTCGAGATCCGCATCGCGATGCTCGTCGATGAAGTAGGGGTGCAGTCCCAGGCAGACATCGACATCGTCGCGCTCACCCAACGCCAGCACCTCCGGCCAGCGCTTGCGCGTCGTGCCCGGTACCAAGAAATGCCTCACACCCTCTGCTTTGGCACGCTCGAAAACCGCTTCGCGATCGGCGTCGAAGTCGGGGAAGTCCAGATGGCAGTGGGCATCGATGAGCATGAGAGAGATCAGTGTTCCCGCGTGGGCTGGAAGCGGATCTCCGGCCAGCGCTCTTGGGTCATCTGCAGGTTGACCCGGGTCGGCGCAATGTAGGTCAGGTAGCCGCCGCCGTCGATCGCCAGGTTGGCGCTGGCCTTGCGCTTGAATTCCTCGAGCTTCTTGGCATCGTCGCAGTAGATCCAGCGGGCGGTGTTTACGTTCACGCCCTCATAGACACAGTCGACCTTGTACTCTTCCTTGAGGCGGTGGGCGACCACGTCGAACTGCAGGGTGCCCACGGCACCGAGGATCAGATCATTGTTGTCCAGCGGCATGAACACCTGGGTCGCACCCTCCTCGGAGAGCTGTTGCAGGCCCTTCTGCAGCGCCTTCATCTTCAGCGGATCCTTCAGGCGCACCCGCTTGAACAGCTCCGGGGCGAAGTGCGGAATGCCGGTGAAGCGCATGTCCTCGCCCTGGGTGAAGGTATCGCCGATCTGTATGGTGCCGTGGTTGTGCAGGCCGATGATGTCGCCGGGCCAGGCCTCCTCCACCTGGGCACGGTCCGAGGCCATGAAGGTCAGGGCGTCGGCGACCTTGACGTCCTTGCCGATGCGCACATGGCGCATCTTCATGTTCTTCTCGTACTTGCCCGAACAGACCCGCAGGAAGGCGATACGGTCACGGTGATTGGGATCCATGTTGGCCTGGATCTTGAAGACGAAGCCGGTAAGCCGTTCGTCCTCGGGTTCCACAATGCGAGTGTCGGTTTCTCGCGGCTGGGGCGGCGGCGCATACTCGACGAACCCGTCCAGCATTTCGCGCACCCCGAAATTGCCCATGGCGGTACCGAAATAGACTGGCGACAGCTCACCCCGCAGATAGGCCTCGTGGTCGAAGGGATGTGAGGCGCCGCGCACGAGTTCCACTTCCGTGCGCAGCTCCTCGGCCTGCTCCTCGCCGAGCACCGCGTCTACCTCGGGATTGTCGAGCCCTTCGATACGCCGGTCATCGGGTATCTGACTGCCCTGCCCTTGGGTGTAGAGATGGATGACATCGTTGTGGAGGTGATAGACGCCCTTGAAGCGCCGCCCCATACCGATGGGCCAGGTCATGGGGGCACACTGGATGTTCAGTACCTCCTCGACCTCGTCCATCACCTCGACGGGGTCGCGCACCTCGCGGTCCATCTTGTTGATGAAGGTCAGGATCGGCGTAGTACGCAGGCGACAGACCTCCATCAGCTTGATGGTCCGTGCCTCGACGCCCTTGGCGCCGTCGATCACCATCAGCGCCGAGTCCACGGCGGTCAGGGTGCGGTAGGTGTCCTCGGAGAAATCCTCATGGCCCGGGGTATCGAGCAGGTTGACGATGCGCCCGCCGTACGGGAACTGCATCACCGAGGTGGTCACCGAGATGCCGCGCTCCTGCTCCATTTTCATCCAGTCGGAGGTGGCATGGCGGTCGTTGCGCTTGCTCTTCACCGAACCGGCCATCTGGATGGCGTTGCCGAAAAGCAGCATCTTCTCGGTGATGGTGGTCTTGCCGGCGTCAGGGTGCGAGATGATCGCGAAGGTTCTACGCAGCCCGACTTCACGGGCCAGGGTGGGGTTTGACATCAATGCAGTGCCTGGTCAGGACTCGAATGAAATCTCGAAAGACCAATATGATACCGCGACAGGCCATGGCTCTGCACCCTGCCAACACAGCCACGGCAATACCTTCAGGCGGATGACAAGAGTCAGTCCCACTCCGGCGCAAAGTCCGGATCGGCGATACGCTCGCCGCGGTCCAGACCGGCGATCGCCTCAAGCTCGTCATCGCCGAGCTTTATATCGACGGCTTCCAGGTTGGCCGCAAGATGCTCGCGCCGGGTGGACGAGGGGATGGTCACCACGCCACGCGACCGCGTCCAGGCCAGGACGACCTGGGCCGGGGTGACACCATGGGCTTCGGCGATGTCTTTCAGGGTCTCGTCTTCCAGCACCTTGCCCACGGCTAACGGCATGTAGCCGGTCACCGTCAGGCCGCGAGACTGGCAGTGCTCGACCACCGCACGGTTCTGCAGGAAAGGATGCACCTCGACCTGGTTGGTCAGCAGCCACTCCGGGCCGAGGATCTCGAGGGCCCGGTCGACCTGGGCGATGGTGAAGTTGGAAACCCCGATGTGGCGCGCCTGGCCCGCCTGCTGCACCTCGCGCAGGGCCGTCAGGTAATCGGTCATGGGCACGGCCTCGTCCGGCGAGGGCCAGTGGATCAACAGCAGGTCGACGTAATCGGTGCCTAGCTTCTCCAGGCTCTCCTCGACGCTGGCCTTGAGGGATGCGGGCTCCAGTCGATCGTGCCACACCTTGGTGGTAACGAAGAGCGTCTCGCGCGGCACCTCACTTTCGGCGATGGCTGCGCCAACGTCCTGCTCGTTATCGTACATCTGGGCGGTGTCGATGTGGCGAAACCCCAGCTCCAGGGCATCGTGGATCACCCGCTTCAGGGTGTCGCCCTGGAGGCGAAAGGTACCTAGGCCGGGATTGGGCAATGTCGGGATGCTCATGAGATCTCCTTGTCATGCCATGGTGTCGGTGTGACATCCTACTAGATGCGGCAGGCGGCGGCCGACTTCAAGGGACAGCATGCGCCGGGGCCATGCCTGCCGGGCGTGCCCTACACTGAAAGCCATCATCGGGGTATCCAGCCTGAAGTATCCATGCCGATACGCCCCGATCGAGGAGGAAAGAAAGCATGCAGGACATCGACCGAAGCGACGACGCCCAAGGGGCTGAATCATCCGCCCCCGGACGGCCCCTGGCCCCCCAGCCGGAAAAATCGGCCCCTCCCCTGTGGCGACATCGACACGCCTTCAGTGGTGGCGAACGAGAAGCCGAAGGGGAAGGTGACCTCTATGCCACCACCGACCGCATGGCCCATGCCAGCCTGGGCAGGCTGACCGGCGGGGTGTCACCGATCGCCATCATGCAGGCCTTCAGCGATTGGGCCTGGCATCTGAGCATCTCGCCGGGCAAGCAAACTCAACTCGTCGAGGAGATGGGACGCGAGATGAGCCGACTATGGGGGTTCCTGCCGCACTCGATGAATGAAGGGGCATGCAAGCCCTGTATCGAACCGCGCCCCCACGACGACCGCTTCGCGGGGGAAGAGTGGCAGAAATGGCCCTACAACGTCTTTTCCCAATCCTTTCTGCTGACCCAGCAATGGTGGAACAAGGCCACGACGGGCGTGGATGGCGTGGACCCACACCACGAGGACATCGTGAAGTTCATGATTCGCCAGATTCTCGATGGCTTGGCACCGACCAACTCGCCCCTGACCAATCCAAATGTCGCCAGACGCACCTTCGAGACCGGCGGTAGGAACTTCGTCGACGGCTACATGCACTTCCTCGAAGATGCGCGCCGCATGATGACGGGTGAACCTCCGGCGGGGACAGAGAAGTTTCGCCCCGGCGAGACGGTTGCGGTAACGCCCGGCAAGGTCATCTATCGCAACCGCCTGATGGAGCTCATCCAGTACTCCCCGACAACGGACAGGGTAAAGAGCGAACCCCTGCTGATCATTCCCGCCTGGATCATGAAGTACTACATACTGGATCTCTCGCCGCACAACTCCCTGGTGCGCTGGCTCGTAGAGCAGGGCTATACCGTCTTCATGGTGTCGTGGAAGAACCCCGACGCCGACGATCGCGATCTGGGCATGGAGGACTATCGCAAGCTGGGCATCATGGAAGCCTTCGATGTCATCAATGCGGTGGTTCCCGACCAGAGGATACACGGCGTGGGCTACTGCCTGGGCGGCACCCTGCTGTCGATCGCGGCGGCCGCCATGGCTCGAGATGGTGATGACCGGCTTGCCTCCTTGACCCTGTTCGCCTCGGAGACGGATTTCGAGGAAGCTGGCGAGCTGGAATTGTTCATCGATGAGAGCCAAGTGAGCTTTCTTCAGGACCTGATGTGGCACCAGGGCTATCTGGACAAGTGGCAGATGCGCGGTACCTTCGTCTTCCTGCGCTCCAACGATCTCGTCTGGTCGGCCTTCGTGAAGTCCTACCTGATGGGCGAGTCGCTGCCGATGTTCGACCTGATGGCCTGGAGCACCGATTCCACTCGCATGACCTTCCGCATGCACTCGGAATACCTGGAGCGCCTCTACCTCGAGAATGCCCTGGCCAATGGAGACTACTGCGTAGACGACTTTGCGGTAGTGCTCAACGATGTCGAGGTGCCGATCTTCGCCGTTGGCACAAGCAGCGATCACATCGCCCCGTGGAGGTCCGTCTACAAGATCCATCTGCTGACCAACACGGATGTCACCTTCACGCTGACCTCCGGCGGCCATAACGCCGGGGTGATCAGCGAGCCGGGCAAGAGCAAGCACGTCTACCAGATCGCCGACAAGCCTGCCGACGCCTCCTATGTGACGCCCGAGACCTGGCACGAGAAGGTTCCCGAAAGGCAGGGTTCCTGGTGGCCGGAATGGCATCGCTGGCTTCTCGAACACTCCAGTGGCGAAACGCCCCCGCCACCGATGGGTGCCCCCGAAGCCGGCCATGAACCCCTGGAGGACGCACCGGGACACTATGTGCTCCAGCAGTAAGAATGCGCCTTTCATGAATGACCAGGCCACGAGTCTCGCGTGAGGCACGAGACTCCAGAACCTTCTCGTGCCTGTCTCGGTGATGATCGCCAGAGAGGGGCCTGCATAGGGTGCGTTGGAAGACAAGGTGCATTCCACCTTTGCCGTTTACGACAATATCAACAACCTTGTATGAGAAATCCTTGCTGCGAAAACAGGAGAATAATATGAGCCGCTTGTATTTCTTGACCCCTGACCTGGATACCACGGTAAACATCGCCCGTGAGCTCGACGAACTCGGGTTGAGCAAGGACCAGGTCCATGTGACAGGCGAGAACTGGAGACAACTGGAGAAGAGGGGGGTGCATAACGCCACCCTGCGCGAGACCAGCGATGTGGTCAACGCGGCGAAACGGGGTTTGATCTATGGCCTGCCGCTGGGTCTGGTGCTGGGGGTCGTCACCTACTATGCCCTCGAGAACATGATCGGCGACATGAGCTTTCTGATGATTGCCATTGGTATGACGGTGTTCGGCGGCCTCTTCGGTATCTGGAGCAGCACCATGATCGGTGTCTCGGTGCCTGACGTGAAGATTGAGAAGTACAAGGATGATCTGGGAGAGGGGGCCTTCCTGATGATGGTGGATGTTCCGAACAACCGCGAGTCAGAGATCAACTCGGTTATCCACCGCCACCATCCCGAGGTGGTCATCGACAAGGTTACCCAGGAGGAGAAGAAGCACCACGCCGGCGTAGGACGTTGAAGGGAGACCAGCTCTCTCGCTGACCTCAAGGCAGAAGGATATCTCATTGTCGCATCCGTGGTCAGCGATCGACACTGTGCTTCAAGGGGGCCCTCTCGGGCAAAGGCTCCCCATGATCGAGTACCATCGGGCCTGACCACCTGACGGAGTCGTCATGCCAGCCGCCCTGCCCTTGCCGCTCTCCACGCCCAACCGCAATCTGGTGCGGCTGACCATCGTGCGTGGCATCACCTGGACCGGCTTCCTGGCCGCGATCATCATCGGCATCGAACTGCTGGGCTTCTCGCTTGAAGTGCCTGCGGTGATTGCTGTGATTATCGCCATGGGGGCGATCAACATCGCCACCTGGTGGCGCCTGGGCCGCCCGCGGGCGGTGACCCACGTCGAATATCTGGCTCACCTGCTGATCGACGTGACAGGCCTGACGCTGCTGTTCTACTTTACCGGCGGCTCCCACAATCCCTTCATCAACTACTATCTGGTGCCGGTCACCATCGCCGCGGCGACCCTCCCGTGGCGGCACGCCTGGGTGGTCGCCGCCGCCTCCATGGCCGCCTACAGCTTCCTGATGATGGCCTATCAACCGGTACCGCAATTCGCCCAGGGCCAAGGCGGGGCAACTCTCAGCCTTCACGTGCTGGGCATGTGGCTCAACTTCGGGCTTTCGGCAGGTCTCGTCACCTTCTTCATCTACAAGATGGCCCACGCCCTGCGCAGTCGCGACCAGGCACTCTCGCGTACCCGCGAGGCCGCCTTGCGCAACGAGCAGGTGCTGGCCGTGGCTACCCAGGCGGCAGGGACGGCCCACGAGTTGGGCACGCCGCTCTCCACCATGGCGGTACTGCTCGGCGAGATGCGCAAGGACGCCAGGGACCAGCCGGCATTGACCCGGGACATCGAGCTGTTGCGTCAACAGGTCGACACCTGCAAGTCGCGGTTGCGCCACTTGGTGGAGAACGCCGACCGCAGTCGCATGGCCGAACCCGAGGTCCACGACGCCCAGGCCTGGCTGGCCGGGGTGGTACAGCGCTGGCTGGTGCTGCGCCCCGATGTCAGCCACCATCTGGAGATCGCCGAACGGCGCGGCCCCCCCTGGCTGGCGGTGGATGCCACGCTCGACCAGGCACTGACCAACCTGCTCAACAACGCCGCCGATGCCAACCCGGACGATATCTCCATCCGGCTCGACTGGAACCGCGACGAGGTGATCATCGATATCCGCGATCACGGACCCGGCGTGGCGATGTCCATCGCCGACCAGTTGGGCGAGACCTTCATCTCTACCAAGAGCAAGGGACTGGGCATCGGTCTCTTTCTGACCCACGCCACTATCAACCGCTTCGGGGGCGGCGTCAGCCTGTACAATCATCCCGAGGGCGGCACCCTGACAGAAGTGACCTTGCCGCGCAGCCAGCCTCGACCCTGACACCCGACGGCAGCAGGATGCCGCGCCCGCCTGCGAGGACACCATGCAAGAAACCGCCGAACGCCTGCTGATCATCGACGACGACGAGATGTTCTGCCATGTGCTCGACCGCGCCCTGAGCCGCCGTGGCTTCGAGGTGCTCGTCGCCCATGACGCCGCCCAGGCCCTCTCCCTGGCACGCCGCCACCAGCCCCAGTTGGCCACACTGGACCTCAAGCTGGAGAACGAGTCGGGGCTGAAGCTGCTGCCGGAATTGCTTGAGGTCGTACCGAACTGCCGGGTGGTGGTGCTGACCGGCTACTCGAGCATCGCTACCGCAGTGGAGGCAATCAAGCTGGGTGCAGTCAACTATCTTTGCAAGCCGGCGGATGCCGAAGAAGTGCTGATGGCGTTATCACGGGAGGAGGGCGATCCGGAGACCGAGGTGGCCGACAATCCACCCTCGATCAACCGCATCACCTGGGAGCATATCCAGAAGGTACTGCAGGAGCACGACGGCAACATCTCGGCAACCGCCAGGGCGCTGGGCATGCACCGACGTACCCTGCAGCGCAAGCTGCAGAAGCGGCCGGTGCGACGGTAAGCCCGGTTATTGCGCCGTCCAGCCCAGGTCGATGTTCCAGCTGGACCCGGTGACGGCGCCAGCGAGGTCGGAGGCCAAATAGCCGACCAGCTCGGCTACCTCGGCGGGCTCGATAAGGCGCTTGACAGCCGCATTCTTGAGCATGATGTTCTCGATCACCTCCTGCTCCTCCATGCCGTGCATCTTCGCCTGGTCGGCGATCTGGTTGTCGACCAGTGGCGTCTTGACGTAGGCGGGGCAGATGGCGTTGGCGGTAATGCCTTGGCTGCCGCCTTCCAGCGCCGCGGTCTTGGTCAGGCCGATCATGCCGTGTTTGGCGCTGATGTAGGCCGACTTGCCCGGTGAGGCCACCTGGGCATGAACCGAGGCAATATTGATGATGCGTCCCCAGCCGTTCTCGCGCATGGAGGGCCAAGCGGCCTGGGTGAGCAGGAAGGGGGCGGTGAGCATCAGGTCGATGATCTGGCGCCACTTCGTTTCCGGGAAGTCCTCGATGGGCGAGACATGCTGGATGCCGGCGTTGTTGACCAGGATGTCGACACGCCCGAAGCGCTTGATCGCCTCGCCCACCGCCGCCTTGCAGGCCTCACCGTCGGTCAGATCGGCCTGGAAGAAGGCGGCACCCGCCTGCTCGGCGATCTCCTTACCCGCCGGGTTGAAGTCCACGGCAAGGACCTGGTGACCCTGTTCGCAGAAATGGCGGACCACGGCTTCGCCGATACCGCTACTGGTGCCGGTGATCATGGCGACGCGAGGGATGGAAGCGTTGGCGGTCATGCGTGACTCCTTTGTCCTGTGAACCGGGCTGGAACCCGGGCAGGCCCCTCATGGGACCGGGGTGATGTTGTCGATATCCGCCTCCAGCATAAGGTGGATGACGCAGCGCGTCATCCGCCCAAGGGCTCATCACGCCGACGTCATGACACGCTCCATGAGTTGCTGGGCGAGACGACTGCCCTTCTGGAGGGAACCGACATCCGAGAGGTCGTCGAGAAGCTCGCAACGCCACCACCCATCCGCTTCCCCCAGGGTTTCGAACATGAAGGGATAGCGACCGGAGGGCAGTGCCAGCGTAAGGTCCCCTGTCAGCGGCCGCGGAGCAGTCACTTCGTCGATGACCAGGACCAGCGAGAGCGAGACGGGTGTGACCAGTGCACCCAGCAGTCCCCTGCAGCCGTCCTCGATCCGGTGGCGCTGGAAACAGAGGGCATCCACCCCCAACCGGGGGTTGAAGTGGGGCTCACGCTTGGCGGCCTTCAGGTGGTAGCGATTCCAGGCCTCGGCCAGCTGGCGCAGCCGGGCATACTGGTCGGCAGTCAGGGCCTGCATGGTGTCCTCCGGGGCGTGGAAGGGGCGCCAGTATAGCCGCCATGCTATTTCCTTCGCACCAGACCTTCGCACCAGACCTTCGCACTCTGGCCTTCGCATTCGGCAGGGGCAGGGTGAGCTGATAGCATGCAAGGCCGTTTTCTCCTGACGAGGAGCCACCATGACACCCGCCCAGCGACTGGAGCTCGCCGTCGACATCGCCCACGAGGCCGGCCGGATGATCGTCGAAGCCCGTGAGCGTCAGGTCTTCGGCCAACGCTACAAGCATGGCCACGAGTTAGTCACCGATACCGACATCGAGGTGGATACGCACATCAGCGAGCGCCTTGAACAGCACTTCGCCGGAGAGGCACGCCTCAGCGAGGAACTGGCCCCGAGTCGCGAGGCACTGTCCAGCCCGAGGGCGCTGTGGGTGGTTGATCCCATCGACGGCACGGTCAACTTCGCCCATGGCCTGCGCCATGTGGCGGTCTCCATCGGCTGGGCCAACCAGGGCCGCACCCGCCTGGGGGTGGTGCATGCCCCCTTCCTCGGCGAGACCTTCACCGCGCTTGACGGCCAGGGGGCCTGGTGCAATGGCCAGGCGATCCATGCCAGCCGTACCGGTAACCTGAGCCACGCTCTGGTAGGCACCGGCTTCCCCTATCGCCGCGAAAGTCGTCTGCCGCTGATGCGTCGCCTCACCGCCGTGCTGGCCCACTGTCAGGACGTGCGCCGCAACGGCTCTGCAGCCCTGGACCTGTGCGATGTGGCCTGTGGTCGGCTGGATGCCTACTACGAGAGTGTCTCTCCTTGGGATTGTGCCGCGGGCTGGCTGATTGCCCGGGAAGCAGGCGCCCGTACCGGTCACCTCTATCGCGGCCCGGCGGGAATTCCCGAAGACCTCTACGGAGAGAACCTGCTGGTGACCAGCCCCGATCTTCATGTCGAGCTCGGCGATCTGCTGCGCCGGGCCGATGCCGGGGATATCGACACCTGAACGCCCCGATAGTGGATTGCCATCACCTTGCAAGGGGACGACTATTGGCGAAACGTCGCATGCTCCGTCACACTAGCGGCCGTTTTTACCCCGGATCCCTCTTCACGCACCCTGCCGTGCAAGGAGTCGCTGCATGTTCGTCGTCATCTTCGGTCGTCCCGCCTGCCCCTTCTGCGACCGTGCCAAGGCCCTAGCTGCCCAGCTCGAAAGTGCCGGTACCATCGAGGGTCACCGCTACGTCGATATCCATGCCGAAGGTATCACCAAGGCCGACCTGGAGAAGACTATCGGCAAGCCGGTTCACACCGTGCCGCAGATCTTCATCGACCAGACGCATGTCGGCGGTTTCACCGAATTCGACCGCTACGTACGTGATCAGGCGCTGTTGACTGTCCCCACCTGAACCAACGTACGTGATCAGGCGCTGTTGACTGTCCCCACCTGAACCACAAGCCTTCTACCGCTACTGATACCGGCGCGCTGGCCTCATCATCCCCGACACCTGCCGCGCCCCGAGGTGCCCCCGCTACGACGAACGTCTTCCCCGCGTTGAATGCCGCTCCCGACCCGCTGCCTATACTGGCGGCGTGCAGGCGCGCACAGGGCATCACGACAGAGGGACAAGGCACGATGCAACGGGAAGAGTTCGTCCAGCAGCTGTGGCTGGACTATATCCACCAGCATCCGGACGTGGGCGGACTGCGGCTATGGCCCGTAGAGGCGCCGGCAGAATACCTGGCGATCCTTACGCTAAACCACGGACCCTGGGCCATGGATGCCCTGCTGCCGACCCTGGCGCGATTCGGGTATCGCCCTCAGCAACGTTACGGCATGGCCGATCGCGGCCTGCTTGCTACCCTGCTCTCTGCACCGGACGACGGGGCTTGGGTACTGCTCGCCGAGCTCCAGCTCGGCACTCTGTCGCGACGCCCCCGTGAGCGCCTCCAGCGGCTGGTCGGCAATGCCGACCCCCACGAGGCCCGCAGCCAGGCTCTGCTCTGTCATGGCCGCCCCTGGCCGATGCCCGACTGGAGCACTTATCAGGCCCTGCATCAAGCCCATCCGTTGGCCGGCTGGCTCTCGGTGATGGGGCCGCGGGTCCATCACGCCGGCTTCGACTGCCAGCGCCTGGATCACGATATCACTGAGCTTGACGACCAGCTCCAGCAGGCTGGTCTCACCGGCAGTAGCGACCGCCATCACGGCCTCTTCCCCGTCTCGCCGCTGCTTGACTACCGCTTCTATGCCACCAGTTCGCGTCGCCTGGCCTTTGCCGATGGCGACGAGCACCGTGTCGGCCTCGGCGGGCTATCCCTCGTCCAGAAACAGGTCAGCGCCAACCAGGAGCGTGCCGCCGAGCTCCTGTTGCCACACCATACCCGCTGCGAGATATCCTGACCCGATCATCCACAGAATCTGTGGATAACGCTGTGAATCATCTCAGCGGGAGGGCGAGCCGGGCGGGACGCCAAAGGGCCTGCCCTGGAATGATCAGTTTTTCGGCAGATCCGCAGCCGATGCCGCGAACGACAGCGGCCCGGACACTGGTCCGGGCCGCATGCCTTGTCGCCATAGAGAAGATCAATTCTCGAAGGTCATCTCCGGGACATGGTCGGGCACCACAAGCTTGCCGGCGGTCAGCGACTTGATCTCCTCCACGGAGACGCCCGGCGCCCGCTCCTTGAGGTGGAAGGCACCATCCTTGATCTCCAGATAAGCGAGGTCGGTCAGCACCCGGTTGATGCAGCCCGCGCCGGTCAGCGGCAGGTTGCAGCTCTCGAGCAGCTTGGACTCGCCATGCTTGGAGGCATGGGTCATGGTGCAGATGATATTCTCGGCGCCGGCCACCAGGTCCATGGCACCACCCATGCCCTTGATCAGCTTGCCGGGAACCATCCAGGACGCGATGTTGCCGTTCTGGTCGACCTCGAAGGCGCCGAGGACTGTCAGGTCGACGTGACCGCCGCGGATCATGGCGAAGGATTCCGCGGAGCTGAAGATCGCCGCGCCTGGCCGAGCGGTGACGGTCTGCTTGCCGGCGTTGATCATGTCGGGGTCGAGCTCTTCCTCGGTGGGAAAACGCCCCATGCCCAGCAGGCCGTTCTCGGACTGCAGCATGACGTCGATGCCGTCGGGGATGTAGTTGGCCACCAGGGTTGGGATGCCGATGCCCAGGTTGACGTAGAAACCGTCTTCGAGTTCGCGCGCCACGCGCATTGCCATCTGTTCGCGAGTCAGTGCCATCTTCTTGCCTCTTGTGTTCGGTGGAGAAGCGGTCGTAAGGAAGCAGCGGGGCTCAGCCCTGGTGTACGGTGCGCTTCTCGATGCGCTTCTCGAAGGTGCCCTGGATGATGCGGTCGACGTAGATGCCGGGGGTGTGGATCTGGTCGGGCTTGAGCTCGCCGGGCTCGACGATCTCCTCCACTTCGACCACGGTGATCCTGCCGGCGGTGGCCGCCATGGGGTTGAAGTTCTGGGCGGTGTCGCGGTAGACGACGTTGCCGTAGCGGTCGGCCTTCCAGCCCTTGATGATGGCGAAGTCCCCCACCACCGACTCCTCGAGGATGTAATGGCGGCCGTTGAACTCGCGGACCTCCTTGCCCTCGCCAATCGGCGTGCCGTAACCGGTGGCGGTATAGAAGGCGGGGATCCCGGCACCACCGGCGCGCATCTTCTCGGCCAGGGTGCCCTGAGGGGTGAGGATGACCTCGATCTCCTCGTCGAGCATCTGTCGTTCGAAGAGCGCGTTCTCGCCGACATAGGAGGCATAGAAACGACGAATCTGCTTATCCTCCAGCAGCAGGCCCAGGCCGAAGCCGTCGACGCCGCAGTTATTGGAGTACACCGTCAGGTCCTTGACGCCGCGGCGCTTGACCTCGGCGATCAGGTTCTCGGGAATGCCGCAGAGTCCGAAGCCGCCGGCGATCACGGTCATGCCGCTCTCGATACCGTCCATTGCCTCTTCGTAGGAGTACACACGCTTGTCGAATCCGGCCATAGTGGCGCCTCGCGTTGTTGTGGAGTGAATAAATCGTTGTGGAGCGAATGAGCAGAATGTCAGTCCAGTGTTGCCGCTGCCAATATATTTGTTAAGTTTGTTTTATTTATTGATTGATTTACTCAGCTCATGAATTTGACCTTGGTAGCATGCCATGACCGTCAAGCAACTGCGCGCCTTCCTCGCCGTGGCCCGGACCCTGAGCTTCACTCAGGCCTGCGAACACCTTCACCTCTCCCAGCCGGCATTGAGCCTGGCGATCAAGGGGCTCGAGGAGAGCCTGGGCGGCCGCCTGCTGATCCGCAGCACCCGCAGCGTTCGGCTTACCCCGGAGGGCGAGTCACTGGTGCCTCTGGCCAAGCGGCTGATCGCCGAATGGGACAATACCGAGGAGTTGCTGCGCCAGCGCTTCACCCTCCAGCTCGGCCGCCTGGCGGTGGCTACTATGCCCTCCTTTGCCAGCAACCTGCTGCCACCGGCCCTGCGGGTGTTCCGCCAGCGCCATCCGCGCGTCAATGTCACGGTCCATGATGTGATCAACGAGCAGGTAATCGAGATGGTGCGTGCTCGCCAGGTCGAGCTGGGGCTGGTGTTCGAGCCGGAAGCCACCGGCAGCCTCTCCTTCACGCCGCTGTTCCGCGATCGCTTCGTCGCCGTGGTGCCGGCCGAGTCACGCCTGGCCGAGCGCTCCCGACTGGGCTGGCCGACGCTGATGACCCGCGACTTCATCACCCTGCAACGCCCCTCCATGGTGCGCCGACTGCTGGAGCAGCAGTTGGAGAGTCGCGGCCTGACCTTGCCCGCCGCCTTCGAGTGCCACCAGCTGGCCACCGTGGGACGCATGGTTGCCAGCGGCCTGGGCGTCAGCGCGGTCCCGTCGCTGTGTATCGCCCAGATGCAGGAGCTCGGCGCCGTCTGCGTACCCCTGGATGACCCAATCATCGAACGCGACGTCGGCGTGCTGACCTGGAACAACCATGAGCTCTCAGTGGCTGCCCTGGCGCTGCAGGAGGTACTCGCCGAGACCATTCGCACGCCTGGTCTGGCACCGGGACGTTGACCCCGGCCGCTGGGCAGCCCGCGGTCGATCCATTAGCATGGACGGCACATGAAACCGGCCGAGGAGACAGGCATGCCGACCCTCAGGGGGCTCGTCAGCATCCTGCTGCTGACATTCACTACCCTCGCCTGGGGGATCCCGCTGATCCTGCTCACCCTGGTCAAGCTGATGACGCCGGGGCGCCGGCTGCGGCGACGAGTACTGACGGCGCTCAACTGGGTGGCCCTCAACTGGGTGGGCAGCAACCTCTGGTGGATGCGCCACTGGCTGAGGCCACGGCTGGAAATAACACTGCCCGAAGGATTGTCCTGCGACCAGTGGTGGCTGGTCATCTCGAACCATCGCAGCTGGACCGATATCTTCCTGCTGTTCTTCGCCCTGCATCGGCGAATTCCCATGCCCCACTTCTTCGTCAAGCGCCAACTGATCTGGATCCCCATTGTCGGCCTGGCCTTCTGGGCCATGGAATTCCCCATGCTGCGCCGCCTGACTCGCGCGCAACGCGAGCGCAACCCGCAGCTGGCACGGCGCGACCGCGAGGCCACCGAGCGCATGTGCCGTCACGCCCGCGAGCGTCCTATCGCCATCTACAACTTTGTCGAGGGCACCCGCTTCACCACTGCCAAGCAGGCCGCTCAGGGCGCCCCCTACCGCCATCTGCTGAGGCCCCGCGCCGGTGGCATCGCCCAGGTGATGGGCCTGCTCGGTGATCGCCTCGGCGGTATACTGGACGTCACCTTGGACTACGAGAATCCCGCCCCCAGTTTCTGGGGCTTCCTCTGTGGCCGTGAGGGACTGGTGCGGCTGAAAGCTCGACACTTAGCGGTTCCTGCCTGGATGCTCGAAGGCGACTATCACGACGACACGGACTACAAGGAACGCTTCCAGTCATGGCTAAACGCCCTGTGGCAGGACAAGGATCGCCGGCTCGACGCCTCGCGCTGACCCTTATGCTGGTCAGTACGCTGCTGGTCGGCTGCGCCGGAGGCGCAGGAGATAGCCGCCCGGACAGGCAAATCGCCGGCCAGTGGATCACCATCCAGCGCGGCGATACCCTAGGCGAGATCGCCAACCGCGCCGACGTGCCCTTGGTGCGCCTGGAACGCTTCAACCCCGGCGTCGATGCTAGGCGTCTGGCCGTCGGCCAGCGCGTGATGGTCCCCGACCGTGACGAGCGCGCCCCTTCCGGCGGCCCCTACCGCTATCGGGTGCGCCCTGGGGACACCTACACTGCCATCGCCCGACGCTTCGGCGGCCGCGCCGACCGGATCCAGGCGGCGAACCCAGGGATTGAGCCCACCAGCCTGAGGGTCGGTCAGTTGATCCAGGTGCCGCTGGGGGGCCGGCAGGCGGCGTCCACGGACGCCAGTGGGGGCAACACCGCGAGCAAGGCTAGCCGGCCGGCAAGCAAGCGCCTGCCAGATCCGGGAAACCTGCCCGCCTCCGCGCGTGGCTGGCCCTGGCCGCTGGACGACTACCGGATCGAGCGTCCCTTTGGCGCCGACGGCCGCGGCACTCTGCAGCCCATGCTGCTGGCCACCAGCCGGGGAAACCGGGCCCGCGTCGTGGCCGACGGCGAGGTGCGCTTTGCCGACAGCATGCGACAGCTGGGCCAAGTGGTCATCGTCCACCATGCTAATAACCTGCAGAGCGTGTATGCCCTCTGTGCGAGGCCGCTGGTGGGCAGCGGGGAGTCGGTCAAGCGTGGGACTCCGGTCTGCGAGGTCGGCCAGCAGGATGGCAGCCCACGGCTGCTCTTCGACATGCGCCATGGTGGCAAGCCCATCGACCCTGCCCGAGTGCTGCGCTGAGGGTGTAGCCGGGCCCCTGTGCCGAGCCTGCCAACCCGACTCGCCGTCATGCGTTGTTCATCGCTGTGTCGCGCGACTGTCATTGCCCCTCGGCATCCTTGCTGGTGTCAGCCCTCTCCGGGCCTGCCACCGCAAGAGGAACCGCATGCGCATCTGCCTGGTCAGCGAAACCTGGTCCCCCGACATCAATGGTGTCGCCCATACCCTCGGTCAGCTCAGTACTGAACTGCACAGGCGAGGTGTGGCCCTTCAATTGATTCGCCCGCGACCGGCTGACAAGACTGTGCCGCGGGCCGAAGGCATGGAAGCGGAACTCAGGGTGCCGGGTCTGGGCCTGCCGGGCTATCGCCAGGTACGCATCGGGCTGCCTGCCACGGCGGCCATCGAATGCCTGTGGAGGCAACAGCGCCCGTCGGCCGTCTACCTGGCCACCCAGGGACCGTTGGGCTGGTCGGCCCTGCGCGCCGCCGAAAGGCTGGGTATTCCGGTGGTCAGCGGCTGGCATACCAACTTCGACCACTACTGCCGTGACTATGGCCTGGCCTGGCTGGCACCGTTTGTACTGCGCCGCTTGCGCCACTTCCATAACCGTACGGCCGCCACCCTGGTACCGACCCACGCCCAGACCGGGGAACTTAGCTACCAGGGCTTCGCCAACGTGCGGGTCATGGCCCGTGGTATCGATGGTGAGCGCTTCTCGCCGGCCCATCGTGACCCGGATCTGCGCACCCGCTGGGGCAGCGACGCTCACCGGCCGGTGGCGCTGCATGTGGGACGCCTGGCCGCAGAGAAGAACCTCGACCTGCTGCGCGACACCTTCACGACGATGCTCGCTGCCCACCCCGATCTCATCCTGGTCGTGGTCGGCGACGGTCCAGGGCGGGACACATTGCAACGCGCCCTGCCCCAGGCCCACTTCACCGGCTTCATCGACCGGGATGCGCTGATTCGCCACTACGCCAGTGCCGATCTCTTCGTCTTCCCCTCGATCTCGGAGACATGGGGCAATGTAGTGCTCGAGGCCATGGCCAGTGGTCTTGCCGTCGTGGCCTTCCGCCATGCTGCCGGCGCAGAGCTGATCGACGACGACCTCAACGGTGTCAGCCTGGCAGTGGGTGACGAAGCCGGCTTCCGGGAGGCTGCCGCGGCCCTCTGCCAACAGCCTGCCCGCTATGCCCGTCTGGGTCGTGCCGCCAGGGAGCGCGCCTTGACATACCGCTGGTCATCGATTGCCGATACCTTCCTCGCCACCCTGGCTCAACCCCGGGAGCATCACGATGAAGCCGCATCCGCCTGCCGTGTTTGAACGTCTCGACCTCATCGAATGGCAGCTCTGCCAACGCCTGGCCGGCTTCAACGTTCACGCGCCTTGGCTGGCCCTGCTGCGCCTTTCCAGCAAGCTGGGGGACTGGCCCCTCTGGGTCGGACTGATCCTCGTCCAGCCGCTGCTCCATACCGCCGGTAGCGGTCAGCGGATGGCCCAGTACACCGCCACGGCCCTGGTGGCAATCGGCATCTACCGGTGGCTCAAGACCCGGCTATGTCGCGAGCGCCCCTTCATCACCTTCAGCGGCATCATCCACTGCAACGAGCCCGCCCGGGACCGCTACAGCTTTCCCAGCGGCCATACCATGCATGCGGTGATGTTCTGCACGCTGACCGCTGCCCATGCCCCCTGGCTGCTACCTTGGTTGGTCCCTGTCTCGCTGCTGATTGCCGTGTCGCGGGTGGGCCTTGGGCTTCACTACATCAGCGATGTCGCGGCCGGGGCCCTGCTCGGCCTGGTCTTTGCCCTGATCAGCCTGCAATTGGCCGGCTGACTGCATACCGTTGGCCGCCACCTGGTCGGGCTGGCATCCTGACCCCATGCGCCCTGGATACGACCCGCAAGGCGAGCCCCTGCTCGACTCGCCTGCCCTGACCCTGTTCAACGGCCTGCTCGGCGAGCCCACCGCGACCCGACTGCTGACGCAACTCGACCAGGCGCTGGCCTGGCAACGGCCGACCCTGCGCCTTTATGGACGCGAGCATCCGATCCCGCGACGCCAGCTGTGGATGGGCGATCCCGATGCCCGTTACCGCTATTCGGGCCGGGACTTCCTGCCCGAGCCGTGGCATCCCGCGGTCTCGACTATTCGTGCAGCCGTCAACCGACGCCTGGCCGATGCCGGCCTCTCGGCCCGTTTCAACAGCGTGCTGCTCAATCGATATGCCGACGGCGAGGAGCGTATGGGCTGGCATAGCGACGACGAGCCGGAGCTTGGCCCGGACCCGCTGATCGCCGCGGTGAGCCTGGGGGCCGAACGCCCGCTGCGCTTCCGCTGGAAGGACCGTTCGGCTGAGGCCTTCAATGTCTGGCTGCCCCACGACAGCCTGCTGGTGATGGGGGCCGGCGTGCAGGACAGGTTGCAACATGCCCTACAGCCCCGTCGACTGCCCGGGATGCGCATCAGCCTGACCTTCCGCCTGGTAAACCCGGGGTCGCCTGTTGCCTGACACGTTATTTCTCGATTTCTCTTCTTGCTATGGGTGACCCAATGACCAACTTGGTCCGGAATAGATGCAAAGCATTAGAAGAGGTGATAACGGTATAAAAAGGAGTATACGTCTCAACCTCGATGGTAGCCGGGGGTGACGAAGGGCATCTTGCTCACCGTCATCGGCAGGCGTTTGCCGCGCACCTCGGCATACACCGTGGTGCCGACCTCGCTGGCCTCGATAGCCACGTAACCCATCGCCACCGGCTGGCCGACACTGGGGGCGAAGCCGCCCGAAGTCACGCGGCCCACATGGTGACCCTCGGTATCATAGAGTTCGGCCCCTTCACGCACCGGGGCACGGCCCTCACCGAGCAGCCCCACCCGCTTGCGGCGATGGTCCTTCTCGGCTACCTGGTGCAGTATCAGGTCGGCACCCGGGAAGCCGCCGGCACGCTCGCCGCCGCGACGACGTGGTTTGCCGATGGCCCATATCAGCCCCGCTTCCACCGGCGTCGTCTCGGTATCGATATCGTGACCATAGAGGCAGAGCCCTGCCTCGAGGCGCAGCGAGTCACGAGCGCCCAGGCCGATCGCCTCGACCTCGTCTTCTTTTAACAGGCGGCGCGCCAGCGCTTCGGTATCTTCGGCAGCCACCGAGATCTCGAAGCCGTCCTCGCCGGTATAACCGCTGCGGCTGACCCAGACGTCGATGCCCTCGAGGGTAAAATGGCCATGCTGCATGAAGACCATCTCGCAGGCCTCGGGGCACAGTCGCTGCATCACCTCGGCTGCCTTCGGGCCCTGCAGCGCCAGCAGGCCTCGGTCGACCACTTCCACCTCGTAGTCGAGCAGGCCACGGCGCAAGTGGGCGGCATCCTGTTCCCGGCAGGCGGCGTTGACTACCAGATAGAGGTGATCCCCGGCATTGACCACCATCAGGTCGTCGAGGATGCCGCCTTCCTCGGCAGTGAACAGCGCATAGCGCTGCATGCCCTCGGGGAGCCCGACGATGTCCGCCGGCACCAGGGTTTCCAGTGCCTCGGCGGGATTCGGGCCGCTCAGCAGGATCTGTCCCATATGGGAGACATCGAAAAGCCCGCAGGCGCGACGGGTATGCTCGTGCTCGCGCTTGACCCCCAGCGGGTACTGCACCGGCATCTCATAGCCGGCGAAGGGCACCATCTTGGCCCCCAGCTCCACGTGCAGGGTGTGCAAGGGGGTATGCTTGAGTTCACTCATGTCGTCATCTCCCATGAATTGGGGACCAACGCAAGAGAGGTGCCCTGCAGGGCACCTCTCGTCGGCCTGAATCATCGATCAATGCTGATCGTGGTCGAGTTCTTCACCCGGCAGGATATCCTTGCCGTCAAAGTAGTCACGGGCCAGCTTGAAGACCACCGGCGACAGCAGCGCCAGGGCGATCAGATTGGGAATGGCCATCATGGCATTGAAGGTATCGGCCATCAGCCAGATGAAGCCCAGTTGTGCCATGGCACCCAGCGGGATCGCCAGCACGAACAGCACCCGGTAGAGCGTGATAGAGCGGGTACCGAACAGGAACTGGAAGCATTTCTCGCCGTAGAAGGACCAACCCAGGATGGTAGTAAAGGCGAACACCGCCAGCGCCAGCGATACGATCTCGTTACCCATGCCCGGCAGGGCCGCATCGAAGGAGAGCGCGGTCAGTGACGCTCCCGCTTCGCCGGTCTCCCAGACGCCTGACGTCAGGATGACCAAGGCAGTAATGGAGCAGACGATGATGGTATCGATGAAGGTGCCCAGCATGGCGATCAGACCCTGACGAACCGGGTTCTTGGTCTGTGCTGCCGCATGGGCAATAGGCGCGCTACCCAGGCCAGCCTCGTTCGAGAAGATGCCGCGCGCCACGCCGAAGCGGATCGCCGCCATCACCGCCGCACCGGCGAAGCCACCCATCGCCGCATGGGGGTTGAAGGCATAGTAGAAGATCATGCTGAACGCCGCACCGATCTGATCGGCGTTGATAACAAGTACGACCAGGCCGGCCAGCACGTAGAGGATGCCCATGATCGGCACCAGTTTGCCCGCCACCTTGGCGATACGCTTGATGCCCCCGAGGATCACGGCACCGGCCAGCACCATGATCACCACCCCGGTGATCCAATGAGGAAAGCCGAAGGTGGAGTCCAGGGCATCCGCCACGGAGTTCGACTGCACCGTGTTACCGATACCGAAGGCGGCCACTGCGCCGAAGAAGGCGAAGGCACCGCCCAGCCACAGCCACTTCTTGCCCAGGCCGTTCTTGATGTAGAACATCGGGCCACCGACATGGTAGCCGGTACTGTCGGTTTCGCGGTACCGCACTGCCAGCACTGCCTCGGCGAACTTTGTCGCCATCCCCACCAGGGCCGTGATCCACATCCAGAACACTGCACCCGGGCCACCCAGGGCGATTGCCGTGGCCACGCCGGCAATGTTGCCGGTGCCGATGGTGGCGGACAGTGCCGTCATCAGGGCATTGAAGGGCGAGATCTCGCCATCTTCTTCCTTCGTCTTCTTCTCGCCCGGCGCCAGTTTGCGATCACGCCCCTGCCACATCAGCTTGAAGCCGGTGCCGAGCTTGCGGATCGGCATCAGCTTCAGGCCGAGCTGAAGGTAAAGGCCCACCCCCAGCAGCAGGATCAGCATCAAAGGCCCCCACACCACGCCATTGATGGCACCGAAGATACTGTTCAAGGTTTCCACGAGAATCTCCCTTATTCACGCTTGTGGTTGAGACCCGGTATGCGCTCACAATGTCGCCTTACTTTCAGAAAGGCGAAATGGCATGGGCGGGCCAGGCTTCGACGAAAGATCGGCAGGCCGAACGCCTTAACGATAGCGGATCCTGCCATGGATGCACCAGCCCGATGCGCCAGCCGACACACCACTGCGGCACCTCGGGCGGTGTCGCTCCCTATTTACGATCGGAAACGCGGCAAGCCTACTGTCGACAACGCTAGGGAGCAAGGATGGGTAACGCCAGGTATCGCGACCACCTGCGCCGCCGGGGCCCGACCGTGATATGCCACGCTGCCCGTCGACAAAAGGACCGCTACAGAGAGCAGCACATACCCTGCAAGGCGGGCACTGGACGAACCGGACACGGCGAACCACCCTGTGAACGGGCCGAGGAGCGCCATGTGCGCCCTCGGCCCGCCGGGAAGACTCGCCAAATGCCGCCAATGGCGTTAGCATCCGCGAATCTGAAAACCTTTTTCGTATAGGAAATCACGATGAGCTCTATCCCCGCCAACCTGCGCTATGCCGAAAGCCATGAATGGGTCCTCGACAATGGCGACGGCACCGTGACCATCGGCATCACCGATCATGCCCAGGAAGCGTTGGGCGACGTGGTCTTCGTCGAGCTTCCCGAGGTGGGTCGTACCCTGGCCGTGGGCGACGAGTTCGGCGTCATCGAGTCGGTCAAGGCCGCTTCCGACCTCTACGCACCGGTGGCCGGCGAGATCCTAGAGGTCAACGAGACCCTCGAGGACGCCCCCGAAACCGTCAACGAGTCGCCCTACGAGGATGGTTGGCTCATGAAGGTTCGCCTGGAAGAAGCCAGCGCCCTCGATGATTTGCTCGACGCGGATGCCTATCAGGCAGTGGCCGCCGCTGAAGAGTGATCCTCACCCGTGACGTCCTCGTCGAGACCGGCCAGGTCGAGCCAGGCCGTTGATGCGACGAGGCAACACGCCCGGCCCCGCCCATGACGGGGCCGTCCTCTTTCAACGATCCCCGGGGCGAGGCCCCGTCACGCACACAGGGTGTTCAATGGCTTTCGACAACCGCCGCCTGGCCGATCTGGCCGCTCATGATGCCTTCCTTAAACGCCACAACGGACTGGCCGGCACCGACGTGGACGACATGCTCGCCACCCTGGGCATGGAGAGCCTGCCTGCGCTGATCGAAGCCACCGTCCCCGCCGGCATCCGGCTGGGTCGAGAGCTGGACCTCGACCCGCCGAAGAGTGAGGCCGAGGCCCTGGACTACCTGCAGCGCCTGGCCCGCCAGAACCGGGTCGTCAAGAGCTACATCGGTCAGGGCTACTATGACACCCACCTGCCGACGGTGATCCAACGTAACGTGCTGGAGAACCCCGGCTGGTACACCGCTTATACGCCCTATCAACCGGAGATCTCCCAGGGTCGCCTGGAGGGCCTGCTCAACTTCCAGCAGACGGTCATGGACCTCACCGGCATGGAGCTGGCCAACGCCTCGCTGCTCGACGAGGCGACAGCCGCCGCCGAGGCCATGGCGCTCTGCAAGCGCGCCAACAAGAAGGCCAGCAGCGACACCTTCTTCGTCGCCGAGGATGTCTTCCCCCAGACCCTCGATGTGGTGCGCACCCGCGCCGCCTGGTTCGGCTTCGAGCTGGTGGTAGGCCCGGCTGAGGAACTCGCCAAGCATGAGGTTTTTGGCGCCCTGCTGCAGTACCCGGGCGACAGCGGACGAGTCGGCGACCTGGCGCCGCTGCTCGCTATGGCTCGAGAGCGCGGCGTGATGACCTGCGTGGCTGCCGATCTCATGGGCCTGGTGCTGCTCAAGGAGCCGGGGGCCCTCGGGGCCGACATGGTGGTGGGCTCCTCGCAGCGCTTCGGCGTGCCCATGGGCTACGGCGGCCCGCATGCCGCCTTCTTCGCCACCACCGAAAAGCTCAAGCGCTCGATTCCCGGGCGCATCATCGGCGTCTCGAAGGACAGCCGCGGCAACACGGCGCTGCGCATGGCCATGCAGACCCGCGAGCAGCACATCCGTCGCGAGAAGGCCACCTCCAACATCTGCACCGCCCAGGCGCTGCTGGCCAACATCGCCGGCTTCTACGCCGTCTACCATGGCGCCGAGGGCTTGCGCACCATCGCCTCGCGCATCCACCGCCTGACCACGATCCTCGCCGAGGGGCTCAAGGCCAAGGGTGTCGCCATGGTCCACGACAGCTGGTTCGACACCCTGCGCCTGACTGGCGTGGATGCCGGCAAGCTCCACGGCCGGGCCATGACCCACGACCTCAACCTGCGCTACTTTGAGGGTGGCGACGTGGGCCTGAGCCTCGACGAGACCACCACCGCCCATGATGTGGACGTGCTGTTCGATGTGCTGCTCGGCGAGGAACACGGCCTCTCGGTTCGCGAGCTCGACGAGAGCGTGATCGCGGCCGGCACCAGCGGCATCCCGGCAGCCTGCCGGCGCGAGTCGGACTTCCTGACCCATCCGACCTTCAGCCGCTACCACAGCGAAACGGAGATGCTGCGTTACCTAAAGCGCCTCGAGAACAAGGACCTGTCGCTGGTCCACGCGATGATCCCGCTAGGCTCGTGCACCATGAAGCTAAACGCCACCAGCGAGATGATCCCCATCTCATGGCCGGAGTTCGCACGCATCCACCCCTTCGCGCCCCGCGACCAGGTGGCCGGCTACCGGCAGATGATCGACGAGCTGGCCGCCTTCCTGGTGGAAGTCACCGGCTACGACCACATCTCCATGCAGCCCAACTCTGGCGCCCAGGGCGAGTATGCCGGCCTGGTGGCGATCCGTCGTTATCAGGCCGCCGAGGGCGAGGGGCACCGCGACGTCTGCCTGATCCCCAGCTCGGCCCACGGCACCAACCCGGCTTCCGCCGCCATGGCGCGGATGAAGGTCGTAGTGGTGGAGTGTGACAGCGACGGCAACATCGACCTCGGCGACCTGCGTGCCAAGTCCGAGAAGCACAGCGACGCCCTCTCGGCGATCATGATCACCTACCCCTCTACCCACGGGGTCTTCGAGGAGAGTGTGCGCGAGGTGTGCGACATCGTGCATGAGCACGGCGGCCAGGTGTATATCGACGGCGCCAACATGAATGCCAAGGTGGGCCTGACCCGCCCCGGCGATTTCGGCGGCGATGTATCGCATCTCAACCTGCACAAGACTTTCTGTATTCCCCACGGCGGCGGCGGCCCGGGCATGGGACCGATCGGCGTCAAGGCTCATCTGGCACCTTTCGTCGCCAACCACGTGGTGATCCCCTTGGACGGTGTCGAGGCGAGCAGTGGTGCGGTCTCGGCGGCGCCCTTCGGCTCGGCATCGATCCTGCCGATCTCCTGGGCCTACATCAAGATGATGGGTGCGCGCGGACTGCGCGAGGCCACCGAGCTGGCGATCCTCAACGCCAACTACATCGCTCGCCGGCTCGAGGAACACTACCCGGTTCTCTTCAAGGGCAGGAACGGCACCGTGGCCCACGAGTGCATCATTGACATCCGCCCGCTCAAGGCCGAGTCCGGCGTCAGCGAGGAGGACATCGCCAAGCGCCTGATGGACTACGGCTTCCACGCCCCGACCATGTCCTTCCCGGTACCCGGCACGCTGATGATCGAGCCTACGGAGTCGGAATCGCGCTACGAGATCGACCGCTTCTGCGACGCCATGATCCGTATCCGCGAGGAGGTCGCGTGCGTACAGCGCGGCGACTGGCCAGCGGACGACAACCCGCTGGTCAATGCCCCGCACACCATGGCCGACCTGAGGGACGACAGCTGGGCGCGTCCCTATAGCCGCGAGCTCGGCGCCTTCCCCTCCGAGGCGGTCAAGTCCGCCAAGGTCTGGCCGGCGGTGAACCGGGTCGACAACGTCTTCGGCGACCGCCAGCTGATCTGCTCCTGCCCGAGCATCGACGAGTATCGTGACTGATGGGCACGCCGCATCGCCAGCGTGCGCAGAGGCAATACAACAGGGAACCCCAAGGATGCCCGATACCATTTCCACCACCATCTCGCCGGAAGGCAGCCTCGAGATCCTCTCGCAGCAGGAGGTCGAGCGTCTCCACGACACATCGAGGAGCGGCCTGCACGACCTGCTGCGCAACTGCTCGCTGGCGGTACTCAACTGCGGCAACCTAACCGATGATGGCCTGGCCCTGCTCGAGACCTATCCGGACTTCGACATCGAGGTGCTGCAACAGGACCGCGGCGTGCGTCTCAAGATCACCAATGCCCCCGCCGAGGCCTTCGTCGACGGCAAGATGATTCGCGGCATCCGCGAGCACCTCTCCGCGGTGCTGCGCGACATCGTCTACGTCTACAACGAGATCCAGACCCGCCATCGCTTCGACCTACAGACCGCAGAAGGCACCACCAACGCGGTCTTCCATATCCTGCGCAAGGCCGGGACCCTAAAACCGGGACGCGACCCCAGCCTGGTCGTCTGCTGGGGCGGCCACTCGATCTCCCGCGAGGAGTACGACTATACCAAGTCCGTCGGCTACCACATGGGGCTTCGCGAGCTGGATATCTGCACCGGCTGCGGGCCCGGCGCCATGAAGGGGCCCATGAAGGGCGCCAATGTGGCCCATGCCAAGCAGCGCCGAACCCAAGGGCGCTACCTGGGGGTCTCGGAACCCGGGATCATCGCGGCCGAAGCACCCAATCCCATCGTCAACGAACTGGTGGTGATGCCCGACATCGAAAAGCGCCTGGAGGCATTTGTAAGACTGGGACACGGTATCCTGGTATTCCCGGGCGGTGTGGGTACCGCCGAGGAAATCCTCTACCTGCTGGGAATCCTGCTGCACCCCGACAATGCCGACATGGAGCTGCCGGTGATCTTCACCGGACCCGCCGACTCGGCTGACTACTTCAAGCGCATCGACGAGTTCCTGGTCTACACCCTTGGCGAGGAGGTACGCCAGCTCTACCGCATCATCGTCGACGACGCCGTTGAGGTCGCGCGTACCATGCGCAAGAACATCGATACGGTGACCGAGTATCGCCGCAACCGTCAGGACGCCTTCTACTACAACTGGCGCCTGACCGTGGCCCGGAATTTCCAGGAGCCCTTCGAGCCCACTCATGAGGCCATGGCCGGCCTGGCACTGCACCGTGACCAGCCGGTCCACGAACTGGCCGCCAATCTGCGCCGGGCCTTCTCGGGCATCGTCGCGGGTAACGTCAAGGAAAGGGGCATCCGCGCGATCGAGGCCCATGGCCCCTTCCGGCTGCATGCCGAACCGGAGCTGATGGCCCGCCTCGACGAGCTGCTGGCCTCTTTCGTGGTCCAGGGGCGTATGAAGCTCGCCGGGGACTACGTGCCCTGCTATACGCTGGGATAGCGCCGAGCGCCGAGCGCCGAGCGCCGAGCGCCGAGCGCCGAGCGCCGCAGGATGATGGCGCTTTCATGCCCGGTAGCGAAAAGAAACCCGCCAATTGGCGGGTTTCTGCGTCTCACCCGCGGCATCATCCGCGCGACCGCCGGAGGTGGCTCCGGGCACTTTCCGCTAGGCGCTAGGTGTCTTTTTCCATAGCCAGAGCGCATGCAGCAGCAACCCCAGGGTGGCGCCATGGGAGACCAGCAGCTCCCAGCCGAAGAAGTCGCTGGTCAGGGTGTGCCAGACTGCCATCATGACCAGTCCCGCGCCCAGGCTGACTCCCAGCAGACGCAGCAGCCCGGGCAGGCGCGACCGCGCCTCGTCGGAGAGCAGTCGCCACTGCAGCACGATCACCACGGCCACTACCGCCAGCGCCATGAGCATCACCGACAGGCGTGTCTCGTGCCCCCCCACCAGGTAGCGTGGCAGGGTCGCCAGCATTAGCAACCCGAGCCCCAGCAGCAGGCTGAGGCGCTCCGGTGTCGGCGTTGCCCCCACGTCAGGCTACCTTCAGTTGCTGGGCATCGATCCACTGCTCGACCCAGGGCAGGGCCTCGTCATCCGCCATGAAGGTCTCCATGGCATCCACCTCGAGGCGTTCACCAAGTCGCTGAGCTCCCTGCCCCTCGAGCAAGGCGTCAAGGTGGCGCCCGGCACCACAGAAGGTATCGCCGTAGGAGCTGTCGCCCAGGGCAATGAGACCATAGCGAAGCCCGTCGAGGCCGGGGCTCTTCTCCTCGAGATCACGGGCGAAGGGCACGATGTTGCCAGGCAGGTCGCCGCTGCCGGTGGTCGAGACGCAGAACAGCGCCAGATCGGTAGGCGAGCCGATGAGGTCGTCGAGGATCGGCTGATCGAAGATGGCGACCTCATAGCCGGCCTCCTCGAACAGCGGCTTGACCTGCTCGGCGACATCCAGAGCACCGCCATACATGGTACCTACAAAAATCTTGAGCATGGGCATGTCATGGAATTACCTGGAAATTTCGGTCGAATATTAGCATGGGGGTGCGGCATGGGGCCACGCCCTTACGCCTGCAGCATCCCCAAGGCCTGAGTATAATGTCGGCTTTCCCCGAGGCGTGCACGGAGGCATCATGCAGCAGACCTTCGAGACTTGGATCACTCCGATCATGATCGGCGGCCTGATCCTCTTCATGGGCTTCATCATCTGGGACCTGGCGAAGAAGTCCCAGGCCGGCCGCTTCGGCACCATCATGCTGTTCGTAGTGCTGGGCGCCGGGATGCTAGGCTATATCCTGAAGGTGGTCATCACCTGGATACTCGAGAGCGGCAACGGCGTCTGACGACACCTCGAATTCCGACGATAGACTATCGAAGACCGAAAAACGCCACTCATTGGAGTGGCGTTTTGCATGGTCGACAACAGAATCCAGCAGGATCAGTGTACTTCGCCAGGGTATTCTTCAACCTGGCTCTTGAGCTTCTGACCGGGTCGGAATGTCACCACTCGCCGCGCGGAGATCGGGATCTCCTCGCCGGTCTTGGGGTTGCGTCCGGGTCGTTCACGCTTGTCACGCAGGTCGAAATTGCCGAAGCCCGAGAGCTTGACCTGCTCGTTCTCGCGCAGGCAGCCGCGTATCTCCTCGAAGAAGGCCTCCACCATGGACTTGGCCTCGCGCTTGGAGAGGCCAAGTTCGGCGTGCAGATGTTCGGCCAGTTCCGCCTTGGTCAACGCACCCATGTTGTCGTCCTCATGGCGCTGGTCCTGCCGATCGACGAGACAATCGGGCCTCATGCACGCAACTCCGCCCCCAGGTGCTGACGTGACTCCGTGACGATGGCATCAACCAACTGATTGATTTCCTCGTCATTAAGCGTGCGCGATGGATGCTGCCAGGTCAAGCCCAGGGCCACGCTCTTGAAACCTTCCGGCACCCCCCTGCCCTGGTAGACATCGAACAGGTGGGATTCCACCAGCCACTCGCCGGCCTGGGCCCGGATGGTGTCGAGCAGCGACTGCACCGGCAGCTCCTCGTCGACCAAAAAGGCCAGATCACGGCGCACCTCGGGATGGCGCGACAGCGGCGTAAAAGCCGGAACCCGGCCCTGAGTCAACGCATCGAGGCGCACCTCGAAGAGCAGCGCGTCGACCTTGAGACCGAGCCTGGCGCGCACTGCCGGGTGCAGGGTGCCGATCCAGCCCGCTTCCTCGCCACGATGCAGGATGCGGGCGCACTGCCCGGGATGCAGGGCCGAATGCTCACCGGGTTCGAAGCGCCAGGCCTGCGGCTCGCCGAGTGCCAGCAGGCTCTCCAGGTCGCCCTTGAGGTCAAAGAAGTCGACCGGCTCACGGACGCCTGCCCAGCCCTCCGGTTCGCGAGGCCCGCAGACCAGGGCCCCGAGCATCGGGGTCTGGTGCAGGTGGTCGAGTTCGCCACGGAAGGTGAGGCCCGTTTCGAACAGGCGCACACGGCTCTGCTGGCGATTGAGGTTATGCTGCAGGGCGCGCACAAGGCCGGGAAAGAGACTCGCGCGCATCACAGAAAGATCGCTGGAGATGGGGTTGGCCAGCGTCGGCGACAGCGCTTCGGGATGCAGTACCTGCTGCAACTCGGGGGCGACGAAGCTGTAGGTCACGGCCTCCTGATAGCCACGCGCGACCATCTGCTGACGCAGCCGTGCCAGGGGCGTATGTGCTTCATGGGACGGCCGCAAGGCGAGGCGAACCTGGGGACGGCGCACCGGCAGGCGATTGTAGCCGTGGATGCGCGCCACCTCCTCGATCAGGTCCTCCTCGATGGAGATATCGAAGCGCCAACTGGGGACCTGCACATGCCAGCCCTGAGCGGAGGACTCGACCACCAGGCCCAGGCGTTCGAGGATCTCGGTCACCTCGTCACGAGGCAACGACTTGCCCAGCGCCTGTTCCAGACGCGACGACCGCAGGCTCGCCTCGCGGCCGTGCGGCAGGTGCGGCTCGCTTGCCACTTCTAGCAGCGGCCCGGGTTCGCCGCCGGTGATCTCCAGCAGCAGGGCGGTGGCCCGTTCGGCGGCCTCACGGGGCAGCCTAGGGTCGACACCACGCTCGAAGCGGTGCGAGGCGTCGGTATGCAAGCCATAGGAGCGCGCCTGGCCGGCGACCGCCAGCGGGGAGAAGAAGGCCGACTCGAGGAAGATGTCACGGGTCTCGGCGCTCACGCCGGAGTGCTCGCCACCCATGACGCCGGCGATGGCTAGCGGGCCTCGCTCGTCGGCAATGACCAGGGTGGCGCCGTCCAGAGTAATCTCCTGGCCGTCAAGCAGCACCAGGCACTCGCCCTCTCGTGCCAGCCGCACGACCACGCTGCCATGCAGGTTGGCGAGATCGAAGGCGTGTAGTGGCTGGCCGAGCTCGAGCATCACGTAGTTGGTGACATCCACCACCGGATCGATGGAGCGGATGCCGCCACGCCGCAAGCGCTCGACCATCCACAGCGGTGTTTTGGCGGTGACGTCGACGCCCTTGATGAGGCGTCCGATGTAGCGCGGACAGCGCTCACCATCCTCGACGCGCACCGGGAAGGTCTCGTCGTGAGTGGGGCCCACGGGAACCAGATCGGGCCCCTCGATGGTCAGGCGGTTGAGTACTCCGACCTCGCGTGCCAACCCCTTGAGGCTCAAGCAGTCGCCGCGGTTCGGTGTCAGATCCACCTCAATGGTGTGGTCGTCCAAGCCCATGAAGTCACGAAACCCCTCGCCGACCGGCGCGCTGGCCGGCAGCACGAGGATCCCCGTGGAGGTCTCCTCCTCGAGGCCCAACTCGGACGCCGAGCAGATCATTCCGCGAGACTCGACGCCACGCAGCCGAGCCTGCTTGATCGTGAAGTCACCGGGCAGCACCGCCCCGACTCGGGCGAAGGGCACCTTCTGTCCCACGGCCACATTGGGCGCTCCACACACCACCGGGACGGGCTCGCCACTGCCATCATCGACCCGACAGACGTTGAGCTTATCGGCATCGGGATGGGGCTCCTTGCCGACCACCTCAGCCACCACGACATCGCTGAAGGCGGCGGCCACCGCTTCCACGCCATCGACTTCCAGGCCTGCCATGGTGATCTGGTCGGCCAGCGCCTGGGTAGATAGCGCCGGCGACACCCAGTCACGCAGCCACTGTTCGGAAAATTTCATGACAAATCCTGTGTTCTGCTTATCCGGTGGTCAATCAGGCGAACTGCCGCAAGAAGCGCAGGTCGTTGTCAAAGAACAGCCGCAGATCGTTGACGCCGTAGCGCAGCATGGCGAGGCGCTCGGCGCCCATGCCGAAAGCAAAGCCCGTGTAGCGCTCGGCATCGATGCCGGAGTGGCGAAACACTTCGGGATGCACCATCCCGCAGCCCATCACTTCCAGCCAGCCACTATGGGAGCAGACCCGGCAGCCATCGCCGCTACACATCACGCACTGGATGTCGACCTCCGCCGAGGGCTCGGTGAAGGGGAAGTAGGAGGGCCGAAAGCGCACCGAGAGGTCATCACGCTCGAAGAAGGCGTGCAGGAAGTCCTGGATGGTGCCCTTGAGGTCGGCGAAGCTGACGTCCTCGTCGACCAATAACCCTTCGACCTGATGAAACATGGGGGTATGAGTCAGGTCGGAATCGCTGCGGTAGACGCGCCCGGGACAGACGATGCGGATCGGCGGATCGGCCTCCTTCATGGTCCGCACCTGCACCGGCGAGGTATGGGTCCTCAGCAGCCGGGTGGCATCGAAATAGAAGGTATCGGCCATGCCCCGTGCTGGATGGTGGGCGGGGATATTGAGGGCCTCGAAGTTGTGGTAGTCGTCCTCGATCTCGGGGCCGACCGCTACGTCATAGCCAATGCGGGTGAAGAGTCCCTCGATGCGCTCCAGCGTCAGGGTCACCGGGTGCAGGCCACCGCTGGGCTGCCCGCGCCCCGGCAGGGTCACGTCGAGCCGCTCGGCGGCCAGGCGCGCCTCGAGGACCGCCTTTTCCAGCGCCTGACGCCGCTCGTCCAGCTCCTGGCCCAGGGCCTGCTTGGCCTGGTTGATGCGCTCGCCCGCGGCAGGGCGCTCCTCGGCGGGCAGCTTACCGAGCCCCTTGAGCAGCGCGGTGATCTCGCCCTTCTTGCCGAGATAGCGAACGCGCAGTTCGTCCAATGCGGCCAGACTGTCGGCAGCGTGGATGGCGTCGCGGGCCTCGGCAACCAGAGTGGGAAGATGGTCCATCCGTTGAACTCCGAAGTCTTTCAAAAAGCGGTCATAAAAAAAACAGGGGAAGAGCGGCTGCTCTTCCCCTGCGACGATCATGGTCCGGCGACGTATACCGCGGCCGAACAAGGGTCGACGTCCCTTACTGGGCAGCCTTGGCCTTCTCGACGATGGCGGCAAACGCCGCCTTCTCGTGAACGGCCAGATCGGCCAGCACCTTGCGGTCGATCTCGATGCCGGCCTTCTTCAGGCCACCGACGAAGCGGCTGTAGGACAGGCCGTGCTGACGGGCACCGGCATTGATGCGCTGGATCCACAGGGCACGGAACTGGCGCTTGCGTTGGCGGCGGTCACGGTAAGCGTACTGACCGGCCTTGATGACGGCCTGCTTGGCCACGCGGAAGACGCGTGAACGGGCACCGTAGTAACCCTTGGCCTGCTTGAGAATCTTCTTGTGACGACGACGTGCGACGACACCACGCTTGACGCGAGTCATGGCTTTCTCCTGACGTTAGAGGGGTTCACCCGGGGCGTTACAGATTCGGCAGCATGCGCTGCACGAGCTGCTTGTCGGCGTCGTGGACCTGCTTCATCCCACGCAGATGACGCTTACGCTTGGTGGACTTCTTGGTCAGGATGTGACTGCGAAACGACTGCTTGTGCTTGAAGCCGTTGGCCGTCTTCTTGAAGCGCTTGGCAGCGCCGCTGTTGCTCTTGATTTTCGGCATGAGGTCAACTCCGCTCGAGGTTTCTTCAGAAAACCCGTGGCCGACGGAAGACATTGCAGCCTCCCGACCGTTGGACTGGCCGTCGGATCACTTCTTCTATTGCTGCTTACTGCTTCTTCTTGGGGGCAATGATCATGGTCATCTGGCGTCCTTCCATCTTGGGGAAGGACTCCACGGTCCCGATCTCCTCGAGATCGGAGGCGATCCGCTCCATCAGCTTGCGACCGATGTCCTGGTGTGCCATTTCACGACCGCGGAAACGCAGCGTGACCTTGCCCTTGTCGCCACCTTCGAGAAAACGGATCAGGTTCTTCATCTTGACCTGATAGTCGCCCTCGTCGGTGCCAGGCCGGAACTTCACTTCCTTGACCTGGATCTGCTTCGTCTTCTTCTTCTGAGCAGCTTTCTGCTTCTTCTGCTCGAAGACGAACTTGCCGTAATCCATGATCTTGCAGACGATCGGATCGGCATTTGAGATCTGCACAAGGTCCATACCGGCCGATTCGGCTCGCTCCAGCGCTTCGCTGGTGGGCACGATGCCCAACTGCTCGCCGTCGCTGTCGATCAGGCGAACCTGATCCTCGGTAATCCGCTCGTTCATGGGGGGGCGCTTGTCTTGAACGCGCCCTCTTGGGTTGCTTCGCTTGATGGTTCCGTCTCCACTTCAGCTTTGGGAAGATGTCGCTATTGCCGCTCGGCCCGAACACGGTCGATGAAGGCATCCACCCCCATCGTACCAAGATTCTCGCCACTGCGTGTACGCACGGCCACCGAGTCGGACTCGACTTCCTTATCTCCCACCACCAGGAGATAGGGGACCTTCTGCAACGTATGCTCGCGGATTTTAAAGCCGATCTTCTCGTTCCTCAAGTCCGACTTGACGCGCAGACCGACTTTCTGCAGCCGCTTCACCAATGACACGGCATAGTCGCGCTGTGCATCGGTGATGGTCATGACTACCATCTGCTGGGGAGCCAGCCAGAGTGGCATGGCCCCGGCATAGTGCTCGATGAGGATGCCGAGGAAGCGCTCGAAGGATCCGAGGATCGCCCGATGCAGCATTACCGGCGTCTTGCGGACACCATCCTCGTCGACGAACTGAGCTCCCAGCCGCCCTGGCAGGTTGAAGTCGAGCTGCAGGGTACCGCACTGCCAGACCCGGTTAAGACAGTCGCGCAGCGAAAACTCGATCTTGGGCCCATAGAAGGCACCCTCGCCCGGCTGCAAATCCCAATCCAGGCCGGTAGCATCAAGCGCGGCCTCGAGGCCTGCCTCGGCGCGGTCCCAGAGCTCCGGCTCGCCCATAAATCCTTCGGGGCGAGTGGAGAGCTTGAGTTCCACGTCTTCGAAGCCGAGCTCCCGATAGACCTCGAGGGTAAGGGCAATGAAGGCCTCGGCCTCGGACTGGATCTGCCCCTCGGTGCAGAAGATATGCGCATCGTCCTGGGTGAAACCGCGCACCCGCATCAGTCCATGCAGGGAGCCGGAGGGCTCGTTGCGGTGGCAGCTGCCAAACTCGGCCAGGCGCAGCGGCAGGTCGCGGTAACTCTTCAGGCCCTGGTTGAACACCTGCACGTGACAGGGACAGTTCATCGGCTTGACAGCATACTCGCGCTTTTCCGACTCGGTGGTGAACATCAGGTCGCTGTAGTGCCCCCAGTGGCCGGAGGCCTTCCACAGCGAGAGGTCTACCACCTGGGGCGTCTTGATCTCCTGGTAGCCGTTCTCGACCTGAACCCGGCGCATGTACTGCTCCAGGGTCTGATAGATGGTCCAGCCATTGGGGTGCCAGAAGACCATGCCCGGCGCCTCCTCCTGGAGGTGGAAGAGATCCATCTTCTTCGCCAGCTTGCGATGGTCGCGCTTCTCGGCCTCTTCGAGACGCTTCAGATAGGCCTTGAGCTGCTTCCTGTCGGGCCAGGCCGTGCCGTAGATGCGTGTCAGCATCGGGTTCTCGGCGTTGCCACGCCAGTAGGCACCGGCCAGCTTGGTCAGCTTGAAGGCTTTCAGGTGCCGGGTGTTGGGCACATGCGGCCCCCGGCACATGTCCACGTACTCCTCGTGGTGGTAGAGACGGATGGTCTCGCCCTCGGGGATCTCGCGCACGATCTCCTGCTTGTAGGGCTCCTCGCGGTGCAGGAAGGCCAGCATCGCCTGGTCGCGGTCCACGTACTCGCGCACCACATCGTACTCGTGGTCGATCAGCGCCTTCATGCGAGCCTCGATTATCTCGAGGTCATCGGGGGTCACCGAACGCCCGAAATCGACGTCGTAGTAGAAGCCATCCTCGATCACCGGTCCGATGGCCATCTTGGCCTCGGGATAGAGTTGCTTGACGGCGTGGCCGATAAGGTGGGCGCAGGAATGCCGGATGACCTCCAGCCCTTCTGAATCACGGGCGGTGAGGATTGCCACTTCGGCGTCGCGGTCGATGACATCGGCGGCGTCCACCGCTACGCCGTCGATCTTGCCGGCCACGCAGGCCTTGGCGAGACCGGGGCCGATGCTCTCGGCCAGTTGCATCACGGTGAGGGGGGCGTCGAAGGATCTCTGACTGCCGTCGGGCAGGGTCACGATGGGCATGAAGGGTCCCTTGTGCGCAGTGGTGATCCATACCAGGGATCACGTGTCGCCAGAAGAATGGTCGTGGAAAAATCGACGCCTAGACTAGCAGAAGCACACCCTGCGGCGCCATGGCGGGCGAGGCCCCCACACGACAGAAGGCGCCCGAAGGCGCCTTCTGTCGTTCTACCGTCAGCCCCGGAACTCTTCCGGGGCCATGGTTGAGTCAGGTGAGGATCACTCCCACTCGCCCAGTTCCACGCGACGGTTCATGGCACGACCCGCTTCGGTGTCGTTGGTGGCCACCGGCTGAGATTCACCGTAGCCGATAGTGCGCATGCGCTCCATGTCGACACCCTGGCGGGCCAGGAAGTCAGCCACAGAGTCAGCGCGACGCTGGGACAGATCCTGGTTGTAGGCCTCGCTGCCCCTGGAGTCGGTATGACCCTCGATGCGCACGCGAACGTTCTCGTTGGAACGCAGCTTCTGGGCCACGTCGGCGAGGATCTGCTCGGCACCCATGGTCAGGGTCGCGGAGTCGAACTCGAAGTTGACGTCACGCAGCACCAGGTCCTCTTCGCAACCCAGAGCGTTGACCTCGACACCGGCCGGCGTCCCCGGACACTGGTCCTGGAAGTCCGGCACGCCGTCGTTATCGGAGTCCAGCGGGCAGCCCACGGCGTCCACTGCAACACCGGCCGGCGTGCCCGGGCACTGGTCATTGGCATCGTTGACGCCATCACCATCGGTGTCACGCGGCGCCGGCTCGACAGGTGCCGGTGAGGTGTCGGCGCACAGCATAGCACCGATGGTGGCACCCGCCGTGGTGCCGATAGCAGCACCGGTATCCTCATCGGAATCACCGCCAGCTGCGTACCCTAGGCCACCACCGATCAAGCCGCCGGCCAGACCGCAAACGAACGGGTGCATGGAACTATCGGACGTCGCACCACCGCCACCGGATTGAGAAGCAGAGCTGGCACAGCCTGAAAGGCCAACTACCAGCGCGGAACCGAGCAACAAGCCAGTCGTGGATGTTTTCATGTAAAACTCCTTCTTATTGACTACATCCCGGTGTGACAGGTCAACGCCTTGATCACCCAGGGTTCCGAGGAATGACCCGAGGGAAGCGGTCCCCGATCCGCTTCCTGCACCTATCAAGAAAGCACGAAAGTGCCTTCTAGGCCAGTGCGGTCCTCTAATGGCCATGGACTCAAGCCATAAATCAGCCATCTACGAGACTCGACAAGCTTGCAGTACAGACCGGGAGGTTGCAATCAAAGGGTGGTGCCAATCGCAAGAAACATCGTCACACCATGGAGCAAAGCACGTGTCAGCGTAGCGTTCAGTGCAGACTGCCCGGCCAACCACGGCGAAATTCCATCACCGCCGCCGCTGCCTTGAGCACAGGCTCGCGGAACTCCTCCTCCACGGCCAGGCGCTCGCGATCCTCGCGAATGCGGTCGCGAGGGGTCAGCGCCTGTCGAGCGGAATGGGTATGCAGGTGGCGGGTGCGACGGTGCACCTCATCGAAAGCCTTAAAATCGGGTCGCTCGGTGAGTGTCTCATCGAGTATCTCCAGCAGCACCTTGCAGCGCCAGCTGCCTTCGGTGATATCAACCTGATCCTGCGCCAGTGCCGAAGCAACTATCTCAAGGTTCTCCAGACAGTTGCGATGAGCGCGGTATAGCTCCTCCTCGCGGAAGCCCTTGCGCCGCTGTACCTCCTTCCAGAGGGTGTAGGCATAGGCCCCTAGGCCGGCGATGATGGCCAGGGCAAGGCCGAGAAGTATCAGTGCCAGGGTATTGGTCATGGGGATGTCCCAGCGGGTTCGTGGCATGTATAGCCATTGTACACATTGCCACCTCCCTCTCGAAATGGCCTATTTTCTGATCATCACGCTGTAGTGAGCGGTCGACAACGACCATGACGCAAGGAGCCCGGCCACTCAGCGGGGCTCCTTGCCTGTAAAGAAAATGGTACAGCGTCTTCAGCAAGGCCTCAGGCAACCAGCATCCAGGCAGTGCCATAATGGTCCAGCAGCAATACGCCGAACACGCCCAGGATGTAGCGGATGGAGAACCAGAAGGCCGCCAGGGGGGCCGACGGATCATGGCCTCTCCAGACTCGCCAGTTCCATACCATGAAGCGCAGATTGAGCGCCATCACCCCCAGCAGGTAAAGTTCCCCGCTCATGCCGATGGTGAAGGGCAACAGGGTCACCGCTACGGTCAGCCAGCCATATAGCCACACCTGCAGTCGCGTGAAGGCCTCGCCGTGTGTGACTGGCAGCATCGGCACCCCGGCGCGTGCATATTCGTCGCGCTTGTGGATCGCCAGCGCCCAGAAGTGCGGCGGCGTCCAGGCGAAGATGATCAGCATCAGCAGCAGAGGTTCAGGGCCCAGCTGACCCGTGACCGCCGTCCAGCCCAGCAGTGGCGGCGCGGCCCCCGCCACCCCACCAATGACGATGTTCTGTGGCGTGGCATGCTTGAGGAAGGCGGTATAGATCAGCGCGTAGCCGATCAGCGACCCCAGGGTCAACCAGGCCGTCAGCGTGTTGACCTGCCAGGCCAGCAGCCCGATGCCACAAACCGAGAGCAGCGTAGCCCAGACCAGGGCCAGCGGTGTGGGCATGCGCTGGGTGGCCAAAGGGCGGCGAGCAGTACGCAGCATCAGCGCATCCAGACGGCGGTCGACCACATGGTTGAAGGCCGCGGCGCCACCCGCGGCCAGGCCGATGCCGATCAGGCCGAATATCACGGCCCCAGGGTCCGGCAGTGGCGCCGCCAGCAGCATGCCAACCAGGGTACAGACCAGCATCACCGCCACGACCCGGGGCTTGCACAGCGTATAGAGGTCTCGCCAACCCCAGCCGGCGAGGTGACCGACCGTCACACGCTCCATCATGGCGTCAGACATTAGCTAACTCCCCTTTCATCCTATTATTCCCCGAGCTCGGCAGCGCGAAAGCTGCCGGAATCTTCGACCAGCGCCAGTGCCAAAGGGCAAGAGTCATGGCAACCACCAGCAACACCGCCCCGGCAGTATGCAGCAGGGCCAGCCACAGGGGCAGCCAGGCCAGCACGTTGGCGATGCCGATCACCACCTGAAACGCATAGGTTCCGACCAACAGCGCCAGCCAGGAGCGCATGCCAGCTTCCCGCAGGTAGCGAATGGCAAGCACTAGCAGACTCAAGCCCAGGGCCAAGGCACCTAGCCGATGCCCGACCTGGATGGCGCTGCGCGCCTCGGCATGCAATTGGCCGTGAAGATAATTGGGACCCACCGTTTGAGTCAGGTGGAAGCCCTCACTCCAGTCCAATGTCGGCCACCACTGGCCGTTGCAGGTGGGAAAGCCCTGACAGGCGATTCCTGCATAGTTGCTCGACGTCCAGCCACCCAGCGCCAGTTGCCCCACCAGCAACAATATAGCCCCCCCCCATAGCGGGGTCAGGCGCCGAGGGGGTGGTGCCGCCCTGCCCGCACCGGATGAAAATCGACGCAGCCGCAGATGTAGCCAGAGGAACAGCACCATCACCGTCAAGCCACCCAGCAAATGCAGGGTCACCACCTGGGGCCATAGCTTCAGAGTCACCGTGAAGGCCCCGAAAGCGCCCTGCAAGAGGATCACCGCCAGCAGTGCCAGGCTGGTGACCCAGGGATACCCCACTTCCCGCCGCCAGCGAGCGCCTAATACCACCAGAGCGATGACCACCAGTCCCAGGGTCGAGGCCAGATAGCGGTGAATCATCTCCACCCAGGCCTTGGCAGACTCCAGCGGCACTTCAGGGGAGTGCGCCAGGGCGCGGTCGGCATCCGGCACCACCAAGGCACCGTAGCAACCTGGCCAGTCGGGACATCCCAGGCCGGCATCCACCAGCCGTGTCCAGGCCCCCACCAGCACCACTACGGCGGTGAAGACGACCCCAGCCAGACTGAGCCTCACCAGCCAGCGAAGGCGACTATCCTCGCCTGCTGCCAACGCGCTACTCGCCATCGCCAGTGCCCCCTACCACGGTCGAGGGGCTTTCGTACCGCGCCGAAGGTGGCTCGGGGTTCATGCGCAGCAGGCGCCGCAGGTCATCGAGCACGTCAGCGGTCGCAACATTCGGAGCATAGCCGAGCACGGGACGCCCCTCGGGATCTAGGATCCAGAGGCGGTGGGGGGAGCGCCAGTCGGCTTCACCCGTCCACTGTGCCAGGGACGCACCGGGAAGTGGCTCGCCACCACCGCCAATGCGCAAGCGGCTGACACGGTCAGCCTCGCGACCCAGGGCGCGATGCAGGCGCCACCAGCGATCGGCATTGGCACCACATGCCTCGGGGCAATCGAATGCCAGCAGCCAGTCGCCTTCCCCCTGCTTCTCCACGTCCGTCAACGGCCACTGCGAAAGCTCGGGAAGCGAGGGTTGCAACTCGCCATGGGCGGTGCGTCCCTCGGGAATCCCGATGCGCCATTCCACCATGCCCCAGGCAACGGCCACCGGCAGGGCAAAGATCGCAAAGAATGCCAATAGCTTGAGGCGTTGACGTCCAGCATGCGTCATCGGGGAGTCTCCTTGCTCGGGAGGGACATAGGGTTGGAGCGGTGCGTCTGGCGCCGTGCGCCCACCAGCATGATCACCAGAGCCGCCAGGGCCAACCCCCACCACTGAAAGGCATAGCCCAGATGACGTTCCGGCAACACCACGCTGGGCTGCCACCAGGAGTCAAGATGGCCTGGCCCTTGCTCGAGGTGCAACCAGCCGGGGTAGGCAAATGTCGGCTCGAGACCCCAGGCCGAGAGGTCGATGCGCTGCAGGCGCGTACCCTCCCGGTTGGGACCGAACAGCGGCGCTGCCTCGCCGGACGTTTGCCAGCGACCTTCCAGGGTCACCACCCCGGTGGGCGTCTCGACCGTTGGGGCCGCTCGGCTGGGGCCGGTCGCCAGGAAGCCACGCTGCACCAGCCACAGGCGTCCGTTGACGTCGAGAAACGGTGTCAATGGCGCTACCCCGAGGCGACCCTCATGAGTGCGATTGTCGAGGAACAGGGTCTGTTCGGCGAGATACTCACCCTGCACGACCAGCTGCGCACCGGCTGGCGGGGCGGTCGCCGGCGCCTCGATCCGCGGTGCGGCCGCCAGGCGAGCCAGATAGTCGCGCTTGTCGGCAGCACGCTCCCACTGCCATAGTCCCAGTGCGAGGCCAAGCACCACCAGGCAGGACCAGAACCCCCACCAGCCGATCCGACGTGCCGCTGAAAAACCGCGACGCCCACCGGACGTCGCGCCATTCTTGGAGCCGTGAATGTTACTCAAGATATTGATTGCCCTTGTCTTCCTGGCCATGGTCACGAGCCTGGCAATGGGTGCCGGTTTCCTGATCCGGGACGGCAGCCGCTCACGGCGCGTGCTGGTTTCCCTCAAGGTCCGCGTGGCCCTGGCCGCCCTGTTGCTCGCCCTGCTTGGCTACGGGTTTACCCTGGGTGGCCTCGGCAGCTGACAGGAGTTGGCGCTGATCGCAGCGCTCAGAACACATAGACGAAAATGAACAGCCCGATCCATACCACGTCGACGAAGTGCCAGTACCAGGCCGCCGCTTCAAAGCCGAAGTGGTCGTCGGCCGTGAAGTGCCCACGAAACACCCGCCACAACATGACCGCCAGGATGATGGTACCAATGATCACGTGCAGCCCGTGGAAACCGGTGAGCAGGAAGAAGGTGGCACCATAGATGCCTGCCTGCAACGTGATGCCGTAATGGGCATAGGCCTCGTAGTACTCGACCCCCTGAATGGTGATGAAGCACAAACCCAGCAAGACGGTTACCGTTAGCCAGAAGCGGGCACTGTCGCGAAACCCCTCCTTCAGACCCTCGTGGGCGATGGTCAGGGTGATGCTCGATGACACCAGGATCAGGGTATTGACCAGCGGCAGGTGCCAGGGACTGAGGGTCTCACTAGGCCCTTCGATGGAAGCTCCCGGCGGGTTGAGCAGCGGCCAGCTGGCGGTGAAGTCCGGCCACAGCAGGGACGCCACTCCCTTGGCGCCCTCCCCGTCGAGCCAAGGCAGCGCAAAGGTCCGTACGTAGAAGAGCGCCCCGAAGAACGCAGCGAAGAACATCACCTCCGAGAAGATGAACCAGGCCATCCCCCAGCGGAAGGAGCGGTCCATCTGGTCATCGTAGAGGCCGCCCCGCGACTCGAGCACCACATCGCGGAACCACAGGGCCATCACCGCCAGCACGCCGACCAGGCCGAGCGCCATGACCGGCATGCCCGCCGAGCCATGCACCAGCACAGTGCCAGTGCCGATCATCATCGCCCCCAGCGCCAGCGACGCCAGGATGGGCCACTTGCTGGACTCGGGAACATAGTAGCTGCCACCGCTCATGCGCTATCTCCTTCTTCGATCGGCCCGCGTGGCGACACTGCTGCCTGCGCCGGCTGCACGGGATAGAGGGTGTAGACCAGGGTAACTGTCTTGATGTCGGCCGGCAGATCCCGGGTCAGTTGAAAGACCAGCGGGGCCTCCAGGCGCTCGCCACCCGCCAGACGCTGCTCCTGAAAACAGAAGCAGCTGAGCTTGCGCAGATGCACCGAAGCCTCAGAGGGGGAAACACTGGGCACTGCCTTGGCGTGGCTGGCCTCGCCACCCCGGTTACGGAAGGTGAAGGACACCTCGTTGCTCTGCCCCGGATGAACCCGGACCTGGCGTGTCTCCACATCCAGTTCCCAGGGCAGGCCTGCGCTGGCACGGGTAATGAACTGCACCGTCACCATCCGCGAGGTGTCGACTTCCTCATGCACCAGCATCTGGGCTGTGTTGCTGGTCTTGCCGTTTAGACCGGTAACTTCGCAGAAGACGTCGTAGAGCGGCACCAGCGCGAAGGCGAAGGCGAACATCCCCGCCAGCACCACCAGGGTACGGGTCACGGTCCGTCGCACGCCGTCCCTGTTGGTTGCCTGCTCGTCATGGTGGGACATCCCTGCCTCCCGCGTCTCTGCCGACGTCACTCAGTGCTGATGGGGATGAAAGTCCGGGGGCGTTTCGAAGGTGTGAAGCGGTGCCGGGCTAGGCACGCTCCACTCCAGATCCTCGGCCCCCTCCCAGGCCTTGGCCGGCGCCTTTTCGCCACCGCGCACACACTTGATGATCACCAGCACGAAGAGCAGCTGGGAGGCGCCGAACAGGAAGGCGCCCATGCTCGCGGCCAGGTTGAAGTCGGCGAACTGCAGGGCATAGTCGGGGATGCGTCGCGGCATGCCGGCGAGCCCCGAGAAGTGCATCGGGAAGAAGGTCAGGTTGACGCCGATCACGGATAGCCAGAAGTGCCATTGGGACAGCCGCAGGTTTGGATAATGGCCGGTCCACTTGGGTAGCCAGTAGTAGGCCCCGGCCAGGATCGCGAAGAGCGCACCGGGCACGAGCACATAGTGGAAGTGCGCCACCACGAAGTAGGTGTCGTGATACTGGAAATCGGCCGGCGAGATAGCCAGCATCAGCCCCGAGAAGCCACCGACAGTAAACTGCACCACGAAGGCCAACGCGAAAAGCATCGGTGGCTCGAAGCTGATCGAGCCACGGAACATCGTCGCCACCCAGTTGAAGATCTTCACCCCTGTGGGGACCGCGATCAGCATGGTGGTGTACATGAAGAACAGCTCGGCCACCAGCGGCAGGCCCACCACGAACATGTGATGCGCCCAGACCAGGAAAGAAAGGAGGGCGATGGCCGCCGTGGCGTAGACCATGGAGGCGTAGCCGAACAGCCGCTTGCGGGAGAAGGTCGGGATGATCGCCGAGACGATGCCGAAGGCCGGCAGGATCATGATGTAGACCTCGGGGTGCCCGAAGAACCAGAACAGATGCTGGAACAGTACCGGATCACCGCCGCCGGCCGCATTGAAGAAGCTGGTGCCGAAATTGATGTCCATCAGCATCATGGTGATCACCCCGGCAAGCACCGGCATCACCGCGATCAACAGGAAGGCGGTGATGAGCCAGGTCCAGACGAACAGCGGCATGTCCATCATACGCATCCCCGGGGCGCGCAGGTTGAGGATGGTGGCAATGATGTTGATGGCACCGAGGATCGAACTGATACCCGCGATGTGCAGCGAGAGGATGAAGAAGGTGGTGGACGGCGGCGCATAGGTGGTCGAGAGCGGCGCATAGAAAGTCCAGCCGAAATTGGGCCCGCCACCCGGCATCAGCAGGGTGCTGAGCAGCAGGGCGAAGGCCACCGGCAGCAGCCAGAAGCTGAAGTTGTTCAAGCGCGGCAAGGCCATGTCCGGGGCACCGATCTGCAGCGGTACCATCCAGTTGGCGAGCCCCACGAAGGCAGGCATGATCGCCCCGAACACCATGATAAGGCCATGCATGGTGGTCATCTGGTTGAAGAATTCGGGCCGCACCAGTTGCAAGCCGGGTTGGAACAGCTCGGCGCGCACCACCAGGGCGAAGATCCCCCCGATGAAGAACATCGTCAGCGAGAAGATCAGGTAAAGGCTACCGATCTCCTTGTGGTTGGTGGTCAACAGCCAGCGCATCAGCCCACGGGGCCGGGCATGTCCGGCCTCGGCCATGCCACCGGCGGTGGCCGTGCTGTGCTGCGGTGTCGGCTTGGGTGGCAGGTGGGAAGCCATCGGAAATCTCCCTGTTGGGCATCACGAAAGAGAAACGGAAAGGCCGGTCACTCACCCTGATCGGCGAGACGCTCGGCGATTTCCGACGGTTGTACGCTATCGCCGGACTCATTGCCCCAGGCGTTGCGTTCGTAGGTGACCACGGCAGCGATCTCCACCGCACTGAGGGTGTTGCGGAAGGACGCCATGGCGGTCCCCGACACGCCATTCACGACGCGATCGATGTGCCAGTCCACGTCGTCGAGCATGGCCTCATTGCCGGCCAGTGCCGGAAAATTGCCAATCCCTTGACCATCCTCCTGATGGCAGGAGGCGCAAAGAGAGCCATAGACCTGCTGGCCACGCTCCATCAGCTCGTCCATTGCCCACTCGCGATCGGCACTGGATGCCTCCTGTGCGGCGGCTTCCTTGCGCTCGGCCAGCCACTCGTCGAAGCGCTCCGGTTTCACGGCCTCGACCACCACCGGCATGAAGGCGTGGTCCTTGCCACAAAGCTCGGTGCACTGGCCACGATAGATGCCGGGCTCCTCGATGCGTACCCAGTTCTCGTTGACGAAACCGGGAATGGCGTCCTGCTTGACCGCCAGATCGGGAACCCACCAGGAATGGATGACGTCATCGGATGTCAGCAGCAGACGGACTTTTTGTCCCACCGGCAGCACCAGCGGCTCGTCTACCTCGAGCAGGTAGTACTCCCCTTTCTCGCCAGTGCCGTTGATCTGCTCGCGAGGCGTACCAAGGTTGGAGGTGAAGGCGACATCCTCCCCGAGATACTCGTATCGCCAGCGCCACTGCTGGCCGGTGACCATGATGTCGAGATCGGCTTCGGAGGTGTCATACATGTTCTTGAGGGTGGCGGTGGCAGGCACTGCCATACCGACCAGGATCAGCAACGGAATCGCCGTCCAGATCACCTCCACGCTGGTATGTTCGTGAAAGGTAGCGGCCTTGGCACCACGGGAATGGCGATAGCGGAAGAGCGAATAGAACATCGCCCCGAAGACGATGACGCCGATGACCACGCAGATCCAGAAAATGATCATGTGCAGGGAATAGATATCACGGCTGATTGCGGTGACCCCGACAGGCATGTTCCAGCCATCGGCCAGCGCAACCGGGGTCAAGACTACGGAGGTCAGCCCTCCCGCTATCCACGCGAGCAACGTGCGCATCGGCTCCTCCTCAGGATCAACGTTGTATTAGCTAGCGCCTGCAGCAGTATAGGGTAGTGCGACAGTTCGTCACCTCTGTCACCGCCGGCCAGGTAAACGGGATAGTCAACGCAGGGGCGGTCATCGAGCGGCGAGCACCGCCACGAATGCCACCAGCAACACGAATACCAGTCCCACAAGCAACCCCGCCGCGATGAAGGTACCAGGGCGGTTGGAAGCGAAGTCCTCGCGCCTTCGTGCATCCTTCTGCACGCCCAGAAAGGCCGCCAGCACCGATTTGATTGCCTGCCACATCCCTGCCAACCTCCATGCATTACCGTAGACTTGCGTCGACTCTAGACCATATCGTCAGTGCCGACCCGTGAACGCATTCCACGCCTGGGCAGGAATGGCATACCACTTTCGCTGCAACGCGTTAAGCCGCATCCATCTTCTATACTCAAGGTGACAGCTGAAAAGGATCCAGCATATTGCCTGAGCCTATGACATGAGACCATGAAGGAGACCGACCATGAGCAACCAAAAAGACTCCAAGACCAATCCCGCCATGAGTGCGACTGAGCCGATGATGGAGTGGTGGCAGAAACAGTTCACTCAGGGGGCCACCCCAATGACTCGGATGCAACTGGCCTGGATGCAGAGCATCGCCGATACCATGCAGTTCGAGGCCCAGTTCCTCCGGACGTTGGCCGAGAGTGGCCAGAGGATTGCTCAGACCCTGGGTGGCGATACACCGCAGACACCAGCTGAAATGCAGGAACGTTACCAGAAGCTCATCTCCGAAGTCACAGAAGCCCAGATGGAACGGATGAAGAAGGCTACCGAGCTCTCCAATGATTTCCGGCGCCGCGTCTGGGAAGAAGTATGAAACGTCCTGTAGGTGTGGGGAAACCAGCCCGCTAAGGAGAACCCATAAGAGGAGCAAGGGCCGGCAGGTGCGGTGCGCACCTGCCGGCCCTTCTGTCATATCGTGTAACCCACGCCTCGTACCGCCTCGGAGCATTCGTGACCGCGAGGCTCAGCCAAAACCGAAGAGTCGGGTAATCAGGGGCAACAGGAAGGCGGTCAGCAGGCCCGTCAACCCCATGGCCAGCCCGGAAAAGGCACCGGCCACGGCTCCCAGTCGAGCAAAGGCGTGCGCGGTGCCGAAGCCATGGGCCGCCAGCCCCAGGGTGAAGCCCTGTACCTCCGGATCCCTGATCCTCAACAAGCGGAAGATCCAGGGACCCAAGGCGCAGCCGATCGAGCCGGTCAGCAACACCAGGCCGGCGGCCAGCGAGGGTATGCCGCCGATCTGCTCGGCGATACCCATGGCGATCGGTGAGGTGACAGAGCGCGGCGCCAGGGAAAGCAGTGTCTCAGTGCGTGCGCCGAGCAGCATGGCTAGCCCCAGGGTGGAGGCTACCGCGGTGAAGATCCCCACTCCGCACGCCAGCAGCAGCGGCCAAAGCAGCCGACGCACCCGCTCTCGATGATCATAAAGGGGTATGGCCAGAGCCACTGTGGCCGGCCCCAGCAGGAAGTGGATGAACTGGGCCCCCTCGAAGTAGGTACGGTACTCCATGTCCGCCAGCAACAGCAGGGCAATCAGCATGGCGATGGAGAGCGTAACCGGATGCAGCAACGGCGTACCGCCCAAGGTGCGGTTGATCCTCACCGCCAGAGTAAAGACCAGCAGGGTCACCAGCAGCGATAGCAGCGGATTGCCCGAGAGATAGACCCACAGCTGGTCGAGAGTGGCGACATTCATGCCTTGCCTCCCGACGACCGGCCGTTGCGCCGAGCATGGCCACGTTGCAGGCGTTGCAGCACCCAGGCCGTCGCCCCCAGCGTCACTGCCGTGGACGCCACCAGGGTCACCACGATCGGCCAGAGGTCGGCACCGATCAACTCGAAGTGCACCATCAGCCCTACTCCGGCTGGCACGAACAGCAGCGTCAGGTAGCGCAGCAGCCCTTCACCTGTCAGGCGCAGGCTCGATGGAACCTTGCCGCGGATCATCAACGCCACCAGCAGGATCACCATGCCGATCACCGGCCCCGGGATCGGCAGCGTGAGTCCCTTGGCCACCAGCTCACCGGCAAACTGGCAGACCAGTAACATGCTCATTCCCATGATCAACGGCATATCCGCCCTCCTCTCGGCAAGCAAGTTCTCAATGCAGACAGTGTGACAGAAGCAGCAGGATCCTGGGCCTCGCCGAGACAACCGGCCAAGCAATTGAAACGGAAGCGCAAAAGGGACTTTTCATTTACCCCGCTACGCGCTAGTATACGCCTCGTTCTCGGGGCCAGGATCAACAAGCCAGGTATCCCGAAAGCCGCATCGGAGCGTGGCGCAGCTTGGTAGCGCGTTGCAATGGGGTTGCAAAGGTCGCAGGTTCGAATCCTGTCGCTCCGACCAGAAACATCAAGAAAAACCGCCACTTACGGATCATGCCGGGTGGCGGTTTTTCATTGTATTCCCGTCAGAGCTGTCACGGCCATGGCCGAAGATGTTGGAAGACACGCAACGGCGACGGCTAGAATGTCACGAAGCTTCCCTAACCAAGGTGTCTCCTGTGTCCCGCAACGAGAGAACCATCCTGGCCTTCGACTCGGCCGGCAACGAGTACTTCATTGACATGTTCGTCAGCGTCCGGGACCTCAGCGACCTGCAGCACACCGGCCCTGTCAGCGACGGCCCCTCCTCCTTTCGGACCCGAGAGGGCCACTCGGTCACCCACCTCGGGGGTGGCGAATTCGCCGTGACGGTACCCGGCGAGGAAGAGGCGATTACCGTCAGGACGGATGACCCGGAGTTCGTGTGAGGTTTCCCCTACCCCGACATGGCCAGATCCCCCTTGGGTATCGCCCTTGCATGACCATGACTTGAGTCATGCAAGGGCAGCGAAATCACCTGCCCTTTAGGCGAGAGCGCTATAATGCAGAAAGCGCCATCCGGCAGCGCCCACCGCAGATGAGGGACAACGACCATGAACCGCACGACGCATCACGTAGTGCCGAATGCCAAGGGTGGCTGGGACGTACATAGAGGCGGCTCCCGAAGAGCCAGCCGGCATTTCGCCACCAAGACGGCTGCCGAGGCCTACGGCCGGCAGGTCAGCTTCAACCAGAAGACCGTCCTCGTCGTCCACCGCGAAGATGGGACATCCCCCGCCTCCAACGCTCAGGACTAGGCCTCCAATCACCGACAGAGGGAATCTGGATCTGGCTCGATAGCGCCGCTGATGAGATCATCAGGCCGGATCATGACCTCGCCATGTTTTTGCGCGCGCAGCAGGCCGCGCAACGCCTGATTCCGCTTTCGGCAAGGAGCCACCGAATGATCCGCATCAGACCCTATCAGCCCGAGGACTGGCCGGCCCTGTGGGCCATTCTCGTACCGGTCTTCCGCGCCGGCGAGACCTATGCGCTACCCCGCGACATCAGCGAGCAGGACGCTCACCGCACCTGGATCGAACTGCCCCGGGCCGTGCGCGTGGCCATCGATGACAACGGCGAGTTGCAGGGCACCTACTTTCTCAAGGCCAACCAGGCGGGCCCCGGAGACCATGTGGCGAACTGCGGCTATATCGTCGCCCCTGCGGCCCGCGGCCACGGCGTAGCCGGGCAGATGTGCCAGCACTCCCTGGCCCTGGCGCGTGAGCTGGGATTCGTCGCCATGCAGTACAACCTGGTGGTGGCCAGCAACGAAGTGGCTATCCGGCTGTGGCAGATGCACGACTTCACGATCATCGGCACCCTACCCCGGGCCTTCCGTCATCCTGCGCTGGGCATGACGGATGCCCATGTGATGTACCGGTTGCTATGAGCCACGCCCATGCTCCAATTGACCGCCGGCACCGGCCTCGGGCATGCTCACCAAGTGACTGACTCACCGAAGGAAAATTACAATGAAACGTTTCACACGCAGCACGCTGGCACTCTCCGTCTCCCTTGCAGTGGTCGCCGGCGCCCAGGCCAGTGACTTCGCCGACATGGACCCCGTGACGCTGCGTCTGGCCCACGTGGTCAACGAGCAAGATGGCTTCCATATCGCCGCCGAGAAGTTCGAGGAACTAGTCGAGGAGCGCACCGAGGGCAAGGTGGATATCGAGATCTACCCCAACGCCAGCCTCGGCGACGAGCGCACCCTGCTCGAGGGCATGCAGATCGGCACCGTGGACATGGGTGTGATCACCAATGGTCCTGTGGCCAATTTTCTGGAAGAGATGGCGGTCTTCGAACTGCCCTTCCTGTTCCCCTCTCCCGAGGCGGCCTACGCGGTGCTCGATGGCGAGATCGGCCAGGAACTGCTCGACCGCCTGTCCGAGGTCAACCTCAAGGGCCTGGCCTACGCCGAGCGCGGCTTTCGCAACCTGACCAACAGCGAACGCCCGGTGGAAAGCCCAGCGGACATCGACGGCCTGCGTATTCGCGTGATGGAGAACCCGGTCTACGTGGATACCTTCCGCGAACTGGGTGCCAACGCCGTGCCCATGGCCTGGACAGAGGCGCTGACGGCCATGCAGCAGGGCACCATCGATGGCCAGGAGAACCCGGTCAACGTCATCCACTCCTTCAAGCTCTACGAGACCCAGGATCACATGACGCTGTCGCGGCATACCTATGCGCCGGCGATCTTCGTGATGGGCATGCCGGTCTGGAATGATCTGCCTGAAGCCGCCCAACAGGTAATGGAGGAGGCCGCCCAGGAAGCCGCCGAGCACGAGCGCCAGGTCAACGCCGAGATGCAGGCCAAGCAGTTGGCGGAGCTGCGCGAGGCCGGCATGCAGATCGTCGAGGAACCCGACATTGCCGCCTTCCAGAGCGCCGTGGCCCCGGTCTACGAGAAATATGGTGAGCAATTCGGCGACTACCTACCGCGCATCCAGGAGGCGCTGGAGTAAGTGACCTCTATCGCCCATTCCCTGCTGCGACCGCTGCGGTGGAGTGAGCGCGCCCTCGACGTCGTCATCGCCCCCGTCGTCTTCACGGCGATGGCGGCGTTGATCGGAGTGATAACCCTGCAGGTCGTCTCGCGGGTGTTCTTCACTGCGGTGGGCTGGACCGAGGAGGTGGCCCGCTTCCTGCTGGTGTGGATCACCTTCCTCGGCGCCACCCTGGCCTTCCGCCGAAGCCGGCATATCGCCGTAACCTTCGTCGTCGACGCCCTGCCCGACCTGCCCCGCCGCCTGGTGCGCATCGCCGCGCTGATGGTGGCCCTGGGTTTCCTGGCCGCCCTGGTCGCGATCGGCATCGAATACATGCAGGTGCAGAGCTTCCAGAAGTCGGCCTCGCTGCGCATCTCCATGACCTGGATCTACCTGGTAATCCCGTTCTCCGCGGCGATCATGGCCTGGTGTGCGCTGGTCGACCTACTGGAGCTGATCATCGAGGAACCTCCCCCGTGACGGCCTTGCTGTTCGTGCTGTTTTTTATCTTCATGCTGCTGGGAGTACCCATCGCCCTGGCCATCGGCGCCAGCACCCTGCTGGCCCTCAATGCCCAGGGCGTCCCGCTGATGGTAGTCACCCAGCAGATGTTCCAGGGCATCAATTCCTTCGCCCTGGTGGCGGTTCCCATGTTCATCCTGGCAGGCGACCTGATGGCCCAGGGCAAGGTGAGCGAGAAACTGGTCGACTTCGCCGATTCGCTGTTCGGCTTCCTCAAGGGCGGTCTCTCCATCGTCTCGGTGGGCGCCGGCATGTTCTTCGCTGCCATCTCCGGCTCAGGTGCCGCGACCACCGCCGCAGTGGGCTCGAGCCTGGTGCCGGAGCTGCGCAAGAAGGGCTACGAGCCGGCCTCGGCGGCGAGCCTGATCGCCGCCAGCGGCACCATCGGCGTGGTGATCCCACCCTCGGTGCCGATGATCATCTACGCGGTGATCGCCCAGCAGTCGGTCTCGAAGCTCTTCCTCAGCGGCATCATCCCCGGTATCGCCATGGGCCTGGGGCTTGCCTCCATCGCCATCGTCCAGGCCTATCGGCGCAACTACCCCCGTGGCACGGCCTTATCGCCGGCCACCATCTGGCGGACCTTCAGGAGCGCGAGCTGGGGCCTGGCGACGCCGGTGATCATCCTCGGCGGCATCTTCTCGGGCGTGTTTACCCCTAGCGAAGCGGCCGTGGTGGCCGTCAACTATGCACTGCTGGTGTCGCTGTTCGTCTACCGTGATCTAAGCCTCGCCGACATCTACCGCGTCCTGATCCGCTCGGCGATCACTACCTCGGTGATCATGCTGGTGATCGCCACCTCGGCGGTACTGAGCTGGACGCTCTCCAGTTGGCAGGTGCCCGGCGCCATCGCCCAGGCGGTACTGTCACTGTCCACCAATCCCTTTGTGATCATGCTGCTGGTGGTGGCGGTGATCCTGCTCACCGGGGTGTTCATCGAGACGGCCAGTGCCCTGATCATCCTGACACCGGTGCTGCTGCCGCTGGTGACCCAGTTGGGCATCGATCCGATCCACTTCGGTCTGATCATCGTGGTGGGGCTGGCCATCGGCATGATCACCCCGCCGGTGGCGATCAACCTCTACGTGGCATCCTCGGTCACCCAATTACCGCTGGAGCAGATCACTCGTGCCATCATTCCCTACCTATTGGGACTGATCGCGGTACTGCTGCTGGTGGTCTATGTCCCGATACTGCTGGGTCTTTCCGGCTAGGAGAATTTCCCGATGCATCGATTGATAATACCTGTCGCCGGCTTGCTCGCCATGGCCCTGCTGGCCAGTTGCACCACCTACACCTGGGAGGACGGCCGCCGTGAAACCGTGTGGGGTGTGCCTGCCGAGGACGAGACCAAGACACGCGAGGAACGCCAGGCCGAGGGTGTCGAATACCGCAAGCCCGGCGAGCTCCCCGAGTGACGACCATGGCCTGTTTCGATTCTATGCCCTGCGAAACACCACGCTGAGGTTATTGGCCGGCATGGCCACCACCCGTTCGAGGCCGAGACCGCATCGCTCTGCCTCGGCCGTTACTGCCGTCAGGTCACGGATCCCCCAACGCGGGTCGCGGGCCCGGAGATCAGCATCGAAGGCTTCATTACTGGGCGCGGTGTGTTGTCCGTCGCGGCGAAAGGGACCGTAGAGATAGAGCACCCCGCCCGGTACCAGAGAGTCTCCGGCGCTCGCCATCAGTGCCTCGCTGACCGCCCAGGGCGAGATATGGATCAGGTTGATGGCCACGATCGCCTCGAAGGAGCCCTTGGGCCAGCTGTCGTGATCGGTGACATCGAGCCGGATCGGCGCGGCCAGGTTGGGTTGCCCGGTTCCCTCGCGCCATGCGTCGATGGAAGCCAACGCCCGGGGGTTGGGGTCGCTGGGCTGCCAAGCCCAGCCGGGCCTGGCACCGGCAAGGTACACGGCATGTTCTCCACTACCGCTGGCCACCTCCAGCACTCGCGCCCTCACAGGCAGGACGTTCTGCAGCACCTCGAGGATCGGCTGGCGGTTACGCGCCACGGCAGGGCTCTTCAAGCGTGGGTCGTTCATGGTACTCCTCATGGCTGATGTTTCGGGAGATGGCTATTTCCGGCCCCTGGGCTTGCGGGACGGACCTGCGGTCGGGCGGCGTGGTCCTTTTCCCGGCTTACTCCCCGGCTTTCGTGAGCCGGACGTCTTGCCATCCGGCGGTGGCTTCCCTGCTTGAGCCTTTGCGCCATGAGTCTTGCCGGCTGCCTTGCGTCTTGCCGGCTTGCCGGCGGCGGGCTTGCCACCATCGCCCCGCCGAGGCGTGCCCCGCTTCTGCGTACCCTGCTTGCCGATATCGGCCTTGCGGCCCTTGTTCCTGGCGGATCGGCGGCCATTGCCCTGAACCTCGGAGGAGGAGTGCTCGGTCAGGGAGAGAATCTTTGCCACTTCGGCCGGCGTCAGGTCCCGCCACTCACCCGGCGCCAGCCCCTTGAGCGAGACGTTCATGATGCGGATCCGCTCGAGCTTCACCACGTCATAGCCGAACACCTCGCACATGCGGCGGATCTGGCGGTTGAGCCCCTGGACCAGGGTGATGTTGAAGACGAAACGGGACTCCTTGACCACTCGGCACTTGCGGGTGACCTCGCCGAGGATCGGTACGCCCCTGCCCATGCCGGTGATGAACTCATCGGTGATCGGCTTGTTGACGGTGACCCGATACTCTTTCTCGTGCTGATTGCTCGCCCGCAGGATGCGATTGACCAGATCGCCGTTGTTAGTCAGGAAGATCAATCCCTGGGAATCCTTGTCCAGACGACCGACGGGAAAGATCCTGGCACCATGCTTCACGAAGTCGACGATATTGGCCTTCTCGCCGGGATCCGTGGTGCTGACGATACCCACCGGCTTGTTGAGGGCAATGAATACCAGGTCCTCTTCTTCCAGCGCCAGGGGCTCGACGACCTGGCCATTGACCTTCACCACGCTACCCGGGAAGACCTGGTCACCGGGGGTGGCGCGCCGGCCGTCGATATGGACACTGCCCTGCTCGATGTAACGGTCCGCCTCTCGACGAGAGCAAAGGCCGCTCTCGCTGATGTACTTGTTGATCCGTTTCGAGAGGGTCTGAGACATGTAACGCGTCCGGGACGAAGACAAGGAAGAGCCGCGATGACACGGCACGATGCCGGGCAGTGTAAGGGGTGATCTGCCAGACGGCCAGCCGTCCCGTCTGGCCATTTTTGCGACCTGCCGATCCCGCTGGACAAGGCTTGTCGGGAAACCCTTGCGCTGGATCACTGCGGTGCAACAGGCTGTATGATAAATCGTGGATACTGGCTCCCCAACGGAGGAAACGGATGACCGATCGCCCCCACAACGGGCCCGTCGACTGGCACGCCCTCTCGACCGAGGAGGCCCTGCAGCGCCTCGAGGGTCGCGCCGAAGGATTGGACAGCACGGAGGCCGAGCGTCGACTTGCCGAACATGGCCCCAATCAGCTCAAGCAGGCCCAGGCACGCCCCTGGTGGAAGCGCCTGCTGGAGCAGTTCAACAATATCCTGATGCTGGTGCTGATCGTCGCGGCCATTGCCAGCCTAGGACTCGGCCATACGCTGGACGCCACGGCCATCTTCGGCGTGGTGCTGATCATCGCCCTGATCGGCTTCATTCAGGAGGGCAAGGCCGAACAGGCGCTGGAGAGCATTCGCCAGATGCTCTCGCCACAGGCCAATGTACTGCGCGATGGCCGTCGCGAAACAATCCCCGCCGAGGAACTGGTGCCGGGCGATATCGTGCTGGTGGAGAGCGGCGACCGGGTGCCGGCCGACCTGCGCCTGCTGGAGGCCCGGCGCTTTCGCACCGAGGAGGCCTCACTGACCGGCGAGTCGACCCCGGTGGACAAGGACACGACGGCCGTGGACGACGAGGCGGATTTGGGCGATCGCACCAGTATGGCCTATGCGAGCACTATCGTGGTCCAGGGCAACGCCCGAGGCCTGGTGGTAGAGACCGGCGCCCATACTCAGATCGGGCGCATCTCGGAGATGCTGCGTGGGGTCGAGCAGTTGAAGACCCCGCTGCTGCGCCAGATCGACCGCGCCGGCCAGGTGCTGGCTTTCTTCATTCTGGTGGCCGCCGCCCTCACCGGTGCCTTTGGTGCCCTGGTACACGGTCAGCCGCTAGGCGAGATGTTCATGGCCGCGGTGGGCCTGGCGGTGGCCGCCATCCCCGAGGGCCTGCCCGCCATCGTCACCATCGGCCTGGCGCTGGGCGTGCAGGCCATGGCCAGCCGTAATGCCATCATCCGCCGCCTGCCAGCAGTGGAGACCCTGGGCTCCATTTCCACCATCTTCTCCGACAAGACCGGCACCCTGACCCGCAACGAGATGACCGCCCAGGCAATCTGGCTGCCGCACGGCGAGGTGCATATCGAGGGCATCGGCTTCTCCCCGGAAGGCAGCTTCCATCGCATCAGCGACGGCAAGCCCGAGGGGGCGGCACTCGACCTGGACGAAGACCACGCCCTGCGCCACTTCCTCAAGGTGGGGGTGCTGTGCAATGACGCCGAACTAGCGGAAGAGGAGGGCCGCTGGAAGATTCACGGCGATCCCACGGAGGGCGCTTTGGTGGTGGCCGCCGCCAAGGCCGGACTGACCGCCGAGAAACTGCGCGGCGACCACTCTCGCCGTGACGCCATCCCCTTCGAATCCGAACGTAAATATATGGCCACCCTCCACGAGGTGGATGGAGAACAACTTCTGCTGGTCAAGGGCGCCCCGGACCGGCTACTGGAAATGTGCCACCGGGTCCGCCACGGCAGTGAGGTAAGCGAGCTGGACGTCGAGCTCTGGGAAGAGCGCATCCATGCCCTCTCCGAGCGCGGTCTGCGGGTGCTGGCGCTGGCCGAGAAGCGGGTGAGCGACATCCATGAGCTGGTCGACGAACACGCCGAAGAGGAACTGGTGCTGCTGGGGCTGGTTGGCCTGCTCGACCCGCCCCGGGACGAGGCGATCGAGGCAGTGAAGGACTGCCTTGCCGCCGGTATCCGCCCGGTGATGATCACCGGTGATCATGCGGTCACGGCCCTGGCCATCGCCAAGCAGCTGGGCTTCGCCCACACCGAGCGGGGCATCAGCGGCCGCGAGATCGAGGCACTGTCGGACGCCGAGCTCGAGGCGATCATCCTCGAGGTGGACGTCTTTGCCCGTGCAGCACCGGAGCACAAACTGCGCCTGGTACAGGCCATGCAGGCCAAGGGCGGGATATGCGCCATGACCGGCGACGGGGTCAACGACGGCCCGGCCCTCAAGCGCGCCGACGTCGGCGTCGCCATGGGAATTCAGGGCACCGAGGCCGCCAAGGAAGCCGCCGAAATGGTGCTGGCCGACGATAACTTCGCCACCATCGTCGGCGCCATCCGCGAAGGCCGCAAGGTCTACGACAACATTCGCAAGACCATCACCTTCCTGCTGCCCACCAACGGCGGCCAGGGCCTGGCCATCATGCTCGCCGTGCTGGCCGGCACCACCCTGCCGGTGACCCCGCTTCAGGCGCTGTGGGTCAACATGGTGGTGGCGGTCACCCTTGGCCTGGCACTGGCCTTCGAGGACGCCGAGCAAGACATCATGGTCCGACCACCTCGGGATCCCGACGCCTCGCTGCTGGACCTCTTCCTGCTGTGGCGGGTGGTGTTCGTCTCCATGTTGCTGCTGGTCGGTGTCTTCGGCATGTTCAGCTGGATCCTCCAGCACGGCGGAAGCGAGATGCTGGCCCGCACCGGTGCGGTCAACATGCTGGTGATGGGCAGCGCCGCCTACCTGATCAACAGCCGTTACCTGCTGCTCAGCACCCTTTCCATGGCAGGCATCTTCGGCAGCCGCCCGGTCTGGGCTTCCATCGGGATCATCGTGATGCTGCAGCTGGGCTGGACCTATCTGCCCTTCATGCAAGTGATCTTCGGTAGCGAGGGACTGGGCCTCGGCCACTGGGGCGTGATACTGGCCGGCAGCCTGGCGATCTATCTGGTCGTGGAGGCGGAGAAGAGGGTGCTTCGCCATCACCAGGGCGGGGATGCTACGACCGAAAATGCCAGCGAAAATCCGCAGGATCGCGCCCAGCCGCGCTGAGGCCAGCTCAACCTGTCACACTCGGCGCTTGGTCCGCGCGGTGGCTACCGCGTTGAGCGGATCCTCGGGCCAGGGATGGTTCGGATAGCGGCCACGCATCTCGCGGCGCACTTCCTGATAGCCATTGGCCCAGAAACTTGCCAGGTCGGCGGTGACCTGCAGCGGGCGACGCGCCGGCGAGAGCAGGTGCAACAGCACCGCCACCCGACCGTCGACGACGCGTGGCGAGGCCTGCCAACCGAAGCACTCCTGCAGCTTCACCGCCAGCACCGGCGGCTTGTCCGCCAGGCACGGCGTATAGTCCAGCCGATGGGTCGAGCCGCTGGGCACCGCCAGGCGCAACGGCGCCAGCTCATCGAGGCGTGAGCGCAATGACCAATCGAGGCTGTCGAGCAGGATACGCGCCAGCGGCAGGCGCTCGATCGCGTCCAGCCGGTTGACGCCGTCGAGATGTGGGCCCAGCCAGTCGTCCAGTGACTCGAGCAGTGTCGCCTCGGACCAGTCGGGCCACTCACTGCCCAGCGCCCGGCGCAGCAGCGCCACCCTGCCCTGCAACTGACTCAGGTCGTCGTCTTGCGGCAGGCCACGCCGACATAGCGCCTCCAGCAGCGCCGCCCTGACCGCCTCCGGTGGCAGCTTAGCGAGAGGCTTGCGCGCCAGCACCACGGCGCCCAGGCCGCGCACTTGCTCGCCCACCAGCCGGCCTTGGTCATCGGACCACTCGAGGCTCACCCGCCACTCACGGGCCTGCGGATAGAGCGCTTCCAGGCGTTCCGCATCCAATGCCACGGCACGGAAGATTCGCGCTCCGCTGGCCTCGCCGGAAAGCTCCACGGCAACCAGCAACTCGACGTGTGCCAGGGAGTGGCTCTCGGGAAGGGTTGCCAGGCCACCACCGGCCAGACGAAAGCGCCCCGGTTCCAGCCGTTGCGCCACTCGCTCCGGATAAGCCAGTGCCAGCAGCTCACCCAGCGGGGCCAGGCTCGGCACCTGGAGCTTCACGCCAGCGATGCGCGTGAGTCGTTCGGCATCGCGCTGCCACTGTCGATGCTCTCGTGGAGAGCCGAGCCGCGCCTGCATGGCCTGCTCAATATCGCGCTCTTCATCGAGGCCACTCCCTTCCAACAGCGCCACCAGGGCGCATGCTAGGGGAGCGACATCGAGATCGGCGGCACGCTCCAGCATCGCCGCCAGGCGTGGGTGGGTCGGCCAACGCACGGTGGCACGGCCCAGCCCGCTCAGCAGGAACGCCTCATCCAGCAGGCCCAGGCGACGCAGCAGATCACGACCAGCCGCCAAGGCCGCCCCGGGTGGCAGCGTCACCCAAGGCAACTGGTCGGCATCGGCGATACCCCAGCGCGCCAGCTCGAAGGCCAGGGGCGCCAGATCCGCCTGACGGATCTCCGGCTCGCCGTGGGAAACGAGCGGCTGCTCCTCCGCCCACAGCCGCACGCAGAGGCCGGGGCCCTGGCGACCGGCTCGACCACGGCGCTGGTCGGCGCTGGCGCGGTTGACCCGGCGCGTCTCCAGCCGGGTGAGCCCGGTACGCGGCTGGAAGACCGGCACCCGCTCTTGACCGGCGTCCACCACAAGGCTTACTCCGTCCACCGTGACACTCGACTCGGCAATGGCCGTGGCCAGTACCACACGGCGGCGCCCGTCCGGGTCGGGACGTAGGGCCCGGCGCTGGGCTTCCAGCGGCAGCCGGCCATGCAGCTCCATGACAGCAAGCGCCGGCGCCCTTGCTGCCAGTTCACGGGCTAGCCGCCGGATCTCCGAAACGCCGGGCAGGATCATCAAGGCGTCGCCTGCCTGCTGTTCCATGGCCTCAAGCAACGATCGCGCCTGCTGGGCTGCCGTGTCTTCTCGGCTATTGAGCGCCTGGTAGTGGGTCTCGACGGGAAAGGTGCGACCCGGGCAGTCGATCACCGGGGTGTCGTCGCCCAGCACACCGAGCAAAGCATCGACATCCAGGGTCGCCGACATCACCAGCAGGCGAAGGTCCTCGCGCAGGCCCTGCTGGGCATCGAGCGCCAGTGCCAGGCCCAGGTCCGCCTCCAGGCTTCGCTCGTGGAACTCGTCGAAAATCACCCCGGCCACGTCCTCTAGCATGGGGTCGTCCTGAAGCATTCGCGTCAGCACCCCCTGGGTGACGACCTCCAGGCGGGTAGAGGGCCCCACCCGGCTCTCGCCACGCATGCGATAGCCCACGGTCTCGCCGACCCTCTCCCCTAGCTTCTCGGCCATGTAGCCGGCGGCCAGGCGCGCCGCCACCCGCCGTGGCTCGAGCAGCAGCAATTTACCGCCCCGAGCCCAGGGAGCATCGAGCAGCGCCAGGGGGACACGGGTGGTCTTGCCGGCCCCGGGCTCGGCGACCAGCAAGGTGCGAGAGTGATCGGCCAGGGCCGACCTGATGGCGTCGAGACGGGAATCGATGGGAAGCGTCATGGAGCGCTCAGTCGGTGGACCCGTCATCCCGGGAGCGCACGCCACAGCCCTTGAGGATCACCCGGGTGAGGAAGGTGGTGATCTCCTCGACATCGGCATCGCTTAGTTCGTCACGACCGGTAATGCCCAGTACCTGGGCCTCGAAATCGGCATAGTGCTGGGTGGCCGACCAAATCAGGAAGATCAGCCACACCGGATCGACGGGATCCATCAGCCCACGTTCGGCCCACTGCTCGAAAATCTTCGCCCGGGCCTGGACCCAGGCACGCAGTTCGCCGCGCAGGTACTCCTGCAGGAAAGGGGCGCCCGCGAGGATCTCGGCAGCGAACAGCCGCGAGCCCTCGGGGTGACGCCGTGACAGCTGCATCTTGCTGCGGATGAAGGCCTCCAAGACATCGGCGGGATCATCTTCCACCGAGATGTCATCGAGCAGCGCATTCCAGCGCGCCATCATCCGCTCCAGCAGCCGCACATAGAGGCCACGCTTGCTACCCATGTAGTACAGCACGTTGGACTTGGGCAGGCCTGCCTGCTCGGCAATGGCCTGGAGACTCGCTCCCCGATAGCCGTGGCGGGCAAAGACTCGCTCGGCCGCGGCCAGGATCTCGCGCTCGTTACGCTGGCGAGTCACCCCATTGGCCTCGCCCGGCTCTCGCACCCCCCGCTCGGCGGGCACACTCCCCTGTGTCATCGGCCACCTCACTGCCCCTTGGCGGATCAAAGCCAAGGATAGTGCCCCACGCCCAGGCGAGGTGCAATCGAGCTTGCAAAGCGCAAGAACCTGGACCAAGCTGAAGTTATTCTGACCGAATGGTCAGCTTCCGGACTCATGAACACGAGCGCTTCCGCGCCGAGACGTTCACATCAACACTCCACGCCAACAACAGAGACAAGGCGATGATCGACTTTCTGCTCAACGGGCAGCCCCGCCAATGCGCGGCGTCGCCCGACACCAGCGTGCTCGAGCTGCTGCGCGACTCGCTCGGCCAGACCGGCACCAAGGAGGGCTGCGCCACCGGCGACTGCGGCGCCTGCACGGTGGCCATCGGCGAGACCGGCCCCGACGGCAGCGTTCACTACCACAGCGCCAACGCCTGCATCACTCCGGCCCACCAGCTCCAGGGTCGAGCGCTGATCACCGTGGAGGGCCTGGCCCAGGGTGACGCCCTGCACCCCGCCCAGGCGGCCATGGTCGAATGTCACGGCAGCCAATGCGGCTTCTGTACCCCGGGTATCGTGATGTCGCTGTTCACCCTGCACGAGGAACAGCAACGGGCACCGGCGCCGCTGACGCAACAGCGTCTCGAAGCAGCGCTGGGCGGCAATCTATGCCGCTGCACGGGCTACCGGCCGATCCGCGACGCTGCCCTTTCCATGGGCGATCACCCCGAAAAGCGCCCAATGTGGCTGGATGCCGCAGCACCCGAGGCCAGGGCCACCACGGAGGCGCCGTTCGTCCAGCCGGAAAGCCTGACCGAACTGATTGATGAACGCACCCGCCATCCCGAAGCCCCCATCGTCGCTGGCGGTACCGACCTCTGGCTCGAGGTGACCCAGCGCCTCGAACGCTTCGCGCGGCTTGTCGATGTCACGCGGGTCGCCGAACTCAATGCCATCGAGGAAACGACCCTGGACGATGGCCGCGAGGGCTGGTGGGTCGGCGGCGCGGTCACCTATGCCAGGCTCGAGCCGCTGCTGGAGGAATATCATGAGGCCTTCGCCCACCTGCTGCACCGCCTGGGTTCGGCGCAGATCCGCAACCGCGGCACCCTGGGCGGCAACATCGCCAACGCTTCACCCATCGGCGACACCCCACCGGTGCTGCTGGCACTGGGTTCTCGACTGTGGCTGGCCGGACCGGAGGGCGAGCGGGAAATGGCTCTCGCCGACTTCTTCCTCGACTACAAGCAGACTGCCCTGCGAGAGGGGGAGGTGATCCGGGCGATCTTCCTGCCCCGCCCCGAGACCGACCGACACCTCAAGGTCTGGAAGCTGTCCAAGCGTCGCGAGGACGACATTTCCGCCGTGCTAGGGGCCTTCAGCTGGCGCCAGGAGGACGGCGTACTGCGCGACGTTCGCCTGGCCTTCGGAGGCATGGCCGCGACACCCAAACGGGCCTCCGCGGCCGAGGCCGCCCTCGAGGGCCAGTCACCTTTCCCGGCTGCCTTCCAGGCCGCCAGGCTCGCTCTCGCGCAAGACTTCCAGCCGATGAGCGACGTGCGCGGCAGTGCCCACTATCGCCAGCTCTCCGCCGCCAACCTGCTCGAGCGGATGCGCCTGGTCCTGCTTCGTGACAACCCGATGCAGGAAGCCAACACTGACCGGGAGGTGATGCTCCATGCGTACGCTCACTAGGCTTTCAAACACACCCGACCCTGCGCAATCCAACGCGCCCGACGATACGCAACCTACCGCGCCCGACGATGCGCGAGACACGCCACCGGGATCCAAACCGGATGTCTCCGCCGAGTCCGCAAGGGCGCGCCAGGCCCAGCAGGGCCGCATCAAGGGCGATGGTCCCCTGGCTCGAGATAGCGAGGCCACCGCGACGCGCGGCAGTGCCGGCAGCGCGAGCGCCCACGAGAGTGCCGTCAAGCATGTCACCGGGCGCGCCGCCTATATCGACGATCTCAAGGCGCCGGCAGACTGCCTGCACCTGGCGCTTGGGCTCTCGCCGGTGGCCCACGGCCGCCTGACCCGTCTCGATCTCGACAAGGTGCGGGCCATGCCAGGGGTGATCGACGCGGTCGGCTTCCACGACGTGCCAGGGCACACCGATATCGGCCCGGTCTTCCCCGGTGATCCGATCTTCGTCAACGACACGATCAGCTATGCCGGCCAGGTACTCTTCGCCGTGGCAGCCGAGACCCATCGCGCTGCCCGGGAGGCCGTGAGCGCCGCCTGGGCCGAGGGAATAGCCGAGATCGACGAGCAGCCCGCCAGTCTCGACCCGGTAGCTGCCGCAGAGCACGGCGAGTTCGTGCGCCCGACCCATGTCCAGCAAAGCGGCGACTGGGAACGCTCGCTCGCGGCGGCGGCCCATGTCATCGAGGGCGAGCAGTTCGTCGGTGGCCAGGAGCATTTCTACCTGGAGGGACAAGCCTGCCTGGTCCAGCCCACCGAGGACGAGGGGGTGATCGTGCATACCTCCAACCAGCACCCCAGCGAGACCCAGAAGCTGGTTGCCGAGGTGCTGGGCATTCCCTTCCACGCGGTGACCGTGGAGGTACGCCGCATGGGCGGCGGCTTCGGCGGCAAGGAGACCCAGGCCTCGCCCTGGGCCTGCATTGCGGCGCTGGTGGCCCGGCGCACCGGCCGCACCGTCCGCCTGCGCCTGCCCCGTGCCGAGGACATGCACGTGACCGGCAAGCGCCATCCCTTCCACAACCGCTACCGGCTGGGCGTGGATGTTGCCGGCGTGATCCAGGGCGGCGAGCTGACCCTGATCGGCGACTGCGGCTACTCCCCGGACCTGTCCGACGCCATCGTCGATCGTGCAATGTTCCATTCCGACAACGCCTACTCGCTCGGCGAGGCGCGGGTCACCGGCCACCGGGCACGTACCCACACCGCCTCCAACACCGCCTTCCGCGGCTTCGGCGGCCCCCAGGGCATGATGGTGATCGAGGCGGCAATGGACGATATCGCCAGGCGGATCGGCGAGGATCCGCTGACGATCCGCAAGCGCAATCTCTACCGGACAGGACAGGACGACACCCGCCGGGATATCACCCACTATGGCCAGACCGTGGAGCAGGTCGCCCTGCTGCACCACATTGTCGAGCGACTCGAGGCCGACAGCGACTACTGGGCCCGCCGCAAGGCTATCGTCGCCTTCAATGCACAGAGCCCGGTGATTCGCCGCGGCCTGGCGCTGACCCCGGTGAAGTTCGGCATCTCCTTCACCGCCAAGCATCTCAACCAGGCCGGCGCCCTGCTGCAGGTCTATACCGACGGCAGCGTGATGATCAACCATGGCGGCACCGAGATGGGCCAGGGTCTGCACACCAAGATCTGCCAGGTGGTGGCCCGCGAGCTCGCCCTCGACCTCGACACGGTGCGCATCACCGCCACCCGTACCGACAAGGTGCCCAACACCTCGCCCACGGCGGCCTCCAGCGGAGCCGACCTCAACGGCATGGCCGCCCGCGACGCCTGCCTGAGCCTCAAGACGCGGCTATTCGACTTCGCCAGCGAGCACTACGCTCTCGATCGCGAGGGCATGCGCCTGGAGGCCGGCAACCTGGTGGCCGGCCAAGGCGAGAGCGAGCGACGCATTCCCTGGGGCGAACTGGTGCAGGCCGCCTACCTGGGCCGGGTATCGCTCTCCGAGAAAGGGTTCTACGCCACCCCGCTGATCCACTACGACCGCACCACCGGCCAGGGGCGCCCCTTCTACTATTTTGCCTATGGAGCGGCGGTCAGCGAGGTCAGCGTCGATACCCTGACCGGCGAGTATCAGGTGGACCGGGTCGACATCCTGCATGACGTGGGCGACTCCCTGAACCCGGCCATCGACATCGGCCAGGTCGAGGGCGGCTTCATCCAGGGTATGGGCTGGCTGACCGGCGAGGAGCTCAAGTGGAACGACGCCGGCCGGTTGATCTCCGATGGGCCGGCCACCTACAAGATTCCCACCTACGGCGACCTGCCGCCGGTGTTCAACGTCGAACTGCTCCAGGGCCACCCCAACTCCATGGCCAGCATCTACCGTTCCAAGGCGGTGGGCGAGCCGCCCTTCATGCTCGGCATCTCGGTGTGGACGGCGCTGCGCGATGCCCTTTCGAGCCTGGCCGACTACCGCGAGGCCCCACGGCTCGATACCCCGGCCACGCCGGAGCGGGTGCTGATGGCCGCCGAGGCGCTGCGCTCGCGTCACGCTCCCCAGCCAACGGGCACGGGTAAGCCCGAATGACGACCGTGGATAACGGGGGTACGCGTCCCGAGAGCTGGCATGCCGCCCTGCACCGCCTGCAGCGCGAGGGCCTCCCCCATGTGCTGGCCACCCAGGTCACCAGCGCCGGTTCCACGCCCCGGGAACCCGGAGCACGCATGGTGATCACCGACGATGCGGTCTACGACACCCTGGGTGGCGGCACCTTCGAATGGCAGACCATCGCGGCGGCCCGCCAGCGCCTGGCCAACCACGGAGCGCGCGCCGAGGCCGGCATGAGCCTGGAGGCCTTCAGCCTCGGCGGTCGCAGTGGCCAGTGCTGCGGCGGCTTCGTCAAGGTGCTGCTCGAGGTCTTCCCCGGCAGTACCGCGACGCTGGCGATCTTCGGTGCCGGCCACGTGGGCCGAGAACTGGTGCGCCTGGCCGCGCCACTGCCCTGGCAGTTGATCTGGCACGACAGTCGGGCAGGCAGCTTTCCCGACTGGGCGGCCGACCAGCCACGGCTCGCCTGTCGCCATGCCCCCGACCCCACCGCTTCAGTGGCTACCCTGCCCTCTGGCGCCCACACCCTGGTGCTGACCCATGACCACGCCGAGGACCGCGCCCTGGTGGATGCCCTGCTCGCCCGTGGTGATACGGCTTCGCTGGGCCTGATCGGCTCGCGCAGCAAGTGGGCCAGCTTCCGTCGCCGACTTCACGACGCCGGTCACGACGAAGAGGCCCTGGCCCACGTGCGCTGCCCCATCGGCACCGCCGCCGGTGGCACCGGAGGCGACAAGACCCCCTACGCCATCGCCCTCGCCGCCATCGCCGAGCTGCTGCCGCTGGTCGAGTCACCAAAGCGAGGAGAGCAGCGAGGCCTGGATCCGGCCGAGCTGCGACACATCTTCACCGACAACGCCATGTAGGAGCTTTGCTTGCAAAGCGATAGATCTGGCGTAAATCGCGCTGCAAGCAGCGCTCCTACAAAAATTCGATGAGCCCTGACGAGATGACCCATAACGACTCGCGCGTGCTGCGCGCCGAACTGCTGAGCTTCGATGCCGACCCCGGCGAGGACGATACCCCCGCCGAGGGCAGTGTCCGCCACTACCGGGACGGCGCCCTGTGGATCGAGAATGGCCGCATCCGCGCGCTGGACGACTATGCGCGCCTGGCCCCCGCGCTGCCCAAGGGCATCGAGGTGATCGACCATCGCGGCAAGCTGATCACTCCCGGCTTCATCGACAGCCATGTGCACTATGTGCAACTGGAGATCATGGCCTCCTACGGCCGCCAATTGCTCGACTGGCTCAACGACTACACCTTCCCGGAGGAGTGTCGCTTCGCGGTCCGGGAACATGCCGAGACGTTATCGGAAGCCTTCCTCGACGAGATGCTGCGGGTCGGCACCACCACGGCCCAGGTGTTCTGCTCGAGCCATCCGGCCTCGGCCGACGCCTTCTTCTCCGCCAGCCAACGGCGCGACCTGCGCATGCTGGCCGGCAAGGTGCTGATGAACCGCCACGCCCCCGACGCCCTCTGCGACGACCCGCTGGGCGGCATCCGCGACACCGAGCGGCTGATCGGTGACTGGCACGGCAAGGGGCGGCTGGGCTACAGCTTGACGCCGCGCTTCGCCCCCACCTCCAGCCGGGCGCAACTGGACGCCACCGGGGGAGTGATGCGCAACGATGCCAGCCTCTGGCTGCAGACCCACCTGGCCGAGAACACCGGCGAGCTGGACTGGGTGGCGGAGCTCTTCCCGGAGAGTCGTGACTACCTTGCGGTCTACGAGCAGTCGGGCCTGGTCGGCTCGCGCAGCACCTTCGCCCACGGCATCCACCTGGACCAAGCGATGCGCGGCAGGCTGGCCGAGCGGGGGGCGAACCTCGCCTTCTGCCCGAGCTCCAACCTCTTCCTCGGCAGCGGCCTGTTCGACCGGCTGGCGGCCCGTGAGGCGGGACTCAATATCACCTACGCCAGCGACGTGGGCGGCGGCACCGACCTCTCGGGCCTGGCGACGCTGAAGGCTGCCTATCAGGTCGGTCAGCTCAGGGGCCAGCCGCTCACTGCCTGGCAGGGCTTCTACGGGCTAACGCTGGGCAACGCCCGGGCGCTGTCGCTGGAGGGCCACATCGGGCGCCTCGCCCCGGGGATGGAGGCCGACTTCGTGGTGCTCGACCCGGCTGCCACCCCGCTGCTGGCACGCCGCACGGCCCGCAGCCGCACTATAGGCGAGACGCTCTTTGCGCTGATGATGCTCGGCGACGACCGCAGTGTGGCCGAGACCTGGGCCGGCGGGCGATGTCAGCATCGGCGAGGATGAATCCTGCTTGACAAGAAGATCAGACCAGGACACGGGCAGCGTTTCTGCCCTCGTCCTTCGCCTGGTAGAGCGCCTCGTCGGCCCTCAGCAACATCGCATCCAGACTCTCGCCGGGGATCGACAGACAGGCCCCGATGCTGATCGTGATAGGCGATGCCCTGCCCACCTGGGCTTTCACCTCATGGCGTAGCCTCTCGGCCACACGCAGAAGATTGTCGGCGTCACAGGGCGAGAGCAGAACGAGAAACTCGTCACCGCCCCAGCGTGCCGCCTGGTCGTAGGGTCGCAGGGTTTCCTGCAGGACGTCGGCCACGGTGGTGAGCGCACGATCACCCGCGGCGTGTCCCAGGGTATCGTTGACCTTCTTGAAATGATCCAGATCCAGCCAGATCAGCCCGAAAGGCGACGCTTCGCGACTGGCGCGCTCGACCTCCTCCTCGAGACGCAGCTGCATGCCGCGGCGGTTCATCAACCCTGTTAGTACGTCGCGACTGGCCAGGCGTTCGAGCTCCTCGGTGCGCTCGCGAACACGCTGCTCGAGTTCCCTAGTATTCAAGCGGATGGCCTCGGCCATGGAGCGGAAATGCGTGATGAGACGACCCATCTCGCCGTGACCGGAAGTCAGTGGCGCCGGGGAAAAATCCCCTTCCCTCACCCTTGCCATCGCCGACTCCAGGGCCGATACCGGCGCCAGGATCTGGCGGCGAAGCACCAGGTGGAAGAGCAGCAGGGTCACCAGCAGGGTCAGCACGAAGACCACCGCCACCGGGGTGAAGCTGGACAAGGGCATCAGGACACCCAGATCGAGCAAGGTCACCTCGAACCAGCCGATACTCGGCAGGAAGGCCACCCCGGCCAGGTGACGCTTGCCTTCCACAGTGACGAAGACAGTACGTACCTTGGGGCCCTGGTCCGGCGCATTGCGCAGCTCGCGCATCACGGTCTCGAGCGCGGCCGCATCTTCGGGCAGGTCGACGAGCAGATCCAGGGTGCGCTTCTGGCCCTCCGGCTTGACGAAACTGCCGTAATCAATCAGACGACGGTCGCGATAAAGCTGGATGGCGCCGTTGTAGTCGACGAAGAGCGTGGTGATACCCGGCTGCTGGATATCGATGATCTCCTCGAGAAAGCCCTCCAGCTCCATTCCCGTGCCGATCACGCCGAGAATCTCACCCGAGGCATCGCGCATCAGGACATCGATCCACAGCTTGGTTACACCCAGCTCCACATCGGGGTTGACGTTGAGATGGAAGTCCCGCCCCTCCTCGATAAGCCGATAGAACCAGGCATCCGCGGGGCGATCGGGACGCAGGAAATAACGGAAAGGATCACCCGCATAATCATTGTCGGCGTTGTTGTGGTAGTAGGCACCGCTGTCGCGCAGGGCGACGAAATAGCTGTTGTCACGGAAGTTGCGCCGGAAGCTCTCCATCTCCGCGAATGCCTGGCTCTGCAACAGCGGATCATCGGGGTTGGCCGCCCAGCGCTCGAGGACGAGGGAATCGGCCATCTGGCGGGCCAGGGCAATCTCTCGCTCGAGGGGCTGAAGCAGGCGTCCACTGTCGTACTGGACCTGGATGGTGGCGATCCGCTCTCCCCACTGCTCGATGATGCCTTCGGTGATGCGATGAAAGACGATCCAGGCAGCAGCCGAGGCGAGCAGCACGAGGGCAGCGGCGAGCAGCAGGAAACGGGTCTTCAGGCTCAAGAGACGACACTCCGGAGTGGCGTGATGGCACGGTCTTTCTCAGGCCATTTAACATCATGCAACAGAGCAAATCACACCCGACTGCGAAGAGCCAATTTAAACGCCGCATGGCCGCATAAGTGAGCGCTTGGTTTTTACGAACGAGGTCTAGACCTTGATCCAGGACAAGCTTGCCCCTTATCCGAGTGCTGCGCTGGGTTGAATCACCCCGGGTGGGGCTCTAGCTTGACGGCAGACGAAAAAGGTTTCGTCTTCACGGATCCATTCAGGGGTAGAAGAACATGATCATCAAATCCCATCCGTTGTCGTGTGCCATCGCCATGGGCACGGCCCTACTCGTCTCGGGAGCCGCCCTGGCGGACGACGGCCTCGGCGACTATCGCGATCGCTTCGAACCACTGCCGCACTTCCCGCCGCTTCCGGCAGACAACAGCCTGACACCGGCGAAAGTCCAACTCGGCAACATGCTGTTCTTCGAGCCGCGCATCTCCTCCAGCGGGGTGATCAGTTGCGCCACCTGCCACAACCCGGCCCTGGGCTGGAGCGATCGCATTCCGCGGGCGACCGGCCACGACGGCCAGATCGGCGAGCGCAACACCCCCACCGTGCTCAATTCGGGCTTTCTGGATGCCCAGTTCTGGGATGGCCGCGCGCCGGACCTGGAAGCCCAGGCGCTGGGTCCCATCGAGGCGGACGTGGAAATGGCCATGGACCTGGGAGACGCCCTGGAGCGACTCGAGGGCTTCGACCTCTACCAGGAGCGGTTCGCCGAAGCCTTCCCCGACCAGGAGACGCCCATCAACGAGACGAACCTGGCCCAGGCCCTGGCAAGTTTCCAGCGTACCCTCAATACGCCGGAATCGCCGTTCGACCGGTACCTCTACGGTGACATGAACGCCCTGAACGAACAGGAAAAGGACGGCATGGTTGCCTTCGTCGACAATGGCTGCATCGCCTGCCACCGCGGCCCCAACTTGAGCGACAGCCAGTTCCACCGCATCCAGGTACCGGGCTCCACCGACGTGGGCCGCTACGAGGTGACCGGTGAGGAGAGCGATCGTCACAAGTTCCGCACCCCGACCCTGCGTAACGTAGCCGTCACCTACCCCTACATGAACAACGGCGCCACCGAAACCCTCGAGGAGGCCGTGGCCATCATGGGCCAGGAGATGCTCGGACAGGACTTCCAGGATGAGGAGATCGCTAATATCACCGCCTTCCTGCACACCCTGACCGGCGAGATGCCTGATTTCGAGGTCCCCGCCCTGCCCTGATCCAGCGTTGGCTCTCGCACGTCAAGAACCCCGGTCACCACCGGGGTTATTTCGTTGGTGGTGGCACAAACTAGAGGCAGTCCGCCAACTGGCGATGCAGCTCGAGGCGGCGCGTCTCGCCGATGAAGGCGGCTTCGATGGCCGTACCGGCGAACTGGATGAAAATCTCCTTCGACCAGCCAAAGGCATCGGCGCAGGCCTCGAAGTTGGCCAGCATACCGCCGCCGAAATAGGCCGGATCGTCGGAGTTCAGGGTCAAGCGCAGGCCGGCATCGAGCAGTTGCGGCAGAGGATGGTCGGCCATGCGCTCGACGACACGCAGGCGCACATTGGAGAGCGGACAGACGGTGAGCACCACGCCTTCGTCCCGCAGCCGGGACACCAGTTCCAGGTCCTCCAGGCAGCGCACGCCATGGTCGATACGACAGACATCCAGCAGGTCCAGGGCCTCACGGATGTAGGCGGGCGGCCCCTCTTCACCAGCGTGGGCCACCCGGGGAATACCGAGTTGTCGGGCTCGCTCGAACACCTCAACGAACTTGGCCGGAGGATTGCCCTGCTCGGCGCTGTCCAGTCCCACGGCGTCGAGCATCTCCCAGTAGGGAGCCGCGCTCTCCATGACCGCCATCGCTTCCTCGGCCGGACGGTCGCGCAGGAACGCCATGATCAGTGCCGTGGACATGCCCAGCTCGCGCTGCGCCCGACGTCGCGCCAGGGAGAGTCCCTCCATCACCACCGGCAACTCGATGCCACGCACCAGGTGGGCCTGGGGATCGAAATGCATCTCGACATGCACTACCCCTTCGGCGCTGGCACGGCGGAAATAGTCCATGGCCAGGTCATGGAAGTCCTCGGCGGTGCGCAGCACACTCATGCCCTGGTAGTAGAGATCGAGGAAGGATTGAAGATCGGAAAAATCATAGGCCGCCCGGACCTCCTCCACCGAGGCATAGGGCAGGCTGACGCCGTTGCGTTCGGCCAGGGAAAACATCAGCTCGGGCTCCAGGGAGCCCTCGATGTGCAGATGGAGTTCGGCCTTGGGCAGGCGCTTGAGGAAATCACGCATGGCATACCTCGTCGGGGAAGTCGTGGGTCTCATCCTGAAACATCCTGACCATTCGTGCAAAGGCGTCCGCTGCGCAGGGTCAGGCAGCGGTCGATGCCGGGCGGGTCGACGACCTCGCCGAGCTGGTGCACCAGGTAGATGACGGTGCGATCTGCCAGCCACTCATCGAGGCGGGTCGCGAGGCGGCCCGCAGTATCGGCGTCGAGTCCAGCGAAGGGTTCATCCAGCACCACCAGGTCCGGCTCGCACAGCAGCAACCTGGCCAGGGCGAGGCGACGGGATTGGCCGCCGGACAACCGCTTGCCGCCCTCCCCCACGCATGTGTCGAGCCCCCGCGGCAGGGCCAGGGCCCAGTCGGCGAGCTCGACCATTGCCAGCACCCGCCACAGCCGTGACTCGCCCGCCTCGGGGTCGCCCACCCGCAGGTTGGCGGCCAGGGTATCGTCGAACAGGTCCGTCTGCTGGGTCAGCAGGGCCACACGTTTGGTCAATGCCGATTCCGGCCAGGCCGCCAGCGCCACACCTCCCAGCCGCACCTCGCCCCCCTGGGGCCTGAGCTGTCGCGTCAGCAGCCCGGCCAGGCTGGACTTGCCCGCACCGGATGCCCCGCACAGGGCAAGCCGCTCGCCGGCTGCCAGACCCAGACTGACCTCGACCAGGGCCGGCACCAGGGCGTCCGCATGGGTCAGGGTGACGTCCGCGAGAGTCACCGAGAGCGCTCCTGCGGGTAGTCGCACGAAAGCGTTCTCTGGGGCCGTCTCACCCTGCTGCGCTTCCAGTGCATTGAGGCGCTCGGCGGCGCCCCGTGTAGCCCCCAGCCAGGTAAAGGCGGCTGGCAGCGGGGCCAGCGCTTCGCTGATGGCCAGCACCGCGAGGGGCATCATCACCGTCAGCGGCCCGGACAGCAGCCCGGCGCTCCAGGCCTCGGCCGCGAGCCACAGGGACAGGAGCATTCCCAGGCCCACGACCAGCGACGCCAGCGCATTGCCCAACGCCACCCGCCGTCCCAGGCGGCGCTGATCCCGGTAGAGCCGCGCCTCGATCTCGGCGAGCCGGGCACGGTGATCCGCCAGGCTGCGATACGCTTCGAGCTCTGCCAGACCCTGGAGCTGCTCGATCAATCGCCCCCTGAGCTGCTCGAGATCACCAACCTGGCGGCGGCTGGCGGCCATGCCGAGACGGGCCTGACCCAGTGTCAGCCAGAGCCAGCCCAGCAGCAGCAGCGCCCCGATCGCCAAACCGGCCCTCGGCGCCCAGAGGGCCAGGAATCCGGCCAGGCCGAGGATCGCCAGCAGCGCCACCAGCGCCGGGGCCAGGAGGCGCAGGTAGAGGCTATCGAGGATGTCGATATCCGCCGTCAGGCGGTTGAGCCAGTCACTGGCGCGTCGCCGCGACAAGGTGTGGGCGTCAAGGCCGGAGAGCACCGAGAACAGTCGGGACCGCAGGTCAGCAAGCAGTCGCAGCACGATATCGTGGTTGTAGAGGCGCTCAAGATAGCGCGATACCGTGCGGGTCACCGCGAAGAAGCGGATCCCGCCCCCGGGAACATAGACATCGAGGGTCGCGGAGATGCCCATCGCCAGGAGCAGGCCGGCCATCGCCGTGGCCGTGATGAACCACCCCGAGAGGGCCAGCAGGCCGATGGCCGAGACCAGGGTCAGCCCCATCAGCAGGGCGCCCAGGATCAGCCGGCGGCGACGCTCTCCGAGCAAGGCAAGCCAGGGACGCAGGCTGTGCCAGAGCGAAGCATCATGCCGGGGCATCGTGGCTCACCTCCCGCGGTGTTGCCTCGGGCTCGAGCGACAGGCGCCGCTTCGCCAGCGCCATCAGGGCGGGATGATGGGTCGCGATGACCAGGGCCCGACCCTCATCGGCCAGGACCTGGAGTGCTTCGATGAGGTCGTCCTGCGTCTCGGCGTCCAGGCTGGCCGTGGGCTCATCGAGCAGCACCAGTGACGCCCGGGAAAGGAAGACCCTGGCCAGGGCAAGCCGCTGTGCCTGCCCCCCGGAGAGGCCCACACCGCGCTCGCCGAGGCGCGTCTCGAGTCCCAGGGGAAGCGCCGCCAGCAGCTCACTCAGTCCGGCCCGGCCCAGCGCACGACGCATCTCGGCCTCAGTGGCATCGGGTGCCGCCAGCAGCAGGTTGTCCGCCAGGCTGCCCTGGATCAATAACGGGCGCTGGTCCATCCAGGCCAGGCGAAGCCCTTCGGCTACACGGATGCTGCCGCTGGCGGGCGCCACGAAGCCGGCCAGCAGCTGCAGCAGGGTGGACTTTCCGACGCCCGAGGGACCGGTGACGGCCACCACCTCTCCCGCGGCCAGCGACAGATCGACGGGCCCCAGCACACGGCCGCGACCGAGGTGCTCGACGCTGGCAGCCTCGAGTTCGACCAGCACATCGTGAGAGGTAGCCGGAACAGCACCACCCGTCATGCGACGGGCATCGGGGGTTTCGGTGAGCAGGGCCACCAGCCCCTCGGCAGCGCCCAGCGCCGCCGCCCGGTCATGGTAGTGCTGCGACAGGCTGCGCAGCGGCTGGAAGAATTCCGGGGCCAGCAGCAGTACCAGCAGGCCGCTGAACAGGGTCAGTTCGTCCGCGGGGCCATACGCGATGTAGCCCAGCAGACCGAAGCCCACGTAGATCGCCACCACGGCGATCGCCACCGAGGCGAAGAATTCCAGTACCGCCGAGGAGAGAAACGCGAGGCGCAGGGTTCGCATGCTGCGCTGCCGGTAGTCATCGGCAGCGGCATGTACCTCGCGGGTGGCCTGGGACGTGCGACCGAACAACTGCAGCGTAGTGATGCCCCGCACGCGATCGATGAAGTGACCCGAGAGTCGCGCCACGGCGGCGAACTGCTCGCGATTGAGCCGCTCCGCCCCCATCCCCACCAGCGCCATGAACAGCGGGATCAACGGCGCGGAGATCAGCAGGAAGATCGCCGCCAGCCAGTCCAGCCACAGCACCGGCAGCAGGATCGACAGCGGCACCAGCAGCGCCAGGTGCAGTTGCGGCTGGAAACGGGCGAAGTAGCCGTCCAGGGCCTCCACCTGCTCCACCAGTTGGTTGGCAAGGGACGCGCTGTGCCGCGACGTCAGTCTCACCGGCCCCAGTTGCGCCAGGTGATCGAGCAGCGAGCGCCGGACGCGCTGGCGAATCCGCACGCTCGCCACCTGGGCCAGCGTTTCCTGCAGATAGAGCGCCAGGGCACGCAGTGGCAGGACGACCATCAACCCCGCCAGCAGAGGTGTGAGCGTAGACAGCGCTGCCCCCTCGACGAGCAGACGACTGATGAAGCTGGCCATCAGCACCAGTTGTCCGATGGTCAGCAGGCCAGCCGAGGTGCCTGCCAGGACGGCGAGACGCAGCCGCCGGCGTTCGCCGGCGGCCAGATCCTTGAGGTAGCGGCGGGCGGTCAGCTCACCTGTCGCCTCGTCGGGCGAGCCCATCGACTCAGTGGTACCCCTCGCCGGGGCGCACCTTGCCGCGGAATACCCAGTAGGTCCAGGCGGTATAGGCCAGCACGATGGGGATCACGAAGAGCACCCCGATCAATAGGAAAAGCTGAGAGCCAGGGTCCGAGGCGGCATCCCAGAGGGTGTAGTCGGGCGGCACGATCACCGGCCACTTGCTGACCACCAGTCCCAGGTAGGTGAAGAGAAACAGGCCCAGGGTCGCGATGAAGGGCTGTCCTTCCCGCCGCTGGATGACGGCACGCCACAGCAGAGCGGCACAGGCCAGCGCCAGCACCGGGAAGACCCAGATCAGATGCAGGTGGCCGAACCAGCGTTCGCGAACCGCGGTATCGACGAAGGGGGTCCAGATACTGATGATGGCGAACACCCCCAACACCGCCAGCAACAGACGTGGCGCAAGCCGATAGGCCCACTCCTGTATCGCCCCCTCGGTCTTCATGATCAGCCAGGTGGCGCCGAGCAGGGCATAACCTGCCATCAGCCCCAGGCCGGTGAGCACGGTGAAAGGCGTCAGCCAGTCCAGTGGCCCGCCCACATAGACGAAATCCTCCACGGCAAAGCCTTGGATGTAGGCCCCTACCACCACGCCCTGGGCGAAGGACGCCAAGGCGGATCCCCAGCAGAAGGCACGGTTCCACCAAAGCCGGTTACGCTTTGACTTGAAGCGGAATTCGAAGGCGATGCCGCGGAAGATCAGGCCAGCGAGCATCAGGAAGACCCCGAGATAGAGCGCCGGCAAGAACACCGAATAGACCAGCGGGAAGGCCCCCAGCAGGCCTGCTCCGCCGAGCACCAGCCAGGTCTCGTTGCCATCCCAGACCGGGGCCACCGTGTTCATCATGATGTCACGCGATTCCTCGTCCGGGGCGAAAGGAAAGAGGATCCCTACACCCAGGTCGAAGCCATCCATCAGCACATACATGATCACCGCAAAACCGATGATCAAGGCCCAGATGAGAGTCAGGTCGAACGCTTCCATGGCTCAGCTCCTTCCCGGTTGGCGAGAGGCGTCATCGAAGGACACATGGGCCGCCGACAAGGGGCGCTTGGGCCGTTCCACCTCATGCTCGTGGGGCGATTCGGGCAGCATGCCTTGACGCACTACCCGGGTGAGGTAGTAGACGCCGGCCCAGAACACCACGGCGTAGACGGCGATGTAACCGATCAGGGTGAACAGCGCCATGCCGCCGGAGAGCGACGGCGTCAGCCCCTCGGCATGGGTCATCATGCCGTACACCAACCAGGGCGCACGGCCGGTCTCGGTGACGACCCAGCCCGCCAGTACGGCGATGAAGGGCGTCACCGTCATCACCCGCATCAGTTGCAGATAGCCGCGATGCTCGTACACGCGTCCGCCACGGCGCAGCCAGAGCCCTGCCAGGGCAACGGCGATCATGGCAAAGCCGATGCCCACCATCACCCGGAAGGACCAGAACACCAGCCACACCGGGGGCTGCTCCTCGGGCGGCACCTCACTGATGCCGGGCACCTCGCCGTCGGCATGATGGGTCAGGATGAGACTGGCAAGGCTCGGGATGCCGATCTCGAAATGATTCTGCTGGGCCTCCTGGTCGGGCCAGGCGAAGAGCAGCAGCGGCACATGGGAACTCCGTTCCCAGTTGCCCTCCATGGCGGCGATCTTGGTCGGCTGGTGCTCCAGGGTGTTGAGGCCATGGAAGTCACCGAGCACGGCCTGGGCCGGCGCCAGTACCAGCAGTAGCCACAGACACATGGAGAAGGCCTTGCGATTGGCCTCCACGTCGCGCCGGATGAGCAGGTACCAGGCACTGACACCGGCCACCACAAAGCCCCCGGTCAGAAAGGAAGCCAGCACCATGTGCCAGAAGCGATAGGGGAAAGATGGATTGAAGATCGCCTCGCTCCAGGAGGTCACGTGGAAGCGACCGTCAATCAGTTCCACGCCGGCCGGGGTATGCATCCAGCTGTTGGCCGAGAGGATCCAGAACGAGGAAATGAAGGTACCCGTGGCCACCATGATGGCGGCGAAGAGATGCACGCCCTGGGGCACCTTGCCGCGCCCGAAGAGCAATATCCCGAGGAAGGCGGCCTCGAGGAAGAAGGCCGTGACGACCTCGTAGCTGAGCATGGGGCCGAGGAAGTTCGATGCTGCATACGAGAAGTTGCTCCAGTTGGTACCGAACTGGAAGGACATCACGATGCCCGAGACCACCCCCATGCCGAACACCACGGCAAAGACCCGGGTCCAGAACAGTGCCAGACGGTCCCATGCCGGGTTCTCGGTCTTGAAGAAGAGGCCATTGAGTAGGGCGATATAGGACGCCAGCCCGATGGTGAACACCGGGAAGATGGCGTGGAAGGCGACCACGAAGGCAAACTGCAGTCGCGACAGCAGCAGGGGATCCAGTTCCATCACGCACTCCTGATTACGGCTTACGGCGGAGCGGGAGCTCCACGAAGACTCAGGGGATGCGCATGGCACTCGCCGGTGCTCTTGTACTTGAGGCCGCCATGCTCATGGGACCTTGCCGCATTCCTCCTCACCCATGCCCAGCCTAGTCCAGTCTGATGGCGAGACCGTCATGGATTTTTCCGACTGCGGGGACTTGACATTATCACCAAACATGCCTTGCATCTTTTCCGCACCGAGAAGGTATGGCCGGCACGGGAGCCGTATCGCTGTATCGCACCGGTCTCATCCGGCCGTGCCGGAGCGTATGACCATGCTGATCATGTAGGCGGTATAGCCGAGGAACATGGCCAGCAGGGCAGCGCCCTCGGCCCGGTTGATGCGGCCCTCGCGGCCACGCCAGCCCATGGCGAAGACCGCCATCATCACCGTCATCGCCATCATCAGGCTCCAGTCACGCAGCAGTACCTCGCGACCGACCTCGATGGGCGCGATCATGGCGGCCAGACCCACCACGCCCAGGGTATTGAAGAGGTTGGAGCCCACCACGTTGCCCAGTACCAGGTCGTGCTCGCCTCGGCGCAGGGCACTGATCGAGGAGGCCAGTTCCGGCAGCGAGGTGCCCACCGCGACCACGGTCAGGCCAATCACCAGGTCGCTGACGCCGAAGCCCTGGGCGATGGCCACCGCGCCCCATACCAGGATGCGTGAGCTGACCACCAGCAGCACCAGGCCAATGCCCGTCCAGGCGAGCCCGGCCTTCAGCGACATGGGATGGACCGTCAGGCTCTCTTCGGTGTCGCTGGAAAGGGAATCGTTGCCGTGACGAAGCCCCAGGTAGATGGAAACACCGATGAAGGCGGCCAGCAGCACCAGCAACAGGAGAGCCTCCAGGCGACTGATCACACCACCCAACAGCAGCAGAGCGGAGAGCAGGGTCACGCCGCCAAGCACCGGCAGCTCGCGACGTACGACCCCGGAGTGCACAGCCAGCGGCGAGATCAGCGCCACCAGGCCCAGGATCAGGCCCATGTTGGCGATGTTGGAGCCGTAGGCGTTGCCCAGCGCCAGGCCGGGGTTACCTTGGCTGGCCGCCAGGGCGGAGACCACCAGTTCCGGAGCCGAGGTACCGAAGCCGATCACCAGCATGCCGATCAGCAGCGGCGAGAGCCCCAGCCGGGCAGATGTCGCCGCGGCCCCATCGACGAAGCGCTCGGCGCTCCATACGAGCAGGAGCAGGCCTGCGACCACGGCAGCAATAGGGAGCATCATGGCGTCATCGTCTCTGATTTCAGTGGAGGTTGGGGGTAGGCATGTTTGACTATGGTGTCGCCTACGTCAACGTGTCACACTTTTCGATTCGACGATCGCTCCAGCGACTCTCATCTGCAAACCGGGAGAATGACCGCCGCGGTCTCCATGCGCCAGTTCCGAGTCCCGAATCTGCCCCTGGGCGAACCACAGGTGGATCTCACCCCGCCGGAAGTTCGCACCACACGGCGCCGACTGCGTGCCTGCGAGGAGTGTGACTGGGTGTCGGCCTTGCCGCCATTGCGCAGCGGCGAGAAGGCCGAGTGCCCACGCTGCGGCCATACCCTGGCGACACGCCACTATCGACCCGCTCAACGCAGCATGGCCCTGGCGATCTCCGCCCTGGTGGCCCTCTTCCTGGCCGTCACCTTTCCCTTCGTCAGCTTCACCGCCGGGGGTGTCGGCAACCGTATCGAGCTTTCCGAGACAGCCACTTCCCTCATCGGCTTCGATCAGCCGATCGTGGCCATCGCGGTCATCCTCACCATCATGGTACTGCCGGCCGTCTACCTGCTGGGCGTGATCTGGCTGCAGTTCGGCCTGATGCGAGGCGAGCCACTCGAGGCGAGCCGTCGAATCGCTCGGTCGCTCGCACACTTGCACCCCTGGATGATGGCCGATGTCTTCATCATCGGCGCCCTGGTAAGCCTGATCAAACTCTCCAGCATGGCCCAGATCGACGTTGGCCCGGCCTTCTGGGCTTACTGTACCTTCGCGTTGTTGTTGCTGATGACGACCCAGTCCCTGGACGCCGACTGGATGTGGTTCTCGCTGGCCGGAGAACCCCTGGCTCCGAAGGGCACGCGCACCGGCATGACCGCCGCTCCCCAGGGACTCGCCGGATGCCACACCTGTGGCCTGATCAATCGACTGGATGACCACAGCCATTGCCGACGCTGCGGCGAGCGCCTGCATGCCCGTCTGCCCCACAGCCAGCAACGCACCTGGGCCTTGCTGGCAGCGGCCACCTTGATGTACATACCGGCCAACCTTTACCCGATCATGACCACCACGAGCCTTGGCCAGAGCAGCCCTTCCACCATCGTCGGCGGCGTGGTGGAGCTGATCCAGATGGGCTCCTGGCCGGTGGCGGTGGTGATCTTCATGGCCAGCGTCATCGTACCGGTAGGCAAGCTGTTCGCCTTGGCCTGGCTCTGCCTGATGGTGAAACGAAGCAGCGAGCTCAATGCCCTCACTCGCACACGCCTTTACCGGCTCACCGAATTTATCGGACGCTGGTCGATGGTGGATGTCTTCGTGGTCGCCATCCTCGTGGCGCTGATCCGTGCCGGCTCGCTGATGTCGATCACGCCCGGCCCCGCCGCCCTGGCCTTCGGTGGTGTCGTGGTCCTTACCATGCTGGCCGCCATGACCTTCGATCCCCGTCTGCTCTGGGATAGTCCGGCTCCCCGTGAGTCGGCAGAGCCCCGGGATCGCCCACGACAAGGAGCTCCCGGATGAGCGATACGAGATCCCCCGAGGATGACGCCCATCGCGACATGAAGCGGGCCAAGGCTTCCCCACGCAGGCGTCTCTCGCCTATCTGGATCGTGCCCTTCGTGGCGATACTCATCGGTGCCTGGCTGGTCTATGACGATTACCGCAGCCGCGGACCGGTGATCACCCTGACCATCGTCAATGCCGAGGGCATCGAGGCCGGCAGCACCCTGATCAAGACACGTAGTGTCGAGGTGGGGCGTGTCGAGAGCGTGCAACTTTCCGACGACCTTTCCCGCGCCGTGATCACCGCACGCATGCGCCCCGATACCGAGGACATGCTCGTCGAGGACAGTCTCTTCTGGGTGGTCAAGCCGCGCATCGGACGCGAGGGCATCAGCGGACTGGGAACCGTCCTCTCGGGAGCCTTCATCCAGTTGGCCCCCGGAGAGAGCGACGTCGAGGCCCGGGAATTCGAGGTCAGCGAGGACCCGCCGGTTGCCTCCGCCGGCGCCGAAGGGCTGCGCATCAACCTGATCAGCCAGTTGGGCAATTCATTGAACGTGGGCGACCCGGTCACCTTCCAGGGCTTCATCGTGGGTCGCGTCGAGGAAGCCAACTTCGATGTCGAGACGGGTCGCATGGACCATCGCATCTTCATCGAGAGCCCCTATCACACCCTGGTGACCGACAACACACGCTTCTGGACCGCCAGTGGCTTCGATCTGCGGGTGGACTCGCAAGGCTTCCGCGCCAACCTGGAATCCCTTGAAGTGCTTCTGGGTGGCGGAGTCACCTTCGGTGTGCCCGAGGACCTGATGCGTGGTCAGCCCGTCGAGGCAAACACTACCTTCGATCTCTATCCTGACGAGGAGAGCGCCCGCCAGGGTACCTTTAACCGTTATCTGGAGTACGTATTGCTGGTGGAGGATTCCGTGCGCGACCTGAACCGTGGCGCCCCGGTGGAATTCCGCGGGGTGCGCATCGGCACCGTGGCCGCGGTACCCTGGAACTTTACCGCTCCCCAGCCGGGCTCGCGTTCGAGCTTCGCCATCCCGGTGCTGATGCGCATCGAGCCCCAGCGCCTGGGCATCGACAATCAGGACCTGGATATCGAGGAATGGCGGGAGCGCTTCGATCGCCTCTTCAACATCGGCCTACGTGCCTCTCTCAAGACCGGTAACCTGATCACCGGCATGATGTTCGTCGATCTCAATTTCAATCGCGACCTGGCCGGAGAGCATGAGGCAGAGACCTTCGTCGAGCGTCCGATCTTCCCCTATGCCTCGGGAGGTTTCGCCCAGATCGAGAGTCAGGTCACCGACCTGCTCGCCAAGCTCAATGGACTGGAAATCGAACCCCTGCTTGCCGGCCTGGACCGCAACCTCGCCACCTCGGAGAAGATGCTCGCCGAGGTGACCGAACTCACCGCCAGCCTGGGCAGGCTCCTGGAGGATCAGGATACCCGGGAGATTCCTGTCAACCTCAACAGGACCCTGGAATCGCTGCAGGATACACTGGAGGGCGTTTCTCCCGAATCGAGCGCCTATCGTGACCTGACCGCTACCCTGTCGCAGTTGGAGCGGCTGATGCGAGACCTACAGCCTGTCGCGCGAACCCTTGACGAGAACCCCAGGGCACTGCTGTTCGACAGCCTGGATACGCGAGACCCGATTCCACGGGCCCCAAGCGAGAACTGAGGCGCCCCTCGAGGAGCGCCACCACCCCACAGGAGACGCCATGAGGATGACACCCTGGATCGCCGCCTTTGCCGCGATCCTGTGGCTGACCGGCTGCGCCAGCTCCAGTCCTCCCGCCAGCCGCTACACACTGCCGGCAGGGGAACTTGCAGGCGATACCGCCGGTGTCGATGCCGAGCATCTACTGCTGGTTCGCCCACCCCAGCTGGCGCGCTTCCTGGACGTGGAGGGCATCGTCTATCAGCTCGACGACATCACCCTGGTCGAGGCACGCGAGCACCGCTGGGCAGAGCCCTTGAGTAACCAGCTAGAGCGCGGCCTGCGGGACCGCCTGGCCGCCAGCCTGGCGGATACCCGGGTGGTGCTCGCCGAAGGCGAACGGGGCGACGCCGATGGCTATCGTCTACAGGTGGATATCGACCGCTTCCAGGGACGCGCCAATGGGCTGGCCGTGGCAGGGGGTCGCTGGCAGCTGCGTGATGGCGATGGCGAGCTGTTGGCCGTGAAAAACTTCACCGTCGAGAACAAACTCGAGGCCGATGGCTATCCCGCCCTGGTGCGGGCCCTGAGCCGGAGCTGGGACGGGGTGGCCGACGAGATCGCCGCTGAAATCAAACGGCTGCGTTGAGCCACGCACTGTGGCATAATGCTGACACGCGGCGATCGCTGGTCCCTCCTGCCGCGCCAGATTCCTTTTACACGCCTCGGCCCGGGACTGACCACGTCGTACCTCGACGCGGCGCGACCGGGGCGTCTCTGCGGAGACCGCATGACCTTTTCCGACCTCGGCCTGCGTGCCGAATTGCTGCGTGCCGTCGAGGCACAAGGCTATACCACCCCGACCCCGATCCAGCTCAAGGCAATTCCCGCCGTTCTCAAGGGCGGTGACCTGCTGGCCAGCGCCCAGACCGGCACCGGCAAGACCGCCGGCTTCACCCTGCCGATGCTGCAGCGCCTGGCCGACGGCCCGCGCCCGGCCAAGCGCCAGGTGCGTGCCCTGGTACTGACCCCGACCCGCGAGCTCGCTGCCCAGGTCGGCGAGAGCGTGGCCGACTACGGTCGCCACCTGACCCTGCGCTCCCACGTAATCTTCGGCGGCGTCGGCCAGCAGCCCCAAGTGGACGCCATCCGTGCCGGCCTCGATGTGCTGGTCGCTACCCCCGGCCGCCTGCTGGACCTGCATCAGCAGAAGCACGTGGATCTGTCGAAGGTCGAGATCCTGGTGCTCGACGAAGCCGATCGCATGCTCGACATGGGCTTCATCCACGACATCAAGAAGATCCTGCGCGTGCTGCCCGAGAAGCGCCAGAATCTGCTGTTTTCCGCCACCTTCTCCAACGAGATCCAGGCGCTGGCCGGCAAGCTGCTCGACGATCCGGCAATGATCGAAGTCGCCCGCCGCAACACCACCGCCGAACTCGTCGATCAGGCGATCTACCGCGTCGACCGCGAGAAGAAGCGCGACCTGCTGGCCCACCTGATCACCGAGCACGACTGGCAGCAGGTGCTGGTCTTCACCCGCACCAAGCACGGCGCCAACCGACTGGCCGAACAGTTGTCCAAGCAGGACATCCCGTCCATGGCGATCCATGGCAACAAGAGCCAGTCGGCTCGAACCAAGGCGCTGGCCGCCTTCAAGACCGGTGACCTGCAGGTACTGGTGGCCACCGACATCGCGGCCCGCGGTCTGGATATCAACGAACTGCCCCACGTGGTCAACTTCGAGCTGCCCAACGTCGCCGAGGACTATGTCCACCGCATCGGCCGTACCGGCCGGGCCGGCAGCGAGGGCCAGGCGGTTTCCCTGGTCTGCGTAGACGAGCACGGCCTGCTCAAGGGCATCGAGCGGCTGATCAAGCGCGACCTGGAGAAGCGCATCGAGCCCGGCTTCGAACCCGATCCCAATGCCAAGCCCGAGCCTATCGAGAACGGCCGCGGCAAGCGGTCGGGCGGCGGCGGACGCAACGGCGGCCAGGGCCAGCGACGCCAGGGTCAGGCCGCGGGCCAGCGCAGCGGTGGCGACGAGGCGCGTGCTCCGCGTCGTCGCCGCGGCGGCCGCTCCGGCTCACGTCAGGCCTGATACGCACGACTGGCGGGCTGCATCGCAGTGTGTGAATGTAGCCCGTTAATCATCGCCCCCCTTCCACCATCCAAGGCAGGACACTTCCATGGATGAAAAGAATCTCGTCTCCGGCTACCGACGCTGGCTGACCTTCCAGCAGCAGGCCCGGCTGGATCGTGAACATCACGGCGCCCGCCAGCGGCTCGAAGAATCGAAGGTATCGTCGACGCGCATGACCGAGGCCTACCGCAGCATGGCGGCCAAGGCCGCCAGCGAGGGTGCCAGCTATCGCACCCTCTTCCTGCGTGACCACGACGACACGGCGCTGGCCTGCGAGGGCTGGCTGTTCGTGCGCCGGGTGCTGGCGGAGGGCGGCTCGACGCGCGTGCGTGCCACCCTGCTGACCACCTTCACCCTCGAGGAAGGCCGCATCGAGCCCGGCAGCCAGCCGGCAGAAAAGGTCACCCTGGAGATCTTCGACCAGTTGAACATCGACCGCGGCATGAGCAGCGTGGTACGTGTCGATCGCATCGACGGCAACCGTGACACTCGCTTCATCACCCTGCTCGACGCGGTGCGAGGCGACCTGCGTCGCCATATGCAGTAAGCGCGGCACCATGTTCAAGAAGCTGTTCGGCAAGTCCCCCGTGGAGGTCTGGGTCATCAAGCAGGTCGATGATGGCCTGCTGCACCTCTGTGGCCAGGGCACCCTCGAAAGCCAGAGCAGTCGCAAGGCGATACTCGCGGCCCTCGCACAGGGCCAGTTCCAGGGCGGCGTACGCCTGGCCGGCGGTGGCCTGGTGCTCAATACTCGGCTGTTCGCCGCCCTGGTGCCGCTGGACGACCTGACGCTGACCGATGACGGCCAGGCCCATTGGCATGGGCGCCTCTGGCGAGTCTCCCAGGTGCCCCAGCGCTGCTGGGGCTTCGAGGGCAGGCTGGTCGCCGAGCAGGAAAGCAATCTCCACGGGCCGGGCCTGGTCAGCAGCGAGGATGTCTCCGGCATCCGCGGGCGCGTGGCGCGCGAGAAGCCGCACCAAGGCGGGGTTACCTTCCGTGCGGACAACGAACTCGAGGACCACCCCCTGACCACCAAGCACCGGGACGAGCGTCGCGTCATCCGACCCACGACCCGAGGCGAGCGGCGCGATGATGAGCGGCACTGAGGCATCTCGGCCCGCAGCCCGCCAGTTGGCGCTGTTCATCGGCCTGATGGTACTGGTGGGGCTCAACCTGCGCCCTGCCCTCTCCACCCTGGCGCCGGTACTCACTCGCATCCAGCAGGATACCGGGCTCTCGGCGCTGGCCATCGGTGCCCTGACTACCCTACCGGTACTCTGCCTGGGAGTCTTCGCTCCGCTGGCCCCCTGGCTGGCCAAGCGCTTCGGCCCCGAGAACACCCTGGCCGCCGCCCTGCTGCTGCTGGCCGGCGGCCTGCTGCTGCGTGGCGTGCCAGCCGTCGTCGCGCTATTTGCCGGCACCCTGATGGTGGGGGCCGCCATCGGCGTTGCCGGCACCCTGCTGCCGGCCCTGGTCAAGCGCGAGCTGCCGGCCGGAGCCGACTTGATGACCGGCGTCTATACCATGGCACTCTGCCTCGGCGGCGCCCTGGGCGCAGGCCTCAGCATTCCCCTGGCCGAGACCCTGGGAGGCTGGCCGGCCGGACTGGCCAGTTGGGCCCTGCTGGCGCTGATAGCCCTGGTGGCCTGGCAGGTCCTGATGCCGCGCCATGATGCCACCACGAGCCTGCCCGGGAGCAGCGGGTCCATCCGCGAGTTGCTGAGCCAGCCGTTGGCCTGGCAGGTTATGCTGTTCATGGGCAGCCAGTCGTCGCTGGCCTACATCGTCTTCGGCTGGCTGCCCACCCTGCTGATGGCACGGGGATTCAGCGAGGCGGAGGCCGGCTGGATGATGGGTGCGTCGGTGATGGTGCAGCTGGTCTCGGCCCTTTCGGCGCCCTGGCTGGCACGGCTGGGCCGCGACCAGCGTCCTGCCCTGCTGATCGTGCTGGGCCTGGTCGCCGCCGGCTTCTGGCTGCTGCTGCAGGGACCGGCGGCCTGGCGCTGGCCCGGCGTCGTGCTGCTCGGCCTCGGCCAGGGTGGCGGCTTCAGCCTCGCTCTCACCCTGATCGTGCTGCGAACCGCCACCTCGCGCCTCGCCGGCAAGCTCTCGGGGCTGGTCCAGGGGGGCGGTTACACCCTGGCCGCCATGGGACCGCTGGCCATCGGCGTGATGCTGCAGTTCGAGGTGGGGCTGACCGTACTGACCCTGGTGCTGCTCGGCATCATCGCCGTCAGTATGGGCTTCGCCCTGCTCGCCGGTCGCAACCGACGCCTGGAGATCGACGACGAGGGACGGCTAGTCACCCGCTAGCGGGTCATCGTCCACCCGGCCTACTGACGACCCTGAGCCCATATTGCCGCCTCTCGGCGAACCGGTATCATGGCGCCTTCTCGTTCCCGATCCACCACCGACTGGAGCCCCTATGCACGCCCAGGTTTCCGCTGAACTTCCCGTTCTGGTGATCTACACCGGCGGCACCCTGGGCATGGTCGAGTCCTCCCGCGGCCTGGTTCCGGGCCGCAACATCGAGGAACGCCTGCGCAGGGCCCTGGCCGACCTGCCCCCGGGACGCCAGGCGAGTCTGCCGACCTTCGAGGTACTCGAGACAGACCGCCCCATCGATTCCAGCAATGCCACGCCCGATGACTGGCAGCGACTCGCCCTCCTGGTGGCGCGCCATTACCGGCAGCATGCCGGGATCGTCATCCTGCACGGCACCGACACCCTGGCCTGGACGGCCTCGAGCCTGGCCTTCCAGTTGCTGGGACTCGACCGCCCGGTGATCCTTACCGGTGCCATGCGGCCTCTGGAGGCAGAAGACAGCGATGCTGTGGCCAATGTCGAGGATGCCCTGCGCTTCGCGGTCATCCCCCGCCTGCAGGAAGTGGCGATCTGCTTCGCCGGCCGCCTGCTGCGAGGGTGCCGTTCCCGCAAGTGGCAGACCCGGGAGGCCAACGCCTTCACCAGCCCCAACCAGCCACTGCTCGGCGAGCGGGTCGACGAGGATATCGTGCTCTATCCGGGACGCGGCCTGGCAGATCACCAGCGGGGAGCCCCGCGCTTCGAGCTGGCCGACTATTCGGCAATGCCCCCGGGGAGTGTCATTCGCCTCGCCCTCTGGCCGGGCATGCAGGCCTGGCAACTGGAGGCCTGGTTGCGGGACGACCGGGTCAACGGCGCCATGCTCGAGGTATGGGGAGGCGGCAACCTGCCCAACGACCCGGCTCTGGTCGGGGCGCTCGCCCGAGCGAGCGGCGAGGGCAAGCTGCTGGCGGCCCTCAGCCAGTGTCCCTACGGCCCGGTGACCTTCGGCAGCTACGCTGCGGGACAAGGGCTGAACGATGCCGGGGTGCTCTCGGCCGATGACATGACCCCGGAGGCCACCTTCACCAAGCTGGCCCACCTGCTGGCCCTGCCGCTAACGGAAAGTGATCGACGACGGCGGTTTCTTACGCCACTCGCCGGTGAGCGTTAAGGCATTGCCTGCAGCGTTGACGGACGTCTAGCACGTCGTCTCTGAAGTCGCTAAGGTGGGTGTTTCTCGACAGGACAGCAGGAGCTACGTCATGGAACACCCAGACCACCCCTTCACCGAACTCTTCGAGCAGCTCGGCCTCGCCTCGGATCCCGAAGCGATCAAGCGCTTCATCGAGCGCCATGCCCCCATTCCCGAGGAAATCCCCCTGCACGAGGCGCCCTGCTGGAACGAAGGCCAGGCGGAGTTCCTGCGCGAGGCCCTCGAGGAAGACGCCGACTGGGCCGAAGTGGTCGACCATCTCGACGCCTCGCTGCGCAAGGGCTGAGTGAGCAGCAATGCCTCAGCCCCAGGATTCAGGTCGACGGATTCAAGTCACCGAAGGGGGCCCACTCGGAGGCGTATCGGAAGCAGGCGGATCTTGCGGCAGCCGCCCTGACTCGGACAGCAAGCTTGGCATGGACGCCACACGGCAATCCACGAGATGCAGCACCCAAAGCTGTCCCGCCAGAGCGGCAAGACACCAGAACAAGCCATTGATCATGGGGAGACCCTCGCACAAGCCGACGGCTTGTTCACCCCAGCATAGCCCTCCCGAAAGGCGGCAGTAAGACGGGCCGCTGGTTGTTTTTATCGATCACGGTCGTCGAGCTCATAGCTTCGCCTCGACCCGCTCCAGGATCTGGCGGCTGACCTTGCTGACCAGAGGACGGGCAGCGCGGTTGACGGCCTTCTCCAGCAGCCGGTTGCGGATGGCATAGGTCAGTGTCAGAGCCACTTCGGTGCCCTCTGGTACAGGCCTGAGGCGATAGCAGCCCCGGTTGTGCACCCCGTCCAGCGATTCCCAGGCCAGCACCTCCGGCGCTCGCGACTCGGTAATCTCCACATCGAAGGTCCAGTCCATGCCGACCGCGTGGACATGCCAGCGATAGCGGTCCTTCCCCAGTGGCTCGATGGCCTGGATCAGGTCGGAGTAATCGGCAAAGTCCTCGACCCGTTCGAGCAGGGCGAAGACCCGCTCGGGAGGTGCCTTGAGAATCGCGCTGTGTTCGATAGTGGCCATGCCGCTCCCTGTTCGATGATCAATCGATGTCCACAATGTCGCCGGCAACCCTGGATGTCCAGCCGCCGTCCGGGTCAGCCAAGACTATTGCACATAACTCCGAGGCTAATCTGGGGAAAAGCCTGCGAGGAGGCGCTGTGAACCCGTCCTTGGGCGCTACCGACGCCATCCGTGGCGTAGGACCTCCTCTTCGGCTTGTCCCCAACGCCTCTCACCGTACGTAACTGCGATAATTCTGCCGGGTCAGAGATCACGCATCAGCAGCGCGAACTCGATGCGCTCCGGCGCGATGGCTTCACCCGGCACAGGGATGCGTACCACATGGCCCGAACCCGGTGCCGCCCCCACGGATTCGCCGCGCCGGTTCTCGATATGCTCGAGCACGAAGCGACGGTTGCCGCCGGGCAGCATCAATTCCATGCCGTCGCCCACCTCGAAGCGGTTCTTGACGTCGATCTGGAGTACACCGCGGTCCGGGTCGTAGCCGGTGACCTCGCCGACGAACTGCTGGTGGACACCCACCGAATTGCCCTGCTCGTAGTTCTGGTATTCGTCGTGGACGTGACGACGATAGAAGCCCTCCGTATAACCACGGTTGGCCAGGTTGTCGAGTTCGTCCATCAGGCGCATGTCGAAGGGCCGGCCGGCCACGGCGTCATCGATGGCCCGGCGATAGACCTGGGCAGTACGCGCCACATAGTAGTGGGACTTGGTGCGACCCTCGATCTTCAACGACGTCACACCCATCTCGGTGAGCCGCGGCACATGCTGGACGGCACGCAGGTCCTTGGAGTTCATGATATAGGTACCGTGCTCGTCCTCGAACACCGGCATCAGCTCACCGGGCCGGGAGCGATCCTCGATCAAGGCCGAGAGCTCGTCCTGACCCTCCACGCCGCCGGCGGTAGCGGTACTGGCAACCTCGGCACTGCCGCCGCCGGAGGCGATAAGCCCTCCCTGACCTTCCGGCGTCCAGATGCCGCTGCCCGCATGCGCGCGGGCGGAGTTGGCCGGCACCAGGTCGCCGGTCTCGTCGTGGGCGGCGGCCACGGTGTTGTACTTCCAGCGGCAGGCGTTGGTGCAGGTGCCCTGGTTGGGGTCGCGATGGTTGAAGTAGCCTGAGAGCAGGCAGCGCCCGGAGTAGGCGATACACAGCGCGCCGTGGACGAAGGTCTCGATCTCCAGTTCCGGGCATTCGGCGCGTATCTCGGCGATCTCCGCCAACGACAGCTCACGCGAAAGGATGATGCGGCTGATGCCCTGCTGCTGCCAGAACTTCGCCGCGGCCCAGTTGACCACGTTGGATTGCACCGAGAGGTGGATGACCTGGTCCGGCCAGCGCTCGCGGACCATCATGATCAGGCCCGGGTCGGACATGATCAGCGCATCCGGCCCCGCCTCGATCACTGGCTCCATGTCGCGCAGGTAGGTCTTCAACTTGCTGTTGTGCGGTGCGATGTTCGAGGCCACATAGAACTGCTTGCCCCGCTCGTGGGCATAGGCGATGCCACGGTGCAGGTTGTCGATCTTGAAGTCGTTGTTGCGCACGCGCAGCGAGTAGCGCGGCTGGCCGGCATAGACGGCATCCGCCCCGTAGGCGAAGGCATAGCGCATGTTCTTGAACGTCCCCGCCGGGGAGAGCAGTTCGGGAGCTTTCATCTGGGGTCACCGTTGTCAGGACGATGGCGCGCAGCGGCGCAGGGTGTGAAGGGAGCAGGAGTATAACAGCGCCGAGCGCCTGGCGCCGAGCTGTCAAATGTTTTCGCCAGGGCTATCGCAGTTAGGCACAACGAGAGACGCCGGGGACAAGCCGAAGAGGAGGTCCTACGCCATGGAGGGCGTCGGTAGCGCCCAAGGATGGGTTTTAAAGCGCCTCCTCGTAGGCTTATCGCCGGATCAGCCTCGAGCAGATAGATCTATGTGCAAGAGCCCTGGTGTTTTCGCGACGAGGCGGCATCACGTAGACTGTGCCTTTTCGAATCTTCCGCCCAGGGCAACGCCATGACAGACGCCTGCCGTCCCGGATGCGGCGCCTGCTGTATCGCTCCCTCGATCAGCTCGCCGATTCCGGGCATGCCTGACGGTAAACCGGCGGGCATGCGCTGCATACAGCTCGATGATGCCAATCTCTGCCGGCTGTTCGGTGATCCGCGCCGTCCCGGAGTGTGCACGCGCTTCGATTACGACCCCGAGCTGTGCGGCGAGCGGCGCGAAGAGGCGCTCAGGCGCATTGAGGCCTTGGAGTTGGCCACCTGACGCCCTCGCCTCCCGACGTTAACGGCGCCCTCCAGGGGGCGCCGTTAACGTCAGCGAATTGCGTATCCGAATCTCAGGAGGAGAGATCCGCGGCACGGGGCAGCCGCCGGTCCAGCAGGGTTCGCCAGCGCATCAGGACCGGCGCATCGCTGTGGCTCACCTCGTCCAGCAAGGTTCGAAACTCCTCCCGAGACACCTCATCACAGGGATCGATGAGCATCAGCCAGAGCTCCAGGGCGGCGAGCTGCTGGTGGAGGTTGCCATCCTCCCGTGCCTGCACCAGTGCCTGCTCGGCGAGGTTCCTGACCTCCTCGTGGGAGTGCCCCAGGCGCTGCCGGACGCTTGCCAGATGCACGGCCAGTTCCGGGACGAACAGGGTGGTGCGCTCACGGGCGATCATCAGGCACTGGTCGAGGTAGTCCTCGGCACGGGAAAGCTCTCCCAGGGCCAGACAGGCATCCACGTACCACAGCGCCGGACGCTGGTAAGGGTCTCGCCCGGTAACCTCGGCCAGCTCCTCCTGGGCCGACTCGATCTGGGCCAGTCCGTCACGGTCACCGGCCAGGGCCCGCTGCCATCCCAGCACGATGCGCGAGGCCACCTGCCAGAGATGCAGGTCGGGGGTGCCGGTCAGCTCGAACGCCCGTTCGGCCCGCATGGTGGCCAGGTGCACATGGCCCAGTTGGCGATAGAGGGCTGCGGCATACATCAGCGCCATCGCCAGGCTGCCGGGGTGGCCGATGCGTTCGGCCAGCCGGATGGCCGATTCCACCTGACGCTCGGCACGCCGGTAGTCGCCCCGCAGACAGAGTGTCCAGCCCTGGAAGCAGGCGGCCGCGACCTGGGGATGGTCGGAGAACGGCAACCACTCGATCATCATCGGGACATTGAGCGGGTCGATCTCCTCCAGATGGTCATAGGCCTGGGAGATGCGTCCGGCCCAGTATTCGCAGCTGGCGCGTGCGTAGTCGGCCAGGCGCTGGTAGCGGGGATCTTCTAGACGAGCGGCGAGGCCTGCCAGGCGCGAGGCCAGCGAGAAGGCATCGGCATGGGCATGGCGCTGGCTGCAGCCCACCCAGAGGCCCCACTGGACCAGGAAGGCCTGCTCCAGATCTCCGCCCTCGTCCAGACCGGCCTCTTCCTGGGCGAGAAGTTCCCGGGCCCGCACAAAGCTCTCGTGGGCGGTAGGCGAGCCGTGTCCCTCCAGGGTGAAGGCGGCCTGACCGCGCACGGTGAGCAGGCTGATCTCGCGCTCGGCCTGACCCTCGACATGGCGCAGGCTGGCCAGACCGAAGTCGGCCATCTTCAGCGCCGTGCGGTTGGCGCTGACCTTGAGGGCCTCACGGGCAGCCAGCTCGAAGTAGCGTGCACCACGAGCATAGTGGCCGCTGCGCCGCAGGTGGGTGGCGAAGTCGCCGGGATGGCGACTGATCCACATGGGAAAGCGCTCCTCGATCAGGCTGACCACCTGACGGTGGATGCTGACGCGCACGTCCCGGGGGCAGGAGAGATAGGCGGCTTCCTGCAGCAACTGGTGGGTGAACTGATATTCGCGCTCGCCCTCCTCGCCCTCGGCCGGCTCGATGATCTCAAGCCGTCGCATCTGTTCCAGCGCCGGTGCCAGGCGGCTCATCTCCCAGCCACTGCATTCGGCCAGGAAGTCGAGACGAAAGCGGCGTCCGAGCACGGCCGCCACGTGGGCCACCTCGCGGTCGCTGTCGAGCTGGTCGATGCGGCTGGCCAGCAGCCCCAGCAGGCCACGGGGCAGCTCGTCGAGCTGAACGCTGCGCCCTTCTCGGCGATCCATGTCCACCCGCCGGCAGATCTCCTGAAGGTAGAGCGGAACGCCATCGCAGCGCTCGATGATCTGGCCGCGCAGCCGTGGGCTCAAGTGGATGCGGTAGCGACGCGCCAATTGGGAGAGCAGACGCGAGGACTGCATGGCGTCCAGCCGGCCCAAGGAAATCTGCTGGTCCCAGTGCAGCTTTGCCGGCAACGCTTCTCGACCGTGGTGGCTGGCCACCAGCAGGAAGGGAGTGTTGATCGGCAGCCGCGCCTGAAGCCCTGCCAGCACCTTGAAGGAGGGCTCGTCGAGCCACTGCAGGTCGTCGATCATCAACACCAGGGTACGCTCGCGGGACAGTTCGCGGATCAGGCGATGGACCAGCCCCACGACCAGCTCGACGGCCTCACCGCTCTGGGCCAGAACCGCCATCTCGCGGGGCTCGAGCACACCGAGCGCCTCCTCCAGCAACAGGCGGTGATCGGCATTGGGGGCCACGGCATCATCGCCGGCCAGAAGCTCCGACAGCGCCTCAGAATCGATGCGCCCCCCGAAGTGCCAGCGCAGCAGCTGTCGCGCCACCCCATAGGGCTCCTGGACGGAGAGTCGGGTAGTGGGCTGCCAGCAGATCGCCGCCTCGCGACTCTGCTCGAGCTGGCGAAAGCCCACCAGCAGCGCCGACTTGCCGAGTCCCGACGGCCCCCGCACCAGCACGCTCTGCCGCAGGCCGATGCCGGCCCGAGCGAGGGCATCACGCAGGGTGCGTAGGGACCCCTCGCGACCCACCAGGCTGGGCGGAGGCGCCTCGCGCCCACCCTCGTTCGTGCCGAGGACGAGCGCCCGCAGGCGCACGCGCCCGTCGCTGGCCACCAGCCGAGTGGAGAGCCTCGGCTGAAGGTCGAGGGCCGGCGGCATATGCTGGCTGGCGTCCTGGGAAATGACCAGCTCGCTGCCTTCGGCGGCGCTCATCAGGTCGAGGGAGCCCTGGGTCACCTGACCGAGCGGGTCGACCAGGTGGCGTTCGGGCAGGTAGACCACCCGGCCACTGTCCAGGCCGGCGGCCAGCTCGATGCGCGGTGGTTCGCCCTCTCCGCTCCAGTGGCGAAGAGACTCCTCGGGCAATACGCGTCGACAGTGCTCGTAGAGCGCCACCAGCTCGGCCAGCTGATGCGCCGGGCCATGGGTACCGAAGCAGGCCAGGCCCAGGCCGCCCGTCGCCCCCGGCAGCCAGAAGCCCCCGAGGTGGTGACACTGCTGCTCGAGCCAACGCATCAGCTCGACCTGCAGCGCCAGGCAGGCACAGGCATCGGCGCGTGCCGATAGGTCAGCCTTGAGCCGCAGGCGAATGGCCATCACCGAGAGCTGGCGCTGTTCGATCTCATCCTCGCGCAGGGGCGCACTGTCCATGGCCAGAGTGCGTGAGAAGGCGCCGTTGGGGCCGAGGTGTACCCCTTCGGTCTGGACATCGGACCAGAAGCGGGCCAATTGCAGAAAGGAGGGCTCCGGCTGCTGGCCGGAGAGCGCCAGCAGCTGCAGATAGGCGTTGTACTGCTCGTGGGCGGCGGCCAGTTGGCCCTGCTCGGCCAGCTGGCGCACCAGGCGTTCATGGAAGGGGCCATAGCCGGAAAATCGGCTGACCAGTGACTCCAGTACACCGCCCGGCAGCGGTTCCTGACGCTCCAGGACACTCTCGGCGAAACGGATCACCCGCTGGCGCCACTCGTTGCGCACCTGCACCAGCCAACGCTGGTACTCGGCACAGCTGGCGATATGCAGCTCCTCGGCGAGATCGCCTCGGTAGCAGGCCAGCACCGACTCCAGCGTGGCCACGTCGACGGGTCCCTCCAGCAGGGCCTGCAGTCGGTGCATGTCGAAGTGCCAGCTCTCCGGAAGACGAAAGGCAATGGTCTGACGAGACACCGACAGCACGCGTTCGGCTTCGTCACCCAGTGACTGACGCAGGCAGTGCAGGGCATGGCGCAGGTTGGTGCGCCCCGACGACAGGCCCTGATCGGGCCACAGCAGTTCGGCCAGGGTGGCGCGGCTGACCGGCTGGTCGTGGAGCAACAGGTAGACCAGCAGCGCCTTGACCTTGTCGTAACTGAACTGGGTCAGGACATCATCGCCCAGACTCAGTGAAAAGTGGCCGAAGAGCGCCAGGTGGTCCCGCTCGTTGTCGTGTACGTCGTCGGCAGCATCCCGCATGGTGATCATTCCTGCATGGCGGAAGTGATGGCCTCAGGCCGGCACGCCGCTGTGAAAACGAAAGGCCGTGTCCGGCATGGTGACCAGCTCGGCCTCGCGATCGGAGAAGAAGGCGATACGCGCATCGATGGGGGCCGGGGCCAGGCGGCGCGCCAGCATCAGATAATCCTCGAAATGGCGACCTTCCGACTTAACCAGACTGCGATAGAACTTGGCAAGTTCATCATCCAGATGCGGAATCAGGCGGGCAAAGCGCTCGCAGCTGCGCGCCTCGATCAGCGCCCCGATGATTAGGATATCCACCAGGCGCTCCGGCTCCTGACCCCGCACGTGGCGTCGCAGCCCCTCGGCATAGCGCGAGGCACTGATAGGGCGATAGACGATACCCCGCGCCTCCATCAGCTTGACGACCTGCTCGAAGTGCAGCAACTCCTCCCTGGCCAGCTGCGACATCTTGGCCAGTAGCAGCGGCTGGTCCACATAGCGGTAGAGCAGGCTCATGGCCGTGGAGGCCGCCTTCTTCTCGCACTGGGCGTGGTCGATCAGCAACAGCTCGGGATTGGCCAGTGCCCAGGCCACCCAAGCATCCGGCGTAGCACAGGGCAGGAATGCCAGCAGCTCGGCAGGCAGCAGGTCCCGGCAATCGGTCGTCTTGAGGGTCGGCATCGGGGGCATCATGGGTCCAGTGTCGGCAGGTCAAGGGGGGCGGGGAGCACTGCCTGTCGCCGCTCGGCGGCGGCCAGCAGGTCGGCGGTGATGCGCCCATGGAGCGTTGTGACGTCCCCTTCGTCGCGACCGGCCAGCCCGTAGCGCGACAGGTCGCGAATGCGGCCACGCCCCACCCGCAACAGCTCCACGGCGCGGGACAGCGGCGGTTGCGCATCCCGATAGCGGATACGGTGGCGGCGCAGCTGGGCCTCCAGGCTGTCGGGGTCCACGACCACCAGGTAGCGACCGGCAACCTCGGCCCGCAACCGGTCCAGCTCGACCATGCAGCGGTGTCGCTGCTCGCCGGACAGGGCCGGCCAGTCGCGGATCTCGCTGTCGATGCGCTGACAGCCACGGCACACGCGGTCGCCCAGGGTGGTCGAACAGAGGCCGACACACGGCGAGGTGATGCGCTCTCTCATGCCCCTCCCGTTGACGTTAACGTGCGTTGATAGAGCGTCATGGTAACGCGGGGAATGCCGAGGTGGCATCCCGAGTTGCCGCCGACCAAAGTTCAAGGCCGGGATCACGGGCCAACCTTAACATTGTCGACAGTTTCCTCTATGATCGCGGCACCGCTGACACCCTGGTAACAAGAAAAGGTCTGCCAGACGTTTTCCGCGCCGAAGCGTGCCTGTCATCGATGCTCGACTCGTCGAAGCGTGACAAGGTCTGCCGGTTTCGGCCACCACCACCGATGAGGGCCCCAACGTGCTTGAAGCCTATCGCCAACATGTCGAGGAGCGCGCCGCCGAGGGCGTGCCGCCGAAGCCGCTGAACGCCGAGCAAGTCGCCGCACTGGTCGAGCTGCTGAAGAATCCGCCCGCCGGCGAGGAAGAGTTCATCCTCGACCTGCTCACCAATCGCGTTCCCCCCGGCGTCGACGAGGCGGCCTACGTCAAGGCCGGCTTCCTCACCGCCATCGCCAAGGGCGAGGCCGAGTCCCCGCTGATCGACAAGGTGCATGCGGTGAAGCTGCTGGGCACCATGCAGGGCGGCTACAACATCGTCTCCCTGGTCGAGTTGCTCGACGACCCAGAGCTCGCTAAGGAAGTGGGTGAGCAGCTCAAGCACACCCTGCTGATGTTCGATGCCTTCCACGACGTGGAAGAGCGTGCCAAGGCCGGCAACGCCGTGGCCAAGGACGTCATCCAATCCTGGGCCGAGGCCGAGTGGTTCCTCTCCAAGCCCGCGCTGGACGAGAAGATCACCCTGAGCGTCTTCAAGGTGCCCGGCGAGACCAACACCGACGACCTCTCCCCCGCGCCGGATGCCTGGTCGCGTCCCGACATCCCAGTGCATGCCAACGCCATGCTCAAGAACGAGCGCGATGGCATCGAGCCGGAACAGCCGGGCGTCAAGGGTCCGCTCAAGCAGATCGAGGACGTCAAGGCCAAGGGCTTCCCGGTCGCCTATGTGGGCGACGTGGTCGGCACCGGCTCCTCGCGCAAGTCTGCCACCAACTCCGTGCTGTGGTTCTTCGGCGACGACATCCCCAACGTGCCCAACAAGCGCGCCGGCGGTTTCTGCTTCGGCGGCAAGATCGCGCCGATCTTCTTCAACACCATGGAAGATTCCGGCGCCCTGCCCGTGGAGATGGACGTCTCCAAGCTCGAGATGGGCGACGTCATCGACGTCTACCCCTACGCAGGCAAGGTGTGCAAGCACGGCACCGATGAGGTGCTCACCACCTTCGAGCTCAAGACCCAACTGATCCTCGACGAGGTACGCGCCGGCGGCCGTATCCCGCTGATCATCGGCCGCGGCCTGACCACCAAGGCGCGCGAATCCCTGGGCCTGCCCGCCTCCGACGTCTTCCGTCTGCCCGAGCAGCCCAAGGACACCGGCAAGGGCTTCACCCTGGCCCAGAAGATGGTCGGCAAGGCCTGCGGCCTGGAGGGCGTGCGTCCCGGCATGTACTGCGAGCCGAAGATGGCTACCGTGGGCTCCCAGGACACCACCGGCCCGATGACCCGCGACGAGCTCAAGGACCTCGCCTGCCTGGGCTTCCAGGCCGACCTGGTGATGCAATCCTTCTGCCACACCGCTGCCTATCCCAAGCCGGTGGACGTGGACACTCACCACACCCTGCCCGACTTCATCATGAACCGCGGCGGCGTCTCGCTGCGCCCGGGCGACGGCATCATCCACAGCTGGCTGAACCGCATGCTGCTGCCTGATACGGTCGGCACCGGCGGCGACTCCCACACCCGCTTCCCGCTGGGCATCTCCTTCCCGGCCGGCTCGGGCCTCGTCGCCTTCGCCGCCGCCACCGGCGTGATGCCGCTGGACATGCCGGAATCGGTGCTGGTGCGTTTCAAGGGCAAGCGTCAGCCGGGCGTCACCCTGCGTGACCTGGTCCACGCCATCCCCTACTACGCCATCCAGCAGGGCCTGCTGACCGTCGAGAAGTCCGGCAAGAAGAACGCCTTCTCGGGTCGCGTGCTGGAGATCGAGGGCCTCGAGGAGCTTACCGTCGAACAGGCCTTCGAGCTCTCCGACGCCTCCGCCGAGCGCTCTGCCGCGGGCTGCACCATCACCCTGTCCGAGGAGAGCGTAACCGAGTACCTTAAGTCCAACATCACCCTGCTCAAGTGGATGATCGCCAACGGCTACGGCGACCGTCGTACCATCGAGCGGCGCATCCAGGGCATGGAGGAGTGGCTGGCCAATCCGAGCCTGATGCGCGCCGACCAGGACGCCGACTACGCCGAGGTCATCGAGATCGATCTCGAGGAACTCAAGGAGCCGGTACTCTGCGCTCCCAACGATCCGGACGACGCCCGCCTGCTGTCCGACGTCGCCGGTCAGAAGATCGACGAAGTCTTCATCGGTTCGTGCATGACCAACATCGGCCACTTCCGCGCCGCGGGCAAGCTGCTCGAGAAGCAGCCGGCCGGCAGCCTGAAGACCCGCCTGTGGCTGGCCCCGCCGACCAAGATGGACCAGCACCAGCTGACCGAGGAAGGCTACTACGGCATCTATGGCCGCGCCGGGGCACGCATGGAGATGCCGGGCTGCTCGCTGTGCATGGGCAACCAGGCTCGCGTCGCCGCCAAGAGCACGGTGGTCTCCACCTCGACCCGCAACTTCCCCAACCGCCTGGGTGACGGGGCCAACGTCTACCTCGCCTCCGCCGAACTGGCGGCCGTGGCCGCCGTGGAAGGCCGCCTACCCAGCGTCGATGAATACCGTCGCTATATGGGCGAGTTCGACGCCATGGCCGGCGAGATCTACCGCTACATGAACTTCCACGAGATCGAGGAATATCAGAACGCCGCGTCCAACGTGATTCCGATCGCGCAGGAAGCCTGATATCCCTATTTTCTGGTAACCTAGGGTTCGACTCCGATGCTCGCAACATCGAAGGCCACCATTCGCGGCGGCCGGAGCCGATGAACGAAGCGCCCCGATTGGGGCGCTTTTTTGTTTCCACTCCGTCCAGACCGGCTTTTTCACCAGAAGGACAAAGGACAGGACTTTCGCAGATAGTTCTACCGCTCGAGGCTGATAAGGCAATAAGCCTCTCCCTTCGAAACTGCAGAAGCCTTGACCAAAAGGGACTTTCGTTCTTTGCGAGCCGTGGCATCATTGTTCTATCACCCACGTCACGAGGAGCCTCACCTTGAGCCATATCAGCACGCCGGACATCTGCGACGCTTACCCCGAGGTACAGGTGCTCGATCCGATCTTCGTCAACGTCGGTGGCCTCGAGGCCTTTGCCGGCCCGATTCGCACCGTCAAGTGCTTCGAGGACAACTCCCTGGTCAAGCAGGCGGTGGCCGAGCCCGGCGACGGCGCCGTGCTGGTCGTCGATGCCGGCGGCTCCACCCGCTGCGCGATGCTGGGCGACATGCTGGCCGAACAGGCCGCCGGTCATGGCTGGGCCGGCGTGCTGATGTACGGCTGCGTGCGTGACGTCGACATACTGGCCGAGACCGAGCTCGGCATCCAGGCCTTGGGGGCCCATCCACGCAAGAGCGAGAAGCGCGGCGAGGGACAACGCGACATCCCAGTCAGCTTCGCCGGCGTCACCCTGTCGCCAGGCCAATGGCTGTATGCCGACAACAACGGCATCCTGATTGCCGACGAGCCGTTGGACCTGGAGCGCTGAACCGCGCCGAGGCCTGCGATAACAGGCACTTGCCCGTGGCGGGCAAGTGCTGTCACTCTGATGTCATGCTCCTGTCACGCGCCTTTCCATGCTACCCCTGCCACGACTGAGCGGCGATGTACTGCGCACCCTGCGCGAGCATCTGCGCCCGCTGATCGCCTATCACCTCTTCTTCACGCTGCTGGCCTCAAGCCTGCTGCTGCCGGCCGTGGGCTGGACCCTCTCGGGCCTGCTTGCCCAGTTCGGGCGTCCGGTGATCACCAACAACGAGCTGATCGAGCTGCTGATGAGCCCCGGTGGCCTGCTCTGGCTACTGGCCGCCGTGGGCCTGACCTTCCTGGTACTCTACCTGCAGCAATCCGGCATGATCCTGGTGGCGGTACGCCCCCGGGACCACCATGTGCGCCTGGCCTTCGAGGCACTCTGGGCCACGCTGCGCCGGCTGCCGGCCATCAGCGGCCTGGTAGTGCTCCAGGTGGGGGCCCAGTTGCTGCTGATGGTTCCGCTGGCCCTCAGCCTGGCCTGGCTCCATGCCTTCTTCCTGGGTGGCCTGGATCCCTACTTCGTACAGAACGTGCGCCCCCCTGCCTTGTGGGCCTTCCTCGGCAGCGGCCTGGTTCCGATACTGATATGGATCCTACTCGCTGGCAGCCTCTATGTCCGCTGGCACCTGGCCCTGCCGGCACTGACCCTGGAGGGGCTCTCGCCGCCGGCGGCCCTGGCACGCAGCGTACAGTTGACCCGAGGCCGCGGGCACCAAATCGCCGTGGCGGTGGTCATACTGTTGTTGGGCATCATCGCGCTGCCGCTACTGGCCACGGCACTGTTCGACTGGATCGTCACGCCGCTGCTGTGGGGGCTACCCGAGCGCAATGCGGTGCTGGTGCCGGCCATGCTCGCCTACCTCACCGCCTACCTGCTGATCGCCCTGGCCATCACCTTCGCCGGCATCGCCGCCAACGCCCTGCAGGCCACCTGCCTCTACCTGCACCTGGCCCATCGCGAACCGAGGCCCGAACCACCGCCGCCCGGCACCCACCCGGGCCGCCTGGCCTGGGTCGTCGAGCTCGCCGTCGTGCTGTTCGCCATCGGCCAGGCGTGGTTGATCGTCAACCGCTTCGAGATCCGCGACGAGGTCGCCATCATCGCCCACCGCGGCAGCTCGCTGAAGGCGCCGGAGAACACCATGGCCGCGGTGGAACAGGCCATTCGGGACCGATCCGATGGCATCGAGATCGACGTGCGTCTCACCGCCGACAGCGAAGTCGTCCTCTACCATGACGAGACACTCAGGCGGTTGGCCGGCGACAACCGCCGGGTCGGAAACCTGACGCGATCGGAGCTTGCCGAGGTGGATGTGGGGAGCTGGTTCGGAGATTCCTTCATCGACGAGCCGATTCCGGGGCTGGACGAGGTCCTGGCAACGGTGCGTGGACGCGCCAACCTGATGATAGAGCTCAAGCCCGACCCCGGGCGCGAACTCGAGCTGGTCGAGGCGGTCCTCGACGACCTGGAAGCGGAGCGGGAAATACGCCTCGCATGCCGGCACCGCGCCGAGGATCGGGTGACCGCCCTGGCCTGCGGCGATCCGGACATCATGAGGGAAATGTTCTTCGCCGCCATGTCGCCCTGGCTGCTGCGCGAGGCCACATTACGAGAGCCTCGGTTGCGTACCTCCCTGCTGGCCCAGCTGGTGATGTCGGGCAGCCTGGAGCGCCAGGGCTTCGATGCCCTGGCCCTTCGTCATAACCGCATCGACGAGGAGGAGATTCGCCTTGCCGGGTACTACGACTACGAGCTGCATGCCTGGACCATCAATGATCGCACCCGGATGTCCCAGCTGATCGATCTGGGGGTGGATGCCATCATCACCGACCGGCCGGCCATGCTCGCCGAGCTGATCGCCGAGCGCCGCCGGCTGGGCGACGGCGCCCTGCTGCTGGTCAAGCTGCGCAACTGGCTAAGGAACTAACGGGGCAGGCCTACGCCACGGCGCATTTACTCCCCCATCACCACGCCTTCACGTCGCGGATCCGCGCCACCGAAGAAGCCTTCATCGGTCCGCTGGATCGCCTGCAGGCCGCTGGTCAGCTCGCGCTCCTCGACCTCGTGGCCACGCTCGCGCAGCGCCTGCAGGGTGGCCGGCGGGAAGCGTCCCTCCTCCAGGTAGACCGTCCCTCCCAAGGTGATGGCATGGGGCAGGTCCACTGCGCGCTGGGCATCCAGGCCCCAGTCGAGCATCGCCAACAGCGAGCGGGCGGTATAGTGGATGATGGCTGCGCCCCCCGGCGAGCCGAGGCTCGCCACCAGTTCGTCGCTGTCGCGGTCGAAGACCAGCGTCGGGCTCATGCTTGAGCGTGGCCGCTTGCCGGGCTCCACCCGATTGGCGATCGGTGTGCCCTCGTCATCCGTGGGGGTGAAGGAGAAATCGGTCAGCTGGTTGTTGAGCAGGAAGCCCCCCGGCATGCCGGTTCCCCCGTCGGAAAGGATGCGCGCGCCGAAGGCCTGTTCGATGGAACTGGTCATGGCCAGGGCGTTGCCGTGCTCGTCGACGATGCTGATGTGGCTGGTACCGTATTCCGGCTGCGTGGGCTGCACGGCCCAGGTGGTGGCCAGGGCACCGGGGTTGCCCGGCGTGGCCCCTTCGCTGCCCATGCTCTGCCCCGCCTCGATCAGGTCGGCACGCTCGGACAGGTAGTCCGGGGCGAGCATCAGCGACCAGTCGCCTCCGGGCGCCTCGACGAAGTCCGGGTCGGCGATATAGCGTCCGCGATCGGCGAATGCCAGCCGCGAGGCCTCGAGGAAGCGGTGCAGCCAGTCGACATCGGGAAGATCGTCTTCCAGGCTGACCTCGATGGGAGGAAGCTGCTCCAGGGTGCCGAGGATCTGCATCACGGTCAGGTGGCCCGAGGAGGGCGGTGGAAAGCCGCATACCCGATAGGCCTGCCACTCGGTACAGAGCGGCTCGCGCTCCTTCGCCGTGTAGGTCGCCAGGTCCTCGAGGCCAAGGCTGCCGGTAATTGCGGGATGATTCTGCACCCGCGACACGATGTCCTCGGCGATCTTCCCGGTGTGCAGCGCCGAGCTGTCCTGCTCGGCGATCCGCTCTAGAATCACCGCCAGGGCCGGATTCTTGAGCCTGTGCCCTTCCGGCAGCGGTTCGCCTTCCTCGGTGAAATAGAAGGCCGACGCCCGGGCGTCGTCACGCAGGTCGTCGGTGGCGGCGATGCTGTGATGGAGCCTGTGGCTGACGAGAAACCCCTCGTCGGCGAGGGTGATGGCCGGCTCGAAGAGCTCGGCCCAGGGCAGACGACCATGGGCATCGTGGGCCAGTTCCAGCATACGCAGGGTACCGGGCACGCCGACCGAACGACCGCTGGCCACGGCCTCCATGAACGCCAGGGGCTCGCCTTCCCCGTCCAGGAAGAGCCCCTCCTCCACCGAGGACGGCGCGGTCTCGCGACCGTCGTATGCCTTGACCTCCTCGCCGTCGTGATACATCAGGAAGGAGCCACCGCCGATACCGCTGGACTGGGGTTCGACCAGGGTGAGCACCATCTGCACCGCGATGGCGGCATCGATGGCCGAGCCTCCCGCCTTGAGGATCTGGTAGCCGGCATCGGTGGCCAGGGGGTTGGCGGCGGCCACGGCGAAGTGCTGAGTGGCCCAGCCCGGCTTCTCCTCGCTGCCGGATCCCGTCTCCGGCGCGATATCCGGGCGCTGGTACTGGAAATCCACCTCGCCCAGGGCCGCCGAGGACAACAGCAACGCAGAGAGGGTCAACAGCAGGGATGCCGAGCGGTACCAAGCGGTGGGGATGGCCATGATCATGACTCCTTGTCTCGAATCGGGGTCATGACAGCATAGGTGAGTCCGGTCGGGTCGTCGCCACCCTCACTGCTGGCGACAACGCCAGAGAGCGAGCAGATTCATGCCGGCGAGCGTCAGCAGTACGGCGGCACCCCAGCCCAGGGAGCTGACCAGGCCATGGAACTCGCCGGGGGCGGCCTGCGGCCGGAAGGCCATGCCGTATTCGGCAAGGCGGCTGCCCCCATAGAGCAGAAGGGCCAGAAGCCCTAGGGGCAGCGGGGAACGCTGGCGGGCGAGCCAGCGGGTCACCCACCAGGGTTTCGCGGGCGCCTTGGCTGGTGCGGCCTTGCGAGTCCTGGATCGTGGAGCGGCCTTGGGTCTGCTGGGCGACGGTCGCGCCGCGCGTCGCGCCGGCTTGCGGTCCGCGCCCGGCAGGCAGCCCGCCAGCCATCGCGAAACGCAAACCAGGCCCCAGGCCAGGGTAAAGAGGACGGACAGCGCCATTCCCCCCATCACCAGCAAGTATGCCATCCCGGCAGATCCCCCTTCGGCTCGTTGGAGGCACTATCTTGCCAAATTCCCGCCGCCCTGTGGGCCTGAATCGCCCTTACCCTTCAGGTTGATACGAACCGACGAATGCCAGCAAACTTACTCTGAAGGTCGCCGATCAGATGAGTGCTCGGCGATGGCAATCACCGCAGGATGTCGTGAATCACTTCGCGGATGACGTCGTTGGTGAGGTCGACCAGCACGGCGTCGGTGCCCACTCGGCGCCATTCATAGCCCTGGTAGTAGGGCAGGTCGCGCCGCACGCGGTCGTCGAATTTCTTGGCGATGCCGGGAGGCAGGGGCTTACCGCGCTCCAGGTTCATGCGGATGCCGGGCGGCAGGCTATCGCGATCGTCATGGCTGATAACCTCGCGCCGGCTACGGAAGATCTCGCGAATCTCGCGCTCGTCGATCAGCGGCCGGCTTGCCTCATCGTAATACCGATCCCGCTCCCGAGAACCGTCGCGCATCCGGTCACGGTCCTCGTAGCGGTCGCGCTCGTCGCTGTCTCGCGCTTGATGGTTGCCCTGGCCCTTCTGGCCAGGATGCTGCTGGCCCTGCCCCTTCCAGGAACCACCACCCTGACCCTTGCCCTGGCTATTGCCGGGCTGTCCCTGGCTGTTGCCAGGCTGTGCCAACAGCGGGGTCGCCACAAGGCTCAGGCCAAGGGCGCCGGCCATCAACAGGGAATAAAATGCGGTCGGAGTCTTCATGCAGACCTCCTCGTCGGGGCATGTCCCATCAGTCTAGTCCGACATCGTGCAAGGGCAGTGCACAAAGCAAGACACGCGGGCAGGCCCGCAGGGTTATCGCAGATGGAAGTAATGCTCGAGACTGTTCCGGCGACAGGCCCCGAAGTGTCGGACCATCGGGGAGGCGCTGTGAACCCCTCCATGGGCGCTACCGACGCCATCCCTGGCGTAGGACCTCCCCTTCGACCTGTCCCCGGCGCCTCTCGCTTCGGCTAACTGCGATTGCCCTGCACAGGCCCGGGTGTCTTGCTTGCTGTTAGTGGATGCAGGGTCAGCCCAGGGTCTCGCCGGCCAGCATGAACCAGGTCTCGAGGACCGCATCGGGATTGAGCGACACGGAGTCGATCCCTTGCTCCATCAGCCACTTGGCCAGATCCGGATGGTCCGAGGGTCCCTGACCGCAGATGCCGATGTACTTGCCCTGGGCGTGGCAGGCCTGGATGGCCATGGCCAGCAGCTTCTTCACCGCCGGATTCCGCTCGTCGAAGAGGTGGGCGACGATGCCGGAGTCGCGATCCAGCCCCAGGGTCAGCTGGGTGAGGTCGTTGGAGCCGATGGAGAAACCATCGAAGTACTCGAGGAACTCCTCGGCCAGCAGGGCGTTCGCCGGCAACTCGCACATCATGATCACCCTGAGGCCCTGCTCACCACGAGCCAGGCCGTTGGCGGCGAGCAGGTCGACCACCTCGCTGGCCTCCTCGGTGGTACGCACGAAGGGCACCATGATCTCGACGTTGTCCAGCCCCATCACCTCGCGCACCCGCTTGAGCGCCCGGCACTCCAGCTCGAAGCAGGGGCGGAAGGTGTCGGAGATGTAGCGAGAAGCGCCCCGGAACCCGAGCATGGGGTTCTCTTCGCCCGGCTCGTAGAGCTTGCCGCCGATCAGGTTCTCGTACTCGTTGGACTTGAAGTCCGACAGGCGCACGATGACCGGCTGCGGATAGAAGGAGGCCGCCAGGGTGGCAATGCCCTCGACTAGCTTGTCGACGTAGAACTCCACCGGGTCGCTGTAGCCGGCGGTGCGCAGGTCGATGGTCTGCTGCAGGTCGGCAGGCAGGGTGTCGTACTCGAGCAGTGCCTTGGGGTGCACACCGATCATGCGATTGATGATGAACTCGAGGCGAGCCAGGCCGACCCCGGCATTGGGCAGGCTGGCGAAGCTGAAGGCGCGATCCGGGTTACCGACGTTCATCATGATCTTGAACGGGATCTCGGGCATGGCATCGACGCTGGTCACGCGACGATCGAATTCCAGCAGCCCTTCGTAGACGTGCCCGGCGTCGCCTTCGGCACAGGAGACGGTAACGTCGCGTCCGTCGTTCAGCGCCTCGGTGGCATCACCGCAGCCCACCACTGCCGGGATGCCCAGTTCACGGGCGATGATCGCCGCGTGGCAGGTGCGACCGCCGCGATTGGTGACGATGGCCGAGGCGCGCTTCATGATCGGCTCCCAGTCCGGGTCGGTCATGTCGGTGACCAGCACATCGCCGGAGTTGACCTTCTCCATGTCATCCGGGGAGAACACCACCTTGACCGCACCGCGGCCGATGCGCTGGCCGATGGCCCGGCCGACCACCAGGGTGCGCCCCTTCTCCTTGAGCTGGAAACGCTCGAGCTTGCCGCCCTCCTGCTGGGAGACCACGGTCTCGGGACGAGCCTGGACGATGTAGAGTTCGCCATCGTCGCCATCCAGCGCCCATTCGATGTCCATGGGGCGGCCGTAGTGCTCCTCGATGGTCATCGCCTGGCGGGCCAGCGCCATGATCTGCTCGTCGTCGATGCAGAAGCGCGCGCGGTCGGCCAGCGGCACATCGACGGTTTCCACCGACTTGCCGGCACTGGTGTCGTCGGTGTAGATCATCTTGATCAGCTTGGAGCCGAGGTTGCGACGCAACACCGCCGGGCGCCCCGCCGCCAGGGTCGGCTTGTGGACATAGAACTCGTCGGGGTTCACCGCGCCCTGCACCACGGTCTCGCCCAGCCCCCAGGAGGCGGTGACGAAGACGGCATCGCGGTAGCCAGACTCGGTGTCCAGGGTGAACATCACGCCCGCGGCGCCGGTCTCGGAGCGCACCATCTTCTGGATACCGGCGGAGAGCGCCACGTTCTCGTGGGCATAGCCACGGTGCACCCGGTAGGAGATGGCGCGGTCGTTGAACAGCGAGGCGAAGACCTCATGCACGGCGCGCTTGATGTTGTCGAAACCCTCGATATTGAGGAAGGTCTCCTGCTGGCCGGCGAAGGAGGCATCCGGCAGATCCTCGGCGGTGGCCGAACTGCGCACGGCCACCTTGAGGTTGGGATGCATCGACGACAGCGTCGCGTAGCTCTCGCGCAGGTAGCGCTCGAAGGTCGGCGGCAGCGGGGTGTCGATGACCCACTGGCGGATCTCGGCACCCGCCCTCGCCAGTTCGGCAACGTCATCGACATCCAGGGTAGCGAGCCGTTTGTTGATGCGCTCGTTGAGCCCTTCGTGGGAGAGGAATTCGCGATAGGCGTGAGCCGTGGTGGCGAATCCGCCGGGGACGGTGACACCCGCACCGGACAGGTTGGAGATCATCTCGCCGAGGGAGGCATTCTTGCCGCCGACTCGCTCGACATCGTCCATGCCCAATTGATCGAACCACTGAATGTAATCGTCCATGAGAGCTCCAAGGATGTCGACGACGGATGCATCATGCCGGCAGGCCACAATGGGCTCTGGCATGAGGGGATGCTGGCGACCTTAACAGCGGGCTTCCATATTCGCCATTAGTCTAACATCGAAGTCATTGGAGGATTTTTACAACACCGGTCGAATCGCCGGAAACCCCGCCTCTTGTTCCGGCCCCGACCAGCACCGACAATGGGCTCCAACTTCGTACTGGAGCACAGCGACCCGCCATGACGCGTACCGCCTTCTTCATCTCCGATGGCACCGGCATCACCGCCGAGAGCCTGGGACGCAGCCTGCTCGCCCAGTTCGAGAGCGTCGAGATCCGCATGCTCACCAAGCCTTATATCGACTCCCTCGAGAAGGCTAAAACCCTGGTGGCCATCATCGAGGCCACGGCGGTGCGCGACGGCGAGCAGCCGATCATCATCGACACCATCGTCGACGAGAAGATTCGCGATGTGATACGTGAGGCCCCGGGCTTCAAGGTCGACATCTTCTCGACCTTCCTCAAGCCGCTGGAGGAGGAACTGGAAGCCCACTCCTCCTACAGCGTCGGTCGCACCCATGCCATCGGCCGCGACGACGTCTACATGGACCGCATCCATTCGGTGCACTTCGCCCTGGACAACGACGACGGGGCCCGCACCCACCAGTACGACAAGGCCGACCTCATCCTGGTCGGGGTCTCGCGCTGCGGCAAGACGCCCACCTCGCTCTACCTGGCCCTGCAGTTCGGCATCCGCGCCGCCAACTACCCGCTCACCGAGGACGACCAAGACGAGAACGGCACCCTGAAGCTGCCGAAGGCCCTGGTGCCGCATCGCCACAAGCTGTTCGGGCTGACTATCGACCCGCGACGGCTGGCGGCAATACGCCACGAGCGCCGGCCCAACAGCCGCTACAGCTCGATGGACCAGTGCGTCCAGGAGGTCGAGCAGACCGAGGGGCTCTATCGCCAGTTGCACATCCCCTATATCGACACCACCCGCTTCTCCGTGGAGGAGATCTCCACCCGGATGATCGCCGAAACCGGCCTGACGCGGCGCTTTTCGCCGCGATAAGCGCCGAGGGCCGAGCGCTCGGCGCCGAGCAGAATGGTGCTCGCGCACCACTATGGCACCAAGAAAAACCTCCATCAGGCTACTCTGAACTGCACCCCGAGAGTTGGACACCTAATCCAACCTTCGGGGGTTTTTCTTGGCTGCTTGGCTGCTTGGCTGCTTGGCTGCTTGGCTGCTTGGCTGCTTGGCTGCTTGGCGCTTGAGGTTATCTCACCACCCCTGCCTTTCTGAGCTTGGCGATATCGTCCCTGGAGAGACCCATCTCGGCGAGGATGTCATCGCTGTCCTGCCCGAGCCGCGGCGGCGCCACTTCGCTGGTAGCGGATTCGCCGTCGAATCGCAGGGGGTTGGCGACCTGGGGCACCTCGAGAGCGTCACGCTGCAGCGTCCGATGCAGGCCGCGGTGGCGCACCTGGGGGTCGTCAAAGACCTCGGTGAGGGTATTGATCGGACCGGCGGGAATACCACGCGCCTCCATCTCGGCCAACCAGTCATCGCGATCGCGCTCGAGCAGGATCGGCTGGATAAGCGAGACCAGCACCTCTCGATTTCCGACCCGGGCGCCATTGGTGGCATAGGCAGGGTCCTCGGCCCACTCGGGATGGCCGAGCATGTCGGCAAAGCGTGCAAACTGGGCGTCATTGCCTACGGTGAGCACCAGATGGCCGTTGGCGCAGGCGAAGGCCTGATAGGGCACGATATTGGGGTGGGCGTTGCCATGACGCTCGGGTGAACGGCCCTCGACCAGCGCATTGAGCGCCTGGTTGGCGAGAGTGGCCACCTGGACGTCGAGCAGCGCCAGGTCGATGTGCTGCCCCCTGCCGGTGCGTGCACGTTCCTGAAGGGCCGCCAGCACGCCTACCGTGGCGTACAGACCGGTCATCACGTCGGTAATGGCCACGCCGGTCTTCATCGGCATGCCATCCGGCTCGCCGGAGAGGCTCATCAAGCCGCCCATGGCCTGGATCATGAAGTCGTAGCCGGCACGATGGGCATAGGGGCCATCCTGCCCGAAGCCGGTGACCGAACAGCCGATCAGCCGCGGATTGATCGCCTTCAGGCTGGGGTAGTCGAGCCCGTACCTGGCCAGGCCGCCGACCTTGAAGTTCTCGAGCAGGATATCGGCACCCTTCGCCAGTTCCCTGACCAGCTCCTGTCCAGCCTCAGTCGCGATGTCCACGGCCAGCGACTGCTTGCCGCGGTTGGCACAGAGGAAATAGGCCGCGACCCGTTCGGCATCGTCCTCCTCGGCTAGCCAAGGCGGTCCCCAGCCGCGGGTGTCATCGCCGCGCAATGGGTGCTCGACCTTGATCACCCGCGCCCCGAGATCGGCGAGCAGCTGGCCGGCCCAGGGTCCGGCCAGTACCCTCGAAAGATCCAGCACCACGATACCCGCCAGGGGTTCGCTCATGTTGACTCCTTATAGAGTGTGCAGATGGCTGCTCCACTCGGGGCTAATCCTGCGACAGGCCTTCGAGGAGGCGCTGTAAATACTTCCTTGTACGCTACCGACGCCATCCCTGGCGTAGGACCTCCTCTGCGACCTGTCCCAGGCGCCTCTCGTTTCCGTCTACTTGATAATCCTGGCAGATCAGCCGGAAAAGGCCTGGATGCCAGTCTGGGCGCGCCCGAGGATCAGGGCATGGACGTCATGGGTGCCTTCGTAGGTGTTCACCGCCTCGAGGTTCATGACGTGGCGGATCACGTGGTACTCGTCGCTGATGCCGTTGCCGCCGTGCATGTCCCGAGCCATACGGGCGATGTCCAGCGCCTTGCCGCAGTTGTTGCGCTTGATCAACGAGATCGCTTCGGGCACCAGCTGGCCGTCATCGATCATGCGGCCGACGCGCAGCGCCGCCTGCAGGCCCAGGGTGATCTCTGTCTGCATGTCGGCGAGCTTCTTCTGGATCAGTTGGTTGGCGGCCAATGGGCGGCCGAACTGCTTGCGCTCCAGGGTATAGTCGCGAGCCGCATGCCAGCAGGCTTCGGCGGCGCCCATGGTGCCCCAGGCGATGCCGAAGCGGGCGCGGTTGAGACAGGAGAACGGTCCCTTGAGACCGGTGACGTTGGGCAGGCGCTGCTCCTCGGAGACCTCAACGTCCTGCATGGCGATCTGGCCGGTGATGGAGGCGCGCAGGCTGAACTTGCCCTCGATCTTGGGGGCCGAAAGCCCCTTCATGCCCTTCTCGAGGATGAAGCCGTTGACGATCCCCTCATCATCCCGGGCCCAGACCACGAGGACATCGGCGATGGGCGAGTTGGTAATCCAGGTCTTGGTGCCGTTGAGCCGCCAGCCGTTATCAGTGCGTGTGGCACGGGTGCTCATGCCGCCGGGGTCGGAGCCGTGATCTGGCTCGGTGAGGCCGAAGGCACCCACCCACTCACCGCTGGCCAGCTTGGGCAGATATTTCTCGCGCTGGGCCTCGCTGCCGAAGGCGTGGATCGGGTACATCACCAGGCTCGATTGCACACTCATGGCACTGCGGTAGCCGGAGTCGACACGCTCCACCTCACGGGCGATCAGGCCATAGCTGACGTAGTTGAGCCCGGCGCAGCCGTAGCCGTCGATGGTCGCACCGAGCAGGCCCAGCTCGCCCATCTCGTTCATGATCTCGCGGTCGAAACGCTCGTGACGATTGGCCTCCAGCACTCGTGGCAGCAGCTTTTCCTGGCAATAGTCGTGGGCGGTCTGGAGGACCATGCGCTCGTCCTCGGAGAGCTGATCGACGAGGCGGAAGGGGTCGTCCCAGGTGACGGGAATGATCTGGCTCATGGGGTATCCTCGGCTGATGTGCTGATAATATCTATATTTTTGTTAAATGTAGACCAAGACCCGGCATCTGCCAAGCCTTGCCATCGAAAAAACACGCTGATCATCCTGGTCGAACAACCGCTACCGGCTTACGGTTAAAAAGCCAGTACGCGGCGAATTTGTCGCCAGGCGAGCAACGCGACCAGCAGGTTGGCGGCGAGCATCCCGGCGAAGACGCCGGTGCTGCCAGCCAGCCAGCCACCCAGCCAGGCCAGCGGCACGGTCAGGGCGAAGAGCCTGACTACCGACAGCCGCATGGCCCGGGCGGGACGGTGCAGGGCGTTGAAGGAGGAGACCGCCAGGATCACCACGCCCTGGGCACCGAGTCCGAGGGGTACCAGCCACAGGAAGCTGCGTAGTACCTCTCCTACGGCCTCCCGGCTGGCATAGCCGGCCACCAGCCAGGGCGCCAGCAGCTGCAGCACACCCCAGACCAGTAGCTGCCAGGCCAGCACGAAGACGAAACAGCCGAGGATCGCCCGACGCACCCGGTCGTGCTGGCCGGCGCCGGCATTCTGGCTGACCAGCGGCGAGAGAGTCATGGAGAGTGCCAGCACGGCGATCAGGGAGATAGCCTCGATACGCGACCCGACGCCGAAGCCTGCCACCGCATCGTGGCCATGACCGGCCATGATGCGGGTTATCAGCCCCAGGGCAATGGGAGTAAAGACACTGGTGATGGCTGCCGGGCCCGCAATGCGACCCAGCTCCCGCCAGGAGGCAGCGAGGCCCTGCCAGCTCAATCCGGCCAGGTCAAAGAGCTCGCGAAGCTCCCGCTGGAAGACCAGTAACCCGGCCATGAGGCCCCAGCTCAACACCGTGGCGAGCGCCGCACCGGAGACCCCCAGGGCCGGGAAGGGCCCGATGCCGAAGATCAGCAACCAGTCCAGCAGCACGTTGACGCCGGCAGCCAGTGCCATCGTCAACCCCTGGGTGGCGGTATTGCCGTGGGCGCGCAAGATGCTGTTGAGTACCCTCGGCACGATTACCGCCGCCGCCCCCAGGTACCAGATGCCCATGTAATCGCGGATATGCGGCATCAGCAAGTCATCGGCGCCCATCAGGCGGAATAGCGGCTCCAGGGTGGCCAGCCCCAGCAGCGTCATGCACAGCCCCACTACCACCGCCAGCAGGGCCGCGTCGGTGGCCCGTCGTCGCACCGTGCCCGGGTCGCCTTCTCCCAGGCGCCGCGCCACCACCGCCGAGGTGCCGATCCCCAGGCCGATGGCCAGGCTGATCACCGTGAAGACCACGGGGAAGGTGAAGGCCACTGCTGCCAGTTCCTCGGTGCCGAGACGCGAGATGAACCAGGTATCCACCAGGTTGAAGCTCATCATGGCGATCATGCCGCCGACCACCGGTAGGCTCTTGCGCATCAGCGTCAGGCCGATAGGTCCCTCGAGGAGGTCGCGACGAGCAGGACGGGAGCGTGACGGAGAAGACGAGGAAGCGGGTGCGCTCATGAAGGCTCTCGACGGAAACGGGCATCCGATTGTGCCGCTTCACCGCATGGAGGGCAAAGCGCGCCGAGCGCCGAGCGCCGAGCGCCGAGCGCCGAGCGCCGAGCGCCGAGCGCCGAGCGCCGAGCGCCGAGCGCCGAGCAGGATGGTGTTCGCGCACTACTATGCCAACAAGGCAAAACCTCCAACAGGCAACTTTGTTGGAGGTTTTGCTTGGCTGCTTGGCTGCTTGGCTGCTTGGCTGCTTGGCTGCTTGGCTGCTTGGCGCTTACGTATCCTCGCCCTGGCGGTAGAGGGTCTGGATGCTGGAGAAGTCGAGCTGACCGCTGCCCTGGGCACTATGCAGGGCGAAGAGGTTGCGGGCCTGGGAGCCCATGGGCACGGTGGACTTCGAGCCCAGCGCCAGCTCCCAGGCCAGTCCCAGATCCTTGGCCATCAGGTCGGTCAGGAAGCCGCCCTGGTAGTCGCGGGAGGCGGCGGCGCCTTCCATCACCCCGGGCCAGGGGTTGTAGACATTGAGCGCCCAGTTGCCCCCGCTGCTCTGCTTCATGATCTCGGAGAGCACGGCCGGGTCCATGCCGTTCTTCACGCCCAGCGCCAGGGCCTCGGCGGTACCCGACATCAGGATGCCCAGCAGCATGTTGTTGCAGATCTTGGCTACCTGCCCCGCCCCCACTTCGCCGGCGTGGAAGATGTTCTTGCCCATCGCCTCGAGCAGCGGCTTGGCTTGCGCATATCCCTCTTCCGCTCCCCCGACGATAAAGGTCAGGGTGCCGGCCTTGGCACCGCCTACCCCGCCTGAAACAGGAGCATCCAGGTAGGTGAAGCCACGTTCGCTGGCGGCGGCTCCCACCAGGCGGGCGTCGTCAGGTGCGATGGTCGAGGAGTCGATGAGCAGCGGCTTGCCGTCGAGGGCATCGAGCAGCCCAGGCGCGCCATCGCGGCCCAGATAGAGCCCCTTGACGTGCGCCCCGGCCGGCAGCATGGAAACGACCACGTCCGCGCCGTTGGCGGCTGCCTCGGCGCTGGCGGCGCGCTGCGCGCCCTCGGCTTCCAGGGCCTGAATGGCGCTCTCGGCCAGGTCGAAGACGGTAACGTCATGGCCGGCCTTGACCAGGTTGATGGTCATGGGCGCACCCATATTGCCGAGGCCGATAAAGGCGATATTCATAGGTTGTGCTCCTCGTTTTTGCGCTCGTCACTCTGAAGCTGCGATGGTTGATGCTGCGCCGGTCCTAGCCAACCCGGTGTCCCAGCCCCAGGTCACGCAGGGGATGCGACTCGCTGGACCAAGGCGGGGTCATCAGGGCCTGGATATCGGCATGGGGGACCCCGGCAACGCTGTCGTGCTGCCAGCGTGGCGACTTGTCCTTGTCGACCAGCAGCGCACGCACTCCCTCGACGAAGTCCCCCTGGCGGCAGCACTGCACCGACAGACCGAGTTCATCGCGGAAGGCATCGGCGAGGCTGGTATGGGCGTGACGCTCGAGCATTCGCCACACCAGTTGGGCACTCATCGGGCAGCCGACGTCGAGACGCGCACGGTTGGCGGCGAGCCAGCCGTCTTCGGTGGTGTCGTGCAGGATGCGACTGACGGCCGTGGCGGCATCCACACGGCCCACCAGCGCCTGGATATGGTCGAGATGCGGCCACACCTGGCCGGCCGGCACGGTGCAGCGATCCTCGTGGTCATCGAGTACCGCCTGCACCCCGGCACGCAGAGCCGGCAGGCTACGGTCGCCATAGTCCGCCTCTTCCAGGGCGCCGAGCAGCGCCTCGCGGCGTTCGCGGGGGACGAAGCGGTCGGCCATCCCCAGGTCCAAAGCATCGCGGGCATTGAGCTGGGCTCCGGTCAGGCCCAGGTAGGCCCCTACGCCCGGGGGCATGCGACCCAGGAACCAGCTGGCACCGATGTCGGGGTAGAGGCCGATGGTGATCTCCGGCATGGCGATGCGCGTCGTCTCGGTAACCAGGCGCTGAAAGCCGCCGGCCATCAACCCCAGGCCACCGCCCATGACGATGCCGTCGCCCCAGACCATCAGCGGCTTGGGGTAGGTGTGGATGCGGTAGTCGAGGCGGTACTCCGCGGTGAAGTAAGTCTCGGCGAAGAGGCTGTCACGGCCAGCACCGCGGTTTTCGCCCTCCTCGGTCAACGAGCGGTAGAGGGCCACCACATCGCCGCCGGCACAGAATGCCTTGTCGCCGCTGCCCTCGAGCCACACCGCCACCACGCTGCGGTCCACCGCCCAGGCCTCGAGTTTGGCCTCGAGCTGGCGGATCATCTCCAGCGACAGGGCATTGAGCGATTTCGGGGCGTTGAGGGTGGCCACGCCGATGCGGCCACCACAGCGGGTAGGCAGCTCGTCGAAGAGCACTGCAAGGTCCGACATCCGGAATCTCCTATTGCAACGATTCGATGACGCCGTCGGCCAGCAGACGACGGGCGACGATCAGGCGCATGATTTCATTGGTGCCTTCGAGGATCTGATGCACTCGGGTATCACGCACCATGCGCTCCAAAGGGTACTCACTAATGTAACCATAGCCGCCATGCAGTTGGAGGGCCTCGTTGCAGACAGTGAAACCCATGTCGGTGGCGAAGCGCTTGGCCATGGCACAATGGGCCGTGGCCTCCGGGTCGCCCTGGTCGAGCCGCCAGGCAGCATGACGCACCATCAACCGCGCGGCGGTCAACTCGCTGGCCATATCGGCGAGCTTGAACTGCAACGCCTGGAAGCTCGAAAGCTCGCGGCCAAACTGCTTGCGCTCGGCGAGGTAGTCCCGCGACAGGGTCAGCGCCTGCTGGGCCGCCCCCAGCGAACAGCTGGCGATGTTCAGTCGCCCGCCGTCCAGCCCCTTCATGGCGAACTTGAAGCCCTCCCCCTCAGCGCCCAGGCGATTGGTAACCGGTACCCTCACCCCGTCGAAGCTGACCAGACACGTCGGCTGGCTCTTCCAGCCCATCTTCTCCTCTTTCTTGCCGTACTCGACACCCGCCGCATCGGCCGGCACCACGATTGCCGAGACGCCACCTGCTCCACTACCAGGCTCGCCGGTACGGGCCATGACCACCAACACCTCGGTGGCTCCCGCGCCGGAGATAAACATCTTGGAGCCGTTGATTACATAGTCATCACCCTCGCGCACGGCCTTGGTACGCAGGCTGGCGGCATCGGAACCGGCACCTGGCTCGGTGAGGCAGTAGGAGCCGAGCGCCTCACCGGCCACCATGGCAGGCACCCAGGCTTCGCGAAGCGCATCGTCGCCCCAACTGGCGATCATCCAGGTCACCATGTTGTGGATGGTCAAGTAGGCGGTGGTAGAGACGCAACCTTGGGCGAGCTGCTCGAAGATCAGCGAGGCCTCGAGGCGCGAAAGACCCAGCCCCCCGTGTTCTTCCGGGGTATAGATGCCGAGGAACCCCGCTTCGCCGGCCCGGCGGATGACATCCAACGGGAAATGGGAATGCGCGTCCCAGTCGGCGGCATGCTCGACCAGCTCGGCCCTCGCGAAATCAGCGGCGGCCGCGGCCAGCGCCTTCTGGTCATCGGTCAGGGAGAAGTCCATGGGGAATCCCTCTCGTTCAACAATGGGTGAGTGACGTCTTGGGGCTGTTGTCCGGGCCGCTACTGGGCCGGGGGCATGTCGCGGTGACATCTCGGCGGTATCATCGCCTCGTATGACTGGACACCAACCTAGCACTTGCTAGGTTTATCCCATATCACCCCATGGTCGAACAAGCACTTTACGTTAACGTAAAGCTCGTCTAGTGTTGCCAGACGAGGTGGGAAACCGCCGGTTCACCACCCGGCCACAGGATCGACGTCATGACACAGCCAACCACCCCGGCCAACGAGGCCAACCAGGAAGCACTGCCTCGTCAGCACCGACACTACACTATCGGTGAGCTGGCGAGGATGTTCGAGGTCACGCCGCGCACCATCCGCTTCTACGAGCAGGAAGGCCTGTTGGCGCCGCGACGCGAGGGGCAGAAGCGCATCTACCGCGAGAAGGACCGGGTGCGCCTGAAATTGACCCTGCGTGGCAAGCGGTTGGGGTTCTCGCTGGCCGAGATCCGCGAGGTGGTGATGATGTACGACGCCATGCCCGACGGTAACGCGCGCCAGCTTTGGCGCCTGCTGGAGATACTGGCCGACAAGCGGGCCAACCTCGAGCGGCAGCTGGAGGACATCCGCCTGATGCGCATGGAGCTCGACGACGTGGACAACCGTGCCCGGGAAGTACTGCGCAGTCTCGGCCAAGGCCAAGAGGGCTGAGCAAGCTTCCCAAGCGACAAGCGACCCCGACGTCATCACCCGTTTCACGCACACCGCCACAGGCGACAACAAGACGAGAAACACCATGACACGCCAACATCAAACGATCAGCTATGTCAGCGGCATCAGCGACACCCCTCTCAAGGGTCAGACCATCGGTGACTGCTTCGACGATACCGTGGCGCGCTTCGCCGAGCGCGACGCCCTGATCAGCCGACACCAGGGACTTCGCTACAGCTGGAAGGAACTGCAGCAGACCGTGGACGAGGCGGCCCGCGCCCTGCTCGCGCTGGGAGTGGACAAGGGAGACCGAGTCGGCATCTGGTCACCCAACTGTGCTGAATGGACCATCACCCAGTTCGCCACGGCGAAGATCGGCGCCATCCTGGTCAACATCAATCCCAGCTATCGCACCCACGAGCTCGAATATGCCCTCAAGCAGTCGGGCGCCTCGACGCTGATCCTGCAGGGTACCTTCAAGGCTTCCGACTATGTCGCCACCCTGGCCGAGCTGGCCCCGGAACTGCGTGACGGTGGGCCCAACACTTTCTCGAGCGCCAAGCTGCCCGAACTCAAGCGCGTGATCTGCCTCGACGCAGATCGTGCCCTGACCGGCATGTTCAGCTGGCAGTCGATGCTGGCCCACGCCGACGAGGTTTCCGCCGAGCACCTGGCCGATGTTCAGGCCAGCCTGCAGTTCGACGACCCGATCAACATCCAGTACACCTCGGGAACCACGGGCGCTCCCAAGGGAGCTACCCTCTCCCATCACAACATCCTCAACAACGGCTTCTTCGTGGCACGCACCATGAACCTCAGCGAAGCCGACCGCATGGTGATCCCGGTACCGCTCTACCACTGTTTCGGCATGGTGATGGGTAACCTGGGCTGCGTGACCCACGGTGCCACCATGATCTATCCCGGCGACGGCTTCGAGCCGGAAGCGACGCTGCGCGCCGTCTCCGAGGAGAAGGCCACCACCCTCTACGGGGTGCCGACCATGTTCATCGCCGAGCTGGAGCATCCGGAGTTCGAGACCTTCGATCTCTCCAGCCTGCGCACCGGCATCATGGCTGGCTCCATCTGTCCCATCGAAGTGATGCGCAACGTCATCGATCGGATGAACATGCAGGACGTCACCATCTGCTACGGCATGACAGAGACCAGTCCGGTGAGCACCCAGACCCAGACCGACGCCCCGCTGGAGAAGCGCGTCACCACGGTGGGCACCATCCACCCTCATCTGGAGGTCAAGCTGGTCAGCCCGGACACCGGCGCCGTGGTGCCCCGCGGCGAGACCGGCGAGCTCTGTACCCGCGGCTACAGCGTGATGCTCGGCTACTGGAACAACCCCGAGGCGACCGACAAGGCCATCGACGAGGCCGGCTGGATGCACACCGGCGACCTCGCCACCATGGATGACGAAGGCTATGTGGCGATCGTCGGGCGCATCAAGGACATGATCATCCGCGGCGGCGAGAACATCTATCCACGCGAGATCGAGGACTTCCTCTACACCCATCCGGCCATCTCCGACGTTCAGGTGATCGGCGTGCCGGATGAGAAGTATGGCGAAGAGGTGATGGCCTGGGTCAAGCTGAGCGAGAGCGAGTCGCTAGGCGAGGAGGAGCTCAAGGCCTTCTGCAAGGGCAAGATCGCTCACTACAAGATCCCGCGCTACGTGAAGTTCGTCAACGAGTTCCCGATGACCGTCACCGGCAAGATCCAGAAGTTCAAGATGCGCGAGGAAGCCACCCACGAGTTGGGGCTGGCGTAAGCGCCGAGCGCCGAGCGCCGAGCGCCGAGCGCCGAGCGCCGAGCAAGATGGTGCTCGCGCACCACTATGGCCAACGCAAAAACCTCCAGCAGAGTAGCCTGCTGGAGGTTTTTCTTGGCTGCTTGGCTGCTTGGCGCTTACAGCCCCTTTGGCGCGTAGATACCCGGGGCATTGCGCCAGTAGCCCTTGTAGTCCATGCCGAAGCCGAAAACATAGCGGTCGGCGACTTCCAGGCTGCAGTAGTCGGCCCTGAGGCCAGGTACCGCCTTGCGCTCGTGCTGCTTGTCGACCAGCACCGCCGTGGAGATGCTCGCCGCCCCCGCCTGCCGGCAGTAGTCGAGAATGGCAGCCAGGGTGGCGCCCTCATCGAGGATGTCATCGACGATCACCACATGGCGACCGGCCATGGGCACCTCCGGAGAGACCCGCCAGAACAGCTCGCCGCCCCGCAGGCCACCCCGATAGCGGGTAGCGTGGAGGTAGTCGACCTCCAGCGGGAAGCCCAGACGGGTCAGCAGGTGGCCGGTGGTGATCAGCCCACCGTTCATCACGCAGTAGAAGACCGGCAGGCGGTCACCCAGGTCACGGGTAATCTCATCGGCCATGCGGTCCAGCGCACGCTCGACCTCTGGCTGGGAGATCAGGCAGTCGGCATTGTCCATGACATCGTGCATGTCGGTCAGGGACGGCAAGGAATCGGCATCGAGTCGGGACATCGTCGTTCGGCTCTTGAAGGGAATCGGAGAAGGGGAAAACGTTTCAGCCGGCGGCCATCGCTTCGAGCCGCGCATGGATGCGACGCCAGCGTGACAGGGCCTCCAGCGCCTTGAGGTCGGGACGGGCCCGGGCGTAGCGCAGGCGCGTGGCGCGACGCGACTGGCGGCCCTTGCAGGCATCCAGCACCTCGTAGGCCGCGCTACGGTCATTGCATACCAGCAACATGTCGCACCCCGCCGCCAACGCCAACCGGGCCCGCTCGGCTGGCGTACCGGCGGAGGCCGCTCCGGCCATGCTCAGGTCGTCGGAGAAGATCACCCCCTTGAAACCCAGGCTCTCGCGCAGCATGCCCAGCCAGGCAGGCGAGAAGCCCGCCGGACGCGAATCGAAATCGGGATAGACGACGTGGGCGGGCATCACCGCATCGAGCCGGGGCGCCAGTTCGGCGAAGGGCAGGAGGTCGTGGCGGTGCAGCTCCTCGAGGGAGCGCCCATCCACCGGCAACTCATGATGAGAGTCGGCCGCCACGCCCCCATGGCCCGGGAAGTGCTTGCCCACGGCCACCATGCCCGCCTCGTGCAGGCCATCGATGAAGGCGCGCCCGAGGCGGGCCACCGCCCGGGGATCCGCGGAGAAGCTGCGATCGCCGATCACGCTGGAAGAACCACCGTCCACATCCAGTACCGGCGCAAAGGAGAGATCGAGGCCACAGGCCGCCAGCTCCATGCCCAGCAGCCAGCCGGCATCCTGGCAGAGACGTACCGTCACCTCGGGCTGCTGAGCGAAATCACGCCCCAGGCGTCCCATGGCCGGCAGACGGGTGACGCCCTCGCGCAACCGCCGGACCCGCCCGCCTTCCTGATCGACCGCCAGCAGCAGGTCGGGACGTACGCGGCGGACCTCGTCGCACAGCGTGTGGACCTGGCCGGCCGAAGCAATGTTGCGGGCAAACAGGATCACGCCCCCGACCTCGGGCCGCACAAGCAGCTCGCGCTCCTCGGGGGTCAGGCTTAGACCCTCCAGATCCAGCATCACCGGTCCGAGCATCTGGGTCATGATCGTGCCCCTGAAACATGAAAGGGAGCCGATTCTAGACCAAAGCCGCACCGCAGGACAGCCTGCCAGGCTCTCGGCGTATCCGGGCAATCGGCGCCATCCCCCGATACAATGATGGGGATTCGACTGGACAGGAGTCCCCCCCTTGCTCGCCGACCTCCCCCCCTTACTGCTCTGGCCACTGGCGGCCGTGCTGGGCCTGTGCCTGGGCAGCTTTCTCAACGTGGTGATCACCCGACTGCCGGTGATGCTGATGCTCGGCTGGCGCGCCGAGGCCCGCGAGGCCCTGGAACTGGAGCCTGAAGAGACACACCCCTTCAACCTGATGACCCCCCCCTCGCTGTGTCCGCACTGCGAGGCTCCGATCGCCTGGCACGACAACATCCCGCTGCTGGGCTGGTTCAAGCGGCGCGGACGCTGTGCCAACTGTCAGGCGCGCATCAGCCCCCAGTACCCCTTGGTGGAGCTCGCCGGCGGCGTACTGGCCGTGTCGGTGCTGGCGCTATTCGGGCCGACCCTGGAGGCCCTGTTCATCCTCGGGGCTTGCCTGGCCCTGCTGGCCATGGCGGTGATCGACCTGCGCACCCAGCTGTTGCCTGACCTGCTCACCCTGCCACTGCTGTGGGCCGGGCTGCTCTACCAGCTGTTGTTCCAGCCGTTGCTGCTGCCCTCGGCCGTCATCGGCGCCATGGTCGGCTACCTGGCGTTGTGGAGCTTCTATTGGCTGTTCAAGCTGGTCACCGGCAAGGAAGGCATGGGCTACGGCGACTTCAAGCTGCTGGCCGCCCTGGGCGCCTGGCTGGGCTGGCAATACCTGCCGCTGGTACTGATCCTCTCGGCCGGGGCGGGAGCGGTGGTGGGCATCCTGATCCAGTTGGCCATCCCGCGCCTGCGCGGTGCACCCATGCCCTTCGGGCCCTGGCTGGTAATGGCGGGCTTGATCGCCCTGTTGGGCGGCGAACCGCTGATGGCGCTCTATACTGGCTTGCTGTATTGAGCTCGCTACGGCCGTGCACAACGGAAACACGAGGGAGACCAAGATGATCATCGGCGTAACGGGCGGTATCGCCTCGGGCAAGTCGACGGTGGCGCGGGCGTTCTCATCGCAGGGCATCCCCTGGGTGGATGCCGACGAGGTGGCACGGGAAGTCGTGGCCCCCGGCGAGCCGGCACTCGACGAGATCGCCGAGCAGCTCGGGCGCGAGGTCCTCGCGCCCGACGGCAGCCTGAACCGCCGAGCGCTGCGCGAGCTCGTCTTCGCCGATCCCGAGGCGCGAGAACAGCTGGAGCGGATCACTCATCCGCGAATCCGCGAGCGCCTGGTGGTTCACCTCGAGCGGCTCCAGGCACAGGGTGCCCCCTATGTGCTGCTGGTCTCACCGCTGCTTTTCGAGTCCGGCCAGGACGCGATGGTCGACCGCTGCCTGGTCATCGATGTCCCCGAGCCCACCCAGATTGCCCGCACGGCAGCACGCGACGGGGTGGACGAGGCCCAGGCCCGGGCCATCGTCGCGGCCCAGATGTCACGGGAGGAGCGTCTGGCGCGCGCCGATGACGTGATCGACAATTCTGCCGATGAGGCAGACCTGGCTGCGCAGGTGGCAGAGCTCGACCGCCAATACCGGCAAGCCGTCGGTTTGCCTCCCGAGTCCTGATTCGTCATCCTTCCCCGACACCCTGCCGAAGACGACATCGCATGAACACGCAAGACACCACACGCCCCCTGGAAGTCGCCTGCCCGCAGTGCCGCAAGAAGGTGCTGTGGAGCGAAACCAATCCCTATCGCCCCTTCTGCAGCAAGCGCTGCCGCCTGCTCGACCTGGGCGCCTGGGCCGACGAGTCACACCGCATCGCCGGGGAGCCCGCCATGGACGAGACCGACCTCGACGCCCTGCTTGCAAAAGCGGACAGGGACGGAGAGCCATCGTGAGTGGCGACGGGCAGCGCCCGGAATACCGCCTGCTGGCCGAACTGGAGGCCCGCTTCGATCACTTTGTGGAGGAGACCGACGCCCTGGTGGCGACCTGGCAGGCCTCGGGTGCCTCGGCCTGGTCCTTCGAGCACGAGACTGCCGATGCCGCCTGGCTGCGCCATGCCCTGCTCGACGTCTGGTACCAGGATGGCCAGGACGGCCGCGCGACCCGCAGCCACGTAGGCCTGGTGGCTGCCGATGAGCCGGTGATGGAAGCGGTCGCCCGCGTGAATGCCACCAAACAGGCCTTCTCCGCGCTGCTGGCGGAGATCCGCAACGAAGTCCCGTCGCTGATCCCGGAGATCAAGGCGGTCCTGCCTTTCCGCCATCCGGCCCTGCAAGAGCACCTGCGCGGCAAGGGGCTCGCCAGGCTGCACCTCAAGCAGTGCTGGCGAACGATCCCCCTGGCCGAAGCCCCGGTGGCCCGCGTGCGCCTGGCCTGGTATGCCAGTGGGCGATCGATCAAGCGGCTGACGGTTCGCGAGGCTGAAGAGAAGCTGCTAGCCCTGGACAGCGAAGCGCCCCATGTGCGCATCCAGCTACGCCAACTGGCCGGCATCCCCGATGGCGAACCCCTGGCTCAGGTGCAGAGCCAGGCACCACTGATGCGCGCCAACCTTTTCTATCGCGAGCCGCTCGAGGACGGCCGAAGCCGGCGGGCCATGAACATCGCCCTGCCGCTGTTCGTACCCAGCCCCGACGGCCGACTACCCGACCACAACCTGCCCCCCTCTCACCCACCCGTCACCCGCACCCGGGCCCGGCGCCGCGACGAGCGACTGGAGGAATCGGCCTTTCTGCCGAGCCTGCGCGTCTATCGCTACAGGTGACGTACGCTATCGGTGACCGGCACTGACAGCACGGGCAAGGAACTCGTCAGGCGATCCGACCCAGGGACTCGAGGGTCCGCAGCAGCCTGCTGACGCTCTCCGACGGCTGGGCATACTCGGTCATCAGGGACTTGAGGCGCTGTTCGAAGGCGCGCTGGCGGGCCTGCTCATCCTGCCGCTCGGCGCGTTCCTCCTGTTCCAGCCGCTCAAGTGAACGGACCGGTGGGCCGGTGGGAATATCGAGTGCGCTATCGGGACGCTCGAGTTCGCGCAATGCATCGGAGAAAGCATCATCGAGTTCGCGGAACTTGCGCAACTTCTCTCGTTCGTCCATGGGCTGTCGCTGATTGGGTGATTTCATTGGATTCCAATGGTGTCGAGACGAAGACCTTGGCGAGAGGAGGCAGGAACAGGTCATCGTCAATATTCGGGAACGACGACGCCGCCCCTCGGGACGGCGTCTTGCCTTCATGTATCGAGGCTCATTCCTCGACACGCACCAGCCAGGACTCGACGGTGTCGGAACCGTGTTGGTCCTTCCAGGCCTTGAGGGTCTTCTGATTACCGCCGCGGGTTTCCACGACTTCCCCGGTGTTGGGGTTCTTGTAGATCTTCAACTTGCGCTTGCGGCGAGCACCGCCGGTCGCCGGAGCGGAAGCACTGCTTCGAGTCGCCGTGGCCGGCTTGGGATCGATCAGGGCGATGACGTCGGCAGCGCTCTTGTTGTACTCGCGCATCAGTTCTTCAAGCTTTTCCTTGAACTCGAGCTCGGCCTTGAGGCGGTCGTCGTTCTGCAGCTTGTCCAGTTCCGACTGGAGTTGCTTGAGCTGCTGCTCCATCTGCATGTAGTTGCTGAGCAGTGATGACATATAAATCGTTCCTTCTTGGGGATGACAGAATGCAGCGGCATTATTGCCTTTTAACACTTGCTTGGCAACAGTATGCACAGGGTTCCGAAGTTCGTCTAACGACATTCAGGACGTTTAGCGACACACTTGTCGCCCTGAAAACATGAAAATAAATTGTCCCGGAAAAAAGCCACAACACTAAACAGCGTCAATATGTTCGGCGAGACTTGTCACGAGTCATGAAAAGTATCACACAATGACAAAGGCGCCGCCCCGAGGGGCGGCGCCTTGTCTTGCCAAGCTCTTGCCAGACTAAGCGATAAGAGACAGAGTCCCTGCCGTTATCAGTCCTGACCCATCTGCTGCTTGATGAGATCCCCGATGGTAGTCGCACCACCACTCTCGGGAGATTCCTCACGCAGCTTCTTGAGGTTCTGGCGAGTATCGTCCTGATCCTTGGCCTTGATGGACAGGGCGATCTGACGGTTCTTGCGATCGACACCGATGATACGGGCCTCGACGCTGTCACCTTCGCTCAGCACGTTGCGGGCATCCTCGACGCGGTCGGCACTGATCTCTGAGGCCTTCAGTACGGCGACGACATCCGTGGCCAACTCGACCTGGGCTTCCTTGGCATCGACCTCGATCACGCGACCGGTGACGATAGAGCCCTTGTCGTTGACGGCCAGGAACTCGGACACCGGATCGGTATCGAGTTGCTTGATGCCCAGCGAGATGCGCTCACGCTCCGGATCGATGGAAAGGATGACGGCTTCTGCCTCGTCGCCTTTCTTGAACTGACGTACGGCTTCTTCGCCGGTGTCGGTCCAGGAGATGTCGGAGAGGTGCACCAGGCCATCGATACCGCCTTCAAGGCCGATGAAGATGCCGAAGTCGGTGATCGACTTGATGGTGCCAGTGACACGATCACCCTTGTTGTAGCGAGCGTTGAAGTCTTCCCAGGGATTGGTGGTGCACTGTTTGATACCCAGGGAGATGCGGCGACGCTCCTCGTCGATGTCCAGCACCATGACGTCCACATCGTCGCCGACCTGCACGACCTTGGACGGATGGATGTTCTTGTTGGTCCAGTCCATCTCGGAGACGTGGACCAGGCCCTCGACACCCTCTTCCAGCTCGGCGAAGCAGCCGTAGTCAGTGAGGTTGGTGACGGTAGCGCGCACCTTGGTGCCTTCCGGGTAACGATCCTTGATGTTGACCCACGGATCCTCGCCCAGCTGCTTCAGGCCCAGGGAGACACGGTTACGCTCGCGGTCGAACTTGAGCACCTTGACGTTGATCTCGTCGCCCACGGCCACGATTTCGCTGGGATGCTTGATGCGCTTCCAGGCCATGTCGGTGATGTGCAGCAGGCCGTCGACGCCACCCAGGTCGACGAAGGCGCCGTAGTCGGTGAGGTTCTTGACGATACCCATGATCTGCTGGCCTTCCTGCAGTGTCGCCAGGAGAGCTTCGCGCTCGGCGCTGTTCTCGGCTTCGAGCACTGCACGACGCGACACCACGACGTTGTTGCGCTTGGCGTCGAGCTTGATGACCTTGAAGTCGAGTTCCTTGTTCTCGAGGTGCGTGGTATCGCGAACCGGACGCACGTCGACGAGGGAACCGGGCAGGAAGGCGCGAATGGAATCGACGTCGACGGTGAAACCACCCTTGACCTTGCCGTTGATCACGCCCTTGACGATCTCTTCCTTCTCGAAAGCCGCTTCCAGGATCTTCCAGGCTTCGGCACGCTTGGCCTTCTCGCGGGACAGGCGGGTCTCGCCGAAACCATCCTCGACGGCTTCCAGGGCGACATGCACTTCGTCACCGATGGCGATGGTCAGCTCGCCATTATCGTCGCGGAACTGCGACGCGGGTATCTGACCTTCCGACTTCAGGCCGGCATTGACGGTGACCCAGTCGCCGTCGATGTCGACGATAGTAGCCGGCACAATGGCGCCCGGCTCCATGTTGATGTCCTGGAGAGACTGTTCAAACAACTCAGCAAAGCTTTCGCTCATGATGTTCCTACGTGATCAACGTTGAGTACGGCGTTACCGCCTTCTCCGCACCACCAGCGAGTGCGGGCCTTATTTACCAAACCCCCGGGGATGTTAGCGCTGGTTCGACCTGGCCCGGCTCACGGCTAATTTTGTACAACCAAGAAGTGCCGGACCACGTCATTACATCCTTCCAGAGGCGCCGCAAGGGAGAGTCAGGTGGCGGGTGCCAGACCACGTTCGGTCAGCAGTTCCGTCAGCCGATCAACCACTTCCGGTATCGTCAGGCGCGTGGTGTCAAGCGTGATGGCATCATCGGCCGGCTTGAGCGGGGCCACACTGCGCTGCGTGTCACGTGCATCGCGCGCCTGAATCTCCTTTAAAAGACTCGATAGACTAGCATCGACCCCGGCTTCCTGCAACTGACGCTGACGGCGGTGGGCCCGTTCATCGGCGCTCGCCGTCAGGAATATCTTGAGCGGCGCATCGGTGAATACCACAGTACCCATGTCACGGCCATCGGCGACCAGACCGGGCGCCTGGTGGAAGTCTCGCTGACGCTGCAGCAGGGCCTGACGCACCGCGGGAAGGGCGGCGACGCGCGAGGCCGCATCGCCCACCTGCTCGGTGCGGATCGTGGTCGTGGCATCCTGCCCCTCCAGCAGCACGATGGTGGCGTCTTCCTCGGCGACGAAGACCACGTCGAGGTCGCGCGCCACCTCGGCCAGGGTGGCCTCGTCGTCCAGGGGCACCTCATGCTTCACGGCGGCCAGCGCAGTCAGACGGTAGAGTGCCCCGCTGTCCAGCAGGTGCCAACCCAGGCGTTCGGCGACCAGGCGGCTGATGGTGCCCTTGCCCGCCCCGCCTGGGCCATCGATGGTCAATACCGGTGCTGAATCACTCATGACGCCTCCTGTTGTTCCTCGAGGCTCAGCCCGACCCGCCGTGCCAGGTCGATAAAGCCGGGAAAGGAGGTAGCCACGTTGGCACAGTCGTCGATGACGATCTCCTCGCTTGCCCGCAGCGCGGCGATGGTGAAGGCCATGGCGATACGGTGATCCCCCAGGCTATCGATCCGGCCGCCGGCATAGCTAACGCCTTTGCCTCCACTGCCCACGATATCGATGCCATCCTCGCGCAGGCTATGTTCGACGCCGAGCACGCCAAGGCCGTCGGCCATGGCCTGCAGACGGTCCGACTCCTTGACGCGCAACTCCCCGGCGCCGCGCAGGCGGGTCGTGCCCTCAGCGTTCGCCGCTGCGATGAACAGCGCCGGGAACTCGTCGATGGCCAGCGGCACTTGATCCACGGGAATCTCGATGCCCTTCAGCGGCGCGTAACGGATGTGCAGGTCGGCCACCGGTTCGCCACCCACCTCGTGCTCGTTCTCCAGGCGCAGGTCGGCGCCCATCAACTGGAGGATATTGATCACGCCGATGCGGGTCGGGTTGATGCCGACATGCTCGAGAATCAGGTCCGACCCCGGGGTGATGGCCGCCGCCACCAGGAAGAAGGTAGCAGACGAGATATCGCTGGGTACGTCGATAGGGGCTGCGGTGAGCTTGCCACCGCCCTCGAGCCAGCAGGTATCTCCCTCGCGGTGGACGCGATAGCCGAAGCCGGTCAGCATGCGTTCGGTATGGTCACGGGTCGGCGCAGGCTCGCGTACCCGCGTCTCGCCCTGCGCATAGAGGCCGGCCAACAACAGGCAGGACTTCACCTGTGCACTGGCCATGGGCATGTCGTAGCTGATGCCCTCGAGCGCCTTGCCGCCATGAATATGCAGCGGCGGACGCCCGCCCTCGGCGGTGTCGATCTCGGCGCCCATCTGGCGCAAGGGATCGGCCACGCGGCCCATGGGGCGCCGGGTCAGCGAGGCATCGCCGGTCAACTCGGTATCGAAGGCCTGACCGGCGAGCAGCCCGGCGAAGAGGCGCATGGCGGTGCCGGCATTGCCCACGTAGAGCGGACCGGAGGGCGCCTTGAGCCCGTGCATGCCCACGCCGTGGACAGAGACCCGGCCCTGCTGTGGACCCTCGATGGCCACCCCCATCTCACGGAACGCCTGCAGGGTGGCCAGGCTGTCCTCGCCCTCAAGAAAACCCTTCACCTCGGTGACGCCCTCGGCCAGTGCACCGAGCATGATGGAACGGTGGGAGATCGACTTGTCGCCGGGCACGCGGATCCGCCCGGTGACGCCACCGCCGGGGCTGACCCGATAGCGCAGCTTGCCGTGTTGTTGCATCTGGTACTCCGCCTGATAACTGGTCTGGTTGAGCAGGGATTCGAAATAGTGTCGGGCGTGACTGGCCCGATCGAAGGTGGCCAGCATGGCATCGCCGTCGCCGCACTCCACCGCGCGGCGCAAGCGGGCTACCCCGGCCTCGAAGTCATCCAGCGAAGCGAGCACGGCATCGCGGTTGGCGATGAAGATATCGCGCCACATCACCGGGTCGCTGCCGGCGATACGGGTGAAGTCGCGAAACCCGCCGGCGGCATAGCGAAAGATCTCCAGGCGCTCGTCCTGACGCGCCAGGGTATCCACCAGCGAGAAGGCCAGCAGGTGCGGCAGGTGGCTGGTGCGCGCCAACACTTGGTCGTGGCGGGCGACGTCCATCTCGAGCACTTCGGCGCCGGTGGCCGCCCAGAGCGCACGCACCCTGGCCGTCGCGTCAGGATCGGTATCCGCTTCAGGGGTGAGGATCACCTTGTGGCGAGCGTAGAGCCCGGCATCGGCGGCCGCGACACCGCTTTTCTCCGAACCGGCGATGGGATGGCCGAGCACCAGGTTGGCCGGCATGCGACCGAAGGCAGCCAGGGCCGCCTCGCGAATCGCCGCCTTGGTGCTGCCCACATCCGTGATGACGACATCGGGCGCGGCGCGGTCGATTACCCCGGCCAGCTGAGCCATCACCGACTCCATGGCCAGCACCGGGACCGCCAGCACCACCAGGGTCGCGCCCTCGACCACCGATTCGAGACGCGTGTCGCCGCGGTCGATCAGGCCCATCTCGATACCTCGGGCGATCTCGTCGGCGTCGGGGTCGCAAGAGAGGATGGGGCCCCGAAACCCATTGGCGCGCAGGGCGGCGGCGAGAGAGCCGCCGATCAACCCCAGGCCGACGATCAGGATACGTGACTCGCGAAGCCCTACTGCCATGCTTAGAGAACGCCCACCGGGTAGGAGCCGAGCACCTTCACCTCGGCGGCGCGCAGCTGGACCTCCTCGAGCATGGCCGCGACACGCGGCTCCTCGCGATGCCCCTTGAAGTCGATGAAGAAGACATAGTTCCACACGCCGGTGCGCGACGGGCGGGTCTCGAGGCGTGTCATATCGATCTGGTGGCGATGGAAGGGCTCGAGCAGGTCGTGCAGGGCCCCCGGCTGGTTGCGCATCGCGACCACCAGCGAGGTCTTGTCCTCGCCGGAAATGGGCACGTCCTGGTTGCCGATGATCAGGAAGCGGGTGGAATTGTCCGGACGGTCCTCGATCTTCTCGGCCAGCCGAGTCAAGCCGTAGAGCTTGGCGGCCATGTCGCCGGCGATGGCCGCGCTGTGCCACTCGGTCTTGACCAGGCGGGCGGCCTCGGCGTTGGAGGAGACCGGGACCCGCTCGGCCTGGGGGAAGTGGGCATCGAGCCACTTGCGGCACTGGGCGAAGGACTGTGGGTGAGAATAGATACGCGAGACCTTGTCGCGACGGGTCGTGTCGGCCACCAGCAGGTGATGGTGAATGCGCAGCACCACCTCCCCGCAGATGCGCATCGAGGAATCCATGAAGGAATCCAGGGTGTGGTTGATCACCCCCTCGGTGGAGTTCTCGACCGGCACCACGCCGTAGTTGACGGCGCTGGCCTCCACCTCGCGGAATACTTCGTCGATGGCGGCCATCGGCAGGCTGATTGCACTCTCGCCGAAGTGCTTGATGGTGGCCTGCTGGGTGAAGGTGCCCTCCGGTCCCAGATAGGCGACCTTGACCGGCTGCTCCAGAGCCAGGCAGGCCGACATGATCTCGCGGAACAGCCGCGCCATCTCCTCGCCGTCCAGGGGCCCCGGGTTAAGCTCCATGATGCGACGCAGCACCTGGGCCTCGCGCTCGGGCCGGTAGAAGACCGAACCGGGTTCATGGTCGGCCTTGATCTCGGCGACCTGCTGGGCACAGGCTGCCCGCTCGCTGATCAGGCGCAGGATGTCGTTGTCCAGGGTGTCGATGCGCTGGCGGAGCGCCTCGAGGCTGACGGTAGGCTCGGTCATGGATTATCCCCTGCGTTTCTCGAAGTCGGCCATGAAGTCGATCAAAGCCGCGACGGCGGCTTCGGGCACGGCGTTGTAAAGGCTGGCCCGCATTCCCCCCACGCTGCGGTGCCCCTTGAGGTTGAGTAGCCCCGCTGCCTCGGCCTCTTCCAGGAAGAGGCTATCCAGTCGCGGGTCGGCGAGCACGAAAGGCACGTTCATCCGCGAGCGATTGCGCAGCGTGATCGGGTTGGCGTAGAGAGCGCTGTCGTCGATGGCCGCATAGAGCCGGGCAGCCTTGCGGCTGTTGATGGCATCCATGGCCGTCAGCCCGCCGATGCCGCCCTTCAGCCAGTTGAAGACCAGTCCCGCCAGGTACCAGCTGTAGGTCGCCGGAGTGTTGACCATCGAGCCCGCCTCGCTGAGCGCCTTGTAGCTGAACAGCGTCGGCATGTCGTCACGGGCCTGGTCCAGTAGGTCATCGCGCACGATCACCATCACCAAGCCAGCGGGCCCGATGTTCTTCTGGGCACCGGCGTAGATCACGCCGAACCTGGAGACATCCAGCGGCCCCGAAAGAATCGTCGAGGACATGTCGCAGACCAGCGGCACCGGTGTGCCGTCCGGCCGAATGGCTTCAGGAATGTAGTCGAACTCGAGCCCGCCGATGGTCTCGTTCGCGGTGTAGTGCAAGTAAGCGGCATCTTCGGAGAGAACGATGTCCTCCTGGCGCGGCACGGCACTGTGCCCGTTCTCCTCGCTACTGGCGGCCACATGGACATCGCCGAACAGGTGGCGCGCCTCACTGATCGCCTTCTTGCCCCAGATACCGGTGTGGAGGAAATTGGCGCGGCCGCCGGCCCCCAGCAGGTTATAGGGCAATGCAGCAAACTGCAGGCTGGCCCCGCCCTGGGTGAAGAGCACCCGGTAGTTGTCGGGAATGGCCAGCAGCTCACGCAGGTCGGCCTCGGCCCGCTCGGCGATAGAGACGAACGCCTCGCCGCGATGGCTCATTTCCATCACCGAGACGCCGCTGCCGTGGTAGTCCAGCAGTTCGTCCCGAGCTCGCTCCAGCACGGTCGTGGGCAGCGCGGCCGGACCGGCACAGAAATTGTAGTGACGTGTCATCAGCGTTGCGTGTCCTTATTGCTGGTCTGGCTCACCGCCGGCATCTTCCGCACCGGCCGCAGGCGCCCCGTCGTCGGGTGACGCAACGCCGGTCTCGTGGTCGGTCTCCTCGACATCCTCTTGGATGGTGTCCTCGGGCTCATCGATTCGCACGGTCTTGACCAGCTTCTCGTCGTTGCCCTGGCGGATCAGCATCACGCCCTGGGTGTTGCGCGAGGTGATCGAGACCTCTTCGACCCGGGTACGCACCAGGGTGCCGCGATCGGTGATCAGCATCATCTCGTCGGTGGCGTAGACCTGCATGGCCGCCACCAGGGCACCGTTGCGATCACTGGTCTGCATGGCAATCACGCCCTGACCGCCACGCCCGCGCAACGGAAACTCCTCGAGGCGAGAGCGCTTGCCGTAGCCGTTCTCGCTGGCGGTGAGGATATAGATCTGGCCGCCGTTGCCGTTCTCGATGCTCGCGCCCTCCTCCGTCTCGGTCTCGACATCAGCCTCGTCGTCGATCTGCTGGCTCTGCGGGATGATCAGGCTGATCACCTCGGCATCCCCGAGCAGCCGCATGCCGCGCACGCCACGGGCGGTGCGACCCATGGCGCGCACGTCGGATTCCTCGAAGCGGATCGCCTTGCCGTTGGACGAGAGCAGCATGACGTGGTCGCTGCCGCCAGTGATGGCGGCCCCCACCAGGCGGTCGCCTTCATCCAGGTCGATGGCGATCAGGCCGACGCTACGCGGCCGCGAGAACTGCTCAAGGCTGGTGCGCTTGACGGTGCCTCGCGCGGTGGCGAAGAAGATGTAGTTCTCGGCGTGGTAGTCGTGTACCGGCAGGATGGCGTTGATCGCCTCGCCCTCGTCCAGCGGAAGCAGGTTGACCAGCGGCTTGCCCCGCGAGCCACGGCTGGCGACGGGCATCTCGTAGACCTTGAGCCAGTAGACCTTGCCGCGATTGGAGAACAGCAACACGGTGTCGTGGGTCGAGGCCACCAGCAGGTGCTCGATGACGTCCTCGTCCTTCATGGCCGTGGCTGACTTGCCGCGCCCGCCGCGGCGCTGGGCCTGGTAGTCGGAGAGCGGCTGCGTCTTGGCGTAGCCGGTGCGCGACACGGTGACCACCATGTCCTCCTCGGCGATCAGGTCCTCGAGGCGCAGGTCCAGATGGCTGGCCTGGATCTCGGTCTTGCGCGGGTTGCTGAACTGGTCGCGCACGGCGTTCAGCTCTTCGCGGATCACCTCGAGCAGCCGTTCGGCGGAGGCCAGGATGGCGGTGAGCTCGGCGATCTTCTCGAGGATCGAGAGGTACTCGTCGAGCAGCTTCTCGGTCTCGAGGCCGGTCAGGCGGTGCAGGCGCAGTTCGAGGATGGCCTGAGCCTGGGCCGGCGACAGGCGGTACTCGCTGCCGGTCTGGCTGAGACCGAAGCCCTCCTCCAGGTCCTCCGGCTTGCAGGAGGTGGCCCCGGCACGCTCGAGCATGCCGGTGACCTGCCCCGGCTGCCAGGACTTTGCTAGCAGCTTCTCCTTGGCCTCGGAGGCGTTCGGCGAGGCCTTGATCAGCTCGATCACCTCGTCGATGTTGGAGATGGCAACGGCCAGGCCCTCGAGGATATGACCGCGCTCGCGGGCCTTCTTGAGCTCGAACAGGGTGCGACGGGTCACCACCTCGCGGCGATGGCGAATGAAGGCCTCGAGGATCTCCTTGAGGTTCATGATCTTCGGCTGGCCGTCCTCGATGGCCACCATGTTGATGCCGAAGACGGTCTGCAGCTGAGTCTGGGCGAAGAGGTTGTTGACCACCACCTCGCCGGACTCGCCGCGCTTGACCTCGATCACCACCCGCAGGCCGTCCTTGTCTGACTCGTCGCGCAGCTCGGCGATGCCCTCGATCTTCTTCTCCTTGACCAGTTCGGCGATCTTCTCGATCAACCGCGCCTTGTTCACCTGGTAGGGAAGCTCGTTGACGATGATGTGGTCGCGGCCTGTCTTGTCGTCATGCTCGATGGTGTGGCAGGCCCGCACATAGATGCGCCCGCGGCCGGTGCGGTAGGCCTCGAGGATGCCGGCGCGCCCGTTGATGATGCCGGCGGTGGGGAAGTCCGGGCCGGGCACGTGCTCCATCAGGTCATCGACGGTCAGGGTGTAGTCGTCGATCAGCGCCAGGCAGGCGCTGATGATCTCGCCCATATTGTGCGGCGGAATGTTGGTCGCCATGCCCACGGCAATACCCGAGGAGCCATTGATCAGCAGGTTGGGAACCTTGGTAGGCAACACATCGGGAATGCGCTCGGTACCGTCGTAGTTGTCGACCCAGTCGACGGTGTCCTTTTCCAGATCGGCCAACAGCTCATGGGCAAGCTTGGCCATGCGTACCTCGGTGTAACGCATGGCGGCGGCACTGTCGCCATCGATGGAGCCGAAGTTGCCCTGGCCGTCGACCAGCACGTGGCGCATCGAGAAATCCTGGGCCATGCGCACGATGGTGTCATAGACGGCGCTGTCACCATGGGGGTGATACTTACCGATGACATCGCCCACCACGCGGGCGGACTTCTTGTACGGCTTGTTCCAATCGTTGCCGAGTTCGTGCATGGCGAACAGCACACGCCGATGCACCGGCTTCAAGCCATCGCGCACGTCGGGCAACGCACGGCCGATGATCACGCTCATCGCGTAATCGAGGTACGACTGCTTGAGCTCGTCCTCGATGTTGACTGGCAGAATCTCTCTGGCGATGTCACCCATGGGTCGTCGAATCCTTTGCACTGCAACAGGTTGGCGCGTCACGCGGCCGTGAACATGGCGCGCAATATCAGCCTGGCATCATACCATCCCGAAGGGTGCAAAGGGAGCTGTGCAAGGGGCTACGGCAGGGCAATCGCAGTTACCCGAAGGGAGAGGCGCCGGGGACAGGTCAAAGGGGAGGTCCTATGCCAGGGATGGCATCGGTAGCGCCCAGGGAGGGGGTCACAGCGCCTCCCCGATGGTCCGACACTTCGGGGCCTGTCGCCGGAACAGCCTCGAGCGTTACTTCCATCTGCGATAGTCCTGCGAAGGTGATTTCGGCGCTGGCCCCGACGCCCCCCTTTGGCCATAATGTGTCCCTTTTCTCTCGGGAAATGCTCCATGTGGTTCAAGCACTTGCATCTCTACCGCCTGCACGACGCCCCTGAGCTGGATGCCGCCAGCCTGGAAACCGCCCTGGGCGAGCAGGCTTTCCGCCCCCTGGGGGGCAGCGAGGCACGTCGCCTGGGCTGGGCCGCGCCGGCCGGCCGAGCCGGGACGCAGCTGTTGCATGAGCTGCAGGGCCAGCGCCTGATGACCGCCCTGCGCCAGGAGCGCATCCTGCCCGCCTCGGTGGTCCGCGAGGAGGTGGAGGAGCGCAGCGAGTCCATCGAGACTAGCGAGGGCCGCAAGCTGCGCCGCAAGGAGAAGCTGGCGATCAAGGAGGAGGTCTACGAGGAGCTCCTGCCCCGCGCCTTCGTGCGCAGCCAGAAGGTCGACCTCTGGTGGGACAGCAGCCGCCAGCTGATTGCCGTCAATGCCAGCTCCCGCAAGCGCGCCGAGGAACTCCTCGACCTGCTGCGCGAGACCCTGGGTAGCCTCAAGGTGACCCCGCTGGCAAGCCAGACGCTGCCCATGCGAGCCATGACCACCTGGCTCGGCGACCCGGGCTCGCGCCCGGCCGACCTGGTGCTCGGCGATCAGGTGGAACTCAAGGCCAAGGGCGACGACGGTGTACTGCGTGCCCGCCAGGTCGACCTCGACAGCGACGAGATCCAGCAGTTGCTGGAGAGCGGGCGCCAGGCCAGTAAACTGGCACTGTCGATCGAAGGCCGGCTAAGCTTCGTGCTACATGACGATCTGGCGATCAAGTCGCTGCGTTTCGACGATGCCCTGATCGACGAGGCCTCCCAGGCCGACGACGGCGATGATTCCCTAGTGCGCCTGGAGACCGATTTCATCCTGATGACCCAGGCGCTGGCCGAGAATATCGAGCGCCTGATCGAGTGGCTGGGTGGCGAGGCCGGCAGCGCCGGTGACGCCCGCAGCGCCTGATCGTTTCCGACCACAGCCTGGAGCCCATGACCGAGACTCACGATACTCCCGCAGCCGATCCCTGGGCCGAGATCCGTCCCTACCAGGACGATGAAGTGGCCGAGGTCCTCGAACGCCTGGCCCATGATCCCGAGCTGCTCAATGCCCTGACCCGCTATCGACTGCCGCGGCTCAGCCGCTTCGTACCGCGTCTATCGCGCCTCCTGGCCAGCGTCGCCATTCGTCGCGAGGTTCGCGGCGTGACGGGAGTGAATGACTTCCAGATGCGCATTGCCAGCTACATGGAGCGCATGATCCGGACCTCCACCGATACCTTCCGGGTCGAGGGTCTCGATTCGCTGGATCCGGACACCGCGTACTTGTTCATCGGCAACCATCGCGACATCTCGCTGGACCCGGCCTTCGTCAACTACGCCCTCTACCTGGCCGGACGTGACACCGTGCGCATCGCCATCGGTGACAACCTGCTCAAGAAGCCCTATGTCAACGATCTGATGCGCCTCAACAAGAGCTTCATCGTGCCGCGTAGCGCCCGTGGCAAGCGGGCCATGCTGGCCGCCTACCAGAATCTCTCCGCCTATATTCGCCACTCCATCCTCGAGGACAACCACTCCATCTGGATGGCCCAGCGCGAAGGACGGGCCAAGAACGGTATCGACCGCACCGACCCGGCGATCATCAAGATGATGACCATGGCCCGGCGCGGAAAGTCGCGCGACACGAGCCTCGGCGAGGCCATTGCCGAACTGCGTCTGGCGCCGGTATCGATCAGCTACGAGTACGACCCCTGCGACCTGCAGAAGGCCAGGGAACTGCATGCCATGCAGACCAGCGGCAACTACGAGAAGAGCGAGTTCGAGGACATCAGCTCCATCGTCGCCGGCATCACCGGCCACAAGGGACGGGTTCAGCTCACCTTCGGCACCCCGCTCACCGCGGAGGTCGACGACGCCGATGCCGCGGCCGCCGAGATCGACCGCCAGGTGCTCGCCGGCTACCACCTCTTCCCCAGCCACTTCCTGGCCCTGGAAGCCCTGGGCGAGGCCCCGGAACTGCTCGACCTGAGCGAGGTCAGCGATGCCGACCGTGTCCGCTTCCAGGCGCGCCTGCAGGAAGTGCCCGACGAACTGCGCGACTGCTGGCTGGCCCAGTATGCCAACCCGGTGCTCAACAAGGCCGGGCGCTGCCGTTGAGAAACGAGGCATGAGACGTCCGGCATGAGCGCAGGTCATGAGCTGGCGAGAGGCGACCCCCTCGACATCATCGCTCTCAGTCTCTCGCATTAGGGGGCCACGCACCTTAGACTTGAGCCAATACGCATACAGGCCTGCTCCATGTCGTTGCCCCACCTCCGGACACTCGACTCGCCCGGGCGCCGCCGATTCCTGGCGGGGCTCGGCGGCCTGGGCCTGGCTATCGGCCTGGGGCTGGGTCCTGCCAGCGTCGGGGCCAACCTCTCTCCAGAGCGCCTGCGCCGCAGCATGCAGGCCCAGTATGGCGCGAGTGGGCTGGCTAGCCTCGAGGCATGGTTTGCGCTGCTGGAACGACTGCGGCCTGCCGGCCTGGAGACCCGCCTGCGCGAGGTCAACGACTTCTTCAACCGGCGCATCCGCTGGCTCGACGACATCGACATCTGGGGCCAGGAAGACTACTGGGCCACGCCGCTGGAGACCCTGGGCCGTGGCCAGGGGGACTGCGAGGACTACTCCATTGCCAAGTACATCACTCTCAAGGAACTGGGAGTGCCCGGCGATGAGTTGCGAATGATCTACGTCAAGGCGCGCATCGGCCGCAGCGGCATCACCCAAGCCCACATGGTGCTGGGCTACTACGAAACGCCTGCGTCAGACCCGCTGGTGCTCGACAACCTGCAACCCTCGATCACCCGCGGCTCACTTCGCGACGACCTGGACCCGCTTTTCAGCTTCAACAGCAGTGGCCTCTGGGCCGGTGGCTCGACTCAGTCGCGTGCCGACCCGGTGGCACGCCTCTCGCGCTGGCGACGCGCCATCGATCGCATGCAGGAGCAGGGATTCATCTGATTCGGGTGCCATGCCCGTGGGGAGAACAACGACATGTCGCTTATCAAGCAGCTCTGGCTGACCATCGGCATACTGCTGCTGCTCGCCTTCGGTGGCAGCCTCTTCATCGGGGTCAGCACCAGCCGGGCCTACATCGAGCAGGAAGTCAGCATCAAGAATGCCGACAATGCCAACGCCCTGGCGCTGACCATGAGTCAGATGCCCAAGGACCCGGTGACCCTCGAGCTGCTGATAGCCGCCCAGTTCGATACCGGCCACTACCGGCGGATAGTGCTGCGCGACCCAGCGGGCGAAATCATCGAGCAGCGTCGCGCTGGCGAGGCCATCGATGATGTGCCGGCCTGGTTCGTCGATCTAGTGCGCTTCGAGGTTCCGCCGGGACAGGCCGTCGTCCAGGACGGCTGGCGACAGTTCGGCACCCTCACCCTCGAGAGCCAGCACAGCTTCGCTTACCGGTCGCTGTGGCGCAGCAGCCTGGAACTGGTCGGCTGGTTCGCCCTGGCCGGCGCCATCAGCCTGTTGCTGGCCTGGTGGATCGTGCGAACCATCCGCCGCCCGCTGAGCAACGTCGTTGAACAGGCCCTGCACATCGGTGATCGACGCTTCACGACCATTCCTGCCCCACGCACGCGCGAGCTGCGCGAAGTCGTGATGGCCATGAACCAGCTCTCCGCCGCGGTGCGGGACATGCTGGGAGAGGAGAGTCAGAAACTCGACCTCCTGCGCCGACGACTGCAGCACGACAATGTGACCGGCGTACTCAAGCGCGAAGCCTTCCTCTCCCAACTCCAGATCCACCTGGAGAGCCAGGACTCCCGGGCCAGCGGCACGCTCGCCCTGGTGCGCCTCGCTCGCCTGGCAGAGGTCAACGAGCGACTCGGTCATCGCGACACCGATGCCCTGCTGAATGAGCTGGCCACTGGCCTGGACCAGTTCGGCAAGGTCCTCGGCGGTGGGGTCGTGGGCCGCCTCAACGGCAGCGACTTCGGTCTGCTGCTACCCGACGCTCATGACCTGGAACAGCTACGTCATGAACTCGGCAAGCGCCTCGCCGCCCTGAGAGAACACCGCCAAGTGTCTATCGGTTTGCCCGCGGCACTGGTCGATTACGCCCAGGGGAACCGGGTGAACGAACTACTGGCCAGCCTGGACGGCGCCCTGTCTACCGCCGAGACTCGTGGCAATCAAAGCCTGGTCATCGCCCAGGGTTCCCAGCGCCGCAGCCTGTTCAACAGCCACGATGAATGGCGCAGCGCCCTTCGGGGGGCAATGGCCAAGGGCATCTACCTGGCGCACTATCCGGTACTCAATGAGAAGGGGGAGTTACTGCATTTCGAGAGCCCCTCGCGGTTGCGGCTGAACAGCGAGTGGCAGCCCGCCGGCGTCTTCATGCCCTGGATCTCACGGCTCGAACTCGACAGCCAGCTCGACCTGGCGGTGATCGATGAAGCCGTGCGCGACATGACCCAGCGCGGCAAGCCACTGGGCATCAACCTCTCGGCCGCCTCGATCCAGGATGCCCGCTTCGTCATCGAACTCCAGGCCCGGCTCAAGGCACGGCCCGACGTTGCCGAACGGCTCTGGCTGGAGATCCCGGAATCCATGGCGATCCATGATCTGGCCAGCTTCCGCAGCCTGTGTCGCGTGCTGCAACCGCTGGGCTGCAAGCTCGGCCTGGAGCATGTCGGCGCCGAATTCACCCGGATCGCCGATCTGCAGGATCTGGGTCTTGCCTATCTCAAGATCGACGGCTCGCTGGTCAAGGGCATCGACCAGAGCGCCGAGCAACAGACCATCCTGCGCGGCATGGCAACGCTCTGCCATTCGCTGGGCATTCTCGCCATCGGCGAAGGGACCGAGAACCTCGCAGAGGCCCGGATGCTCTTCGAGCTGGGCCTGGATGGCGCAACCGGCCCGGGAATTCGTCAGCACGACAAGCCAACACAATAGGCTGAACACGCCAAGGGCCAGTGACCTGGAAGATCACTGGCCCTTGTAACGTCTGATTCTTGGATTCGCAGAAAGACCCCGACTAGATCACCCCGCTTCCCTCGTCCTCGCCGGCGACAAGATCCAGCCCGTTCAGCCGCCGACGTAGCGTCTGGCGCTCCATCACCTTCTGCTGGGCCGCCTCCGGCAACTCGGTGAAGCTGATCACCCCCTTGTCCATCAGCAGCTCGATCACGTCCTCCAGCACCCGCACGAAGGCCAGATCCGACGCCTGGAAACGCGCCGATCCCGGCGCCGACTCAAATTCCATCAGAAAGGTCAGCAGCTCCGGAGAATCCGCTGCCAGGTACTCCTTACACTCCGGCGTCTCCTCCCGGCTGACCAGCTCGATGCGGCCATCGTCGTCGCGTTTGATGTACATGGGGTCCCTCCGAATACTAGTACTGGCAGCTTAGCAAAAAGCCCCGCACGGGTAACCGGGCGGGGCGAGGTTGAGTCGACCTCAGGTGGTTACTGGTCGATATTCAGCTGGCCGCTGTCGAGCATCTGCTGGAGCAGGTCAGCACTATCGCCGGGGTTAGCGCCGAAATCGGTGAACGACTTACCTTCCAGGGTGATCATCTGGTCTGCATTAGCGCCGTCGATACCCAAAGTTCCATCAGAGCTGACATGCAAGACAATATCGCTGCCATCCTCTTTGGCAAAGATGTAGTCGCCTATGCTAGCTTCGTCTTCACCCTGCAGCAGATCAGCGAGATCCAAGCGATCGGCGTTCGGCTCGTCCGTGAAGCCGAACTTGCCATTGTCGGTATCACTGATCTCCGTGAAGTCCGTGACGGTGTCCTCGGCAGCATCAGAAGAGGTGCCTTCATCACCGAAGTTCCAAGCGAAGGTGTCGGCGCCTAAGCCGCCGGTGAGCTCGTCGTCACCAGCACCGCCATAGAAGATATCGTCGCCGTCATCACCAACCAAAATATCGTTATCGGATGTGCCAGCGATAACGTCGTCGTCAACGGTACCGTTGATTTGAGCATCGGAAGACTCAGCGCCAAGAAGGGTGACGTTCAACGTCTGTGTGGGTGAGGGATCTCCATCGGCATCTGTACCATAAATATCAAAGTCGAAGACTGTATCATCAGGCAGCAAGAGCTCGGTATATTCGACACCTTCGATCTTGCCGCTTCCTTGGACGATAGTGAAGATAATGGTATTGAAATCCTGCGTCGGATTGATGCTGACCCAACCATTCTGGCTTAGAGGATCGATTTCCCCATAGTCACCGCTATCGGTCACCCAGCTCATCACAAAATCTGTGGAACTTTGCTGCTTGATAAAGAAACTGACGATGTCAGGCGAAGCCCCATTGATAAAACTGATGATGAACTGCTCACCCGCATCCACATTGCCATTATCAACACCGAAACCGGCGCTTGTTGGCTTGATCTTCTCCTGTTTATCAATACTGTCATTTGCATCGGTATCAACGGCACTAAAGACAACATCACCGATCGTCAAATCGTTAACGGCCGCACCTCCCTGCACGCTCGAGAAGTCTACGGTCTGGGGGATAGACGGGCGCGCCTCATGCAACGTGAAATCATAGGTACCGTCGATGTTGACAGTAAGAGTGAAGAAATCTTCCGTGACTGCCTCACCATCGATCTGCTTGGTTATCTGCGCGAGCTTGGTTACCGAACTGTCGGCGTTAGTGGTGGTGGTATAAGTAACCACACCATCAAGCGCACCATTGGTCGGATCGGCCACGGAAATCGTCCCCAGCCCGTCGGCGCCCAGTGCAAGATCATGGAGCCCTGTTACCTTCGTGCCGCTCTCATTGGCAATGATCGCATTCATGATATTGGTGAAGGTTGGCTCGTCATCCAGGATATTGATGGTCAGATTGGCCGTATCAGCACTGCCGCCAATACCCGCCACCGTGACGCTGACACTGTCCTGCAACGTCTCATCGTTGCCCGGCTGCTGGTGATCCTGGGCTGCCTTCAGCGTATAGGTGTAGCTGATCGTACCGCTGGTCGCCGTACCGCTGTAGCCGGTCAGCCGCAACTCACCTTCTCCGGTATCGATCACACCGGAGGGGAAGCCTTGGCTAAAGCCTTGCAGATCGGCCAATGTGAAATCGGTACCGCCCACGGTGACGGTCTTGATCCCGTCACTGGCCGATACGTCAAAGCT
>NZ_FOBC01000018.1 GCF_900109725.1 Halomonas daqiaonensis
GTGTATCACCGGCTACCGGATCGCATCCGCGCCCACGCGCTGATTTGCTTCCTCGCCCTGGTGCTTTACCGCGTGCTGCGAATGCGCTTGAAGGCCAGTGATAACCCACTGTCACCGACGAGGGCGCTGGAAATTGCCCGCAAGATCCAGTTCCACCAGGTCCTGCTTCACCGTCGCGAGACGGCGAGCGGCCTAACCAAATTGAAGCCTGAACAACGCGACCTTTTCGAGGCGATTGGGCTACCGGCACCTGCCGCATCCCGCTTGTAGTGCCAATTTTCGAAATGCGTATCCAGGCTAATCAATAGTTTACGCTTCTATCTGTCGAACTCGGGGGAGTTTGGGGCCGATACCACGGTAGCCTTTGCCTCGATGTGGCTGCTGGTTCGAAGGAGTAAACCCTGACTACTCTTCTTTGAACCAACCGATCGGCTCGGGCACCATCCTGATTTCGCTTACGGGCGCATGGAATGCCAACCACCAAGGACGCGACATGGCTCACCTGCAACGCATCGTGATGATTCACGGCCATCTCGAGGGGGTGGTGGAACTCAGTGTGGACGGCCACACCAACATTTGTGGCACCAATGCTTCAGGCAAGACCACCCTGCAGCGTCTGGTGCCGGTGTTCTACGGTGAGCAGCCCAACAAGGTGGTGCCGAAGACCCGACTCAAGTTCGACGCCTTCTATCTGCCACACCGCAACAGCTATCTCGTCTATGAGTATCGTCGCGAGGAGGGCGACGTCTGTCAGGCAGTGCTGACACGCAAGAGTGATGGCGGTGTCGAGTATCGCTTCGTTGGGGATCCCTACCGCCCAGAGGATTACCTGGTGGAAAGCGAAGGCGGCGTCACTGCTCTGGATTACGCCCAGTGGGCCAACGGCCTTCGCCGCCAGGGTGTCTCGGTCTCGCCTAAGCTTGGTGCCACCTCTGAATACCGCTCGGTGATCCAGAACGACTTCACCCAGCTTGGCGTCTCCCAACCCCGCGGCAACAGCAAGGAGGGGCTGCGGCTGCGTCAGGTCGCCGCCCGCTTTAGCCTGGTGCGACCCGGGCAGCGCATCCGCCACATGGAGAAGCTGGTCTCGGCGGTGCATGCCAAGGAGGGCAAGATGGACACCCTCAAGACCATGCTGGCGGCGATCTTCGAGGAGGATGGCGTCGAGCTGCCGGTCACTCGTATCCGCAACACCAAGGCACGGGAGTGGATTGCGCGCATGCGTCAGTCGATGCGCCTGGAGCCGCTTCAGCGCTCGCTGGCTGCCCTGGAGAGCCTCGATCGCGAGATCGCTGATATCGAGACCTCGCTGTGGCAGCTGCGGCCCCAGCTCGAGGCTGACCACCACCGCGCCGATCGCGAGAGCGCAGACCTCGAGGCGCAGATCCAGAGCCAGCAGCGCGCCTTCCAGGCACGGGAGGAGGCCTACGAGGAAACACGCTATGCGCTGAATGAACGCTTGAGTTCGCTCGATAGCGAGCTGAGCAAGGCGCGAGCCGACCTTGACGACCTGCAGCGCCAGTTCGAGGCCTTCGAGGAGGCCGACATGCCGAGTCTCGAACAGGACCTCAAGGCGCTGCCCCAGTGGCGTGACCAGCAACAACAGCTGCGTGACCACCTGGAACTGATGCAGCAGGTGGTAAAGGAGAGCAGGGCCAGGCTGGAGGCGCGTCTGGTGGAGCTGGGCGACTCCCTTGAGCAGCGCCGCGATGAGCTTCAGGCGCTGATCGATGCGCTGGGCGAGGAGAAGGAGGCTTGTCGCGATCAGCAGAACGATGCCGAAAGCCGCCTGGACGTCGACTACCAGGCCCGCCGCCAGGCCCTGGACGACGACTATCGCACCCGCCTGGAGACGATCACTGTCCGGCTCTCCGAGCTCAAGGCGCAGCTTTCCCATAGTGCCCAGACCCCGGAAGAGATCCGCGAGGCGGAGCAGGCCCAGGCCCGGGTCGACCAGGCTCAAAACGAGCAGAGTGCTGCTTCTGCCGCCATGGAGAACGTGCGAGCCGAACTCGATGAGCGTAAGCAGGAGCGCGAGGGCGCCGATCGGGAGCTGGAAAGAGCCCGAGCACAGCGCACCCGCATCGAGACGCACTGCGAAGCCCTGCTGATCCAGCGCGACCCTGCGCAGGGCAGCCTGCGCCACTTTCTGCGCCACCATCGTCCGGGCTGGGAGCAGGGCCTGGGCAAGGTGATCGCTCCCGAGCTCCTCGAGCGCCGTGACCTGGCGCCCCAGCTCAACGACACCGCCAGCGACGACCTTTACGGACTGACGCTGGACCTGGCCGCCATCGCAATGCCCGATTACGCCCAGGACGAGGCCAGCCTGCTAGCCGAGATCGAGGCTGCAGAAGCGGCAGTGGGCGAAGCCCAGGAGACCGAGAAAGGCGCCGAGAAGGTGCTGCGCGCCTGCCACCAGAAGGTCCAGGAGATGGACGCGCGCCTCGACCGCGCCCGTAGCGCCCGACGTCGCGCCGCTGAGGAGGTGGACTACGCTTTGCAGGCACGCAGTCAGTGCCAGCTGCGCCACGCCGCCGCCCAGCAGGAACGCCAGGCCGCCTGTCGCGAGGCGTTGGAGGAGCAGGAGGCTATTCAGCAGACGCTGCGCGATGAGCAACGCCAGGCCCTGGAGTCGCTGGCTGATGGCCACCGGGCGCAACGCCTGGAGCTGACCGCCGACTTCCAGGGGCGGCTGGCCGGCTTCGATCAGCAGATCGTTCAATACCGCCGCCAGCTGGACGACCACAAGGAGGAGAATCGCCGCCAGCGTGACGAGCTGCAGGCCGCCTTCGACCGCGAGCTGACGGACCAAGGCGTCGACCCGGTCACCGTGCGCGAGACCCGCTCACGCCTTAAGGATCTGGATCAGCGCATCCGCCAGACCATGGGCCGGCAGGACGAGCTGGATGCCTATAGCCGCTTTATGCGTGTCGACTGGGGCGAGCGCAAGCCGCGCCTGGTAGAGAGGGAGGCCGAACTCTCCCGCGAGCGCCAGCAGGCCGAGCGCGAACGCGAACAGCACAGGGTTGAATTCCGTACCGCTCGCAGTGAGCACCAGGCGGCGGTGAGCGCGCTGAAGACCCATCGCGACGCAGCCAGGGCGCTGGCTGAGACCCTTGTTCCTCTGCTCGCCAAACTCGAAGCCTTGAGTCTCGAGCCTGCCCTGGAACCTGTCGCCGAGTCCCCGGGCGATGCCGATGAACGCATCGAGCGTGTTCGCCAGGGGCTTGCCGACCACGCCCGGCGCCTGGACGACCTGCGCCGCGGCTGCGAGAAGATCGAGTCCGAGCTGGTCAAGGGTGCCAGTGCCGACTTCCAGGATACCCTGGCGGCCGAGCGCGCCAGGCTCGAGGGCGAGAGTCCACGCCGGCTACTGCCGGTGATCGCCGGCATGCTCCAGCTGCTCGAGGGTCAACAGCAGCAGCTGCTGCAGGAGGGACGCAATCTAAGCGACGACCTCGACAAGTTCTTCACTGTGTTCCGCGACCTCAATCGGCGCATCAATGCCCAGAGCCGGCGTCTGTCCGACGAGGTGGCAGACGACCTCAGGCTCGAGGGTATTGGCAGGGCCGAAGTGAAGATCCAGTCGACCATCGACGAGCTCGGTTTCTGGGAGCCGCTCAAGCGCTTTGCCCAGCGCTATCACGAATGGCGTGACTCGGGCCAGCCGCTGCCCGGTGATGACTACCTCGATGCCCTGGCCGACGTCGTGGAGCTCTTGCGCAGTGATCAGCAGTACAGTTTCGAGAGCCTGCTTCGCCTGGAGCTGCACCTCAACGAGGGTGGCACGGATCTGGTCATCAGGAACGACCGGCAATTGCTGGAGTCCTCCAGCCATGGCATGGCCTACTTGATCCTGTGCAAGTTTCTACTCGCCTTCACCCGGTTGCTGCGCGGCCAGGCCGAAGTGGCCATCCATTGGCCCATCGACGAGATCGGTACCCTGGCCTACCACAACGTCGAGAAGCTCTTCGATGCCTGCGACAATAACCGTATCCACATCGTCGGCGCCTTCCCCAACCCGGAGTCGGATGTGCTGCTGCTGTTCCACAACCGTTACCTGATTGACCGCGATGAGGCGGCACCCAGTAAGCGACGTCTCAAGCGCATCGAACCGCGCCTGAGCCGCCTGGCGCAGCGGCTGCAGGCCCGTGCCGAGGAGGCCGCTTCATGATCGAGCGCTCTATGGTTGAACTGGGTCCCCTGATCGAACGCCTGCTGGCCGGCGAGTTCATTTGTGCGGTGAGCGACGAGAGCGCCTTCCGCCGCCTGCAGGACGACGAGGTTCGCGAGCAGCTCGATACCTACTTGCGCCCGCTCAACCGCCGGCTAGCCACCAATGACGAGGGCAGCGTCTACTTCCTGGCCTGGCGAGCGCTCGATGAGGCCGCTCGGGAGCAGCTATCACGCCAGCTGGCGGACACCGTCAACAGCCTGCTGCCGATGCTGGAGTGGCTGCAGCTGGTGCAGGAAACGCTGGGCCGCGACGGCCTGGCCGCCCCCGGTGACGTGCTCAAGCCCGCTGACTTCAGCTCGCGTTGCGAGGACAACCAGGGGCTGCGCGAGCGCCTAGAACGCCTGGCCACCGACCCCTTCTTTGGCTCCCAGAGCGATCAGCTCGATGCCCAGCTCAAGCAGGTCTTCAAGCGCTTGAAGGAGCACGGCTACCTGCTTCAGCCCCATGCGGATCGCCAGTACTTCGTGGTCACCGCCAAGATCGATTACCTGGTCGACCTGGTGCGCTTCATACGCGATGAGGAGAACCTGCCCGTGGATGACCAGGCTCCGGCTAGCCAGGAGAGCCTGCTGTGAGTGACGGCGATCCCCACGCTCTGGAGAGCCGCCTGATCAGCACCGGCGTCGAGCGTCTGGCCCTGCTCGGCAAGCACGCCGAGGCACTGATGGCCGGCTACGCCAGGGACGAGGTGCCTCTGGAGGGGCTCAGTACCACCGTACTCAACCGACTGCTGGCGGCGCGCATCCTGTGGCGGCCGGACGAGCAGGGCGGTGTGAAGCTCACCCCCAAGGTACGCGAGCTGATCGCCGAGATGCTCGCCGACGAGACGCGGCGGCACGTCAACGCCGATGTGGCCGAGACCCTGGAGCTTATCCGCACCCTGGTGCAGAGCTACCGCGAGGCTCGTGACGCCGGCGAGTACTGGCGCCAGGAACAGCAGCTATTGCGCCTGCGTCAGGAGGTAGATGACCTCAACGGCCGCTTCGCCGACGCCATCGACAGCCTGTGGCGGCGCCTCAACAGCGACTTCGGCTTCGTCAGCCGCCTGGGCGACAAGATTCGCGAGAACGAACGCGCCCAGAAGCAGATCGTTCGCCTGCTCGATGGCCTGGAACTGATCGACTTCCACGAGCTGATCGAGCTGGTAGGCAGCGATGGCACCTTGCGCAAGCTGTTGGTCAGCGGCCTGCAGCACCAGCTCACCCAGCACTACACCAGCCTGCGCGAGGTGCAGCGGCGCATGGTCGAGTTGATGGCGCGCTTCCGCCAGCAGCAGTCGCGAAGCCGCCTGGTAGCCGGCATGGCCGGCTTCCTTCGTGAGCATCCCGGCTTCGTGCCCGGCAACTACGCCCGGCGCAGCGAGGTACCGACGCTGGTCAACCGCGCCGCCCCGCTGATCGCCTCCGGCGCCGCGGCCCTGGATCATCATCCCGATACGCGAGTACTCACCGAGCTGTTGCATCAGCTGCCGCAGCCTACCCATCGACCGGACCCGGTTACCGCCGCTGGCGCCGCTGCTCCCCAGGAAGACACGCTTGTCGCCACTCGCCATCAGGCACTCAAGGAGGACGTGGAGCGCTTCTATCTCTCGGTGGTGGACCGCGGGGGTGAAAAACTGAGCGCCCTGGAGTACCTGCAGGAAGGCGAACTGGAGTGGGGTGAGGAGATCTGGCTTTTCCAGGTGATTGCCGAATTCCAGGGCCTTCCCAGAGGCGAGCAACGCGTCTTTTGTCTGCGTCAGCAGGAGAGCCAGGCCAGCTCCTTTAACCACCTGCGGCTGATCCATGACGTCAGTCTGGAACTGAGGGTGGGGGCATGAACCTGTCGTCGCGTGCTCGAAACGTGCTCCGCGAGGCTGGCCAGGCGTTGCGTAGTGCTCCAAGCATAGAGAAGCGCCGCAGCAAGGTAGTGAACGAGATCGTTGATTGGTGTCAGGAGCACGATATCGAAACCGGCCCGCGCCTCTCCCACGCCCGTCTGCAGCTAGACCGTGAGCTACTCACCCGGATTGACGAAACCCTGGCCTCTCTGGGGGAGCCTGCCATCGCGGCTGATCTCAGCGGCCTGACTACCACCGAGCAGGCCTCACTTGGTAACCGTGAGGAGAAGAGCGTCCGCGAGAAGCCTCGCGATCGACGCGTACTGGCCTGCTTTCCTGCTGCTGCGGAGCAGCGGTCGGGCCTGATCCGCCGCTGCTGCGACGTCCTCGACCTCGACTGGCACGAACTCAATCTCGACGCCTTCGACGTGCTGGTTCAGGTCGAGAATCTCGATAGCTTCTACGCACTCCCGCCGACCATTCCGGTGCTGGCCAACGGGTCCCGTCCGTTAGTGCTCTACCGTGGCGACAGCCACTACGGTGGGGCCTTCGCCAGGGTGGCCGAGGCCTGGGCTGAGAGCGCCAGGCCCCACCTCTATCTCGGTGACTTCGACGCCAAGGGGGTGAGCATCGCGCTTTCTAGCCGCGCCACCCATCTTCTGCTGCCGCCGCTCGAAGATCTTTCAGAGCGCGCCAACGCCGCGCATCTGCCGTCCGAGCAGCAGAGCTACCAGCCGGCCCTGCGTGACCACGCCGCCCGTCTGCCCGTTGGTCACCCGCTGACCGACTACCTCGTCATCCTGCTTCGAGAGCAGCGCGGCCTGCGGCAGCAGTGGTTTGGTGATTTACTGGAAGGAGTGCCGCTGAATGAATCTGGTCTATTGCATTCGTGGCACCAGCGGTAGGGCTGGCGGTCTCAATGAAGGCGCTGGAAGCGCGCGCCGAGAAACTCCCGCTACTGCCGGGCAAGGTAAGGGGGGCTGAAGGAACAAAGGATGTTGCCCGTCACCTCTGCTAAAGGATCTCACTGTCGACCAGGTTACCGTCGGAGTTAAAGAGCCGACAGAGCGGTGGGGTCAAACGCTCCTCCAGGCCGCCTCGTTGACCAGGTTGATCGGGTGTTCGCCCCGGAGTGCCAGGACCAGATTGTCCACCGCACGTTGAGCCATGGCATGGCGCGTCTCATGAGTGGCCGAGCCGATGTGCGGCAGGGCCACTACATTCGTCATGTGTGGCAGAGGCGACTCCGGCGACAGCGGCTCCTGCTCGAACACGTCCAGGCCGGCAGCGCGAATGCGGCCCATCTCCAGCGCCTCGATGAGCGCCGCCTCGTTGACGACCTGTCCGCGCGCGATGTTGACGAAGATCGCAGTGGGCTTCATCAAGGCAAACTCTCGCTCGCCGATCAGGTGCTCGGTCTCGGCGGTGAGCGGCACGGTGACACAGATGATATCTGCCTCGGCGAGCAGCGAGTCCATCTCGTGGCGCTCGGCACCGAGTTCCACCTCCAGCTCGGGCTTGGGGGAGGCTTTGGTGTAGAGGATGCGCATACCGAAGCCCAAGGCGCCGCGCCGCGCCACGGCGGCGCCGATGCGTCCGAAGCCGATCATGCCCAGGGTCTTGCCGTGCACGTCGCTGCCGAAGTGCTCGGGTCCGATCCCGGTTTGCCATTCACCACGCTTGATCAGCTCGGCCAGCTCCACGGCGCGCCGGGCGGTGGCCATTATCAGCAGAAAGCCGGTGTCGGCAGTGGTCTCGGTGAGCACGTCGGGGGTGTTGCACAGCAAGATGCCACGGCGGGTCAGCTCCTCGACGGGATACTTGTCGTAGCCCACCGAGATGGTGGCGATGGCCTCTAGGTTTGGGGCTTCCTCCAGCAATTCGGGGGTGATCGCCACGCTGGCTCCGATCAAGCCGTGGGCGTCGGGCAGCGCTGAACGGAAGGCGGGGTCGTCGGCTGAGGCCAGGTCGGGAAAGGTCTGGACTTCGAAGTCTTGGCCAAGCTGGGCCAACTGCTCGTCGTTCAGGCGGCCATAGGCGAGGATGCGTTTCTTCATTGTTAAGGCTCCTTTAGGTTCTCTTTTCCGTTGATGTTTCTATAGATTACGCACACCCGCTGGTGGGCGATCAGCCAGCTGATGCCTGTCAGACTCCGCCCCTCGAAGCTGATTCATCATGCGGTCGACAGCCAGGATCGGTAGACCCACTGTCTTCATGGGGTCGGTTTCTACCCGCTGTCAGCCCCCGTGTCGTGAGTGCCGGCCGCCAGAGCTAGGCTTGCGCCCCTGCTATCTTGCCTTAGCTTAACCTCTCTGGCCTTAAACTTTGGTCGCAATTTGATCAGTAGCCCTTGCGGAGGCCCAAGAGGGCGATTAACTTACCAGTTGTATGATGTATGACAACAACGCTGTTGTCGTTACCCCTGCGGCGGTCGGGGAGTCCCTGGCCCCGGTAAGCATGAGGACGGTTGCGTGAAGTTTTCCAGAGAAGAAGTGGTGCAAGCCATCGGCGATGGTCTGCTGTCGTTTCCCATCACGGACTTCGATCAGGAAGGTCGTTTCGATGCCGAAAGCTATCGCAAACGGCTGGAGTGGTTCATCAGCCACGACATCTCGGCTGTATTCGTGGCCGGTGGTACCGGCGAGTTCTTCAACCTGACACACGACGAATTTCGCGATGTGGTTCGAGTCGCCGTGGAGACGGTGGACGGTAAACTGCCGGTGATCGCCAGCGCTGGACTGAGTGTCGAGAGCGGCAAGGCCTATGCCAAGGCAGCCGAGGAGGTAGGTGCTGACGGTATCCTGCTGATGCCGCCCTATCTGACCGAGTGCCCCCAGGACGGGCTGGTCGAGTATGCCCGGCAGATCTGCGATTCGACCCGGCTCAACGTCATCTACTACAACCGCGGTAATGGCATCCTGGATGCCGGGTCCGTCACGGCGCTGGCCAATGCCTGCCCCAATCTGGTCGGGCTCAAGGACGGCAAGGGCGACATCCAGGCACTGAACAAGATCGTCAAGACAGTGGGTGACCGCCTGGTCTATATCGGTGGCGTGCCAACGGCAGAGATTTTTGCCGAGGCCTATCTCTCCATTGGTGTCAATACCTACTCATCGGCCGTGTTCAATTTCGTCCCCGACATGGCTGTGACCTTCTACAAGGAGCTCCGCAAGGGTAACAGCGAGGTCGTTAAGCAGATCACCCTCGACTTCTTTATTCCCTTCGTGGATCTCAGGGATCGGAAGAAAGGGTATGCCGTCAGCCTGATTAAAGCCGGCGCCGAGATCGTCGGTCGTCCGGCGGGCAGCGTACGTGCGCCCCTGACCATGCCCACCAGCCAAGAGCGCGAGACACTCGCCTCGCTGATCAAGGTGGCCGAAAGCCTGTAACGCTTTGATTCCGCCATTACTGGCTGAACCTGGACCTTGGAGAAGGTTATGTCCCGCATTGCATCCGTCGTCGTGACTCCCATCGCATTTCGCGATCCTCCCTTGCTTAATGTGAGCGGTATTCATGAGCCTTGGGCACTGCGTTCGATCATCGAGGTGGTCACCGAAGACGGCAACTATGGTCTCTCCGAGTCCTATGGCGACGAGCAGACACTGACACATTTGCAGAAGGTGGCAGCTATACTAAAAGGCATAGACGTCTTCCATCTCAACGAATTGAAAACCATCGTGGCAGAGGCCACTGCTAGTCAGTCTCAGCAGAGTGGTATTGAACTCGCGCCTGGAACTAATCAGGCAACCACATTGCCACGCGTGTTTGCCGCCTTTGAAGTCGCTTTTCTGGACCTGATCGGCAAGTTTACCGGGCGCAGTGTCTGTGATCTCTTGGGTGGCAAGGTGCGTGACGCCGTCCCCTACAGTGCTTATCTCTTCTACAAATACGAACGTCACCGGTTCGCTCAGGACGACTGGATCGATGCCTGGGGTGAGGTTCTCACCCCCGACGATGTAGTTCGTTCGGCTAGGCAGATGATCGATCAGTACGGCTTCCAGTCAATCAAGCTCAAGGGTGGAGTGTTCGAACCGGAACAGGAACTCGAGGCGATTCGCTCCCTGCGTGAGGCCTTCCCTGAACACCCGCTGCGTATCGATCCCAACGGCGGCTGGACCCCCGAGACCACCCGGCTCCTGATGCCGCAGATGGAGGGACTGCTGCAGTATCTTGAGGATCCCGCCCCCGGCAAGGATGGCATGGCCGAGGTCCATCAGTCGGCCAGCATGCCTCTGGCTACCAACATGTGCGTGATCGGCTTCTTCGATTTCCCCGAGGCTATCGCCAAACAGTCCGTGGACGTGATTCTCTCCGACCACCATTATTGGGGCGGATTGCAAGCGACGCGTGATTTGGCCCGAATCTGCGAGACGTGGGGGCTGGGGCTGTCCATGCATTCCAACTCCCATCTGGGCATCAGCCTGATGGCCATGACCCATGCCGCCGCCGCGATCGACAACCTCACCTATGCCTGTGACACCCATTATCCCTGGCAGGAGGAGGAAATCATTGTGGGTGGCAAGATTGAATTTGAGCACGGCAGCGTTCGCGTCCCCGATGCGCCTGGCCTTGGCGTCGAGTTGGATCGCGACGCACTGAAGCAACTGGCGCGCAATTATCAGGAGTGTGGCATTCGTTCGCGTAACGATGTCAAGGAGATGCAGAAGTACGAGCCCAGCTGGACCGGGAAAGCTCCTCGCTTCTGAGGCCTCAATCGAGGCAGTTTGATGTTGAACCCACAAAAGTTACAAGGATACCGACATGCAGATTCGCACCTTGGCGCATTCTGTCACTCTGGCAAGCGCCGCACTGGCGTTCGCCGGCTCCGTTCATGCCGCAGAAGATTTGAAGGTCCAGACCTCCTTCAATTCAGGTGATTTCGCCTACCAGTATCTTCAAGAGAACTGGGTACCCAAACTCAAAGAGATGACCGGTGGGGACGTCACCATCAATCTGATGCCCATCGGTAGCGTTGTGCCCTACAAGGAAACCATGGAGGCCGTGGCCATGGGGCTGTTGGATGGCGACATGACTGCCCCGGCCTATTTTACCGGTAAGGATCCGGCCTTTGCCCTGATGGGTGACCTGATTGCCGGATACGACAAGCCCTCGCAGTTCCTCGATTTCTGCCAGAACGGTGGCGGTGAGGAAGTTCTGCAAAAGGCCATCGACGCCCAGGTCGGCGACAAAGTTGAGGTGGTCGGCTGCGGCCCCTATAAGCGTGAGGCCTTGGTCGCTGCGGTCCCTATCCATAGCGTCGAGGATCTAGAGGGCGTGAAGATTCGTTCGCCGGAAGGCCTGGCGGCGGCTGTGTTTGAGCGTGCCGGGGCGACACCGGTCAACATTCCCTTCTCCGAAGTCTATACCTCGCTGCAGCAGGGCGTGGTAGATGCCGCCGATGCCTCTGCCTATGTCAACAATGATGCCTCAGGCATGCACGACATCGCAAAATACCCGATCTACCCGGGCATTCACTCCATGTCATCGCAGCAGTTCACCCTCAATCAGCAGACTTGGGAGTCGCTGAGCGAGGAGGATCAGCAGGCACTGAGTCAGTGGTTCTACGATGCCTTCCATGACCTGGCCGGCGCAGTGCAGGAGCAGGACGAGAAACTGGTGGCCCGCGACAAACAGAAAGATGACATGACTGTTATCGACTGGCCTCAAGAAGAACGTGACCAGTTCCGCGAGATCGCCCGCGGCGCCTGGGAAGCCTTCGGCGAGAAAAGTGAGCTGGCCCAGCAGGCCCTGCAGGCTCACCTTGACTACATGAAGGAGAAAGGTTTGCTCGAGGGTGAAGCTGTGACAGACGCCGCCGAGGCATCTCAGGGCGAGCAAAACTGACACGTTACCTTTCAGACCACGGCAACGATCGTTGTCGTGGTCTTCTTTCTTACTGGAGTCTGCTATGCGACTACTCAGCCGACTGGCGGCGGGTATGGACCGGATCAGTGCTTTCATCGGCTATGCCTGTGCGGTGCTGTTCTTTGCCTGCATCGTGCTGTCTGCCCTTGAGGTGGTGATGCGCTATGTCTTCGATTCCCCCACCCAGTGGACTTTTGAAACGGTCATGGCACTTTGCGCCACTGGCTGGGTGATGACTAGCGGCTATGTCACCCAGCGCAAGCGGCACATCGCCATCACCATGATGGAGCTGATCGTGCCTGCCCATGTGTGGAAAAAGATGGAGCTGGTGTCGTTGGGGGTGGCGATCTTTGCTCTGTCCGCACTGATCTGGGCCACTTGGGAGCCAGCGATGATGGCTCTGCATGGTGGGGAGAGAAGCGGCAGCTCGTTCAATCCGCTGCTGCCGGCCTACCTCAAACCGACCCTTGTGGTGGGAGCCTTCCTCTATCTCCTGCAACTGCTCGCCAACGTGGTTCACTGGTTTGAGGACCAGGCCAAGGGAGAGGCCGAATAATGGCTATCGAAGTTGTTACCTTGTTGATCGTGCTGGCCCTGCTAGCACTAATGGCCTTCGGTATTCCGCTGGGGGTTACCACGCTGACTGTGTCCGTGGTCACCGCGCTGATTTACTACGGGCCGGATGGCCTCTTTCTGGTCGCGTCCAACGTCTATCACGTGCTCGAGAAATACGAATTGGTTGCTGTGCCGTTCTTCGTGTTCATGGCCAACGTGCTGGAACGTTCGGGAATCGCTCACTCGTTGTTCGACAGCATGTCGATTCTCGGTGGTCGCGCACGTGGTTCGGTGGCTGTGCAGACCTGTGTGGTCGCGGTCATCCTCGCGGCGATGAGTGGCATCATGGGCGGCGAGATTGTCATGCTGGGCCTAATCGCCTTGCCGCAGATGCTGCGCCTTGGCTACGACCGCAACCTATCGATCGGTATTATCTGCGCCGCCGGCGCCCTAGCCACACTGATTCCACCCTCGGTGGTGATGATTGTCTACGGCCTGGCCGCCCAGGTGTCTATCACCAAGCTGTTCGCCGCCGGTGCCATACCGGGCATGGTCCTGGCCTCGATCTACATCACCTATATCCTGATTCGTTGCCGCCTCAATCCGGCGCTGGCGCCGATCAACGACATTCCCGAAACTGCGCTACCGCTGTACAAGCGCCTCAAGTACCTCAAAGGGGCGGTCCTGCCATTTATCCTAATCGGCTGCGTACTGGGTGCTATCTACACAGGTATTACCACGGTGACTGAGGCCGCCGCTATGGGTGCGGTAGGGGCGATGATCGTTGCTGCGATTCTCAAGCAGTTCTCCTACCGAATGATCCGTGATGCCATGCGCCAGACGGCACTGACCGTGGGTTCGATCATCTGGTTGGTACTCGGGGCGGTCAGCCTCGTCGGCATCTACAATCTGATCGGGGGCGTCAGCTTCCTGACGAACTTCCTGGAAGGCCTCGATGTGCCGCCGCTGGCCGTGATCGCCATCATGATGCTGATTGTCATGGTACTGGGGACCTTCCTCGAGTGGATCGCGATCATCTTCATCACTGTCCCGATTTTCGCGCCGGTGGTGGTGGGCTTGGGCTACGACCCGGTGTGGTTCGGCGTGCTGTTCGCCATGAACATCCAGATCTACTACCTCTCGCCCCCGTTCGGCCCGGCTTGCTTCTTCCTCAAGAGCGTGGCGCCAGAGGGAGTTGAGCTGCAGCACATCTTCCGCGCGGTGCTTCCCTTCATCGGGCTGCAGGTGATCGGCATGGCACTGGTGCTGTTTTTCCCACAGCTGGCGCTGTGGCTGCCCAACCTGATGTTCGGATAGGAGGTATCGACCATGAAGATGCGCAACGACGAGCTGACACGCCAGGACGACGAGCTGACCATCAGTGACTCACCAGAAGAGGTCAACCAGTTTCGCTTTGGCTTCTGGCCGGAGATCGCCGGCTTGGTGGCTACCGGAATCATCATCTGGCTCATGCTGCTATAAATAGATGACGTCATTGATTGGGGGCGCAGGTCTGAAGTTTTTAACCCTAGAGCCAAGGGTTGGTCAGGCGCCGTACCCATTGAACGACTGTAAGAGACAGCGTCCATGTTTCCCAAGATTACCAATATGAAAATCGTGCCGGTGGCCGGCTATGACGGCTTCCTGTTGAACCTCAGCGGCGGCCATGCCCCCTGGTTCATCCGCTGTGTGTTGATTCTCGAAGATGATGCCGGCAACCAGGGGGTCGGGGAGATTCCCTCGAGTGACGGCATCCTTAAAGGGCTGGAGCAGTGCCGCTCACTGGTTGAAGGCTCGAAGGTCAACAATATCAAGCAGACCTTGAACCAAGCGCGCCAAGCGCTGGCCCGAAATGGGCGCGAGGAGCGAGGACGCCAGACCTTCGATCTACGTGTGGCCGTTCATGTTGTCACCGCCATCGAGTCGGCGCTGTTCGATCTTTTCGGTCAGGCGCTGGGCATGCCAGTGGCCGACCTGCTAGGCCAGTACGGCCGTCAGCGTGATGAGGTCGAGGCCCTGGGCTATCTGTTCCTGCTCGGCGACCCGGCCAAGACCGACCTGCCCTACCCCAAAGCTGAAAATCCTAAAGATGCCTGGGACGAGGTGCGTTACCAGGAGGCCTTGACGCCGGACGCAGTAGCTAACCTGGCCAAGGCAGCCTATGAGCGCTACGGCTTCAAGGACTTCAAGCTCAAGGGCGGGGTGCTGCGTGGCGAGGAAGAGGCCGATTGCATTCACGCCCTTCATGACGCCTTCCCCGAGGCGCGTCTGACCCTCGACCCTAACGGTGCCTGGACGCTCGACGAAGCGGTGCGGGTGCTGGAACCGATCAAGCACTTGCTGAGCTACGCCGAGGATCCCTGCGGTCAGGAGGAGAGCTACTCCGGCCGCGAGACCATGGCGGAGTTCAAGAAGCGCACCGGTCTGCCCACCGCGACCAACATGATCGCGACAGATTTCAAGCAGTTGCAATACGCCGTGCAGCTCAATTCAGTGGATATCCCGCTGGCAGACTGCCACTTCTGGACCATGCAGGGTGCCGTGATGGTCGGTGAGCTATGCAACGAGTGGGGCATGACGTGGGGCTCACACAGTAACAACCACTTTGATATCTCGCTGGCGATGATGACCCATGTGGCAGCGGCCTGTCCGGGCGAGATCACCGCCATCGACACCCACTGGATATGGCAGGACGGCCAGCGCATCACCAAGAACCCGTTCCCGATCCGCGATGGCAAGCTCAAGGTGCCGACGACGCCGGGCCTGGGTGTCGAGCTGGACGAAGAGAAGCTGATGGAGGCCCATCGTCTCTACCAGTGCCTCGAGGTGACCCAGCGCAATGATGCCATGGCCATGCAGTATCTCATTTCCGGTTGGGAGTTCGATCCCAAGCGGCCGGCACTCGTGCGCTAAGTCACTCTTGGCTGTTAGACTAAAAGTCATACTTTTAGTTGAAGGGCTTCTTTATGGGAAAGAGTAAGGAAATGCCAGCAGAAATCGTGCGATTGGATTTGCATAAGGTGGCGAAACAGGGACCTCTTTCTACCCATGTTGCCGATCAACTCGAATCGTTGATTCTTCAGGGGAGAGTCAAGGTTGGCGAGAAGCTTCCCACTGAAAGTCAGCTGTGCGACTCCTTCGGCGTTAGCCGTACCGTGATTCGCGAAGCGATTACGCATCTCAAGTCGCTGGGGCTGGTGGAGACGCGTCGTGGGGTGGGCACCACCGTGCTGCGCTCGACGGCCGTCGAGGCGCGGCCGGCGGAGCGGATCAACCCGACCACCGTCGAGGATATCCTGCATGTTCTCGAGTTTCGCCTGACCCTGGAGCCGGCGGCGGCGGAACTCGCTGCCCTGCGGCACGACGCCGAGGATCGGCGCCTCATCGAGGCGAAGCATGCCGCTTTCGTCAAGGCTCATGCCGAGAACAGCCTGGCCCGGGTGGAGGACTACGAGTTTCATCTTGCTATCGCTGCGGCCACCCATAATCCGGTCTTCGAGCAGTTCTACGAGCAGCTCAGCGCCAGCAGCATTCCTCGCGCCAAGCTGTTGAGCATCGATATCAATCCGGTTGCTGCGGATCGCTATCTGGCGCGCGTCCAGGAAGAGCATGCCTTTGTTCTTGAGGCCATTCTTTCCCGTGACCCCGAGGCGGCCAAGGAGACCATGTACCAGCATCTCAATCGTTCTCGAAACCTGTACCTGCAATATCAGGAAAATTGAAGCAAGCAAACCCTAGGAGGCATCATGACCCCACAAGGCACATCCCTGATCGGCCAACAGGCCGTCACAGGTGACCAGGCCGTCATCCACGCCATCGACCCGGCCAACGGTGAGGTCTTGGCTCCGGACTACCCGGGCCTGGATCGCACCGCGGTCGCTCGGGCCTGTGAGCTCGCCGAAACCGCCTACGCCACCTATCGCGAGAGCTCGCTGGAGGACCGCGCGGCCTTCCTCGAGGCCATCGCCGCCGAGATCGAGGCCCTGGGCGATGACCTGGTCGAGCGAGCCATGGCCGAGACCGGTCTGCCCCAGGCGCGCATTGAGGGTGAGCGCGGCCGCACTTGTGGCCAGCTGCGCCTGTTCGCCTCGGTGGTACGCGCCGGCGAGTGGCTAGATGTGCGCATCGATCCGGCGCTGCCAGAGCGTGAGCCCATGCCCCGCGTTGACCTGCGACAGCGCCACGTGGCCCTGGGGCCGGTGGCCGTGTTCGGTGCCAGCAACTTCCCTCTGGCCTTCAGCGTTGCCGGCGGCGACACCGCCTCGGCGCTGGCCGCCGGCTGCCCGGTGGTGGTCAAGGCACACTCCGCCCACCCCGGTACCTCTGAGCTGGTGGGCCGGGCCGTGCAGGCCGCGGTGGCTAAGTGCGGCCTGCATGAGGGCGTCTTCTCGGTGCTGTTCGGCTCCGGCAAGGAGATCGGCCAGGCGCTGGTTGCCGATCCGCGTATCCAGGCGGTGGGCTTCACCGGCTCGCGCTCGGGTGGTCTGGCGCTGCAGCAAACGGCTCAGAGCCGCCCTCAGCCGATTCCGGTCTACGCCGAGATGAGCTCCATCAATCCGGTGTTCCTGCTCCCCGAGGCGATTCAGGCACGTGGCAAAGAGATCGCCGAAGGCTTCGTCGGCTCGCTCAACATGGGTGCCGGGCAGTTCTGCACCAATCCCGGCCTGGTGATCGGCATCAAGGGTAAGGGGCTGGATACTTTCCTTGCGACGGCTGGTGAGGGTATCAAGGGCAGCGTAGCCCAGACCATGCTCACCCCGGGGATTCATGCTGCCTATCAGGACGGTGTCGGTGCCCTGGCAGGCAACGCCAAGGCCCGTGAAGTTGCCCGTGGGCAGTCCGGAGAGGGACCCTACCAGTGCCAGCCTGCACTCTTTGTCGCCAGTGCTACCGACTTCCTGGCAGACGAGGCCATGCAGGCCGAGGTATTCGGTGCTGGCGGCCTGGTAGTGGAGTGCGCCGACGCCGAGGAAATGCAGCGTGTGGCCGCGGCCCTGGAAGGCCAGCTCACCGCCACTCTGCAGATGGACGACGGCGACACGGAGGCGGCCAAGAAGCTGCTGCCGCTGCTCGAGCGCAAGGCCGGCCGTATCCTGGTCAATGGCTGGCCCACCGGCGTCGAGGTATGCCACGCCATGGTCCACGGTGGCCCCTTCCCGGCCACCTCGGACAGCCGTACCACCTCGGTGGGCAGCGCGGCTATCCACCGCTTCCTGCGCCCGGTGTGCTACCAGAACCTGCCCGAGGGCTTGCTGCCCGACGCCCTCAAGGAAGGCAACCCACTGGGCGTCAGCCGGCTGGTGGACGGCAAGCGGGATTAATTCTCGGAATCTGCAAGCGGTTAGACTCCTTTGGCGGCCTACGGGTCGCCTTTTTTGGCTTTTCGTTGTTGAGTGAAGCCTGATGAGGTGTACTTCCATCAACCACTGACCCAGGCGGCCTGACGCCAATGATCTAATGATCAGAGTTCAGATGAGCTGTCAGGTGGTCCGAAGGATGGGGTCCACTTCAAACCTTGAAGATGATGTCGGGGCTATCGCACCAGCTATCCAGTGATACAAGGTTGTCGATGTGTTCATGAAGCTTTTGCCAGAGAGGTTGCGGTCAACCCGCCCCGGCTAAGGCTGCGATTAGGGCTTCGAGGGACTGAGAAGCCTACCGAATCAAGTCGGTGGCTACCCGCCACGGCTGAGACCGAGATTATCGACCCCTTTTTGGAGCAAGTTGATGAGTCATTCCTTTCGTGTCGGCATGGTAGGCGTGGGCCTGATGGGTCATGGCATCGCCCGCAATATTCTGAAGGCCGGCCACCGGCTGTGTTTCCTCGATCATCCCGGCAATCAGCCCGTGGATGACCTGCTGGGTGCCGGGGCGGTAACAAAGGCCTCGGGGCGTGAGGTCGCGGAGGATGCCGAGGTGATACTGCTCTGTGTGACCGGCTCACCCGAGGTTGAGGCAGTACTCTTCCAACCAGAGGGAGTCCTGGAGGGGTTGGCACCGGGGAGTATCGTGATCGATTGTTCCACGGCCCTGCCCAGTTCCACTGAGCGCGTCGCGCAACGTGTCGTCGAGGCCGGTGGGCGCTTCATGGATGCGGCCATGACTCGCACCCCGAAGGAGGCCGAGGAAGGGCGCCTCAACCTGATCGTCGGCGCCCCGGCGGACCTGTTTGCCGAGGTGAAGCCACTGCTCGAGGGCTTCGCCGAGAACATCGCCCATGCCGGGGGCGTCGGGGCCGGGCATACCCTCAAATTGCTGCACAACTACGTCTCCCTGGGTTTCTCGGCGGTACTCGCCGAGGCTACCGCGGCGTCGCGTCGTGCCGGTATCGACGATGCGGCCCTGCTGGAGGTGCTCGGCAAGGGCGGCGGGGGAGGCGTGATCCTTGAGCGCCTGAGGCCTTATATCGAGACCGGTGATCCCTCGGGGTTCCGCTTCAGCGTGGCCAACGCCAGCAAGGATATCGGCTATTACCACGCCATGACCGACCAGCTCGGCGTGGCGCGTGGTGTGGCGACGGGAGTCCGCGACCTCTATGCCGCCATCGAGGATCAGGGGTTGTCCGTGCCGGAGGTCATCGGTGTCCTGGAGAGGGATAGCCACTGACATGATGGGTCACCCTTATGGGCCAGGTGGGCTAGATTGGCCAGGTGAGAGACTTCCGTGAGCGCCTTCCACTCGTTCTCCCACCGCCAGCAGGGCCTGCTGCTGACCGGCGGCGGGGCGCTGATCATGTCGCCGGATGCCCTGCTGATCAAGCTGGCAGCCCTCCCGGACGCCGAGATCCTGATGTGGCGGGGACTCTTGTCTGCCCTGGGTTTCTTCCTGATCGTGCTGTTCCGCCATGGACGTCGCAGTCTGCAGGTCTATCGGCGCTGCGGCTGGACGGGTGTGGCGGTCGCCTTGTTGTTCAGCCTGACGACCTGCGGGTTCGTGCTGGGTAACCAGTACACCAAGGCGGGCAATGTCCTGCTGATCCTGGCGGGTGCACCGCTGATCGCCGCCTTGCTGTCCCGCGTGATCCTTGCCGAGCGGCTGCCGCGGCGTACCTGGCTTTCGATCGGGCTGTGCATGCTGGGTATCGGGATGATCGTGATCGACGACACCGGCGTGGGCTCCTGGGTGGGCAATGCCTTCGCCCTCATGGCGGCCACCACCCTCGCCCTCAACTTCACGCTCTGCCGTCGACGCCCGGGCGTCGACATGAGCCCCATGCTCGTCTTCAACGGCCTCATCGTGGGCGGTAGTGCTTCCCTGGTGTTGTGGCTGGGCGGCGGCGGGTTCGCGATGCCGCCGATCGATCGCTTGTTGCTGGTGGTCCTGCTGTGCCTGATCATCGTGCCGACGGGCGTGACCCTGCTGCAGCGCGGGCCGCTCTACCTGCCTGCCGCTGAGGTAGGCCTGCTGCTGCTCCTGGAGGTAGTGGTCGGTACGCTCTGGGCCTGGTGGTTGTTGGGCGAGACGCCAGCGCCGATCGCCCTGGTGGGGGGTGGGCTGGTGCTGGGCACCCTTGTCACCAAGGGGCTCTACGAACGACGCCTTGAACAGCGACTGCGGTCGGCTGCCGGCATCGACTAATAGGGAGAGGAATAATGAAGATCACGCGGTTGAAGACCTGGCAGGTACCCCCTCGCTGGCTATTCCTTAAAATCGAGACCGACGAAGGTGCCTTCGGTTGGGGAGAGCCCGTCATCGAGGGGCGCGCCGCCACCGTGGAGGCCGCGGTCCATGAGTTCGCCGATATGCTCGTCGGTGAGGATCCCCACCGTATCGAGCACCTCTGGAACCGAATGTATCGAGGTGGCTTCTATCGTGGTGGTCCGATCCTGATGAGCGCCATCGCCGGAATCGATCAGGCCCTCTGGGATCTCAAGGGACGTGATCTGGGGGTTCCCGTGCATCAACTGCTGGGCGGCGCCTGTCGGGAGCGGATGCGGATGTATGCCTGGACGGGGGGCGACCGTCCCAGCGAGGTGGGTATCGGTGCCCAGGCCCTGGTCGACCAGGGATTCACGGCCTTCAAGATGAACGGTACGGCGGAAATGGCCATCGTCGATTCCCATGGGCGTATCGACGAGGCGATCGCTCGGGTGGCCGAGGCCCGTCAGGCGGTGGGACCCGAGGTGGGTATCGCCATCGACTTCCATGGTCGGGTCCATCGGCCGATGGCCAAGGCATTGCTCCGCGAGCTCGAGGCCTTCCATCCGATGTTCGTGGAGGAGCCTGTGCTGCCGGAGCACTTGCCCAGTCTCAAACAGATTGCCGGGGGGTTGGGTTACCCCATCGCCACTGGTGAACGCTTGTTCACCCGCTACCAGTTCCGCGACCTGCTCGCCGATGGCATGGTCGATATCATCCAGCCGGATATCTCCCACTGTGGCGGTATCAGCGAGGCCATGCGCATCGCCAGCCTGGCGTCTTGCCATGATGTTGCCCTGGCACCGCACTGTCCGCTGGGGCCCCTGGCCCTGGCTGCCTCGCTCCAGGTGGATGCGGTCAATCACAACGCCTTCATCCAGGAACAGAGCATGGGGATTCACTACAACCAGGAGAATGACGTCCTTGATTACCTGCTCGACAAGTCGGCGCTGGCCATCGAGGATGGCTATTGCCGGATTCCCGAGGGACCCGGGCTTGGGGTGGAGATCGATGAGGCCTTCGTCGAGGAACGCGCGGAGGTCGGCCATCGCTGGCGCAACCCTCTCTGGACGCATCAAGATGGCTCGGTGGCCGAATGGTGAGGATCGCCTTGCAACGAAAGCCATGAGGTGGAACGAATGAACGATAACCCCCGTGAGCTGCAGGCCGCCTTGGCGGAATATCCCTTGGTCGCCATCCTTCGTGGCATAAGGCCCGATGAGGTATTGGCGGTGGCTGATGCGCTGATCGCCAGCGGCTTTCGCATGATCGAGGTACCACTCAACTCGCCGGATCCCTGGGACAGCATTGCACGACTGAAGGCGCATTGTCCGGCGGATATCCTGATCGGTGCAGGCACCGTGCTCTCGGTGGAGGATGTGGCGCGTCTGGCGAGCCTGGATGCTTCCCTGCTGGTGACGCCCAACACCGACGTCGAAGTGATTCGTGCCGGGCGAGACGCTGGGCTGGCCCCCCTGGTTGGCTGCATGACACCCACCGAGGCCCTGGCGGCAGTTCGCGCCGGCGCCTGCGCCCTAAAGCTCTTTCCGGCCGGGAGCCTAGGTATCGGTTATTATCGCGACCTGCGCGCCGTCTTGCCTCCAGACCTGCCGGTGCTGGCGGTGGGTGGCATTGGTGTCGACGAGATGGCTAGCTGGCATGCGGCCGGTATCGCGGGGTTCGGTCTGGGCGGCAGCCTCTATGCAACTAGGCGCTCGAGTGACGAGGTCGGTCGGCGTGGTGCCACCCTGGTAGCAGAATGGCGCCGACTTCAGGTGGCGACATGACCGCCCCCTTCATCGCCGTCGATTGGGGGACGAGCAACTTCCGCGCCTTCCTGGTGGATGGCCAGACGGGACGCTGCCTCGGCGAGAAGCGCTCGTCCGCCGGCCTGAGGGCACTGGAACCCGAGCAGTTTCCCCACTATTGCCGGGAGCAGCTGGCCGAATGGCGGATGGCCGCGGGAGGAATTGCACCGCTGCCTATCTATCTCGCCGGTATGGTCGGGGCGCGCAGTGGCTGGGTCGAGGCACCACAACTGGAGATGCCGCTGACTCTGGAGGCCCTTGCAGCGAACCTCATGCCCGCTCCCGGGCTGGACAATGCCTGGTTGGTGCCTGGGGCCAGGATGGTGACGCCGTCCCATGTGGACGTGATGCGTGGGGAGGAGGTGCAGGCCTTCGGCGCCCTGTCACTGGCGCAACGGCCCGGCGGCCTCTGTTGCCTGCCGGGAACGCATAGCAAGTGGGTCAGTGCCCGGGAGAATACGCTGACCCATTTCACGACGCTGATGACCGGCGAGCTCTTTCATGTGCTGCGCTTTCATACTCTGGTGGGCCAGCCGATTCCCCGTGAGGAGGCCTTCGATGCAGCGGGTTTCGAGCAGGGGCTTGCCGCATCTCGACATCCGTCGGGTATCCTGCATGCGCTCTTCGAGGCGAGGAGTCGGTATCTTCACTCGGGCCTTGAACCTGAGCAGATCGGCAGCTTTCTCTCGGGCGTGCTGATCGGTAGCGAACTCGCTGGCATGCAGCCATATATCGAAGCAGAGGAAGGTGTCGTTCTGGTCGGGTCTCGCGAGCTGAGTGAGAGCTACCGGCAGGCCTTGGAGATACACGGACTGGCCGTTTGTCAGGTCGAGGCCGACAGGGCCAGCATCGAGGGGATCCGGCTGCTGAATCGTTGCCGGGCCGGATCCGCGGGATAGCCAGCCTGCGAGGCTGGCTACCTCGTTCTACCGTATTGCTATCAACTGCCGCGCACCGCCGTGAGATCCGGCAGCCAGGTCACGATCCCCGGGAAGGCGATCAGGATGACCAGTACGACCAATAGCGCCACATAGTAGGGCAGCATTGCCCTGACCAGTTGCTCCATGGATACCTTGCCGACCCCACAGCCCACATAGAGGCAGGTCCCCACCGGTGGAGTGAGCAGGCCGATGCCCAGGATGTAGGCCATCAGAACGCCGAAGTAGACCGGATCCACGCCCACCGAGGTGGCGATCGGTGTCAGCATAGGCGCCATGATGACCATGGCGGGGGTCAGATCCATCACGAAACCCACCAGGAGCAGCAGGCCGGCGACGATCATCAACAGCCAGAAGGGATCCTGGGTGATCGCCTGGACCTGCTGAACCAGTGTCTGCGGCACCATGTTGATGGTCAGGAACCAGGCGATCACCGTGGCGAAGGCCAGCAGCAAGAGCACCATGCCGGTCAGTCGTGCAGTACGGATCAGCATTCCCCAGAGATCTCGCAGGGGGAACTCGCGGTAGACCAGCAGCGAAATGGCCAGTGAATAGAGCAGCGCGGCCACCGCCGCTTCCGTGGCCGTGAACACCCCGCCGATGATGCCGCCAATCACGATGACCGGCAGCACCAGCGCTAACCAGGCGCCCTTGAAGGCCTGCCAGAGCACATCGAGGCGAAACTTACGGGTCTGCCCGGCATGCTTGAGGCTGGCCAGGATGAAGGTGGTTAACATCAACGCAAAGCCGATCAGCATCCCCGGCACGATACCGGCGATGAACAGGCGACTGATCGAGGTCTCGGTGACGATGCCGAACAGGATCAGGGGGATAGACGGCGGAATGATGATCCCGATCACCGAGGAGACGGTGTTGATAGCGGTGGCATGGGGCGCCGAATAACCCTGCTGCTTCATGGAGGGAATCATCATCGCCCCGGTGGCCGCGGTGTCGGCGACGGCCGAGCCGCTGATGCCGCCGAAGAACATCGAGCCGGTGATTGCCACCTGGCCAAGCCCGCCCCGCATGAAGCCGACCAGGGCTCCGGCCAGGTCCATCAAGCGACGGGCGATCCCGCCCTGACTCATCACCTCTCCGACCAGGATGAAAAAGGGAATGGCCAGCAGAGGGAAGCTGTTGACTCCCCGGATCGACTGTTCGATGAGAATCGACAGCGGGATGTCCGACAGCACTGCCATCACGACGCCGGCGACACCCAGGCCGAAGGCGATGGGCAGTCCGATACCGATGGAGGCGAACAGGATGGCCAGAAAGATCCATAGCATGGCTCAACGCACTCCGTTTTGAGAATTTGAGGACAACGGCGGCGTGCGGATCAGCCGCACACACTGCCAGGCGCGCCACAGCGCCACGGAGAGGATAAAGATCGAGCACAGCACCAGGGAGACATTGATCAGGTTCCAGGGCACGCCGAGTATAGCGGTTTGACCCGTCGATCGGGACATCACCACATAACCGCCCCATATCATGATGCCCATCAGTACACTGATGATCAGGTGTTGCACTAGGTAGAGCGTGTAGGCGGCACGCGGCTTGAGCTTGCGGACCACGAAATCCACTGCGATATGCTCGAAATGGGCGAAGGCCGCCGCGGCCCCGATGAAGACCAACCAGATAAACAGCATCCGGGCCAGCTCATCCGCCCAGGGCAGCGAATTGTTGAGCAACGAGCGTCCGATCACATTGGCTGATACCGAGATGATGAGGGCCACCAGGATGGCGGCGATCAGGTGTTCCATGGCCACGGTCAGCCAACGAAAGACCGCGGGGCCCTTTCGCGCCTTGAAATCCAGCTCGAGGGCGCGACGGTTGGGATCAGCGAGATAGGTATCGATATCGGGTGGGGGAGAAGTCGATTCAGACATGGTAAGACTCCAGAGACAGGACAAGGGGCCAGGCAAGGCCCCTTGTCGCTGAACGATCATCGGATGACGCGATATCAGTTGTTCATGGTTTCGTCGACGATCTCGCGGATGTCGGCAATCAGGTCTTCGCCGATTTCCGGCGCCCACTCGTCATAGACCGGCTGCACGGCTTCCTGGAAGGCGGCAATCTGCTCGTCGTTCAGACGATTGATTTGCATGCCGAGCTCCTCGAGGCGATTCCGCGCCCAGTCGTCGTACTCGGTGGCCAGCTGGATCTCGTAGGCAGCGGACTTGCGAGCCGCCTCCTGGACGAGCTCCTGATACTCGGGGTGCAGGTCATCCCAGGTGCGCTCGGACATCATCAGCATGAAAGGCGTATAGACGTGGCGTGTCTCGGAGCCGTACTCCTGAACCTCGTAGAAGTTGGATGTCAGGATGGTGCTCCAGGGGTTTTCCTGGCCGTCGACGACACCCTGCTCCATGGCCGAGAACAGCTCACCGAAGGCCATCGGGGTGGGATTGGCGCCCAGGGTTTCCCAGATGGAGAGGTGTACCGGGTTCTCCATGGTGCGGATGGTCAGGCCACCCATGTCGAGTCCGCCAACGTCTTCCGGCGTCTCGACCGGACGCACGCTGTTGGAAAGCTGGCGATAGCCATTCTCGGAGAAGGCCAGTGCCTTGATGCCGGTGCCATCGAAGGCATCCAGCATGCTCTGGGCGACATCGCTGTTCATGACGGCGATGGCCGCCTCACGGGTCGGCAGCAGGAAGGGCAGGTCGAATGCCGCCAGTTCCGGCACATAGGTGGTGGCCGGCGAGGAGGAGGGATAGGACATGTCCAGGGTCCCGGTCTGCATCATCTCCATCATCTGGACATCGTCACCCAGTTGGCTGTTGGGGAAGACGTTGACGGTCAGCCGTCCGTCGCTGCGCTCGGCGAGGATGTCGGCGAAATACTGGCTCGAGAGATACTGCGGGGAACTTTCGGCCAGGCCAATGCCCATGCGGATGGTGTGGCTGCCGTGATCACCGACCATGTCACCGTCGATGGCAGGTGGCTCGGAGAGGTCCGGTGTCTGTGCATGGGCCATGCCCAGGGTGAGGGTGGCCGCGCCGGCCAGTGTCAGCGTGCTGCGCCAGATAGGCATCATGGCATCTTACTCCTTGGTGTTCTGCGTGGAGCGCGCCTCTGGGCCTTGGCCTCGGCGAGCCTCATCGCGGAACAGGGTGGCGAATTATTGATTGGTTCCACATTCCGGCAGCGCCGTCGGATCACGTCGGGACTCCAGCAGCGATGGCGGGTCGCAAGGGAAAACGTAGTTCAGATCTCCGCATGGCGACAAATCTCACTATGAATGACGGTATGCTTGTATGACAAGTAGAGAGGAGAGAAAACCATGCAGACTTACGAGACCCCCTTCAAGTGCCGCCTCCTGGCCGGCGAGACGCTGACCGGGCTGTGGCTGGGCCTGGCCAATCCCTACACGGCTGAGATGGCGGCCACGACGGGATTCGACTGGTTGCTGCTGGATGCCGAGCATTCGCCCAACGATCTGAAGGGCCTGCTGGGCCAGCTTCAGGCCATCGCTCCCTACGCTTCCCATCCCATCGTGCGCCCCCCGGTCGGAGACCCGGTGCTGATCAAGCAGTACCTGGATATCGGGGTACAGACCCTGCTGGTCCCCATGGTGGAAACGGCAGGCCAGGCCGCCTCCCTGGTGGCGGCCATGCGCTATCCGCCGCGGGGGGTTCGCGGCGTGGGCCATGTGCTGGCGCGAGCTGCCCACTGGGGGGTCGTCGACGACTACCTGACCCGGGCCGACGACGAACTGTGCCTGCTGGTGCAGGTGGAAACCCTCCAGGGCCTGGAGAATCTGGAGGCCATCGCCGCCATCGAGGGAGTCGACGGTGTCTTCATCGGCCCGGCCGATCTCTCGGCTTCCATGGGGCATCTGGGTGACCCCGGCCATCCCGAGGTGCGGTCGGCGATTCACCATGCCATCGCGCGGTTGCGTGCCGTCGGCAAGCCGGCGGGCATTGTCACCGTCGACGAGGACGAGGCCAGGGGCTATATCGATGCCGGCTGTGGCTTCGTTGGGGTCGGCATCGATACCCTCCTGCTGATGAAGGCGATGCATGGGCTGGCGCAGCGGTTTCGTCCCTCCTGAAATCGAAAAGCGTTTCATCTCAGCGGGCGGGAAGGATCCGCCCCGCATTCATCAGGCCGTCCGGATCGAGTAGCGTCTTGATGCCTCGGGCCAGCTCGAGCTCCATTGGCGAGAGTCGCGACAGATAGGCCGCTTGCTTGGCGCGGCCGATGCCATGCTCGGCACTGATGCTGCCATCGAAGCCGTCCAGCACCTCGAACAGAGTCGTCTCGAGGGCATGCAGATGGTCGTGCTTGGCGTCATTGTCGAGCGTGCCTGGTGGCAGAATATTGAAGTGCAGGTTGCCGTCGCCGACATGGCCATAAGCGATGATCTCGCAGTCCGGCGAGGCCGCCATCACCGCCTCGGTGGCCTCGGTCACGAAGGCGGGGATCGCCGAGATCGGTACCGAGATGTCGGTTCGCAGATGCTCGCCGCGCAGGCGCTGGCCTTCCAGCATGCTCTCGCGGAATTGCCACAACTGCAGTGATTGGTTCTCGCTGCTGGCCAGCGCGCCATCGAGGACAAGCTCGCGCTCCATGCCCCGCTCGAGGAGTTGCTCTAGCATGGCGCTGAGATCCACTGGGCCGGTGGCGGCGACTTCCATCAGCACGTACCAGGGGTGTGCCTCTTCCATGGGGTCGCTCAGGCTCGGGGTGGCCTCCATGGCCAGCTCGATGCAGCGTCGCGGTATCAGTTCGAAGGCCGTGAGCAGGTCGCTGCAGCCCCGCCGGGCCAAGACGTAGAGATCGATGACCGCCTCCACGGAGGGCAGCCCCAGCAAGGCGGTGCGGCTCTGTTCGGCCTTGGGGACCAGCTTGAGCACGGCGCCGGATACGATGCCCAGCGTGCCTTCGCTGCCAAGGAACAGCTGCTTGAGGTCGACCCCGCGGTTGTCCTTGTGCAGGGTATTCAGGCCGTTCCAGATCCGACCATCCGGAAGGACCACCTCCAGGCCGAGTACCAGCTGGCGCATCATGCCGTGGCGCAGTACGTTGAGCCCGCCGGCATTGGTGGCGATGTTGCCACCGATCTGGCAACTCCCCTGGGCGCCCAGGGAAAGAGGGAAGTCGCAGTCATGCTCGGCGGCGGCCTGCTTGATGGTCTCGAGGATGCAGCCGGCGTCCACGGTCATGGAGAAGTTGACCGGGTCGATGTCGCGGATACGATTCAGGCGTTCCAGGCTGATCACCAATTCTCGACCGTCACTGGCCGGCAGGGCACCGGCCACCAGACCGCTGTGCCCGCCCTGGGGCGTCATGGCAACGCCATGTTCACGGCAGAGCGCCACGACCTCGGCAAGTTCGGCGGTGGAGGCCGGGCGTACCACGGCCAAGGGCATGCCCAGCCGATTGCCGGCCCAGTCGCTGAGGTAGCGGGCCTGGTCTGCGGGATCGCGCAACACGGCCCGCTTGCCGAGCTGCTGCTCGAGGATCGCCAATAGGGAGGTGTCGTCGCTCATTCGGGGTTACTCCTGCCAGGCGGCGCCATCAGGATAACGGTGATCGGCCAGTGAGGCGTCGTGCATGGTAATGCTGTAGCCCGGCGCCTCGGGGACTTGGTAACGGCCGCGGCGAATCGATACCGGGTCGACGAAGTGCTCATGCAGGTGGTCGACGTACTCGAGCACCCGGCCGTCGAGGTTGCCCGAGACGGCGATGTAATCGAACAGCGAGATGTGCTGGACGTATTCACAGAGGCCGACCCCGCCGGCATGGGGGCAGATGGGCACGCCGAACTTGGCGGCCATGAGCACCACCAGGATGACCTCGTTTAGCCCACCGAGTCGTGCCGCATCGATCTGGCAGTAGTCGATGGCCTCGGCCTGGAGGAACTGCTTGAACATCACCTTGTTGTGGCAATGCTCGCCGGTGGCTACGCCGATGGGTGCCACCCGATGGCGGATCTCGGCGTGGCCGAGGATGTCATCGGGGCTGGTGGGTTCCTCGATCCATAGCGGGTCGAACTCGGCTAGCCGACGCATCTTGGTGACGGTCTCGTCGACGTCCCAGACTTGGTTGGCATCCATCATCAGGACATTGTCCCAACCGATCTCCTCGCGCAGCAGGGCGGCACGACGAATATCCTCTTCTAGGTCGCCGCCGATCTTCTGCTTGAAATGGGTCCAACCCTCGTTCAGGGCGTCGCGCGCCAGCTGTCGCACCTTGTCGTCAGTATAGCCGAGCCAGCCCGCCGAGGTGGTGTAGCCGGGAAAGCCGTCGCGGCGCATCTCGGCCTCGCGCTCGGCCTTGCCGGATTCCTGCCGGCGAAGCAAGGCGATGGCTTCTTCCGGTGTCAGGGCATCGGTGACGAATCGGAAGTCGAGGCAGTGCACCAGTTCCTCGGGGCGCATGTCGGCCAGCAGCTTCCAGATCGGCTTGCCTTCGCGCTTGGCCCACAGGTCCCAGATGGCATTGACCAGGGCAGCGGTGGCGAGGTGAATCGCGCCCTTGTCGGGGCCGATCCAGCGCAACTGGCTGTCGCCGGTGATCTCGCGCCAGAAGGCGCCCATATTGGCGGTGATCGTCTCCAGCGAGCGGCCCTCGAGGAGCGGGGTGAGCGAGCGCACCGCGGTGACGACGATCTCGTTGCCCCGGCCGATGGTGAAGGTCAGGCCGTGGCCCTGGGGGCCCTTGTCATCGTCGGTGTGCAGGATCACGTAGGTGGCGGAGTAGTCCGGGGCGGCGTTCATGGCGTCCGAGCCGTCCAGTGAACGAGACGTCGGGAAGCGGATGTCCTGGACCTCGACGCGGGTGATGGTGGTCATGGTGATCTCCACTTTGTTCGGTACAGGGAAGTCCTGGGCTCAGCCCCGGGAAAGATGCTGCATCAACTGGCGGATGCCGAAGGTCCAGGGTGGTAGTTGGTCGCTGTAACCGACCTCGTTGACCAGGGCGCCGAGCGCCGGGGTCGCGATGGTCACACGGTCGCCCGAGTGGTGGGTGAACCCTTGGCCGGGGCCGTCACGATCCTGAATCGGCGAGAACATGGTGCCCAGGTAGAGCATGAAGCCATCGGGATACTGGTGATGGGCGCCGATGGTCTGGGCGACCAGGTCCAGCGGATCCCGGCTGATCTCACGCATGTCGCTGCTGTCATCGAGCAGGAAGTCATCGTCGGCCCCTTCGATGCGCAGCGATACCTGACACTGGCGCAGGGTGTCGATATCAAACCGCTCATCGAAGACGCGAATGAAGGGACCGATAGCGCTGGAGGCATTGTTATCCTTGGCCTTGCCCAGCAGCAGGGCGCTGCGGCCTTCCACGTCGCGCAGATTGACGTCATTGCCCAGGGTGGCCCCCCTGACTCGACCACGGCTGTCGACCGCCAGCACGATCTCGGGTTCGGGATTGTTCCATTTCGACGAAGGGTGCAGCCCCACGGTGGTGCCCAGGCCTACCGATGAGAGGGGCTGTGCTTTGGTGAAGACCTCGGCATCCGGGCCGATGCCGACCTCCATGTACTGGGACCAGCCGCCCCGGGCCTGGAGTGCCTCCTTGAGCGCCATGGCCTCGTCGGAGCCGGGCTTGATACGCGACAGGTCCTTGCCGATCAGGGCCTGGAGCTCCTCGCGAAGCTCGTTGGCACGCGCCGGATCACCGCCGGCCTGCTCCTCGATCACCCGCTCCATCAGGCTGACCGCGAAGGTCACCCCGCAGGCCTTGATGGCCTGGACGTCGCAGGGGGCCAGCAGGTAGGGAGCCCTGGTTGGCGTAGCAAGGGAGTTGCCCAGCAGTGTTTCGACCGAGCCTAGGCTGGCACCATCGCTGGAGCGTACGATCTCGGCAAGATCATCCCGCTCCAGGAGATCGGCCATGGTCGGGCCGGCGGTGCTGATATCGATGACGTCCTCTCCCCGAATGGCGATCAGTGCAGGTCCCGGCTGGGGTGAGTCCAACCAGGCACGCCCCACCAGCAGGGCCTGGTGATGATCACGGGGAAGAAGGTCAGTCGGCGAGAGCGGAATCATGGTGCCTCCAACGGCGGGAATGGCGGGCGGGCGGCTGGCCAGCCTTCGACGAGCGTGCTATTGGTGTATTGATGTATGACAGGTATGCCAATGTCACTATAACCAACAGATGACCTCGTTGCGACAGCGAGCAGGAGAGCGAGACATGTTCGATGAATTAAAGGGTAGGCGAGTACTGGTGACAGGTGCCAGTCGTGGTATCGGTGCGGCCGTGGCGACCCAACTTGGGCGACTCGGGTGCCGGGTGGCGGTGCATTATCACTCCAGTGACGCCGGGGCCGAAGCGGTATGCCGGGCGATTCGCGAGAACGGCGGGGAGGCCCGCCTCGTCAAGGGCGATGTCAGCCGGTCGGCCGAGGCCATGCGTATCGTCGATGAGGCGGCTGAGCACTTGGGTGGCCTGGATCTGCTGATCAACAATGCGGGCGACATGCTGGGACGCGTCAGCCTGGATGAGATGGACGATGCGCATTACGATCGAGTGATGGACCTCAATGCTCGTTCGGTGGTCATGGCCAGCCGCGCGGCACTGCCCTACTTTCGTCATGCCGGGCGCGGGAACATCATCCATACAGGCTCGATCGCCGCGCGCAACGGTGGAGGAACGGGCGCCGGACTCTATGCCTCGGCCAAGGGCTTCGTCACTACCTTGACCCGCAACATGGCCAAGGAGCTCGCAGGGGAGAACATCCGTGTCAACGCCGTGGCACCCGGCGTGATCACCACCGACTTCCATGAGCGCCACTCCAACGATGCCCAGATGGAAGCGGCGCGTGCGACGATCCCCCAGGGCCGGCTTGGCAATGCTGAAGACTGCGTCGGTGCCTATCTCTTCCTGGCCACTGATGCCCTGAGTGGTTACGTCACCGGCCAGGTGATCGAGGTCAATGGTGGGCAGCTGATGCCATGAGTGATTCCAGCCACGCCGTTTCAAGACAGTACGATATCGCAATTACCATGGGTGACCCGGCGGGCATCGGACCGGAGATCATCTGCCGGGCGGTGGCGGCCATGTCGCCCGAGGACCGTGCCACGACACTGCTGGTGGGCGACCCTGCCATCTATCGGCGCGCCGCCCGGATGCTGGGCAGCGACCTGGACTTCGTCGTTCTCGATGCAGCGGAAACGTCGCCAGGCAGCGTAGCGGTGGCAGGGGTTGAACTCCCTGAAGGGGTCGAGCTTGCCGAGGGGCGCATCAGTGCCGCCGCCGGTGATATGGCGTTTCGCTGTGTAGAGGTGGCGGTGGACCTGGTCCAGTCGGGTCGAGCCGGGGTGATCGTCACCGCTCCTCTCAATAAGGCAGCGCTGCATGAGGCTGGCCATCACTACGATGGCCATACCGGGATGCTGGCTTCGCTGACCGGTGCACCGTCCTCCTTCATGTTGCTGGCCTCCGAGCATCTCTCGACCCTGCATGTCTCGACCCATGTGTCGCTGCGTGAAGCCATCAACAGGGTCACACCGGAGCGTATCGTCGCCACCGTGGAGGCCGGACACGAACACCTCGTCTCGCTGGGCATCGAGACACCACGCATCGCGGTCGCCGGGCTCAATCCCCACTGCGGTGAGGGTGGCATCTTCGGCGACGAGGACACACGCTGCATCGTGCCAGCTGTCGAGGAACTTCAGGCGCGCGGTTTCGATGTCAGCGGCCCCATCTCCGCCGACACGGTCTTCTATCGCGCTTCACGGGGGGAGTTCGACCTGGTGGTGGCGCAATACCATGATCAGGGCCACATCCCGGTCAAGCTGATCGCCTTCGATACCACGGTGAACGTCAGCCTCGGCCTGCCGATCCAGCGGACCTCGGTGGATCACGGTACCGCCTTCGACATCGCCTGGCAGGGCAAGGCCGATGCCACCAACCTGGGATCGGCGATCGCCTATGCGCATCGCCTGGTCAGGGATGATCCGCCGTGAGTGCCTGCCGAGTGGCGATCGTCGCCGATGACCTGACCGGAGCGCTGGATGCCGCAGCGCCCTTCGCGGCACGCGGCGCCGGCACTCGGGTCGTGGTGGCTCTGGAGCACCTCGAGGCCTTGCTGGACACCTGGCAAGATTCGCTGCCGGCGGTCATTGCGGTCAACACCCAGTCGCGGCACCTTGATGCCTCGCTGGCCGCCGAACGGGTCGCCCTGGCCACGGACTTGCTTTCCCGGATTGCTCCCGAGGTCTGGTTCAAGAAGATCGATTCGACCCTGCGCGGCCAGGTGGTGGCCGAATGCCTGGCAATGCGCGAGGCATGCGGGAGGCGCCTGCTGCTGTCGCCGGCCGTGCCGGCCCAAGGGCGCCTCCTGTGTGATGCCGAAGTGTATGTAGAGGGTGTCCCCCTGGCCTCTACGGCCTATGGCGAAGATGCGCGGTCGGCACCCCCTCTGGGCCCTCTCGACGAGGTGTTCGCTTGGCAGGGATTGTCCCTGACTCGCTATTCGTCCCGATCGGATGATGGATTACCGGCGACGGACTGTATCGCGGATGCGGAGAGCGACCACGATCTTGACCACCTCCAGGAGGCCAGCCGGGCCGATGTGGCCGCTTGGCTGATGGTCGGAGCTGCGGGCCTGGCAACGGCGATCGCCCGGCACCTTTTCGGTCAACCACAGCCTGGCCTTGTGATACCTCGGGATGGCTTGTCGCGTCTCTACGTAGTGGGGTCGCGAAGCCCTCGGGCGACAGAGCAGGTGAAACGACTGTGTCGTGTTGAACCGGCGCTGACCATCGCGGAGGCACTGGCATCCCCTTCGGCAGAGCCTACCGTTCAACCCGATCTGGTGATTCCCGGTGGGCCATCTCACCAGGCCCTTGATGCAGATGAGGTGGCGCAGGCAATGGCGATACGCGTCGAGGCCACCGTCGGTCAATGGCCGCCGGGGCCTGGGCTGCTGTTTCTGACCGGCGGGGACATCGCCATGGCGGTGTTGTCGCGACTGGCTGTGACCTTTATCCAGGTGAATGCCGAGTGGTCGCCAGGCGTGGCGACGGGCTGTCTCGAGGGGGATCGCCAGCGATGGGTGATGACCAAGGCAGGCGGTTTTGGCCATCCGGACCTGCTGGTGGAACTCGAAGCCTTTCTCGGCTCGCCCTTCGCAAGTGAGGATGGCGATTAAGACAGCAGAGGAGCGCGCGATCTCATGCATGGATGAGATCGCCCAACCATGGTTGCATTGTCGGATATGGAGCGCTAGCTTTGAATCAGGTGGTATGAGACGTATACAGGAAGACACTGACCTTCAAGAAACGTAGCCAAAGTGACTGTTCTTGAAGGGCCTGTCCCTGAAGTGTCTAGCCTCGAAGGGTCTTGACCTTGAGGAAAGGTTTTAACCTTGGGGATATAGCAGCAAGAATCCATACGGCCACCTGCCAGACCACAACCACAACAACGTCCAGAGCGCTGTGAGGAGAAGTACCATGAGTGACAACAAGAGCCAACGCCAAGCAACATTCGTGCGCGCCATGACGGCTGCCATGCTGGCGGCCGGGGTCAGTATCGCCGGCATTGCCCAGGCACAGGAAACCCTGAATTTCGCCCACGTTTATGAGACCTCCGAGCCCTATCACGAGTGGGCACTGTGGGCAGCCGAGGAGATCGCGGAACGTACCGACGGACGCTATAACATCGAGGTCCATCCCGCCTCGTCGTTGGGCAAGGAGGCCGACATCAACGAGGGTCTGCAACTGGGTACTGTGGACCTCATCTACACCGGTAATCAGTTCGCCGGGCGCTTCCACGGCCCCATCGGCATCGCAGGGGCTCCTTACATGTTCCGCGATTTCGATCACTGGCGTGCCTATGCCGACAGTGACCTCTTCGATGAGATCGCCCAAGGCTATCAGGACGCGACCGGCAACGTGCCGCTGGCGATGAACTACTACGGCAAGCGTCATGTCACCTCCAACAAGCCGATCAATGTTCCCGCAGACATGCAGGACCTCAAGATCCGCACCCCCAATGCGCCGATGTACATGATGTTCCCCGAGGCCGTAGGTGCCAACCCGACGCCAATTGCCTTCGCTGAAGTATACCTGGCACTGCAGCAAGGTGTGGTGGATGCCCAAGAGAACCCGCTGCCGACCATCAAAGCCAAGGCCTTTTACGAGGTACAGGATTACATCAACCTGACCGGCCATATCACGGACTCGCTGATCACCATTGCCGGCGGGCCGCTATGGAATCGCCTGTCCGAAGAGGACCGCGAGATTTTCCGCGAGGTCTACATGGAAGCCGGCGAGAAGATCACCGAAGACATCCTGCAGTCTGAGGAGGACCTCGTCGCCTGGTTCGAGGAGCAGGGAGTGACCGTCAATGAAGTCGACATCACGCCCTTCCGCGAAGCGACCATCCCCTACCATACCGGTGAAGACGCCACCTGGGATCAGGAAACTTACGACCGCCTTCAGGCTATCGGTCAGTAATCTCCTTCTCGTTGCCGACGCGCCACCCCTTCAATGGGGTGGCGTTTTCCGCGGAGCTAGCTCATGACGACCGAAAAATGGCTGGAAGGGGAATCCGGGTTTCAGATCGAGGAAGACGATACCTTCGAGTGGCGTGATTACGGTATCGAGGATTACGCCACTCTTGCAGTGTTCTGGATACTGGCGCTAGATGTGTTCCTGCAGTTCTTCAGCCGCTATGTGCTGGGCAACTCCATCGCCTGGACGGAAGAAATGGCGCGCTATCTGTTGGTGACCGTGGGCTTCATGGGGGGCTCAATGGCTGTGCGTACGGGTACGCACATTTCCGTTGAATTCTTCTATCGTTACATGCCGGGATGGATGTCTCGCCTACTCGTGACTCTTGTCGATCTCGTCAGCATCGCCTTCTTCGCGATCGGTGCCTGGATCACCTGGAAACTTGCCGGCCTGACTACGGCGATGATGGTCTCCGTCGATATCCCCAAAAGCTATCTTTACTACCTGGTGCTGCTGGGCTTCCTCTTGATGCTGGGGCGTTCGGTTCAGATCGCGATTGTGCGCTGGCGCAATCGCACCGTCGTGCATCCCCAGATCCCATAACGACAACCTAGGCCGGAGTCCCTCCCATGTCTCAAATCCTGGCGGTGAGCCGACGGGGTGCATTGATTTCCCCCTTGATCGCTCTGCTGGCGGTCCTTGGCTGTCTCTTGCTGGTCTTCACCGGCCAGTACCTGCTTTTCCTGTTTGCTGCCCTGTTTACCCTGCTGTTGCTGGGGGTGCCGATCGCCATCAGCCTGGCCGGTTCCTGCCTGCTCTATGTCTTTATCACTGGGCAGGTGCCGGATGTGGTGGTCGTGCATCGCATGATCAATGGTATCGATAGCTTCCCGTTGTTGGCGATCCCGTTCTTCATCCTTGCCGGCAACCTGATGAATAATGGTGGCATCACCAACCGCATCTTCGATTTCGCCAAGGCGCTGATGGGCTGGATGCGAGGTGGCCTGGGCCATGTCAATGTCGGTGCCAGCATCGTGTTCTCCGGCATGTCCGGTGCGGCGGTTGCCGATGCCGGTGGCCTTGGCACCATCGAGATCAAGGCCATGCGCGATGCCGGCTATGACGAGCAGTTCTCGGTTGGGATCACGGCGGCATCTTCGACGATAGGCCCGATCATTCCGCCCAGCCTGCCGATGGTCATCTACGGTGTAATGGCCTCGGTCTCAGTGGGACAGCTGTTCGCAGCCGGGCTGATTCCTGGCTTGATGATGGGGGTCGCACTGATGGTGATGATCACCATTATGGCCAAGCGGCGAGGCTATCCTCGTGATACCAGGTTCTCGATCCTGGTCCTCTGGTTTACCTTTCGCCGCGCCTTCCTGTCGCTCCTGACTCCCTTGATCATTGTCGGCGGGATCATCTCAGGCGTCTTCACCCCGACCGAGGCGGCTATCGCGGCGGTGGTCTATGCGCTCTTCCTGGGCGGCGTGGTGTATCGCATCCTGACCTGGCGGCGCCTGCTCAAGGTCAGCATGGAAACTATCGAGACTACCGCCGTCATCCTGTTGATTGTCGCGGGTGCTTCGATCTTTGCCTGGATCATGACCAGCAACCAGGTGACCCAACACGTCGTGGGGTTGCTTGGGCCTTTTGCCGATAATCCCATCGCGCTGCTGATCATCATCAACCTGGTGCTGATCGTAGTTGGCTGCTTTATGGAAACCATCGCGGCGATCACCATCTTGGTGCCGGTGCTGCTTCCGGTCGCCGTGGGCGCAGGGGTGGATCCGGTACATTTCGGTGTGATCATGGTACTCAACCTGATGATCGGCCTGCTGACGCCCCCGGTGGGGATGGTGCTCTACGTCCTGTCGCGAGTGTCGAACATTTCCTTCGAGAACTGCATGCGCGGCACCATGCCGTTCCTGATTCCGCTGGTGATTTCGCTGCTGCTGGTGACCTTCATTCCGGCGATCTCACTGTGGCTGCCGACTCTGGTCTATCGGTGAGCCACGCTTCCATGAGAGGAAAAAGGAATAGCGATCGATGAAACAGCCAACGGAGGAGTTCCGGGTCCCTGTCGGGGACCTGGAAAGCTTCATCAAACAGGCCCTGGTCTGCACCGGTGCCGATAATGCCTCGGCCGATGCCGTGACGCAGGCCCTGGTCACGGCATCGCGGATGGGGACCGACAGCCATGGTCTGAGGTTGCTGCCTCATTACCTCAAAGCACTGCAGGGGGGGAGGGTCAGCGGGCATCCCGAAATGGACTTCAGTCGCCGGCTGCCGGCAACCGGCTTTCTGGATGCCGACAATGGCTTCGGTCACCTGGCCGCGTACACCGCGATGTCACATGCCGGAGATATGGCCGAAGAGGTCGGGCTCGGGGCGGTGGCCGTGGGTCATTCGTCGCATTTCGGTGCCGCGGGCTGCTACGCCCTGGCCGCGGCAGAGCGCGGGCTGATCGGCATGGCCTTCTGCAATTCCGATCCCTTCGTGCTCTTGCACGAAGGCAAGACGTCCTTCCACGGAACCAATCCCATTGCCTTCGCCGCCCCTGTAGCGGGGGAGTCACCCTACCTGCTGGATATGGCGACCAGCTCGGTGCCCTGGAATCGTGTTCAGCAGTATGGCGCCATCGGTCGTGAGCTTCCGGATCAAGTCGCTGCCGATGCCCGGGGAGAAGTGACCCGTCAGCCTGATGACGTGGCGGCCCTTCTACCGCTCGGCGGAAGCGACTTCGGCTTTAAGGGCGCGGGACTCGGTGGCATGGTCGAGGTGCTCAGTTCGACACTTGCCGGAATGCTCAACGGCTTTCGACTATTGCCCATGGGTGGGCCGGACATGTCGACGCCGCGTGGTATCGGGCATTTCGTCCTGGCGATGAACCCCGCCGCCTTTACCGAGGCGTCGACCTTTCAGGCCTGCCTGAGCGACTATCTCGCGGATCTTCGTTCCCGCCCCGCGATCGCCGGCTGCGAGGTACTGGCGCCCGGGGATCGTGAATGGCGGTGTCGAGCGCAGCGCGATGCCGAGGGCATCCCCCTGGACCGCGCCAACCAGGCGGCCTATGCCGCCATGGCGAGCGAGCTCGGCCTTGAGCCACTCAAGCCCATGGCTTGAGTGCCGCAGGGCTGGTGGCAATAGGGCTAGGGGTAAATACGCTAGAATGGCGCCCGACTCGTGTTCAAGATAACCCACAGAGGGGGCGTTTATGAGTAGGTACCGGGTGGAGCGAAAGACCCTTTCCGAACAGGTTGCCGAACAACTCGAAGCTGAGATCCTTGAGGGTCGACTCGGCGAAAACGATCAACTCCCCTCCGAGCGGGAGCTGATGGAGCAGTTCGGTGTCGGGCGGCCAGCGGTCCGCGAAGCCCTCTTCTATCTGCAGCGCCTGGGGCTGATCGCCATCAACAGCGGCACCCGGGCGAGGGTCATCCGGCCTACCGCCGAGGCGGTGATGGCAAGACTCTCCGGCGTGACTCGCCAACTGCTCTCCAAACCCGAGGGTCAGCAGTATTTCCAGGAAGCCAGAGCCATGTTCGAGATCTCGCTGGCGCGTTATGCGGCCCGCCATGCGACCGAGGCCGATCTCCTTCGTTTGCGCCAGGCCTTGCAGGAAAACCGCGATGCCATCGGTGACGAGGCGCGCTTCAAGCGATCCGATAACGACTTCCATGGCGTCCTAGCCAGCATCGGCTGCAATCCCATCTTCGATGCCATCCATGTGGCGCTCTCCGAATGGCTCGATGACAGGCGGGCGCAGGTGCTGCAGCAGCAGGACGAGGACAAGGCGGCCCTTGTCGCTCACATCGAGCTGGTCGAAGCTATAGAATCGCGCGATCCCGATGCCTCGGAAGCCGCCATGCGTCGACACCTGGACCGCCACTATGGCACCTACATGCAACTCAAGAAGCGGCTTTCCTCGCGCTGACGCCTCACCCTCAGCGTGCCTCGGCCTGGCCGACGATTCCCGTCGAACGCAGCGCGGACTCCAGCAGCGGCGTGGGATGCCCTTGTGCCCTTGCCATCTCATGCACCGGCGCAAGACGTCTGCGTAGTTTCTCCCGGTGATGCTGGGCAATATCCTCGAGGCGATGGTCCAGAAACGGATTGCTGAAACGCTCCAGGGTCGTCTCGATATAGTCCTCCAGGTGCAGGCCAGGGAGTTGTCGGTCGAGCACCGGCAAGACCTCATCACGCAGCATCGACTCCAGCGGCTCGCGTAGAGAGGATTCCTGCATGGCTTCGCGCACGTAGCTAAGGCGTGATGCCAATCCCTGGTCGTGCCATCGCTGGACCAGCCAGCTATGGGAGAGGTTAAGGACATGCAGCTTGCGCTTCTCATAGGGAGCCAGGTCGCTCACGACCTGGACATCGGGATGGTGGCAGGGCAACTCGAGCCCTGGCGATTTCCTTATGGCCCAGAGGCCATAAGGTTCGGCGACGGCCCCCACCGGCTCGATGGTGCTCGACACGATGCGATCGACCAGGGTGTCGATCCACAGGCACTCCTGGTCCAGCCAGGAGACGAAGGCCGGATCGGCGTAACGGGTATCAGCAAGGTCGCGGACGATCTCCCGGAGCCGTTGGCCGTTGGCCTGTATCAGTTCGCAAGGCATCAGCGTGACACCCCGGCCGTTGCGCGCATATCTGGCATGAAGCAGCTTCGCCAGGCGGGCGGGAAAGCTGGCGGGAAGTGCATGTCGCGGGTCGACGTCAGCGGGGATGGCATAACCGTCCTCCCCGGTGTTGGAGACCACATGGGTGATTTCCTCGACGAAGCGGCGTTCTATCTCTTTCCAGTCGCTGTCGGCGACCAAACAGGCGGCGAGGCTGTCGACCCATTCTTCGGCATCGATAGTGCGGCCTTCGCGCCTGCCGCGAAAGTGAACCGGGTACTGCAGTCGTTCGGCCAGGTCATGGGCCTTGCGTCGTCCCTCCGGGCGCGAGGAGCCCTGAACGATCACGACCCGCTTGTCGCTTCTTCCTGCCGCCAGTGACTCACTGACGAAGTAATCGACATGGGCCAGCAGGAAGCGGCTCGTGCCGAACTGCATGATCTCGGCATGTTGTTCTGATGGTGGTGCGATCATGGACAGGCATCCTAGAGGGAAACGCCGCGCTTCCAGGGAATGAAATCGTACTGGGCGAGTGCCACGGCCTTCGGACGGTAGCGCCCCGAGGCAGCGTCGATGCAGAGCCTGAGCAGTCGGTCGGCGAGGTCGTCGATACTCGCCTCTCCTCGAATCACGGGGCCGGCATCGAAATCGATGACATCAGCCATGCGGTTGGCCATTTCACTGTTGCTCGAAATCTTCAGCACCGGAGTGATCGGATTGCCGGTCGGGGTGCCCAGTCCAGTGGTGAACATGATCAGGTTGGCGCCCGAGCCGGCCAGGCCGGTGGTGGATTCCACGTCGTTGCCTGGGGTGCAGAGCAAGTTGAGCCCTCTGCGGGCCTGAGGCTCGGTGTAGTCGAGGACATCGACCACCGGACTGTCGCCTCCCTTCCTGGCGGCACCGGCGGACTTCATGGCATCGGTGATCAGGCCGTCGCGGATGTTGCCCGGCGAGGGATTCATGGAGAAGTCGGCACCGACCCTGGCGGCATGGTTCTGGTAAGCGGTCATCAGGTCGCGGAACCGCTCGGCCACTCGATCATCGCGGCATCTCGCCAGAAGTTCGTGTTCCACACCACAGAGTTCGGGGAACTCGCTGAGGATGCCGCTACCACCCAGGGCCACCAGGCGATCGATGACTCCTCCCACCACGGGGTTCGCCGAGAGGCCGGAAAAGCCATCCGAGCCGCCGCATTCCACGCCGATGGTGAGTTCCGAGAGGGGGGCCGGTCTACGCTCGACCCGATTGGCCTCGGCCAGGCCATCGAAGATGGTGGTCAGTGCCTGGCGGATTAGATCCTCCTCACTCAAGCTGGCCTGCTGTTCCAGGTAGTGCACCGGACGCAAGCCATCCGGGTCGCGCCTCTCGACCGCATTCCTGAGCATCTGGATCTGGGCCTTCTGGCAGCCCAGGCTGAGCACCGTGGCACCCGCCACATTGGGATGGCAGATATAGCCGGCGAGCAACTGGCAAAGGGCGTTGGCATCGTCGTCGGTGCCGCCGCAGCCGAGCGTATGGGTGAGAAAGCGGACCCCGTCGACATTGGAGAAGAGGCGCTCCGGAACGGGCTCGGGGGCCTCGTCCAGGGCCGCTGCGCCCTTCAGCAATTCACGCGCCATTTGCTTGTATTCACGGAAGGGGTCGTCTCCCAGGGCATCCGCAACGCACTGGCGAAGCACCTCGATATTGCGGTTCTCGCAGAACACCAGGGGAACCACCAGCCATACGTTAGCCGTGCCGACACGGCCATCAGGGCGGTGGTAGCCCTCGAAGGTGACGTCCTCGAAGGCACCGACCTCCGGTGCCTGCCAATGCCCGCGACGCGCCTGGGGCACGGCGGTATCGGTATTGTGCTCGATGTTCTCGGTGGTGACGGCGCCGCCCTCGGCGATGGGGGCCGTCACCCGGCCGACAGTAACGCCATACATGATCACGCTGTCGCCCACCTCGAACGATGTCAGGGCGAACTTGTGCTTGTGGCGGATCGGCTCGGCAAGCCGGATACGGCGATCACCGTCGTCGATCTCGCTGTCGGCTGGCAGGTCCTTGAGGGCCACGCGGACATTGTCGGCGGCATGCACGCGCAGGCTGTCCAACTGGCCGGCGTCACGGGCGATGGTCTGGTTCATGGCAGGCTCCGGGTTTCAGGCTGATGGCGCGAGTTGGACCATGGCCTTGATCACGCCATGGGAGGGGTCGCACCAGCGGGGCATGGTGTCGGGAACCTCGGTGAGCTCGGCACGGTGGGTGATCATTGCGCTCTCCTGCAGCCGGCCGGCCGCCATCAGGCTTGCGACACGGTCGAAATCCTCGCGGGTGGCATTGCGGCTGCTGAGCAGGGTCATCTCCCGGCGATGGAAGTCGGGGTCGTTGAAGGTGATGTCAGACTTGACGATGCTCACCAGCACGTAATGGCCCCCGTGGCCGACGAAGTCGAACCCCTTCTGCATGGCATGGGCGTTGCCGCTTGCATCGAACACCACATCGGCCATGGCGCCGTCACTGATGCTCGCCAGGAACTCGACGGGATCCTCCTGCATGGGGTTGAGGGTCAGCTCGATGCCCAGCGTCTCGCGGCAAAAGGCAAGACGCTGTTCGCTGGGGTCGATCACGACCACCCTGGCACCGCTCTCGCGGGCGAACTGCACGACGCCCATGCCGATCGGGCCGGCGCCGACCACCACCGCCAGCGAGTCGCCATCCAGTTCGCTGCGCCGCACGGCATGGGCACCGATGGCCAGGCACTCCATCAGGGCCAACTGGTCGAGGGACAGGCTCGAGGAGGTGATGAGGTGGTCGGTCGGGACCACCAGCAGGTCGCACATGCCGCCATCCCGGTGCACGCCGATTACCTGCATATGCTGACAGCAGTTTGTCAGGCCCTTGCGGCAGGCACGGCACTCGCCACAGTGCAGGTAGGGGATCAACGAGGCGTTCTGCCCCACCAGTGCCTGGTCACGACCGTCACCCACCTCCACGATCTCGCCGGCCAGCTCGTGGCCCAGCACCCGGGGGTAGCTGAAATAGGGCTGGTTACCGCCATAGGCGTGGATATCGGTGCCGCAGATGCCGATGCGCCGGATGCGCAGCACGGCTTCGCCGGCACCACAACTAGGTGCCTTTCTCTCTTCGCATTCCATGAGTCCCGGGCGGGTACAGACGACGCTGCGCATCGATGGTTTCCTCTCGTTCAGGTGGACTCGTCGGCGATGACCAACTGATGCTGCTCGCCTAGCCCCTCGATCCCCAGGCGCATGCGCTGACCGGGCCTGAGGTAGACAGGCGGCTTCTGGCCCATCCCCACCCCCGGCGGAGTGCCGGTGGAGATGACATCGCCGGGCTGCAGGCTCATGAAGCGGCTGAGATAGCTGATCAGGACGGGAACCTGGTAGACCATGGTTTCTGTACTGCCGTCCTGGTAGCGGTGGCCGTCTACCTCCAGCCACATGGCCAGCTGGTGGGGGTCGGCGACCTCGTCGGGGGTCACCAGCCAGGGCCCCAGGGGGCCGAAGGTGTCGCAGCCCTTGCCCTTGTCCCAGGTACCGCTACGCTCGAGCTGGTATTCGCGCTCCGAGACGTCGTTGATCACGCAGTAGCCGGCCACGTGGTCCATGGCATCGGTTTCTTCGATATAGCGGCCCCCCTTGCCGATGACCACGCCGAGTTCGACTTCCCAGTCCGTCTTCTGTGAGCCACGCGGAATCCTGACATCGTCGTTCGGGCCACAGATGGCACTGGTCCACTTGTTGAACACCACAGGCTCCGGGGGAACCTGGGCGCCGGTCTCGGCGGCATGGTCGGAATAGTTGAGGCCGATGCAGATGAATTTGCCGACCCGGCCGACACAGGGGCCGAGGCGGGTATCGGCGGGAACCTCGGGAAGTCGGTCGGTATCCAGGTCTGCGAGGGTTGCCAGCCGTTCCCTGTCCAGATGGGGTCCGTCCAGATCGGGCAGGTGGGCCGAGAGGTCGCGAATGACCCCGTCAGGGTCCACCAGGCCGGGTTTCTCGTGGCCACTCGGACCGAATCGCAGCAGTTTCATGATGGTATTCCCTTGTTCTTGAAAGATGGGTTTCAGGAGAAGATTTCTAGTAGATAGTTTTCAAGAGCTTGTTTCCGAGAGGTCTCGCAGGGGCTCTCTCAGGCGAGCCAGCCACCATCGATGATCTGCACCGTGCCGGTGGTATAGCCGGATTCGTCGGCGGCCAGGTAGGTGGCGAGTGCGGCGATTTCTTCCGGCATGCCGAGCCTACCGAGGGGTTGGCGGGCGATGAAGTCGGCATAGACGTCGGCCTCGTCGCGACCCTGCTGTTGCGCCTGTTCACGGATGCGCTCTCGCAGCGAGGGCGATTCGACGGTACCGGGGCAAATGGCATTGCAGCGAATTCCCTGACCGATGTAGTCGGCGGCGACCGACTTGGTCAGGCCGATCACCGCGGCCTTGCTGGTGCCGTAGGCGAAACGGTTGGGCACGCCCTTGAGGCTGGAGGCCACCGAGGCCATGTTGATGATGCTGCCGCCACCCCCGTCGATCATGCTGGGCAAAAGGGCGCGGATTATGCGATACATGGCGATGACATTGAGCGACAGCGAGAATGCCAGCTCTTCTTCTTCGCACTCCATCAGGGATCCGCTGGCGACATGGCCGGCACAGTTGAAGAGGATGTCGAGGGGCGGCAAGTCGCCCTTCAGGACAAGGATGGCATCGGCATCGAGAACATCGAGTCGCCTGGTCTCGATGCCGTTGGCATCGGCCAGGTCGCGCAGCTTGTCGGGGTCGAGATCGGTGGCGATGACCCGGGCGCCCTCCTCGGCAAAGCGCAGGGCACTGGCTCGGCCGATGCCCTGGCCTGCGCCGGTGATCAGTGCTGTCTTGTTGTGCAATCGCATTGGCGGTTCCGTGATTTCCTGGTAATCGGCAACCGGTCGCTGCAAGGGCATTTGCCGGAGCCTGTCTTCGGAACAGTATCCCGCACGTCACATGGTTGGTTGCATGGTATGACAGGATGCTAGCTTTCAAGCATTCTGGAGTATGGCTCAGTTTCTCAGGCCCATCAAACGTCATATTGCGTGTATGTGCACCATACTTCAGGATATGGCGAAATCCTGTCCTGGTGGTTGCACCCGTGAATGCAAAGCCCGTCAAAACCCTCCAACGTCTCAATGTTGCCGAATTCCTGGCCGAGTCCATCTTCTCCGGCGTCTATCGACCGGGGGATTTCGTCCCTCGGGAAATTGATCTTTGCGAACAGTTCGCGATCAATCGCTCGGCGGTACGCAGCGACCTGCGCCGCCTCGTGGATGTCGGGATCATCGAGCGTATCTCGGGTCATGGCTCCAAGGTCAGGGAGTACGAGGACTGGAACATCCTCGATCCCGTGGTGACCGACTGGATAACCCGCTACGCCTCGCCAAATCCCAGAATCCAGCGGGAGATCCTCGCCTTTCGCCTGGATGTCGAGCCCTATGTCGCCATGACGGCCGCCCGTCACGCCAAGGCGCGTGATCTCGTGGCCATCGAGGAAGCTTTCGAGGGGATGGGCAAGAATCTCTACGATGCGACCTGCGCCGAGGAGCGTCGACTGCACAGCGACTACGACGTCGCCTTCCATGTCGCCATCTTCAAGGCAACCCACAACATCGTCTGGTCCCAGCTGTCGCACATCCTGCGCCCCTCCATCTATCTGCTGGTGTCCGAATCCAACATCAGCACCACGGATCCCGAGGAAAGCCTCGAACGTCATCGACAAGTGATGGAGCACATCCGTGCCCGCAACCCGCGAGAAGCCTTCCTGGCCGCCCAGGCAGTGCTCGAGGGAACCGCCAAGGCGCTGGGTATCGAGACCGGCGACAGCCGGTTGGGGAAGGAACTGGAACTACTGTGAGGGGGTCGACGCCCTGTATAAGGAGAGTGGCGTCGGCAGTATGACAGTCTTACGGGAGTCGGATGAAAAGCAGCAAATCCATGTTCAGTCAGGGACAGCATGATTCTGCATGTTGTCCCTGACCTGCCATGTCACGCTTCGCGCTTGCCATCCACCAGGCGGCTCACGCCGAGGGGGTTGCCCTCCTTGAGTGCCTCGGGCAGCAGGCCTGCAGGCAGCGCCTGGTAGCAGACCGGGCGCAGGAAGCGGAAGATGGCCGCGCTGCCCACCGAGGTGGTGCGGCTGTCAGAGGTGGCCGGATAGGGGCCGCCATGCACCATGCTGTGGCAGACTTCCACCCCGGTCGGCCAGCCGTTGGCCAGTATCCGTCCCGCCTTGCGCTCGAGCGTGGGCAGTAGGCTGCGTGCCATGTCGAGGTCGGCATCGTCCATCTGCAGGGTGGCCGTGAGCTGGCCCTCGAGCCTCTCGGCGATCCGCTGCAGCTCGTCGTTGCTGGCGCAGGCCACCACCAGAGAACAGGCCCCGAAGACCTCCTGGCGCTGCAGGGTTTCGTCGCCGAGGAAATCCGCCGCCGTGGTGACGAAGAGGCCGGCCTGGCACTGATTGGTACCCGAGCCCGCCTGGCCGCGTGCCACTTCACGTACGCCGTCGTGGCCAGCGTAGTATGCCACGCCCTCCTGGTAGGCCTCGTGGGTGCCCGGGGTAAGCATGGTCTGGGCGGGGCTCTCCTTGACCGCTTCGCCGGCGGCGTCGAGGAAGGCATCCAGTGACTTGCCCTCGTGAGCGATCACCAGGCCCGGGTTAGTGCAGAACTGGCCGGCGCCCATGGTCAGCGAACCGACGAAGCCTTCGGCGATCTTGTCGCCGCGCGCCTTGAGCGCCTCCGGCAGCAGGAACACCGGGTTGATGCTGCTCATCTCGGCGTAGACCGGGATCGGCTCCGCGCGGTTCTGGGCGATCGTCATCAGGGCGGTACCACCGCTGCGCGAGCCGGTGAAGCCCACCGCCTTGATGCGCGGGTCGGCGACCAGCGCGGCGCCCACCTCGCGGCCGGAGCCGAACAGCAGCGAGAACACGCCTTCGGGCAGGCCGCAGGCTTTGACCGCCTTCTGCAGGGCGCGGCCCACCAGCTCGGAGGTGCCGGGGTGCGCCGAGTGCGCCTTGACCACCACCGGGCAGCCGGCGGCCAGGGCCGAGGCGGTATCGCCGCCGGCGACGGAGAATGCCAGGGGGAAGTTGCTGGGGCCGAAGACCGCTACGGGCCCCAGGGCGACGTGGCGCTGGCGCAGGTCGGCTCGGGGCATCGGTTCCCGATCAGGCATGGCTGGATCGACGCGCACGTCGAGCCATTCGCCGGCGCGCACCACACCGGCGAAGAGGCGCAGCTGGCCGCAGGTGCGGCCGCGTTCGCCCTCGAGGCGCGGCCGGGGCAGCCCGCTCTCGGCCATGGCGCGCTCGATCAGGTCATCGCCGATGGCCTCTATCTCGCTGGCAATGGTCTCGAGGAACACCGCCCGCTCCTCCGGGGAGGTCTCGCGGTAGGTATCGAAGGCCGTCCAAGCCAGCTCGCAGGCCTGGGTGACCTCTTCCTTGCCGCCGCCGACATAGGTGGGCTCCAGGGTCTCGTCGGTAGCGGGATTGATAGCGTTGATGGGATTCGCGTTTCCGCTGACGGCCTTCTGGCCAATCAGTAGCTTGCCTTCCAATGCCATGATGTTCTCCTGGTGTTGGTTCAGAGTGAGGGAATCTCGACGGTTGCCGAGGTCACTGCCTCGAAGCGCAATGCATTGCGCAGCGGCCTTCCGAAGTCGGCCAGGGCGATCTCGAAGCGGTCGCCTTCGCGGGTCCGGATGCCGTCGGCGAAGCTCAGCGTCGCTGTGCCGAAGAAGTGCACGTGTACGTCCCCCGGCCGCCTGAAGTTGGCGTACTTGAAGTGGTGATGCTCCAGGTTGGCCAGGCTGTGGGCCATGTTGGCCTCGCCGGTCAGGAACGGCTTCTCCCATAGGGTCTCGCCGTCGCGCACGATGCGGCTGGTGCCCTCCAGGTGGGAGGGCAGCTCGCCGACCAGCAACTCCGGCCCGAAGCTGCAGGCTCGCAGCTTCGAGTGGGCTAGCCAGAGGTAGTTGAAGCGCTCGGTGACATGGTCGGAGAACTCGTTGCCGATAGCGAAGCCGACCCGCCAGGGCGTGCCGTCGTCGCCGATCACGTAGAGCCCGGCGAGCTCCGGCTCCTCTCCGGCGTCTTCGGCGAAGCCGGGTACCGGGATCTCGGCTTCCGGGGCCACCACGCAGCCGCCATCGCCCTTGTAGAACCACTCCGGCTGGGCGCCGGTCTCGCCGGCGGCGGGCTTGCCGTTCTCGACCCCCAGCTTGAACATGCGCATGGAGTCGGTCAACTCGGCATCGTCGGCCTGGGCCTTGGCGTGCATGGCCGAGCGGGTATCGGCACTGCCCAAGTGGGTCAGGCCGGTGCCGGTGACCAGGCAGTGGGCCGGGTCGGGATGGGTCAGTGGCAGCAGCAGGTGCTTCTCGTCAATCAATTGCTGGTAGTCGAGCCGCGTCTCGGTGAGGGCGGAGGCGACGACATCCTCGAGCGGCTTGCCGCGACCGATGGCTCGCCGCGCCAGGGTCAGGGTATCGGCATCGAGCAGCCTGACCTGCTTTTCGTTCTCCACCAGGGCGGCGCGAACCTGGCCCTGATGATCACACTGGATCAATCGCATGGTGGTTTCCTCATGGAAGGGGAGTTGAGAGTCGTCAAAGCGGCCAGATGGCCAGTTGCGGCCACATCAGGAGGGCGGCGAGGACACACAACTGGATTGCCATGAAGGGCAGTACCGAGAGATAGATGTCCTGCAGGCTGATATCCGGCGGTGCCACGCTCTTGAGATAGAAGGCGGCGGGGCCGAAGGGAGGTGAGAGGAATGACACCTGCATGTTCACGGCAAAGAGGATGCCGAACCAGATGGGATCGAAGCCCAGCTGGACGACGATGGGCAGGAAGATCGGCAGGGCCAGCATGGCGATGCCGATCCAGTCGAGGAACAGCCCCAGTATCAGCATGATCGCCATCATCACCATGATGATCACGATGGGGGCCACATCGAGCCCCAGGATCATGCCCGATACGAAGCGATTGCCGCCCATCAGGTTGTAGACACCCACCAGGGCCGCAGCCCCGATGCCGATCCAGATGATCATGCCGCAGGTGTTCATCGTCTGGCCCAGGCTGTGGTGCAGCATGCCCATGGCGAACTCGCCGCGCACGGCGATGGCCAACAGCACCCCGAACACCCCCATGGCGGCGGCCTCGGTTACCGAGGCGATACCGCCGTAGATGGTGCCCAGCACCAGGAAGGCGATCATCCCCGGCAGCACGATGGCCTTGACGGCATCGAGCTTGCTGGCAAAGGGGTTGTCCTGGGTGGACTCGTCCAGAGGTGGGCCCAAGGCAGGGTTCTTCAGGCAGCGCACCAGCACGTAGGCGATGTACGACCCCATGAGGATCACCGCCGGGGTCACCGCCGCGGTGAACAACTCGGCGATTGATACGCTGGCGATCAGGCCGTAGATGATCAGCACGATCGACGGTGGCATCATGGTGCCGAGAGCACCGCCGGCGCACACTACGCCGATGGAAAGTCGCTTGTCATAGCCCAGGCGAAGCATCTGCGGCAGTGCCAGAATGCCCAGCAGCACGATCTCCCCACCGATGATTCCCGAGAGCGCAGCAAGGAAGAAGGCTACTACGATAGTCTGTACCGCTACGCCTCCGGGCAGGCGTCCGGCGAAGACGCGCATGGCATTGAACAGGTCCTTGGCGATTCCCGAGCGGTCGAGAAGGGAAGCCATCAGCACGAACATCGGCACCGCCACCAGGGAGTACTCGGTGATGAAGCCGTAGACTCGGCTGGTTACCAGCGGCAGTGCCGTTTCACCGAACCAGCCGAAGGTGAAGACCATGGCCACCAGGCCAGTGATGAAGGCCAGCGGCAGGCCGGTCACAAGCAGCGCGAAGATCGCGCCGACCATCAGGATTGTCGCTGTTCCGATATCCATCAGCGTGTCTCCTTGTCAGCATGATCGGGCCTGGCCCTGATCGACTCGATCAGGTGCAGCACTGCCTGAAGCGTCATCAATGTCAGGGCGAAGAAGATCGTGCCCTTGACCATGGCGGGAAAGGGAGGATTCCAGGACGTTCCCGAACGCTCCAGCGACCACTCGCCGAGGGGATTGTGAGACGCGCCCCAGAACATTTGAAAGGCGGCATAGCTCATGGTCAGGCAGAAGACCAAGGTCAGGAGATCGTTGAGACGGTCCATCCAGCACTTCAGCCGGGGGCCGGCACCGTCATAGAGGACCTTGACGCGGATATGGCTGTTGCGTGCCATGGCAGCTGGTCCGCCGAGTGCGAAGATCACCGCGATCAGGAACACCACGGTCTCGTGCACCCAGGAGGTGGGGTTGTTGAAACCATAGCGCATGAAGACCTCGACCACGCTGATTCCCATGGCTAGCAGCACCAGCCAGGCAGCAACACGTGCACCGCGGGCTATCACGCGGTCGAGGGCGTTTCGTTCGGGGGATATCACCTCGACCTTTTCGAGAATGTCGGAAAGGTCTTGCGTGTCGGGAGAGAGGTCTTGTGTCTCAGGGATTTTCTGTGACATGGCTAGACTCTGCGCCCATCACCCGAGGGGCTGCTTCGGGTGATGGGCCGGTTGGGGGTGACAGATGCGGGATTAGAGCAGGTTGCGCGAGCGCAGGAAGGCGGTGGCAGAGTCGTAGATCTTCTGAGTCATTTCGTTCTCGCCGGCCCACTCTTTCCATTCCTGTTCCGCCGCGGTGCGGAACTCCTTGCGTTCCTCGGCGGGGAGGTCGAAGGGATGGACGTCAGGGTCTTCCTGAAGCTTCTGCAGGGTCTCGATGTCCTGCTGCTTGAGGCGCGCGATCAGGTCGTAGGCCATGCCGTCGAAGGCAATGTTGAGGGTGGTCCGTAGTTCCTCCGGCAGGCCGTCCCAGATATCCTTGTTGATCGATACGGCAATCATCGGCATGGAGTGGAAGCCGGGATAGAGGGGGTAGGGAGCGAAGGCGTGCAGGCCCATGGCGTCGTTGTTGGAAAGCACCGTGGAGTCGGCGGCATCGATCACCCCCTTCTCCAGGCCGGTATAGACTTCTGAGCCGGGCAGGTTGACGGGGGTGGCGCCGATGCGTTCGAAGATGTTGTAAACCATGCCTTGGGGGGCGCGGATCTTCAGTCCTTGGAAATCCTCGAGCGTCTTGATAGGCACGGTGGAGGGTACAGATTCCAGCGGGAAGGTCGCAGAGGCGATCAGGTGAGCGCCATAGGGCTCGACCAATTCGTTGTAGAGCTCTTCCCCGCCCCCGTACTTCATGTACTCAAGGAAGTCATACGGGTTCTGCCAGGCACCGACCAGGTTGCCGAGCATGCCGAAGGCAGGATCCTGACCGGAGAAGTAGCTGGGGTCGGTCATGTGGCCTTGGAGAATACCGGCACTGACGGCGCTCAGGGTTTCGGTGGGCCCGACCACAGCATTGATCGGCATGACTTCGATCTCGACCCGACCATCGGTCATCTGAGTGATCTTGTCGGCCCACTCCTGCTTGATCTTGAAGCTGGGTTCGCCGGAGGTCTCGGAAGCCTGGAACTTCCATTCGTATTCCGCCGCTTGCGCCGTGGATAGGCCGAGCAGCAGGGCCGAGCCGGTGAGGATCAGGCTGTGTTTGAGGTTGAGCATGTGAAGTCTCCGTCAGAGGTTCTTGTTGTGGCGCAATGAAACTGTGCGGCTATCCCGTAGTGGGCACCCTAAAGATTGAACATATCGGTAATTTGTTCAACATATACTTTCGTATGTGTCGACTGCGGGAGGGTGAGGGAGTACTTTCAGGGCACATCACCTCATTTCGGGGCAAGCCACGGCCTCAATCTCATGAAAGGAGACTCCTCGATGACCGATCGCAAGCGTCCGCTGCGCAGCGCCGAATGGTTCGGCACCGCCGACAAGAACGGCTTCATGTATCGCAGCTGGATGAAGAACCAGGGGATTCCCGACCACGAGTTCCAGGGCAAGCCGATTATTGGTATCTGCAACACCTGGTCGGAGCTGACGCCATGCAATGCCCACTTCCGCAAGCTTGCCGAGCACGTCAAGAAGGGCGTGTTGGAAGCGGGTGGCTATCCGGTGGAGTTTCCGGTGTTTTCCAACGGTGAATCGAACCTGCGGCCTACCGCGATGTTCACCCGCAATTTGGCGAGCATGGACGTCGAAGAGGCGATTCGTGGCAATCCCATGGATGCGGTGGTGCTGTTGGTGGGCTGCGACAAGACGACTCCGGCGCTTTTAATGGGCGCGGCGAGCTGTGACATACCGACGATCGTGGTGACTGGCGGCCCGATGCTCAATGGCAAGCACCAGGGTAAGGACATCGGCTCGGGCACCGTGGTCTGGCAGCTGTCCGAGCAGGTCAAGGCAGGCAAGATATCGATGCACGACTTCATGGCCGCTGAGGCTGGCATGTCGCGTTCGGCGGGCACTTGCAACACCATGGGTACGGCCTCGACCATGGCCTGTATGGCCGAGTCGCTGGGCACCTCGCTGCCGCACAATGCTGCTATTCCCGCCGTGGATTCCCGCCGCTACGTGCTGGCACACCTCTCCGGTAATCGCATCGTCGAGATGGTCAATGAAGACCTGAAGCTCTCCAGGGTACTGACCCGGCAGGCCTTCGAGAACGCCATTCGCACGAATGCCGCCATCGGTGGTTCGACCAATGCCGTGATCCATATCAAGGCGATCGCAGGGCGTATCGGTGTCGCCCTCTCCCTCGATGACTGGACACGCATCGGTCGCGGCACGCCCACCATTGTTGACCTTCAGCCCTCCGGGCGTTATCTGATGGAAGAGTTCTACTATGCTGGTGGCCTGCCCGCAGTGCTGCGCCGGCTAGGCGAGGCGGACCGGCTCCCGCATAAGGATGCCCTTACCGTCAACGGCAAGACATTATGGGAAAACGTCCAGGACGCTCCGCTTTATAACGAAGATGTGATTCGTCCATTGGACGCTCCGCTGGTTCCCGATGGGGGCATGTGCGTGCTACGCGGTAATCTCGCTCCCAACGGTGCGGTCTTGAAACCTTCGGCGGCGACCCCGGAACTGATGACGCACCGTGGCCAAGCAGTGGTCTTCGAGGATTTCGACGATTACAAGGCACGCATCAACGACCCCGCCCTGGATGTCGATGCCGACAACATCCTGGTTATGAAGAATTGTGGTCCTCGCGGCTATCATGGCATGGCCGAAGTCGGCAACATGGGTCTACCTTCGAAGCTGCTTGAGCAGGGAGTCACCGACATGGTGCGCATATCCGATGCACGGATGAGCGGCACCGCCTACGGCACCGTGGTGTTGCACGTGGCGCCTGAAGCCGCTGCCGGCGGCCCACTGGCGGTAGTCCGCAATGGCGACTGGATCGAACTCGATTGTGAGTCGGGGCGGTTGAACCTGGAAGTCAGTGACGAGGAGCTGACGTCGCGGCTGGAGCAAAGTGATGCCACTGCGGCCTCACGGCGCATCGCCAGTGACGGCGGCTATCGGCAGCTGTACATCGAACGTGTTTTGCAGGCTGACGAAGGCTGTGACTTTGACTTCCTCGTCGGTTGCCGTGGTGCTGAAGTGCCCAGGCATTCTCACTGATGATTGATTGGACCAGTCTCTGGACGACTATGCTTGTCGAAACGACGTTTATGGATCCCCGATTGGACAGGAGCCGTCATGACCGATAACACGCGCAAGATAACTCCAGAACGACTGCGTTCGCGCTGGTGGTTCGATAATCCTGAGCATCCAGGCACCACGGCGATCTGTATAGAGCGCTACATGAATTACGGGATAACCCTCGACGAGCTGACCAGCGGCAAGCCGATCATCGGTGTCTGTCAGTCCGGATCCGACCTGACCCCCTGCAACCGCCACCACATCGAGCTGGTCAAGCGGGTCAAGGATGGTATCCGTGCCGCCGGGGGTGTGCCCTTCGAGTTTCCCATGCACCCCATCCACGAGAACGCACGCCGACCCACGGCGGCGTTGGATCGAAACCTTGCCTACCTAGGCCTGGTCGAGGTGCTCCATGGCTATCCGTTGGACGGGGTGGTGTTCACCACCGGTTGCGACAAGACGACCCCGGCGGCCTTGATGGCCGGGGCCACTGTGAACATCCCCGCCATCGTGCTCTCTGGCGGGCCGATGTTGAATGGCTGGCGCGACAACGAACGCGTTGGCTCGGGAACCATCATCTGGGAGCTGCGCAAGCGCCTGGCTGCCGGCGATATCGATTACGACGAGTTCCTGGCGCGTGGTGCCGATTCGGCGCCCTCGGTGGGCCATTGCAATACCATGGGCACCGCCTCGACCATGAATTCCATGGCCGAGGTACTGGGCATGAGCCTGCCCGGTTCGGCGATGATTCCGGCGCCCTACAAGGAGCGCCCGATCGTCGCCTACCAGACCGGTGAGCGTATCGTCGAGATGGTCTGGGAGGACCTGCGGCCGCTGGACATCCTGACCCGTGAGGCGTTCGAGAACGCCATCGTGGTCTGCTCGGCTCTGGGTGGCTCTACCAATGCCCCCATCCATATCAACGCCATCGCCCGGCATAGCGGCATCGAGCTGACCAACGACGACTGGCAGGCACTGGGCCATGAGATCCCGCTGCTGGCCAATGTCATGCCGGCGGGGGCCTATCTCTCCGAGGAGTTTCACCGTGCCGGTGGCGTGCCCGCCGTGGTGCATGAACTGCTCGCTGCCGGACGGCTCAACGGCGATTCCCTGACCGTCAACGGCCAAACACTCGCCGCTAACGTGCAGGGTTGCGAGACCCGCGATACCGAGGTGATCCGTCGCTACGACAATCCCCTGGTCGAGCATGCCGGTTTCCTCAATCTCAAAGGCAACCTCTTCGACTCGGCGCTGATGAAAACAAGCGTGATTTCCCGGGAATTTCGCCGACGCTTCCTCGAGGACAGCGAAGACCCGAATGCCTTCGAGAGCAAGGTGGTGGTCTTCGACGGCTCCGAAGATTACCACGCCCGAATCGACGACCCCGAACTCGGTATCGACGAGCGTACCCTGCTGGTGATGCGCGGCGCGGGTCCCGTCGGCCACCCGGGCGGTGCCGAGGTAGTGAATATGCAGCCACCGGAAGCCCTGATCCGGCGCGGTATCGAATCGCTGCCGTGCCTGGGGGATGGTCGCCAGTCGGGTACCTCTGGCTCGCCATCGATTCTCAATGCTTCCCCGGAGGCTGCCACCGGCGGCGGTCTGGCCCTGCTCGAGGATGGCGACCGGCTACGCATCGATCTGACGAGTGGCGAAGTCCGCCTCCTGGTCGACGACAGCGAGATCATGGCGCGGCGCGAACGTCTCGAGAAAGCGGGCGGCTACCGTTATCCGGATCACCAGACCCCCTGGCAGGAGATTCAGCGCGGCCTGGTCGAACCCCTCGACCGCGGCATGATCCTGACGACGGCGACGCAGTATCGTGACGTGGCCCGCAGGAGCCCGCCGCGGGACAACCACTGAGGCCTCAGCGGGCCAGCCAGCCGCCGTCTACCGCCAAGGCGTGACCATTGACGTAGGCGGCTGCCGGCGAGCAGAGGAAGACCACCGCCCCGGCCAGGTCTTCCGGCTTTCCCCAACGCCCTGCGGGAATACGGTCGAGTATCTCTGCACTGCGCTGCTCGTCCTCGCGCAGGGCCTGGGTATTGTCTGTGGCCATGTAGCCCGGGGCGATGGCGTTGACGGTGATGTCGTGGGTCGCCCATTCGTTGGCCAGCAGGCGAGTCAGGCCGAGGATGCCACTCTTGCTGGCGGTATAGGAAGGTACGCGGATGCCCCCCTGGAAGGAGAGTACCGAGGCGATGTTGACGATTCGCCCCGGTGCCTGGCGCTCAACCAGGTGGCGAGCGACCTGCTGGGCGAGGAAGAAGGCCGCCTTGAGGTTGACGTCGACCACGGCGTCCCAGTCTTCTTCCGAGAATTCCAGCGCCGGCGCCCGCCGTATGGTGCCGGCATTGTTGACTAGAATATCCAGCTGTTTGGCGGCTTCCAGTGCCCGTGCGACGATCTCCCCCGGCGTGTCCTTATCGAGTTCAGCCTGAACGTCGAAGAAGCGCCGACCCTGGGCTTCCACCGCGGCGCGTGTCTCGTGCGCAGGGCTGCGGTTCACGCCGACAATGTCGGCTCCGGCTTCTGCCAGGGCCACGGCCATGGCCTGACCGAGTCCCTTGTTGCAGCCGGTGACCATGGCCACCTGGCCTTTCAGCGAGAAAAGTGTCATCCAGCGAGCCTCCTTAGAACGGAAAATGGCCGGGCATTTCAGGTCCGGATTGGGGCGGGTTCGATGAGTCCGCTTATGACCCGCAGGAGTTCGCTGGCGTGACGGATGCCTATGGCCCCCTCGGAAGTGATTTCCTCGTCGGGGAAGTGATTGAAATGGACGACTTGCATGCCGGTAGCCAGGCCGGCGGCCACGCCCACTGCGGCTGATCCAAAATTTAGGAGAGACTCGCCTCCATCCCCATTGCCCTTTAGTTGTACTGAGGAGACTTCATGATCCATGGCGCTTTTCCCAGGCCGCCTCGTCGACCATCATGCCCAGCGTCTTGCCGTGGACGTCACTCCCGAAGTGCGTCTCGCCGATGCTTGCCTGCCAGTCGCCGTGTCTTACGAACTCGGCAAGTTGTGCTTCGTTGAGGCGTCCGTAAGCCAGGATTTTTTTGTCATGATGGTTCTCCCAGATTGGCTTCCAGTTCAGCGAGTCGCTCGCGGTGGGGAAGGCCCTCCATGTCGCCGATCACCTGGACTGCCTCGGCGCCAATCAGGTTGCCGCGGCGTACCGCTTCCCGGGGAGAGCGGCCGTCGAGCAGGGCACTGATAACGCCCACGGCGAAGCCATCGCCGGCCCCCACGGTGTCAACTATCTTGGCGACCGGGAAGCCGGGCAGGGTGAAGCTTTCTTTGCTGCCCCCTAGGTGGCCACGGTAGTAACTGCCCTCGGGACCCAGCTTGATGATCACCGCCTTGGCCCCACGTTCAAGATAGAAGTCGGCGATCGCCTCGGGGCTGTCATGTCCGGTGAGCAGCCGGCCCTCGGCCAGGCCGGGCAGCACCCAGTCGGCCCTGGCCGCCAGGGCGTTCAGGGTTTTGCACATCTCGGCCTCGCTTGGCCACAGGCTGGGGCGCAGGTTGGGGTCGAAGGAGATGCTGACGCCTGCTTCCCGTGCTTGTTCCAGCATATGGTAGGACAACTCCCGGGCCCTGACGGAGAGCGCCGGGGGGATGCCGGTGGCGTGCAGGTGGCGTGCCGCGGTGAAGTCCACCTCGGCGGCATCGTCCAGGCAGAGCTGGCTGGCGGCGCTGTTGCGACGAAAGTATTCGACCCGTGGGTCAGCGCCGCCGTCGGCTCGCTCCTTGAAGACCAGGCCGGTGGCATGTTCCGTGTCGCTGATCAGGTGGCGGCAGTCCAGCCCCTCTTGCTCTAGGGTACGGCGGATGAAGGTGCCGAAGCCGTCATCGCCGACCCGACTCAGCCAGCCTACGTGGAAGCCCAGTCGTGCCAGGCCGATGGCAACATTGGTGTCGGCACCGGCGATGCGCCGCTGGAAGGTCTCGACCTCGGCCAGTTCGCCAGGGGTCTCGGCGACGAACATTGTCATGGCCTCACCGAAGGCAAGGATTTCCGGAGCGGGAGAAGCAGGGGCGGACATGGGATACCTCGCAGTGTCGTAAAGTGTTGCCGGTACTTCTTGGCGCTGGGTAGGCTGCCAACGTCAGGGGCCATGTGACAGAAGGGTTCTTAGACGTTTCTTGTAGATTTGGCCTGATCAAGCAGGTGTCCACTACCAATCAGGTAGATCATCGCGATGAAATTGGCCTCGTTCCGGTCGCCACGTGTGCGCGACTTGCTCGCCTGGAATGAACTGTTCATGCCTTTTAGACGTGCGTTGGTCAGGCCGGAAATGCAGCACCTTACCACCTGCTCGCCGTGGCGCTCCAGCGTCGTCAGGGCCTTCGCCGTCGGCTTGAGAAGCCGCTGGTCGGCAACCGTCTTCCGCATCTCCGAGAAAACCGGCACGGTTCTCGGTCATTGAGACCGACGACCCTACAAAAATGACATGCCAAATCACGACGCCTTGCGCTACATTTGTAGGGGGAACTTGTCTAATCACGACAAACAGACACAGGCAAGCGTCCAGATAGCGACATAATAATAACCTGTGTACGCTCCTCACAGGAGTCTAGCCATGACCCTCCCCTCTCAGGTATCGCACAAGCCGGCCGCTCCGCATTCCATCGGATTCCTGCTGCTGGAAAATTTCACCCTTTTCTCTCTGGCTTCAGCCATTGAGCCGTTGCGCATGGCCAATCAGCTGGCCGGGCGCGAGCTATATCGCTGGTATACGCTCAGCGTCGACGGCCAACCGATAAGAGCAAGCGATGGCTTGCAGGTCACTCCCGATGCGGCGCTCTCGGTGCCGTTGAGTCTCGACATGGTCATCGTCTGTGGCGGCGTCGGACCCAATCGCAGCGTGCAGCGTGAGCATATCGCCTGGCTGCAGTCCCAGGCTCGTCTATCGCGACACCTGGGTGCCATTTGTACCGGCAGCTGGGCGCTGGCCAAGGCAGGCTTGCTGGATGGCTACGAGGCAAGCATCCACTGGGAGTGCTTGGCGGCCATGCAGGAGGCCTTCCCGCGGGTGATACTGACGCCGCGGCTGTTCTCTATCGATCGCGACCGTGTCTCCTCTTCCGGTGGCACTGCACCACTGGACATGATGCTCACCCTGATCAGTCGTCATCACGGGCGGGAGCTTGCCGCCGGCATCTCGGAGATGTTCATCTGCGATCGGGTGCGCGGGGAGAGCGACCAACAGCGAGTACCACTAAAACATGTGCTCGGTACCACCCAGCCCAAGCTGCTGGAGATCGTCGCCCTGATGGAAGCCAATCTGGAGGAGCCCATCGGGCTCGACGAATTGGCGGACTATGTCGATCTGTCGCGTCGCCAGCTCGAGCGGCTGTTTCAGAAACATCTACTCTGTGCGCCGTCGCGCTACTACCTCAAGCTGCGTCTGACCCGCGCCCGCCAGTTGCTCAAGCAGACCTCCTTCTCGATCATCGATGTGGCTTCTGCCTGCGGCTTCGTCTCCACGCCGCATTTTTCCAAGTGCTATCGCGAGTTCTTCGGCATACCGCCCCGGGATGAACGACTGGGGATCACCACGCCGGAATTCTCGCCGCCGACCCTGAAGAAGGAAGACGCTACCCTGTTGAAGTCCGCCACCTTCGAGCCGCTGTCGGCGGGACCGCCCTCCAGCGCCGGGGTTGCCCTCGACCAGGCACGGGGCGAGCCCACTTACGCCAGCGTCAAGATCAAGCAGGGAGAGGGAGTGTGACGGTCTCCGGTGCTACTCACCTGACCTCGTAAAGGAAGCGCCCCGGGGCTGAACTGCCATCAGGGGAGACCAGGCTCGTCGTGATTGCGTCCGCCATGACGTTTTTGGAATTCTCACCGTCGCTTCCAAACGCCGATTCGGGGTTGGCCAGGGATATGCTGCCGGCAAGTCCATAACAACGCCGGAGCCTTCCCCATGACCCCACGTGAGCTGCATGACGATGCCATCGTTATCGATGGCCTGATTATCGCCAAATGGAACCGCGAGCTGCTGGAGGATATGCATCGCGGTGGCCTGACCGCTGCCAACTGCACTGTCTCGGTGTGGGAGGGTTTCCAGGCCACCGTCGACAATATCGTCAGGTCCAGCTCGCTGATGGCCGAATGCAGCGACCTGGTGCGTCCCGTGCGCACCACCGCCGATATCACCCGCGCCAAGGAGGAGGGCAAGACCGGCATCATCTTCGGCTTCCAGAATGCCCATGCCTTCGAGGATCAAATCGGCTACGTCGAGGTCTTCAAGCAGCTCGGCGTGGGTATCGTGCAGATGTGCTACAACACCCAGAACCTGGTAGGTACCGGTTGTTACGAACGTGATGGCGGGCTTTCCGGCTTCGGTCACGAGATCGTCGCCGAGATGAACCGGGTAGGCATCATGTGCGATCTCTCCCATGTCGGCGCCAGGACCTCCGAGGAGGTGATTCTCGCTTCCAATAAGCCCGTCTGCTACTCCCACTGCCTGCCCTCCGGTCTCAAGGAGCATCCTCGCAATAAGTCCGACGAGGAGCTCAAGTTCATCGCCGACCATGGCGGCTTCGTCGGTGTCACCATGTTCACTCCTTTCCTGCGTGCCGGCATCGACGCCACCATCGATGATTACGTCGAGGCTATCGGTTACGTGATGAATATCGTTGGTGAGGACGCCATCGGTATCGGCACCGATTTTACCCAGGGTCATGGTCAGGATTTCTTCGAGTGGTTGACCCACGACAAGGGCTATGCGCGTCGTCTCACCAGCTTCGGCAAGATCATCAATCCCGAAGGCATCCGTACGGTTGGCGAGTTCCCCAATCTTACCGAGGCGTTGCTCAGGCACGGCTACAGCGAGCTTCAGGTCAGGAAGATCATGGGCGAGAACTGGGTGCGGGTCCTCAAGGATGTCTGGGGCGCCTGATGGCCAGCTAAGGGCCGCGAGCGTTTCCCGCAGCCCCTCTCGATAGTTCATAGAACCCTGATGCTTATAACGACAATTCCGAGGAAAGTACCCGTGACCAAAATAGCCCCTGAACTGCCCATCGAGGTGGACGTAGAGACCGGCATCTGGACCACCGATGCGCTGCCGATGCTCTATGTGCCGCGGCACTTCTTCATCAACAACCACATCGCGGTGGAAGAGGCGCTGGGCGCCGAGAAGTACGCCGAGATTCTCTATCACGCCGGTTACAAGAGCGCCTGGCACTGGTGCGAAAAGGAGGCCGAACTGCACGGTCTCGAGGGCGTGACGGTATTCGAGCACTACATGACGCGGCTGTCCCAGCGCGGCTGGGGAAGGTTCATCACCGAAGCGATCGACTTGGAGGCGGGCACCGCCCGAGTGCGCCTTGAGCACAGTGCCTTCGTCTATCAGTTGGGCAAGGTGGATCGCAAGATCGAGTACATGTTCACCGGCTGGTTCGCCGGTGCCATGGACCAGATCCTGGCCGCACGTGGCAGTGACCTGCGCACTGTCGCCGAGCAGACCCAGAGTGGCGCCGAGAAGGGGTGCGAGGTCGGCTATTTCGAGGTCAAGCCGCGGTTCGACGCGCAGCAGCAGGGTTGAGGGGACATTCACCATGGCATTCGATGCAATCTTTCAGCCGATCCAGATCGGCAAGCTCACCATTCGGAACCGGGTGGTCAGCACCGCCCACGCCGAGGTGCATGCCACCGACGGAGGCATGACGACTGAGCGCTACGTCAAGTATTACGAGGAGAAGGCCAAGGGCGGCTGTGGCCTGAGCATCTGCGGCGGCTCCTCGGTGGTCTCCATCGACAGCCCACAGGGCTGGTGGAGCTCGGTGAACCTCTCCACCGATCGCATTATCCCGCACTTCCAGAACCTGGCGGACGCCGTCCACAAGCATGGCGGCAAGATCATGATCCAGATCACCCACATGGGTCGCCGCTCGCGCTGGGACGGTTTCGACTGGCCGAGCCTGGTCTCGCCGTCGGGGATCCGTGAGCCGGTGCACCGCTCCACCTGCAAGACCATCGAGGAGGAGGATATCTGGCGGATCGTCGGGGATTTCGCCCAGGCCGCACGCCGGGCCAAGGCAGGGGGCCTCGACGGCGTTGAGCTTTCCGCCGTGCACCAGCACCTGATCGACCAGTTCTGGAGCCCGCGGGTCAACAAGCGCGAGGACCAGTGGGGCGGCAGCTTCGAGAACCGCATGCGATTCGGAATGGAGGTGCTCAAGGCGGTGCGTGCCGAGGTCGGCGACGACTTCGTGGTAGGCATGCGGATCTGCGGTGACGAGTTTCATCCCGATGGCCTTTCCCACGACGACATGAAGCAGATCGCCGCCTACTACGATGCCACCGGCCAGGTGGATTTCTTCGGTGTGATCGGCTCGGGCTGCGATACCCACAACACCCTGGCCAACGTGATTCCCAACATGTCCTACCCGCCGGAGCCCTTCCTGCACCTGGCGGCAGGCATCAAGGAAGTGGTCAGCGTGCCAGTGATCCATGCCCAGAACATCAAGGATCCCAACCAGGCCCAGCGCATCCTCGAGGGCGGCTATGTGGACCTGGTCGGCATGACCCGGGCGCATATCGCCGACCCGCACCTGATCGCCAAGATCAAGATGGGCCAGGTGGACCAGATCAAGCAGTGCGTGGGCGCCAACTACTGCATCGACCGCCAGTACCAGGGCCTGGACGTGCTGTGCATCCAGAATGCCGCCACCTCCCGCGAGTACATGGGCCTGCCGCATATCATCGAGAAGAGCGAAGGGCCCAAGCGCAAGGTCGTGGTGGTGGGCGGTGGTCCCGGGGGCATGGAGGCGGCCCGCGTCGCTGCCGAGCGCGGCCACGATGTCACCCTGTTCGAGGCCGCCGAGGCGCTCGGCGGCCAGATCAGCATCGCCGCCCAGGCCCCGCAGCGCGACCAGATCGCCGGCATCACCCGCTGGTTCCAGCTGGAGCTGGCGCGGCTCAAGGTCGACCTGCGCCTGGGGACCCGCGCCGATGAGGCGACGCTGCTCGATCTCCGCCCGGACATCGTGGTCCTGGCCACCGGCGGTCATCCTTTCCTGGAGCAGGATCCGGCGTGGGGCTACTCGGAGAACCCCGAGGAGAGCCTGGTGGTGAGCACCTGGGACGTGCTCAACGGCAAGGTGGCCCCGGGCAAGAACGTGCTGATCTACGACACCATCTGCGAATTCTCCGGGCTCTCGGCGGCGGACTACCTGGCCGAGAAGGGCGCCAAGGTCGAGATCGTCACCGACGACATCAAGCCGGGTGCCGCGGTGGGGGGGACCACCTTCCCCACCTATTACCGCAGCCTCTACGACAAGGAGGTGATCATGACCTCCGACCTGCTGCTGCACAAGGTCTACCGGGAAGGCGACGGCCTGGTGGCGGTGCTCGAGAACGAGTACACCGGTGTTCAGGAGGAGCGAGTGGTCGATCAGGTGGTGGTGGAGAACGGAGTGCGTCCCGACGAGGCGCTCTACTACGCCCTCAAGGAGCAGTCACGCAACCGCGGCCAGGTCGATCTCGAGGCGCTCTTTGCGATCAAGCCGCAGCCTTGCCTTTCTGAAACGGGCGATGGCTTCCTGCTGTTCCGGCTCGGGGACTGCAATGCGCCGCGCAATACTCATGCGGCGATCTACGATGCCCTGCGGATCTGCAAGGATTTTTAACCCCTAGCTGTAAGCTGTAAGCCGGATGCTGTAAGAGGAGAGATAACTTACCGCTTACAGCTTAAGGCTTACAGCTCCTCATCGAGGAGAGGTGAGCGAGATGCTCGAGACCCTGTTGCCCATACTTATCTTCGCCGCCCTGGCGCTGGCAGTGCTCGGTGCCGTGCGGCGTATCCGCCTCTGGCGCCAAGGACGGCCTGCCAGGGTCGCCATTCTCGGTGGCCTTGCTGCCATGCCCCGGCGCTACCTGATCGATCTGCACCATGTGGTGGCCCGCGATAAGGTGATGTCCAATACCCATGTGGCCACCGCGGGGGGCTTCGTGTCGGCGGCAGCCCTGATGATACTGGTTCACGGCCTGGGTTTTGACACGCCCCTGCTGGGCGGCCTCCTCCTCGCAGCCAGCACGGTGATGTTCGCAGGCAGCCTTTTCGTCGCTCGGCGACGCCTTGATCCGCCGGCGCGTCTCTCCAGGGGCCCCTGGATGCGCCTGCCGAAAAGCCTTCTAGCCTTCTCCCTGGGTGTCTTCCTGATCACCCTGCCCACTATCGGCGTTCTGCCGCCAGGCTTTTCACAAGGAGCGGGTCACTGGCTGCTGGCGCTGGTGCTGGCGGCGCTGGTGACCTGGGGCCTTGGCGAGATGTTCTTCGGCATGACCTGGGGCGGGCCCATGAAACACGCCTTCGCCGGTGCCCTCCACCTGGCTTTCCATCGTCGTCCCGAGCGCTTTTCGAGCAAGAACGGCCACGCGGGGCGCTCCACTGGCCTCAAGGCGCTGAATCTCGAAAATCCCGAGGCGCCACTGGGCGTCGAAACACCGGTTGACTTTACCTGGAACCAGCGCCTCGGTTTCGATGCCTGCGTACAGTGCGGGCGTTGCGAGGCGGTTTGCCCGGCCTTCGCCGCCGGCCAGCCGCTCAATCCCAAGAAGCTTATCCAGGACATGGTGATAGGGATGGTCGGTGGCAGTGATGCCGCCTACGCGGGTAGCCCCTACCCCGGAAAGCCCCTGGGCGAGCACCATGGCGATCCCCAGGGTCCCATCGTGGCGCGCCAAGGCAAGGCGCTGGTGGATGCCGAGACCCTCTGGTCCTGCACCACCTGCCGTGCCTGCGTCGAGGAGTGTCCGATGATGATCGAGCATGTGGATGCCATCGTCGACATGCGTCGTTTCCTGACCCTGGAGCACGGCAATACGCCGAACAAGGGAGCCGAGGTGCTCGACAACCTGATTGCCACCGACAATCCCGGTGGTTTCGATCCGGGTTCGCGTCTGCACTGGGCGGCGGATCTCGATCTGCCACTGATGTCGGACGTCAAGCAGGTGGATGTGCTGCTGTGGCTGGGTGACGGTGCCTTCGATATGCGCAACCAGCGCACCCTGCGCGCACTGGTGAAAGTGCTGCGGGCTGCCGGCGTCGATTTCGCGGTGCTCGGAAACGAGGAGCGGGACAGCGGCGACGTGGCACGACGGTTGGGCGACGAGGCCACCTTCCAGTCGCTGGCCCGGCGCAATATCGCCACCCTGTCCCAGTACCGCTTCCTGCGTATCGTCACCTGCGATCCCCACAGCTTCCACGTGCTGGGCAACGAGTATGGAGAGCTCGGTGGTAACTATACCGTTTCTCACCATTCCACCTATATCGCCGAGCTGCATGATGCGGGCAGGCTCGCTTTTGCGCCCTGGAAGGGTGGCAAGGTCACCTACCATGATCCCTGCTATCTCGGTCGCTACAACGGCGAATACGAGGCACCGCGCAATGTGCTCAAGGCACTGGGCATCGATGTGGCCGAGATGGGGCGTTCGGGATTTCGTTCGCGCTGCTGCGGGGGAGGCGGTGGCGCGCCGATCACCGACATCCCCGGCAAGCAGCGGATTCCCGACATGCGCATGAACGATGTCAGGGAAACCGGCGCCGAGCTCGTGGCGGTGGGTTGCCCGCAGTGTACCGCCATGCTGGAAGGCGTCGTGGATACCCCCGCAGAGGTGCGCGATATTGCCGAACTGGTGGCAGATGCCTTGGTGCTCGAGAGTGACTCGGGCAGAAGCAAGCATCGCAATCAGCCGGCTTTCGAGGAGGTGACGTGATGACCGACGACGTGATGACAGGAATAGCGCGTCGCGATCCACGCAAGGAGTGGATCGCCCGTAACCGCCTGCACCCTGAGCATGACCGGGTGCTGGCCGAGCTGGGGAAAGGGTCAGCCGCGGCCATCGAGTGGATGGGCCCTCATGGAGTGATCCGCAAGAATCCCCATACGGCGGGTTTTATCGGGCCCAGCGGGCTCAAGCGCATCGATCGCAGCGGCCTCCAGCAGGGAGGCGCCCCGAGCGTTGCTGTGAGAGCGCGCCAGGAGAGCCGCCGGCGTATCGATATTGCCTCGCCCGCCTTCCTCGTCGCGGTGGTCCCGGAAATGGGTGGCGGGCGACTCTCGCATCATGACCGCGATCTGCTGGGCCTGGCTCGCCAACTGGCCGATGCCGACCCCGACCGGCCTGGTGCCGTGCTGGCCGTGCTCTTTGGGGGCTACAAGGGCGAGGGAGAAGGCGAGCCGAAGGAGCGGGCGCTGGGCGAGGCCGGTATCGACCGCCTCCTGCACCTCACAAGTGACGAATACGAGGGCTTCGCACCGGAGGCGCGGCTCGCGGCGCTGGCCGCGGCGGAACGTGAACTGGCACCACGCCACTGGCTGCTGCCCGACTCCCCCCTCGGGGGGGCTGATCTGGGTCGCCGCCTGGCCATGCGATTGGAGGAAAGGCCCGCTACCGGCGTCTGGCAGCTCGAGGCCGATGCAACCTGCACGCTGGGCTGGCGCTGTACCGCACGCGGTGCCGCCGGCAGCCTGGATATCCAGCGGCCCCTGCCGCGCGTGGCGCTGGTATTGGCGGAGTGCGCCGAACCGGTCAGCGATACCCTGCATGCGGCTGAGGAACTTACCCTGAACGTCGAGCTGCCTGCCAACCTGACACGTATCGAGGATCTCGGCCAGGTCGCCGTGGATCCCGCTGCCATCTCTCTGGGCGAGGCCGAGTTCATTCTCTCTGCCGGCAACGGTGTCACTGATTGGGAGGGCTTCCACCATGCCGCCCAGTGTCTGGGAGCCACGGAAGGGGCCTCGCGAGTGGCGGTGGACAATGGGTTCATGCCCCGCGATCGCCAGGTAGGTGCCACCGGTACCTGGGTTACCGCCCGGGTCTATGTGGCGGTGGGCATCAGCGGGGCCATCCAGCATCTGCAGGGCATCCAGAGCTGCGAGAAGGTAGTGGCCATCAACTCCGATCCCGGCTGTGACATGATCAAGCGGGCAGACCTGGCGGTGATCGGTGATGCGAACGAGGTACTGGCCGCCCTGGTCGATCTGGTGGAGAGCCGTCGACCGCAGGCAAAGAGAGGAGAATCCCGCGATGCAGCCTGATTCACGACCCTTCGAGGTGGCGGTGCTGGTCTCGGTCGGTCGCCATCCCCTGACCGGCCGGGCTCGGCGTGCCGATCACGATGCCCGTGGCCTCGAACTGGCCCTCGGCTTGGGCAGACATCTTGATCGGCTCCAGGTACGGGCGGTGCATGCCGGTCGCCATGACAGCGGAAATGACACCGCCCTGCGAGGATACCTGGGCATGGGCCTCGCGGAGTTGACCCTCGTGGAGCAGCCTGACGGAGCCGATGTGATCCCCGCCCTGGCCACCGTGCTGACCCGTTCCCCACCGCAACTGGTGGTGACCGGCAGTCGTGCCGAGTGCGGTGAAGGCTCGGGTCTGGTTCCCTATGCCCTGGCCGAGCGGCTGGGCTGGCCGCTGGTCAATGGCGTGGTCGAGGTGGAGTCTATCGACAATGGTGTGGCGACGCTTCTGCAGGCACTGCCCCGGGGCCAGCGTCGCCGCCTGGCAGTGCGCCTGCCGGCCATCCTCAGCGTGGACGGTGCAGCCCCCGCGGCTCGTCAGAGCGCCTTTGGCCCGGCCCAGCGAGGAGAGCTGGCCCCCCTTCAGGAAGCCGGCGTCATTGACGAGGCCTTTGCCGAGTGGACATTCTCGCCGGCCCGGCGGCGTCCCAAGCGCCTGAAGATCATCAAGGCGACCTCGGCACGGGAACGATTCAAGGCGGCTGCCGCCAAGGCGGAGGGGGGCGGTGGCCAGGTGTTGAGCAATGTCACTTCCGAGCAGGGTGCCGAGGCAGTCTACAAGCTTCTCGAGGAGGAGGGTGTGCTGCGCTGAGAGCGATTCTCTAGAGCGCACGCCTTCTCGAATCCTTCGCAGTCCCTCTGTCTGAGTGCCTCTCCAGGCATGGCTTCGCAAAGCGTCAGCAGCAGGGCCACCAACAAGAACGCCGGCCAATGGCCGGCGTTCTTGTTTCGCTGGAAGGCGCCTTACGCAGCGTTCGTTGCCTTGATACTCATCTCGCGCTGCTCCTCCACCAACCCTTTCACCAGGCTATAGGCCATCGCCAGGAGAATCAGGGTGAAGGGCAGGCCGGTGGCCACGGCTCCCGCCTGGAGGGCACCCAGAGCCGTGTTGCCCCCACCATAGAGCAGGATGCCGGCGATTACCCCCTCCAGACAGGCCCAGAAGACCCGCTGACCACGCGGCGCATCGTGCTTGCCACCGGCAGTGATGTTGTCTATCACGAGCGAACCGGAGTCGGAGGAGGTGATGAAGAAGATCAGTACCAGGAGGATCGCCAGGCTCGAGGTCAGGGTGGTCAACGGCAGCTGTTCGAGCATCTGGAACATTGCCAGCGACACCTCGCTGATGCCATTGGCCAGTTCCCCGACGCCATTGACGGACTGGTTCAGGGCAGTGCCGCCGAAGGCGCTCATCCAGACGATGGTGACCAGAGTCGGCACCAGCAGTACGGCAATCAGGAACTCGCGTACTGTGCGCCCGCGCGAGACCCGGGCGATGAACATGCCGACGAAGGGCGACCAGGAGATCCACCAGGCCCAGTAGAATACTGTCCAGCCATGGTACCAGGTGGTGTCCTCACGACCGACCCAGTTGGAGAGCGGCAGGATATGGCTCGCGTAGGCCAGGGTGGTGCTCCACAAGCCATTGAGAAACAGCAGGGTGGAGCCGGTGATGACCACGAATGCAAGCAGCACGATGGCAAGCGCCATGTTGATGTTGGAGAAGAGCTTCACGCCACCGTCGATACCCCGCCAGACGGAGAACAGGGCAGCTACCGTGACAAGGATGATGATGGCGATCTGCGTGCCGATGGTGTTCGGGACCTCGAACAGGTAATTGAGGCCGCCAGCCGCTTGAGACGCCCCGAAACCCAATGATGTCGCCAGGCCGAAGATGGTCGCCAGCACCGCGAAGATGTCGATGGTATGGCCGGGCCAGCCTCGGACACGCTTGCCCAGAATGGGCGTGAAGGCCGAACGCAGACTCAGTGGCAGTCCACGGTTGTAGGCGAAGAACGCAAGGGACAATCCCACCATGGCGTAGATCGCCCAGGGATGCAGGCCCCAGTGGAACATGGTCGCCCCCATTGCCGCGCTGGCCCCCTCGGGGGTACGGGCCGCCACATTGAGGGGAGTACCGTACCAATCGGTGTAGTAGGCCACCGGCTCGGCCACGCTCCAGAACATCAGGCCGATACCCATGCCTGCTGCGAAGAGCATGGCGAACCAGGAGGAAGTGGAGTATTCGGGCCTAGCCTGATCGCCACCGAGCCGGATTCGCCCGAGTGGCAGCACGATCAGCACCAGGCACAGCAGCACGAAAAGGTTGCCGGCAATCATGAACAACCAGTCGAAATACGCGATCGACCATCCCCGCGCTGCCGTCAGATGGGAATTGGCGGCATCGGGATAGACCAGGGCATAGATAACGAAGGCCAGGATGGCCAGCGTGGAGATGGGGAAGACGGGATTGTGGAAATCCATCCCCAGCATCTTGGTATTGTCCTGCCCGGCGGACAGGAGAGGGGTATCATCTCGTTTCATTGGCGGTTATCGACTCTTGTTATCGGAAGTTCTTGCGATGGAGGGGGCGTCTCTTGCCGCCGTGACACCGGCAAGCGAGGTCATTCTTGGCCTGGTCTGAAGAGGGCAGTGTCTTGAAAGCGACCTTCAGCTATCCGTCGTCTCGGAGATGTCTCGCACAGATACGTGAGTGACTCTTTGGGGCAAGTCCCCCGGCGTGGAGGGAATAGGCTGGAGCGGCGGAATCAACCGCCAAGAACACAACAACGACAGGAGCCTGCCATGAGCCAAGCCAACCGTGGGGTCGTCTACATGGGCCCCGGCAAGGTCGAGGTACAGTCGATCCCCTTCCCCGAACTGGCACTGGGCAAGCGCAAGTGTCAGCACGGCGTCATTCTCAAGGTGATGACCACCAATATCTGCGGCAGCGACCAGCACATGGTGCGCGGGCGCACCACCGCACCCGAGGGCCTGGTGCTCGGCCATGAGATCACCGGCGAGGTGATCGAATGCGGTCGCGATGTGGAGTTCATCAAGGTCGGTGATATCGTTTCGGTGCCGTTCAACATTGCCTGCGGGCGCTGTCGCAACTGCAAGGAGGGCAGGACCGGTATCTGCCTTAACGTCAATCCTTCGCGCCCCGGAGCGGCCTACGGCTATGTGGACATGGGCGGCTGGGTAGGCGGTCAGACCGAGTACGTCATGGCACCCTACGCCGACTTCAATCTGCTCAAGTTCCCCGACCGCGAGCAGGCCATCGAGAAGATCCAGGACCTGACCCTGCTCTCGGACATCTTCCCCACCGGTTATCACGGCTGTGTCACCGCCGGTGTGGGGCCCGGCAGCACCGTCTACATCGCCGGTGCCGGCCCGGTGGGCCTGGCTGCGGCAGTCTCGGCGCAACTGCTCGGGGCGGCCTGCGTGATCGTCGGCGACATGATTCCTGAACGTCTGGAGCAGGCCAGGAGCTTCGGCTGCGAGACCCTGGATCTACGCCAGGACACGCCCATGGCTGACATGCTCGAGCCGATACTGGGAGAACGCGAAGTGGACGCCGCCGTGGATGCCGTGGGCTTCGAAGCGCGCTGTCATGGGCACGACCACTCACACGAGCAGCCCGCGGCGGTGCTCAATGCCTGCATGGATGTCACCCGGGCCGGTGGTCAGATCGGCATCCCCGGCCTCTATGTCACCGAGGATCCGGGTGCCGAAAGCAAGGCGGCGAAACATGGCAATCTCTCCATGCGCCTGGGGCTGGGCTGGGCCAAGTCTCACTCCTTCCATACGGGGCAGTGCCCGGTGATGAAATACCACCGCCAGTTGATGCAGGCAATTCTCTTCGACAAGGTCAGGATCGCCGATGCGGTCAACGTCGAGGTGATTTCCCTGGATGATGCGCCCCGTGGCTACGCGGACTTCGATGGAGGCGCCGCCAAGAAGTTTGTCCTCGATCCCCACGGTAGTGTCACTGCCTGATCCCGCAGGGCCTGGGGTCCTTCATCCCGGGCCTTATCCGGAATGCCCACTGCCTGATACGAAAGCTGCCCCAACAGCCTGTCGCGCATTGCCCGGGCTAAGGTCCGGTGCCAACATCAAGGTGGTGCAGCACCCACCGATAACAACGAGCCCGCCATGACCGTCGAGACCCTCACCCCCAAGCGCCGCTTCCGCGACAGGCCCCGTGGCCGCGACCTGCCTCCCGTTGCCCTGGCGTCGTTGCGCCAGCTGCTCGGCGACGAGCGCAGCGACTCGACACTCCGGCGCCGTGACCTGCTGATCGAGCACCTGCACGCCATCCAGGATGCCCATGGCCACCTCGCGCTGGTGAACCTGCGGGCGCTCGCCGCCTACATGAACCTGCCGATGGCGGCGGTCTACGAGACGGCGACCTTCTACGCCCATTTCGACGTGGTGCATGACGACCAGTCACCGCCGCCGGCGGTGACGGTGCGGGTCTGCGATTCGCTCTCCTGCCAGCTGGCCGGCGCCGAGACGCTGAAGGCCGAGCTCGAATCTGGAATGGATCCCAGTCAGGTGAGGGTGCTGCGCGCCCCCTGCATGGGGCGCTGCGAGACGGCACCGGTGGTGGAAGTGGGGCACCACCATCTGCTGTTCGCCACCACGGAGGGCGTGGAGGCGGTTGTCGATACCGGTCATTTCCATCCCGAGGCGATCGTCTGGCAGCACCTGGCGGACTATCGCGCCGAGGGCGGCTACCGGCTACTCGCCGACTGTCGTGGGGGAGGCGTCACGGTCGAGGCGCTGATGGAGACACTCGAACGCTCCAACTTGCGCGGCCTGGGCGGTGCCGGCTTCCCCACTTTCAAGAAGTGGACTTTCGTGCGCCAGGAGCCGGGGCCGCGCTACTGCGCGATCAACGCCGACGAGGGTGAACCCGGCACCTTCAAGGATCGCGTCTATCTGGAGCGCTCGCCGCACCGCTTCCTCGAGGGGGCCCTGGTCAGCGCCTGGGCAGTGGAGGCCGAGGCACTCTATATATACCTCCGCGACGAGTATCCCGGCCTGCACCGGGTGCTGCACGAGGCGATCGGCGAGCTCGAGGCCGCTGGCCTCGTGCCACAGGGCTACGTCGTGCTGCGCCGCGGTGCCGGGGCCTACATCTGCGGCGAAGAGTCGGCGATGATCGAATCCCTGGAGGGCAAGCCCGGCAAGCCGCGTAACCGCCCTCCCTACGTCGCCCAGAAGGGGCTCTTCGACCGCCCGACCCTGGTCAACAATGTCGAGACCGTCTACTGGATCCCGGAGGTCTGGGAGAAGGGCGCCGAGTGGTTTGCCGAGCAGGGTCGCCATGGTCGCAAGGGGCCGAGAAGCTTCTCGGTCTCGGGCCGTGTGAAGCGCCCCGGCGTGCATCTGGCACCGGCAGGCATCACCCTCGAGGAGCTCATCGACGAGTATTGCGGCGGCATGGCCGAGGGGCACCGGCTCGCCGGCTACCTGCCCGGCGGTGCCTCGGGCGGCATCCTGCCGGCGAGCAAGGCCGATATCCCGCTGGACTTCGACACCCTTCAGGAGCACGGCGGCTTCATCGGCTCGGCGGCCGTGATCGTGCTCTCGGATCAGGACGACCTCAAGGCGGTGGCCACTAACCTGCTGGCCTTCTTCGCCGACGAGTCCTGTGGCCAGTGCACGCCATGCCGGGTAGGCACCGAGAAGATGCTGACCCTGCTCGAGCGCGACGAGTGGCGAGTCGACGAACTCGAGCGGCTGGCGCAGGTGATGATGGACGCCTCCATCTGTGGCTTGGGCCAGGCAGCCCCCAACCCGGTACTGGGGCTTCTCAAGGACTTCCGCGGCGAGTTGGCCAGCCAGAACGTGATCATCAAGGGGTAAGCGCCATGACACAGGAACCTTTCACCCTGATTCTGGATGGTAGCGAGGTCAGTGCCCATCCCGGCGAGACGCTCTGGCAGGTCGCCAAGCGTGCCGGTGAGACCATTCCGCATCTCTGCTTCAAGGATGCACCGGGCTATCGCTCCGACGGCAACTGCCGTGCCTGCATGGTCGAGATCGAAGGCGAGCGGGTGCTGGCGGCGAGCTGCCTGCGCGAAGCCCGACCCGGCATGGTTGTCAAAAGCGCCAGCTCCGAACGGGTCAGCACCGCCAGGAAGGGCGTGATGGAACTGCTGATTGCCGACCAGCCCGAGCGGGATGCCAGCCCCGATCGCTCCAGCCACTTCTGGGCCATGGCCGACCAGCTGGCCATCGATGTGGCGGGGGTCCGCCAGTGGCTGCCCTCGCGGGAGGAGCGCAACGAACCCACCGTGCACCACGTAGCCCAGCGTGAGGGCTCGCTGATGCACGACAGCTCCCACTCGGCCATGAGCGTCAATCTCGATGCCTGCATCGAGTGCAACCTCTGCGTGCGTGCCTGCCGCGAGGTCCAGGGCAACGATGTCATCGGCCTGGCGCATCGTGGCGCCGCCTCCAAGGTCGTCTTCGACTTCGACGATCCCATGGGCGACAGTACCTGCGTGGCCTGTGGCGAGTGCGTGCAGGCCTGTCCTACCGGCGCGCTGATGCCGGCGACCCTGATGGACGCCCAGGGGCGCGGCGATTCCGCGGTGGCCGATCACACCGTCGACTCGGTCTGCCCCTACTGCGGAGTTGGCTGCCAGCTCACCTATCATGTCAAGGACGACAGCATCCTCTTCGTCGAGGGCCGCAACGGACCGTCCAACCAGAACCGCCTCTGCGTGAAGGGACGCTTCGGTTTCGACTACCCCAGGCATCCTTCGCGCCTGACTCGGCCGCTGATCCGCAAGTCGGGTGTCCCCAAGCGGCTCGACCCGGCCTTCGACCCGGCGCAGCCGCTCACCCACTTCCGCGAGGCCAGCTGGGAAGAGGCGCTGGACCTGGCGTCCCAGGGCCTGGTCGACCTCAAGACCGCCCACGGCCCCGATGCCCTGGCCGGCTTTGGCAGCGCCAAGTGCTCCAACGAGGAGGCGTGGCTGTTCCAGAAGCTGGTGCGTACCGGCTTCGGTTCCAATCATGTCGATCACTGTACCCGGCTCTGCCATGCCAGTTCGGTGGCTGCGCTGATGGAGTGCATCGGGTCGGGAGCGGTCACCGCCTCCTTCATGCAGGTGCTTGAGTCTGACGTGGTGATCCTTACCGGTTGCAACCCCGCAGTGAACCATCCTGTGGCGGCCACCTACTTCAAGCAGGCGGCACGCAACGGTACCAAGCTGATCATCATCGATCCACGCGGCCAGGGCCTGAGCGCCTACGCCCACATGAGCGTGCGTTTTTCCCCGGGGGCTGATGTCTCGCTCTTCAACGCCATGCTCAACGTGATCGTCACCGAGGAGCTCTTCGATCAGGCCTACATCGACGCCCACACCGAGGGTTTCGCGGCCCTCAAGGCTCACGTGGTCGACATGACACCGGACGCCATGGCGCCGGCCTGCGGGGTCGATCCGGACACCATCCGCGAAGTGGCCAGGCTCTATGCGAGGGCTGAGCGGGCGATGATCTTCTGGGGCATGGGTATCTCCCAGCACACCCACGGCACCGACAACGCCCGCTGCTTGATCTCGCTGGCGCTGGCCTGCGGCCAGACCGGCCGCTCCGGCACCGGGCTGCATCCCCTCCGCGGCCAGAACAACGTTCAAGGCGCCTCCGACGCGGGCCTGATCCCCATGGTGCTGCCCGATTATCAGCCGGTGGGCGACGACCAGATCCGCTCGGCCTTCGAGGAGCTATGGAACACCCCCCTGGAAGCCAGGCCCGGTCTCACCGTGGTGGAGATCATGGACGCGATCCACGCGGGTCAGATCAAGGGGATGTACATCCAGGGCGAGAACCCGGCGATGTCCGACCCGGACCTCGACCACGCCAGGGCGGCGCTGGCTAGCCTGGAGCACCTGGTGGTGCAGGATCTTTTCGTCACCGAGACTGCCCAGTATGCCGACGTCATCCTGCCGGCCTCCGCCTGGTCGGAGAAGGAGGGCACGGTCACAAATACCAACCGCCAGGTGCAGCTCGGGCGTGCCGCCGTGCCACTGCCCGGAGAAGCCAGGCCCGACTGGTGGATCATCCAGGAGATCGCTCGACGCTTCGGGCTCGACTGGGACTACACCCATCCCCGTGAGGTGTTTGCCGAGATGAAGCAGGGCATGCCGTCTCTGGACAACATCACCTGGGAGCGCCTGGAGCGTGAGAAATCGGTGACCTATCCTTGCCCGGCGGAAGACGCCCCGGGGGCCGACGTGGTCTTCTCCGACGCCTTCCCGCGGGCGGGTGGCAAGGCGAAGTTCGCGCCCACACGCCCCCTGCCGCCGGATGAGCCCGTGGATGGCGACTACCCCACGGTGCTGACCACCGGTCGTCAGCTCGAGCACTGGCACACCGGCTCGATGACTCGCCGCAGCCAGGTCCTCGACGATCTCGAGCCCGAGGCGGTGGCCAGCGTCTCTCCGGCGGAGCTCGTGCGGCTGGGTGTGTCGCCGGGTGAGCCGATCACCATCACCACCCGGCGCGGGGCGATCACGCTCAAGGTACGGGTCGACCCGCTGATGGCGGAAGGCATGGTGTTCGTGCCCTTCTGCTATGTGGAGGCCGCTGCCAACCTGCTGACCAACCCCGCCCTGGACCCCTACGGCAAGATTCCCGAGTTCAAGTACGCGGCATGCCGTCTGAGTCCGGCCGCTATCGCTCTGGCGGAGTGAGGGCACTGCCCCTCGACGGAAAAGGGAAAGGACCATGTACAGGATGCGTCGCTGGGTGGTTCGCCATGCCGGAGTCTTCGAGGCGATCTACCGACGCTTCGAACCGATGCTGGTCAAGCTCGATCCAGTATGGAAGCGACTGGGCCACGAGCGCATCGAGGCGCCGGTGAGGTCGGTGGAAAAGGCCATCAAGGCGACGCTTTTCGATTGCCGGATGTGCGGTCAGTGCGTTCTCTCCGACACCGGCATGTCCTGCCCCATGAACTGCCCCAAGCAGCTTCGCAACGGCCCCTGTGGTGGAGTGCGCGCCAATGGGCATTGCGAGGTGAAACCGGAGATGGTGTGTGTCTGGGTCGATGCCTGGGAAGGGAGTCAGCGGATGCAGGAGGGGGAGCGCATCCACGCTGTCCAGTTGCCTGTCGACCATCGCCTCACGGGAACCTCTTCCTGGCTGCGTGTGGTTCGCCAGCTGACCGGTAGCTCTTCCTCGACCGCCTCCAGAGAGGCGACAAAGTGAGGTTCGATGACGAGCCCGTGCCGGGCTACTCCCTGCCGATCCTGCCTGGTCATGTCTCCCCCGGTCGACTGGAACGGGTACTGCGGGCCGGCAAGTTCGCGATCACCAGCGAGATCGACCCGCCGGACTCAGCCGATCCAGCGGAGGTCCTCAAGCGCGCGGCGATCTTCGATGGCGTCGTCGATGCCATCAACGCCACCGATGGCTCCGGTGCTCACTGTCACATGTCCAGCGTCGGCGTCTGCTCGCTGCTCACCCGGGTCGGCTATGCCACCATCCTGCAGATATCGTGCCGTGACCGTAACCGTATCGCCATACAGGGCGAGATCCTCGGTGCGGCGGCCATGGGTGCCTGCAACCTGCTCTGCCTGACCGGTGACGGTGTGCAGGCCGGTGACCATCCCCAGGCCAAGCCGGTATTCGATCTCGACTCCATGTCCCTGTTGCAGATCGCCCGTGGCATGCGCGATGACTCTCGCTTCGAGAGCGGGCGGCGCCTCGAGACGCCCCCGCGGATCTTTCTTGGCGCGGCCGAGAATCCCTTTGTGCCGCCGCTGGCGTGGCGACCGCATCGCCTGGCCAAGAAGGTGGCGGCCGGTGCCCAGTTTTTCCAGACCCAATACTGCTTCGATATCGAGCAACTGCGTGACTTCATGCTCAAGGTCAATGACCTGGGCCTTCTCGAAGGTCCCGATCGTGTCTTCATCCTGCCGGGCATCGGACCCCTGGCCTCGGCACGAAGTGCGCGGTGGATTCGCGACAATGTTCCCGGCGTGCATATCCCCGACGCCGTGGTCCGTCGGCTCGAAGGGGCCGTGGATCAGAAGGAGGAGGGCAAGCGGTTGTGCATGGATCTGCTTCACTCGATCCGCGAGATTCCGGGTGTCAGCGGCGCCCATATCATGGCCTATCGTCAGGAGCGCAGTGTGGCGGAAATCATCGAGACCACCGGCGTCCTCGACGGTCGTACGCCCTGGTACCCGGGACGCGATGACCCGCAGAAGCTCAATCCCGAATCTCCCGATGCCCTGTGAGGTGGAAGGTATCGCGAGCTAGCAAAGAAAGGGCCCGCTCGATGGCGGGCCCGATAGTGGAGGCATTGCCTCGGCTCAGCTGGGTTGGACGATCTGTAGATTCTGCAGATGGGGAGCGGTATTTCCCAGGTTCTCCAGCATCCTTTCACGGTACCAGTCGATGAAATCGATCACGCCGAACTCGGCGGTCCTGGAGTAGGGTCCCGGCTGGTAAGCCACGGAGTTGATCCCGCGCTGGTTCTCCTCGACCAGGCGTCGATCCTGGTCATTGGTGGCATCCCAGACCTTGCGGATCTCATCGGGTTGGTAGTCGACCTCTTCGGTGGCCTCCTTGTGCACCAGCCACTTGGTTGTCACCAGGGTCCGTTCCGGCCCCAACGGAAGCACCCTGAACACGATCGCATGATCCCCCAGGAAGTGATTCCACGAGTTGGGGAGGTGCAGGATGCGCAGCGAGCCCATGTCGGTACTCTTGAGCCGGCCCATCAGCTTGCTGCAGCCTGGCTTGCCATCCATGGTCATGGAGACCACCCCGTTGAGCAGCGGAGTGCGGGTCAGGCGATTGCGCTTGCCGAAACGCTTGAGCTGCCAGGGGACCTGCTGAGCATCCCAGTCGGCCTGCTTCGTGGCGACCAGTGTCTTGTAGGCCGGGGTAGCACGGGGATCGTCAGTATCATCGAACTCCTGCAGCGAGTTGAGCAGCTCAGGGTGGGCGCCATTGCAGTGGTAGCACTCGCGGTTGTTCTCTATCACCAACTTCCAGTTGGCATTCTCGACGATATTGGACTCCACGGCGATCTTGACATTGGCCATGTCGTAGGGCTCGAGATAGTGCTCCAAGGTGACCAGGAAGTCATCGATAGCGGGTGGCTGCTCGGCCAGGCTGATGAAGATGTAGCCCCCGGCAGTACGCACATGGATCGGCTTGAGGCCGTAGGTCGAAAGATCGAAGTTCTCGCCCATGTCGGAGCCTGCAAACAGCAGGCGGCCGTCGAGCTCATAGGTCCACTGATGGTAGGGACAGACCAGCTTGGCCACCTTACCCCTCTCGTGGACACAGAGACGCGAACCGCGGTGGCGGCAGACGTTGTGGAAGCCATGCACCTTGCCCTCGTTGCCACGCACCAGGATCACCGGATTGTCGCCGATCTCCAGGGTCAGGTAGTTGCCCTTGGCGGGGATCTCGCAGGTCATGCCGGCGAACAACCACTCCTTGGCGAAGATCTCCTGCATGTCCAGGGCGAAGACGCGGGCATCAGTGTAGAACGGCTGGGGCAGTGACAAATGGGTGGGATGATCGGCGAGCATCTGGCTTGCCGCTTCGCGTGTCGGGGTCAGGTCATCGTCGAGGTGGACGTGGGAGATCGAATCCATGGACTACATCCTCTTGCAGGCCGCGGATGCGGCAATTGATTGGTGTTGTTAGAGGCGAAAGCAATGCGGGGTTTGAGATATGGGCTGATTCTGGAGCAGCTCTAAAGGGAGGAGTTGTCTGCCCACGACGGATCTCGATTCAGGGGCGACGCTGCATTCGAGGAAAGGGAGGAGGGGTGGGAATCATGGATATGGCCATGTCGCTGACAGGCAAGTGGCCGCGGGGGCGCGTGGCGCAGAATGCCGGCAACGGGCGATGGCGCGGCAGCCGAGCCTTCCATGGTGCATTGCAGGCGACACGATAATGACAATGAGTTTCCTCAACCCCGTCACGACCCAGACCTGGACCAACGGCCGCCATGTAGTGCGTTGCGTCAAGGTGATCCAGGAGACCTGGGACGTCCGTACCTTCTGTTTCATGGCCGAGCAGCCGGTACTGTTCTTCTTCAAGCCGGGGCAGTTCGTGACCCTCGAGCTGGAGATAGACGGACAGCAGGTCATGCGCTCCTATACCATCTCGAGCTCACCGTCGATTCCCTACAGTATTTCGATCACCGTCAAGCGCCTGCCTGGCGGTAAGGTCTCGAACTGGCTTCACGACAACCTGAAGGCCGGCGACGAACTGGTGGTGCATGGCCCGGTGGGTAACTTCAACATCATGGACTATCCCGCCGATAAGGTTCTGTTGCTTTCCGGTGGCGTGGGAATCACCCCCTTGATGTCCATGGTGCGCTGGTTCTTCGATACCAATTCCATGGTTGACGTGGAGTTCGTGCATAGCGCTCGCTCCCCTCGCGACATCATCTACCATCGCGAACTGGAGCATATCTTCTCGCGTATTCCTGAATTCAAGCTGCATATCGTGACCGAACGCAGCGGCGAACTGAACGAGAGCTGGGCAGGTTACCGGGGCTACCTCGCCCAGGCGATGCTCGAGCTGATGGTGCCGGACTTCATGAGTCGCGAGATCTTCTGTTGCGGCCCTACGCCCTACATGAACGCCGTGAAGAAACTCCTGCGCGATAACAATTTCGACATGAGCCATTACCACGAGGAGTCCTTCGCCGCCACGCCGATCGATGTGCAGGAGGAGGTGCAGGAAAATGTCGAGCAGGCCGAAGCGCTGGCCGAGGAGTTCGATACCGCCGACTTGATCAGCGTGGAATTCTCAACGTCGGGCAAGAGCGTGCGCATCCATCCCGGCGAAACGGTGCACTCCGCTGCCGCTAAGCTTGGCCTGCACATCCCCAAGGCCTGCGGCATGGGCATCTGCGGAACCTGCCGGGTCCCCCTGAGCTCCGGTCAGGTGGATATGGATCACAACGGGGGCATCACCGACGAGGACCTCGCCGAGGGCTATATCCTCTCCTGTTGCAGTAAGCCGCTCGGTGATGTGGTGGTTGATTACTGAGTGGGCGAGTTGCCGGTCGTCCAGCATGTCGCAAAGGCTTCCTCTGTCGTAAACACACTGCCCCGTGACGCTTGCGAGCAGCATGCTGCACACCCTCGGGGGATACCATCACCGCATGCATCACAACCGAATCGATCTTCCCAACGACAATAAATCCGGAGTTCCCCAGATGACCCACCGTGAAGGTTTCCGCCCCCAGGCTTCTCTGTCCGCCTATGATCCCTCCCTGTCCTCGGCCATCGCCGAGGAGACCGAGCGCCAGGAGGCACATATTGAACTGATTGCTTCCGAGAACTACGCCAGTCGGTATGTCATGGAAGCCCAGGGCTCTCAGCTCACCAACAAGTATGCCGAGGGCTATCCCGGCAAGCGCTATTACGGTGGCTGCGAGTTCGTCGACAAGGTAGAGAAACTCGCCATCGAGCGTGCCTGTGATCTGTTCAGCGCCGATTACGCCAATGTCCAGCCCCATTCCGGTGCCCAGGCCAATGCCGCCGTGTTCATGGCGCTGGTCTCCCCGGGCGACACCGTGCTGGGCATGAGCCTGGCCCATGGCGGCCATCTGACCCATGGTGCGGCACCCAACTTTTCCGGCAAGCACTACAATGCGGTGCAGTACGGCCTGAACCCCGAGACGGGCGAGATTGATTACGCCGAGGTTGAGCGTCTGGCCCGCGAGCATCAGCCGAAGATGATCATCGCCGGCTTCTCCGCCTATTCGCGTGTCGTCGATTGGCGCCGTTTCCGGACTATTGCCGACGAGGTGGGCGCCTGGTTGATGGTCGACATGGCCCATGTGGCCGGCCTGGTCGCTGCCGGTCTCTATCCGAGCCCGCTGCCCCATGCCCACGTGGTCACCACTACGACTCACAAGACCCTACGCGGCCCACGCGGAGGCCTGATCCTCTCCTCCCATTCCGATGAGAGCCTTCACAAGAAGCTCAACGGCGCCGTCTTCCCGGGCCAGCAGGGCGGCCCTTTGATGCATGTCATCGCCGCCAAGGCAGTGGCCTTCCGTGAGGCGATGAGCCAGGAGTTCGTGACCTATCAGCAGCAGGTGATCGACAACGCCCGTGTCATGGCCGGGGTCTTCATCGACCGTGGATACGACGTGGTCTCCGGCGGTACCGACGATCATCTGTTCCTGGTCTCGCTGATCCGTCAGGGCGTGACCGGAAAGGATGCCGACGCTGCCCTGGGTCGTGCCCATATCACCGTCAACAAGAATAGCGTCCCCAATGATCCCCAGAGCCCTTTCGTGACCTCCGGCCTGCGCATCGGAACACCCGCGGTGACGACTCGCGGATTCGGCACCGATGACTGCGAGCAACTCGCCGGCTGGATCTGCGACATCCTCGATGTGCTGGCCGAGCAGGGCAGCACTACTGCCGTGGAAGCCGAGGTGCGTGAAAAGACCGAGGGGCTTTGTGCTCGCTATCCGGTCTATGCAGAGAGCGCGGCGACAACAGCCAGTGACAAGGCGTCATCCATCGCCTGAGCCGATTTCGTCAGGGTGGCGCCTGCCCCGCCGGCCACGGCCGATCCAGGAGAGAGAACATGCAACGTTATTCAGGCTTCGGGCTGGTCAAGCACGCGCTGAGCCATCACGAGAACTGGGAGCGCCAGTGGCGCAACCCGACACCCAAGAAACAGTACGACGTCATCATTATCGGCGGCGGTGGGCACGGCCTGGCAACGGCCTACTACCTGGCCAAGGAGCATGGCGTGAAGAATGTCGCCGTGCTCGAGAAGGGCTGGCTGGGTGGCGGTAACACCGCACGAAACACCACCATCGTGCGCTCCAACTATCTCTGGGACGAATCCGCGGCCCTCTACGAGCACTCGATGAAGCTCTGGGAAGGGCTCTCCCGGGATATCAACTACAACGTGATGTTCTCCCAGCGCGGGGTATTGAACCTCGGTCATACGCTGCAGGACATGCGTGATATCCAGCGCCGCGTGAATGCCAACCGCTTGAATGGCATCGACGGCGAGGTGCTCGACACGCGGGGCGTCCAGGAGATCGTGCCGATTCTCGACTGCTCGACGCGTGCCCGCTACCCGGTCCTGGGTGCCTCCTGGCAGCCTCGCGCCGGCGTGGCCCGCCATGATGCCGTGGCCTGGGGCTATGCCCGGGCCGCCGATGCCCAGGGTGTCGATCTGCTCCAGAACACCGAGGTCACCGGCTTCAAGATTCGTGACGGTCGCGTCCATGGGGTGCACACCAACCGCGGCGATATCGAAGCAAGCACCATCGGCTGTGTGACCGCCGGCAACTCGGGGGTGCTCGCGAAGATGGCCGGTTTCCGCCTGCCACTGGAGTCGCATCCGCTGCAGGCGCTGGTCTCGGAGCCGCTCAAGCCGATTCTCGACACCGTGGTGATGTCGAATCAGGTCCATGGCTATATCAGTCAGTCAGACAAGGGCGACCTTGTCATCGGCGCCGGTATCGATGGCTACAACGGCTATGGCCAGCGTGGCAGCTACCCCACCGTCGAACACACCCTGCAGGCCATCGTCGAGATGTTCCCGATGTTCTCTCGGGTACGCATGAATCGCCAGTGGGGAGGCATCGTCGATACCTGCCCGGATGCCTGTCCGATCCTGTCGAAGACACCGGTCAAGGGCCTCTTCTTCAACTGCGGTTGGGGTACCGGCGGCTTCAAGGCCACGCCGGGCTCGGGCCACGTATTCGCTGCCAGCCTTGCCAAGGGCGAGATGCACCCTATTGCGGCACCCTTCTCCATCGATCGCTTCCACAGCGGGGCGCTGATCGACGAGCACGGCGCTGCCGGCGTGGCCCACTGAGTTCCGCACGCTGCTGCCTGACAGCACAGCCCTGGATAACGACTTTCATCCCGGTGATGGAGGGGGAGATTTCATGTTTCTGATCTACTGTCCGTATTGCCAGGAACTCCGTGAAGAGCCGGAGTTTCATGCCAAGGGCCAGGCACACATTGCCCGGCCACAAGACCCCGAGGCCTGCTCCGATGAAGAGTGGGGGGATTACCTGTTCTTCCGCGACAATCCCCGCGGTATCCACCATGAGCTGTGGGTGCACGCCATTGGTTGTCGCAAGTTCTTCAACATCACTCGCGATACGGTGAGCTACGAGATCCTCGAGACCTACCCCATGGGCGAGCAACCCCGCATCACCGCGGATCGTGTCGCCGTCGATGGTACGGGCCGAGAGCCCGGCAGGACTACCAGCGAAACCTCCGCCCAGCAGAAAGGAGTCCGCGCATGAGCCAGGTCAATCGTCTTGCTCGGGGTGGGCGCATCGACCGTTCGCGCCCACTGAGCTTCACCTTCAATGGCCAGACCTATCAGGGCCATGCCGGCGATACCCTGGCATCGGCGCTGCTGGCCAACGGTGTGGATGTGGTCAATCGCAGCTTCAAGTATTCCCTCCCTCGCGGCATCGTCACCGCCGGCGCGGAAGAGCCCAATGCGGTGGTCCAACTGGGTGCCTCCGAAGCCTCCCAGGTGCCCAATGTGCGTGCTACCCAGCAGGCCCTCTACAAGGGTCTGGTCGCTCGCAGTACCAATGGCTGGCCCAGCGTGCAGCGAGACCTGATGGGTGTCGTCGGCAAGCTGGGGGGCAAGTTGATGCCTCCAGGCTTCTACTACAAGACCTTCATGGCGCCGGCTTCACTGTGGATGACCTACGAGAAGTACATCCGCAAGAGTGCCGGCCTGGGGCGTAGCTCCACCGAATCCGACCCCGATATCTACGATCACCAGCATCGGCACTGTGACGTCCTGGTGATCGGTGCCGGCCCAGCGGGGCTCGCTGCCGCCCTGGCAGCCGGGCGCAGTGGTGCCCGGGTGATCCTCTGCGATGAGCAGGAGGAGCTGGGGGGTTGCCTGCTCGCGACACCTGAACTGCTCGACGACGAACCCGCCGAGAAATGGCTGAGTGCCGTGACGGCCGAGCTCTCCGAGCTGGCCAACGTCACCGTGCTGCCGCGTACAACGGCCAATGGCTACCATGACCACCATTTCGTGACGCTGCATGAGCGGCGTACCGACCATCTTGCCGATACGGCACCAAGGGTGAATGGTCGTCGTCAATCTCGTGGACGCATGCATCATGTCCGGGCTGACCGGGTGATACTCGCTACCGGTGCCCACGAGCGCCCCCTTGTGTATGCGGGTAACGACGTGCCGGGTAACCTGCTCGCCGGCGCTGTCTCCACCTATATCCGTCGCTATGGAGTGATACCCGGCCAGAAGCTGGTGCTCTCCACCAGCAATGATCACGCCTATCGCGCCGCCCTGGACTGGGCCGAACAGGGCAAGGACGCCCGGCGCGAGGTGGTGGCCATTGTCGACGCACGAGCCAATCCTGCTGGCGAGCTGGTGGAACAGGCACGCCGCCTAGGCATCCGGGTGATCACCGGCAGTGCGGTGATCGAGGCCAAGGGCACGAACCGAGTGTCGGCTGCCCGGGTGGCCAAGATCGATCTCGAGGGCTTCAGGGTCACTGGCTCCGTCGAGGATCTCTCCTGCGACACCATTGCCAGCTCCGGGGGTTACAGTCCGGTGATCCATCTGGCCTCCCACACCGGGGCCCGCCCCAGCTGGAACGACAGGATTCTGGGTTTCGTGCCCTCCCTGGTCAAGGGGGTCAGCGCCGCTGGCGGAGCAAGCGGTACCTATCCGCTTCCCGAGGTGCTGGCAGACGGGCGCGAGGCAGGGCTGCAGGCTGCCTCCTCCTGTGGTTTCGAGGCCGCGACTATCGAGCTTCCCCGAGTGGATGTCCTGTCCGAAGGAGAGGCCTGCGCGCTCTATCAGGTACCCCACGAGAAGCCGACCTTGCGCGCGCCCAAGCAGTTCGTCGACCTGCAGAACGATGTCACCGCCGCAGGCATCGAGATCGCCACGCGCGAGGGCTTCGAGTCCATCGAACACGTCAAGCGCTATACGGCCATGGGTTTCGGCACCGATCAGGGCAAGCTCGGCAATATCAACGGCATGGCCATCGCCGCGCGCTGCCTGAAGCGCTCGATTCCCGAGGTGGGGACCACGGTATTCCGTCCCAACTACACGCCGGTGACCTTCGGCGCCATCGCCGGCCGCCACTGCAAGGAGCTGTTCGATCCCGAGCGCTACACCGCACTACATGACTGGCATGTCGAGCGTGGCGCCGAGTTCGAGGTGGTCGGGCAGTGGATGCGTCCCTGGTACTATCCTCAACAAGACCGCCGCGGCGCCAATGGCAAACGCGAGAGCATGTCGGAGGCGGTGGCACGGGAATGCCGTGCGGTTCGCGAGAAGGTGGGCATCCTCGATGCCTCGACCCTGGGCAAGATCGATATCCAGGGAGCCGATGCCCGTGAGTTCCTGGGCCGTATCTACACCAACAAGTGGGAAAAACTCGCCGTCGGCAAGTGCCGCTACGGGCTGATGTGCAAGGACGACGGCATGGTCACCGATGATGGCGTGACCGCCTGCCTCGCCGAGAACCACTTCGTGATGACCACCACCACCGGCGGAGCCGCGGCGATCCTCGAGTGGCTGGAGCTCTGGCACCAGACGGAGTGGCCCGAACTCGATGTCAGCTTCACCTCAGTGACCGATCACTGGGCGACCATGACCATCACGGGACCCGAGTCACGCCGGCTGCTTGCCGAGATCAGCGACATCGATCTCGACCGGGACAGCTTCAAGTTCATGGACTGGCGCGAGGGCAGGGTGGCGGACGTGCCGGCCCGGGTCTTCCGCATCTCCTTCACCGGCGAGCTCACCTACGAGATCAACGTCCAGGCCCACTTCGCCATGCATGTCTGGAAGACGCTGTTTTCCCATGGCGAGAAGTACGGACTGACCCCCTATGGCACGGAGACGATGCACGTATTGAGGGCGGAGAAGGGGTTCATCATCGTCGGCCAGGACACGGACGGCTCGGTAACCCCCGAGGATCTGGGCATGCAGTGGGCCATCGGCTACGACAAGCCGTTCCCCTGGATCGGCAAGCGTGCCCTGACCCGCAGCGACACCCGGCGTGAAAACCGCAAGCAGCTGGTAGGCCTGAAGCCCAAGGATCCGACGGTGGTGCTGCAGGAGGGGGCCCAGATCGTGTTCGACCCCAAGGCCTCGATCCCCATGCCCATGGTGGGGCACGTGACCTCCAGCTATTACAGCCCGACCCTGGAGGCCGGCTTTGCCCTTGCCGTGGTCAAGGGGGGGCAGAATCGAATGGGCGAGACCGTCTACATGCCCATGGCCGACGGCACCACTCACGAAGCCGAGATCGTCAGTCCGATCTTCGTCGATCCCAAGGGAGAGCGTCAGAATGTCTAATCCGTCCAGCGTCAATCTTTTCGACTCCCGCGCCGACCTGTCGATGGCCGAGTCGCCGCTTGCCTTCTCGATGAGCCGGCGCAACGTGCCGGCGGCCGGTGCCGATAGCCGGGTGGTGCTGCGCGAACGGCCCTTCCTCGGTCATCTCATTCTGCGTGGGGGTGCCATCGTGCTCGACGAGGCGGTGCGCGAGGAGTTGGGCATCAACCTGCCCGGTCGCCCCCAGGGACTGACCCTAGACGCTTCGGGCGAGCGCTCGATCCAGTGGCTCTCGCCGGACGAGTGGTTGCTGATCGTGCCAGGGGGCGAGGAGTTCGATCTCGAGGGACGCCTGCGCCAACGCCTGGGGGATGCAAGCTTCGCCATCGTCAATGTCAGCGGCGGTCAGACCCTGCTCGAACTCGAGGGCGAGGCCGCCCGTGAGCTGCTGATGAAGTCGGTGGTCTACGATGTGCATCCCGATCATTTCCCGGCCGGCAAGGGGGTGACCACGGTCTTTGCCAAGACCAGCACCATCCTTCGGCGTCCCTCGGATACCCGTTGGGAGCTTGTGGTGCGCCGCAGCTTTGCCGACTACTGTCTTCGCTGGCTGCTCGATGCCGGCGAGGAGTACGCCATCGGTGTGGAGACGTGAGCCCATGAGTGACTCCACGGCCAGCTGGATTCTTGCCGCCCAGTGCCCTAGCCTGCTGGGCACCGTGGATGTGGTGACGCGCTTTCTCAAGGAGAGCCGTTGCTACATCACCGAGCAGCACTCCTTCGATGATCGTATCAGCGGGCGCTTCTTCATCCGCACCGAGTTCCGGCCCGAGGCCGAGGACTTCGATGCAGAGGCCTTCCAGTCCGACTTCGCAGAGCGCGCCGCCGAGTTCGACATGACTTTCGAGCTGACGCGTCCCGGGACGCGCTTGCCGGTGGTGATCATGGTCTCCAAGGCCGACCACTGCCTTAACGACTTGCTCTATCGCTACCGGACAGGCCAGCTTCCCATCGATATCCGTGCCGTGGTCTCCAACCATCCGGACCTCGAACCCCTGGCTGCCTGGCACAATATTCCCTATCACCATCTGCCTATCACCCCCGAGACCAAGGCCGAGCAGGAGGCGCAGGTATGGGAGGTAATCGAGAAGAGTGGCGCCGAGCTGGTGATACTGGCGCGCTACATGCAGGTACTTTCCAGCGCGATGTGCACCCGGCTGAGCGGGCGGGCGATCAATATCCACCATTCGCTGCTGCCCGGCTTCAAGGGAGCGAAGCCCTACCACCAGGCCTACGACAAGGGTGTCAAGCTGGTCGGCGCCACGGCCCACTACATCAACGACGACCTGGATGAAGGGCCGATCATCACCCAGGGTGTGGCACCGGTGAGTCATACCGACTACCCGGAGGACCTCGTCGCCAAGGGGCGCGACGTCGAATGTCTGACGCTGGCCCGGGCCGTCGCCCTGCACGTGGAGCGTAGAGTCTTCCTCCATGCCAGGCGCACGGTGGTCTTCGATCGCTAACAAAGGTGATACAGCATGCCAATCAGCGTATTCGATCTGTTCAAGATCGGCGTCGGGCCGTCGAGCTCGCACACGGTAGGTCCCATGCAGGCGGCCTTCGACTTCGTCCGCGAGTTGCAGGAGCGCTCGCTGCTCCAGCGAGTTGCCCGCGTCGAGGTGCAGCTTTACGGCTCGCTCTCGGCCACCGGTATCGGCCACGGCACCGATCGTGCGGTGATCATGGGCCTGATGGGCGAGCGGCCCAACCATATCGACCCCGACATCATCGGTCCCAGCATCGATACTCTGCGGGAAGCCGAGGCGCTGCACCTCGATGGTCACCACCGTGTACCCTTCCTGTGGGCGCGAGACATGCAGCTCTTCGAGGAGAGTCTGCCCCACCATCCCAACGCCATGCGGCTGATCGCCTACACCGAC
>NZ_FOBC01000019.1 GCF_900109725.1 Halomonas daqiaonensis
CGGCTGGCCAGAGACACGCAGCAAGCCATTGATCAGCGCGCTGGATTCCCCGGCCGTGACGGCCTCGAGGCGACCCAGTGTCGCGATCACGCGTTGGCGCGACTTGCCGGCCTCGTCCCGGAAGGACTCGACGAGTTTGACGTAGCGGCGCGGGCCGGATTTGGTGACTTTGACAAACATGTCATCACGATAGACCGTAGGCGCTACGAATGGCAAGGTGCCACTAGAAAAACGTGTCACTACAAAGAATGCGGCCAGAATTCTCTAAGCTACTGAATTCTCAGACCACAGGTGCGGATTTCTGGCCAAAATCGGACTGGAAGTGTCGAACTCGGGAGCGCCAGGCCATACAGGGTGGCGACATCCTGAGGGTTGGCCGCCAGGGCGCGCTCGAAGAAGGGCTTGGCCTCCTCGTGCTTGCCGCGCTTGGCGAGCAGGCCACCCAGATTGCGGTTGATCCACAGGTCGTCGGGCAGCTGCTTCGCCGCGTCACGCAGCACGCTTTCGGCCTTGTCCAGCTGGCCGAGCTTGATGAAGGAGAAGCCCAGCGCCGCGTGTGCATGGGCGTAGTCGGGCGCTTCCTCGACGCACGCCTGGAGAGGCGAGACCGACTCCTCGACTCGGTTCATCTCGGACAGGCAGACGCCGTAGTTGTAGAGGATCTCGGGATCGTTGGTCATCTCGGCCATGATCTCGAGCGCGGGCAGGGCATCCTCGAGGAAGCGGTGCTCCAGCAGGCCCAGGAGGTACTGCTTGGGCTCGACGCCCTCCTGCGGCACGGCAACCCCGAAGACATGCCCATCCTGGACGACGATCGCTGCCGAGTAGCCCTTTGCCGCGTACTGGGTGGTGAGGGTGAGCAGCACCGCATCCTAGAACCCCGGGTCATCCCGCGGCGGCAGCCCGTCCAGCGTGATGTCGTCGAGGCTGTGTTTGAAGATTTCAGGGGCTTGCGGCATTGCTTCACCTACGGGGTGTTGGATATCTGATGGGGCATGATATCAAGGAATGCCCAGTTCTGGTGGCTATCAGGCTGGTCGTCTGCACGAATCCATCGGGTCGCATGCCCTAATGAAGTCGCTATCCCGTTAGGCCATGCCACTCGGCCAACTGTTGATTGGCCTTGAGCCGCTGACGCTGGAGCAGCACGCTGTCGAACAGGCTCTCCAACGGGGTGTTCGGGTAGACCAACGGAAGTGACGCCTGCACCTCATCTCGAAATTGTGTGGCGATCCCCGGCTTCGCTTCCAGGACCTCCCACCAGGCGAGAATGTCTGAGCGTGCCGTCTCCATCAGCCGTGCGGAGGGTAGCCGGTCAGATTTTGCTGCATTGGCTTTCTCCGAAGCGGGTAAGAGGTTCCACAGGTCGTTGTTCTGCCAGCGAGCCCATGGGAAGCAGTGATCGATGGCGTAGGTGCGCCTGTGCAGGTCTTGATGTGACCATACGCAGTGCAGTTGCCTGGCCTCCTGCAGGTGGCTTGCTACCAGCTGCCGGACCTGCAACGTCTCTCGGCGGCTTTCCGGCCATCGTAATGCCTTGTGTAGCAGCCCGAGGTCGGCCTGCGCGTTGTACCCTTGCATCAGCTGCACCCACTCATGGGTGATCGCCGGCTCCAGCCAGCAGGCGTAGCGGCTCATGCAGTCCCACAGCAGGGTGGGAACCCGAAACTCGCCAAAGCCAGCCAACGTCTTCGTGTCCAGACGCGCCGGTTGGTCGCCGATCCGCACCCCTCTCCGCTCTCCTTCAAAGATCTGATCTGAGCTGCCTGGCCAGGTGGTGTAGTGCGTTGGCATGCGCACGATGGACTGGCAAGCATCACGAACGGCACGCAGGACAGTGGCGGCCATCTCGGGGTCAGCCAATGGGCTGCCGATACGCATGTCGCCGGGGGCGAGGTGCCCAAGCCGATGAAAATCCTCCTTGGCGAAGCCGTAGCCCCGGGAACCCGGTGACTGACGTAGCCGTTGGTCCAGCAGCAGCGGGCGGAAGAGCAACAGCCAATACAGCCCGACGGCCCCGAGGGGAAGGGTGACCCAGTCGTCGTCTCGAGACAGCACGATGCCCGGGGCGGTATCGGCCAGTCTGACCAGGGTGCGCAACAGGGCCAGCTTGTAGGTCGAGGACTTGTCGTCGTTGACGATGACATGGCGCAGCACCGGCAGAGCGCCGGTGCCATCATCCGGTAGCCGATAGGCGCGGAGCTGCCAGGCAACCGACTCGCGTCCCAACTGATCGCCACTCTGAGAGGCGGCCACCGGGAGGAGCGCGAGGTCCTGGGCCCAGCGATCCAGCGCTGCCAGGCTGACGTCATGGAATTCACGCTCGTCGCCGCTATCCCCTTGCCGACAGGTGATGACCATCAGGCCACCCGGAGCCAGCAGGGTGGTGAGCACACGCAGAGCGCGCTGCTGCTCATCGGCTCGTAGGTGCATCCACACCGCCGAGACAAGGATCAGCGAGTACCGCTGTGAGAGGGCCCGTACCTGTTTCAGGGAAGGAAGGCGGTCATCCAGCCAGATGACATCGCTGCCAAGGGTGTGGCCGCGACCTAGCTGGCGAAGGCCATCGGCCGGCTCCACGGCCACTACTTGCCAGTCACGCTCCGCCAGCGCCTTGGCATCACGTCCGCTGCCGGCACCCACGTCCAGGGCCATACCGGGCTGAGACGGCAAGTGCGCAATCCATTCACGGTGCACCCGATCGAAGTCGATTGACTGATACTGGTCGAAAAAGCGTCTGGCATTCTCGTGGTAGGGCCGCTCGCTCGACATGGTGTCACTTCCCTTTGACCGGATAGGACCACGTTACCGTCCGGCTTAGTAGAATGCGATATGCCCACCTGCCGTCGGATGGCTTGTGCCTTCGGTGATCGGCGCCTGGGAACCTGAAAGAGAAAGTGCCTGGAGTCATCGTATGTGCGGCCGCTTCGCTCTCTTCTCCGACCCTACCTCCATCGCCCGAGCGCTGCGGCTGCCTCCACCTTCGGAGAACTGGCCGCCGCGCTACAACATCGCCCCCGGCACTTGGATCACCGGTGTGCTCCGCTATTCGACTGACGGTGACCCGCTGTTCGATGAGTCGTGCTGGGTCGAGAGCACCACCGTCTCCACGGCCACCGGCTCCTCGCCGCGGTAGCGCACGCTGACCTGGGCCTTGGCATCCGGTCGCAGCCAGGGCAGGGCGCCGCTGTCGCGCAGTTCCCTGTGACGCCGCATCAATCGGTGAGCCAGCTTGATCGGAAGAGGTAGCAATTCCGGGGTCTCGTCGCTGGCGTAGCCGAACATCAACCCCTGATCGCCAGCGCCGCATTCATCTTCCCCGCGCCGCACGCCCTCGGCGATCTGGGTGGACTGGTGGTGGTGGTGCAGCCGTACCTGGATGTCTCAGGTGTCCGGATCGATGCCGGGAACGTCACTGCGGTAGCCGGTCTCGCGCAGTATCTCGCGCACGATGCCTTACACCTCATCGAGTACCTGGCGGTGCAGAGCGGGGGAGGAGAGGCCAAGTTCGCCGGCGACCACCACCAGCTCCCGGGTCAGCAAGGTCTCGCAGGCCACCCGGGCCGATGAGTCCAGGGTGAGGCAACGATCCAGCACGGCATCCGACATCCGGTCGGCCAGCTTGTCGGGATGCCCATCGGAGACCGACTCCGAGGTGAAAAGATAATGACGGCTCATGAGCGGGCCTCCTTGCGCTGCCTGGCCAGTGTCTCCAGGTCGGCGGTGCCGCCCTTCACGCGGCAGTAGCCGCAACCGAACTCGTTGGCGCTGCTGCTGACCATCAGCCGGTGGGATTTGCCCGGGCAGTCGGCGTACCAGGCGGACGGCGATCGACCGGCGGGTTCGGGCCTCAGGCCCAGCTGGCGGGCCAGCACGATGATCGGCGCTTCAGCCTGGGCCTCGGCCTCCCGGGTATTGCGGTCGATCTCGGCTTCGAGCTCGCCCACGATGCGCCGATGGGCAGCCGCCGTGATCAATGGCCCCTCGCGATAGCCGTCGGGCCATACGTGGCCGTGACGCGCGGCGGTGAGGGCACGGAACAGCACCTCGGCGCTCTCCGCGGGCGTGCCCTGGCTCTCCGACCAGGCCACGCGGCCCTGACGGTAGGCGGTGGCCAGTTGCGCCTCACGCGACTTGCCGGGGGCATCGTGGGTCAGGCCGGCAGACCACAGCTCGTCCCGCCCGCCATGGCGGCGAAAGAACAGCGCCTCGGGAATGACATCCACCGCGCCCAGGTTGATCTCCTGAAGGCAGGCGAACTCGGCGTCGTCCGGCACGCTGACCCGGCTCTCGGGCCGCTTGAACCAGACATCCAGCGCGAGGCTGGCAGGATGGAAATCGATGGCAGGCATGTGAACTCCTTCTCCCCCTGGAACGGTCGGCAAGCGCCGACTCGGGGGAAGGGAGTCACGGCGCCGCTTTAGCTGCATTTCTATCCCGCCCGCAAGTTGGTGCTTAAATCGGCGGTGGTCTGTTGATCAGGCAATAAAAAACCGCTAAGCATTCCCGCTCTTTCGCCGCGTGGTTCCGTTTTCCTGGCTGGCGGCATCCGAATCCAGCCAGTCGGCACTGGCTATTCATCATCCTTCACGAACAGGTCAGGGAGGTTTTCGTTGCTGCCTTTCAGCCCGAAGGTGGCGAGTGGCGGGTCGAAGTGCTCCCGTTCACCGATCACCTCGCCCGTTGTCGAGATGACAATGCTGCGCTTCTCGGCAAAGCAGTAGTGGTAGCGCTTTATCTCACCCCAGGTGACCAGTTTGCCGCCGCTCTCCTGCATGTGGTCGCGGGACTTCTGGCAGGCGGCCGCCAGTCTCTCCTCCCAGGGCAGGCGCCAGAAACCGAGCGGGAATTTGAGCCGACGGAAGTGCTCGGTGAAAGCCATGGCGAAGATCGGCGTTCCAGGGCCTCGCACATAGTCGGTATCGGCGAACAGCCAGTGACGAAAGGCAGCCCGGTCCTCGGCCAAACGCTCGGTCAGACGTTCGATAGCGGCCAGGGCGTCGGCCTCGTCGAGTGCCGCGCATCGGCACAGTGCCTCGAGGAACCCTCTCTCACCGAAGTGTTTGTCTCGGTACGTCTTCTCCAGGCCGAGATACGGGCTCACGCGTACGTCCTGCAGGTGGGCCAGTGCCGCCTCGTCGGCCGTTGTGTAGCCCATGCCACGGAGCACTTCGGTGTCCGACAGGTGCTGGGTCCTGAGTAGCAGTTCCTGAACCAGGTTCATGATCACGACCTCCTCGCCAGCGTGGGGTGATGGCGATCAACGCGGTGCGTCACCCGTGAAGCAGGTCGCGCTCCGAGGATGGCGGCATTGCACAGCTCCGGACGTACGATGTCGTCCTGGGCGAGCAAGGCGGCCAGTCTTTGGCGAATTGACGCGGGGGAGGCACCGGCGCTGGTAGGCGCGGCTTGGTCGTGAGATTCGGTGGTGCGATGGGTCATGATCGTCTCCTTTTCCCCTGTGGTGCTCTGGAAAGCGTGGTTCGGCAAGCGCCGACCCAGGGGAGTGGAGTCGTACGCCGCTTTAGCTGCATTTCTATCCCGCCCGCAAGTTGGTGCTTAAATCGGCGGTGGCCCGAAGGCCAGACAACAAAAAACCCGCTCAGCATGTGCTAAAGCGGGCCTCTTGGCGTCGCTTTAGCTGCATTTGTAGAGCGCCCGCAAGCTGAGACTCAAATCGGCGCTTATATGAACGTTAACCGCAGGCGCGCATGGATGTCAATAGTCTCTAAATGTGCTGGTCAGCGGGTAGGAGGTCGGTGCCGACAAATCTGTAGCGGTTAGTCGCTATAAGCATGCTCTATGCCACACACGGTCGTGCTGGAGGGGGCTAGGCCTGGCGGTAGTAGCCGTCTTGGGCCTTAGCACGGCACTTTACTTAGGCCTACCAAGAAATCTTGTTGGGGTCGCTGTTGGGGTCGGAAGTGATTTTGAGGAGTGTTTCGAGGTAAGAGTTTAAGATAAGTTATTGATTTAATTGGCGCCCCCATCAGGATTTGAACCTGAGACCTTCCCCTTAGGAGGGGGACGCTCTATCCAGCTGAGCTATGGGGGCGTAACGAGGCGCAGTATAAGCGCCTGAACCGCCGAGATAAACCCGCAGCGGCCCAGGGGCATGGCGTGGGCCATGAGTCTGGCGTGATTCCCGGGTAGAATGCGTGGCAAACCCGCGATCGGTGGCTGCATGTCAGAATTCGTTTCCCTCCTCTCGCCAGCTGGCGATCGTCACTTCGATGGCCTGGCCGACAAGTTCGCCTCGAGCCTCTACGTCGGGGCCCGTGGCGAGCTGCGCCTGGCACTGCTCGACCGGTTGCTTCCCGAGATGCTGGACCTTGAGGGGCAGCCGCTGCTCGACGTGGGCGGGGGCCTGGGCCAGCTGACCAGTTGGTTTTCCGCACGCGGCCATGCGGTCACTCTGGCCGAGCCCTCCGGCGAGATGCTGGCTCGGGCACGGGAGCAGTTGGCGGGGCGGGAAGTGAGCCTGCTGCAGGCGTCGCTGCAGGCGTTGCCCCAGCTCGCGCCTGGCCCCTGGCCGCTGATCGCCTGTCACGCCGTGCTGGAGTGGCTGGCGGATCCGCGCGGGGCCATGGCTACCTTGGCTAGCCTGCTGGCGCCGGGGGGGCAACTCTCCTTGATGGTGTTCAATCGAGACGCCCTGAGGCTCTCCAACGTGGTCAAGGGTAACCTGAAGAAGGCCCTGGCCGATCGGCTCGAGGGCAAGGGGCTGCGCAAGCGGTTGACGCCGATCTCGCCGCTGACTCATGGCCAGATCGAGACCTGGAGCGCCGAGAATGGCCTGGTGATCCGCGAGGTGGCGGGCATCCGGGTCTTCGCCGACTATCTGCGCCGACCGCCGGAGAGCGATGTCGATCGGGAGCGCCTGCTGGCGCTGGAGCACTGCTACTGCCGCCTCGATCCCCACTGGCGGCTGGGCCGCTACCTGCTCTATACCCTGGAGCGCCCCACACCTTCCCACGAGGAGACCAGCACATGAGTGCCGAGACCCCCGTCTGTCAGTTGCTGGAGCGACAGGACGCCGACTATGGCGGCTGGCTATGGGTCGCACCGCCCCGGGACGCCTGGCTGGAGGCGGGGGAGGGGCGGTTGCTCTCCGCCGACCAGGGCGTCCTCGCGGCCTGGCGAGCTCGGGGGAGGGTAGCGCACTCGCCCTTCGAGGGCGTCGAGCCGGCCCCCTCGGGCGTGGTGCTGTTCTGGCCGAAGAGCCACGCCCTGGGTGAATGGTGGCTGCTGTGGCTCTGTGCCCACCTGCCATCGGGCACCCCGCTGCAACTGGTGGGCGAGAATCAGGGAGGCATCAAGCGGGTCCTCAAGGTGCTGGCGGCCCTGGGGCTGGGCTGTCGCAAGGTGGACAGCGCTCGGCGCTGCGGCCTCTACGCGACCCGCCTGGCCCGAGTGGGCATCGACCCGGATGCCGCCTGGACCACCTTCGAGGTCGATCTGGGAGACGAGACGCTGCGCCTGGTCAGCCATCCCGGCGTGTTCGGCCATGGCAAGCTGGATGACGGCACCCGGCTGTTGCTGGAACAGCTTTCGGCGAGCCTGGCGGAGGGGGGCGAGGCTCCCGGCGATGTTCTCGATGCGGGCTGTGGCGACGGCATCCTGGTGGCCTGGCTGGCCCGGCGCGGGGCGCGGGTCACGGCGGTGGATGTGAGCCACTTTGCGGTGGAGGCGACTCGGCGCACCCTGGCGGCCAACGGCCTCGAGGGCGAGGTCCTGGCGAGCGATGTCTATTCAGCGCTGGGGGCGCATCGCTTCGATGCCATCGTCAGCAACCCGCCCTTCCACCAGGAGCGGGCGGTCGACTATGGCCCGGCGGGGCGGCTGATCCTCGAGGCGCCCGAGCATCTGCGCTCCGGCGGCCAGCTGATCCTGGTGGCCAACGCCTTCCTGCCCTATCCGGATATGCTCACCCGGGCCTTCGGCGGTTTCGAGGTGCTGGCCGACGACCGGCGCTTTCGGGTCTATCGGGCGGTGAAGGGCTGATCAGGCAACGCGCTCGTGGTGCAGCGTCATGTCTCCGCGGCCGGCGAGCAGTCCCTCGACGGAGATGTCTTCGTCAAGATCATTCCAGTGCAGGCCCTTGCCGGAATAGCTGATACGGCACTTGGCTCTTTCGGCGGGGGTAGCGTGCAGTAGCCGTGGAAACCAGGCCAGAGGGACGCCCAGGGTTCTACCATCGTTTAGCTCGACCCACATGGTGTAGTCGTCAAAGCTGGCAATCTTGGCGGAAATGCTCATTCCAGGCCCTCTAGATTTCACCCCGATGCTCTTCAACCAGCTGCATGAGCTGTGAGAGTTGCTTTCTATTGTAGCCAGCGCTGCTGGCGATAGCGACCTGCGGCTCGAGCCATATCTTGGCCTCCCCATCACCACACTCGGCGTGGATATGGATAGGCTCCAGCGGGTTTCCCTCGTTGGAGAAGAAGAAAAATCTGATTCCCTTATAGCGGAAGACGACCGGCATGGTAGGGCTCCTACGCCTGTGGGTCACGATAGTCGATCTCTGTGATCACGTAGGTGCTCTCGCCACCGGGAGCGGCCACCGTCACCTCGTCGTCCAGCGCCCTGCCGAGCAGCGCCTTGGCCAGCGGGGCGTCGACGCTGATCCAGCGCTTCGTGGTGTCGGTCTCGTCGTGGCCGACGAGCCGGATGCGCATTTCCTCGCCCTCTTCGTCCTCCAGGGTGACGAAGGCGCCAAAGAAGACCTTGCCGGTGTCCGCGGGGAGGCGGTCTACCACCTGAAGCTCGTCGAGGCGCTTGGTCAGGTAGCGGATGCGGGCGATGACCCGGTTGAGCTCCTTCTTGTTGTAGGTGTAGTCGGCGTTCTCGCTGCGGTCGCCCAGCGCCGCTGCCTCGCCTACCTTGGTCGAGAGGGCGGGGCGCTTGACCCGCGACAGGTGGTCGAGGATGCCGCGCAGCCGCTCGGCACCCTCGGCGGTGATCAGGTTGCTCTTGGGCTCCTGGCGCGGGTCCTTGGCGGGGTCGCGCCAGCGCGTCATGTTGCGGCCTTTCATGGCGTTCCTCGCAGTTTCGTGTCTGGCGGCGAACATACGCCAAGTGGGCGGTGTGGCCAAGCCGATGTGCGGCTGGGCAGGTTTGCGTAAGCTTGCCCATGATTGGCATTCGCCGGCCGGGGGCACGATAATAAAATTTTTGCGCGACCCGGAGACCGGCATGAGCGAGACTCGCCCGCCCGCAGTCGACGAGGACCTGTTCCTCTCGGCACCCTTCACGGCCGCCGACGTGGACCTGACCGAGCGTCGCTGCCTGCATCAGGGTTTCTTCCGGCTGGAGGAGCTCCATCTGCGCCACCGTCTCTTCGAGGGTGGCTGGAGCGGACAGGTGGTGCGCGAGGTGCATCATCGTCACGATGCCGTGGGGGTGCTGCTCTACGACGTGGAGCGCGACGCCGTGGTGCTGATAGAGCAGTTTCGCCCCGGCGCCCTGGACGACCCCGACTCTCCCTGGAAAGTGGAGATAGTGGCCGGGCTGGTCAAGTCCGGCGAGAGCGTCGCCGAGGTGGCGCGCCGCGAGACCCTGGAGGAGGCCGGCTGCGAGGTGGGTGAGCTGATCGAGCTGCACACCTATTATCCCAGCCCCGGGGCCTGCGACGAGCGAGTCACCCTGTTCTGTGGCCTGGTCGACAGCCGTGGCCTTGGGGGGGTGCATGGGCTCGACGAGGAGCACGAGGATATCCGCGTGCACGTGCTGCCGTTTACCCGGGCCTGGGAACTCCTGCAGGGCGGGCGACTCGACAATGCCATGTGCCTGATCGCCTTCTACTGGTTGGCGGGTGAACGCGCATCGTTGCGAGCAAGGAGGTAGCGTGCCGAGAAACGCCTATGTCACCGACCTGAAGACGCTGCAGGGGGAGTGTACCGCCAACTTCATCCGGCTGACCCGGCTGCTGGGCGATCTGGAGGTTGGCGAGACCCGCGAGGTCGAGCTGGTCACCCATGGCCGGCGCGTGGGCGAGTTGTGCCTCAAGCTCCAGGAACGGGCCCCTTATACCAGTATCGTGCGGGTCTCCCAACGCGGCATCCTCGATTCGCTGATCGAGACGCCGCGCATGCGCGTGCACCTTTACCACGACGTGCGCATGGCCGAGGTCACCGATTTCCAGCGCCAGCGGCACTTCGATGGCCGCTACCGCTATCCCAACTCAAACATGCACCAGCCGGACGAGAAGCTGCAGCTCAACCGTTTCCTCGGCGAATGGCTGGACCATGGCCTGGCTCATGGCCACTCCCTGGACCTGCCCCAGCTACCCTGATCAGAAAAATTGCCTTGCCGAAGAAAGCTGCCCGGATGAACAAAGCCGTACCCATGCGACTGGCCCAGATCACCGACTGCCACCTGCAGGCCGACCCCGAGGCGCGCGCCCGGGCGGGCTTTCCGCTGCGTCAGTTGGAGGCCGTGGTGGCGGCGGTGAATCGAGAGCGGCCGACGCTGGTGCTGATTACCGGCGATATCAGCCAGGACGAGACGGCGGCCTCCTACCGGCTGGCGGAGCAGGCCCTGACACGGCTCGAGTCGCCCTGGTACTGGCTGCCCGGTAATCACGACCAGCCGGCACTGATGGCCGAGTGTCGCGAGTTGCATGATGAGCTGGATCTGGGCACCTGGCGGGCGTTGCTGCTGGATACCCACGTCAGCGGCCAGCCCCACGGCGAGCTTGGCGAGGAGGCCTTGAACAGATTGGCCGAGCGTCTCGCGGCCGATAGCCGGCCGACCCTGCTGGTAATGCATCATCCGCCGCTACCCGTCGGTTCGGCCTGGCTCGACGAGATCGGCCTGGCCGACGGCGAGGCCTTCTGGCGTGTTGTCGCCCCCCATCGCCAGGTCAGGGCGGTGTTGTTCGGCCATATCCACCAAGCTTTTCATGGCGTCCAGGTCCTGGCTGATCGTGAGGTGTCGGCCTACGGCTGTCCCTCCACCACTGACCAGTTCCTGCCCGGCTCGTCGACCTTCGCCCTCGACGCGGCCTCGCGTCCCGGCTATCGACTCATCGAGCTCAGCGATGGCGAACTGGAGACCTGGGTGGTGCGCGTCGACCCATGAGGGGCGGGTTGTCTATATGGGTATAAAAAGATAGTTATTAATTCTTTTGGGTTATTATTGGTCCGACGTTACCCTGTTCCGCATGATCTCACCCGCCCAACGTCATGCGAGGTAGCCGGGCCATGAGCAGTCTTCACTCACCGTCACGCGAAAGCGCCGTCGAGGCCGCCCTGGCCCCGTCGCCCGAGCGGCAGACCCATCTCCAGCAGCTCGAGGCCGAGTCGATCCACATCATTCGCGAGGTGGCCGCGGAGTTCGACAATCCGGTGATGCTCTATTCCATCGGCAAGGACTCCTCGGTGATGCTGCACCTGGCGCGCAAGGCCTTCTATCCCGGACCGCCGCCCTTTCCGCTGATGCACATCAACACCACCTGGAAGTTCCGCGAGATGATCGAGTTTCGCGATCGCATGGCCGCGGACTCCGGCATGGAGCTGATCGAGCACATCAACGAGGAGGGGCGTGCCGCCGGCATCAACCCCTTCGAGCATGGCTCGAGTGGCTATACCGATGTGATGAAGACCGCCGCCCTGAAGCAGGCGCTGGACAAGTATGGCTTCGATGCCGCCTTCGGTGGGGCGCGCCGCGACGAGGAAGCCAGCCGCGCCAAGGAGCGGGTGTTCTCCTTCCGCGACAAGCATCACCGCTGGGACCCCAAGAACCAGCGCCCGGAGCTGTGGAACCTCTACAACGCCCGGATCAACAAGGGCGAGTCGATTCGCGCCTTTCCGCTCTCCAACTGGACCGAGTTGGACATCTGGCAGTATATCTATCTCGAGAGTATCCCCATCGTGCCCCTCTACTACGCCGCCCCGCGGCCGGTGGTCGAGCGTGACGGCATGCTGATCATGGTCGACGACGAGCGCATGCCGCTGGCCGAGGGCGAGGTACCCGAGGAGAAGTGGGTGCGTTTCCGCACCTTGGGCTGCTACCCGCTGACCGGCGCCGTGGAGTCGCAGGCAGACACCCTGCCGGAGATCATCCAGGAGATGCTGCTGACCCGCACCAGCGAGCGCAGCGGCCGCGCCATCGACCACGATCAGGCCGGCTCCATGGAGAAGAAGAAGCGCGAGGGCTATTTCTGATGTCACACCAATCGACCCTGATCGCCGACAACATCGAGCAGTATCTCCACGAGCACGAGAACAAGGACCTGCTGCGCTTCATTACCTGCGGCAGCGTCGATGACGGCAAGTCGACCCTGATCGGCCGGCTGCTGCACGACTCCAAGATGATCTTCGACGACCAGCTGGCGGCGATCACCCAGGCCTCGAAGAAAAGCGGCACCACCGGCGAGGCGGTGGATCTGGCGCTGCTGGTCGACGGCCTGCAGTCCGAGCGGGAGCAGGGCATCACCATCGACGTGGCCTATCGCTTCTTCTCCACCGACAAGCGCAAGTTCATCATCGCCGATACCCCGGGCCACGAGCAGTACACCCGCAACATGGCGACCGGGGCCTCCACGGCGAGCCTGGCGATCATCCTGATCGATGCCCGCTACGGCGTGCAGACCCAGACCCGCCGGCATAGCTTCATCGCCGACCTGCTGGGCATCCAGCATCTGGTGATCGCGGTCAACAAGATGGACCTGATGGGCTTCGACCAGGCGCGCTTCGACGAGATCGTCGCCGACTATCGGACGTTTGCCGAGCAGCTTTCCGCACCGGACATCCACTTCGTGCCGCTCTCGGCGCTCGAAGGCGACAACGTGGTGAACCGCAGCGAGCACACGCCCTGGTACTTTGTCGATGGACAACCAGGCCCGCCGTTGCTCGAACTGCTGGAGGGCATTGAGGTCAGCCGCGATCGCAACCTGACCGACCTGCGCCTGCCGGTGCAGTACGTCAACCGTCCCGACCTGGACTTCCGGGGCTATGCCGGCACCCTCGAGGCCGGCATCCTGCGACCGGGCCAGGCGATCAAGGTGCTGCCCTCCGGGCGGACCTCGACGGTGGAGCGCATCGTCACCTTCGACGGTGACCTGGAGGCCGCCTGGCCGGGCCAGGCGATCACCGTGACCCTGGCGGACGAGATCGATATCTCCCGGGGCGACTGGATCGTTGCTGCGGATGACGAGGTGGCCATGGCCGATGCCTTCGAGGCCGACATCGTCTGGATGCATGACGAGCCGCTTTCGCCCGGACGCCAGGTCGATATTCGTCTGGCCGGACGCTCCGTGTCGGGGCAGGTCGGCGCGATCCTCCATCAGGTGGATGTCAACAGCCTGGAGCGCCACCCGGCTGAGCGCCTCGAGCTCAACGCCATCGCCCGCTGCCGGGTCGAGCTGACCGCCGAGGTGCCGCTGGACGATTACGGCACGAGCCCTGGCACGGGCAGCTTCATCGTCATCGACCGGCTCACCAACGTCACGGTGGGGGCAGGAATGATCCGCGGGGTCGCTCGCTCGGGTGACCGACCGGCTGGCGAGGTGGACTGGGTTGGCTTCGAGCTGGAGCTCAACGCCCTGGTGCGCAAGTACTTCCCGCATTGGGAGGCCAGGGACCTGCGCGAGCTCATGGGCCGAGTGAAGTGACGCTTAGGTCGCTCTCCTCAGCGGGAACCGGTCTGCATGGAGGAGGGCGAGGCCACCCATGAGACGCCTGAAGGTGGCGATACGCCATGCCACGAGCTTCATCCGGCGATTGGTCCATATCCTGGCCAAGCCGATGAAGCGCGACTACGGCCATGGCGGGATAGTGGTGAATCCCTACCGGGGATACGGTTCCCGGGACAGGGTCTTCCTCATGGGGCGAGTCTTCCGCCAGGTGGGGCTCAGCCGGGCGATCCCTCGACGAGGCATGCTTCGCGACCTGGCCGATGTGGTGCGTCGCATTGCGCGTCGCGGTCAGGCCGAGGCCACTGTCGAGGTGCGGCTGGGGGAAGACAGCACCACCGTCACCACGGATCGCGACGGCTACTTCCATGCCAACCTGCCTCTTACCACGGAGCTGCCTGAGGCGGGGGGCTGGCACCATGCCGAGCTACACGTGAGGGCGAAGGGCGAAATGCCGGTTCGCACCACGACCGAAGTCTTCATCCCGGTGTCGGAGACGGATCTGCTAGTGATCAGCGACATCGACGACACGGTGATGTATACCGGTGTCGCCCACAAGTTAGGCATGCTGTACCGGTTGTTCATCGAGAAGCCCCACCAGCGCATGGCTTTTCCCGGCGTGTCGTCTCTGTATCAGGCCTTGCACCGCGGAGCGGATGATCAGGGCGCGCGGCCTATCCTCTATGTCTCGCGGGGGCCCTGGGCGATCTACGAGATGTTGGAGGCCTTCTTCCAGCTCAATCGCATTCCCGTGGGTCCCATCCTCTTCCTGCGCGAGTGGGGCCTGTCGCTTCGCCATCCCTGGCCGCGCCGGGCGGAGGACCACAAGCAGGCGGTGATAACCCGCATGCTGGCCCTGTTCGACGACATCCCCTGTATCCTGATAGGCGACAGCGGCCAGCACGATCCCGAGGTCTATACGCGGATCGTCGAGGAGCATCCCGGCCGCATCTCTGCGATCTACATTCGGCGGGTGGATGACAAGCCGGATCGGGAGCGCGCCATCCAGGCACTTCGCGACCAGATACGTCACACTCGCTGTGAACTCATCCTGGCGGCCGACAGTCTCCTGATGGCGGAACATGCGTATGCTCAGGGTAATATTTCCATCCACGGTCTGAATGCCATTCGACGGGACGTGAAGGAGTCTGACGGGGAGACGCCCTGATCCACCCCGTGGTCACGCCTCTGGAGACCTTTCATGGTGGTACTGCTGATCGCCCTGCTGCTGGCTCTCTTCCTGCTGCCCAACCTCTGGGCGAAGTGGGTGCTGGCGCGCCACGCCCGCGGGCGAGAGGAGTATCCCGGGACCGGCGGCGAGTTGGCGGACCACCTGGTCCGGCGCCTAGGGCTCGAGGGCGTCAGGGTGGAGATGACCGAGCAGGGCGACCATTACGACCCCGAGGCACGCCGGGTGCGGCTCTCCCCGGACCACTACCGGGGCCGCTCGCTCACCGCGGTGACGGTGGCGGCCCACGAGGTGGGCCATGCCATCCAGCACCAGCAGGGCTATGCGCCGTTGCTGGCCCGCTCGCGGCTGGTGACGGTGGCGCAGAAGGCCGAGAAGATAGGGGCGCTGCTGATGATGGCCGCCCCCTTCCTGTTCGTGTTGACCCGTCTGCCGGGAGGCCTGGCCATCGTGGTGGCCGCCGCGCTGATCAGCTTCGGCACCGCGGCCCTGGTGCATCTGGTGACCCTGCCGGTGGAGTTCGATGCCAGCTTCCAGCGCGCCCTGCCACTGCTCAAGGAGTATATCCCTGCCCATGACATGGCCGGCGCCCGCCATGTGCTTACCGCCTGCGCCTTCACCTATGTGGCGGCGTCACTTTCCAGCATCCTCAACCTGGGGCGCTGGCTGGTGATCCTGCGGCGCTGAAGGTGATGTCAGGCACGATCGCGACCTACACTGACGGATCACACTCTATCCGACAGGAGGCATTATCATGGCAACAGCACTGGAGGGCATTCGGCATCTCGCAAGGCGCCTCGAGGGGCGTCCGAGCGACTACGACGCCCTTCTCGACCAGGTCGGCGACCGTTCCCTGGTCCTGCTCGGCGAGGCTAGCCACGGCACCCACGACTTCTACCGCCGGCGCGCCGAGATCACCCAGCGGCTGATCGAAGAGAAGGGCTTCGAGGCGGTGGCAGTCGAGGCCGACTGGCCCGATGCGCTGCGCCTGACGCGTTACGTCAAGGGCGAGAGCGGCGATAGCCTCGATGCCGCCTTCGGCGATTTCGAGCGCTTCCCGCGCTGGATGTGGCGCAACCACGAGGTCCGTGAGTTCATCGCCTGGCTGTGCGAGCACAACGCTTCGCGACCGCTCGAGCAGCGAGTGGGGTTTCACGGGCTCGACCTCTACAGCCTCTATCGCTCCGCCGAGGCGGTTATCGCCTATCTCGATGAGGTCGACCCCGACCAGGCCGCGCGGGCCCGGGTGCACTATGCCTGTCTTGATCACGGCGGCGACCCCATTCGTTATGGCCAGGAGGCGGCCCTCGGGCTTAGTCAGTCCTGCCAGGATGAGGCGGTATCGCTGCTGGCCGATCTGCTCGAACTCGGTGATGATGACTTGCGCCGCGATGGCCTGCTGGCCGTCGACGAGCAATTCTATGCCGAGCAAAATGCCCGGGTGGTGATCAATGCCGAGGCCTACTATCGGGCCATGTTCGGCTCGCGCCTCGACACCTGGAACCTGCGCGATGAGCACATGACCGACACTCTCGTCGAGTTGCGCGCACACCTACGCCGTCAGGGCGGGCAGGGCAAGGTGGTGGTATGGGCGCACAATTCACATCTGGGCGATGCCCGTGCCACCGAGATGGGCCAGCAGCGCGGTCAGCACAACATCGGCCAGCTGGTGCGACAGCGCTTCGGCCAGGACGATTCCCTGCTGGTTGGCTTCACCACCCACAGTGGTCATGTCGCCGCCGCCCACGACTGGGACGGCAACGTTCAGCAGCGCTGGGTGCGTCCCTCACTTGAGGGCAGCGTCGAGCGGTTGTTCCACGACAGCGGCCTGGGGGACTTCTACCTGCCGCTAGAGAGCGACGCCGCCGAGCTGCTGGCAGCGCCCCTGCTGGAGCGTGCCATCGGGGTGATCTATCGTCCCGAGACCGAGCGCGCCAGCCATTACTTCAGGGCTCGAGTGGCCAGCCAGTTCGACGCCATCTTCCACCTCGACGAAACCTCATCGGTGGAGCCGCTGGACAAGGACGAGCCCTGGAACCGCAAGGAGGTACCCGAGACCTATCCGTTCGGGCTATGAGACGGCCGTACAGCCGAGATGGTTGGTGATTCCACACTGCTCGGCGCGGGGGCGGCTGGTGATACTGTGATGCCTTCCCTTCTTGTCATGAATTCAATTCAGGAAGGGGGCTCGTTGTGCTTGGTGGGTCGGCGGCGTGCCGAAACATAGAGCACGATACACAGGATGCCGATGCCGATCATGATCCAGCCGGCGTTGGACGCCATCTGAGGGTCGCCCCGGCTCAAGCCGATGACGATCACGATACCGAACAGTATGCTGTAGAGCGCCATGATCATCAGTATCAACAGGCTCTTGCGCTGCTCCTTCTTGATCACCTTCAGGGGATCTTGCATGCATGCCTCCCTACTCGAAGCTGTGAATGAAGGGTGCCAGCCCAGCGATGCACGGGACAACGTTGGCAATGTTCCTGCCACCAGTGTACAGCCCTACTGGCCGGTCACAATGTCATTCCGTGACAGGAGTGTCGCGAGCCGCTGAGTGGCGGTCTGTCCCCTTCGCTCGGTAGTGCGGGCATCATGCTGGTTTCCTGGCCATGACCACTGCCCGTCGCGGGGCGGGGTAGCCTTCGCGGGTCCGGGTCGGGTCGTCCGGGTCGAGGAAGTCGGCCAGCGACTGGAAGGTCATCCATTCGGTGGTACGCTGCTCGTCCGTGGTGGTTACCGCCTCGTCCACCACTCGCACGTTGGTGAAGCCGCAGCGCTCGAGCCACTGGCAGAGCGCTCGTGACGAGGGCAGAAAGTAGACATTGGGCATGGCGGCGTAACGCTCTCCCGGGAGCAGCACGGTCGTCTCGTCGCCTTCCACTACCAGGGTCTCCAGCACCAGCTCGCCGCCGGGCCGTAGGGCGTCTCTGAGCTGGAGTAGGTGCTCGAGCGGCGAGGGACGATGGTAGAGCACGCCCATGGAAAACACCGTATCGAAGAAGGCGAGCTTCTCGGGGACGTCCTCGATGCCCACCGGCAGGAAGTGAGTGCGGCCGCCGTCGGCGTCGCCGATGAAGTGGCGCACCGCCCGGAACTGCCAGAAGAAACGCGGCGAGGGGTCGATCACCAGCACGAAGGCCGCGCCTTCGCTGGCCATACGCCAGGCGTGATAGCCGTTGCCACCTCCCACGTCCAGCACGCGGCGCCCGGCTAACGGCGCCAGGTGCGGCGCCACCCGTTGCCATTTCCAGTTCGAGCGCCACTCGGTATCGATCGGGATGCCGCCGAGCCGATAGGGGCCCTTTCGCCAGGGCGCGAGCTTTCTCAGCAGGTTCTCGCACTGGCGGCGTCGGCTGTCATCGAGTTCGACATCCACCGCGACGGTATCGGCGTCCAGACGCACCTCGCGTTCATCGGGCAGCCTCGGCAACTTGGCCACGGCCTTCTCCCAGGCCGGCAAGTCGCCATAACGCTGGCGGTCCAGGCCACGAGCCAGTTGCTCGGGGAGGCGGGCCAGCCAGGTATCCAGCCCCTGGTCGATAAAGGCCCGGAAGAGGTCGCGGTGTTCGGGCGCGATCGGCACCTCACGCCTCCTGGGGCGCCAGGGCGTCAGCGTCCTTGAAGGCGATCAGCGAGGCGAAGTTGAGGAACTGGTACCAGGTGTGGGCGCGAGAGAAACCGGCCCTGGTCAGACGTTCGTGGTGGCCCGCCAGGGTGTCGGGTACCAGGACGTTCTCCAGGGCCGTGCGCTTCTGGCTGATCTCCATGTCGCTGTAGCCGTTGGCACGCTTGAAGTCGTGGTAGCGCTCCACCAGCCAGGCGTTCTCCTGTTCGTCGGCGGCCTTGATCTTCTCCGAGAGCACCAGCACGCCCCCCGGCTCCAGGGCCTGGAACAGCTGGTCGATCACCGCGTCGCGCTCCTCCGGGGCCAGGAACTGGAGGGTGAAGTTGAGCACGATCATGCCCGCAGGGTCGTAGGCCAGAGTGCGGATATCGCCCTCGTGTACCTCCATGGCGTGGTCGGGGCACTCCGCGGCCAGGGTTTTCTGAGCCCGCGTCACCATGGCGGGCGAGAGGTCCACCCCCGTATAGCGAAAGGCGCTCGGCGGCAGCGTCCCGGCCAGCGCCAGGCCGGCGGCACCCAGCGAGCAGCCCAGGTCGTAGACATGGGCGCCGTGGCGCAGGTGGCGGGCGGCGATCAAGCCCAGCATGCCCAGTATCTGGCCATAGCCAGGCACAGAGCGGCGGATCATGTCGGGAAAGCAGGCGACGACCTTCTCGTCGAACGAAAAGCGCGCCACCCGGTCCAGGGGTGTCGAAAAGATCGCGTCACGGTAAGATGCGTCACTCATGGAACCGGCCGGATATCGTGGAAAGGGGCGTTATTCTACGCTGTGCTCGCGCCGGCTGCACGACAGGACGTCCAGGAGGAGGCCATGCCGCACCCCACGATTGACCAGCGCGAGGCCTGGCAGGCTCTGGCAGCGCACGCCCGCGAGATGCGCTCTACCCATCTGAGTGAGTTGTTTGCGGGCGCGCTGCATCGCCACGCGGCCTTCACTCGACAGGCGGCGGGCCTGACCCTGGATCTTTCCAAGCAGCGCTGGCGCGACGAGACCCTGGAGCGGCTGCTCGACCTGGCCCGGGAGGCCGAGGTGCCCGAGGCGATTCGCGGCCTGCTCGCCGGGGAGCGGGTCAACCGCAGCGAGGACCGGCCGGCCCTGCATACCGCATTGAGGCTGCCGCCGGAGGCCAGCCTGGTGGTGGAGGGCGAGGACCTTGTGCCCTCGGTGCACAAGACCCTCGAGCGCATGGCCACCATGGTCGAGCGCTTCCACGCCGGGCAGTGGCGAGGCGCCACCGGCCGGGCGATCCGTGACGTGGTCAACCTGGGGGTCGGCGGCTCGGACCTGGGCCCGCTGATGGTCACTCATGCCCTGGCCGACTACCGGCCGCAGGGCGTGCACACCATCGAGGTGCACTTCGCCTCGACCATGGACGGCTCCCAACTGGCCGACTACCTGGCACGACTCAATCCCGAAACGACCCTCTTCGTGCTCTCGTCGAAGTCCTTCACCACCATCGATACCCTTTCCAATGCGCGCACTGCTCAGGATTGGCTGATGGGTCGGCTGATGGGCGACAACCGTGAGGAAGGCGTCGATGCCGAGTTGGTGATGCGCCAGCACTTCATCGGCGTCTCGGCGAGTCCCGAGAAGATGAATGAGTGGGGTATTGCCGAGGACCATCAGCTGGCGTTCTGGGAGTGGGTAGGGGGGCGCTATTCGCTGTGGGGGGCTATCGGCCTGCCCATCGCCCTGATGGTGGGCATGCCGCACTTCCGCGAGCTGCTCGCTGGGGCGCATGCCATGGATCGCCACTTCAGCGAGGCGCCGCTTGTCGACAACCTGCCGGTGCTGCTGGCCCTGGCGGGGATCTGGAACGTCAACTTCCTCGATATCCGGGCCCATTCGATCCTGCCGTACGACGGTCGGCTGGAGTTCTTCGCCGCCTACCTCGAGCAGCTTGAGATGGAGTCCAACGGCAAGTCGGTGACCCACGACGGGCGCGGGGTCGGCTATTCCACCTGTCCGGTGCTCTGGGGCCAGCTTGGGCCCAATGCCCAGCATGCCTTCTACCAGTTGCTCCACCAGGGCACCCAGGCCGTGGAGTGTGATTTCATCGCGCCTCTACTTCGTTACGATGAGGTGGAGGACAGCGCCACACGGGCGCATCTCAAGAGCCAGCATCGTCTGGCGCTGGCCAACTGCTTCGCCCAGTCGCGGGTGCTGATGCTCGGCGACGAGGCCATCGAGGACGATGGCCCACGCCCGGCGCACAAGCGCTATCGCGGCAACCAGCCCTCCAGCACCCTGCTGCTCGACCGGCTGACCCCGGCGACCCTCGGCTCGCTGATCGCGCTCTACGAGCACAAGGTGTTCGTCCAGGCGAGGATCTGGGATATCAACCCCTTCGATCAGTGGGGCGTGGAGCTCGGCAAGAAGATTGCCGGTGAGACCCAGCGCATCCTCGAGCACCAGGCGGACATCGCCGACATGGACGATTCTACTCGCGGCTTGATCGAGGCCGTCTGGGCGGCGGAGCGCAACGCGTGATGATACTGGCTGCATGTACAGGGGTTGCGGTATGCTGAGTGCCACTCGCTATCTGCAGACCGCCAGTGGGGTCCTCTACCTCCATGGGTTCAATAGCGGCAGCGGCTCGCCCAAGGCGGTGCTGGTGCGTGATGCTTGTGCGTCGCTCGGCCTGCCTTGCACGACGCCGCAGCTGCCGCACCGGCCGGCGGCGGCACTCACGCTGGCGGAATCCCGGCTTGATGAGCTGGGTGAGCGCCCTCTGGTGATGGGCAGTTCCATGGGCGGCTTCCTGGCGACCCTGATCGCCGAGCGCCACGACCTGGCGGGGGTGCTGATCAACCCCGCGGTGCACCCGGCCCGGCTGGTGGCGGACTGGCTCGGCGAGCGTTTCGACAACGCCTATACCGGCGAACGCTTCGCCATCGAAGCCGCGCACCTCGACGAGCTCGAGGCATTGACGCCCGAGCGGGTCACGGCTGAGCGTTATCTGTTGCTGCTGGGCACCGCCGACGAGACCTTGGATCCGGCCGAGGCCTTTGCCCTGTATCGTGGTGCCAGGACCCTCTTGCACCCGCAGGGAGATCACGGTTTCGCGGCGCTGGCCGACTACCTGCCGGCGGTCCTCGCTCACGGTGGTCACCGCCTGGTGCCAGGCTTGTCCGCTAGTCAGAGTCCAGAGGCAAAGGGCGCCGGCATCCCGGGCGACACGAACGATCGCAACCACTTTGGGTGATGCATGACGCAATACAGTGCCAGCTCTATCGAGGTCCTCTCCGGTCTCGAGCCGGTGCGCAAGCGCCCCGGCATGTATACCGACACCTCGCGGCCCAACCATATGGTCCAGGAGGTCATCGACAACAGCGTCGATGAGGCGCTGGCCGGCCATGCCGGTGAGATCACCGTGCGGCTGTTCGAGGACGGTGGCGTCGAGGTCTCCGACGATGGCCGCGGGATGCCCATCGACATCCATCCCGAGCATGGTGTCTCCGGCGTCGAACTGATCATGACCCGGCTGCATGCCGGGGGTAAGTTTTCCCAGTCGAGCTACCGCTTCTCCGGCGGCCTGCACGGGGTCGGGGTTTCGGTGGTCAATGCCCTGTCCAAGCGCCTGGAGATCGAGGTGCTGCGTGACGGCAACCGCCACGGCATGGCCTTCGAGCACGGTGACAAGGCCTCTCCACTTCAGGTGATCGGCAGTGCTCCCAAGCGGGCCCGCGGTACGGTGGTGCGCTTCTGGCCCGAGGAAAGCTATTTCGACAGCCCGCGGCTCTCGCTCACGCGGCTCAAGCACCTGATGCGCGCCAAGGCGGTGCTCTGCCCGGGCCTCAAGGTCACCCTGGTCGAGCCCGACGGCAACGAAAGCGTCTGGCAGTACGCGGATGGCCTGCGCGACTACCTGGCCCAGGCCACCGACGGCTATGAGGTATTGCCGGCCTCGCCCTTCATCGGCCATTTCTCCGATGACGAACACGGCGTGGACTGGGCCATCCAGTGGCTGCCCGAGGGCGGTGAGCCGCTGCTCGAGAGCTATGTCAACCTGATTCCCACCCCCCAGGGCGGCACCCACGTCAACGGTCTGCGCGCCGGCCTGCTCGATGCCCTGCGCGAGTTCTGTGAGTACCGAAGCCTGCTGCCCCGGGGCGTCAAGCTCACCGCCGAGGACCTCTGGGAGCGGGTCGCCTATGTGCTCTCGGTGAAGATGCTCGAGCCGCAGTTTGCCGGCCAAACCAAGGAGCGACTCTCCTCGCGCACCGTGGCAGGTTTCGTTTCCGGGGTGGTCAAGGATGCCTTCTCGCTGTGGCTCAACCACCACGTCGACCAGGCCGAGGCCCTGGCCGAGATGGTGATCAATGCCGCCCAGCGCCGCCAGAAGAGCTCCAAGAAGGTGGCGCGCAAGAAGGTCACTTCGGGCCCGGCCCTGCCCGGCAAGCTGGCCGACTGCTCGGGCCAGGACCCGGCCGGCAGCGAGCTCTTCCTGGTGGAGGGCGACAGCGCCGGCGGCAGTGCCAAGCAGGCACGCAACCGCGAGACCCAGGCGATCCTGCCGCTGCGCGGCAAGATCCTCAATACCTGGGAGGTGGAGTCCCACGACATCTATGGCTCCCAGGAAGTTCACGACATCGCCGTGGCCGTGGGCATGGATCCCGGCAGCGATAACCTCTCCAAGCTGCGCTACCACAAGATCTGCATCCTTGCCGATGCCGACTCCGACGGCCTGCATATCGCGACCCTGCTGTGCGCACTCTTCGTGCGCCACTTTCCGGCGCTGGTGGATGCCGGCCACGTCTTCGTGGCCATGCCGCCGCTCTACCGCATCGACCTGGGCAAGGAGGTGCACTATGCCCTGGACGAGAGCGAGAAGGCGGCCATCCTGCGCAAGCTCGAGGGCAAGCGTGGCACCGTGAACGTGCAGCGCTTCAAGGGCCTGGGTGAGATGAGTCCGCTGCAGTTGCGCGAGACCACCATGGCGCCGGAGACCCGCCGACTGGTGCAGCTCACCCGCGAGGTCGGCGACGGCACCATGGAGATGATGGACATGCTGCTGGCCAAGAAGCGTGCCGGTGACCGCAAGAGCTGGCTCGAAGACTACGGCAACCTCGCAGACATAGAGGTCTGATCCCCATATGACCATGGATATCCAGGTGGCGGAGGGCGACGTCGAGCGCCTCTCGCTGCGCGAGTACACCGAGAAGGCGTACCTCGATTACTCGATGTACGTCATCCTCGACCGGGCTCTGCCCCACATCGGCGACGGTATGAAGCCGGTGCAGCGGCGCATCGTTTACGCCATGCGCGAGCTCGCGCTGGGCGCCAACGCCAAGTACAAGAAGTCAGCACGTACCGTCGGCGACGTGCTGGGCAAGTTCCATCCCCACGGCGACAGCGCTTGCTACGAAGCGATGGTGCTGATGGCCCAGCCGTTCAGCTACCGTTACCCGCTGGTGGACGGCCAGGGCAACTGGGGCAGCCCGGACGATCCCAAGTCCTTCGCCGCCATGCGCTACACCGAGGCGCGTCTGTCGAAATTCGCCGAGGTGCTGCTCGCCGAGCTCGGCCAGGGCACCGTGGACTGGACCCCCAACTTCGACGGCACCATGAACGAGCCGGTGGTACTCCCGGCGCGCCTACCCCACGTGCTCCTCAACGGCGGCACCGGCATTGCCGTGGGCATGGCCACCGATATCCCGCCCCACAACGTGGGCGAAGTGGTCGAGGCGACCTGTCATCTGCTGCGCGATCCCCATGCCACTACCACGGACCTGGTCGCGCACATGCCGGCGCCGGACTTTCCCACCGAAGCGGAGATCATCACCTCGCGCCGCGACCTGCGAAAGCTCTACGAGAGCGGTCGCGGCTCGGTGAAGCTGCGTGGCCGCTACGTGCGCGAGGAGGGCAACGTGGTGGTCACTGCGCTGCCCTACCAGGTGAGCGGGGCCAAGGTGCTCGAGCAGATCGCCGCCCAGATGCAGGCCAAGAAGCTGCCCATGGTCGCCGACCTGCGCGACGAGTCGACCCACGAGGAGCCGACGCGGCTGGTGATCGAGCCGCGCTCCAACCGCGTCGATATCGAGGCGCTGATGGCGCATCTCTTCGCCACTACCGACCTCGAGAAGAACATCCGCGTCAACATGAACGTGATCGGGCTGGACGGTCGCCCGCGGGTCATGGCGCTGCCTGATCTTCTGGGCGAGTGGCTGCGCTTCCGCCGTGCCACGGTGCGTCGGCGGCTCGAGCATCGCCTGGGCAAAGTCGAGGATCGCCTGCATATCCTCGAGGGTCTGCTGGCCGCCTACCTCAATATCGACGAGGTGATCCGCATCATCCGCGAGGAAGACGAACCCAAGGCCGCGCTGATGGAGGCCTTCGGGCTCTCCGATCGCCAGGCCGAGGCGATCCTCGAACTGCGCTTGCGCCACCTGGCCAAGCTCGAGGAGATGAAGATCCGCGGCGAGCAGGACGAGCTCGAGGCCGAACGCCAGCACCTGCAGGAGCTGCTCGGCAGCGAAGCCGCGCTCACCGACCTGATCGAGGAGGAGCTGCGCGCCGCCGCCGAGGCGCACGGCGATGCTCGCCGCTCCCCCCTGGTCGAGCGGGAGGAGGCCCGGGCGCTCTCCGAGGTCGAGCTGGTCGGCGCCGACCCGGTCACCGTGGTGCTTTCCGAGAAGGGCTGGATCCGCAGCGCCAAGGGCCACGAGATCGACCCCGCCGGGCTCTCCTACAAGGCCGGCGATCGCTTCCACCTCGCCGCCCGGGGCAAGACCAACCAGCCGCTGGTACTGCTCGACGACACCGGGCGGGCCTATACGCTGTCGGCCCATAACCTGCCCAGTGCACGGGGTCAGGGCGAACCGGTCACGGGACGGGTCAACGTGTCGGCCGGGGCGCACATGGCCGGCCTGATGCTGGCCCCGCCGGACAGGCGCTTCCTGCTGGCCTCCGACGGCGGCTACGGCTTCGTGGCCCGGCTCGAGGAACTGGTGGGCAAGAACAAGTCCGGCAAATCGGTGTTGAGCGTTCCCAAGGGCTGCAACGTGCTGCCGCCGCTGGAGGTCCCGGCCGAGGAGGGCGCCAGTGTGGCCGCGATCTCCAATGAGGGACGGCTGCTGGTCTTCCCGCTCGAACAGCTGCCCGAGATGGCCAAGGGCAAGGGCATCAAGATGCTCGACATTCCCGGTGCTCGGGCCACTCGCCGCGAGGAGTTCGTGCGCGACCTGGTGGTATTGCCCGCCGGGGCGGCACTGGTGGTGCATGCCGGCAAGCGTCACCTGACCCTCAAGGCCAGCGACCTGGATTACTACCGTGGCGAGCGCGGCCGTCGCGGCAGCAAGCTGCCCCGCGGCCTGCAGAAGGTGGACCGGCTGGAATTCGCCGAATGAACTCGCTGTAAGAGCGCGATTTATCGCGCGATGGCCAACGTCTCCAATCGCTGGATAAATTCGGCTCCTAAGGGACGGGCGGCAGGAGCATGGTGTAGGAACCGGGTTTATTCATGGCTCGACACATCGGTAACTGTTCGCAATTCTCCCGATAAATCGGGCTCCTACTCCTACGGCTTACGGCTCGAAACTGGGGTTAACATGACACGACGAGTACTGATCCGCGCCACCGGTGTGGCGCGTCCCGGCCAGCTGGCAGGCCTGGGCAAGGCGCTGGCAACCAGCGGTGCCCGGTTGCTGGACATCAACCAGAGCGTGACCTTCGGCATCGTCTCCCTGGAGGCCCTGGTGGGGCTTCCGAGGGAGAGCGACCTGGAGGGTGCATTGGCCGCGACGGGAGACAGCCTGGGCCTGGATATCCAGGCGATCCAGGTGAGTGCCGAGGACTACCAGCGCTGGAGCGTGCAGGCGAGCCAGCCGCGGCTGATCCTGACCCTGTTGGCGCCGCACCTGCCGGCGGGGATCCTCGCCGAGGTGGGGGCGCTGACCGCCGAACATGGCTTAACCGTGGAGCTGATCCACCGCCTCTCCGGTCGCGAGCCGCTCGACGGCGGTATGCCCGACCACGGGTCCTGCGTGGAATGTTGGTTGCGCGGCGACGAGGTTGACCTCGACGCCCTGCGCAAGAAGGCGCTGGCGCTGGGCGCCATGCATGGCGTGGACATCGCCCTCCAGGAGGATTCCATCTGGCGCCGGCATCGTCGCCTGGTCTGCTTCGACATGGACTCCACCCTGATCCAGACCGAGGTGATCGACGAGCTGGCCCGCCGCCACGGTGTTGGTGAGGAAGTCGCCGAGGTCACCGAGCGGGCCATGCGCGGCGAGCTCGACTTCCAGCAGAGCTTCCGCGAGCGCATGGCGAAGCTCAAGGGTCTGGACGAGTCGGTGCTGGCCGAGATCGCCGAGTCACTGCCGCTGATGGATGGCCTCGAGAGGCTGATGCGTCACCTCAAGCGGCTGGGCTATCGCACGGCGATCCTTTCCGGCGGCTTCACCTACTTCGCTCGCCACCTGCAGGAGCGGCTCGGCTTCGACGAGATCCATGCCAACGAGTTGCTGATCGAGGATGGCAAGGTCACCGGTGAGGTCCGCGAGCCGATCCTCGATGCCGACCGCAAGGCCGAGCTGCTCCACGAGATCGCTGAGCGGGAGGGCCTGGCCATGGAACAGACCATCGCTGTGGGCGACGGGGCCAATGACCTCAAGATGCTCGCCGCCGCCGGCCTCGGCATCGCCTTCAGGGCCAAGCCCCTGGTGCAGGCCCAGGCGCGCCAGTCGATCTCCACCCTGGGGCTCGATGCCGTGCTCTACCTTATCGGCTATCGCCAGGGAGACCTGGAGGAGCAGGAATCGTGAGTGCAAGTTTCGAGACCTGGCGCGATCGCTTCGAGCGGCTGCGCGCCCACAAGGCCTTCGAGCTGACGGTGATCACCATCATCGTCGTCTCGGCACTGCTGATCGGCGCCCGGACCTACGAGGAGGAGACCAACCGCTTCCAGGAGTTGATCCTGGCGCTGGACACTGCGGTCACGGTGTTCTTCCTGGTGGAGATCCTGATCCGCATGGCCGCTGAGCGTCGCCTGCGCGATTTTTTCAGGCGTGGCTGGAACGTGTTCGACTTCCTGATCGTCACCGCCAGTCTGGTACCCCTGGACGATTCGGAGATGGTTCTGCTGGCTCGATTGTTGCGTATTTTCCGCGTACTGCGCCTGGTGTCGATGATCCCCGAGCTACGCATGCTGATCGCTGCACTGTTCAAGTCGATCCCGCGCATGGGCTATGTGGCACTGCTGATGTTCATCATTTTCTACATCTACGGTGCCATCGGCAGCTTCCTGTTCGCCAGCGTTGACGAGCAGCTGTGGGGCAACATCTCGGTGTCCATGTTGACGTTGTTCCAGGTGGCCACCTTCGAGAGCTGGGCTACAGCAGTGCTTTATCCAGTCATGGAGGACTACCCCTACGCCTGGATCTACTTCCTCACCTTCATCTTTCTCAACGCCTTCATCTTCCTCAACATGATGATTGGTATCGTGCTCGACGTGATGCAGAAGGAGAGCCTGGCCATTGAGCTGGAAAACGGGGAGGGCGAGGCCGCCGTACTACATGGCCTGCGCCAAGATGTCAGCCAACTGCGTGAACAGCTCGACCGCATGGAGGCGACCCTGGGGGCCGGCCGTGGCGATGCCAGAGTTGACAAGCACGGTGGAGACTGATTTTCTAGTTGGTATGAAGACGACATCTTGCCACCTCGTTCTCGACCTACGACTACTACTAGCCTGCCGCTGAGTGCGACGGGCGGTGCCGCCGCATCGCCACTGGTTCGCTAGCCGCTAGAGAAAACGTCCTGGTCGAAACGAGGTTCAAGATGTCCACCACAAGCAGTACTGGCCCCATGAATACTGTCGCTGTCGCCGTCCCCCGTGCATGCTCTCAGGCATGCCGCTGGGAAGCGTCAGACGATTCCGACTTTCACGACGCCCCGCGCGCCTCACGGCCTGCGGGGCGTCGTCGTTTCTGAATGCCGCCGCACACCAGGGAGAACGCCACCATGATGCTCGACAACCCCGCCACCAAGTACCGTCCCTTCGTGGCCGTCGACCTGCCCGACCGCCAGTGGCCCAATCGCCGCATCGAGACGCCGCCGCAGTGGTGCAGCGTCGACCTGCGCGACGGCAACCAGGCGCTGATCGACCCCATGGATCAGGAGCGCAAGCAGCGCCTCTTCGACCTGCTGGTCAAGATCGGCTTCAAGCAGATCGAGGTCGGCTTCCCATCGGCCTCGCAGACCGATTTCGATTTCGTGCGCACCCTGATCGAGCAGGACAAGGTGCCCGATGACGTTGCCATCCAGGTGCTGACCCAGGCTCGGCCTCACCTGATCGATCGCACCTTCGAGGCGCTGAAGGGGGCGAAGAATGCCATCGTCCACGTCTATAACGCCACCGACCCGGTCTTCCGCCGCGTGGTCTTCCACGTCAGCAAGGAGGAGTGCATCGAGATCGCCGTCGAAGCGACTACCCAGATTCGTCGCCGCATGGAGGAGGCCCCCGAGACCCACTGGACCTTCCAGTACTCGCCGGAGCTGTTCACCACCACCGAGATGGATTTCGCCGTTGAGATCGTCGAGGCGGTGGCGGGTGTCTACCGGCCGACCGTCGACAAGCGGATGATCGTCAACCTGCCTGCCACGGTGGAGGTCGCCACGCCTAACAACTATGCCGACCAGATCGAGTGGTTCTGTCGTCACGTCGCCAACCGCGAGAGCCTGATCGTCAGCCTGCACCCCCACAACGATCGCGGTACCGGCGTGGCCGCCGCCGAACTGGGCATCATGGCCGGTGGTGACCGGGTCGAGGGTACCCTGTTCGGCAACGGCGAGCGCACCGGCAATGTCGACATCGTGACGCTGGCCATGAACCTCTACACCCAGGGCGTTCACCCGGGGCTTGATTTCTCCAATATCACGCCGATCATGCGCGAGGTGGAGCACTGCAACCAGTTGCCGGTGCACCCGCGACATCCCTATGTCGGCGACCTGGTGTTCACGGCGTTCTCCGGCTCTCACCAGGATGCCATCAAGAAGGGCATGGCCGAGCGTCGTGAACACCCGGATGCTGTCTGGGGAGTTCCCTACCTGCCCATCGACCCGCTGGATGTCGGCCGTAGTTACGAGGCGGTGATCCGCGTCAACAGCCAGTCCGGCAAGGGTGGGGTATCCTACCTGCTCGAGCAGGAGCACGGTATCGAGCTGCCGCGCCGGCTCTCCATGGAGTTCAGTCAGGTGGTGCAGGAGGTGGCCGACCGCCTGGGGCGCGAGATTACCTCGCAGATGATCTACCAGGCCTTCGTCGACGAGTACCTGGCCAAGGTTTCGCCCTTTGCGCTGGCTGGCCATCGCCTCTCCTCCGAGCCTGATAGCCCGAAGGTGCATCTGGAGGCGACCATCGATGAGGACGGCGAGCGTCGTACCATTCAGGGAGAGGGCAATGGTCCGTTGGCCGCCTTCATCAAGGCGCTGGCCGCCGCCGGTCATGACGTGGAAATCATCGACTACCACGAGCACTCCCGGGGTCAGGGGGCCGATGCCGAAGCGATCGCCTATGTGGAGGTGCGTGCTGGCAACGAGGCGGTCTTCGGTGTAGGAACCGACGAGAGCATTACCAGCGCCTCCATGAAGGCGGTGATGAGCGCCCTCAATCGCCACCTCTCCACCCGGGCCCCGGCGCCCAACGTCACCGAAGATAGCCTGGCCGGGGCGAAGTAGTCGAGAGACGGCTGATTCGGCCCACGACACCGTGAGTTATAACCCCCAATGCCTTGAGCCTTGGGGGTTTCTTCTGGCTTACAGCTTATAGCTTCCCGTTCAAAGGGGTGTCTTGCTCGTCTCACCGGGTATCTCCCTTACCAGCCGCGGCATCAGGAAACCTGGCAGTACCTCCCGAAGGCCCGCGACCAGTTCGCGGGCCTGGTCGTCGGAGACGTCGAAATGGGCCGCCCCGGCCACCGGGTCGAGCACGTGTAGGTAGTAGGGCAGGATGCCGGCCTCGAACAGCCGCTCGGACAGTGCTGCCAGGGACTCTACCGAGTCGTTGACGCCCTGCAGCAGCACGCTCTGGTTGAGCAGCGTCACGCCGGCGGCGCTCAGACGTTGGCATGCCGCGATGACCGCCTCGTCGATCTCGTTGGCATGGTTGATGTGCAGCACCATGACCGTCTGCAGGCGGGTGGTGGCGAGCCAACCGAGCAGGGCGTCGTCGATGCGATCGGGGATGACCACTGGCAGTCGGGTGTGGATCCGCAGCCGCTTCAGGTGGGGGACGGCCTCCAGCCGCTCGACCAGCCAGGCCAGCTGTCGATCGCTGGCGGCCAGGGGATCGCCGCCGGAGAGGATGGCCTCGTGGAGCGATGCGTCGGCTCGCAGGTAGTCCAGGGTGGTGTCCCACTGGGCCCGCGAGGGGGCGTTCTCCTCGTAGGGAAAGTGGCGGCGGAAGCAGTAGCGGCAGTTCACCGCGCAGGCGGGGCTCGTGATGAGCAGTACCCGGCCGGCATACTTGTGGATCAGCCCCGGCGCGGGCGCATGCTCGGCCTCGGCCAGGGGATCGGCCACATAGCCGGCCATCGGCACTGCTTCCTCAGCCAGTGGCAGCACCTGCTTCAGCAGGGGGTCGGACGGATCGCCGAGGCGCATGCGCGCCAGGTAGGCCTCGGGCACGCGCACCTCGAACAGCGCATGGCCCACCTCGGCACCCGGCAACCAGGCCTCGTCGAGCCCTAGGCGGCGGCACAACTCACGAGGGTCGCGGATCGCCCTGGCCAGTTGGGTCTGCCAGCGTGCCTGGATGGCCAGGGGGCTGGGCTCATGCCGGTCGGGACGCTGCAAAAGGGCGCTGCTTCGGGTTATCATGCGGCACACCAGTCAATGCGAACGGGAGCAAGCGCCCCGTCGAACTTCATCTGCTTACGCGCGCCCCCGGCCATTGCCGGTGGCGCGCTCGAATATGGGTAAGACATCATGGCCAACTATTCTACCAACGAATTCAAGGGCGGGCTGAAGGTGATGCTGGACGGTGATCCGTGCAGCATCGTCGAGAACGAGCTGGTCAAGCCCGGCAAGGGGCAGGCCTTCAATCGCGTCAAGCTGCGCAACCTGATGACCGGCCGCGTCTGGGAGCGCACCTTCAAGTCCGGCGACTCTCTGGAGGCCGCCGATGTCCTCGAGCTGGAAATGGAGTACCTCTACAACGACGGTGACATGTGGTATTTCATGAAGACCGATGGCTCCTTCGAGCAGTATGCCGTGGAGAAGAAGGCCCTGGGGGATACCGAGAAGTGGCTCAAGGAGCAGGTTCCCTACACTGTGACGCTGTGGAACGATAACGTGATCAACGTCAGTCCGCCGAATTTCATCGAGCTGCAAGTGACCGAGACCGATCCGGGCCTCAAGGGTGATACCGCCCAGGGCGGCTCCAAGCCAGCAGTCCTTTCATCAGGCGCGGTGGTCAAGGTCCCCCTTTTCATCGAGGAGGGCGAGGTTCTCAAGGTGGATACGCGCACCGGTGAGTACGTCTCCCGCGCCTGATGGTCGACGACTGGCGTCCTACGGCAGCCCTCGAGACCCTGCGCGAGCGTGCTCGGCTGCTGGCGAGGGTGCGCGCCTTCTTCGCCGATCGTGGGGTGCTGGAAGTCGAGACACCGGTGCTGGGTCACGGCGGTAGTACCGATGTCCATCTGGCCTCTCTCTCTGCCGAGGCCACCACCCCGGTCGGACGCCAGCGGCTCTGGCTGCAGACCTCACCGGAATTCCACATGAAGCGGCTTCTGGCAGCCGGCAGCGGGCCGATCTTCCAGCTGGCCAGGAGCTTTCGTGACGGTGAGGTGGGCCGGCGCCACAACCTCGAGTTCACCATGCTGGAGTGGTATCGCCCCGGGCTGGATCTCGACCAGCTGATCGAGGAGACCGCTACGCTGGTGAGCACCGTGCTGGGCCGTGACCTCGGACAGTCGCGGCGGCGTCGCTACCGCGAGCTGTTCCGCGAGTCCCTGGCCATCGACCCCTTCACTGTGCCCCTCGAAATGCTGAGGCGCCTGGCCGGGCAGCGGGGTGGTCTGGACATGGCCAACAGTGATCGCGAGGGTTGCCTGGACCTGCTGATGAGCCTCGAAATCGAGCCCTACCTCGGGCGAGCTAGTCTGGATGTGGTCGTGGACTATCCGGCCAGTCAGGCCGCCCTGGCGCGCCATCATCGCGACCCCGAGGATGGCGCCTGGGTGGCTTCGCGCTTCGAGCTCTATCTGGAGGGGCTGGAGCTGGCCAACGGTTATGACGAGCTCACCGACGCCGAGGAACAGGCGGCGCGCTTCGCCGCGGACAACGCCGCACGTCGTGCCGCGGGCCTGCCCGAGGTAGATGTGGACCACCGTCTGCTGGCGGCCCTGGTCAGTGGCATGCCCGAAGGCAGCGGCGTTGCGCTGGGTCTCGACCGGCTGATCCAGCTGGCGCTGGGCAAGCAGAGCGTGGCGGAGGTGATGGCCTTCGCCACATCGCGCTGTTAGAAGCTTCCCAGCGACTGCCCCATCTGTACCTTGGCGCCGGGCTCAAGGGAATCGGCGAAAGTGACCGGCTCGGCGAAGGCCATCACTACCGTGGAGCCTAGCTTGAAGCGCCCCATCTCCTCGCCCTTCTCCAGCCGTACCGGCGTATCGAAGCGGATTCGCTGCACGCCGTCTCGGGGCAGGGGCGTGATCTGACCGGCCCATACCGTCTCGATGGCGGCGACAATCATCGCCCCCACCAGCACCACTACCATGGGGCCCTGCTCGGTATCGAAGTGGCACACCAGCCGCTCGTTGCGGGCGAAGAGGTTGGGAACATGCTTGGTGGTGGCGGCGTTTACCGAGAAGAGCCGGCCCGGAACATAGACCATCTCCCTCAGGGTGCCACCCATTGGCATGTGGACGCGGTGGTAGTCGCTTGGCGAGAGATAGATGGTCGCAAAGCTGCCACCGAGGTAGCGGCGGGCCGCTTCGCCGTAACCGCCGAGCAGCTCCATCAGCGAAAAGCGGTGTCCCTTGGCCTGGAGCAGCTGGCCGGCATCGATGGCGCCGAACTGCGATAGGGTCCCGTCGGCGGGAGAGGCCAGACCTTCGCCGATAGGGCGGGCGTCTTCCTCCAGGGCGCGAGTAAAGAAGTCGTTGAAGGTGGCATAGGCCGTGGGATCGGACTCGATGGCCTCGTTCATATCGACCTTGAACTGCCGGATGAAGGCCTTGATCAGGGCGTTCTTCAGCCAGGGCAGTCGGCAGTCGGCAAGCCCGCCCACCAGCCGTGAGAGCAGGTGGTGGGGGATGGGGTACTGGATCAGGGAAAACAGCTTGGCTAGGGACACGAAGGAATCGATCCTCGAAGGAGTGGTGTTTTAAAAGAGTAGCTGCGTCTTCCTGCTTATGGCTTCTCTATCGGCGTATCGTCGCGGTTGCCCCACTCCTTCCAGGAGCCGGCATAGCCGCGCATCGTCTCGAAGCCCAGTGCCTTGCCCACCAGCCAGGTGAAGCCGCTGCGGTGGTGGCTCTGGCAGTAGGTAACCACCTCCATATCCGGGGTCAGGCCCAAGGCCTCGAGCTTGGTGATGAGCTCTGCGTAGTCGCGGAGCCGCAGGCCGTTCTCACGGTCCATGGCCTCGGTCCACTCCATGTTCACCGCTCCGGGAATGTGCCCGAGACGCGCGTTGTTGCCCTTCTCGCCACGGTACTCCTCGGGGGAGCGGGCATCCCAGATCGCGAACCCTTTCTCGTCCAGGCGCTCCAGGAGTTCGGGGCGATCGATGGCGACCTCGGGATGCAGGATCTCCGCCTCGTAGTCGCTGGGCGTGGGAGCCTGGGTCTCGGTGGAGACCGGCTGGCCGGCCTCCCGCCAGGCATGGATGCCGCCATTGAGATAGGAGGAGCGGGTGTGGCCGATCAGCTCCAGGGTCCACAGCAGGCGACCAGCCCAGCCGCCGCCCTCGTCGTCGTAGGCGACCACATGGGTGTCGCGGGTCAGGCCGAGTGACGAGAACAGCCTCGAGAGCGCCGCGACCGTGGGCACATCGTTGGGCACGCTGCTACCGGCCGGGTCTTCGCCGCGCATCAGCAAGCGATGATCCAGGAAGACGGCGCCAGGGACGTGTCCCTCGCCATAGCTCTCGGCCCTGAGCGGCACGTCGATGATCAGCAGCGACGGCTCATCCAAGTGGTCGGCGAGCTGTTCGGGCTCGATGATCAGCGGGAGCAGGTTGTCTTCGGAACTCATGATGCACTCTCCTTAAATTCAGCTCCTTGACTCAGGTTCCTTGATGCGGGTTCATGTCGTCAGGCCTCCTCGAGGCTCTCGAGGATGCGCCGATAGCTGGCAAAGCGTTCGGGGTGGATGTCGCCGCGTTCCACGGCGGCGAGCAGGGCACAACCCGGCTCATGGCGGTGGCGGCAGTCGCGAAAGCGGCAGTGGCCCAGGAGATCGCGGAACTCGACGAAGCCCTCGGTGACCTGTTGCTCGTCCAGATGGCCCAGGCCGAACTCGCGGATCCCCGGCGAGTCGATGAGCTTGCCGCTACCGGCCTCGGCGGCGTCACCCGGATCGGGGCTCGGCAGCGTGTAGAGGCGCGCGGTGGTGGTGGTATGCGTGCCCTTGCGCGAGTCCTTCGACAGTGCCCCGATGCGGAGCTCCTCGTCCGGCAGCAGGCAGTCGATCAGCGAGGACTTGCCCACGCCGCTCTGGCCCACAAACACGGAGGTGCGTCCGGCCAGCCTGAGGTGCAGCGCCGTAAGGCCATCCTCGCGCTCGGTGGTGGTGGTGACCACCGGGTAGCCCAGGGCCTCGTAACGAGCCAGAAGGTCGCGCAGTTCGCCACCGTGCGCCGGCAGTAGGTCGATCTTGTTGAGCACCAGTACCGGGGCGATGCCGGTGGCCTCGGCGGCCACCAGGTAGCGATCGATCAAGTTGGCGTGGGGTGCCGGCTCCACCGCGAAGACGATCAGGATCTGGTCGATATTGGCGGCTACCGGCTTGAGCTGGCCGCGTGCGTCGGGGCGCTCCAGGACGCTGTCGCGCTCGCCCCGGGCTACGACCACCCCGTCGCTGGCATCGTGGGCGGCGCGCCAGATGACCCTATCGCCGGTCACCAGGCCCTCGAGATTGGCGCGCAGGTGACAACGCACGGCCTTGGCGTCCTCGTCGGGGCGCACATCCAGGGTACGGCCGAAGTGAGCGATCACTCGGCCGCCCTGTTCGGGCCCATATTCGCCGGCGGCCAGCTTCTCGCCATCCCGGGAATCGCGCCGGTCAGCACGTTGGGCGCGCTCAGCCTGGACCTTCTCTACACGCCAGCGTTGCTGGCGGCTCAAATTGCGTTTGCTCATGGGGGCCTGAAGCTCGTTACAATGGCTTCATTGTACTCATCCAAGGTGGCCGCTGTCGTCAGCGGACATCATGCGAGGAACCCCATGGCAGAGCACTCTTCATCCGCGACCCCTGACACTCAAGACCCGCGCCGAAATCGCCTGGTCTGGATTGACCTGGAGATGACCGGACTCGATCCGAACCGTGAGCGGATCATCGAGGTGGCGACCTTGGTCACCGACAGCGAGCTCAATGTCGTCGCTGAGGGGCCGGTGATCGCGGTGCAGCAGCCCGAGACCCTCCTCGAGGCGATGGACGACTGGAACACCAAGACCCATGGCGCCTCCGGCCTGGTGAAACGGGTCAAGGATAGCCTGGTCGACACCGCCGAGGCCGAGCGGCAGACGCTGGCCTTCCTCAAGGCGCATGTCGAGCCCGGTACCTCGCCCATGTGCGGCAACAGCATCCACCAGGATCGTCGCTTCCTGGAGCGGGAGATGCCCGAGCTGCTGGCCTTCTTCCACTACCGCAACCTGGATGTCTCTACCGTCAAGGAGCTGGCCAAGCGCTGGAACCCGGGGGCGCTGGTGGGTTTCGAAAAGCGCAATGTCCACCTGGCCATGGACGATATCAAGGAGTCCATCGCCGAGCTGGCGCACTACCGCGGCACTTTCCTGCGCCTGGCCGACGACGAGAGTGACGAGGAGGGGTGACAGCGCCGAGCCGCAAGCGCCGAGCCGTTCAATGACGGGCGGCAGGTTTCTGGGCTGACAACAAGAAAACCGCTGATGCAGCTTTCGTCGAGTTTCTTTTTGACGCCAGGAATGGTGGTGACAGCATCCTGCGGCGCTCGGCGCTCGGCGCTCGGCGCTCGGCGCTCGGCGCTCGGCGCTAGCCGCTGGCGATCAGTCGCTGGCGTTTCTCACGCTGGCGGGCCAGCGCCCAGCGCACGTGCTCGCGTACCAGGTCGGAGGGGTAGGGCAGGCGCGCCATCAAGGTAGACTCCACGGCTTCGCTCCAGGGGGCGTTGCCGAGCCCCACCGCGAGGTTGCGCAGCCAGCGCTCGTAGCCGATGCGGCGGATCGGGCTGCCGGCGGTCTTCTCCAGGAACTCTTCCTCGCCCCAGGCGAACAGCGAGACAAGGCTGGCACGGTCCAGGTCATGGCGGGGGGCGAAGTCGGCCTCGCGGGAGGCCCGGGTAAAGCGGGTGAAGGGACAGACCAGCTGGCAGTCGTCGCAGCCGAACACCCGGTTACCCATGGCCTCCCGGTAGCGTTCGGGAATGGACCCGAACAGCTCGATGGTCAGGTAGGAGATGCAGGCCCGGGCATCCACCACCCGATCCTCGACGATGGCGCCGGTGGGGCAGGCGGTGCGGCAGGCATTGCAGCTGCCGCAGTGGTCTCCCTCGAAGGGCGCATCCACCGGCAGCGGCAGATCGGTGTAGAGTTCCCCCAGGAAGAACAGCGAGCCGGCCTTGGGATTGAGCAGCATGGCGTTCTTGCCGAACCAGCCCAGCCCCGCCTTGCGGGCCAAGGCCCGCTCCATCACCGGGGCCGAGTCGACGAAGGCGCGGTAGCCGAAAGAGCCCACCTCGGCCTCCATCCATTTCGCCAGGGTGGCCAGTCGCTTGCGCATCAGCTTGTGGTAGTCGCGTCCGGTGGCATAGCGGGAGACATAGGCGGTCTCAGGCTGGCCGAGCACCTTCGTCGTCTCCACCTCGGCGGGCAGGTAGTCCAGGCGCACGCTGATTACCCGCACCGTGCCGGGGACCAGCTCTTCCGGCCGGGTGCGCTTGGTGCCGTGCTTGGCCATGAAGCCCATCTCGCCGTGGTGACCGGCGGCCAGCCAGCGTTGGAGATAGCGCTCGTCCTCAGCCAGGTCGACGTCGGTAATGCCGACTTGCTGGAAACCGAGCTCGCGGCCCCAGGTCTTAATCCGCTCGGCGAGGCCGGACATGTCGGGTTCGTCACTCGGAGGGGACAGTGGGGTCAAGATCGAGAAAACACCATGTAGGTCGGCCCCGCGACTTGGCGTGGGGCACAGAGAATTTACACTCGGTATGGTAAAGCATCCTGAACGAGGAGGCATCGGATGAGCCGCGAAGCCAATCTCCCAGAGACATATTGTCGGCCGCTCTATCGTGCCGACCAGGTGCGCGAGCTCGACAAGCGCACCATCGCCGCCGGCATCGAAGGCTTTGCCCTGATGCAGCGCGCGGCCGCGGCCGCCTGGCAGAGCCTGAAGGCCCGCTGGCCCGAGATCCGCTCGCTCAGCGTGCTCTGCGGCGGAGGCAACAACGGCGGCGATGGCCATGTGCTGGCGGCACTGGCCGCCGCCGAGGGGCTCGCCGTGCAGCGCATCCTGCTCAAGCCGCTCGAGGAGCTGTCCGGCGATGCCAGACACGCCGCCGACATGGCCACGGCGGCTGGAGTGGGAGCCGAGCCCTGGCGGTCGGACATTCGCCTCGTGGGTGCACTGGTGGTCGATGCCCTGCTGGGCACCGGGCTCGGCGGCGAAGTGCGCGGCGAGGCCCGCGAAGCGATCGAGGCCATCAATGCCAGCGGTCTGCCGATACTTTCCATTGACATTCCCTCCGGGCTGCACGCCGATACCGGCGCGGTGCTGGGTGTCGCGGTGAAGGCAACGCGGACGGTGACCTTTATCGGCGACAAGCTGGGCCTGCATACCGGGGCGGCGCCGGCCAGGGTGGGGGAGGTCGACTTCCGTGCCCTGGGCGTGGACGCCGACGCCGAGACAGACCTGGTGCCCGCGGCCCGCCTGCTCGATGCGGGCATGATCGCGGCCTGGCTGCCGCCACGGGCGCGCAGCGCCCACAAGGGAGATTTCGGCCATGCGCTGGTGCTGGGCGGGGCGCCGGGCTTCGGCGGGGCGGCGCTGCTCGCCGCCGAGGCCTGCGCGCGGCTGGGCGCCGGCAAGGTGAGCCTGGCCACGGCCCCTGAGCATGTGACGGCAAGCTTGGTGCGTCGTCCCGAGGTGATGGTCCACGGCATGCGCGGTGCCGGAGACCTCGGCGAACTGCCGGAGCAAGCCGATGTGCTAGTGGTGGGGCCAGGGCTCGGCCAGGGCAGTTGGGGGCAGGGCATGCTGCAGGCGGCCCTGGCGACCGACAAGCCATTGGTGGTGGATGCCGACGCCCTCAACCTGCTGGCGACACGCTTCACCGGCCAGCGACGTGAGAACTGGGTGCTGACGCCTCACCCCGGCGAGGCCGCTCGCTTGCTGGACCTTTCCGCCGGCGAGATCGAGTCCGACCGGCCCGCGGCGGCCCTGGCCCTGCAGCAGCGCTACGGTGGCGTGGTGGTGCTCAAGGGCGCCGGTAGCCTGGTGGCCGGCCCCGAGGGTCTCGCCGTCTGCCCTTACGGCAACCCCGGTATGGCCAGCGGCGGCATGGGCGATGCGCTCTCCGGCATCCTGGGAGCGTTGCTGGCGCAGGGACTACTCCTCGAGACAGCGGTCCGGCTGGGGGTGCTGGTGCATGCCCTGGCGGCCGATATTGCGGCCGAGCAAGGGGGCGAGCGTGGCCTGCTGGCCGGCGATCTGGCATTCTGTGCACGAACTCTGGTCAACCCGACGATGGGTGTGGACGATGCAGCTGCGACTCGATGATGAAGATCGCCAGGTCGCCTTCGGCGAGTGCCTGGGGCGAGCCCTGGAAGGTCAGGGTCGCGTACACCTGACCGGCGAGCTGGGGGCCGGCAAGACCACCCTGACCCGTGGCATCCTGCGTGCCTGTGGTCACCAGGGCGCGGTCAAGAGTCCCACCTACACCCTGGTGGAGCCCTACGAGTTGGATGGCGTCCGTGTGCATCATTTCGACCTCTACCGCCTGGGCGACCCCGAGGAGCTCGAGTTCATCGGCGGCCGCGACCTGCTGGCCGAGGATGCGCTCTGCGTGATCGAGTGGCCGGAGCGGGGCGAGGGCTGGCTTCCCGCTCCGGATCTTGAAGTGGTCCTGCGGCTGGCCGGTAACGGACGCGAGGCATTGCTCGAGGCCCGCAGCGAACATGGCCAGGCGGTGCTCGAGCGCCTGGCGGCGATGCCGGCGCTGGCTGGGTGGAGCCTGGAAACGCAAGGTGAAGTGGCGCGATGAGACGCATGATGCCGCCAAGGCGCCTGCTGGTCGGGCTGGGAGGGCTGCTGCTGTGGTTGGCCAGCGGCCTGGCCGGTGCCGCTAGCGTCGATAATCTCCGTCTCTGGGCGGCACCCGACCATGCACGCCTGGTCTTCGACCTCTCCTCCCCGGCGCAGGCCAATGTCTTCAGCCTCGACAACCCGCGACGCCTGGTGATCGACCTGGACGACAGCCAGCTCAATGCCGACGTCGACCGGCTGGACCTCGAGGGTAGCGCCATCAGCACCTTGCGCACCGGCGTGCGCGACGGCAATGGTCTGCGGGTGGTGCTGGAGCTCGAGCGCGAGGTTGAGCCGCGGCACTTCTCGCTGGCGCCCAACGCCCAGTATGGCCATCGCCTGGTGGTGGACCTGGAGTATCCCGGCGAGAGCGCCGTGCAGGACCCCATCGATCCTATCGAGGCGATGATCCGCGAACAGGAGATCGCCGCCGATCGCGCTCGCAGCGAGGCGGTGGCACAGGGCCGCAGCCCGGCCGATGTCGACGCCACCCGGGTGCGCGAGCCGGCCAAGCCCCATCCCAAGCGCGACATCATCATCGCCATCGATGCCGGTCATGGCGGCGAGGACCCGGGGGCGATCGGCCCCTCGGGCACTCGCGAGAAGGATGTCGTGCTGGAAATGGCGCGGCGTATGGCGCGTCTGGTCAACGCCGCGGAGGGTTTCCGGGCGGTGATGATCCGCGACGGCGACTACTACATCGGTCTGCGCCAGCGGACCCGCATCGCCCGGGAGCAGAAGGCCGACTTCTTCGTGTCGATCCATGCCGATGCCTTCAATAGCCCGCGGCCCAACGGTAGCTCGGTCTATGCCCTGTCCCAGCGGGGGGCCACCTCTGAGACGGCCCAGTGGCTTGCCGCCAGCGAGAATGAGGCCGACCTGATCGGCGGTGTCGATGGCAGCCTGTCGCTGGACGACAAGGATGAGGTACTGCGTGGCGTGCTGCTCGACCTGACCATGACGGCGACCCTCAACGACTCCCTGACCATCGGCGGTCAGGTGCTCGACCAGCTCGGGCGAGTCAATCGCCTGCACAAGTCACGGGTCGAGCAGGCCGGCTTCATGGTGCTCAAGTCACCGGACATCCCCTCGCTGCTGGTCGAGACAGGCTTCATCTCCAATCCCGATGAGGAGCGCCGGCTGCGCGACGGTGCCTATCAGCAGAGGGTGGTTCAGGCTCTCTTCGGCGGCATTCGCGGCCACTTCCAGCGCAACCCGCCGCCGGCCAGCCTGCTGGCCTGGCAGCGCGACGGCAACCGGAGCCCCGGGGGCAACGAGTATCGCATCCAGCCCGGCGATACCCTCTCGGAGATCGCCGCCCGGCACGGTGTGCCGGTGGCCCAGATCAAGCAGGCCAACGAGATCAGCGGCGACGTGATTCGGGTCGGGCAGGTGCTGCGTATCCCCCGCTCTTGAGCTTCCAGCTTTGATGGAGTGACATGTCAGAGAAGCGACACATCCAGATCCTCGATCCTCGCCTGGCCAACCAGATTTCGGCCGGCGAGGTGGTCGAACGTCCTGCCTCGGTGGTCAAGGAGTTGGTGGAGAACGCCATCGATGCCGGCAGCCGGCGCATCGAGGTCGAGCTGGAGAATGGCGGTGCACGGACGATCCGCGTAAGGGACGACGGCAGCGGCATCGGCGAGGCCGACCTGCCGCTGGCGCTGTCGCGTCATGCCACCAGCAAGATCGTCTCCCTGGAGGAGCTCGAAGGTGTCGCCAGCTTGGGCTTTCGTGGCGAGGCCCTCGCCTCGATCAGTTCGGTGGCGCGCCTCGAGCTGGTCTCCAATACCGACGAGGACCCACGCAGCGGCTGGCGCGTGGTGGCCGAGGGTCGGCGCATGGAACCCCGCGTGACCCCGGCGCCGCATCCGCGCGGCACCTCGGTGACGGTCCGCGACCTCTTCTTCAATACCCCGGCACGGCGCAAGTTCCTGCGCACCGAGAAGACCGAGTTCGGCCACGTCGAGGAGGCCTTTCGGCGCCAGGCGCTGTCGCGCTTCGATATCGGCTGGGTGCTGCGCCACAACCACAGGACCCTCCATCAGCTGCCCCCCGGCGATGATCCGGTGGCCCAGGAACGCCGCCTCCAGTCCCTGCTCGGCAAGGCCTTCCTGGAGAATGCCCTGCACCTGGACGTGGAGGCGGGTGGCCTGCGGCTGTCGGGTTGGGTCGGGTTGCCGACCCACTCCCGGGCCCAGGCCGACCAGCAGTACTTCTTCGTCAACGGCCGCGTGGTACGCGACCGCCTGGTCGCGCACGCCATCCGCCAGGCCTATCGCGACGTGCTCTTCCATGGCCGCCACCCGGTGTTCGTGCTCTACCTCGAGGTCGACCCCAGGGTGGTGGATGTCAACGTCCACCCCACCAAGCATGAGGTGCGATTCCGCGACGGGCGCATGGTCCACGACTTCCTGTTTTCGAGCCTGCACCGTGCGCTGGGCGAGGCACGGGCCGGCGAGCGGGGGGAACACGAGGACGTGCCCGAAACGCCCGAGGTGGCGGAAAGCGTGCGCGAGGCGGCGCCCACCTGGCAGCAGCAACCGATGGCACTGCCGGGGCAGGGCGAGAGGGCCGGTGATGGAGACCGCGATAGAGTGACGCCCGATCGAGTGCGGGCCTTTATGGAGGGCTATCGGGCCTTGCATCCCGAGCACGAGGAGAGCCTGCTGACCCCGCAGCCAGCTGCCCTTGCTCCCGGCGGCAGTGCCGCGGGGGTGGCCCTTGAGGAACGTCGCGTCTCGCCGGCGACCCGGGCCCCGCGCCCGGCGATGCCCGAGAAGGACGCGACCCGTGCGCCGCCGCTGGGTTATGCCGTGGCCCAGCTGCACGGGGTCTACATCCTCTCCCAGACCGAGCGTGGCCTGGTGGTGGTGGACATGCATGCCGCCCACGAGCGCATTGTCTATGAGCGCATGAAGACCCAGGTCCATGGCGGGGCGCTCCAGGCCCAGCCGCTGCTGGTGCCGGTGTCGCTGGCGGCGAGCTCCGCCGAGGTGGCCACGGCCGAGGCTGAACATGATGCCTTCTCGCGCCTCGGGGTGGAGCTCGACGTGGCTGGCCCCGAGACCCTGCTGGTGCGCCAGGTGCCGGTGCTGCTCGCCGATGCCGACGTGGAGCCACTGATACGCGACATGCTCGCTGACTTGGAGCGCTATGGCCGCTCCGACCGTCTCGAGGCGCGCATCAACGAGCTGCTTTCGACCATGGCCTGTCATGGCAGCGTGAGGGCCAATCGTCAGCTGGGGCTCGAGGAGATGAATGCCCTGCTGCGCGATATGGAGCGCACCGAGCGCAGCGGCCAGTGCAATCACGGTCGTCCCACCTGGACCGAGATGAGCATGAAGGAGCTGGACCGGCTCTTTATGCGCGGGCAGTAGCCCCATGATCGATAAGCGCCCTCCCGCCATCCTGTTGATGGGGCCTACCGCGGCCGGTAAGACCGACCTGGCCATCGCGCTCCACGAGCGGCTTGGCAGCGAACTGGTCAGTGTCGACTCGGCCATGGTCTACCGCGGCATGGACATCGGCAGCGCCAAGCCCTCCCCCAAGGAGCTGGCCCGGGCGCCGCATCGGCTGATCGACATCCGTGACCCGGCCGAGCCCTATTCCGCCGCTGACTTTCGCGAGGACGCCCTGCGCGAGATGCGCCGCATCAGCGACGCTGGCAAGCTGCCGTTGCTGGTTGGCGGTACGATGATGTACTTCAAGCACCTGCTCGAGGGGGTGGCTAACCTGCCGGCGGCGGATCCGGAGGTTCGCGCCGAGCTGGAGCACAAGGTGGTGCATCATGGCCTTGTGGCGCTGCACGAAGAACTGAGTCGGGTCGACCCGGTTTCGGCGGCGCGGATACATCCCAATGATCCCCAACGGATCATGCGGGCGCTGGAGGTCTATTGGCTGGCGGGTCGCCCCCTCAGCGAGCTATGGGGCGAGCAGCACCGTGAAACCTTTCCCTGGCGCACGCTGTCGATAGGCCTCGCGCCGGCAGACGCCGACCGCAGCGTGCTCCATGCGCGCATCGCACAGCGTTTTACGGCGATGCTCGATGCCGGCTTCATCGACGAAGTGGCGACCCTCAAGGCGCGCGGCGATCTCGATGCCTCACTGCCGTCCATGAAGAGTGTGGGCTATCGTCAGGCATGGGCCTATCTCGATGGCGAATTCGGGCGCGACGAACTCGAGCGACGCGGCATCATCGCGACCCGCCAGCTAGCCAAGCGCCAGCTGACCTGGATGCGCCGCTGGCCGGGGTTGCACTGGGTCGACAGCCTGGGCCTCGATCCTCTGAGCGACGTTTTGAAACTCGTGCGAGAATTCGGCACTTAGCGTAAGATGGACCTTTCGACGGCCGGGCAAACAGGTCCTCTCAGTATTCAGCGTTGCTCCCTGACAGGAGCAACCTAGATCGACATAATATCAACCCCCAGAGACACTCCAGGGAGAGCAACATGTCCAAAGGGCAGTCCCTTCAAGACCCGTACCTGAATATCCTGCGCAAGGAGCGCATTCCGGTATCGATTTTTTTGGTCAACGGCATCAAGCTGCAGGGCCAGATCGAGTCCTTCGACCAGTTCGTCATCCTGCTGCGCAATACCGTGAGTCAGATGGTCTACAAGCACGCCATCTCCACCGTGGTGCCGTCGCGCAATGTGCGTCTCCCGGCCCCGGATGCGCAGCCGGAAAATGATGCGTGAGGTACTGATTGTTTTTTGAACGTCCCGACGCCGGCGAGACGGCGATCCTCGTCCATGTGGATTTTCAGGACGAGCAGGAGCGCGAGGATGCAGGGGAATTCCTGGAACTCGTGCGTTCGGCCGGTGCGCAGCCGGCTACCCTGATCACCGGCAGTCGCAAGCGTCCCGATTCCCGTACCTTCGTGGGGTCGGGCAAGCTCGAGGAGCTGCGCGAGGCGAAGAACGCGCATGAAGCCGAGCTGGTGATCTTCAACCATGGCCTGAGCCCCTCCCAGGAGCGCAATCTGGAGCGCGAGCTCAAGTGTCGGGTGATCGATCGTACCGGCCTGATTCTCGACATCTTCGCCCAGCGCGCCCGAACCCACGAGGGCAAGCTACAGGTGGAACTCGCCCAGCTCGAGTACATGTCGACTCGCCTGGTGCGCGGTTGGACCCACCTGGAGCGTCAGAAGGGCGGCATCGGCCTGCGGGGGCCGGGCGAGACCCAGCTCGAGACCGACCGCCGTCTGCTGCGGGCGCGCATCAAGGCGATCCACAAGCGGCTCGACAAGGTGCGCAGCCAGCGCAGCCAGAATCGCCGGGCCCGTTCCCGGGCAGAGATTCCCAGTGTCTCCCTGGTGGGCTACACCAACGCCGGCAAGTCCACGCTCTTCAACGCCCTGACGTCCGCCAGGGTCTATGCGGCCGACCAGCTCTTCGCTACCCTCGACCCGACGCTGCGTCGCCTCGAGATCGAGGACGTGGGACCGGTGGTGCTGGCCGACACCGTGGGCTTTATCCGTCACCTGCCCCACAAGCTGGTGGAAGCCTTCCGCGCCACTCTGCAGGAGGCCGCCGAGGCCTCACTGCTGGTGCACGTGATCGATGCCGCCGATCCTGACCGCGAGCTCAACGTCGCTCAGGTCGAGGCAGTGCTCGACGAGATCGGTGCCCTCGAGGTGCCGACCCTCAAGGTGATGAACAAGATTGACCTGCTCGACAGCGCACCGCGCATCGAGCGTGACGGGGAGGGCCGGCCCGAGGTGGTCTGGCTCTCGTCTCGCGAGGGCAAGGGGCTCGAGCTGCTGGAACAAGCGCTCTCGGAGTGCCTGGCCAATGACATCATCGACTTCGAACTCTGCCTGGCCCCGGAGCAAGGCAGGCTGCGGGCCGGGCTGCACGACCTCGGCGCCGTGCGTGGAGAGCGTTTCGATGACCAGGGGCATACCCTGCTGGAGGTGCGCCTGCCTCGGCGCGACTTCCTGCAGCTGATGGCGCGGCTGGGTGAGCGTGCCGATGACTATCTGCCGGCGGCGCTGCAGGCGCCGCCGGTGTGGGAAGCATGACGCTAGAGGAGCCAGTCCATTGACGGACAGGCCAGCAACCACGAGACAACAGGGACGCCGGGCTGTGCCGGGTGAACCCGCAGGATCGCAACCGATGTCCGTCGCCGGCACGCCTGGCGGCGGGATGCAATGCATAGTGGAGACGACGTATGGCCTGGAATGAGCCTGGTGGTGGCAACCAGCACGACCCCTGGAGTGGGGGTGGCCGCGGTGGTAGTGGCGGCGGGGGCAAGGGCGGTGGCAATCAGGGACCGCCCGACCTCGACGAGGCCCTGAAGAAGTTTCAGGACAAGCTCAACAACATGCTGGGTGGACGCGGGGGCAAGAAAGGTGGCTCCGGCGGCAAGGGCGGCGGTGGCAAGCCTCGCAATGCCTTCACCCTGCCGGGCCTGCTGATCGTGGTCGCCCTGGCCATCTGGGCAGCCTTGGGCTTCTACCTGGTCGACCAGTCCGAGCGCGGGGTGGTGCTGCGCTTCGGCGAGTTCCAGGAGGTGGTCACACCGGGCCTGCAGTGGAACCCCCCGCTGATCGACGACGTGCGCATGGTCAACGTGACCCGCGTGCGCTCGGTCACCCAGACCCAGTCGATGCTGACCCAGGATGAGAACATCGTCTCGGTCGAGATCTCGGCTCAGTATCAGGTCTCCGACCCGCGCGACTACGTGCTCAACGTGCGCAACCCCGAGCTCAGCCTCGAGAACGCGCTGGACAGTGCCTTGCGCCACGTGGTCGGCGGTACCGACATGATCGACATCCTCACCTCCGGGCGTGAAATCCTCGGCAGCTCGGTGGCCAGTCGCCTTCAGTCCTACCTGGACAACTACGGCACCGGCATCCTGCTGCAGACGCTCAACGTCGAGTCCACGGCACCGCCCGACGCCGTTCAGGATGCCTTCGATGACGTCATCCGGGCCCGCGAGGATCGCCAGCGCACCATCAACCAGGGTATCGCGTACGCCAACGCCATCATCCCCGAGGCACAGGGCCAGGCCCAGCGCCTCGTCGAGCAGGGCCAGGGCTATCGTGAATCCGTGGTCGCCGAGGCTGAGGGCCAGGCCAGCCGCTTCAATGCGCTGCTCGGCCAGTATGAGGATAACCCGTCGATCATGCGTGAGCGCCTCTACCTCGATGCCCTCAGTGAAGTGTACGGCGAGACCGCCAAGGTGATGGTCGATGTATCCGAGAACAGCCCGCTGATGGTCCTGCCGCTCGAGCGCCTGAGTGGTGCCGGAACCTCGGGAGCGAGTGCCCAGTCGGGTAACGACGAGGGGCTGGATCCGCGCGTGCTCGAGCGCATGCGTTCAAGCCAGTCGTCGAGCAGCAACAGCAATAACAGCAGCAACAGTGGAATCCGCAGGGAGGGCCGCTAAATGATCAATAATCGTTCCCTGCTCATCGTCGGTGGCCTGGCCGCCGTGGCCTGGCTGGCCAGCAACAGCCTCTATGTGGTCGACGAGACAGAACGCGCGGTCAAGCTGCGCTTCGGCGAGATCATCGAGGAGAATATTCAGCCGGGGCTGCACTTCAAGGTGCCGATCACCCAGACGGTACGCACCTTCGATACCCGGCTGCTGACGCTGGATACCGATCCCAGTCGTTACCTGACCCTGGAGCAGAAGGCGGTAATCGTAGACTCCTACGTCCAGTGGCAGGTGGTCAATCCGACCCAGTACTACGAGGCCACGGCCGGCGACGAGCTGATGGCCAGCCGATTGATCCAGCCGCGGGTCGACGAGAGCCTGCGTAACGAGTTCGGCCGCCTGAACCTGCAGCAGATCATCGCCGAGCGTCGCGACGACCTGATGACCGGCCCCACCGAGGAACTCGACAAGCTGCTGCGCGACGAACTGGGTGTGGCGGTGCGCGACATTCGTGTCAAACGCATCGACCTGCCGGAGGACGTGTCATCCGCCGTGTATGAGCGCATGCGTTCCGAGCGTGAGCGCCAGGCGCGCGAATGGCGTGCCCAGGGCCAGGAGGAGGCCGAGCGGATCCGCGCCAACGCCGATCGCCGCCGCCAGGTGCTGCTGGCCCAGGCCCGCGCCCGTTCGGAGACCCTGCGCGGTGAGGGCGATGCCGAGGCCGCCGCGATCTTCTCCGATGCCTACGGCAAGGATGAGGAGTTCTTCAGCTTCTGGCGCAGCCTCAACGCCTATCGCGAAAGCTTCGCGGGTGACGGCAACATGCTGGTGCTGGATCCCTCCAGTGACTTCTTCCAGTACCTCAAGAGTCCACAGGGCACTAGCGAGGAGTGACGTCGATGGGCGGCGCACCGCCCACTGGCCGGGGTTCAACCGGCCCGTAAACATGGTAGAATCCTGAAACCGGGCGTGGCCCGGTTTTTTTGTGGCCACTCCACCCCGGCGCCCCCGTTCGCCAGCACCCTCGCGCGACTCGGGCATTGCCCAGGCCAATCATCGTCTTGCAGGATGAACGACATGACCATCGCTGACCGCTGGCTGCTCCCCGACGGCATGGACGAGGTGCTGCCGCCCCAGGCCAGCCGAATGGAGGAGTTGCGCCGTGCGCTGCTCGACCTCTATCACCGCTGGGGCTACGATCAGGTGATGCCACCACCGGTGGAGTTCCTGGACTCCCTGCTCACCGGGACCGGTACCGACCTCGATCTGCAGACCTTCAAGCTGACCGATCAGATGACCGGCCGCATGATGGGCGTGAGTGCCGACGTCACCCCTCAGGTGGCGCGCATGGATGCCCATTCCCTGCGCCGTCAGGGGCCGGTGCGGCTCTGCTACTGCACTAATGTGCTACGTGCCAAGGCCGACCAGCATCAGGGTGGTCGCAGCCCGGTGCAGGTCGGCGTGGAGCTCTTCGGCCATGCCGGCCTGGAGGCCGACCTGGAGATCCTGCGCCTGGCACTGGCCAGTCTGGAAACCGCCGGTGCCCAGGAGATCCACCTGGCGTTGGGCCATATCGGCATCTACCGCAGCCTGGTGCAGACTGCAGGGCTCGACGCCGATCAGGAGCGCGCGCTGTTCGACGCCCTGGCACTCAAGTCACCGGGCGAACTGGCGGCGCGCGTGGAGGAGAGCGTACGCGATCCGGGACTGGCGGCGATGTTCCGTGCACTGGGTGACCTGCACGGGGGGCTCGAGGTGCTGGAGGCGGCTCGCGAGGCCTTCGAGGAGGCTCCCCAGCCCGTGGGCGCAGCGCTGGATCAGCTGCATGCCCTGGTTGACGGCGTGCTCGCCGAGTATCCCGGGATCGCACCTTACTTCGACCTGGCCGAGCTGAGGGGCTACCAGTACCACACCGGCATGATGTTCGCCGCCTACGTGCCGCATTACGGGCAGGCACTGGCCAAGGGCGGGCGCTACGACGACACCGGCCGCGCCTTCGGCCGCGCCCGTCCGGCGACCGGCTTCTCCATGGACCTCAAGCTGCTGGCCACCCTGGCCCCCGAGGAGCCCGAGCCGGACGGTATCTGGGCCCCGGCCGAAGGAGAGGGTCTGACGGAGGTCCTCCAGGCGCTCCGCCAGCAGGGCGAACGGGTCGTCCAGGCGCTGCCCGGGCAGCGCACCGGTCCGGTGGAACATCACTGCGATCGCCGGCTGGAACGTATCGACGGTCGCTGGGAGCCGCGCCTCCTGGGGACGCTACAGGACCGGGCCTGAGGGCTTGCGGTCAATGACTTCGGCCCTGGGCCTGGACACGGGCGCGGCGCCGCAACGAGAGACGAGAGCACAATGGGCAAGAATGTAGTCGTACTGGGCACCCAGTGGGGTGACGAAGGCAAGGGCAAGGTGGTCGACCTGCTCACCGAATCCGCGTCTGCGGTGGTGCGCTTCCAGGGGGGGCACAACGCCGGGCATACCCTGGTCATCGACGGCGAGAAGACCGTCCTGCACCTGATTCCGTCCGGCATCCTGCGCAATGACAAGATCTGCGTGATCGGCAACGGCGTTGTGCTGTCGCCCGAGGCGCTGATGGAAGAGATCCGTGAACTGGAGAGCAAGGGCGTGCCGGTGCGCGAGCGCCTGCGCCTGTCGCCGGCCTGCCCGCTGATCCTGCCCTACCATGTGCGCCTGGACCAGGCCCGCGAGAAGGCCCGGGGTATCGCCAAGATCGGTACCACCGGCCGCGGCATCGGCCCGGCCTACGAGGACAAGGTGGCGCGGCGCGGCCTGCGTCTCGGCGATATCCTCCACCGCGAACGTTTTGCCTCCAAGCTCGGCGAGGTGCTGGATTACCACAACTTCGTGCTGACCCAGTACCACGGCGAGAAGCCGGTGGATTTCCAGCAGGTACTGGACCAGGCGATGGCCATGGCCTTGGAGCTTCGCCCCATGGTCTGCGATACCGTGAGCCTGGTTCACGAGATGCGCCGGGCCGGCGAGAACATCCTCTTCGAGGGGGCCCAGGGCTCGCTGCTGGATATCGATCATGGCACCTATCCTTTCGTGACCAGCTCCAACACCACCGCCGGTGGCACCGCCACCGGCTCGGGGGTGGGGCCGCTCTATCTGGACTATGTGCTGGGCATCACCAAGGCCTACACCACGCGGGTTGGCTCCGGTCCCTTCCCGACCGAGCTGTTCGACGATCATGGTCGTCACCTGGCCGAGAAGGGGCATGAATTCGGTGCCACCACCGGCCGCCCGCGCCGCTGTGGCTGGTTCGATGCCGTGGCGCTACGTCACGCCGTTCAGATCAACTCCGTGTCGGGCATCTGCCTGACCAAGCTCGACGTGCTCGACGGTCTGGAGAACATCCGCGTCTGCGTGGGCTACCGCAGCAAGGATGGCGAGGTGCTCGACACCCCGGTGGACTCCGAGGGCTATGAAGCCATCGAGCCGCTCTATCAGGACCTGCCGGGCTGGAGCGAGTCCACCCTAGGTGTTCGTCGCGTCGAGGACCTGCCCGCCAATGCGCGTTCCTATATCAGCTTCCTGGAGGAGAAGGTCGGTACCTCCATCGACATCATCTCCACCGGGCCGGACCGTAACGAGACCATCGTGCTGCGCAATCCCTTCGATGGCTGACGGGCAGCGCGGATAGTCGAGGATGGAAGTGTGAGATGAAAGGCCCCTCCTAAGAGGGGCCTTTCGGGTACTGGGCGGCGGCGGATCAATAATCGATGCCGCGGCGGGCCTGGAGGCCTGAGTTGAAGGCGTGGCGTACCTCCTGCATCTCGGTGACGGTGTCCGCCATGGCCAGCAGGTCGCGGTGGGCGTTGCGCCCGGTGACGATCACCGTCTGCTCCGGCGGACGGGTGTCGATGGCGTGCTTCACCGTCTCGATGTCCAGATAGCCGAACTTGAGCATGTAGGTGATCTCGTCGAGCACCACCAGGTAGACGTCAGGGTCGGCGAGCATTCTCTCGGCGTCGGCCCATACCTCGCGGCAGGCGGCGGTATCCGCTTCGCGGTTCTGGGTATCCCAGGTGAAGCCGGTGGCCATGATGGCGACCTCGAGGTTGGGGTCCTCGCCCAGCCGCTCGCGCTCGCCGCACTCCCACAGCCCCTTGATGAACTGCACCACGCCAGCCTTGTAGCCATAGCCCAGGGCGCGCGTCACGGTGCCCCAGGCGGCGGTGGTCTTGCCCTTGCCGTTGCCGGTGAAGACCAGCAGCAACCCTCGCTGCTCGGTGGCCTCGGCGACCTTCTGGTCGACGCGGGACTTGAGTTTCTGCATGGCCTGCTGGTGGCGGGTATCGCGATCGCTCATCGGGGCTCCAACTCTTGTACAAGGCTTGTCTAGAAAGGCGACAGCATACGCGAGCAGGCCTGTCGCGTCAGCTAGCCTGTCTAACCCGTTCCTCCATGCGGGTGAGGAAGACCGCCATGATGCGCTCATAGAGCGCACGACCGAGCACGGCGTCCTCGACGCCGGCATCCACGTTGGGGTTGTCGTTGACCTCGATCACCACCACCCGGTCACCGGACTGCTTGAGATCCACGCCGTAGAGACCGTCGCCGATCAGCCGTGTGGCCTTGAGCGCCGCCTTGATGACGGCCGCAGGGACCTCGGCGGGGTTGTGGGTGGTGAAGCCGCCGCTCTTCACCCGGCCGCCTGAGTGGTCGTAGATCTGCCAGTGGCCGCGGGCCATGTAGTAGCGGCTGGCGAACAGCACCTGGCCGTCGAGCACGCCGATACGCCAGTCATACTCCGTGGGTAGCCATTCCTGGAGCAGCAGCAGGGCCGAGGTGGCGAACAGCCGGCTGGCCTCCCGTTCGAGCTGCTCCGTCGATTCGACCTTGACGATGCCCCGCGAGAAGGCGCCGTCGGGAATCTTCAGCACCAGCGGGAAGCCGAGGCCCGCGATCCGCTCGGCCAGTGGGCGGCGGTCGCCGCGCTTGAGCAGGATCCCCGACGGCGCCGGAACGCCGCGGGCCCGCAGCAGGGCGTGCAGGAAGACCTTGTTGGTACAGCGCAGGATGTCCCGGGGAGCGTCGATCACCACCAGTCCTTCATGTTCTGCCAGCCGGGCCATGCGGTAGGTATGATGATCGAGGGCGGTGGTCTCGCGGATGAAGAGGCCGTCGAACTCGGCGAGCCGGCCGGCATCCTTGCGGGTGATGAGCGAAACATCGATGCCGAGCTTGCGTCCGGCGCGGATGAAGGCCTTCAGTGCACCGCGATTGCTGGGAGGCAGGGCCTCCTGCGGATCGACCAGGATTGCCAGGTCGAAGCGGTAGCGGCGCCGCGCCTTGGGTGAGCGCCATACCTTGCGGGAGTGACGGTTGAGGGCAGTGGCGAACAGGTCCTGCTCTCCCGGCGCCAGGTCGCGCAGGTGCAATGGCCTCAGTCGCGATAGTTGCCAGATACCGTGGCGACGCACCAGGCGGGCCTCGAGCAATGGGCAGGGCAGTCGCTCGAAGAGCCGGCGTGCCAGCCTCGCGAGCCCCGGCTCTCGACACTCTCCGAACAGCACACGCAGGGTCAACTGATCGCCGGGCAGCGAACCCTGGCGGGCCAGGTCGCCGAGCAGCGGCGCCATGTCGTCGAGCTGAAGGTCGACCAGGGCCTTGCGGCCCAGCGCATTGAGGGTCTCGACTGCAGGCAGGACACGTTGCCCTCGCGCCTGGGCCAGCAGCGAGACATAGTAGCCCGTGCCCAGGTAGTCGAATTCGCTGCACAGGTTGATCACATGGGTGGTGCGATCCTGGTCGTCGGTGATGCGGTGTTGTCGGTCCTGGGCAAGGAAGTCATCGGCGGTGATCAGGTCCTCGGAAGGATAGTAGGGCCGCCAGTCTTCCAGTCGGTCGACGACGATGCGCAGCGGACACATGGTTGGGCTTCCGTGCTGGGCGGCGGGGTGCCGCCGGAATGCGGCCAGCATGCTCCTGAGCTCGCTCTCGGACAAGTCAGGATTCGTGTGAAAAGATTTCATGGTCAACGCCGCTGACAGCGATAATGACCATGATCACAATCGTGCCGAGATGTCGGGAGATTCGAGATGACCGTTACCCTGCGCCAAGCCCTCGGTCATGACCTGGATGCACTGTATCGCCTGGAGCAGGTAGCCTTCAGTGGCGACCGTTTCAGTCGTCGCCAGCTCTGGCATCTGCTCAACCGCGCAAATGCCCTGACCCTGGTCGCGGAGCGCGATGCCGAGGATCTCTCGCCAATGCGGCTGCTGGGCTATGGCACCCTGCTGTTTCGACGCGGCACCCGTCGTGCCCGACTCTATTCCTTCTGCGTGCATCCCGAGGCTCGGGGTACTGGCTTGGGCCGGCGGCTGCTGGAAGCCCTTGAGGCCGAGGCACGAGAGCATGACGCCGAGGTGCTGGGCCTCGAGGTGCGCGTCGACAATAGCGTGGCGCTGGAACTCTACCGCCGGATGGGCTTTCGTCCGGAGCGCTGGCTGAGCGACTACTACGAGGACGGCTGTGCTGGCTGGCAGATGGCCAAGGCGTTGCTGCCCGAGAAGGAGGCCGCGCAGGCGGATGAGGGCTGATAGAATCACGTTATTCGTCTCCCTGCACCATCGACCAATCCTCTATCATCCATCTACTGGGACTGCCTATGCCCTCCTTCGATATTGTTTCCGAGTTCGACAAGCACGAAGCCAGCAATGCCGTGGATCAGGCCAACCGGGAGATCCAGACCCGTTTCGATTTCAAGGGCGTCACGGCGAGTTTCGAGCTCAATGGCGAGACTGTCTCCCTCGAAGCCGAGGTCGACTTCCAGCTCAAGCAGATGCTCGACGTGCTACGCAACAAGCTGATTGCACGCGGCATCGACGCCCGCTGCATGGATGTCCAGGAACCGGAGCTCTCGGGGGTCCGGGCGCGCCAGGAGGTGACCCTCAAGCAGGGACTCGATCAGAAGGAGGCCAAGGACGTCGTCAAGCGCATCAAGGAGAGCAAGCTGAAGGTGCAGGCCCAGATTCAGGGGGAGAAGGTTCGGGTTACCGGCAAGAAGCGCGATGACCTCCAGGCCGTCATGGCCCTGCTGCGCGGGGAGAGCGGCCCCGACCTGCCGCTGCAGTTCGATAACTTCCGTGACTGAGGGCCGCCGTCGAGGCCTTGATCCAGGACAGCACGATGGGATTCATAGGCGTTGGCGATTGGCACGGGGTGGCAAAATGCTCTTCAATGAAGGGAATATCGGTCTTTCGGGAGTGAGCGATTGATGCCCGTCGTTCGTCGTATCGCCTTCCTCGCCCTGGCCTGGGTCAGTTTCGGGCTGGGCGTGGTGGGTGCCTTTCTGCCGCTGCTGCCGACCACCTGCTTCATGCTGCTGGCGGTGTGGGCGGCCTCGAAGGGGTCACCGCGCTTCGCCCTGTGGATCCGTGAGCATCCACGCTTTGGCCCCGCCGTGGTGGCTTGGGAGTGTGAGCGGGCGATTCCCCGTCATGCCAAGTGGCTCGCCTCCGCCATGCTGATTGCCTCGATGCTGATATTGGCATTCACCGTGAGCCTTTGGTGGCTCAAGCTGTCGCTCATCGCTGGTCTCTTCCTGGTGGGGGTCTGGATCCTGTCGCGTCCCGAACCCGTTGTCACCCAGTAATCGAGGGCGTTCTTCGCATTGCTTTGAGCTCCGGGCGCGGGGCCCCGTACAATGGTTGGCTATCACCGACAGGAGCCATCCTCGATGTCAGAACCGCAGCCGACCTATCTGAGTGACTACCGTCCGCCCGCCTACCGTGTGACCCGTACCGAACTGACCTTCGACCTCGACCCGAATGCCACCCGGGTCAAGGCGCGTCTGCACGTCGAGCGCCACCCGGAGCATCAGCCCGGTGTTCCCTTGGAACTCGACGGCGAGCAGCTGGCACTCAAGGCCATCGCCATCGACGGTCAGCCGCTGCAGCCGGACGAGTACGAGGTCGACGAGGCCAGACTGGTCGTGCATCGGGTGCCGGAAGCTTTCCTGCTCGACACCGAGGTCGAGATCTCGCCCGACGCTAACACGGCCCTGTCGGGGCTCTACCGCTCGAGCGGCATGTTCTGCACCCAGTGCGAGGCCGAGGGCTTCCGCCGCATTACCTTCTATCCGGATCGTCCCGATGTCATGGCCACCTTCTCCACCACTGTGATTGGCCGCGCGGAGCAGGAGCCAGTGCTGCTCTCCAATGGCAACCCGGTGGAACGTGGCGAGTTGCCCGGCGGTCGCCACTTCGTCACTTGGGAAGACCCGTACCCCAAACCCAGCTACCTGTTCGCCCTCGTGGCCGGTGACCTCAGCAAGGTCGAGGATCACTTCACTACCGCCAGCGGGCGTGATGTCATCCTGCAGATCTGGGTCGAGGAGGAGAACCTCGACAAGACCGACCATGCCATGGCGTCCCTGAAGCGTGCCATGCAGTGGGACGAGGAGGCCTACGGCCGGGAATACGACCTCGACCTGTTCATGATCGTGGCGGTCAACGACTTCAACATGGGCGCCATGGAGAACAAGGGCCTCAACATCTTCAACTCGGCGGCAGTGCTGACGCATCCCCACACCGCCACCGATGCGGCCTTCCAGAGCGTCGAGGGCATTGTCGCCCACGAGTACTTCCACAACTGGTCGGGCAACCGGGTCACCTGTCGTGACTGGTTCCAGCTCTCCCTGAAGGAGGGCTTCACGGTGTTCCGTGATCAGTGCTTCTCGGCGGACACCAACTCGGCGCCGGTCAAGCGCATCGAGGACGTCTCCTTCTTCCGCACCGCGCAGTTCGCCGAGGACGCCGGTCCCACCGCTCACCCGGTGCGGCCCGACCACTACATCGAGATCGGCAACTTCTACACCCTGACTATCTATGAGAAGGGTGCCGAGATCGTGCGCATGCTCTCGAACCTGGTGGGGGAGGAGGCCTTTCGTCGCGGCAGTGACCTCTACTTCGCGCGCTTCGACGGCCAGGCCGTGACCATCGAGGATTTCGTGGACTGCATGGCCGAGGCCTCGGGCCAGGATCTCTCCCAGTTTATGCTCTGGTACTCCCAGGCGGGTACGCCGGAGATCGACGCCCACGGCGATTACGACTATGCCACCGCCGAGTACCGCCTCATCCTGCGTCAGCGAACCCCGGCGACGCCGGGCCAGCCGGACAAGCAGGCCTTGCACATCCCGGTGCATCTGGGCCTGGTGGGTACCAAGTCCGGTCGCGACCTGCGGCTGACCCTGGATGGCGAGTCGCTGGGCAGCGACGCGGTGATCCACCTGCGTGAGGAAGAGCAGGAGTTCCTCTTCACCGATGTCAGCGAGGCTCCGATACCTTCGTTGCTGCGCGGCTTCTCGGCGCCGGTCAGGCTGCACTTCCCCTACGGCCGCGAGGACCTGGCGTTCCTGCAGGCCAAGGACTCCGACGGCTTCAACCGGTGGGACGCCGGGCAGCGTCTGGCCCTGCTGGCGCTGGAAGACCTGATCGCGGCCCATCGCAATGGCGTCGAGAAGGTGATGGACCCGCGGGTGGTCGAGGCCTTCCGTAGCCTGCTGGCGGCGGAGGCTGACGACAAGGCAGTGCTGGCCCAGATGCTGACGCTGCCCTCCGAGGCCTACATCGCCGAGCAGCAGGCACTGGTCGACGTGGATGCCATCCATGCGGCTCGCACCTTCGTCAAGCAACGCCTTGCCTTGGCGCTGCGCGACGACTTCCTGCGGGTCTATGAGGCGCATGGAATCGACGCTCCCTATGCCCCGGAGCCCGAGCAGATCGCCGCACGTAGCCTGAAGAACGTGGCGCTCTCCTATCTCATGGCCATCGAGGACGAGGCCGGGCTCGAACTCGCCCACGAGCAGTTCGAGGCCGACCACAACATGACCGATGTGCGCCATGCGCTGACTCTGCTGGTGCACAGCTCACGCGGTGACATCGCCGACCCGGCCCTCAAGGCCTTCGGCGAGAAGTGGGCCCATGACCCGCTGGTGATGGACCAGTGGTTCGCCATCCAGGTCAGCCGCCCGCAGCCGGACGTACTCGATCGCGTCAAGTTCCTGATGGAGCATCCGGCCTTCTCGTTGAAGAATCCCAACAAGGTACGCGCGTTGATCGGGACGTTCGCCAACCAGAATCCGGTGAATTTTCACCGCGATGACGGGGCAGGCTATCGGTTGCTCGCCGATACCGTGATCGAGCTCAACCGCCTCAATCCGGAGATCGCCGCCCGCATGATCACCCCGCTGACGCGCTGGGCACGCTTCGACGAGACGCGCCAGGAGCTGATGAAGGGAGAACTCGAACGCATCCGCGCGGAGGAGCTCTCACCGAATGTCTATGAGGTGGTGGAGAAAGCTCTCGCCTGAGAAAGAGCGATTTGCTGCTTCAAAAAACAAGCACCGGCCAGCGGGCGGTGCTTTCAGTGCATTAAATGCAGCAGCAAATCCTCCGCCCAATCACCGGATCAGCCAGCTGAGCACCGTCACCCCCAGCAGCCACCAGATCAGGGTGGCGAGGATGGCGGTTCGCATCAGTGCGGCGACGCCTTTCCAAAGTAGCCACAGGCCGATTACCAGCACCACCAGATTGATCAGCGTTAGGGGAATGCCCAGCGAATCGGAAAGGCCTTGCATGAAGCTGCGGGCCGCATCGCCGATGCCCGCAAAGAAGCCGGTGAGGCCATCGACGATGAATCGGATGAATTCACCGAAGGCGTTGCCGATGAAGGCGAAGACGTCGTCCATGGCTTGGAGTTCCAGAGAAGGGAGAGATCGAGATCGTATGCCGAGTATCGCGAGAAGCACCTCAGGGTGACAAGCCGCTTACCCTAGTTGACTGGCACGGGAGACGACTCCTGCCTCTTCGGCAGCGCTGTCCGCCAGCGCCCGGCCGGCCTCGTCATAGACATGAAAGACCGCATTGGCGCCGAGTTCGCGGATCGGTTCAATCTCCTCGGGGTATTCCACTACGGCGGTGATCTTGCCCGGGAACTCCCTGGAACGCAGCTGCTTCAGGGCGAAGAGGTTACCGGCATGATGAGGCATGGCCAGCACCACCACCTGAACGCCATGGGACATCAGCAGCTTGTCCCAGAAGTCCGAGTCTACGGCGTCACCTTCGAGGATATTGAAGCCTCGTTCCCCTAGCTTCTTGACGCTCTGGGGATTGCTGTCGATACCCAGGACACGAAGTCCATATTCCTTCTGCAAGCGACGGTAGACGCTACGACCGATGCGGCCCATGCCCAGGACGACTGCCTCGGCATCGCCGACCTCGATCGGGCGATCGCTTGGTGAGAGTTCATCCATGTCGATGGGCGGGAGCCGTGGTTCAAGCCAGCGATAGAGCCGCTCGCTGAAGCCATTGAGTATCGACGAGAACCCGAAACTCAGCGCTACCGCCAGAGAAATCACCACCAGCCATTCCCCCGGGAGCCAGTTACGTGACACGGCGATGGCGCCCACGATGAGGCCGAACTCCGAGTAGTTGGACAGGCTCAGGGTGGCCAGCAGAGACGTGCGGTGTCTCATCCGGAAACGCATGAAGATCAGCTGGTAGATCAGGCTCTTCAGCGGCAAGACAAACACCAGCAGCATGGCGATACCGAGCATCTCCGTACTGGGCATCGCCGTCAGCCCGATGCTCAGGAAGAACCCCACCAGCAACAGCTCCTTAAGGCTGAACATCGAGCGAGCGAGGGTCTGCGCCGCGGGGTGGGGTGCCAGCAGTAGCCCGATGATCAGGGCCCCCAGGTCGCCCTTCACGCCGACCGATTCGAAGAGGGCATAGCCCAGCACGAGGGCCAGCAGCATGCCAAACAGCATCTGCATTTCACCATGGCCGAGCCGATCGAGCAGGGCACGCAGTGCGGGTGCCAGGGGGATCAGCAACACCAGGCCCAGGGCCCAGGGGCTGGGTAGTTCCCCGGTGGAGGCGGTAATGAAGATCACTGCGAAGATGTCCTGCATGATCAACACGCCGATGGCAAGGCGCCCGTAGGCCGTCTGGGTCTCGCTGCGCTTCTCGAGCACCTTTACCACGAAGACGGTGCTGGAAAACGAGAGCGCGAATCCCAGCAGAGTCAGGGTGTGCCAGCCCGTTCCGTCCAGCAGTCCCAGCCCCAGCCATTTGAACAGCGAAAGCAGCGCCACCATCAGTACCGTTGAAGCCAGCATGTGCAGGGAGGCGCCACCCCAGACGTCCCGGCGCAACAGGGTGCGCACGTCGAGCTTCAGGCCAATGGTGAACAGCAGCAGCGTGACCCCGATGCCTGACAGGGTGTCGAGCAGTGGGGTCTTGTCGTACCCCAGGGCGTTGAGCACAAAGCCGCCAGCGAGGAAGCCAACCATGGGCGGTAGACGTAGCCCCAGAGCCGCCATGCCGCCAAGAAAGGCGGCGAGAAGAAAGGCCGGTTCGATCATGCCCGCTCCCTGTTCAGCATGCTTCGCAAAGACAGGTAGTGTAGGGAAATCGTAAGCTGATTGGCATTCATGATTCGACGTATGCCGTTATATTCGGTATCGGTGTCATGCTTTGAATAGGACGAAACAGGCGAGAGGAGCGCGAATGGCCAGGTTGATCCTCAATGGCAAGGCGGCGCAGCTGCCGGCGGTGAGGGAGGCGGTGTTTGCCCGTCGCAAGGCGGGAGACAGCATCGATGTCAGCGTCACCTGGGAGCAGGGTGATGCCGCCTGCATGGCGGAGCAGGCTGGCCACGACGGCGTCGAGCGGGTGATCGTCGGCGGTGGTGATGGCACGATCAACGAGGTGGTCAATGGCTTGATGAGGCTCTCTCCCGAGCAACGGCCCATCCTGGGAATCTTGCCCCTGGGCAGCGCCAATGATCTGGCTACCTCGCTGGGGCTGCCGTTGGCCTGCGAATCTGCCCTGGCCTCGGCCCTTCACCTTCCCGAGCGGTATGTCGACGTGCCGAGACTGGATGACTGGCACTTCCTCAACATGGCCACCTGTGGCTTCGGTGCCGAGATCACCTCCTCCACCCCCAAGGCTCTCAAGCGCCTGCTAGGTGGAGGTGCCTACTCGCTGATCGGTGCCATCAAGGCCTGGGGCTTTCGGCATTACCCCGGCGTTCTTCGCTGGGAGGGGGGTGAGCGCCGCGCCGAGGTCTTCATGCTGGCTATCGGCAATGGCCGCCAGTCGGGCGGTGGACAGGAATTGACGCCACAGGCCACGCTGGACGACGGTCTGCTCGACGTGCTGCTGCTGCATGATGTCACCTCCCTGGGACGGCTACGCGCCATGCGCCAAGAGCTGGCGTCGCGTCCCGCCCGGGGCAGCTACGTCGATGCCTTCCGCTCGGACTGGCTGGCCTTCGAGGCAGAGGAGGAGCTGCCGGTGACTCTGGATGGCGAGCCCGTGCACCGACGGCGGTTTCAGGTGGCCATCAGCCCTGGTGCATTGGCGCTGGCAGTCCCGCAAGATTGTCCGCTCTTCTCGCACCCGCCATGAGGCAATGTCCCAGGGTCAGGCCTACGCTTTGTCTGAAAACTGCCTGCACTCGCTCATGCGGCGTTACACTCTGGATTCAGGAACAACGGCTCGGGGGCGAGTGATCAAGGTACTCATCCTCTGTCGGCAAGGAGTCACGACACCATGGACCTATCGCTGATCATCCCCGTCGTGCTGGTGGGTGCCCTGCTGATCTACGGCGTCTCCATCTACAATCGCCTGGTGACACTCAAGAATCGCTACCAGAATGCCTTCGCTCAGATCGAGGTGCAGCTTAAGCGTCGGCATGACCTGATTCCCAACCTGGTGGAGACCGCCAGGGCCTACATGAGCCACGAGCGCGAGACCCTGCAGGCGGTGACCGAGGCGCGCAACGCCGCCGAGGTCGGCCTGCGGAATGCCGCGTCGCGCCCCGGCGAGCCAGGTGCCATGGCCGAACTGGCCGGCGCCGAGGATGCGCTGGGCGCGGCCCTCGGGCGCCTCAACGTGGTGATGGAGGCTTACCCGGACCTCAAGGCCTCCGACAATATGCAACAGCTCTCCGAGACCCTCACCAGCACCGAGAACCGGGTGGCCTTCGCTCGCCAGGCCTTCAACGATGCGGTGATGCAGTACAACACCTATCGTCAGAGCTTTCCCCCGGTGTTGCTGGCCGGCTCCTTCGGCCACAAGCAGGATGCGGCCCTGCTGGAGTTCGCCGACAGCGCCGAAATCCAGTCGGCGCCCCGGGTGAGCTTCTGAACCGGCCCTCATGGACTTCTTCACGGCCCAGGATCGCGCCCGTCGCCTGACCGGTCGGCTGGTCCTGCTGCTGGGGCTGGCGGTGGTGGTGCTGATCGTCGTCACTTCCGTGGTGGTGGCCATTGCGGTGGTGCTGCTCGATGGGGGTCCCTATACCGGAGCCGCCCTAGAGCGAGCCCTGCAGTCGCGACTGCTTCTCGCGGTGGCGACGGTTGTGATCCTGGTAGTGGGACTGGGGAGCCTCGTCCGGCACCTGCAACTGCGCGCGGGGGGCAGTGTGGTGGCCGAGGCCCTGGGCGGTCGCCCGCTCAATCTCGAGACTCGTGATGTCAATGAACGCCAGCTGATCAACCTGGTGGAGGAGATGGCCATTGCCTCCGGCATGCCGGTGCCACTGGTCTATTTGCTGGAGGACCCGGCGATCAACGCCTTCGCAGCCGGACACGAGCTCGACGATGTGGCCATCGGCGTCACCCGTGGCGCCATCGAAGCCCTCGACCGCGATCAGCTGCAGGGGGTGATCGCCCATGAGTTCAGCCACATCCTCCACGGCGACATGCGGATCAACCTGCGGCTGGTGGCGCTGCTTCACGGCATCCTGGTGATCGGCCTGATCGGTCGCATGCTGCTGCATGCCTCGGGTAGTGGACGCCGCATGCGCTCTCGACGGGGCAGGGGACATGCCGCGGTGCTGGGCCTTGGAGCGGCACTGATGGTGGTGGGTTATGCCGGCACCCTGTGCGGCAATCTGATCAAGGCCGCGGTGAGTCGTCAGCGCGAGTTCCTGGCCGATGCCAGCGCCGTGCAGTACACCCGCAACCCCGAAGGCATCGGCGGGGCGTTGAAGGTGCTGGCCGCGCACCGCCTTGGTTCGCGGCTGCTGGCCTCTCATGCCGCGGAGTTCAGCCACCTCTATTTTGGCAGCGGTGTCCGCTCCCTGTCGCGCCTGACCGCCACCCACCCTCCCCTGGAGGCGCGGATTCGCCAGGTCCTGCCGAGCTGGGACGGCAGCCTGCCGCCTCCTCCGACGATCCGCGTGCCACGGCCCCAGCAGTCTGCTACTCCCACGCCCGGCGGGGCGCAAGGAAGCACCCCTCAGGCCTCGGGGGCGCTGGCCGCGGCGGTGGTGGCCAGCGTGGGTCGGCCGAGTGCCGAGGATATCGCCCATGCTCGCCGGCGCCTCGGCGAGATCGACGAGCGCCTGTTCGAGGCCGCCCATGAGCCCTTTGCCGCCCGGGCGCTGGTCTACGGGATCCTGATGGGGGCTGACCCCAGCAGTCGCGAGGCTCAACGCCAGGCGCTGAAGGGCCAGGCGCTGCCCGAGGTGCTCCGTGAGCTCGAGGTCCTCGACGCTCCCTTGTCGGGATTGGCGCCCGGACAGCGACTGCCACTGATCGAGCTGGCACTGCCGGCACTGCGACAGCTCTCCGCGGCCCAGCATGCCCGCTTCCAGGCCTGCCTGCGCCGGCTGATGGCCTTGGAGATTCGCGCTGGTGCGCTGCAGTGGGCCCTGCACCGGCTGGTGATCCAGGGCATTCAGGGGGAGCGGCGAGCTCGTCGTGATCGTCACCTGGCGGACCTGGCCGGACCGCTGTCGCTGCTGCTCTCGACGTTGGCGCGGGCCGGCCAGCAGGACGAGGAGCAGGCCCGGTCCGCCGTCGAGCGGCTCGCCTCGGTGCTGGGCGTGACCCTGGATTTCGTCAGCGAGCCGGCCCTTGCCAGCGACCTCGACTGGGCCATGGCACGGCTGGTGCGCCTTGTTCAGGCTGAACGGAGGCCCTTGCTGGTGGCCATGAGCTGCTGTGTAGAGCACGACGGCCGGATCGATCCCGAGGAGGCGGAGCTCTTGAGTGTCGTGGCCTGGACGCTGGGTTGTCCGCTGCCGTCCGCGGAACGGTCGGCTGGCCAGGCGGAGACCGGGACGGCATGATGAAGGCTCCTGACCCTCATACCATTCGGAGGACACCGTAATGCTCACTCCCTTCCACCTGGCCGTACAGGTCCGCGACCTGGCCGAGGCGCGGCGCTTCTACGGTGAGTTGCTGGGCTGTCCGGAAGGTCGCGCCAGCGATACCTGGATCGATTTCAATCTCTATGGCCACCAGTTCGTCTGTCACCTGAACCCTGCCCTGAGGGAGAAGGGAATCGACGATCACCGCAACCCGGTGGATGGCCATGGCGTGCCGGTGCCACACTTTGGAGTGGTGCTGGAGATGGCCGATTGGGAGGCCCTGGTCGACCGCCTCACCGCGGCAGGGGTGCGCTTCGAGATCGAGCCCTATATCCGCTTCCGTGGTGAACCCGGCGAGCAGGCCACCATGTTCTTCCGGGACCCAAGCGGCAATGCCATCGAATTCAAGGCGTTCCGTGACATCGCCGGTCAGTTGTTTGCCACCTGAGGCGCGACGTCGCCTTGCGGCAGCGGAGCCGCTCTGGTGCAATATCGACCCTTTCGTCAGGAGCAAGAGAATGGCAATGAAACCCTGGATACCGCTGATTGCGGCCATGGCGCTGGCCATCGGACTCGCCGGTTGCGGTAATGGTGATGACGAGCCTGCTCCGGCCGAGATCGAAGAGACGCAGGAAGAGCCCTCTCAGCCTGTCGCCGACGTGGAAGAAGAACCAGCGGCCGCCCAACAGGCCGAGTCGCCCACGGACGATCAGCCTGCCACGGCGGATGACATGGATGTCGCGGACGAGATGGATGTCGACACCGAGGGTGAGATAGACCTCGAGGCCGAGGGTGACGTGGACGCCGAGGCCGAGACCCTGGGCGAGTCACCGGCCGATACCTTGGATGAGGGTGCCGCCCTGCCCGGCGAGACGACCCGCTCCGATGTCGATGACATCATCGAGGAGACCGAGCGGCGCTTCGAGGAAGCCAGCCGTCGTATCGACGAGCAGTTCGAGAGCGCCGAGGAAGGGACGCCCGAACTCGAGCCCATGGAGGGGTCGCCCGAGTTCGAGCCTATGGAGTCACCGGAGCTCGAGCCCATGGAATCGTCCGATATCGAGTCGGATATCGGGATCGACGTGTCGCCCGGCAGTGATCTGGATGAGCAGGAGGCATTGCCAGGGGAGAGTACCAGCTCGGACATCGACGCGATCCTCGAGGAAACCGAGAAGCGCTTCGAAGAGGCGAGCCGCAGGATCGACGAGCAGTTCGAGGAGGCGGAGCAGCGGGCACCGGGGGCATCGTCGGAACTCGATACGCTCGAACTCGATAACACGGACGGCTCCGGCAATTGAGGCGTCCTCTCGTGAGGTTCCCTGCAAATACGCCCGGTATGAAAAAGGCCCACCGAATGGTGGGCCTTTCCCTTGGCAACCGCTCGGCAAGGCCGCTCGGTTACTTCCGGATCAACCGAGGATCAGTCGGCGGGCCGGATGTTGGAGGCCTGAAGGCCTTTCTTGCCCTGGGTCACTTCGAAGGTGACCTTCTGGCCGTCCTGTAGGGACTTGAAGCCTTCAGCTTGAATTTCGGAGAAGTGAGCGAACAGGTCATCACCGCCGTCGTCCGGAGAGATGAAGCCGTAGCCTTTGGTGTCGTTGAACCACTTGACAGTGCCAGTTGCCATCGTCGATTTCCTTAACTAACTAAATAATGGTGCTGGGCCGGCGAGGCGTATCCTCGCTGCAGACCCGTAATGCGTCGGCAAGGCAAGAGGGAAGTGCGCACCGGGTGTATCGAAGAAATCGAAATACAACTGACGACTTTTCTGCTTGCAAACCAACGCAGCGGATAGTGCAACAGCGCCAGGGTTGCGTCAACACGGTGCCACAGGGAGACTGGCGCTGTGCCCGCAAAATTACTGTAGATGCTAAGCCGGTTAGCGTCCAGCCTGCATCGCGCCCGTTTCAACCATCCCGTTCCACCCATGGAAGAGAGTCCCATGACGCATACGCAAATTTCCTCCCGGGACACGCACAGCAAGCTGATCGGCTACCTGCTGTGGCTGTTCGGATTCCTCGGCGCCCACCGTTTCTACTACGGCAAGCCGGTCACCGGCACGATCTGGTTCTTCACCCTGGGACTGCTGGGGATCGGTTGGCTGATCGACCTCTTCCTGATCCCATCAATGGACCGCCAGGCCGACCTGCGCTTCCAGGCCGGCCCCATTAACTACACCCTGGCCTGGCTGCTGCTCACCTTCCTGGGGGTGTTCGGCATTCATCGTTTCTATCTTGGCAAGTGGCTGACCGGCATTCTCTACCTGCTGACGTTCGGGCTCTTCGGTCTCGGGGTGCTCTACGATTTCTGGACCCTCAACGACCAGATCTCCGTGCGACATGCCCGTCGCGACATCGCCAACGGCTGAGCCCATGTTCTTCGATGCACAGTTCTGGCCCTTCCTGGTGGCCATTACCCTGTTGAGCATGAGCCCGGGGGTCGACACCCTGCTGGTGATCCGCAATACCGCCAGAGGTGGAGTGCGCGATGGCGTGGTGACCAGCCTGGCCATCTGCTGTGGGCTCTTCGTGCACGCGACGGTTTCAGCGCTGGGGATTTCGTTGATCCTGTTGCAGTCGGCCTGGGCCTTCGGCCTGCTCAAGCTGGCCGGCGCTGCCTATCTGGTTTGGCTGGGCATGAACAGCCTGAGGGCGGCCCGGCGGGGCCGGGGGCTTCCCGTGGGCGGTGTACAGGCTGTGAGGCAGGCCGTGCCGCTGTGGCGCCCCCTGCGCGAAGGGCTGCTCTCCAACGTGCTCAATCCCAAGACGGTGGTCTTCTACATGGCCTTCCTGCCGCAGTTCATCGCGCCCGGCGATCCAGCACTGGCCAAGTCGCTGTGGCTGGCCGGGGTACATTTCGTAGTCGCTAACCTGTGGCAGGTGGCCATCGTGGTGATGGTGGGCAGCGCCGGCCGCTGGCTGGGAAGTCCGTCGTTCTCCCGCTGGCTCAACGGCATCACCGGTACGGTGCTGGTCGGCTTCGGCATCAAGTTGGCACTGACGCGCCAGCCGGGCTAGTTCCTGGCCAGCAGCGAGCGATCATAGCGCACCGTCTTCTCCGCCGGACTCAGCATCGTCACGCCGGCACTTTCGCCCCCTCTGGCAAGGCTCTCGAAGATCACCCGATAGGCGAGCACGGCCTGCACATAGTTGCGGGTCTCGCGGAAGGGGATGCTCTCGACGAAGAGGTCGAACTCTTGCGGTGAGTCGCGCAGCCAGCGGTCGACCCGGCTGGGGCCGGCATTGTAGGCGGCAGTGGCAGCCAGGCGGTTGCCACTGTAGCGCTCGATCAGCTCGCCGAGGTAGGTGCTGCCCAGGCGGATATTCACCTCGGGCTCGAGAACGCCGTAGGGGCCGGGATCACCGATGCCCAGGCCCCGGCCGAGCTGGGCGGCGGTGGCTGGCATCAGTTGCATCAGGCCCCGGGCGCCGGCGGGAGAGAGGGCCACGGGATTGTAGGCGCTTTCGCGCCGGGCGATGCCCATCAGCAGATAAGGGTCGACGCCGGTGACGCCGCCCCAGTGCAGGAAGTCGTCGCGATAGGCCTCAGGAAAGCGCCACGCCAGGGCGTCCCACATCTGGCCGACGATGGTAGTCTGCACCAGTTCGGGGAGCCAGCCCTGCTGCGCGGCATAGTCGGCCAGGGCCCGGGCCTCCTCCGGAGTGGCACGGGCTACGGCCCGGTACCATTCGCTGTTGGCAAGCCCTGGTTCGTCGATCCGCCGTAGCGCCTCAGTGCGCTGCACCGTCGGCCAGTCGGCGACATCTCGGCGGGTCGCCGCGTCGATGGTGTTACGCTCCAGGTTCAGGGCATAGGGGCGATCCAGGCGATCGGCAGCGGCAAAGCCGAAGAAATTGCGTTCATTGGCAGCCGCGGCAAAGGCCTTCTCAGCGGTGACGAGATCACCCTGCTGTTCCAAGGCGCGCCCTACCCAGTACTGCCAGCGCGCCTCCTGCCGCGTCTCGTCGGGCATGCGATGCACCCAGTCGATGACCTCCGGCCAGTCACGCTCGGCCAGGGCTGAGCGCACACGAAGTTCCAGCAACTCGGCATCGCCGAGGCGGGCCACGACCTCGTCGCGCCAGCCACCGTGCTGGTCGATATCGCGAACCATGGCGTAGAAGGCCAGGTCACGCTCGATGGCGTCGCGGTGGCGGGCCTCCAGCGACAGGTGAGGGGAAATCTTGCGCCAGGCCTCCAGCGCCGCCTCGGTGTCGGCGCGGGTGAAACCGTGCATGGCCGCGGTAAACAGTGGTCCACTGCCCTGGCAGGCGGGCCCGGCGCAGGCCGGGGCTTGCGTCACGGCCGCATAGTCCTTGCGGAGTCGCTCGACACTGGCCCTGGCGGACTGCCAGTCGGCATTCAGTTGCCGACCCAGGTAGCTCATCAGGCCGGTCTCCCCGGCCTGCCAGGCGAGCATCATGCGCTCCCAGATATGGGTCTGGCCGATCTCACCTCGGGCGCGCAGGGTGTCAAAGAGAGTGTCGCAGGCATCCGGCTGGGAGCGGCCGACGAGCCAGAGGTCTCGACCGCCTTGAGCGGCGGCTTCCGGTTTGCGGTCGAGCAGGGCGGTGTAGTAGTAGCACTGACGAGCGGTACCCTCGGGAACGCCGTCGGCGACCGCCAACAGGCTGGACGCGCGCCCAGCTTGGCCATACTGGATGATGGCCTGGCCGCGCATCCAGTCGCTGAGCGGAGAATCCTCATGTCGCTCGATGTAGGCCAGTACCCGGTCGGGGTCGATATCCGGGAGGTTCGCGCGCAGCCGGTGATAGTCGACGTAGCCGGCGAGTACATGCTCCTCGATGGTGTCCTGGTCGATCTTTTCCCACTGGGCGTTGCGGGCCGCCTCCAGGGCTTCTCGCATGGTGCGGTCGTCGGCCTGGCCGGCCAGGGGCAGGCTGCAAAGGATGGCGGCGATGAGGGTCTTGCAGTGGCCGAGTGACAGGGACATATCGTTCGTGACCTCTTGTGGTTCGCGGTCGTCAGTCCACCATGGTGGCCGATGGCAAGATACTTGAGTAGTGTCGCCGCTGGCCGACAGGTAGCGGCTGTGCGTCAGGGTTAGGGATAGCTTATCGTTTAGCGGCATTCCCGCGTATCGGCAAGAAGTTCGAGATAGCCACCGCCCGCCTGAACTTCTCGCTCGTTAAACACCTCGAAGCAGATGCTTGAAAAAGCGCTACCGGGCCCCATATCGACGACAGTTCCGAATCGGTGGTTCTCGCCACCATGCATGTCGACAGAGGGGTTCACGCTACATGACCACAGCCACTCATGAGGAAACCCTCGGCTTCCAGACCGAGGTCAAGCAGCTGCTGCACCTGATGATTCACTCCCTGTACTCCAACCGGGAGATCTTCCTGCGCGAGCTGATTTCCAACGGTGCCGATGCCTGCGACAAGCTGCGCTACCAGGCGCTGGATAACGATGCGCTCTATGAAGGCGACAGCGAGCTGCGCATCGAAATCGACCACGATGCCGAGGCGGGCACCGTGACCGTACGCGACAACGGCATCGGCATGGACCGCGACGATGTGATCTCGAATCTCGGCACCATCGCCCGCTCAGGCACTGCCGAATTCCTCAAGCAGCTCTCCGGCGAGCAGCAGAAGGATGCCCGGCTGATCGGCCAATTCGGCGTCGGTTTCTACTCGAGCTTCATCGTCGCCGATGAGGTGACGGTGCGTACCCGCAAGGCCGGCAGCGACAAGGCCGCAGGCGTCGAATGGCACTCCAGGGGCGAGGGCGAGTTCACCGTCGCCGACATCGAACGCGAGGTCCACGGCACCGAGATCGTGCTGCACCTCAAGCAGGATGCCCAGGAATTCGCCGACGACTTCCGTCTCAAGAGCCTGGTACGCAAGTATTCCGATCACATCGAGGTACCGGTGCGCATGCCCAGCGTCGAGACCGCCAAGGACGAGGACGGCAACGACATCGAGGGTAGCGAGACTGTCACCTGGGAGACCGTCAACGAGGCCACCGCGCTGTGGGTTCGGCCCAAGAGCGAGATCTCCGACGACGAGTACAAGGAATTCTACAAGCATGTGGCCCATGACTTCAGCGATCCGCTGACCTGGAGCCACAACAAGGTCGAGGGCAAGCTCGAGTATACCAGCCTGCTCTATGTGCCCGGCCGTGCACCCTTCGATCTCTATGAGCGGGACGGTGCAAGGGGCGTGAAGCTCTACGTGCAGCGCGTCTTCATCATGGACGACGCCGAGCAGTTCCTGCCGCTCTACCTGCGCTTCATTAAGGGCGTGCTGGACACCCGTGACCTGTCGCTCAACGTCTCCCGCGAGCTGCTGCAGAAGGACCCGCAGGTCGACAAGATCAAGGCCGCCCTGACCAAGCGCGCGCTGGATATGCTCACGAAGCTCGCCAAGGACAACGAGGCCTACCAGACCTTCTGGAACACCTTCGGCAGCGTGCTCAAGGAAGGTCCGGCGGAGGATTACGCCAACCGCGAGAAGATCGCCGGCCTGCTGCGCTTCTCCACCACCCACACCGACAGCGCCACCCAGGACCAGTCCCTGGCCGACTACGTCTCGCGCATGAAGGATGGGCAGGAGAAGATCTACTACATCGTCGCCGACGGCTTCAATGCGGCCAAGTCGAGCCCGCACCTGGAGATCTTCCGCAAGAAGGGCATCGAGGTACTGTTGCTGCACGACCGCGTCGACGAGTGGCTGATGAGCCATCTCGACGAGTTCGAGGGCAAGCAACTCGTCGATGTGGCCAAGGGCGAGCTCGATCTCGGCGACGTCGAGGACGAGGAGGAGAAGAAGGCCCAGGAGGAGACCGCCAAGGCCAAGGAGGGCCTGATCAAGCGCGTCAAGGAGGCGCTGGGTGACGAGGTCCAAGAGGTCAAGGTGACCCACCGTCTCACCGACTCCCCGGCCTGCGTGGTGCTACCGGAGCACGAGATGGGCTTCCAGATGCGTCGCCTCATGGAGGCGGCCGGCCAGAAGATGCCCGAGGTCAAGCCGATCCTCGAGCTCAACCCCGAGCACGCGCTGGTGGCGCGCCTCGAGAGCGTCGAGGGGGAAGGCTTTGAGGACCTGGCGCGTATCCTGCTCGACCAGGCGATCATCGCCGAGGGTGGTCACCTCGACGATCCCGCTGCCTACGTCAAGCGCCTCAACACCCTGTTGAGCGCCTGATTCACGGCGTCATCGCAGTTTCGCGGTAAGCGACCACGACCCCGCTGGCAACTCCTGCTGGCGGGGTTTTTCGTTTTTACGGGCCCGGTTAAGCCAGCGTTGGCGAATCGCGCCCTAAGCGGCCTTGATCCGATGGCTCGGGTGTGGTGCTCTATAGCGTTCTGATTATCGGTACCGGGCATTGTCACCGGTTCGTCATTGTGGGGTCGCCTGGGCGGCCTGAAGCAAGGAGATGGAACGTGAAGATAGGCGCACCGAAGGAGAGTGCCCGGGGGGAAGCGCGCGTCGCGCTGACCCCCGAGAGCGCGAAGCAGATCCAGAAGCTGGGACATGAGTGTCTCGTCGAGGCCGGGGCCGGGGTGGCCGCGGGTTTCAATGATGATGTCTACCGCGAGGCCGGGGTCACCGTCGTCGACGGGACCGATGCGCTGTGGTCCGAGGCCGAGGTGGTCATCAAGGTCCGCGAGCCCTCCGAGGAAGAGGCCAAGAGGCTGCGTGATGGCCAGACCCTGATCGCCTTCTTCTGGCCGGCCCAGAACGAGGCGATGCTCGAACTGTGCAAGGCCCAGGGGGCCACCGTCATCGCCATGGACATGGTGCCGCGCATCTCGCGGGCGCAGAAGATGGATGCGCTCTCGTCCATGGCCAATATCGCCGGCTATCGTGCGGTGATCGAGGCGGGCAACAACTTCGGACGCTTCTTTACCGGCCAGGTGACTGCCGCGGGCAAGGTGCCGCCGGCCAAGGTACTGGTTATCGGCGCCGGCGTGGCGGGCCTCTCTGCCATCGGCACCGCCACCAGCCTGGGGGCCGTGGTGCGCGCCTTTGACGTGCGCCCCGAGGTGGCCGAGCAGATTGAGTCCATGGGTGCCGAGTTCCTGTTCCTCGACTTCGACGAGAGCCAGGACGGAGCGGAGAGCGGTGGCTATGCCTCGCCCTCCAGCCCCGAGTTCCGCGAGAAGCAGCTCGAGTGTTTCCGCGAGCAGGCCCCGGAGATCGATATCGTCATCACCACGGCGCTGATCCCCGGCAAGCCGGCGCCCAAGCTGTGGCTCGAGGACATGGTCGAGGCCATGAAGCCCGGCTCGGTGATCATCGACCTGGCCGCCGAGAAGGGCGGCAACTGCGATCTGACCAAGCCCGACGAGAAGGTGGTGACCGATAATGGCGTGACGGTCGTCGGCTACACCGACTTCCCCTCACGCATGGCCACCCAGGCCTCGCTGCTCTATTCCACCAACATCCGCCATATGCTCACCGACCTCACCCCCGAGAAGGACGGTGAGATCGTGCATGACATGGAGGATGACGTGATCCGCGGCTCCACGGTGACCCACCAGGGCGAAGTCACCTTCCCGCCGCCGCCGCCCAAGGTCAAGGCTATCGGCGCATCCAAGCCCAAGCCCAAGGAGAAGGAGCCGACCCCGGAAGAGAAGAAGGCCGCGGAACATGCCGCCTTCAAGGCGCAGACCAAGCGCCAGGTAATCCTGCTCGCCGTGGGCGGCGCGCTGATGCTGCTGCTCGGGCAGGTCGCCCCGACCTCCTTCATGCAGCATTTCATCGTCTTCGTGCTGGCCTGCTTCGTCGGCTTCCAGGTGATCTGGGGCGTCAGCCATTCGCTGCATACGCCGCTGATGGCGGTGACCAATGCCATCTCCGGCATCATCATCCTCGGGGCGGTCCTGCAGATCGGCTCCGGCAGCGTCGTCGTCGGCGTGCTAGCGGCGATCTCGGTGCTGATCGCGTCCATCAATATCGTGGGTGGCTTCCTGGTGACACGCCGGATGCTGGCCATGTTCCAGAAATCCTGAGCGGCGGAGACACGACATGTTGGGTCAAGGATTCGTATCTGCCGCGGCGATCGCGGCAAGTGTATTGTTCGTCCTCTCGCTGGGTGGGCTGAGTAATCAGGAAAAGGCCAAGCGTGCCGTCTGGTACGGTATCGTCGGCATGGCCGTGGCGGTGTTCTTCACCGCCTTCGGGCCGGGCATCGGCGGCTACTGGTGGATGATTCCGATGATGATCATCGGGGCGGGCATCGGGGTCTATGTGGCCGGCAAGGTCGACATGACCGAGATGCCGCAGCTGGTGGCGGCGCTACACAGCTTCGTCGGCCTGGCCGCCGTCTTCGTGGCCTGGAATGCGGACCTGGAGCGTCGCCGGGTGATGGCCGTCCAGGCCGTGGAAGGCGCGACCGAGCAGTTCTCGGCCTTTGCCGCCCTAGTGGCGACCAAGGCGCCAGACGAGCTGCTGTTCCTGCAGGTCGAGGTGGTGATCGGCATCTTCATCGGTGCGGTGACCTTCACCGGTTCGGTGATCGCCTTCGGCAAGCTGGCCGGCAAGGTCGACGGCAAGTCCAAGCAGTTGCCCGGCGGGCATATGCTCAACGCCGGCGCGGCGGTCCTCTCGCTGCTGCTGGCCATCCTCTATCTCAACGGGGCCGGCTTCTGGACCCTGCTGGTGCTGGCAGCGCTTGCCTTCTTCATCGGCTACCACCTGATCATGGGCATCGGAGGCGCCGACATGCCGGTAGTGGTATCGATGCTCAACAGCTACTCCGGCTGGGCCGCGGCGGCCATCGGCTTCACGCTCTCCAACGACCTGTTGATCGTCACAGGCGCCCTGGTGGGCTCCTCCGGTGCCATCCTTTCGTACATCATGTGCAAGGCGATGAATCGCAACTTCATCAGCGTCATCTTGGGTGGCTTCGGCGGCAGCCAGGGGCCGGCGGCGGAGATCGAGGGCGAGCAGGTCGCCATCGATGCCGGCGGTGTGGCCAGCGCCCTCAATGATGCCGACAGCGTGATCATCGTGCCGGGCTACGGCATGGCGGTGGCCCAGGCCCAGAACGCGGTCAGCGAGCTGACACGCAAGCTGCGCAGCGCCGGCAAGAACGTGCGCTTCGGTATCCACCCGGTGGCGGGTCGCCTGCCGGGGCACATGAACGTGCTGCTCGCCGAGGCCAAGGTGCCCTACGACATCGTGCTGGAGATGGACGAGATCAACGACGACCTGTCCACCACCGATGTGGTGATCGTCATCGGCTCCAACGACATCGTCAATCCGGCCGCCCAGGAGGATCCCAACAGCCCGATCGCCGGCATGCCGGTACTCAAGGTCTGGGAGGCCAAGCAGGTGTTCGTCTGCAAGCGCGGCCAGGGGACCGGCTACTCCGGTATCGAAAACCCGCTGTTCTTCAAGGAGAACACGCGGATGTTCTACGGCGATGCCCGTCAGAGCATCGACTCGCTGCTGCCGCTGATCGACTGATCCGATCGCCCGGGCCGGATCATCGGCCCGGGCCTTACCCTCTCAATGCGCCCCTTTGCGGGGCGTTTTTTCGTTACACTCTCCTCATCCATTCAGCTTCCTGGGGCGACCATGTCAGACCAACCCATGCGCGTGGCGGTGCTCGGCGGCGGCAGCTTCGGCACCGCCCTGGCCAGCATTGCCGCCGATAACGGGGCCGAGGTGCGTCAGTGGATGCGCGACCCCGAGCTGGCGGCACAGATCAACCGCGATCACCGCAACGGCCGCTACCTGCCGGACTACGCCATCAATGCCGCGGTGGTGGCTTCCATCGAAATGCCCGAGGTTCTCGAGGGCGCCGAGCTGGTGCTGGTGGCCATTCCCTCCAAGGCCTTTCGAGAGGTGGTGCGACAGGCTCGGCCCTATCTGCATGATGAGCAGATACTGGTCAGCACCACCAAGGGCATCCAGGAAGAGGGCTTCAAGCTGATGAGCCAGATCCTCGAGGAGGAAACCGGCTTTGAACATATCGGCGTGATATCGGGGCCGAACCTGGCCGCGGAGGTCGCCGACAAGCAGCTTACTGCCACGGTGATCGCCAGCGACGATCCACAGACTCGCACCCTCGTGCAGACCGCACTGGGCTGCGACTACTTCCGGGTCTATGCCAGCAACGACCGCTATGGTGTGGAACTCGGCGGCTCACTGAAGAACATCTATGCCATCGCCGCCGGCATGGCAGCAGCGCTGGGCATGGGGGAGAACACTCGCAGCATGCTGATGACCCGGGCGCTGGCCGAGATGAGCCGTTTTGCGGTGGACCAGGGCGCCAACCCCATGACCTTCCTGGGACTGGCCGGTGTCGGCGACCTGATCGTTACCTGCTCCTCGGCCCTGTCGCGCAACTATCGAGTAGGCCAGGCCCTGGGCGAGGGCAAGACTCTGGAGCAGGCGGTGGAGGCCCTGGGCCAGGTCGCCGAGGGGGTTAACACCGTGCGCCTGGTGCGTGACAAGGCCCACGAAGACAGCGTCTACATGCCGTTGGCCGAGGGTCTCTACCAAGTGCTGTTCAAGGGCGTGCCGGCCAGGGACATGGCGCGGCTGTTGATGCTCGGCGAGCAGAGCAGCGACGTGGAGTTCGTGCTGCCCCGCAAGGATGTTCAGCAGGATCGTCGCGAGGGGGGCGAGCGTCATGGCTGAGCGGCTTTTGATCATGCGTCACAGCGAGGCCGCCCCGGGCCGCCCCGATGCCGAGCGTGAGCTGACCCCGCACGGGCAGCAGGAGGCGCAGCGCATGGGCCGTTGGTTCGCCGCCCGTGAGGACCTGGACCTCAGGCGCCTGCGCCTGCTGGCCAGCCCCTACCGGCGGGCGCAGCAGACCGCGGAGCGGATCGCGGAGCCTCTGGGGCTCGTGGTCGAGTCCCTGCCGATCATCACCCCCGACCATTCCCCCGAGGCCGTGGTGGAGTGGCTGCTCGGCGAGCCCGATGATCGACCGCTGATGCTGGTCAGCCATATGCCACTGGTCGCGGCTCTCGCCGGCCTGCTGGTAGACGGGCGGAGTGACCGCGGCCCCGGCTTTCCCACGGCTGCCGTCGCCGAGCTCGAGGCTGAGGTATGGGCAGCAGGCGGTGCCCGACTTCGCGGGTTCACGGATCCAGCAGGGCTCTGACCAGCCGAGCTTAGATAAGCCCGGCGGCGCTCAGCCCGAAGGCACCGATGGTGATGGTCAGGCTGGCCAGCAGTGTGGTCAGGGCAATGATAGTGGCGGTGAGCGCGGCATTGCCGCCCATCGCCTTGGTCATGACGAAGGCCGCGGCGGCGGTGGGACTGGCGAAGAACAGGAACAGCACCCCCAGCTCGCGTCCTTCGAAGCCGACGAGCCAGGCGGCCCCAGTGGCCAGTGCCGGCAGGGTGACCATCTTCATCAGGCTGGCGCTGATCGCCAGCCGACCCGAGTTACGGATCTCGCCCAGCGAGAGGGTGGCGCCGATGCAGATCAGGGCCAGCGGCAGGGTCAGCGAGGCGAAGTAGTCGCCGGAGGTCATCAGCCAGCCTGGCAGGGGTAATCCCATGGCAGCGACGGGTACGGCGGCAACCACGGCGAGGATCAGCGGATTGGTGGCGATGTGTCCGAGGATGCTGCGCCAATCGGTGTGCTGGCCTTCCCGGTAGCTGGCCAGGGCGATCACCGAGAAGACATTGTAGGTGAGGATCACCACCCCCAGCAGCAGGCCACCGGCGGACAGCCCGTAGTCGCCGTACATGCCGGCGGCGAGTGCCAGGCCGACGATGCCGCAGTTGCCGCGGAAGGCGCCCTGTACGTAGACGCCGCGCGCCTCACGGGGTACGCGCAGGATCGCCCAGCCCCAACTGAACAGGAAGCTGCCCAGAGTCGCCAGGGCGAAGAAACCGAGCAGCGCCGGGTTCAGGGTAGCCGCCAGATCGGCACGAATGATGCTGAGGAAGATCAGCGTTGGCAGGGTGGCCTTGAAGACCAGCATCGAGGCGGTGGAGACGAAGGCCCGGTCGATCCAGCCGGCGCGTTTCAGTCCCAGTCCGATGAACACCATGGCGAAAACCGGCAGGGTGGTCTCCAGGGTCTGCAGGAAGAGGGCCGAGAGCTCCATGGGGGCGCTTAGCGCATCAGCCAGAAGCCGACGACGATGGCGGCTATCACGGTCACCAGGAAGACGCAGTTACGGATGCGGGTATCACGGGCGGGTTGGCGAGGGTCTTCCACGAGGGGCTCCTGTCGATTGGACTGTCGTCGCCGGGCGACTTGGCGGATCATGATAATCCCGTTAGCCTGCTATCGCCAGAAGGGTGCCGGCCAGGCGCCCGCCAGCCGGAAGAGTCCATGAGCAGATCCGACCACACCTCACGCATTCCTCTCGTCTTCGCCCACGCCAACGGCTTCCCGGGGCAGAGCTATCGCAGCTTTCTGGCGCCGCTGGCAGAGCGCTTCGACCTGCACCCGCTCGATCGCCTGGGCCATCATCCCGACTTTCCCGTCGGCCACAACTGGCTGGCGTTGCGTGATGAGCTGCTCGACCACCTGGCCCATCTCCCGGGCCCGGTGGTCGGGGTGGGCCACTCAATGGGCGGCGTGTTGATGGCCATGGCCGCCGAGCACTCTCCCGAGCGCTTCCGCTGTGTGGTAATGCTCGACCCACCGCTGATGCTGGGCCTGACGGCCTGGGTCATGAAGGCGGCCAAGCGACTCGGCCTGGCCGACCGCCTCACCCCGGCCGGCAGGACCCTGGGGCGTCGTGACAGCTGGCCCAGCCGGGAGGCCATGTTCCACTATCTGCGTCGGCGTGGGCTCTTCCGGCGCTTCACCGAGGAAGCCCTGCACGACTACGTGGATGGCGGCACTCGCGAACTGGATGACGGTAGCGTGGTGCTGCTCTACGACCCTGATATCGAGGTGCAGATATTTCGCCACCTGCCCGATCATCTGGGCGACTTGCCCGGCCGGGTCAGGGTACCCCTGGGGGTGTTGACCGGTGCCGAATCCGACCTGCTCTCGGCGTTTCGACGCCGCCAGATGGCGCGGCGGGGCGTGAGCGTGGCGGAGGTTCCGGGCGGGCACATGTTCCCCATGGAATTTCCCGATTCAACCCGCTCGGCCCTGCTGACCATGCTCGATGACCTGCTGGCGTCGTCAGCATGAGCGGACCCCGATCCCTGAGATTGGCCGGGGGCCGCCTGGCAGCGCTGGCCTGGGGCGATGACAAGGCCCCCACCTGGCTGGCGCTGCACGGCTGGCTAGACAATGCCGCCAGCTTTTCGCGCCTGGCGCCCCGGCTGGTCGAGGCGCTCGGCATCCGGGTGGTGGCCATCGACTTCGCCGGCCATGGCCTGTCCCGTCACTGTCATGGGGACTATGCACTATGGGACTATTGTCATGACCTCCTCGATGCCTGCGACCATTTGGACCTCTCGCAGGTGACGCTTTTGGCCCACTCCATGGGGGCCGGCGTGGCCTGCCTGATGGCCGCCGCCCTGCCGGAGCGCGTCGAGACATTGGTGCTGCTCGATGGCCTGGGAGCCCTGACCAGCGAGGCCGACGAGGCACCAGCCCAGTTGCGCAAGGGCCTGCTCGCCGATCGACGCCCCTCCTCGCCGGCGCCGCGCTATCCTGATAGTGAGACCGCTGTGGCAGCGCGTGTGGCTGGTGGGGCGACGCCGATCGATGCCGAGACGGCGTGGCCGTTGGTGCTGCGTAACCTGGAAACATTGCCCGATGGCCATGTGCAGCTGCGCACCGATGCTCGTCTGCTGCGCCCGTCCCTGGTGCGACTCTCTCCCGATCAGGTGGGGGCCATGCTGGCGACGATCCGTTGTCCGGTGCTGTTGGTGGAAGGAGAAACCGGCATCCTGGGAGAGCGCGCACGGGCGCACCAGGCCCGGGCGGCGGTAAAAAGGTTGACCCGCCGAGTGCTGCCGGGCGGCCACCACCTGCATCTGGAACCGCTGGCTGTGGCAATGGTGACGGACACCATCGTGAGGTGGCATGACAACGAGACTAGCAGCCGACAAGGAGGGGCCCCATGAGCCAGCAAGAGGAAGCTGAGAGCCCGCAAGGTAAGCGCGTGGCGTTGGTGCTCGGCAGCGGGGGCGCACGGGGCTATGCCCACATCGGGGTCATCGAGGAACTCGAGGCGCGGGGCTACCAGGTGGTAGCGATCTCCAGCTGTTCCATGGGCGCCGTGGTGGGTGGTGTGTACGCGGCGGGGCAACTGGCCGCTTACCGCGACTGGGTCTGTCGGCTGGATTATTTCGACGTGCTCAGGCTGGTCGATGTTACCTGGAGTCCCATGGGGGCCATGAAGGCCAACAAGGTGATGGACAAGCTCGAGAACCTGATCGGCGAGACACGCATCGAGGATCTGGCGATCCCCGTGACCACTGTGGCCACCGACATGACTCGCCAGCGCGAGGTGTGGTTCCAGAAAGGTTCGCTGCTCGAGGCGATTCGCGCCTCCATCGCCGTGCCCGGGGTGATCACGCCGGTGCATCGCGGCGACCAGGTACTGGTTGACGGTGGGCTGCTCAACCCGCTGCCGATCATCCCCACGGTATCGACGCAGGCGGACTTCGTGCTGGCGGTCAATGCCACCGCCCATAGCCCGCGCCCGGTGACCCTGGATGATCTGTTGCCTCCCGAAGAAGTCGCTGAGGAGCAGGTGCGGGAGACATCGCGGAAAGCCGGAGGCGTCGACTTCGCCAGTTGGATCGACGGGGTTCGCAGGGCAACACGACGACTGTTCGATGGTTTCGGCAATCAGGATGACTGCGAGAGTGGTGACAAGAGCGAGATGGAAGAGGCCCTGGAGGGTGGTCGTCGCGATTGGGGCCGGATGGATATGGTGCTGGCCTCCTTCGACATCACCCAGGCAGCCCTGGCCAAGTACAAGGTGGCAGGTTACCCCCCGGATGTGCTCATCGAGGTGCCCAAGACGGTCTGTGGTGCCTATGAATTCCACCGCGCAGAGGCGCTGATCAGCCTCGGCAGGCACCTGGCCGCGGAAGCGCTTGACCGCTTCGAGGGGCGTACCCATCCCGTCTGGGGGAGCCCGTCCATCGTGGTGAAAAGGCCCGACAAGGAAGGTCAGGAAAGGGAAGAAGACTCTTGAGCGTTGTCAGGCCCAGCTTCCCCGCCGCCTGAGCAGCACATAGATGGCCCCGGTACCGCCGTCGATCGCGGTTGCCGAGCAGAAGGCCAGCACGCTGGGCCACTCCCGCAGCCAGGCATTCACGTGGCTCTTGATCACGGGGTAGTCGCTGGTGGTGCCCCAGGCCTTGCCGTGCACGACCAGCACGCAGCGTCGGCGGCGGGCCACGGCGTCGAGCAGGAAGGCTTCCAGCTCCGCCCGAGCCTCCTCGAGGGTATGGCCATGCAGGTCGAGTCCTGCCTCCCAGCCGATGCGTCCGCGCTTGAGTTGCTGACGCGTGCGCCAGGGTAGATCGGGCAGCGCGAAGTCGAGGAACTCGGAGGGCCGTACCGGCTCCACCCGGCCGTCCGAGGTGCGGCCGGCCGCCGCGAGATCGTCAGTGGCCGTGGTCGCGGCGGCCCGTCGCTCGGCCGCGGCGTGATCCCGCCGGCGCCGGCGGCCGGGGTCGGCGCGGTTGCTGGCGATCGGGCGTACGCCGGCGTCGCGCAGCGCCTGGCGAAAGGCGCTGATCTCGTCCTCATCCGGGGGGTGGTCTCGACTCATGGGGCTATTCGGCTTGTGAAGCAAAGCGCCAGTATACCGCAGGGCTATCGCAGTTGAGCGAACTGACGAATGAGGCTCAGTAAGTAGTCGTCATTCCAGCCTGCTTGCTTTCGCTTTCCTTTCATAGACCCT